>NZ_JBFAJH010000036.1:0-83291 GCF_040655115.1 Streptomyces atratus | reverse complement strand
TCGCCGCCGCGGCGCTGTTCACCGGTGAGGATGTCCTTGGCGTGCCGGAAGGCGAACCGGTCGTCCTGGCCGCTGAGGACGGTGTCGTACGTCTTCTCCAGGAGGGACATGCCCTGCGCCTGGGAGGCGTAGCCGGTGACGGGGGCGTACATCGCGCCCTGCTTGAAGGTCCGCTGGTACCTGAAGTCCGTGCCGTCGACCGCCTTGGAGCCGGTGATCGCCTTGCCGCCGACGATGATGTCGCCGCGCGGAGTGGCGAACTGGGCGATCTTCACCCGGCGATTGTGCTCGTCGGTGGAGAGTGCCTCGCGCTGGAAGTACTGGAGCCAGTTCGTCCGCAGCATCAGGGCCATCACCAGCAGCCCGCAGAAGATGGCTATGTGCCGCAACGGCCTGTTCATCGTTCCCCCGCTCCCCGGAACCGGTTCGATCTTCAACAGGGGAAGATGCGCATACCGGGCGAACGGTTGCACCGGGGGGCGGGCCCGCGGAAGGGGGCGCGGGCCCGCCCGCCGGGGTGGCCGATCATTCCCGATCACCGCACCCCCGGGAGACGTGGCGCGCCCGTCCTCCCGGGGGTGCGGTGCGGACGTCACCCGAGCGGTCCCGGGATGTGCGTGTGCTCCGGCAGATAGAGCGCGGCGAATCCCCGCTGTTCGAGCTCGCGCGCGAGCCGTACCGGCGTGATCGTCTCGTCGGCGAGGAAAATCGTTGTGGCGATCCGCATGCGAGGACACCTCCGTCGTCGTCCGACCCCGACCTATGCGGTGCCGATCAGGACGCCCCGGACTCCCGCGTCGCCGTTCCTGTCCGTGAATCCACTTCCGTTTGCGGTGAGTTCATGACCTCATAGCAAGGTTCGAGTACGTCACCCTCGTCACTCACGACACCCTGGGGAGCCACTCGTATGACCCGACCGGACACCCCGCAGAACGGCCCGCTCGGCAGGCGCGGCCTTCTCGTCGGGACCGCCGCCACCGCCCTAACGTTGTCCACTGTGAGCTTCGCGAACGCCGCACCCGGCAAAGACAGCGGCACGGACCGGGCCGAGCTGACGAAGACCGTGCGCGGCACCCTGCCGACCGGGTCGCCCGACTTCGTCTATCTGCCGGTCGACGTGCCGCACGGGGTGCGGGAGATCGCTGTCTCGTACACGTACATGAAGACGCCTGTCCCGGCCGGCGCCCAGGGCAACGCCCTCGACATCGGCATCTTCGACGAGCGCGGGACGGAGTTGGGCGGGCGCGGGTTCCGGGGCTGGTCCGGCGGGGCGCGTGCAGGCTTCTTCATCCGGGCGGACGAGGCGACACCCGGTTATGTCGCGGGTCCGGTAAGGGCCGGGACCTGGAACATCGCGCTGGGCCCGTACACCGTCGCGCCCGAGGGGCTCCCGTACGAGGTGACGATCACCCTCCGTTTCGGCGAGTCCGGCACCACTCCGGCGCCTGTGTACCCGCCCGAGCGCGCCAGGGGACGCGGCGGCGCCTGGTACCGCGGAGACTGCCATCTGCACTCCGTCCACTCGGACGGCAAGCGCACCCCCGCCGAGATCGCCACCGCCGCGCGCGCCGCCGGGCTCGACTTCATCAACAGCAGCGAGCACAACACCCACACCGCGCACAGCGCCTGGCAGGGGCTGTGGGGCGACGATCTGCTGATCCTGACGGGCGAGGAGATCACCACGCGCAACGGTCATGTGATCGCGCTCGCCACCGACCCCGGCACCTTCGTCGACTGGCGCTACCGGGCCCGCGACAACCGCTTCGGGCACTACGCGAAGGCCGTCCGCCGGGCGGGCGGCCTGGTCGTCCCCGCCCATCCGCACGCCACCTGCATCGGCTGCCACTGGAAGTTCGGCTTCGGAGAGGCGGACGCGGTGGAGGTGTGGAACGGGCCGTACACCCCGGAGGACGAGATCGCGCTCGCCGAGTGGGACAACTCCCTCGTCGCGGCCGTCCACGCATCGAAGCCGTGGATACCGGCGATGGGCAACAGCGACGCGCACCGCGAGCCGGACAGGGTAGGGCTGCCGCAGACCGTCGTCCTCGCCGAGGAGCTCTCGCGCGACGCGATCCTCGCGGGCATCCGGGCCGGGCACTCGTACATCGCCGAGTCGTCCGCCGTCACGCTCTCCTTCGGCGTAGCGGGCGGGCGCGGCGGGCACGCGGGGATCGGTGAGCGGCTGCGGGCCGACGCGGACAGTCCGGTCACCGTACGGCTGGAGGTCACCGGGGTGCCCGGCTGCACCGCCCACTTCGTCACGGACCAGGGCACGCTGTTCACCTCCACGCTGCCGGAGTCGGGCTCGGGCACGGTGGAGTGGCGTACGACCCCGAGGTACGCCGCCTATGTCCGCGCCGAGGTCCGCCACTCGGCCACGGTGCCGGGGCTGCCAGGGGCACTGGCGGCGCTCACCAATCCGGTGTTCATGGACATCTCCTAGCGGGGTGCGGCGGCCCGGCTCAGAAAGGCGAGCCGGGCCCGCTCGGTCACTGGCGCACGGCCTGACCATCACGTCGCTCCGGCCGTCGGCGCCGGTCCTGCACCTTGGTCCGGGTGCTCGAAGTGGCCGTCCACAAGCTGTGGTTCAACGGCCGGGTGCCGCTGTCCCCGGCCCCCGCACCATGAATCGCCGCACACCGCACCGACCGGGGAACGAATCCCCGGTCCGGCTCCTCTGTGGGGTGACGCGTCCCGTCACCCGTTCTTCGCAGAGGAGCCGTCATGCGCCCGACCCGCCCCACCGCGCTCGCCGCCGCCATCGCCACCGTCCTGACCACGGACGCCCTGCTGCACCTCTCCTGGTCCACCGGCTCCACCTGGCCCGCACAGGACGTCACGACGCTCTCGTACGCGGTACTGGGCGCCGACGTGCCGTTCACCCCGCCGGTCCTGCTCCCTCTGGCCACCATGCTGCTGACCGGATCCGCACTGGTCGTGGCTCGCGCCCGGCTGGGCCGCCGCCACCGCCTCGGCCGTCTCCTGCAAGCCGCGACCCTGGCCGTCGGCTGCGGTACGGCGGTCCGCGGACTGGCGGGCGTCGCCTGGGTGTTCGGCGTACGGGCAGGTCTCGACGACGGGGCGGAAGACACGTTCTACTGGCTCAACCTGGCCCTGTACACACCCCTGTGCCTGGCCATGGCCACCGCCGCGTTCCGCCTTGCGGCAACGGACGACTCCACGAAGAACGAGACCGCGCCGGAGGAAGCCCCCGCCCGTGTCCGATGACCACGACCGCGCGGTGCTGCTGGTACGCGCCGCCCAGCGCGGCGACACGATCGCCATGAACGAACTCCTCGACCTCCTCACCCCGTACGCGGGCCGCATCTGCACGCCCATCGCGCTCGCCGACGGACCGGACGCCGTTCAGGAGACCCTGGTCGCCGTCTTCCGCGGTCTGCGGACGCTGAAGGAACCGGCCGCGCTGTACGGCTGGGTGCGCGCGATCGCCTGCCGCGAAGCGGTCCGCGTCGCCCGCCGCACCGCCCGCGCCGTCCCCGCCGACCTCACCTCGCTGCCCGGCCGCGGCGACCCGCAGCTGGCCGCCGACATCGACGACACTCTCGCCCGGCTCTCCCCCGAGCACCGCGCGGTCCTGGTCCTGCGCGACATCGAGGGCTTCGACGAACAGTCCGCCGCCGCACTGCTCGGCCTGCGCGTAGGCACCGTGAAGTCACGGCTGCACCGGGCCCGGGACTCCTTCAGGAAGGCTTGGTCGTCATGACCGACAACCGCCCCGCCCCGGGCTCCGTCCCCTGGCCCACCGCAACCGTCCTCGATCCGGTCCGCCGCCTGCACGCCCTCGCGGCGGGCATCCGCGGCGCCCGTGTCACCTCCGGTGAGATCGCCGCCCCGTACGACACGATCGCCCCGCTCCTCGCGGACCTGGACGGCGAACTGGCCCGCCTGGTCCCGGACATGCGCGGCCTGCGCCTGACCCGTGCGGACGGCGACCGCATCGAGGCCGTGGCCGTGAGCCGCCTCGGCCTGCGGGCCCGCTTCGACGGCATCCGCCGCCCCGGCTGGGTATGGCTGCAGAGCCGCTTCCTCCTGATCGGCATGGCGGCCACCCCGTCCGCCACCGCCCCGGATCGCACCCTGGTGGCGTTCACCGGCGGCGTTCGTGTCCCGGGCCGCGCGGCTCTGCTTCCCGTGGCCGTGGGGCGGGCGGGGCGACGGGTGCTGGGGCGGCTGGAGGAGCGGGTGGCGGGGTGACCGCTCAGTCCTCGACGACGAGCGCCGGGGTCTCCTTCGTCAGCACCTCGCCGCGGAAGAACGAGGGGCTCCTGCGCTGCATCGCCACCATCAGCACCACGCCGAGCAGCAGCAGCCCCACACCGATCACGAACACCGAACCGACCCCGAGGACCGACGAGCCGGAGCCGTACGCCGGGTCCCACATGTCGTAGAGGGTCTTGCCGAAGACGGCGGTGAGCAGGATGCCGCCGCCGACCGGGAAGAGGCCCTTGAAGGCCAGGTCGCGGGCGGAGCGGGTGAGTTCGGCGCGGAAGTACCAGGCGCAGGCGAACGCCGTCAGCGCGTAGTAGAAGCAGATCATAAGGCCGAGCGCGTAGATCGTGTCGACCAGGACGTGCTCGCTGACCAGGGTCATGACCGTGTAGAAGACACCGGTCGCGACGCCCGCCGTGACGGTTGCCTTCCCGGGCGTCTTGAAGCGCGGGTGGACCCGCGCGTACGAGGCGGGCAGGGCCTCGTACGTGGACATGGCCAGCACCGTGCGCGCCACGGGGATGAACGTGGTCTGCAGGCTCGCAGCGGCCGAGGCGAGGACGGCGACGAAGAGCAGGATGCCGAGGCCGGGACCCATGATCGGGCCGGCCAGTGCGGCGAAGACGTTGTCGGAGGTGTCCGGGTTGGCCAGGCCGAGACCGGTGGTGCCGGAGCCGACGGCCATCTGGGCGGCGACGCCGGTCGCCAGGTAGGAGCCGACCAGGACGACCATCGCGATGAGTGCGGCGCGGCCGGGGGTCTTCTCGCTGCCGGTCGTCTCCTCGTTGGCGGTCAGGCAGGTGTCCCAGCCCCAGAACATGAAGATCGACAGCGACAGGCCGGCGGTGAAGGCGGCGAAGGACTGCACCGCGAACGGGTTCAGCCATGACCACGAGAAGTGGACCGACGACGCGAAGTCGCCACTCGTCCCCTTCTGCACCGCCATCGCCACGAACAGGGCGAGGACTACGAGTTGGAGCCCCACCAGTGCGTACTGGATGCCCTTCGTGGCGGTCATCCCCCGGTAGCTGATCGCCGTGGCGACCGCGATCAGGATGAGGCAGGTGAGGATGTGGACGGGCTTGTTGTCGTCCAGGGCGGCGATCGAGTCACTGCCGGTGATCTCGCCCGCGAGCAGCCAGAAGTACGACGTCGCCACGCCCGCCAGGTTCGACAGGACGATGATCGTGGCGATGACCAGGCCCCAGCCGCACATCCAGCCGACGCGCGGGCCGAATGCCTTCACCGTCCAGGTGAAGGAGGTGCCGCAGTCCGGCATGACCTTGTTGAGTTCGCGGTAGGCGAAGGCGACCAGCAGCATCGGCAGGAAGCCGGCCAGGAAGACGGCGGGCATCTGGACGCCGACCTCGCCCGCGGTGGAGCCGAGGGTGGACGTGAGGCAGTAGACGGGGGCGACGGTCGAGATGCCGATGACGGCGCTGCCCATCAGGCCGACGGAGTTGCCGCCCAGGCCCTTGCCGCGAACACCGCCGTCGGCGGGGGCGGTGCCCCGTGCCGTCTCTCCGGCCTGCGGCCGCATGTCCACCTGAGTCATAAAGAGGACGGTATGCGCTGCGATTTCCACATCCGGAGCGCGAGACTCCGGCGCCTCACCCTTAGATTGGACGACCAATTACAGCAGACAACAAGTGAATTGAATGTGAATATCGCAGAACGCCACTCAATCGATGGTCCAGACTCGATCGGATCATCGTGCGAGAACCGCAGCACTGTCCGGTTTGTGATGATTCGAAAATTTCCCGCGGCTGTCCGTTATCCGAACAGCCGCCCCGCTCCGATGCTCAGCCCGACCAGACGATCGCCTGGAGTTCGCTGTACGCATGCAGCGCGTACGAACCCACGTCGCGCCCCACCCCGCTCCTCTTGAACCCGCCGAACGGGGCCTCCGTGTACGGGTTGGAACCGGTACTCCTGCTGTGGGTGCCGCTCGCCACGCTCACGCCGCAGCGGCCGGAAATGCCGTCCTCAAGGACATCGGCTGAGGCCGACGGTCCGTGCGTGTCAGAGGTGCGCGGTACGGTCCCCACCACATGCCCCGGACCGAGGAGGAGCCATGCCGACCAAGTGGACCGTGACGCTCGACTGCGCGCAGCCGACCAGGCTCGCGGAGTTCTGGGCGCTCGCCCTCGGCTACGTGCCGAAGCCTCCGCCCGCCGGTTTCGGCAGCTGGGAGGAGTGGTTCGCCCACCACGGCGTCCCGGAGGAGGAGTGGGACGACGGCGCGTACCTGTGCGACCCGGACAGGGTGGGGCCGACGCTGTCCTTCCTGAAGGTGCCGGAGCCGAAGGTGGCGAAGAACCGGGTGCACCTGGACGTACAGGCCGGCGGCGGCCGCGAGACGCCGTGGGAGGTGCGGTGGCCGCGCGTGACCGAGGCGGTCACACGCCTGACCGCTGCCGGCGCGACCGTGGTGCGCGAGCACGACATGGACGGCCGCCCCGATCACGTGGAGATGGCCGACCCGGAGGGCAACGAGTTCTGCGTGCTCTGACTCCGACTCCGTCACGTCGTGGGTGACCCACCGGGCGACGTCTGGACGTCGCGGCGGAACAGAGCCGTCCACAGGAACGGCTCACCGAAGTACGGGGACTCGGGCGCTTCGTCCTGCATCCGGCGCAGTTCGACCTCCGTCAGGTCGGAGAAGATCCGACGCAGGGACTCCGGCGTGTAGGCGAGCCCGCCACGGAGGCCGGACCGACGGTAGAACTCCGCGTCCGGAAGTTCGGAGCCCATCGCTCCGGCTGCGAAGCACGTAAGGGCGAGATGGCCGCCCGGGGCGAGCGCGCGGTCGAGCAGGGCGAGGTAGCTGACGCGGCGGTGCGGCGGCAGGTGGTGGAAGCAGCCGGAGTCGTAAATCAGGTCGTACGGGCCGCCCAAGTCGGCCTCGCCGAGGGCGAAGGCGTCACCGCACCGGAACCGGATGTCGGCCCCGGCCTCCCGGGCGCGCTCCTCGGCCCAGGAGATGGCTGTCGGGGAGAGGTCGACGGCGTCGACCTGCAAGCCCAGGGAGGCGAGATGGACGGCGTTGCGGCCCGGACCGCACCCGAGGTCGAGCGTGCGACACGGCGTGATCATGGATCGGTCGAGGTACGAGACCAGGCTCTCGTCCGGCTTCGCCACGAAGAACGGCACCGGCTTCGAGCGATCGGTGTAGAAGCCGTCCCACCAGTCGGCCCCGTCCGCCGTCCAGCGATCGGCCTCCGGCGCGAACAGGCCGTCCAGCAGCTTCAGCACGTCGTCGACCGTGCGTATGTTCCGGTCCATCGGATCCCCTTCCATGAGGGGAAACGGTAGGACTGTGCGGCGCAAAAGCCCAGGTCAGGGAAGTTTGCTCGGAGTCGCGGACGGCCGCCCGAGAGGCTGCGCCGGGCTTCCGCACCCGCACCCCCGCGACCGTTGCCGCAGGGTTGCCCATACCCCCGCCGGACGCCGTCAAGGCGGCATTCCCGATGGCGCTCGCGCATGTTTCTTGACGAATTCCCGCGCGAACTCCGTGTGTTGTCGGGTCCCGCGCACTCCCGCATCCCGGTGATCCTGCCCGCCCCCCTTCCCGGGGGACGGGCGGGACCACCCACCGGACCGGCGTCAGCAGTTGGGAATGACCGCGCCGTTGTTGTCGCGTGCCTCGTCGTTGCCCCAGCGCGAGAGGTAGTACGCGGAGACGTACGCGCCGCGGCCGTTCTTGCCCGCGTACACCGTGTCCAGGTCGGTCTTCAGCCACCAGTGGTTGTAGGCGCTGCCCGAGCCGACCTGGGCGCCCCACACCTTGCAGTAGACGTAGTTCGTGCCCGCGTACAGTACGCCCTGCGCGTCAGCGGTGTTGGGTGCGGCGTAGCCCGTCGCATTGGCGAACGTGTCCACCCAGTACTTCGCGCCGCCACAGCCGTTGTCGCTGGTCAAGTACTTGCTGTAGTACGAGCCGGGGTACGGGGCCAGCGACTGGCCGTTGATCGTGATGGTCTGGCCGACGCCGTTGTACAGCTGTTCGTAGTGGATGTGGGCGCCGGAGCTGTTGCCGGTCGTGCCCGTCACGCCGATCTGCCGGCCCTGGGAGACCGAGGCGCCGTCGGCGACGGAGTACGAGGAGAGGTGGAAGTAGTAGGTCTGCCAGCCGCCGCCGTGGTCGATCACGATGTAGTTGCCCGCGCCGCTGGGCTGGGAGTAGCGGTGCGCCGTCCCTCCGGACGAGGCGAGGACCGGGGTCCCGGCGGTGGCTCCGCCGTCCGTGCGGACGAAGTCGAGCGCCGATCTGACCTCCGCCGAATGGTGGCTGTAGGTCCAGGTCTGGCCGCAGGGGAACGGCGCCTTGAAGTTCGGCGCCGCTGCGGCGGGAGTTGCGGTGAGCAGTCCTGCGAGCAGAGCCACGAGGGCCAGCAGGGCGATACGTAAGGAGCGCATACGTCCTCCGAGTCGAATCCGGGCGTGGAGTGCGGGGCTGGAGTGCGGGGCATCAATCCGGGTTGAACGGGCTCAAGAGTGCCGGAGTTTCCGCTTCCCTCATAGACCCACTGCGCCCGGAGGACGTACGCGTAGGGTCCGAAGTCGCGACGCGAACAGGCGGGGGACCGGATTCGTGACCGGCCACCGCTACTTCTGCTCGGCGGGAGCCGCGGGCACCGCTCCCTGAGACGCCGGCCCGCGCCCGCACAACGCCGAGCGCCCCCGGTCCGTCAGTCGACGGACCGGGGGCGCTCGGCGGAAGCATGGCCGTTACGCGGCGACCGGGACGCTCACCTGCTGCTCCGTGTCGCGTACCTCGACGTCGTCGACCGGGGAGGACGAGGCCGAGTTGTACGCGTCGAGGTCGAGGATCTTCTCGCGGGCCGAGACGATCACCGGGATCAGCGCTTGGCCGGCCACATTGGTGGCCGTACGCATCATGTCCAGGATCGGGTCGATGGCCATCAGCAGACCCACACCCTCCAGCGGCAGACCCAGCGTCGACAGCGTGAGGGTCAGCATGACCGTCGCACCGGTGAGACCGGCGGTGGCCGCCGAGCCGATCACGGAGACGAACGCGATCAGGATGTAGTCACCGACACCCAGCTGCACGTCGAAGATCTGGGCGATGAAGATCGCCGCCAGCGCCGGGTAGATCGCGGCGCAGCCGTCCATCTTCGTGGTCGCCCCGAACGGGACGCTGAAGCTCGCGTACTCCTTCGGGACTCCGAGACGCTCGGTGACCTTCTGGGTGACCGGCATCGTGCCGACCGAGGAGCGGGAGACGAAGGCCAGCTGGATCGCGGGCCAGGCGCCCTTGAAGAACTGGACCGGGTTGACCTTGGCGACCGTGGCGAGCAGCAGCGGGTACACCCCGAACAGCACCAGGGCGCAGCCGATGTAGACGTCGGCGGTGAACGTCGCGTACTTGCCGATCAGGTCCCAGCCGTAGTCGGCGATCGCGTAGCCGATGAGGCCGATGGTGCCGATGGGGGCCAGGCGGATGACCCACCACAGGGCCTTCTGGAGGAGCTCCAGGATCGACTCGCTGAGAGTGAGGATCGGCTGGGCCTTCTCACCGAGCTGGAGCGCGGCGATACCGGCGACCGCGGCCATGAAGACGATCTGCAGGACGTTCAGCTCGGTGAACGGGGTGATCACGCTCGTAGGGATGATGCCGGTCAGGAAGTCGAGCCAGGAGCCCGCGCTCTCCGGCAGCTTGCCGTCCTTCGGGGTCAGGCCGGTGCCCGAACCCGGGTTGGTGATCAGACCGATCGCGAGGCCGATGGCGACCGCGATCAACGAGGTGATCATGAACCAGAGCAGTGTGCGGCTGGCCAGCCGGGCGGCGTTGTTGACCTTGCGCAGGTTGGTGATCGACACCAGGATCGCGAAGAAGACGAGGGGCGCGACGGCCAGCTTCAGCAGCTGGACGAAGATGTGGCCGACCTTGTCGAGCGTGGTGTAGAGCCAGCTGATGTCCTGGCTGCGGGCGAGCCACCCGAGCAGCACGCCGAGGACGAGACCGGCGACGATCTGGGCCCAGAACGGGACCTTGGGTATACGGAAACCGGAGCCGGAGCCGGACGGCTTGCCGGTGCCGGCGGTGGCGGACGCGGGATTCGCGGACACGGACACACTCCTGATGTGACGCATCGGGGCGCACGGGAACGAGACGGGGGGACGGGGGTGCGGCGCCCGCGTCAGGGGCGGCGCCGCTGCATGGTGCCGGTTCGACGTTGCGGCTAACAGACCGCGGACATACAGCGGCAGAGATCGACATGCAGGCGCGCCACGAGCGGAATGCTCGCCGAGTGGCGGGGGCGCACAGATGTCTTCATGCCGAACACGTTAACACTTGAACTTTGAGATCCTCAAAGGTCTTCTTTGGGAAAACCATGACTCGCCCGGCCCGGGGAACGGCGAAACCCCAGCACATGAGCGGGAAGCTCGGTACTGGGGTTTCAACGAGAATCTCTGCGGGTGTGAGGAACCTTACGTATCCCTTACCCGACCCACACTCGGCCCTCACGGGCTCGACGCGGCTCGCTACACGGCGTCGTCAGTCCTCCTGGCCCTGGTTCGCCGCCAGCCGCGCCTTGGCACGGTCGATCTTCGGGGCGATCTGCGCGGACATCTCGTCGCGCTGCTTGCGGAGCAGGACGTAGCTGAGGGGCGCGGAGAGAAGCAGGGCCAGCATGATGATCCACATGACGTTGGACCCGCCCAGCCCGGAGGGCAGCAGACCGTAGGTGACAGCCACGGCGACGACGGCGAGACAGCCGACGAAGATGCTGAGGCGCATCAGGGTGTACCGGATCGTTGCGCTCGGCTTGGCAGCGGACACGGCTGGCCTTCTCTCTACATACGACAATCCTGCCCGACCAGTGAAGCATGCCCCGAAATCGATCACTTCGGCGGGCAGGAGCAGCCGGAAGGCCCCTGCGGTCAGCCCAGCGGGAGCAGCATGATGATGTCGTCGCGGTCGTCCCCGTCGGCGACCCGGATCGCATCCGGCACCCGCCCGACCTCCTTGTAACCGCACGACATGTAGAAACGGTCGGCGCCGGTGCCGCCCCGGCAGGTCAGCCGGATCGCCTCGATGCCCTCGAACCCGCGGGCCGCCTCCGCCACGGCGGACATCAGACCGCGGCCGTAGCCCTTGCCCTGGTGTCGGGGATGGACCATCACCGTGTAGATCCAGAGCCAGTGGGTCATCAGCCGGTGTGTGTTGTGGGTGAGGAAGGCGGTGGCGGCGACGGCGCCCTCCTCGTCGTACCCGACCAGCAGCCGGGTGTGCCCCTCGGCCATCGAGACGAGATGCTTGACCAGCTCGGGCCGGATCTCCTCGGTGGTGACGGGCGGTATGAAGCCGACGGCTCCGCCCGCGTTGGAGACATCGGCCCAGAGCGCGATGATGCCGTCCCGCAACGTGCCGTCGAACTTGGGGTCGAGCTCAAAAGTAAGTGCCATGAGGGCAGATTACCTATTACAGAATGGGTGGCTCAAGAACCGCCCGGTACGCGAGAAAGCCCCGGCCGGGGACGGCGGCCGGGGCTTTCGTACGGAGCGGTACGCAGGGATGTGCCGGACGTCAGACGCGCATCGGCTGCGGCGACTCGCGACGGTCGGCGTCCGGCCCCGGGTACTCGCGGATGATCTCGTACCGGGTGTTGCGCTCGACAGGGCGGAAGCCCGCGTCCCGGATCAGGTCCAGCAGGTCGTCACGGCCGAGCTTGTTCGGCGTGCCGTAGTTGTCCGCGTCGTGCGTGATCTTGTACTCGACGACCGAGCCGTCCATGTCGTCCGCGCCGTGCTGGAGCGCGAGCTGGGCGGTCTGCACGCCGTGCATCACCCAGAAGACCTTGACGTGCGGGACGTTGTCGAAGAGCAGACGCGAGACGGCGAAGGTCTTCAGCGCCTCGGCGCCGGTCGCCATCGTCGTCCGCGCCTGGAGCTTGTTGCGGACCTTGCCGTCCTTCATGTCCACGAAGTCGTGCTGGTAGCGAAGCGGGATGAAGACCTGGAAGCCACCGGTCTCGTCCTGCAGCTCGCGCAGTCGCAGCACATGGTCGACGCGGTGACGCGGCTCCTCGATATGCCCGTACAGCATCGTCGCCGGGGTCTTCAGACCCTTCTCGTGCGCGAGGCGGTGGATGCGCGACCAGTCTTCCCAGTGGGTGTCGTGGTCCACGATGTGCCGGCGGACCTCCCAGTCGAAGATCTCCGCGCCGCCACCGGTCAGCGACTCCAGACCGGCCTCGATCAGCTCGTCGAGGATCTCGGAGGCGGAGAGCCCGGAGATGGTCTCGAAGTGGTGGATCTCGGTCGCGGTGAACGCCTTGAGGGAGACCTGCGGCAGCGCTTCCTTCAGCGCGCTGAGGGAGCGCGGGTAGTAGCGCCACGGGAGGGTGGGGTGCAGCCCGTTGACGATGTGCAGCTCGGTGAGGCTCTCGCCCTCCATCGCCTTCGCGAGGCGGACGGCCTCCTCGATGCGCATCGTGTACGCGTCCTTCTCGCCCGGCTTGCGCTGGAACGAGCAGTACGCGCACGAGGCGGTGCACACGTTCGTCATGTTGAGGTGCCGGTTGACGTTGAAGTGCACGACGTCGCCGTTCTTGCGCATGCGCACCTCATGGGCGAGGCCACCGAGCCAGGCCAGGTCGTCCGACTCGTAGAGGGCGATGCCGTCCTCGCGGGTCAGCCGCTCCCCTGCGCGGACCTTCTCCTCCAGCTCGCGCTTGAGCCCAACGTCCATGCGGCTGCCTCCCAGATGTCTCTGACGTGCTGTGCGTTCCACCGGATTCCACCGTGACACCGGTAGAAACCCCCGGTCCCCCGGGGGCTCCACCACGTTACGCCTACGACTCCTCGGGGAGTTCCCCGACCCGGTTCTCCCACTTGGTGGAGAGCACGATCGTCGTACGGGTGCGGGAGACGCCCTTCGTGCCGCTGAGCCGACGGATGGTCTTCTCCAGGCCGTCGACGTCACCGACCCGCACCTTGAGCATGAACGAGTCGTCGCCCGCGATGAACCAGCAGTCCTCGATCTCGGCGAGGTCCTTGAGCCGGCGCGCGACGTCCTCGTGGTCGGCGGCATCGGAGAGCGAGATGCCGATCAGGGCCGTGACCCCGAGCCCGAGCGAGGCGGCGTCGACGGTGGCGCGGTACCCGGTGATGACACCGGCGGTTTCCAGCCGGTTGATGCGGTCGGTGACGCTGGGCCCGGAGAGCCCGACGAGCCGTCCCAGCTCGGCGTACGAGGCCCTGCCGTTCTCTCTCAGGGCCTGGATGAGCTGCCTGTCCACCGCGTCCATATGACTGAAACCTTCCATTGTTCAGCAGTATCGCGAGTCTACGTGTAGAATCTAAGGCATACAGAGCCCACGCCCTGTAAATCTTTCAGATATTCCAAGAAGCGCTTTCGAATCCTCAGGAGTGAAAACACCGTGTACACGATCGAGATGGCCTACGCCCGGATGCGCGAGCTGCAGGACCTGGCCAACCGCTCGCGTGCCCACCAGCCCGCCGCCGCGCACCGGATCGACAAGACCCGCACCCCGCGCGCCCCGAAGAAGCGCTGAGTCCCGCCGGGGCGAACCCGGCCTCAGTCACGGGAGCCACCGAGCTTCCCCTCCCACCGGCGGTACAGCTGGTGCGGCACCCCTGCCGCGTCCAGCACCCGCCCCGCGACGAAGTCCACCAGATCCTGGATGTGCGTCGCGCCCGCATAGAACGCCGGAGAGGCGGGCAGCACCACGGCGCCCGCCTCGTCCAGGGTCACCAGATGCTTCAGCGTCGATGCGTTCAGCGGAGTCTCGCGCACCGCGACGACCAGCTTCCGCCGCTCCTTGAGCGTCACGCTCGCGGCCCGCTGGAGCAGATCCTTCGAGAGCCCGAGCGCCACTCCGGCCACACAGGCCGTCGAGGCGGGAACGATCAGCATCCCCTTCGCCGGGTACGACCCCGAGGACGGCCCGGCCGCGAGATCGCCGGCCGCCCAGTGCTGTACGGCGTCGAGCTCCGCATCACCCACCTCGAAGGTGTGCGGCTTCCCGTCCGCGCCGCGCGCCAGCCAGCTCCGCAGGTCCTCCTGCCAGCGTGCGTCGCGGAAGGCGATCCCGGTCTCGTCCAGCAGCGTCAGCCGCGCGGCCCGGCTCACCACCAGGTCGACGCTCTCGCCCGCGGCCAGCAGACCACGCAGCACGGCGGCGGCGAATGGTGTGCCTGAAGCGCCCGAAACCCCGACAATCCAAGGCTGCCGCTGCTGCTGACTCACTGAAGTCCCGGATTCCACACCCCCGAGCCTATCCGGCGCAGGAGTTGCGGAACCGAGCGAGGGGCTCCGTGCGTTCCGACAGATGAAGGACAGGCCGAGGACAGGCCGTTGACGGCCAGGCCAAGGACAGGGGGCGGCCATGACCGGTACCCGAACAGGCACCTCCGCGCGGGCGGTGACGGCCGGCGCGCTGATGCTGGGCTGGATCGCACTGCTGTGGGTGCTCGAAGGCATCGACACGGCGACCGGCCAAGCACTCGACACCTACGGCATCACTCCGCGCGCGCCGGCCGAACTCCTCGACATCGTGCCCGCCGCGTTCCTGCACAGCGGGTGGGAGCATGTCGCCTCCAACACCGTCCCGCTGCTGATCCTCGGCTTCATCGCCGCCCTCGGCGGGATACGCCGGTTCGCCGCCGTCGTCCTCACCGTCATCGTCGTCAGCGGCCTCGGCGTCTGGCTGACCGCGCCACCGCACACCGTCACGCTCGGCGCGTCCGGCGTGGTCTTCGGCCTCTTCGGCTACCTGCTGGTCCGCGGCTTCGTCGACCGGAGGCCGCTCGACGTCGTGGTGGGCGTCGTGATCGCCGCGGTCTACGGCTCACTGCTGTGGGGAGTCCTGCCGACCGACTCCGGGATCAGCTGGCAGGGACATCTCTTCGGGCTGATCGGAGGGGTGGGCGCGGCGTTCGCGTTCCGCCGCCCGCGCCGTACCGCCCGCCCCGTACCCCCCGCCTCTACGGTGTGAGGCCGCGCACCAGCAGGTCCAGCAGGGCACACGCGAACAGCGCGATCCCGATGAACCCGTTGACGGAGAAGAACGCCCGGTTCAGCCGGGACAGATCGTGCGGCCGCACCACGCGGTGCTCGTACACGAACGCCACGGCGACTATCACCATCCCGGTCCAGTAGAACAGCTCCGCACCCGTCGCCAGACCGAACCAGACCAGCAGCCCGGTCGTCACCGCATGGCAGACCCGCGCCCCCCACAGCGCGGCCGGGATCCCGAAGCGGGCCGGGACCGAGAACACACCGTGCGCGCGGTCCGCCTGGACGTCCTGGCAGGCGAAGATCAGGTCGAAGCCGCCGATCCAGACGCCGACCGCGAGACCGAGTATCACCGCGTCCCACGACCAGCTGCCGGTGACCGCCAGCCAGGCGCCGATGGGCCCTATGGCCTGCGCGATACCGAGGATGGCGTGCGGGTAGTGGGTGAACCGCTTGCCGTACGGATAGACGACCATCGGCACGACGGCGATCGGCGCGAGCGCCAGACACAGCGGGTTCAGCAGCGCGGCGGCGCCGAGGAAGACGACGACCGCGACGAGCGCGCCCGTCCACGCCGACGTCACGGAGACGGCACCGGTGACCAGCTCACGGCCGGCGGTACGCGGATTACGGGCGTCGATCTCGCGGTCGATGATCCGGTTCGCGGCCATGGCGAACGTGCGCAGCCCGACCATCGCGACGGTGACGAGCAGCAGGCGCACCCAGTGGATGTTCTCGTCGAGGTGGAACATCGCGGTCAGCGAGGCGATGTAGGCGAAGGGCAGCGCGAAGACCGAGTGCTCGATCATCACGAGCCGCAAGAACGCCTTGACCCTGCCGGTCGGTTGCGCGGGCCCGGGGCCCAGCGTCGCTTCGGCCGCACTCACAGCCCGTACTCCTTCCACCGGCGGTCGACCTTCGCCGCCGTCTCCGGGTCGGACTCGACCATGTCCGGCCAGCCCCCGTCCCGGGTGTAGCCCTCCTCGGGCCACTTCTTCGTCGCGTCGATGCCCGCCTTGCCGCCCCAGAACTGCTGGTAGGAGGCGTGGTCGAGATGATCGACCGGGCCTTCGGTGACGGTGAGGTCCCGGGCGTAGTCGGTGTTGCCGAGCGCCCGCCAGGCGACCTCGTGCAGATCGTGGACGTCGCAGTCGGAGTCCACGACGACGATCAGTTTGGTCAGCGACATCATGTGCGCGCCCCAGATGGCACTCATCACCTTCTGGGCGTGCTTCGGGTACTTCTTGTCGATCGAGACGATCGCACAGTTGTGGAAGCCGCCCGCCTCCGGCAGGTGGTAGTCCACGATGTCCGGCACGATGATCTTGAGCAGGGGCAGGAAGAACCGCTCCGTGGCCCGCCCCAGCGGCCCGTCCTCGGTCGGCGGCCGGCCCACCACGATCGACTGGAGCAGCGGACGCTTCCGCATGGTCACGCAGTCGATGGTCAGCGCGGGGAACGGTTCCTGCGGCGTGTAGAACCCGGTGTGGTCGCCGAACGGCCCCTCGGGAAGCATCGTGCCGGGCTCCAGCCACCCCTCGATGACGACCTCCGCCTGCGCCGGGACCTGCAGCGGCACGGTCCTGCAGTCGACCATCTCGATCCGCTTGCCCTGGATGAACCCGGCGAACAGGTACTCGTCGATGTCCCCGGGCAGCGGGGCGGTGGACGCGTACGTCACCGCGGGCGGCGCCCCGAACGCGATCGCGACGGGCAGCCGCTCCCCGCGCCTGGCGGCGACCTGGTAGTGGTTGCGGCTGTCCTTGTGGATCTGCCAGTGCATCCCGATGGTGCGCCGGTCGTGGCGCTGGAGCCGGTAGAGCCCCAGGTTCCGTACGCCGGTCTCCGGGTGCTTGGTGTGGGTGAGCCCCAGGTTGAAGAAGGAGCCGCCGTCCTCGGGCCAGGTGAAGAGCGCGGGCAGCCGGTCCAGGTCCACGTCGTCGCCGGTGAGGACGACCTCCTGCACGGGGGCGCTGTCCGACTTCACCTTCTTCGGCGGCACGTGCACCATCGAGCCGAGCTTGCCGAACGCCTCGCGCACTCCGACGAAACCGTGCGGCAGCTCCGGCTTCAGCAGGCCGCCGATCTTGTCGCTGATGTCGGCGTACGACTTCAGCCCGAGCGCCTTCAGCAGCCGCCGGTCGGTCCCGAAGACATTCATGGCCAGGGGCATCGACGAGCCCTTGACGTTCTCGAAGAGCAGCGCGGGTCCGCCCGCCTTGTTCACCCGGTCGACGATCTCGCCGACCTCCAGGTAGGGGTCGACCTCGGCCTTGATGCGCTTGAGCTCGCCCTCGCGCTCCAGCGCCCGGAGGAGGGAACGAAGATCGTCGTAAGCCATGCGGTCCAGTTTGGCATCCTCCCCGGCATCACCTGCCAGGGCTCCCCCACCTCAGCCATCGGCCGCTGCGGTTGCACACCGGGAATCCGGCGGCCTGGTTGACGCTTCACGGCCCCGGCCGACGCCTGGAGGGCTCCAGCAGGGCATCGCCAAGATCCTGGCGACCGGTTCGCACGACGGGAAGGAGGGCTTCACCGAGGCCCAGTTCCACACCGGTGCCGAACCGGAGTCGGAAATGAGCGAGGCCGGTTTCACCGACACCCAGGTGTACGGCGTCGAGGGCCCCGCCTGGGCCCTGCTGAAAGCAACCGAGCAGCACACCGGTGAATCGCTCACCGAATCGCGGATGTTCGCCTCCGCGCCGGCCGCGGCCCGCATGGCAGAGCCGTACCCCGACCTGCTCGCCGCCGGTTCCCACCTGCTCGCCGTGGGACGCAATTGACACCGGCTACCCTGGGCCCGTCACCGGGGCGGGACAGTGCCCCGCCATCTCTCCGTGGGGGGACTTTTCCACCATGTTCCGGGCCTTGATCTATCTCCTGCCTCTGGCGCTGACGATCTACGCGTTCATCGACTGTCTGAACACCCCGGAGGACGAGGCCAAGCACCTGCCGAAGATTGCCTGGGTCTTCATCATCCTGCTCTTCTGGATCGTCGGCCCGATCGTGTGGCTGGCCGCCGGCAAACTGCGTCAGGTGCCCGCCGGAGGCCGTACGCCCTCCGAATGGCACCGCAATCACCGCCACGAGTGGGTGGCGCCGGACGACAATCCGGATTTCCTGAGGGCGCTGAAGGACGAGAACAAGAAGGACGAGTCGCTCCTCAAGGACTGGGAGGCGGATCTGCGTCGCCGCGAGGAGGAGCTCAAGCGCCGGGAGAGCGGGGCCGGCCCCGAGGAGTCCGCTCCGCCCGCCTCGTAGCGCGAAGGCTCACGGACCCCGGCCTCTGGAACGAGGACATCGGTACCGAATAGCGTTCGAAAATCCTCACTCCCTTCCAACACGCCACCGATATCCTGATGTTGACCATGTGACAGGTCGGACAGGCGTCGGCGCTGGGGGTGCTGTGGACAGAGAGCTGTACGGACGCGAGGCGATCTTCGGCAACGACGGACTTGCGGCGCGTCTGACAGGTCTCACCCCCTACGGCTCCGCCAGAGCCGCGTACGAGCACCGCGACGATCCGCCCGTCGTCGTGCTGACCGGCGGGCGCGGCATGGGCAAGACCGCGGTGCTCAAACAGTTACGGCATGTGTACCGGGAGATCACCCCGGTCGCCCTGGCCGACTGCGAGGCCGTCACCCCGCCCGAGGATCCCGGCCCCGGCTGGACGCCCGTCATCGGTGCGCTGCCCGATCTCGTCGCCCAGTTCGCGGCCCGGGTGCGGGCCGCGCCCTCGGTGCAGTTCCCGCGGCTGAGCCTCGGTCTCGTCGCGGTCGCCTCCATCTCGTGGACCCGGGAGGACGAGAGCCGGGCGCAGCGCGATCTCCAGTCGCTCGGCCCGGTGCTGGCCACCGTGCACTCCAAGGGGGAGGCGGCAACCGGCTGGGTCACCAAGGTGCTGACGAAGTTGGCCGCCACCACGCTCGATTCCATGGTCCCGATGGCCGGGCTGCTGGCGGAGGCGACCGTGGAGACGGTGCTGGAGGAGACGTTCAGCCGCATCCAGCGGCGTTCGGCCGACTGGTACGGGACCTATCCGCAGGCGGGCGGCAACGGCCGGATCGGACTGCGGCAGCTGGCCGTCGACTTCGAGCGCGGCGGTGATCTGCGCCGCCGCGCCGAGGACCATCTGGTGCTGGCACTGGTCGAGGACCTGGTCCGGGCGTACCGGGGTACGGCGCGGGGCGCCCGCCGGGGACGCCCGGTGCTGCTGCTCGACAATGCGCACACGGTGCTGGGGCGGCAGCTGGTCGAGCCCGTGCTGCGGCGGCGTGCCGGCGGGGACCGTGATCAGATCGCCGTGTTCGCCTCGTCCCGGGTCCGGGACCATGAGGGGCTGAGTCATGCGGTGCGGCGCCGGCTGCCGGAGGTGGCGCACGGCAGCCACTGGGCGCGGTCCACGGAGGTGACGTCGGGGATCCTCGCTGTGGGCCTCACCCCGCTGAACGCCTCGCACGTGCAGGCGGCGTTCGACCGGTTCGACCCGGCGGGCCGCACCCCGGCCGGGCTGGCCCGCGGGGTGCACCGGCTGACGGGCGGTCGGCCACTCGGGGTGGCGCTGTTCGCGCAGGCGGCGGGCGAGGCGCGCGCACCGGCGACGCTGGTGCCGGGGGCTCTGTTCGACTGCACGGTGGAGCTGCGCGAGGACCGGCCGCCCGTGCGGGTGGCGGACGAGCTGCTCCGGCAGCTGCTGCCGGGGCAGCGTCCGGACGTACTGAGTGTGCTGGCGGCCGCGCATGGCGAGGAGTCGGCGCGGCTGCTGGCCAGGACCCGGCTGCGCGGCGTCCCGATGGACGGCGATGTGGCGTTGCTCGTACGGGATCTGCTGCGGTCGGAGGACTGGCAGGTCGGTCCCGACCATTTCGTCGCCGATCCGCTGCTGCGTTCGCTGCTGCTGCACCGGCTGCGGTTCCAGGACGGCGACCATCCGCATTACGCGATGTGGCGGGCGGTGCACGAGTCGCTGCGCGGGGCGTATGTGCCCGGTGGCAGCTTCCCGAGCGTCCCGCACCGGCTGCACCAGGAACTGGTGCTGGGCGGGGCGGGGGCGTGTGTGACGCATCTGCGGGTGCAGTTCGAGCTGGGGGACGTGGTGCGCTGGCTGGGTGCGCTGCGGTTCATCGCCTCGGCGCCGTATCCGCGCCCGCCGGGCGGCGGCGGTCCCGATCCACGGCGGGCGGTCGCCCTGGGCCGGGAGGCGGCGGGTTCGCTGCCGGACGAGGAGACGGGGCTCGCCGGGCTCGACGAGCGGGCGACCCAGTTGCAGTTGCAGCTTCGCCGACTGCTGCACGCGGTGTGGCTGCTCTCCGATCCGCTGGCGCTGCCGGACGACGAGGTGACCGAGAAGATGGCGTTCGAGCTGCGGCAGCTGTCCGGAAGACACCCGACGGGCAACAGCGTGCTGTGGGACGCGGCGACGCACTGGCCGCGGGACATCAGGGCGTGGCGGCCGCTGTCCATGCCGCCGGGGCCGCCGGCCTCTGTGCACGGACCAGGACGGACCCAGGGGGACGGTGGCTCGTATGCGTAATCCGTTGCGTTATCGCGTCTGGTACACGGCCCGGCAGAAGATCGTCACGACGGTGGTGACCGGGGCGCTGGTGATCACGTCGGGGTGGTACGTCATCAGCCGGCTGACCACCCCGGAGAACCGGCAGTGCGTGCCGGGTGTGGAGCGTCCGCAGGGCAGTGACGAGTGCATCGGTGTCTCCGGCTCCGGTTACGACTTCGGGGGGGCGAAGCTGACCGATGTCGCGGCGGCGATCGGGCGGGAGAACGCCGGGCTGAAGCCGGGCACGTACGTGACCGTCGCGCTGCTGCTGCCGCTGACGGCGACGGACGACTCGACGGCTACGAAGATGCGGCGGGAGCTGCAGGGCGCCTTCGCCGCGCAGTACCGGGCCAATCATCTGTCGAACGACCAGGTGCCGAAGATCCGTCTGGTGCTCGCCAATACCGGGAAGAACAACCTGCACTGGCGCCCGGCGGTGGACCGTCTGAAGACGATGACGGGTGCCCCGGACCGGCTGCGGGCCGTCTCGGGGGTCGCCACCAGCAGTGCGGCGGTGAAGTCGGCGGTCAAGGAGCTGACCGCGGCGCACATCGCGGTCGTGGGTACCACGATCACCGCGGACGACATCGCGAACGGCCCGAAGGGCGACCCGTTCCCGGGGCTTGCCCGGGTCTCCCCCACCAACCGGGACGAGGCGCGTGCGCTGGCCCAGTTCGGCAAGGTGGAGGCCGACAAGGCGTTGCTGGTGCAGGACACCCGTACCGGCGACAACTACACGGACACGCTGAGGGCGGCTTTCGCCACGCTGGTGAGGGGCACCCGGTACGAGCCTCAGTTGTTCACCTCGCCGAAGGACCCGACCGACGAGGGCACCACGGCCAACACGTTCCAGCAGATCACCCATCTGATCTGCGACACGGACGCGGAGACGGTGTTCTTCGCCGGGCGCCACACCCAGCTGCGGCAGTTCATCAACGCGCTCGGGGACCGTGGCTGCCAGAACCGGGCGTTCACCGTGCTCACCGGTGACGAGGGTTCGTATCTCGGCGGCGACAAGAAGCTCGACCGGAGTGCGCTGCTTCGCAAGGTGACCGTGCGATACGCGTCGCTCGCGCACCCGGACGCCTGGGCGGCGGGGAAGGGCGGGGCGGCGGTGAGGACGGGCGGCTCCGCGGCGGACTACCGGAGCTTCCTGGATCTGCTGGAGGTGGTGGGGAAGAAACCGGCGGGTCCGATCGGCCCGACCGGTTACGCCGATCTGACCGACGGCCAGCTGGTCATCGCGCACGACGCGATGGCGACGGCGGTGCACGCCATCCGGCAGGCCACCCCTAAGAGCAAAGAGCTGCCGCAGCCGGCGGACGTGGGCGAGCAGTGGCCGCGGGTGAAGGCGTCGTTGCGGGTGTCGGGGGCCAGCGGCTGGATCTGTCTGGACAACCACGGTAACCCGTACAACAAGGCGGTGCCGGTGGTGGAGCTGGTCCCCTCCGGACAGGGGACCGTATCCCAGCGGTTCGTGGCGATCGCCTGGCCGGAGGGGAAGCCCCCGGCTCAGAACTGTTTGCCGCCGTCCTCCGCACCGTAGCTCTCGCGGAGCTCCCGCCATCGGGTCAGGGTCCACCGTGACCAGTCGGCGGGGCGCCCGTCCAGGGCGTCCACCAGGCACTCGAAGTGGTTGTGCCAGCCCGCCAGGCAGTCCAGCCGCAGCGCGTCGTCGCCGTGGAACTCGTTGCTGAAGCGCAGGAGCACGTGGTCGCCGCGCGGCGGCTCCAGGTGGAAGCGGATCCGGCCGTGCACCCCTTCGAGGGTGTATTCGGCGACGCGCTCGACGTCCCAGGCGGTGACGGTGCCGGAGGCGACCGTGGCGTTCCCGTCCGGGCCGGTGCCCCGCCAGCGCAGTGTGATCGACCCGCCGATGCGTGGCTCGAACGGGTCGGCGGCGGCGAGCCAGCCCCGCAGCCCCTCGGAACCGGCAACGGCTGCCCACACCCTTGGTACGGGGTGGGGCAGCCGGAGTATGAACCGCAGGAGGTGGTGGTCACCGTGGGTCTCGGCGGTACCACGTTCGATCACGGGAAGTGCGTCGGTCATGGTTCCAGCGTGGCCCGGTGGGGCGCGTTACGCACCCGTACGCGGGAACGGTCAGACGCCGGCGTAGGAGTGCTTGCCGGTGACGAAGATGTTCACGCCGTAGTAGTTGAAGAGCCAGCAGCCGAACGCGATCAGCGCCAGGTAGGCGGCCTTGCGGCCCTTCCAGCCTGCGGTGGCCCGGGCGTGCAGGTAGCAGGCGTACGCGACCCAGGTGATGAAGGACCAGACCTCCTTGGGGTCCCAGCCCCAGTAGCGGCCCCAGGCGTCGCCCGCCCAGATCGCGCCCGCGATGATCGTGAACGTCCAGAGCGGGAAGACGGCGGCGTTGATGCGGTACGAGAACTTGTCGAGGGTCGCCGCGGCGGGCAGCCGGGACAGCACGGACTGGGCGAAGGAGCCTGGCTCGGTGCCGTTCGCCAGCTTGCTCTCGTAGCTGTCACGGAACAGGTAGAGCAGCGTGGCGACCGCGCCGATGTAAAAAACGGCGCCGCAGATGATGGCGGTGGAGACGTGGATCCACAGCCAGTACGAGTGCAGTGCGGGCACCAGCTGGTCGCTGGAGGTGTACAGCACGGTGGTCGCGATGCCGAGGTCCAGCAGAACGGTGGTGACCAGGAGCAGGCCCATCCAGCGGACGTTCTTCTTCAGCGCCATCAGGATCAGGTACGCGGCGACGGCCACCGTGGAGAAGGTGATCGAGAACTCGTACATGTTGCCCCAGGGGGCACGCTGCACGGACATCGCGCGGGCGATGACACCGCCGGCCTGGACGACGAAGGCGAGGACGGTCATGGAGACCGCGATCCGCCCGTACAGGTCGCCCTTGAACGTGCCACCGGCGGCACCGGGGCCGTCCGGGACGTCCCGCGAGCCGGTGGCGGACCTCGTGATGATCTTCGGCCGGTCCAGTACGGCGGTGGCTCCGCCCTTCTGCGCGACCTGGACCTGGATCTTCGCCGGGGAGCCGGCGGCCCCGTCCCCGGTCAGCGCGGCGGCGGTGCGGCCGACCTTGCTGCGGCTGCCGAACACCCACTCCGCGATGTGCGCGAAGAAGGCCAGGGTGTAGACGGCCATCGACGAATAGATCAGCACATTGCTGGTGTGTGCCAGATTCTCGTTGGTTGCGGCGGCGAGATTCACTTCTCAGCCCCTTCGGAAAGTGCTTCGGAGGTTGCGTCGTCCGGCGCTGTGGGCGCCGCGGCCACGCCTGGTTCTTCGGCCACATCTGGTTCACCGGACGTGGCCGATGCTTCGGGCGCGTCCGGCGCCGTGGGTGCCAGGCCGTTGAGCGTGACCGCGAGGTCGGCCAGCTCCTCGGGCAGTTTCGCGGACTCGCTGCGGCCCAGCCCCGCCATCTCCACGACGGTGACGCCGTCCGCTCCCCGTACGGCCCGGACCCAGACCCGGCGCCGCTGGATGAACAGCGACCCCGCGAGACCGGCGATCGCGCCGATGGCCCCGGTGAGTGCCCAGCCGCTGGCCGGCTGCTGCGAGATCTGGAAGCTGGCCCACTGCTCGACGCCTTCGAAGGTGATCGATCCGGCGCCGTCGGGCAGCTTCATCGTCTCGCCGGGCAGCAGGCGCTGCTTCAGCTGCTCGCCCTTGCCGTCCTTGAACGGCTTCATCTTCGAGGTGTCCAGCTGGTACACGTTCTGCGGCAGTCCGGAGTCGACGCCGAGGCTGCCGTAGTACCCGTTGAGCGCGAGCACCGGGAAGTCCGCGGCCGGGAACTGCGAGAACATCGTCCCCTTGCCCTCGCCGGCGAACGTCGGCACGAAGAACGCCTGGAATCCCAGCTGGTCCCTCTTGCCGGTCCCGTCCTTGTAGCCGTCCATCACCTTGATCGCACCGGTCGAGGTGACGTTCGAGTCGATCGGCAGCAGCGGCACGGCGGCCTTGTAGACCTCCTTGCCCCTGCCGTCCTTGACGGAGACGACCGGGGCGTAGCCGTGCCCGATCAGATAGACCTTGGAGCCGTCGACCACCAGCGGCTCGTTGACCTTGATGACGGCCTTCTTCGGCTTGCCGTACGCACCCTCGGAGTACGTGACGTGGGCCTCGTACTTGCGGGGCGTGCCGATCTGCGGGCCGCTGCGCTCGTACGTGCCGACGAACTTGTCGAGGGTGAAGCTGAACGGGGCGAGCGAGTCGGTGTCGTACAGCGAACCGGACTTGAAGTCGTCGTACTGGGTCAGCGTGTTGGAGAAGCCGTCGCCCTGGACGATCAGCTTGCCGCCCTCGGACTTGAAGAGCTGCCCGATGGCGAAGGCCACCAGCATGACGATCAGCGCGATATGGAACATCAGGTTCCCGGCCTCACGCAGATAGCCCTTCTCGGCGGCGACCGCGTCGCCGACCGCGTGCGCCCTGAAGCGTCGCTTGCGCATCATCGCGAGCGCGGCCTCGCGGACCTGCTCGGGCTCGGCTTCGGTGCGCCAGGTCGTGTACGCGGGCAGCCGGGTCAGCCGCTTGGGGGCGCCCGGCGGGCGGCTGCGCAGCTGACCGACGAACTGGCCGGTGCGCGGCACGATGCACCCGATGAGGGAGATGAACAGCAGGATGTAGATCGCGGAGAACCACACCGAGCTGTAGACGTCGAAGAACTGGAGCTTCTCGTAGATCGGCGTGACGGTGGTGTGGGCTTCCTTGAAGGTCTGCACCTTCAGCTCGTCCACGCTGTTCTGCGGGATCAGCGAGCCGGGGATGGCCCCGAGCGAGAGCAGGAAGAGCAGGATCAGCGCGACCCGCATCGAGGTGAGCTGGCGCCAGAACCAGCGCGCCCAGCCGATGACGCCCATGGCGGGCAGCGTGGCCAGGGCCTCTTCTCGCGGGGCGGTGGACAGTTGCGAGCCGGCCGCGCCGAGCTCGGCCGCGTTCTCCAGCTCCCGCTGGTTCTCACGCTCGCGCTCGTTCGCGCGCTCTTCGGCCGCGTTGGTCTTGGTGTTGCTCATGGAACTCAGATCCCCACCGTGAAGCCGTCGGACCAGCCCTGCAGTTCCTGCATCATGCTGCCCCACACACCGGTCAGCAGGAGCAGCCCGGTCGCGATCATCATGACGCCGCCGATCCGCATGACCCATGCGTAGTGGCGCTTGACCCAGCCGAACGCGCCGAGCGCCTTGCGGAAGGCGACCGCGGCGAGCACGAAGGGCACACCGAGGCCGAGGCAGTAGGCGATGGTCAGTATCGCCCCGCGTCCGGCGGTGCCCTGGTCCATCGCAAGAATGCTCACCGAGCTGAGCGTCGGGCCGAGGCACGGGGTCCAGCCGATCCCGAAGAGGGCGCCCAGCAGAGGCGCGCCCGCCAGCCCGGTCACCGGCCTCCTGTGGATACGGAATTCGCGCTGCGTCATCCATGGCATCAGGCCCATGAAGAAGATCCCCATCAGGATCATCAGCACACCGAGGACCTTGGAGAGCGTGGTGCTGTGCGCCTGGAGCGTCTGGCCGAAGAAGCCGAAGAGCGCGCCGCCGGAGACGAACACGGCGGTGAAGCCGAGCACGAAGAGCGAGGCTCCCGCGACCATGCGCCCCCGCCTGGCCTGCGCCAGATCCGTGCCGCTGACGCCGGTGACGTACGAGAGATAGCCGGGCACGAGGGGCAGGACGCACGGCGAGAAGAACGAGACGAGCCCGCCGAGTACGGCGATGGGCAGGGCGACGAACAGCGCCCCGTTCATCACGGTCTCGTTCTGCGCAGGAAGTGCCGCAAGGGTGAGCACGGAATCACTTCTCCGCGATCAGCGGGTCGATCATCTTGTGGAGCTTGACGTCGTCGAGGGCGACGAGGGTGCGGGCCGCGATCTTCCCGTCCCGGTCGATGACCACGGTCGACGGGATGGCCTGTGGGTTCAGCGTGCCCTTGGGGAAGCGCAGGGTGAGCTTGCCGATCGGGTCGAAGAGACTCGGGTAGGGGATGCCGTTGTCCTTCTCGAAGTTCACCGCAGGGCCCTTCTCGGCGTCCCGGGTGTTGATCCCGATGAACTGGACCCCCTGGCTCTCGGTCTCCTTCGCCACCTTCGCGAAGTGCTTGGCCTCCAGTCGGCACGGGCCGCACCACGAGCCCCACACATTCAGCACGACAACTTTGCCCTTGTAGTCGGCGATGTCGAGCGGCTTGCCGTCCAGCGAGGTCCCGTCGATCTTCGGTGCGGCCACGCGCTCCGCCTTGGCAACGGTGGAGATTCCGCCACTGCCGGTGACGAAGTGCGAATTGCCGCCGCCACCGGCCTTGTTGCCGTCACCTCCGCAGGCGGTCAGGGTCAGCGCCAGTGCGGCGGCCGCTGCGGGGGCGGCGAGCAGGGTGAAGCGGCGTCGGGGTGCGCGGCCAGAGCTCATGTGAAAAGTTTCGCATGACTGTTTCGCGGATCTTGCGCACCCCCCTCGGTGCCCGTAAAGCCCGTTGTCAGTCCCGTTTAAAGAAGGCGTTCCAGCCGCCTTCGGGCGACTGACCGACCTCCAGCGTACGGAGCTTCGCAAGCACGGCGGGGTCCTGGACGTCGAGCCAGTCGACGAACTGGCGGAAGGAGACGAGCCGCACATCCGGCTTCGCCGCGATCCTTTTGAGGGTCTCCTCGGCCGCATCCATATAGATGCCGCCGTTCCACTCCTCGAAGTGGTTGCCGATGCAGAAGGGCGCGCGATTCGACCCGTACGCACGGTTGAAAGCGGCGAGGTACGACTGAGTGGCCTGGGTGCGCCATTCCGGATAGCGCGACGGCATTCCCCGGGTGGTGTTCTGTGACTGGTTCGCGAGGATGTTGTAGTCCATCGACAGCACTTCGAAGGTGTGCCCGGGGAACGGCATGCCCTGCAGCGGAAGATCCCATATGCCCTGGCGCTTCGTGGGCCAGATCTGGGTGCCGCCGGGCGAGCTCGCGTCGTAGCGCCAGCCCAGTCGGCGCGCGGTGGGCAGCAGATTGTTCTGGCCGAGCAGACAGGGGGTGCGGCCGCCGACGAGTTCCTTGCGGTAGTCGAAGGGCAGCGGGTCGAGATCGGTCCAGCCGGTGTTGGTGCGCCATTCGGTGACGAAGGAGACCGCCTGATCGATTTCGCTCCGCCACTGATCGGCCGTCCAGTTGGCAACCGATCCGGACCCGGTGCAGAAGTGTCCGTTGAAGTGCGTGCCGATCTCATGGCCTTCGAGCCAGGCCCGACGGACGTTCTTCAGTGTCTCCCTTATGTGACCGTCGGTGAGATAGCCGATGTCGGAGGCGCCGATGCCGTTGTTCGGCGGCCGGTACAGGAATTTCTTCGACTCGGGCAGCAGATAGAGCCCGGAGAGGAAGAAGGTCATCGCCGCGTCGTGTTCCTTGGCGAGTTCGAGAAAACGCGGAAAGAGCCCTGTGCCGAGCTCGCCCGCCCCGTCCCAGGAGAAGATCACGAACTGCGGCGGGGTCTGTCCGGGTTCGAGCGGGACCGGCGCGGAAGGCTGGTGCGGCTGCTCCCCGGTGTCCGCGGTGGAACCGTCACCGATCTCCCCGGCGTCCTTCTCCCCGCCGCCCTTGGCTTTCCCGTCCGCCCCCACGTCCCCCCTGCCAGGGCCCGGCCGACCCCTAGTGGAGCGGTCGGACGAGCTGCAGCCGGCCACCCCGATGGCAGCTGCTGCAGCCCCGAGTCCTGCTCCGAGCAGACTCCTTCGGCTGATGTCGCGCATGGCGTCTCCATCTGCGCTCGTTGTGACTCAGGCCCATACAAACTGACGAATGCTTAGATGGACGAAACACCACGACGGTTCCGCCTAATACCACAAGATTCTTTACATGACCAGACCCCGTTCTTGACTTGACCTTGTCCCTGACCCGAACGCACCACGGGCCCCGGCCGACACATCGGCAGGGGCCCGTGCGGGTCGAGAAGTCCTCGGCTACGCGCCGAACGCCTTGGACTTCCCCTTCACCGGCTTCGCGCCGGCCAGCAGATGCGCGGGGACCAGATCGCGGGCCGGCTCGGTGTAGCCGACCGAGACGATCTTGTCGCCCTGGTACGTGAAGCTGGTCAGCGAGGCCAGCGTGCACTGCCGCTTGCGCGGGTCGTGCCAGAGCCGCCGCCGCTCGACGAAGCTCCGGACGATCCAGATCGGCAGCTGATGGCTGACGCAGACCGCCTCGTGCCCGCGGGCCGCGTCGCGCGCGGCGTCGAGGGCGCCCATCATCCGTACGACCTGCTCGATGTACGGCTCGCCCCAGGACGGTCGGAAGGGGTTGGTGAGGTGCTTCCAGTTGTCCGGCTTGCGCAGCGCGCCGTCGCCGACCCCGAAGGACTTGCCCTCGAAGACATTGGCCGCCTCGATCAGCCGCTCGTCGGTGGCCAGGTCGACGCCGTGCGACGTGGCGATCGGCGTCGCCGTCTCCTGGGCGCGCTCCAGCGGGGAGGCGACGACATGGGTGATGTCGCGCTTCTCCAGGTGCTCGGCCACCCGGTCGGCCATCTTCCGGCCGAGCTCGGAGAGGTGGTAGCCGGGACGGCGTCCGTAGAGCACGCCCTCGGGGTTGTGCACCTCCCCGTGCCGCATCAGATGAACGACCGTGATGTCCTTGCGCGCACTGTCTGTGGTGTCGGCACTGCTGGTCTCGCTCATGCGGTGGCCTCCGAGGCGGCGCGGGCGGCGGCGGGCAGGGCGGCTGCGATCCGCTCGACGGCCTGCGTGTCGTGGGCGGTGGAGACGAACCAGGACTCGAACGCGGACGGCGGCAGATAGACGCCCTGCGACAGCATCGAGTGGAAGAAGGCGTTGAAGCGGAAAGCTTCCTGCTTCTTGGCGTCCTCGTAGTTCCGCACCGGCTGGTCGGTGAAGAACACCGAGAACATGTTGCTCGCCGCCGACACCGTGTGTGCGACGCCCTCCTTGATGAACACGTCGCTCACCAGGGACCGGATCTCCGCGGAGACCGCGTCGACCTTCGCGTACGCCGCGTCGTCGAGCAGCCGCAGCTGGGCGAGGCCGGCGGCGGTGGCGATCGGGTTTCCGGAGAGGGTGCCCGCCTGGTAGACGGGGCCGACGGGGGCGAGGTGCGCCATCACATCGGCGCGCCCGCCGAAGGCAGCGGCCGGGAAGCCGCCGCCCATGACCTTGCCGAAGGTCATCAGATCGGGCCGCACACCGTCGATGCCGAACCAGCCGGCCTTCGAGGTACGGAATCCGGTCATGACCTCGTCGGAGATGTACAGCGCACCACCCTCGGCGCAGAGCTCCTTGAGCCCGGCGTTGAAACCGTCCAGCGGCGGCACCACGCCCATGTTGCCGGGCGAGGCCTCGGTGATCACACAGGCGATCTCACCGGGGTGCGCGGCGAACGCGGCCCGCACGGCCTCCAGGTCGTTGTACGGCAGCACGATCGTGTCGCCGGCCTGCGCGCCGGTGACCCCCGGGGTGTCCGGCAGACCGAAGGTGGCGACCCCGGATCCGGCGGCGGCAAGCAGCGCGTCGACGTGCCCGTGGTAGCAGCCGGCGAACTTCACGACCTTCGCCCGGCCGGTGAACCCGCGGGCCAGCCGGATCGCGGACATGGTCGCCTCGGTGCCGGAGGAGACCAGCCGCACCTGCTCCACGGGCTCGATCCGGGCCACGATCTCCTCGGCGAGCGCGACCTCGCCCTCACCGGGTGTACCGAACGAGGTGCCGCGGGCGACAGCCTCCTGGACTGCGGCGATGACCTCGGGGTGGGAGTGGCCGAGGATCATCGGCCCCCACGAGCACACGAGGTCGACGTACTCACGGCCGTCGGCGTCGGTGAGGTACGGACCGGTACCGGACACCATGAAGCGGGGCGTACCGCCCACGGCCCGGAAGGCACGTACGGGAGAGTTCACGCCGCCGGGCGTCACGAGGGACGCGCGGTCGAAAAGCGTCTGCGAAACTGGGGCTTCATATCGATAAGGCAGTTCGGTCATGACCTGCGACTTCTCCGACTCCGGGGGCTAGTGACCTCCCCAGGGTAGGACAGCGCCCCCGCGCGGACAGGAGCGGAAGATCCCGGCCACCGAAAGCCCCGCGAGCACATCCATCGCGCGACGACCGGGCATCAGCCCCCTCGCGTCTGCGAAACTGGGGCGTCATTGGGAAAGCTCACACAAACCATGGTGTCAGAGCCACCGGCGGTCTTGCGGACAGGTGTTTCACACCACGTCCGTGGGGGAGGTCACTGACACGATGATCGGGTTGCGCGGCGGGGCCTGCGTCTCCTCAGTAGTAGTCGGATGGATGAAATATGCATCGCGGTGGCGAAGTGGGCGAAGGGACCGACGACCTGGGGCCCGAGCCTGCCCGCCGAGGTCGGCACCGGCGTGAGGCCGAGCGTCGGCAGGGCATTCAGGCCGGCAGTGCGCAGTCCGGGAGCGGGAGTGGTGGCCGGGTGGGGGTGACGTACAAATACTTCGGGGCCCCCGACGGGGCCACGGCCGCACGGGTGCCCATTTCCATGCGTCCCGAGGAGCTCGGCGGCGACGAGCTGGGCATGGGCGGCATGTTCACCAAGATCAAGCCGGAGACGGTGGCGGCCATGGTCCTCACCGGCATCCAGGGCATACCCCTGCACAAGGTCCCCCCGCTGGAACTGGTCGTCCTGCACCCCGACTACGCGGTGGTCAAACTCCCCATGACGGTCGTCGACCCGCTGCGCGGCGTCGGCGAGGAGTCGGTCGGCGCCGCGGCCTTCATCTGGTCCACGGTCCCGGACCGCGGCGGCCCGCGCGACGCGTTCAACGTCTACCAACTGCTGCACGAGTGGCAGGATTTCAGCCATCGTCTGCATGATGCGGGGCATCAGGCGTACTGCCTGGTCTGGCCCTGAGCCGGGGCCCGCACGTCCTGACCGCCCCGAGCCGGTTCCGACCCCACCCCGCAGCGCGGCTGTCACCCGTGGGCTCTACGGTTCTCCCCGTGATCCGGTGCACGCCGCAGGCTGCACGTTCGGGAGGGGAACCATGATCACCAGCGCCGTGACCGCGCGTCTTGTCGCCACATTCGCCGCGCCCCTGGACCGGGAGCGCGACGCCGCGTACGCCCCGTCCGTTCTGCGGTGGCCGGACCGGCGCCTGCTGATACAGCGGGGCGATTCCGAGGCGGTCGCCGTCGGCCTGGACGACGGGTCCGTCCCGCGGACCCGCTTCCCTGCGCCGTGGCCTCGCCGTTTCGGTACGTTCACGGTGGCGCCGGGCGGGGATCTCGCGGTCTTCTCGGGGGTCCATGCGGTGCGCGCCGTCGATCCGGCGGGCGTGGTGCGCTGGGAGGTGCGACACGGCTGCTGGGAGGGCAGCTGCCGCATCCTGCACGAGTCGTACGAGGAGTACGCGGACGACAAGGCGCATCTGTACGCGGACAGCGGTTCGGCGGTGTTCTCGGCGGACGGGTCGCTCGTATGGGCCCATGTCCGCGGCCCCGTCGCCTCGGCCGGGCCGGACCCTGAGGCGCTCGACGAGTGGCTGGTCATCGACGCCGCCGACGGTCGGGTGCTGGGGCGGGCGGACGCGGAGACCGTGGCCGCGGGCTCGGAGCACGTACCGCACCCGGATCCGGCGCAGATGGGGCTGAGCGTCGGCGAGGGCCAGGACGGGGCGCCGCTGCTGTGGGGGCGATGGGACGGGGTGGAGCTCTCCGTGGAGCAGTTCGGCGAGCAGGAGCGGATCCTGACGTCGGTGAGCCCCACGGGTGAGTACTTCCTGACCGTGGCCCACGACCTGGACTCGCTCGCCCTGCACCGGGTCGCGGACGGCGAGGTGGTGGCCGAGTTGCAGGCGGAGGACGCCGTGCCCCGTCATCCCGACGCGGATCCGGACGACTGTGACGCCGACGACGTGATGTGGGACTACGAGTGCGGCTTCCTGGACCGGGAGACCGCGATCACCAGCACGGACCAGGAGGAGGAGTTCGGCCCGGTCCGGCACTGGCTGCTGGAGACGGCGGGAATGCGACCGGTCGGGCAGATCGCCTACCCCTTTCCGGTCGCCGGCACGCCCACGGCGCTCGGCGACGGCACCTGGTACACGGTGTCCGCGGACGGGGATGCCCTGCACGTGTGGACTCCGGACAACCGGAGGGCGTCTGATTGACACCCACATCCAGCCATTCATTGGCCGAGGAATGATCTTCAGCCGACCTGCCGGACATGCCGATGCAGCCCATACAGCCCACACAGCTCACATGGTCGCGTACGGGGCATCGACATCGAGGAGGCTGCCATGGGTGACACACTGCCGGCCCTGTCCATCCCCCTGCTGGTCTTCGCCGGCGGGATCTACGCAGGCTGCGAGAGCTGGTGGCGGCGCAGGCACCCTGCGCCGCCGTCGCCGTACACCCATCAGGCGGCCCGCCTCGCCGAGCGCGAGACGGCCGAGGCGGCGAGGGAGATCGTCGATGAGGCGTACGCGACGCTCGCCGAGTTCTACGGCGCCGCGGGAACACCGGAACCGTCCGCGCAGAAGCCGATGCCTACAAAAACCATCAGCACCGCAGGCGACACGGGCCGCCCGGGGGTCACGCCCGGGGCGGCTGCCAGCCCGGGTCGCGGCCAGTCGTACCCAGCAGCCGCTCAAAGGGGCCGGCACTGTCCGGTACGGGAAAGGGTTCGCCGTACACCTTCGCCTTCCGCGCGTTCGGAGCCATGTCGGCGACACCAGGCCCCAGTTCGCTCACCACGGCCTCGTCCGGAACGAATGCCTGCCCGGTGGCGCGCGCCAGGTCCCATGCGTGCACGGTCAGATCGCCCAGCACCATCTGCGCGACCCTTCTGGCGGGGAACCCCATGGAACCCGCGGTCCCCTCGTCCGCACCCGGCGCGCCCCACGCCGCCACCAGCTTGGCCGTCTCCTCGCCGAAGCGGCTGCGCCAGTCGCCGGTGACCGCGGTCGGCTTCGCGCCGAAGTCCGGCTCCTCCCTGGCCGCCAGGGCCTGGAAGTTGACGACCACCTGGAAGAGATGGTCGACCAGGGCCCGCACGTCGTACTCCGTGCACGGCGTGGGGTCGCCCAGCCGGCCGTCGTCGATCCCGCGCACCACAGGAATCGCCCGCTCCGCGGCCATGTCCAGCAATTCACCGATCTTCTTCATGCTTCAACCGTGCATCCGGCAATCGCCCACGTCTTGAAGAAACACGACATGGATGATTCGAACTGTTGTACGTCATAGGATCGCTGTCATGTCAGGTCCTCGACGCGACAACCGGGGCATCGTCGACGCCCGCGAACTCTTCTCGCACGTGCATTTCCGCCGCCGCGAGCCCGCCCCCGGGCTGCGGACGCAGGTGGCCTTCTACTGGCTGATCGACTGGGATCTGCCGGAGCCGTACATCTCGCACGTGGTGCCGCACCCTTCGGTGAACCTGGTCTTCCAGCACTACGAGAGCACCGGCGAGCCCGCCTTCTCGGAGGTCGCGGGCATCGGGCTCGAGCTCTTCAGCCAGAAGCTGGAGGGCCGGGGACGGGTCTGTGGGGTGAAGTTCCAGCCGGGCGGCTTCCGGCCGTTCGCACCGGACCACCCGGTGTCTCGGTGGTCGGGCCGACGGCTCATGGCGGACGAGGTCCTCGCCGTACCCGCGCCCGTGGCGGCCGTGCTGGACCCGGCCGAGGAGGACGCACGGGTCGCGGCGCTGGACGCGTACCTGCTGGCGCTCGCCCCGGAACCCGACCCGCAGGCCGAACGCGCGATGGCGCTGGTCGAGCGTGTCCGCACCGATCGCACGATCCGCCGTGTCGACGAACTCGCCCGCACCGAAGGGCTGTCGGCACGGTCGCTGCAGCGGCTCTTCGCCGCCTATGTGGGTGTCGGCCCCAAGTGGGTCATCCTGCGCTTCCGCATCCACGAGGCACTGGAACGCGCCGAGACCGACCCCGGGGTGGCCTGGGCCACGCTCGCGGCGGAACTCGGATACAGCGACCAGGCGCACCTGGTCAGGGACTTCACAGCGACGCTCGGAGTACCGCCGACGGCACTCGCCGGGCGCTGATTGTCAGTGCCGCGTCCTACTGTTGTCGCATGGAGCGCACCCGCTCGTCATCGGCGTCCCCCGTACGGATCGTGCCCTGGTCGGACGGCGACCTGGACCTCCTCCGCCGGGTCAACGCGCCGGAACTGATGGATCATCTGGGCGGTCCCGAGTCGGAGGAGCAGCTCATGGTGCGCCATGGCCGCTATGTGGAGCTGAGCGCGGACCGGACGGGCCGGGGCAGGATGTTCCGGATCGCCCTTGCCGACGGAAGCGGGGACGGCGGCGGGGGCGAGGCCGTGGGGACGATCGGGTTCTGGGAGCGGACCTGGCAGGGCCGGGAGGTGTACGAGACGGGGTGGGCCGTCCTCGTCGGCCACCAGGGGCGGGGCATCGCCACGGCCGCGACCAGGGCCGTCGTCGAGCAGGCGCGGGCCGAGCGCAAGCACCGCCATCTGCACGCCTACCCGTCCGTCGACAACAGCGCGTCGAACGCGGTGTGCCGAAGGGCGGGCTTCATCCTGGTCGGCGAGTGCGACTTCGAGTACCCGCCGGGCCATGCGCTGCTGACGAACGACTGGCGACTGGACCTCACTCCGGAGCTCGGTTCCGAGCCCGGCCCCGGGGTCAGTCCGAATCCCGGGCCAGCCGCTTGTTGAAGCTGAAGGCGACGATGTCCAGCCGCTCCCGCAGATAGAAGCGGTGGGCATCGGTGCGATGGGTGCCCGAGTCCAGACTCAGGTCCAGGCAGCCGGCCTCCCGGGCGCGCTGCTCCAGATACCCCAGCAGCAGGTGGCCGACACCCGTGGACCGGGCGTGCGCGGCGGTGACCAGATCGTCGACGTACAGCTTGCGGATCTGGCTGGTGTTGTCGACGATCCGCCATCCGGCCGCGCCCACGCACGCGCCGTCGCCGTCATGGACGGCGGTGAAGCGGAGCCCCTGCGGGTACCCCTTGCCGTACACCTCGTGGAAGAGGTCCTCCGTCAGATGCGGACGGAGTTCACGCAGCACGGGAAGAAGGTCCGTGGTCAGTCGGGGGTCGCCGGGTTCGAGGTCGGTGATCTTCATGCGGGAACTGTAGGTGCAGCCCGTAGCCGGGAGCCCTCAGCCGGCGTGACCCGCGGGCCCGCCCACAACGTTTGACAGGCGGGCCCTCGTCATATTCATCTGCACGACGCAGTTTATGTGTTGCACAGCCACCTGGCCGGTTTCCGAAGCGCTCACCGCCGCCGAACAGATCGGCCTGCCGGCGGCGGCTTCGGGGCGGCCCGTCACGGTCAACGCGGCGAGCCGGGGGCCTGGAAGGAGTCCGTGGCCCCGTACGTCTCCGAGGGCATCGCCGAGGGACTGCTCGGTTACTGGGCATCCACGGACGGTTCACCGGCCGAGGTGACCGGCGAGACCGAGAATCTGACCGGCCACCGCGCCCGTACGTTCGCCGCCCGGGGCCGCGGAACACGCGGACGCGTTCCGCGCCTGACCCGCCCACCCGCCCCGGCTGCCCCTCCCCCGTGAATCCCCTGGCTCACGCGGACCACCCAGTGGCATGCTGACGACGTGAACGGACCGGAGATCCACCTCGAAGTCGCCCCTGAACTGCGGCTCTTCGTCGCCCATGAACGCCGCGACGGACGCACGTCCGTGACCACCGACGGCGCCTCGACGCTCGGCCATGTCGTGGAATCGCTCGGCGTCCCGCTCACCGAGGCCGGCCAACTGCTCGTCGACGGCCGCCCCGTCCCCGTCTCGCACATCCCGGGCGCGGGCGAGCTGGTGGAGGTGCGTGCGGTGGCGCGCCCCCAGCTCGTCGAGGGCGCGCCGCTGCGCTTCCTGCTCGACGTCCACCTCGGCACGCTCGCCCGGCGGCTGCGCCTGCTGGGTGTCGACGCAGCGTACGAGAGCGAGGACCTCGGCGACCCGGCACTGGCCGCCCTGTCGGCGAAGGAACAGCGGGTACTGCTCTCCCGGGACCGGGGACTGCTGCGGCGACGGGAGATCTGGGCGGGGGCGTACGTCTACAGCGACCGTCCGGACGACCAGCTGCGGGACGTGCTGGAGCGGTTCGCACCGGAGCTGGCCCCGTGGACCCGGTGCACGGCCTGCAACGGGCCGCTGACCGACGCGGACAAGGAATCCGTCCGGGAACGGCTGGAGCACGGCACACAGCAGTCGTACGACGTCTTCGCGCAGTGCACGGCATGCGGCCGGGTGTACTGGCGCGGCGCCCACCACTCCCACCTGGAGACGATCGTCGCCGACGCGCTGCACGAGTTCGGCGCCCCGGATCAGGCCGACACGGTCCGGTAGGGCTGTCCGGCGGGTCACGGCCGCCACGATCCGCACGACACACCCGACGACTCGCCCTACGGCGCGCCTTGCGCCACGTCGAGGTCCCCGCTCCGCAGCCGCGCGATCCGGCCCGCAGCGAGCTCGACCGTCCGTCGCACATGGGCGATGAGGAGCGCCACCTCGTCGTCGTCATACGCCTCGAACATCGCCGCCCGGTCCCCGTTCAGCCTCTCCCAGACCGCGCCGACCTCCGCCATCCGCTCCGGCACGGTCGCGACGAGCACCCGCCGCCGGTCCGCCGTGTCGCGCTCGCGCGTCACATACCCGGACCGTTCCAACCGGTCGACGAGCCGGGTCGCCGACCCGGTGGTGAGTCCGGTCAGCTCCGCGATGCGTCCTGTGGTGACGGGTTCCGCTTCGAGGCTGAGCAGGTTGAGGCACTGCAGATCGGTGGGGTGGATCCGCAGATGGTCGGCGACGGCTTGGTTGAAGAGGGCGTACGCGGCCATGCAGCGGCGCGACTCGGTGGACAGTTCGGCCAGCAGGGCGCTGCGCCGGGCCGGGTACTTCTGCGGCATGCGGAAAGTGTACGAAGCAGACACTGCCCCGGCGTCATCCCCACGGGGCTCGGCTCCCCGCGCTCACTACGGCTGCCCGGCGGTCAGACAGCGCTGGACGGTGGGCGCGAGCCGGGCGCTCACCTCGTCGCGGGACATCGCGGCAGCGGGCGAGACGCGCAGGACGTAGCGGGTGAGCGCCATCCCCAGGATCTGGGACGCGACGAGTGCCGCGCGGCGCGGGGCCTCGGCGGGGACGGGGCAGACACCCGCTGCTATCGGCCCGAGCTGCTCCGCGAAGACGGCCCGCATGCGCTCGGCCCCCGCGTCATTGGTGACGCCGACCCTGAGCAGCCCCGCCGGCGCGTCGTCCTGCTCCCAGCGGTCCGGGAAGTGCGCGACCAGCACGGCCCCGATGTGCTTCCCGGGCAGCGCCCCGAGCTCCGGCAGCCGCAGACGCGCGCCGTACACGCCGCGCGCCCACCGCGCTCGCGGCCCCCACCGCACCGGTCTCTCGCACCGGGCGTCAGAAGACGTACTCGTCGCCGGTGGCGGGTGCCAGCACCTCGTGCCGGTTGTTGTCGGGGTTCCGGTCGGTCGCACCACCGTTCCAGACGGTGTCGATCCGTACGACCACCTCGTCCGGCCGCTCCGCAAGCTGCAGTTCGAGCGCGAGCTGTCGGCCCGCCGACCCGTCCGTCCGCAGCGGACCCGTCCGGCACAGCACGGTTCGGGCGCTCGCCTGCAGACACGCGACCGGCATCTCCTGCCGACCGCGGAGTGGCACCGAGAAGCGGAACCGTACGGTCACGCTCGCCAGGCTCGACGGGCCGTGGTTCTCGCTGTGCAGCCAGACCCCGAGCCCCCTGCCCCACAGCGAGACATGCCCGTGGTGCGAGACGTCCGCCTCCGGCGCCACCCGCCGGTCCACCGGCACGGGCACAGGCACCATCGCGACCGCCTGCCCCGCCCCCCATGTCCCTGTCCACACCATTGCCGCCATCACCGCTGCGGCAAAGACCGCCGGCCGAACCCTACGCGTGACTACCATGCGCCGAAGATACCGATCACCCTGAATTATCCGTATTTACACACCGGTTCCGCACCCGACTCCACCCGCTTGCCCCACCCGCCCGAACCCACCCGACCCGCATGAAACGCTGCTCCCATGGTCGTCGCCCGCTCTGTCGCACTCTTCGTCGTTGCCGCGCTCTTCGAGATCGGCGGTGCCTGGCTCGTCTGGCAGGGCGTGCGGGAGCACCGGGGCTGGATCTGGATCGGTGCCGGAGTCATCGCCCTGGGTGCGTACGGCTTCGTCGCCACGCTGCAGCCGGACGGCGAGTTCGGCCGCATCCTCGCCGCGTACGGCGGTGTCTTCGTCGCGGGCTCGATCGCCTGGGGCATGATCGCCGACGGCTACCGCCCCGACCGCTGGGACGTCACCGGCGCGCTGATCTGCCTGGCCGGCATGGCCGTGATCATGTACGCCCCTCGCAACCACTGAGAACAGCACCCCACCGACACGCCGACACCCGCAAGGCTCCGGCCGCGCCGGTCCGCAACCCACGTAACCGGTGGGAACCGAAGAGGCGGGAAACCGTGCACTTCTCGCCGAACTCCGACATGTCGAGGGAAATCAGCCGCCTCGGGAAACACGGCCGCCGGCCCCCGTACAGCACGGTCGCCGAACGGAACCTCGGGCCGCCTGCCTATCCTGACCCCGTACCGATCAGATGTCCGAGGAGTCGAGTCCGCATGGCCGCCACCCCCATCGCCGTCATCACCGGAGCGAGCAGCGGCATCGGCGCCGCGACCGCCCGGCAGCTGGCCGCCGCCGGCTACCGCGTCGTCCTGACCGCCCGCCGCAAGGACCGCATCGAGGCGCTCGCCGCCGAGATCAACGAGGCGGGCCACGAGGCCACGGCGTACGCCCTGGACGTCACGGACCGCGAGGCGGTCGACGCGTTCACCACTGCCTTCCGCTCCCTCGCCGTCCTCGTCAACAACGCGGGCGGCGCGCTCGGCGCGGACCCCGTCGCCACCGGCGACCCGGCCGACTGGCGCCAGATGTACGAGACGAACGTCATCGGCACGCTCAACGTCACCCAGGCCCTGCTCCCCGCCCTCACCGCGAGCGGCGACGGCACGATCGTGATCCTCTCCTCGACGGCGGGCCTGTCCACGTACGAGGGCGGCGGGGGCTACGTGGCCGCCAAGCACGGCGAACACGTCCTCGCCGAGACCCTCCGCCTGGAGATCGTCGGCACGCCGGTGCGGGTCATCGAGGTCGCCCCCGGCATGGTCAAGACGGAGGAGTTCGCCACCACCCGCTTCCGCGGCGACACCGAGAAGGCCGCCAAGGTCTACGCCGGGGTCGACGCCCCCCTCACCGCCGACGACGTGGCCGACACGATCACCTGGGCCGTCACCCGCCCCAGCCACGTCAACATCGATCTCCTGGTGGTCCGCCCCCGTGCCCAGGCGTCCAACTCCAAGGTCCACCGCACACTCTGAAGCCATCGGCACGCACGGAAGAGCCCCGGACCACCACCACAGGGTCCGGGGCTCGTCTTCGTAGCGGCGCCAAGGGCACTCAGCCCTTCACGCACACCACCTGCTTCAGCTTCGCGACGACCTCCACCAGGTCCCGCTGCCGCTCGATGACCTGCTCGATCGGCTTGTAGGCACCCGGGATCTCGTCCACGACGCCGGAGTCCTTACGACACTCCACACCCCGCGTCTGCTCCTCCAGGTCCCGGGTCGAGAAGCGCCGCTTGGCCGCGTTACGGCTCATCTTCCGGCCGGCGCCGTGTGAGGCCGAGTTGAACGACTTCGCGTTCCCGAGCCCCTTCACGATGTACGAGCCGGTGCCCATCGAACCCGGGATGATGCCGAAGTCGCCCGAACCCGCACGAATCGCCCCCTTACGGGTGATCAGCAGGTCCATGCCCTCGTACCTCTCCTCCGACACATAGTTGTGGTGGCAGGAGATGACCGGTTCGAAGGTGACCCGGGCCTTCTTGAACTCCTTGCGGACGACGTCCTGGAAGAGCCCCATCATGATCGCGCGATTGTGCTTCGCGTACTCCTGGGCCCAGAACAGGTCGTTCCGGTACGCCGCCATCTGCGGGGTGTCCGCGATGAAGACCGCCAGGTCACGGTCGATCAGACCCTGGTTGTGCGACAGCTTCTGCGCCACCCCGATGTGGTATTCGGCAAGCTCCTTGCCGATGTTCCGGGACCCGGAGTGCAGCATCAGCCAGACCGAACCCGACTCGTCGAGACAGAACTCAATGAAATGGTTTCCGGACCCAAGCGTTCCCATCTGCTTCGAGGCACGTTCGTGACGGAATTTGACCGCATCCGCAATCCCGTCGAACCGCCCCCAGAAGTCGTCCCAGCCCGCGGTCGGGAAGCCGTGCAGCCGGCCGGGGTCCACGACGTGGTCATGCATGCCGCGGCCCACCGGAATGGCCTGCTCGATCTTCGACCGAAGGCGCGACAGGTCGCCCGGAAGGTCATTGGCCGTCAGGGATGTCCTCACCGCGGACATCCCGCACCCGATGTCCACCCCCACCGCCGCCGGGCAGACCGCACCGCTCATCGCGATCACCGAACCAACGGTCGCGCCCTTGCCGTAATGCACGTCGGGCATGACGGCCAGCCCCTTGATCCAGGGCAGCGTGGCAACGTTCCGCAGCTGCTGCATCGCACCGTCCTCGACCGAAGCCGGGTCGGCCCACATGCGGATGGGGACCTTCGCCCCCGGTACCTCTACGTACGACATAGTTCCTCGATTCCCCCGAAAAGTCCGAAAGCGCAAAACCGGTGCCAAGGTCGGCAAAAGAGTCGGCTGACCGGCAATCACAGCGGCGCGTGCGATACACATTGTGTCCACCGGCCGCCATCGAGCGGCAACTTCTTTTCGCTCGAAGGGAGCCCGGACCGTGCGACGAATGGCGTACGTACCCGGCGTCGCACTCCTCGCAGTGCTGACCGCCGGCTGCACCGGTGGCACCGGTACCGAAAGCCACGCCACCGACAGCAAACCCGGCAGCCCGAGCATCGCCGCCGCCCCGGCGGGCAAGTACCGCACGCTCCCCGCACCCTGCAGCTCCATCACGCGCTCCACGCTGAAGGACCTGCTTCCGGGAATCGCCGAACTGCCGGAGAACCAGCAGGAGAAGGCGTACACGGGCACGGCCGCCCTCACCTTTGACACCGACCGCCGGGTCGGCTGCCAGTGGAAGTCGGAGGACCGGTCCTCGTCCCGCTCCGTCGTGCTCGACTTCGAGCGCGTCGTCTCGTACGACACCTCGGTGAGCGACGAGGACCGTACCCGTGAGGTGTACGGGAAGAAGGAGACCGCCGCCCACCTCCCGTCCGGCACCTCCGCCCCCGACGACGCGGGGAAGGGGACCGCCCCACCCTCGGACTCCCCGTCGGGCTCACCCCCCGGCTCGGCACAGGGCGCCGACGGCGACACGGCCGCGGGCTCCGAGGACCTCCGTCCGCGCCCGCTCGACGACCTCGGAGATGCCGCATTTCTGGACGATCTGCTCACTCGGGCAGGTTCCAGTGCACAACACCGGACGGTGAGCGTGGTATTCCGCACATCGAACGTCATCGTGACCGTCCGGTACTCCGAGCAGCCCGCCCTCGCGAGCCAGGTCCCGGACAGCAAGGAACTGCAGGAGAAAGCCCAGTCGCTGGCGCGGAAGCTGGTCGACAAGTTCAGCGAATAGCCGGCTGCCGGGCGCCCCGGACCGGCACGGTCCCGGTCGGCGGGGTGTCCGGCCGAGGCGGCATCCGGCCGCCGTCCGTCGTACCGTGGCCCTCCGGAACACCTGCACCATGCCACCCGCCCGTCGCGCCACCCGAGTGAAGGAACCATGCACCGATCAGCTCCGCGACTCACCCGCATACTCGCCTGCGCCGCCGTTCCGGTGATGCTCGTCGTCGCCGGCTGCTCGTCGGACTCCGGCAGCAAGAAGAAGTCGGGCTCGTCCTCGGCCTCCGCTCCGGGCACGCAGAAGACGGAGGCGACGGTCGCGCCGGCGAAGTTCGCCGAGCTTCCCGACCCGTGTGACGCGATCTCCGCGAAGACGATCACCTCGCTGGTGCCCAAGGCCAAGAGCAAGGCCGGTACGTCGGCCCGGTCCAGCGACACCTCGGCGCGCGCCGGCTGTTCCTGGAACGGCCTCGACGACAACGGCGTCAAGGGCTCGCAGTACCGCTGGCTCGATGTCGGCTTCACCCGCTTCGACTCGGACCAGGCGCTCGGCAGCGGCACCGAGCGCGCCCAGGAGGACCTCGCGAACCAGGTCGCCAAGACCAAGGCGACCGAGGGCGCCAAGAAGGTCGTCGAAGCCCCCGTCAGCGGTATCGGCGACCAGGCGACCACGGTCACGTACGACCTCACCAAGACGAAAGAGGACTTCAAGTACGCGACGGTCGTGGCCCGTACGGGAAACGTCGTCGTCACCCTGACCTACAACGGCGCGGGTTACGCGGGCGCGAAGACGCCGTCCGGCGACGACATCCTGAAGGACGCCGAGAAGGCCGTCAAGGAGGCCGTCGCGGCGGTGGCCGATGCCAACGGGAAGAAGTCGAGCCCGTCCGCGGGCACGTCGAAGTCCCCGACGGCGACGAAGTCTCCGACGGCAACGAAGTCCGCGGCGTCCGCGAAGTCCGGGTCGTCCCCGAAGTCGACGAAGTCGGCGAGCTCCCCCACATCGACGAAGTCCGCGTCGCGCACGGCGTAACACCGCACCACCGCCCGCCGGGCATTCCCGCAAAACCCACGGCAGGTACCTGAACAACCCTGCACAGAAGCGGTTTCACGAAGTCCGGCCCTCTCCCGGGAGCCGGGCTTCGCCCCTCCCCGCGCACCGCACCTCACGCGCATGTGCCAGGCTGTGCCCGCCAGAAGTCGAAGTCGGGAACGCAGGGAGGGGATCGCGGGTGGCCGCGATGCAGCTGACACGCACGCACCGGATACTCATCGGGGTCGTCGTCGCCGGCGCGACACTCATCGCCGCGATCGGCTTCGCGGGCTCGTACGCCGCGGTGCGCGCGCTCGCGGAACAGAAGGGCTTCGGGAACTTCTCCCTGGTCTTCCCGATCGGCATCGACGCGGGCATCTGCGTACTGCTGGCGCTGGACCTGCTGCTGACCTGGATGCGGATCCCGTTCCCGCTGCTGCGTCAGACGGCCTGGCTGCTGACCGCCGCGACGATCGCCTTCAACGGCGCCGCGGCCTGGCCGGATCCGCTGGGCGTCGGCATGCACGCGGTGATCCCGGTGCTGTTCGTGGTCGCCGTCGAGGCCGCCCGGCACGCGGTCGGCCGGATCGCCGACCTCACGGCTGACAGGCACATGGAGGGCGTCCGCCTCACCCGCTGGCTGCTCTCCCCGGTCCCCACGTTCAAACTGTGGCGCCGGATGAAGCTGTGGGAGCTGCGTTCGTACGAGCAGGTCATCAAACTCGAACAGGACCGGCTGATCTACCAGGCGCGGCTCCAGGCCCGCTTCGGACGCAGCTGGCGCCGCAAGGCGCCGGTCGAGTCCCTGATGCCGCTGCGGCTGGCGAAGTTCGGTGTCCCGCTGGCCGACACCGGCCCGGCCGGGCTGGCCGCCGCGGGCATCGAGCCGGCCCTGCTGCCGCCGGCTCCGGCGGCCGTCGAAACGGTCCAGCCTCAGCCCGAGCTGCCGTATGCCGCACAACAACAGCAGTACGCCGAGCCCCGGCAGCACCCGCGGCAGCCCCCACAGCAGTACGCCGCCCATCCCTCCGACCCGGCCGCCGAGGAGTGGCCCCCGGAGGGCCCCGGTTCGCACGAGAGCCCCTGGTTCGCGGCGCCGCAGGTCCCGGAGGGCGCGTACGAGGGTGCGTACAACCCCACGTACGTCGAAGGTCTGGAGCCCACCCCGGTCAAGATCCCGTCGGGCCCGGGCGGCCGCACCCGCCCCCTGGGCAACGTGGGCACGATCGGCGCGGTCCCTCACCCCCGCAGCGCGGAACCCCTGCCGGAACGGCTGGAGCAGCCGCAGGGCCTGCCCCAGGAGGAGCCGCAGCCCCAGCAGGAAGCGGAACCGGCGGAGTGGGCCGAGGCGGAGATCGAGTTCGGCAACATCGCGTACGAGGTGTTCTCCGACCTCACGCACGAGCAGCAGGTCCATCCGAGCGCCGAGGTCCTCGACATAACGCTCTCGGACGTCCACGGCGTCAGCCACCCGCGCAGCACGGCCCTGCTCCGGCGCCTGATCCCCGGCTTCAAGCAGCGCTTCGACAACGAGATGGCCGAGAACCACATCGCGTAACCACCCGGAGTCCGTCCGCCGCACGGGAGCGGACCCGGACCGGCAGAACAAAGGGCCGTCACCCGCATCACCGGGTGACGGCCCTCCGTACGACCGACTCCTACGCGCCCAGCAGCTTCCGCACCCGGTCCGCGCCGACGGCCAGCAGCAGCGTGGGCAGCCGCGGACCGGTGTCACGGCCGACCAGGAGCTGGTACAGCAGCACGAAGAACGACCGCTGCGCGGCCTTCAGCTCGGGCGTCGGCTTGGCGTCCGGCCCCAGCCCCGCGAGGACCTTCGGCACCCCGTAGACGAGCGTCGTGAGCCCGTCCAGCGACCAGTGCGTGTCCAGCCCGTCCAGGAGCAGCCGCAGCGACCGGCGCCCCTGGTCGTCCAGCGAGCCGAGCAGTTCCTTGTCCGGCTCGCTGCGGACGATGGTGCGGGCGTCGGCGGGGACCTGGTTGGTGATCCAGTTCTCCGCGCGGTCGAGGCGCGGCCGCGCCTCGTCGAGCGAGCCGATCGGGTTCTCCGGGTCCAGCTCGCTCAGGATGCGCAGCGTCTGCTCGTCGTGGCCGGCGGTGATGTCGACGACGGACGCGAGCGTGCGGTACGGCAGCGGGCGCGGCGTGCTCGGCAGCTCACCGGCGGCCGTGCCGATGGCACGCGCGTACGCGGCGGCGTCGGCGGGCAGCGCGGAGCCGTCGGCGACCTTGCGCGCCAGCGAGTCCCACTCGTCGTAGAGCCGCTGGATCTCCTGGTCGAAGGCGATCTTGAAGGACTGGTTGGGCTTGCGGCGCGCGTACAGCCAGCGCAGCAGCGGTGCCTCCATGATCTTCAGCGCGTCGGCCGGGGTCGGTACGCCGCCCTTACTGGAGGACATCTTCGCCATGCCGGAGATGCCGACGAAGGCGTACATCGGGCCGATCGGCTGCACGCCGTCGAAGACCTCGCGGACGATCTGGCCGCCGACGACGAACGACGAGCCGGGCGAGGAGTGGTCCACGCCGCTGGGCTCGAAGATCACTCCTTCGTATGCCCAGCGCATCGGCCAGTCGACCTTCCAGACCAGCTTGCCGCGGTTGAACTCGCTGAGCCGGACGGTCTCGGCGAAGCCGCAGGCGGTGCAGGTGTAGTTCAGCTCGGTCGTGTCGTTGTCGTACGACGTGACCGTGGTCAGGTCCTTCTCGCAGTTGCCGCAGTACGGCTTGTACGGGAAGTAGCCGGCCGAGCCGCCGCTGCCGTCGTCCTCGCTCGCCGCGCCGGAGCCCGCCTCGGCCTCCAGCTCGGCCTCGTCGACCTTCTTCTGCTGCTGCGGCTTCTTGCCCTTGCCCGCGGCCGCCGGGTCCTTCTTCGTGCGGTACCGGTCGAGGACGGCGTCGATGTCGGCGCGGTGCCTCATCGCGTGCAGGATCTGCTCGCGGTACACCCCCATCGTGTACTGCTCGGTCTGACTGATGCCGTCGTACTCGACACCCAGCTCGTCCAGCGCGGCCGTCATGGCGGCCTTGAAGTGCTCCGCCCAGTTCGGGTACACGGACCCGGCCGGTGCGGGCACGGACGTCAGCGGCTTGCCGATGTGCTCGGCCCACGACTCGTCGACACCGGGGACGCCTGCCGGGACCTTCCGGTACCGGTCGTAGTCGTCCCACGAGATGAGGTGCCGGACCTGGTGCCCCCGGCGGCGGATCTCGTCCGCGACCAGGTGCGGGGTCATGACCTCGCGGAGGTTGCCCAGGTGGATCGGGCCCGACGGCGAAAGACCGGACGCGACGACGACCGGTTTGCCAGGCGCACGACGCTCCGATTCGGCGATGACCTCGTCCGCGAAGCGGGAGACCCAGTCGGCCTCGGTGCTGCTCTGACTCTGAGCCACGGTCGGCACGTCCTTCTCTCTGGTAGGGCCGTAGGGGCACCACCCATTCTCCCAGGTCCCACCGGCAGCGCGAAAACGGCTTTACAGTGCGTGGGATACTGGGCGTGATCTCTTGTACCCCTACGGAAACGGCAGCCATCCCATGGCCTCGGTCAATTCCCTCGCTTCCACGCTCCAGCAGCAGCTCGCGGACGCCCTGACGGCAGCACTGCCGGATGCCGGCACCGCGGACCCGCTGCTGCGCCGAAGCGACCGGGCCGACTTCCAGGCCAACGGGATCCTGGCCCTCGCCAAGAAGCTGAAGGGCAACCCGCGCGAGCTGGCGTCCCGGGTGACGGCCGCGATCCCGGCGGGCGACCTGATCGAGGAGATCGAGGTCTCCGGCCCCGGCTTCCTGAACATCACGCTCAGCGACAAGGCCATCATCGAGACCCTCGCCGCGCGCGCCGCGGACGACGAGGGCCGGCTCGGTGTGCCGTACGCGCAGAACGCCGGCACGACGGTCGTCGACTACGCGCAGCCGAACGTGGCGAAGGAGATGCACGTCGGGCACCTCCGCTCCGCGGTGATCGGTGACGCGATGGTGCAGATCCTGGAGTTCACGGGCGGGACCGTGGTCCGGCGGCACCACATCGGCGACTGGGGCACCCAGTTCGGCATGCTCATCCAGTACCTGATCGAGCACCCGGGCGAACTGAACCACGAGGGCGACGGCGGCGCGGCGGACGGCGAAGCCGCCATGTCCTCCCTGAACCGGCTCTACAAGGCCTCGCGGGCGCTCTTCGACTCCGACGAGGAGTTCAAGGCCCGCTCCCGGGACCGGGTCGTCGCGCTCCAAGCCGGTGACGAGGAGACGCTGGCCATGTGGCAGCGCTTCGTCGACGAGTCGAAGATCTACTTCTACTCGGTCTTCAACAAGCTCGACATGGAGATCCGCGACCCCGACATCGTCGGCGAGTCCGGCTACAACGACATGCTGGAGGAGACCTGCCGCATCCTGGAGGAGTCGGGCGTCGCCGTCCGCTCCGAAGGTGCGCTGTGCGTGTTCTTCGACGACGTGAAGGGCCCGGACGGCAACCTGGTGCCGCTGATCGTCAAGAAGTCGAACGGCGGCTACGGCTACGCGGCGACGGACCTTTCCGCGATCCGCGACCGGGTCCAGAACCTCAAGGCGAACACCCTGCTGTACGTGGTGGACGCGCGGCAGTCCCTGCACTTCAAGATGGTCTTCGAGACGGCCCGCCGCGCCGGCTGGCTGAACGAGGACGTCAAGGCCGTGCAGCTCGCCTTCGGCACGGTGCTCGGCAAGGACGGCAAGCCGTTCAAGACCCGTGAGGGCGAGACGGTCCGGCTGCAGGACCTGCTGGACGAGGCGATCGGCCGGGCGTCCACCGTCGTGCGCGAAAAGGCGAAGGACCTCACCGACGAGGAGATCACCGAGCGCGCCACGCAGGTCGGTATCGGCGCGGTGAAGTACGCGGACCTGTCGACGTCGGCCGCCCGCGATTACAAGTTCGACCTGGACCAGATGGTGTCGCTGACCGGCGACACGAGCGTGTATATCCAGTACGCGCACGCCCGGTCCCGCTCCATCAAGCGCAAGGCGGGCGAGCTGAAGTCCCAGCCGCACCCGGAGCTGGAGCTGGCCCCGGCCGAGCGCGCGCTGGGCCTGCACCTGGACCTGTTCGGCGAGGTCGTGGCCGAGGTCGCCGCCGCGTACGAGCCGCACAAGCTGGCCTCGTACCTCTACCAGCTGTCGTCGCTCTTCACGACGTTCTACGACCAGTGCCCGGTGCTGAAGCCCGAGGTTCCGGGCGATGTGGCCGAGAACCGCCTCTTCCTCTCGGACCTCACCGCCCGCACCCTGCACCAGGGCATGGAGCTGCTCGGCATCAGGACCCCCGAGCGCCTCTGACCCCCGAGCTCCTCCGAGCCCCGTCCGCACGCGCAGGCACCGGCCCAGTGGCCGTGACCGTTACTCCTTGGTCACCCACTGGGCCGTGTCGTGCCGGTACAGGTACTGCGGCCGCGTCTTGATGCTGCTGGTACGAAACGGCTTCCCGCCGTCGTCGATGCGCAGCGTCCCCTCACGGCCGCCGCTGCTCCACTCCAGCTCCAAGTACCAGCTGACGTCGTGCCCGTCGACGTGTGCATCGAGGTCGAACACCTCCACATCGGTGGAGGACACCCGGAACGGGAAGTCCTTCGGCGGCACCCGCTTGTCCCCCTGCCGCCCCGCAACCGGGGTGAGGGTCGGCCGACTGTCGTCGAGGCCGATATCGAAGGACTGCGGTGTGATACCACTCCCGCAGCCTTCCCCCATCGAGTACGCCGACCACGCCAGCGGTTCCTTGCGGGACAGCGTCCGCACATGCAGCCCCTGGAGCACGACGGCCTGATCGGACTTTCCCTGCACGGTGAGTTCGAGCAGCAGGCTGCCGCCGTCCACCCCGCCGAGCGCCCTGGCCCAGCCACGGGTGTCCTGCGGCGCGGGCGGCGGGGGCACCTCGTTCGGTTTCTGGTCCAGCACGTAGTACTGGCCGCAGGGCGCATCCCAGTTGTAAGAGCTGATGGTGGCGTTCAGGGGTACGCCCCCGCCCGCCTGCGCATCCGGCCCTGCTCCCGCTCCCGCGCTGTGGCCGGTGGACGCGGAGGCGGAGGCGGCACCTGACCCCGGGGACGGGGCGGTCGCCGCGCCGGACTTGCCGGGCTTGGCAGGCTTGCCCGACGGATCCGGCGTGCCGGGTGACGCGGGCGCGCTCTCGTCGTCGGGCAGTGCGGGTACGCCGTCCACGGCGGGAACATCGCTGAGGCTGCCGCTGTCCGTGCCCGAGAGATTGCTGACGATGATCGTGGTGGGCACGGTGAGCGCGACGACGGCGACGGCCGCGAGCAGGACGCGCGCCCGCGGGGAGGACCAGAACCGCCGGGGCCGGCTCGCCCCGGCCGTCGCGACCTCGGGCCGAGCGCGTCGCCGTCCTTGTCCTCGGGCGAAGCCACAGCCTCAGCCACAGCTCCCGGCTCGGGAACGGACTCGGAATCAGAAACGGGAGCAGGAACCGGAACGGAATCGGGAACGGCAACAGGACGCCGTCTCGCCGCATCGGCCACGATCCACCGCCGGTGCAGCTCCACCAGCTCGTCGGGGCTCGCCCCGCACAGCCGCCCCAGCCGCTCCACCGGCGCGTACTCATTGGGCACGGCGTCACCGTTGCAGTACCGGTGGAGCGTCGAAGTGCTGACGTGCAGTCTTCCGGCGAGAACCCCGTAGCTGTGCCCCGAACGGCCCTTCAGTTCCTTCAGCAGAGCCGCGAATTCCTCAGCCTCCGGCGTCGCCACTGCGGCGTTCCCCCTCCTGGTTCGTCCCGGAACACCGTTCCAGGGACGTTCAAACTGCCCAGGTCACAGTACGCGCAAGCATTCCAGCTTCCCCCATGGGCCATTCGGCGTTGCGGCCGGAATCCGCCGTCCCGCAGTCTGTGACCACACCGCAGAGACCACCGGGACGACGCAGTGCGCACCCGTTTCCGCATCGAGCTGATCGATGCCGCGGCAATCGGCGTAGTGATCGTGTCGACCACGATCGTCACGGTCCTGATCTGCCATCACTGACTGAACGACCTCACCCACACATACGGGGAGTACCACCACCATGCGCAACAACCGCGTCCGCACCACCGCCCTCGCCGCGACCGCCCTCCTGGCCGCCCTCTCGCTCACCGCCTGCAGCGACAACGGCAGCGGTGACAACGGCAAGGCGGGAGCGGCGGCTCCGGCAGGGAGCACCGCCGACCAGCAGTCCCCGGCGGCCACCGCGCCGGACTCGGGCAAGGACGCCAAGGACACCGACAGCACGTCCAACGCCCCTGCCGAGAACACGGCGGACCGCTCCAAGGGCTCCACCTCCGGCGCGGGCGGCCAGAAGAGCAACACCGGCGCCACCGGCAACAAGGGCACCGGCAACAGCTCCCCCGTCACCTGCACCGGCGAGAACACCAAGGTCACCGTCAGCAAGGTGAGCCGCCCCATCAACCACCTGCTGCTCACCGCGACCAACACGGGCAACCGCCCCTGCTACGCGTACCACGCGCCGGCGCTCCGCTTCGACGAAGCCCAGGCCGCCTTCCCGGTCCTCCGCGACAGCATCCCGCAGGCCGTGGTCACCCTTGAGCCGGGTCAGTCCGCCTACGCCTCCATCGGGCTGTTCGGTGAGTCCGACGGCAAGGACCTGAACAAGAGCACGCACCTGACGGTGTACTTCACCTCGAAGAGCAACTCGGGCTCCACGGGCTCCCCGGCAGAACTGACGCTCCCGGCCGACACGTACTGGGGCAGCAACGGCTTCGTCACCTACTGGCAGAGCGACATGGCCGACGCCCTCACCCACTGATCCCTCTCGCGCAGCAAGCGCCAACCCGCCTTCCCCCAAGGGCAGTAGATCGTAGAATCCCACCTACCGGATGGAGTCCGGCAAGGCCTGGCCGTTCTCGGCCACCACCTGCTCGGAGACCACCGACTTCGCGATCGATGTGCCGATCAGCCTCGCCGTGCTGGAGGGCACACAGGCGACCGGCGAAGGCTACGCCTGCATGCGCAACCTGAAGCCGCCACACCCCGGAGACCCGGGCGGGGGCGGCGGCCCCAGGATCGAGGTCGGCGACTGCGTGCACAGCGGCCCGAAGAAGAACGACACCATCGAGGAGGTCGCCTGCCGGACCAAGGGCAAGAAGAACGGCGCGACCCACAAGATCACGGAGATTCTTGAGGACAGGTTCGTGGGCGGTTTCAGCGACCCGTGCGAGGGCAAGGCCGACGCGGTCTTCAGCGAGAACCCGCTCTTCGACTCCGACCCGGCCAAGAACGACCGCGTCTCTGCGGCAAGAAGCTCTGACTCAAGCGACGGCGGGCAGCCCCGCCACCGGATCAGTCCCGGTAGTCCGGCGCCACCCGGTCCAGCAGACGCAGCATCGCCGCCCAGGCCAGGTCGTACGCCCCGTCGTCCTGGAAGTCCGCGTCCGCCTCGCCCGCGAGCTGGCGGGCGGTGTACTCGCAGGTCTCGGGAGGGGGGACGATCAGCGGTCCGCCGCCCGCCTGGGCGGTGACCTGGATCTCGCATGCCTTCTCCAGGTAGTACATGCGCAGGAATGCCTGGGCGGCGCTCTCTCCCACCGTCAGCAGACCGTGGTTGCGCAGGATCAGCGCCGGATGGGTGCCGATGTCGTCGACCAGGCGCTTCTGCTCGTCGAGGTTGAGAGCGACGCCCTCGTAGTCGTGGTAGCCGACGCGGTTGTAGAACTCCATCGACATCTGGTTGAGCGGCAGCAGCCCGTCGCGCTGCGCGGCCACTGCGCAGCCGGCCCTGGTGTGGGTGTGCAGCACGCAGTGGGCGTCCTCACGCGCGGCGTGGATCGCGCTGTGGATGACGAAGCCTGCGGGGTTGACCGGATACGGGGTGGGCTCGACCGGGTTGCCCGCCAAATCGATCTTGACCAGGTTGGAGGCGGTGATCTCCTCGAAGAGGAGACCGTAGGGGTTGATGAGGAAGTGGTGATCGGGCCCCGGAAGCCGCAGCGAGATGTGCGTGAAGATCAGGTCGGTCATCCGGAAGTGCGCCACGAGCCGGTATACCGCGGCGAGTTCGCGCCGCAGTCGCGTCTCCTCGTCGGCAGTTGCGTCGGCGGTCTGCACGTCGGTCATGAGGAGGCTCCTTCGAGGGTCGGGTCGACCACGGGGGTGAGGGGTCGCCCGGTGCGGTGCCAGGCGATGACGTTCTCGGCGGGTGCGCACACGTACGCCCGCTGCGACGCGTCGGACAGATAGGCACTGTGCGGGGACAGCTGGATGCGCGGGTGGCTGCGCAACGGGTCGTCGAGCGGCGGGGGTTCGACCGGGAACACGTCCAGTGCCGCCGCCCCGAGCCGTCCGCTGTCCAGGGCGGCCAGCAGGGCCGCTGTGTCGACGAGTTCGCCGCGGGCGACGTTCACGAGGAAGGCGCCGGGCCGCATCCGGGCGAGCAGCGCCGTGTCGACCATGCCGCGGGTCTGCGGAGTCAGCGGTGTGTGCAGGGAGAGTACGTCGGAGCCGGCGACCAGTTCGTCCAGGCCGAGCCGCTCGACACCGTCGGGCCACCCGGCCGCGTCGGCGTGCGGGTCGTACGCGGCGACGCGGCCGAAGACGGGGGCCGCGATCCGGGCCAGGACCCGCGCGATGCGTCCGAATCCCCACAGTCCGAGTGTCAACTCCCCCGCCCTGCGCGGCAGTGCGGCGAATTCGGTGTTCCAGCCGCCACCGCGCACGGTGGCGTCTGCCTGGGGCAGCGCGCGCACCAGGCTGAGCGCACTGGCGAGCGCATGCACCGCGACGTCCTCGGTCGCGGCGTGCGGAAGGTTGCTCACCCACAGCCCGCGGCGCCGCGCCTGCGCCGTGTCGATCATGTCGTACCCGGCGGACATGGTGGCCAGCATCCCGACACCGGGGAGGCGGTCGAGCAGCGCGGCGTCCACGGGCGCGTAGCCGACGATCAGCGCGACGGCGTCACGCGCGGCTACGGCGATCGCGTCCGGGTCGCGGCTGCCGACGACGCGCGTGTCGAATCCCGCGTCGGTCAGCAGCCGTACGCCGGGACCGACGTCGAGCTCCTCGGGGTCCGTGAACACCACCAGGGGCCGGCTCATCCCATCCTCCTCAAGTTGCACAGAGCGTCACGCAATGATGATTCGTTCGCCACGCTCGCGCAGAACCTACGTTTCATCCGAGAGAATTGTCCAGCGATGGTGATGCGATCGTCAGCGATGCGCACCGTCCGGGTCCGGACCCCGAACCCCAGTGTTCGAGAATGGACCCCGCCCCGGGCGCACCCGCCCCGGGCTGTCGAGCCGAGGGGAACCGCTCAGGTGGAGCTGGACCACACCGATCTGGCCGTCGTCCGCGAACTGCAGACGGACGGCCGCCTGACGTACGAGACGCTGGCGCAGCGCGTCGGCCTCTCCCGGCCCGCCACCCGCGCCCGGGTACAGCGACTGCTCGCGGGTGGCGGTGTGCGGGTGGTGGCCGTCGTGCATCCCGCCGTACGGGAGCTGACGGCATCGGCCCACCTGTCGATCGGCGTGAGCGGCCCGGCCGGGCCGGTGGCCCGCGCGATCGCCGCCATGTCGCAGGCACCGTTCGTCACGCTCACCGCGGGCAGCCGCGCCATCATGGCGGAGCTGCGCACCAAGGGACTGGCCGAGCTGGACCGGGCCGTGGAGTCCATCCGCTCCCTGAAGGGTGTGGATGTGGTGGATCCACTGATCTCCCTGGAGCATCTCAAGGATCCGTATCTGCTGGCAGGCCGTCCCGAGGTGCCGGAACTGGACGAGACGGACCGGCTGATCCTGGACGAGCTGGAGCGCGACGGGCGGCTGCCCTTCGCGGAACTCGCCGAGCGCGTGGGCCTCTCACCCGGCGCCGCCCGCGCCCGCACGCTGCGCCTCCTCGACGGCGGCGTCGCCAAAGTGCTCGCACTGGTCCGCCCGGAGTTGCTGGGGCTGGGCTTCCTGTGCGGGTTCGCCGTACGGCTGGACGGCGAGCGGGACCCGGTCGCCCGACACCTGGCGGCCTGGGACCGGGTCTCGTTCCTCTCCGCCTGCGTGGGGCGCGCGGAGCTCGTCGGAACGATCAGCGCGGAGTCGCTCGCGGCGGTGCGCGACACGCTGGAGGACATGCGGGCCTGTACGGGCGTACGGGCGGTGGAGAGCTGGATCCATCTGGAACTGATCAAGGAGCGCTACGACCTCACCAACCACCCGTCCTGACGAGAAACCCCTCCCCCTGCGACCACGCGCCGGACGATACGTAAGTGAAACTCGCCATAACATTCCGAAAAATTTGTGAGTGAAGGGTCTAGGCAAGTCATCGTCTGCTGCATATCGTCCATGCGAACGAATCAGCCGTTGCGGACTCTCCGCGCGTACGGCTCCTCATGGACGTCCCCCGGTCGAAAGCAGGCCCCCTCATGCACCACCCCCTCGACGACGCCGACCGCACGCTCCTGGTGACCGGCGCGGCCGTCGCCGCGCCCGGCACCTCCGTACGCGCCGAGGCGCTGGCCGTCCGCGGCGGCCGGGTCGTCCACGTCGGCACCGCCGACGACGCCCGCGCCGCGCTCGGCGGCCGCGCCGACGACGTCCTCGACCTCGACGGCGGCCTCGTCCACCCCGGATTCGTCGACGCCCACTGCCACCCGGTCATGTACGGGCAGGCACTCGCCTGGGTGGACTGCCGCCCCGAACGCGTACCCGACATCGAGACGCTCGTCGCCGTTCTCACCGACGCCGCCCGCGAACTGCCCGCCGGAGTCCCGGTGCGCGGCTTCGGCTACGAGCACCGCCGGCTCGCCGAGCGCCGCCACCCCACCTGCCACGACCTGGACCGCGTCGCCACCGAACGCGAGGTGTACGTGATGAACGCCTCCGGCCACGGCGGCGTCGTCAACTCCCACACCCTGCGCACCTGCGGTGTCACCGCAGGCACTCCCGACCCCGAGGGCGGCAGTATCGGCCGCTTCACCTCCGGCGAGCCCGACGGCCAGCTCTGGGACGCCGCCTGCGACCTGCTCACCGGCCCCGGCGGCGTGAAGATCGGCAACCACGGCCCGAACTTCCATCTCTCCGAGCCCGACGCCATCATGGCCGACCACCTCCAGCGCGCCCAGGACGTCTTCCTCGCCGCCGGAGTCACCACCGTCGGCGACGCCCAGGCGTCCCGCCGCGAGATGGAGACGTACCTGCGCGCCCGCGCCGACGGCTCCCTGCGCATGCGCGTCTCCGCCTACCTCACCTCCGCCCTTCTCGACACCGCGCTCGACCTGGGCGTGGTGAACGGCTTCGGTGACGACCTGTTCCGCGTCCAGGGCGTCAAGTTCTACGCCGACGGGACGCTCGGCGGCTGGACCGCGTACTTCCCCGAGGGGTACGCCGCCGACTGCTGCCACCACGGGCAGCTGTACCACTCGGCGGAGGAGTACGCCGAGATCGTCGCCCGCGCCCACCGCGCCGGACTCCAGACCGCGACGCACGCCCAGTCCCCGTACGCCATCGGCATGGTCCTCGACGCCATCGAGAAGGCACAGGCCAACCGGGAGCGCCCCGACATGCGCCACCGGATCGAGCACTCGGGCCTGCCCACCGACGAACAGATCGCCCGCATGGGCCGGTTGGGCGCCATCCCGGTCATGCAGCCCCAGCACCACCTGCGCACCGGCGACGGCACCCTGACCGCCGTCGGCGACCTCGGCCACCGCTACAACCCGGCCGGCACCTGCCTCGCCGCCGGAGTCCCCGTCGTCTTCAGCTCGGACGCCCCCGTCGCCCCGCCCGCCCCGCTGGAGGCCGTCTCCGCCGCCGCGACCCGGCGCACCGTCCTCGGCACCGTCCTCGGCGACGCCTCGCTGCGGATGCCGGTGGCGGACGGTCTCCTCGCGCACACCGAGTCGGCCGCCCGGGCCCTGCACCGCGAACACGCCGTGGGCGCCCTGGCCCCGGGCATGCTCGCCGACTTCGTCGTCCTGGACAGCGACCCGCTCACCGCGGACCCGGCCGAACTCGCCTCCGTCGGCGTACGCGAGACATGGATCGGCGGCACCCGCGCCTGGTCCGCCCCCGGCCGCTGACCCACCCCTCCCGCTCTCCACTCTCCGCTCTCCCGCTCGCACCACCCCCCTTCCCCGCCGCCCCTCCCGCCCCCGGAGGCCCCATGTCCCCGCAGCCCAGCACCGGAAAGAGCCCGTACAGAGCCGCCTTCGCGGCACTGGCCGGAACCTCCATCGAGTGGTACGACTTCTACGCGTTCGCCACCGCAGCGGCGATCGTCTTCAACGACGTGTTCTTCCCGCCGGACATGTCGCCGTATCTCAGGACCCTGTCCGCCTTCGCGACCTTCGCCATCGGCTTCCTGCTGCGCCCGCTCGGCGGCATCGTCTTCGGACACATCGGTGACCGCGTCGGGCGCAAGAAGACCCTGGTCATCACGCTGGTGATGATGGGCGTCGCGTCCTTCGCCATCGGCCTGCTGCCCACGTACGCCCAGGTCGGCGCGCTCGCCCCGATCCTGCTGATCGTGCTGCGCCTGGTCCAGGGCATCGCGATCGGCGGGGAGTGGGGCGGCGCGGTACTGATCGCCGTGGAGAACGCCCCGCGCGGCAAGGCCGCCTTCTTCGGATCGTTCGCCCAACTCGGATCGTCCGTCGGCGCACTGCTCTCCACGGGCGCCTTCAGCCTGATGAACCTCTTCGGCGACGACGCGTTCATGAGCTGGGGCTGGCGCGTGCCCTTCCTGGCCTCCGCCGTGCTGGTGATCGTGGGGCTGATCGTCCGGGTCAAGCTGGAGGAGTCCCCGGTCATGGAGGAGGTGCGCAAGGAACAGGAGGCGAAGGAGGACGGGGCGGCCAAGCTGCCCGTCGTGGAGGTCTTCCAGAAGGCCTGGCGGACGGTCCTCATCGGCGTCTTCGCACTGGCCACCGCGACCGGCGGCTACTACGTCGTCACCAGCTTCCTGCTCTCGTACGGCACCGGGGACCTCCACCTGTCGGAGTCCATGCTGCTGAACGGCCTCACCCTGGCGGCCTTCCTGGAACTCCTCGTCACGCCCTGGCTGTCCTGGCTCGCCGACCGGGTCGGACCGCACAAGGTCGTGATCGCCGGCCTCGCGGGCGTCATCGTCCTCTCCGTACCGCAGTTCATGGTGCTGGGCACCGGCAGCGTCTTCCTCATCTGGCTGATGATGCTGGCCATGCGCCTGGTGATGTCCGCGCTGTACGGGCCCATCGCCTCGATCCTCGTCGAGGGCTTCGCCCCGCACGTCCGCTACACCGGCATCTCCCTCTCCTACCAGATCTGCAACATGATCTTCGGCGGCCTCGCACCGCTGGCCGCGGTCTCCCTCGCCGCGGCCGCGGGCGGCCACTACTGGCCCCCGGCCGTCATGCTGATGGTGATCTCGGCGGTCGGCATCGTCTGCACGGCGCGCCTGCGCCGACTCGGCACACCGTCGGCCGGCGAGCAGACGCCGGACCCGACCCGGCAGGCGGTACAGGCCGCCTCGTAAAGGCCTGCGGCCACGCCGTGTCCTCGATCGCCGGACGGGCTTGAATTTCAAGCCCGTCCGGCGATCGAGGCACAACGGCAACCGGACGGACCCGGTCGAGCCATGCGGCCACAGCGCTGGCATCGGCCTCATGGCGATGTTCGTGCACCTGACCCACGCAGCGAATGCGGCCCGCCTCCGCCACCGGCTCGGACAGGACCCGCACCCGGACGTCCGCGAGGCCGTCGAGTTCACCCGGCCCGATCAGCCCTGACCGAACTCGCACCACACCACCTTGCCGGGCTCCCGTTCCCCCACGCCCCACAGATCCGCCAGCGCCTCCACGATCAGCAGCCCCCGCCCCGACTCCCCCTCCGGCTCCCGAACCCCCGGCTCACCGTCACCGCTGTCGTGGACCTCGACCCGCACCTGCTCCTGCTCCCCCAGCCACAGCCGCACCCGGTACCCGCGCCCCGGCGGCACCCCGTGCAACACCGCATTGGTCGCCAGCTCACTCATGCACAGCAGCACGTCGTCCGTCCGCTCCTCGCCGAACCCCCAGTCGGCAAGCGCGGTGCGTACGAACTCCCTCGCCTCCCGGACCGAACGCCGCTCACGCCGGTAGAACCGTTCGCGCAGCAACGGGAGTTCCATCGTCTCGTTCATGAGACGAGAGTCACACTCCGTGACTACGGTGATGCAGTAAGTGCACCCATACAAATTTGTTGTACGGGTCGTACGCGCGTGAAGTACGGACGAGGGTGGGAGTTCGAACCGTATGCACCCCAGGAAGCGGCAGCGCAAGAACGCGTCCTCCATGAAACTCGTGGGCAAACTGGTCGGCGTGTTCCGCACAGCGGCAGACCTGACCCAGACACAGCTCGCGGACCGGGTGGGCCACCAGGTGGAGACGATCGCCTCCATCGAACAGGGCAGGCGCACACTACTGCCGGACCTGGCACGCCAGTTGGACCATCTGCTGGAGACGAAGGGGGCGCTGGAGACGGCGGTGGAGAACATGCCGGAGGTCGATCTGATCCCGGCGTGGGCGGAGCAGTTCTTGGACTTGGAGCGGGACGCACTTGCTTTGTCCTTCTACGAGAACCAAGTGATTCCGGGCCTGCTCCAGACACCGAACTACGCCCGCGCAGTCTTTGAGAGCAGGGTTCCGACCTTCGCTGAGGAGGAGGTCCAAACACTGACCGCAATGCGTCTGAAGCGGCAGGACAGACTGCACCGCAAGACCCCGCCCTGTATTAGCTTCGTAGTCTCCGAAGCCACGGTGCTTGCCCACCTCGGTGGGGCCGAAGTGCGTATGGAGATGCTTCGCCATCTGCGTCACTGCGCCGGCCTGCCGGGAATCACCATCCAAGTCATGCCCCTCGGCCGTCATACCCACGCAGCCCTCGACGGCCCGTTCGTGCTCCTGGAGACGCCGGACCACCAGCACCTTGCCTATGCCGAGACGCAACGTGGCAGCCAGCTCATCGCGGAACCAAACGAGGTCAGCATCCTGGCCCAAAGGTATGCGATGCTGCGGACGCAGGCCCTCAACCCCGAGGACACGAAGGGCCTGTTGGACCGGCTGCTAGGAGAGCAATGAGCACCGCACGTAAGTGGTTCAAGTCCAGCTACAGCGGTAGCGACGGCGGCAACTGCCTGGAAGTCGCATACGACTGGCAGACGTCGAGCTACAGCGGCAGCGAAGGTGGCGCCTGCGTCGAGGTCGCCGCCCACCCCACCGACGTCCACGTCCGCGACTCCAAGAACCCCGACGGCCCCACCCTCACCGTCGCGCCCACCACCTGGACGGCCTTCACCGCGCACATCGGCGCCTGAATCCCGGGCCGGAGGGCCGACTGTCAGTGGCGGCCCTTAGGGTCACCGACATGGCGACGCTTCCGAACCCGCTCCCGTCACTGGCAACCTCCGGGCTCCAGCTCCCGCCCGGCACACTGGTCGACACAACGAACGACGGCCCGTGGCACGAACCCCTGCTCTGGTACGCCGACGGGCCCGCGTCCCCCGGGACGTGGGCCGGGCTGCGCGTCTCGGGGCGGACCGTCGGGCTCCTTCCCGTGCTGATTGACGGCGGGATGCGCGACCAGTGGCCGGAGGACTGGGATCTCGACCCGGCGGGGACCTCGTACCCCGGCGACCACGACGCCGAGGATGTACTGAGTGAGTTCTGGGAGTCGTACGCACCCGACGAACTCGACGCCGCCGACGACGAGTGGCCGGGACTCGCGCCCACCCCGTCCGCGGACGGACCGGACGCCCCCGACGACCTGGCCACCGAGATCGCCAACGAACTCACCGATCCGGACGGTCCGATGGCCGGACTTCGGCCGGCGCTCGTCCCCGCACGGCGCAGTGCGGACATCCCGGCGGCGATCGGCTGGTCGGGCCCGCTCAACCACGAGAACGACGTGGCCCGGCTCTGCGCGGTGCTGCGTTCCTGGGAGGACCGGTTCGGCATACGGGTCGTGGCGCTCGGCTTCGACACCCTGATCGTCTCGGTGGGGCGGCCGCCCACCACCGAGGCGGAGGCTCGGGCACTCGCCGCCGAACACTTCGCGTTCTGCCCGGACAACATCGCCCACAACACCCCGGACACCCTGGGCGCCTACGCGGACCAGTGCGTGCTGGGCAAGGAGTCCTGGTCGTTCTGGTGGGACTGAGAGCCGGGGCCGGGACCTCACCCCAGGTCCCGGCCCCCTCTCCCGCTAGTGGATCCTGAAACTGTCGACGATCATGTAGTCGCCCGTCTTCATGACGCCCTTGAGGGTGTGGATTCCGGGTGTCAGCCCGGTCCTGCTGAAGACGGTCTTCTGGTGCACGCGAGTGGCGTTGTAGTTGTCGATCGTGCCGACGGACCGGCCGTCGAGGAAGAGCTCGACCTCGCCCTCGTCGGTGTTGACCTGGGTGATGAGGTCGATCGCGGTGCCGTTGAAGGCGAGCTCGAAGGAGTCGCCCGGGGCCTGCGTGGCATGCACGTCGTCGGCCCATCCACCGGCCCCGCCCCGGGACCTGTTCTTCCAGTCCCATCCGGTGCCCGTGTACGCAACCCCTGAGGTGTTGTTGATCTGCTCGCCGTCGGCGGGCTTGCGCAGGGTCACGTCGACCGATGCCTGGTTGCGCCAGACCTTCAGTGGAACGTCGGTGCCGGGAGCCGCCTGGTTGTACACGAGCCAGAAGCTGTTGCGGTCGGTGACCTGGCGGCCTCCGATCTCTCTGATGACGTCATTGGCGCGCAGTCCTTGCCGGTACGCCTCCGAGGTGTCGGGCACAGAGGTCAGGTGCAGACCGTTGGTGTCGGTCAGGCCCGTGGCGGACTTGATCGCGTCGGAGTGGATCCGCGTCACCGGTGCGCCCAGCAGCGGTTCCGGGAAGGCGTCGAGGGTGTCGGTGGCGGGAGGCACGGTGGGCCAGGTGAGCGGCGGCGGCGTCGGGGAACCGGCCTTGCCGAAGCCGTCCATCGCGATGTTGCGGAAGCCGAGCGCCAGCGCGGGCGAATCGGACCCGACGGTGTAGTCGAGCTTCTTCGGGTCGTCGAAGGGGGAGACACCCGTGAACTTCGGGTCGGCGATCACCGACCGGGTGTCCAGCCCCTGGGCGCGCCAGGCCTCGCCGAGCCCCTGGACGGTCTTCCCGTTGTTCCAGAACAGGTTGTCGTTGATGACGGGCTTGCTCCTGGCCATGTCGACCTGGATCAGGCTGTAGGGGGTGTCGGTGACGAAGACGTTCTTCTCGACGACATCGCCACTGTCCGCGAACCAGACATGGAAGTGCGCGCCGCCGTTGACGAACACGTTGTTGCGTACGGTCCGGTGGAAGCCTTCGCGCAGCTTGACCCCGCCGTTGAGCAGCAGATTGTCCTCGATGAGGTAGTTGGAGCTGCCGTCGTCGAGGTCGATGTCCCAGTGCGACGAGTGCCGGATCCGGTTGTGGCGGATGACGGTGGTCTCCATGGCGTCCAGTCCTGCGTACGACTTCTTCGTCGCGTCGTCGGCGGTCAGCGGCCAGAAGCGGTCGCGGCCCCAGGAGTTGAACGGCCCGTGGTCGGACGTCTCCTTCACGCAGTTGAAGATGTCGTTGTTCTCGATGAGGTGCCCGCCCCACGTGCCGTCGTTGATGTCGACGCATGCACGGGGACCGTCGTGGATGGTGTTGCCGTCGACGGTGACGCGGCGGCTCATCGATATCTGCACGCCGGAGGTCTGCTTCTCGAACTGACCGTTGTCGTGCATGTAGTTGTCGCGGATGCTGATGTCGCGGGGGTAGTTCTCGGTCTTCGGTCCCGGCTGGGTGTCGCTGATGGTCCTGCGCATGCTGTCCCAGGTGGACGGCTCGCGGACCGCGTCAGGACTGCCGATGACAGCGACATCGGAGGCTCCGGAGTGGCTGAACTCATTGCCCGAGACGGCGTCACGGCTGTTGTACCCGTCGACGAGGACCGCGTTGCCGCCCACCTGGTCGAAGTGCGAGTCGCTCACCACGACGTTCTCGGTGTTCTTCAGATGGACCGCAGCCGCTCGCACGAATGCCCAGTCGCCGAGCTGGAGCTTCTCGTACGGCTGGTTGAACAGCGTGCGATGGGTCTGGGTGAAGGTGAAGCCGGAGAAGGTCAGATGGTGGACGGCATCGCCCGGACCGTTGCCCTCCACTCGGATCAACTCGTTCTGCTCTGCCGTCTCGACACGCGTCTTCGCGGGATCGACGCCCTCGGGGGGATAGAAGTAGAGCTTCCCGGCAGGCTTGTCGTAGAACCACTCGCCGGGCGCGTCGAGCTCCTCGAAGACGTTCTCGACCATGCGGTACGTACCGTGCAGACCGCTGCCCCGGTTGTTGTCACCGACCCAGGCAAGCTCCGGCGTGCCGTCCGCCTTCACGCCCGTGACCTTGAAGGAGTTCCCGCCCCACATGCCGTCGTGCAGACCACGCACGAGAGCCGTCGTCGGATTCTTCCAACCGGCCACGCGTTGCGCGGAGATGGCGTCGGATGCGTACCCACCGAGGATCGCCGTGTCCGGGTCGTGGTTCGGGTACCTGGCAAGCGTCTGCCGCTCCCCGTCGAGGAAGAGCCCGTCGAAGTCGAGACCGGCTCCGATGTCGGCGACCTCGACGGCGCCCGAGTAGGAGCGCCACTGCGGTGCGAGAGAGCGGCCGCCACTGATGACGACGCGCTCGCCGGGCGCCGCGACATAGCGGACCGGGGCTTTCGCGGTACCCGAGTCGGCAACGCCGAATCTCAGCGCGGACTGCACCCGGTACGTACCGCCGTGCACCACGACATCGACCGGTCTCCCCTGACGCACCGCCGTACGAAGCGATGTGCGGACGGCCTTCTGAACCCGCTCCAGCGTCTGGAACGGCTCGGCCGCCGACCCCTTGGCCTTGTCACTGCCGGTGGGTGAGACATGAAAGACGATCGGCGCCCCGCTCCGGGCGGCGGCCGGGGCGACGGGCAGTACAACCAGCCCGACGCCCATCGCGGCGACGGCCACGACGGAAGTCAGCGCTGAGGCCGGGGTTCGGCGGCCGGGACACAGGCCTGGGGCGGTGCGCATGGGCACTCCTCATCGACGGTCACGCGGGTCGGCTTTCCTTGAGTCAGGCATCCAATGTCTGCGCCCAACTTCTGCGAGTTGTACAGGGATTGCCGCACCGAAGCTATAAATACATCGGATGATCGTCAAGAGGTTGGGACGCCCCGGATCGCGACAGAGCCTCCGGAAGAGCTCCGCCCGAACGCACGAAGGCCCGGCCCACGGGGATTCCGTGGGCAGGGCCGCTTCGAGAACGCGTCCGCCCAGCCTGGACCACCCCAAGGGCGAGGTGGGGATCGAGTTCATGGCGGTCACCGACACGTCGGGAGACCAGCCGGTCACGTACCAGGTGCCGTTCAGCTGTCGCGGCGCACCGATCGCGGGCTCCGACGCAGCGCTCATCGGCACCACCTGGACGTCTACGCCGAGAAGATGGTGCTGAACCAGGAGACCTGGTCGTTCCGGTGGGACCGAGCAGGACGTCACGGGACTGAGTACGACAACTCATGCGGCTTTCCCGGAACTCGAGTTGACTCGTACGCATGCCCGAAGACGTCATGAACGCCCGTCCCCAGCGTGCCTGGATCGCGTCGCTGATCTCCACGATCGTGACGCTCCCGCTCGCGTTCCTCGCCCTGGCTTTCGGCGGGATCTCGCCGATGGCCTGCGACTCCTGCTCGCAGGACGATTCCGACCGGTTCGACAGCAGCTTCGGTCCCGCCTGGACCGTTCTCTGCTGCGGTCTGGTTCTGGCACTCGTCGTACTGGTAGCGAGCTGGGTGTTCTGCCGTCGCAAGCCTCCGGCCGGTGTCGTCCTCGCCGTGTCCGCACCCGGAACCGTGTTCTTCGCGTGGGTGACGTTCATGGCCCTGGTCGACTGGCCCTGAGTCTTCGGGAGCCCCCGTCACCGCGCCTGTCGCAACTCCTGTCCAGGGCTCGGCCCCCGCCCCGGGCACAGCCCCCGTACCGAGCCCCGCCCCTACCCCGGGCTCGCCACCGTCCTTTGGTTCGGCCACGGCCCGGTGGTCCTCCGCGTCCAGGTAGGCGTTCCACCATTCGTTGTCGCGCGCGGTACGGGACCAGAACGTGCGGAAGACCCAGCGGACCTGTGGCCTTCGCCAAGGAGCCGTGACCTCCGCCTGGCAGGTGATTGACTACGCCGCATGGACCTCGCGCGAGCGTTGCCTGCGTGGACGGACGTGTTGACGAGCTGTTCCGGTCGGGATGCCGGCCGGTATTCCCTCGCCCGACGGGATGGCCTGTCATGAATGCCGGCGGCATGCCGTCGGAACCCGGCCCCGTCCCGATGGCTTGGGATGCGCCCCCTTTCGACCCCGAACTGAGTGTGGCGCTGGCGGCTTTGGCGGACGAGACGAGGGAGCCGTTCACCCTGGAGAACCTTGCGGCCCGGCAGGAGCGGGATGCTGCGGCCCGGCCCAGGCCGACGGTCCGGGATCTCCAGGCCGACGGCCGCTTCGAGGTGGATGAGCTGCGTGTGCCGGGAGCGTCGGGCGGGCAGGACGTCACACTCGTGAGCGCACGGCCTGCCGGGATCGCCGGGCCGCTGCCGCTGTTGTACTACATGCACGGCGGCGGAATGATCACGGGCAACGCGTGGTCCGTACTTCCGCAGCTGCTTCGCGAATGGGCTCTCACGCTGGAGTTGGCCATCATCTCCGTCGAGTACCGGTTGGCACCGCAGACGCAGTACCCCGGACCGGTGGAGGACTGTTACGCCGGATTCGTCTGGGTGGCTGTGCACGCGGCCGGACTGGGCATCGACACGGACCGCATCATTGTCGGAGGAAAGAGTGCCGGCGGCGGACTCGCCGCGGCGCTCGCCCTGCTCGCCCGTGACCGAGGCGGGCCCACACCGATCGGGCAACTGCTCCTGTGCCCGATGCTCGACGACCGCAACAACACCTTCTCCAGCCACCAGATGGCCGGCATCGACACCTGGGACCGAACCTCCAACGCAACCGCGTGGCAGGCGCTGCTGGGCGACCGGTACGGCGCTGCGGACCTGTCGCCCTACGCAGCTCCCGCCCGTGCTACGGATCTGTCCGAGCTACCCCCGGCCTACATCGAGGTCGGGTCGGCCGAGACCTTCAGGGACGAGGATGTGGCCTATGCCCATGCGATCTGGCGGGCCGGTGGCCAAGCCGAACTGCACGTATGGCCCGGAGCCTTCCACGGCTTCGACACCCTCGCACCACGGGCAGCTCTCAGCCAGGACGCCCGCAACGCCCGTTCCCGCTGGCTTCGGCGCATCCTCACACCGTCCGATGCGAGCAGCGGACCTGCCTGCTGAGCACGTACGGCGGCCGGGCGATCGAAGTCCACCGCTCTGCTTGCCGGGCAATAGGTGACCCCGTACTCCTGGCAAGTACTCCGGTGCTGTCACATGCGACCGCGATGGCGGGGCGTCACGGAGACGCCCCGGCGGCAGGCCCTACGCGCGCCCCAGCCGCTGCGCGACCTCCGTCGACCAGTACGTCAGGATCATCTGCGCACCCGCGCGCCGGATCCCGGTCAGACTCTCCATGATCGCTGCGTCGCGGTCGATCCAGCCCTTCTCGGCGGCGGCCTCGATCATCGCGTACTCTCCGCTGATCTGGTACGCCGCGACCGGCACGTCCACCGAGTCGGCGACCTTCGCCAGGACGTCCAGGTACGGTCCGGCCGGCTTGACCATGACCATGTCGGCGCCCTCTTGGAGGTCGAGCGCCAGCTCGCGCAGGGACTCACGGGCGTTCGCCGGGTCCTGCTGATACGTCTTGCGGTCGCCCTTGAGCGAGGAGCCGACCGCCTCACGGAACGGCCCGTAGAACGCCGACGAGTACTTCGCCGTGTAGGCGAGGATCGAGACGTCCTCGTGGCCCGTCCGGTCGAGCGCGTCACGGACGACGCCGACCTGGCCGTCCATCATGCCGCTGGGTCCGACCACATGGGCGCCCGCGTCCGCCTGGACCTGAGCCATCTCGGCGTACCGCTCCAGCGTGGCGTCGTTGTCGACGCGGCCGTCGGCGGTCAGGACGCCGCAGTGACCATGGTCCGTGTACTCGTCCAGGCACAGGTCCGACATGACGACGAGGTCGTCACCGACCTCTTCGCGCACCGCGCGCAGACCGACCTGGAGGATGCCGTCCGGGTCGGTACCCGCGGTGCCCCGGGCGTCCTTCTTCTCGTCCGCGGGGACACCGAAGAGCATGATCCCGGAGACCCCGGCCGAGACCGCGTCGACCGCGGCCTTCCGGAGGGTGTCCAGAGTGTGCTGCTGGACACCGGGCATGGCCGAGATCGCGACGGGCGCCGTGATGCCCTCGCGTACGAACGCGGGCAGGATCAGGTCCGCCGGGTCGAGCCGTGTCTCGGCGACCATCCGTCGCATCGCCGGGGTCGTCCGCAGCCGCCGGGGGCGGGAGCCGGGGAAGTTTCCGTACACAGTCATTCTTCGACGATAGACCCGTACACATCACCGTCTTACCGACACCCGTGCCGGAAAAACGGACCGGAGAACGGGCAGGGGCCCGGCTGCCGAAGCAACCGGACCCCTGAACACCCCCGAACGGGCCGGTCAGGTCGTCGTACGACGCCTGCGCGCACCCGGACGCCGCTCGCTCGGCCGCGTCACCGGGTCACCGGCCTCCTTCGCCGCCTCCCGGCGCTGCGCGCCGAACTCGGCGAGCGCCGCGGTCAGCTTGTGCACCGACGGCTCCGGGGAGAGCACGTCGACCCGCAGGCCGTGCTCCTCCGCGGTCTTCGCCGTGGCGGGGCCGATACAGGCGATGACAGTCACGTTGTGCGGCTTGCCCGCGATACCGACCAGGTTCCGGACGGTCGACGACGAGGTGAAGAGCACCGCGTCGAACCCACCGCCCTTGATCGCCTCACGGGTGTCGGACGGCGGCGGCGAGGCACGGACCGTGCGGTACGCGGTGACGTCGTCGACCTCCCAGCCCAGCTCGATGAGGCCGGCGACGAGCGTCTCCGTGGCGATGTCGGCGCGCGGCAGGAAGACGCGGTCGATCGGGTCGAAGACCGGGTCGTACGGCGGCCAGTCCTCCAGCAGACCGGCGGCGGACTGCTCGCCGGACGGCACCAGGTCCGGCTTCACACCGAAATCGATCAGTGCGGCGGCGGTCTGTTCGCCGACCGCGGCAACCTTGATCCCGGCGAAGGCACGGGCGTCGAGCCCGTATTCCTCGAACTTCTCCCGGACCGCCTTGACCGCGTTGACGCTGGTGAAGGCGATCCACTCGTAGCGGCCCGTGACGAGGCCCTTGACCGCGCGCTCCATCTGCTGGGGCGTACGCGGCGGCTCGACGGCGATCGTCGGGACCTCGTGCGGCACGGCGCCGTACGAACGAAGCTGGTCGGAGAGCGACGCCGCCTGCTCCTTCGTCCGCGGCACGAGCACCTTCCAGCCGAAGAGCGGCTTGGACTCGAACCACGAGAGCTGGTCGCGCTGGACGGCGAAGCTGCGCTCACCGACCACGGCTATGACCGGCTGGTGCCCGTCCGGCGACGGCAGCACCTTCGCCTGCTTCAGGACCTGGGCGATCGTCCCGAGGGTCGCCGTCCAGGTGCGCTGGCGCGTCGTCGTGCCGGCGACCGTCACGGTCAGCGGGGTGTCGGGCTTGCGGCCCGCAGAGACCAGCTCGCCCGCGGCGGCCGCGACCGAGTCCAGCGTCGTCGAGACGACCGCCGTGGCATCACTCGCTCCGACCTCGGTCCAGCAGCGGTCCGATGCGGTCCGGGCATCGACGAACCGGACGTCGGCGCCCTGCGCGTCACGCAGCGGCACACCGGCGTACGCGGGCACGCCCACGGCGTTCGCCACACCTGGCACGACCTCGAAGGGAATGCCGGCGGCGGCACAGGCGAGCATCTCCGCGCCCGCGTTCCCGTCCAGGCCCGGGTCCCCGGAGACGGCACGGACGACCCGCCTGCCGCCCTTCGCGGCCTCCATGACAAGATTGACCGCGTCCCTGAGAACGGGCACTCCGGCGGTTGTTGACGTCACGTCAACAACCGCCAGCTCAGGCGTGCTCACGCCTGCCCGCGCATGGCCGCGGACAACGCCGAGAACGTCCGGCTCGGCGACAAGGACGTCCGCGCTCGCGAGCGCCTCGACAGCGCGCAGAGTCAGCAGTCCCGGATCGCCGGGACCGGCGCCGAGGAAGGTGACGTGCCCTGCGGACAGGACCGGAAAGTCGGATGCGGCGGGGCCGGTGGGGCTCAAAGTGCTCGCTCCCCCATAAGACCGGCCGCACCCTTGGCAAGCATCTCGGTCGCGAGCTCGCGACCGAGGGCCGCCGCGTCGTCGGGCGACGTGGGGACGGGACCGGTGGTGGACATCTGTACCAGCGAGGAACCGTCGGTGGAACCGACGACACCGCGCAGGCGCAGTTCGTTGACAACCTGTCCGTCGACCAGGAGGTCGGCCAGCGCACCCACAGGTGCGGAGCAGCCGGCCTCCAGGGCGGCGAGCAGGGCGCGCTCGGCGGTCACGGCGGCCCGGGTGTACGGGTCGTCGAGCTCGGCGAGTGCTGCGGCGAGGTCCGCGCTGCTTGCAGCGCATTCGATCGCCAGTGCTCCCTGGCCGGGAGCGGGCAGAACGGTGTCGACCGACAGGAAGTCGGTCGCCTCACCGGTCCGGCCGAGGCGGCTGAGCCCGGCCGCGGCGAGAACCACCGCGTCCAGTTCACCGCTTCGTACAAATCCGATACGCGTATCGACGTTGCCGCGGATCGGCACGGTCTCGATGTCGAGGCCGTGGCTGCGGGCGTACGCGTTGAGCTGCGCCATGCGGCGCGGCGAACCGGTGCCGATGCGGGCACCGGACGGCAGCTGCTCGAAGGTCAGCCCATCCCTCGCCACCAGCACGTCGCGCGGGTCCTCGCGCACCGGCACGGCGGCAAGGACGAGGCCCTCGGGCTGCGCGGTCGGCAGGTCCTTCAGCGAGTGGACGGCGAAGTCCACGTCGCCGCGCAGCAGCGCCTCGCGCAGCGCCGCGACGAACACGCCGGTGCCGCCGATCTGCGCGAGGTGCTCGCGGGAGACATCTCCGTACGTGGTGATCTCGACGAGCTCCACGGCGCGCCCGGTCACCTCGCTGACCGCGTCGGCGACGAGGCCGGACTGCGCCATGGCGAGCTTGCTGCGCCGGGTGCCCAGCCGGAGCGGCGCGTCGGCCTGCGCACGCTGGGATGAGTTGTCGGTCATGACCGCCCTCGATTCGGGTCGTTCAGGTCTGCCCGGGAGACGGCGGCAACCGTCTGCGGGTCGAGGTCGAAGAGTTCCCGCAGCGCATCGGCGTACCCGGCGCCGCCGGGCTCGCTGGCGAGCTGCTTGACCCGCACGGTGGGCGCGTGCAGGAGCTTGTCGACGACGCGGCGCACGGTCTGCGTGATCTCGGCGCGCTGCTTCTCGTCCAGGTCGGGGAGGCGTCCGTCGAGCCGTGCGATCTCGCCGGCTACCACATCGGCGGCCATCGTGCGCAGGGCGACGACGGTCGGGGTGATGTGGGCGGCGCGCTGGGCGGCACCGAACGCGGCGACCTCGTCGGCGACGATGGTGCGCACCTGGTCCACGTCGGCGGCCATCGGGGCGTCCGCGGACGCCTCGGCGAGCGACTCGATGTCGACGAGGCGTACACCGTCGAGGCGCGTCGAGGCGCCGTCGATGTCGCGCGGCATGGCGAGGTCGAGCAGCGCGAGCCTGACCGGTCCGGCGGACCGGTCCTGCGCGGGCACGGTCGCCCGGCGGACGGCCTGTGCCTGCGCGGTCGCGGTGGCGGAGCCGTTCTCCACCCAGGCGGCGTGCTGGTCCAGGTCGGCGGCGGGCACGGCGGGCGCCGGGGGTTCGGCGACGGCCGCGTCGAACGCCAGCCCGAGCGCTCCGGCGACGGCTTCGGCGGTCAGCACGAGACCGGTCGCACCGGTGCAGGAGACGACGACGTCGGCACGTGTCAGTTCGTCGGAGACCGCGGCCATCTCCACGGCGCGGGCCGTCACTCCCGTACCGCCGGGCTGATTGAGGATCTCGACGAGCCGGTCGGCGCGGGCCCGGGTCCGGTTGGCGACGACGATCTCGGCGACACCGGTACGGGCCAGCGTGGCAGCGGCCAGCGAGGACATCGAACCGGCGCCGATCACCAGGGCGCGCTTGCCCTTCGCCCAGACGGCGACATCGGCGCCGTCGGCGAGCTGCTGCAGACCGAAGGTGACGAGCGACTGCCCGGCCCGGTCGATCCCGGTCTCGCTGTGGGCGCGCTTGCCGACCCGCAGGGCCTGCTGGAACAGGTCGTTCAACAGCCGGCCCGCGGTGTGGAGCTCCTGCCCCAGTGCCAGCGCGTCCTTGATCTGGCCGAGGATCTGACCCTCGCCGACGACCATCGAGTCCAGCCCGCACGCCACCGAGAAGAGGTGGTGGACGGCCCGGTCCTCGTAGTGCACATAGAGATACGGAGTGAGCTCGTCCAGCCCGACCCCGCTGTGCTGGGCGAGGAGCGTGGACAGCTCGGCGACACCGGCGTGGAACTTGTCCACGTCGGCGTACAGCTCGATGCGGTTGCAGGTGGCCAGGACGGCGGCCTCGGCCGCGGGCTCCGCGGCGAGGACGTCCTGCAGCAGCTTGGCCTGCGTCCCGGCAGTCAGCGAGGCCCGCTCCAGTACGGAGACGGGGGCGCTGCGGTGACTCAGTCCGACAACAAGAAGGCTCATGCCGGCATCACGGCGGGAACGTCCCCGTCGGGTCCCTTCCGGCTGCTGCCCGTGGCGGCGCGCACGGGCGGCGCGGCCTGGTCGACGCCGGTCCCGCCGACGGTTTCCTCGCCCGCCTTCCGCTGCTCGTGGAAGGCAAGGATCTGGAGCTCGATCGAGAGGTCGACCTTGCGGACGTCGACGCCGTCGGGCACGGAGAGCACCGTCGGCGCGAAGTTCAGGATGGAGGTCACGCCCGCGGCGACGAGCCGGTCGCAGACCTGCTGTGCGGCGCCGGCCGGGGTGGAGATGACACCGATCGACACGCCGTTGTCGCTGACGATCTTCTCCAGCTCGTCGACGTGCTGGACGGGGATCCCGGCGACGGGCGTACCGGCCATCGCGGGGTCGGCGTCGATCAGCGCGGCGACCCGGAAGCCACGGGAGGCGAAGCCGCCGTAGTTGGCGAGCGCGGCGCCGAGGTTACCGATACCGACGATGACGACCGGCCAGTCCTGGGTGAGCCCGAGTTCGCGGGAGATCTGGTAGACGAGATACTCGACGTCGTACCCGACACCACGCGTCCCGTACGACCCGAGGTAGCTGAAGTCCTTGCGCAGCTTGGCAGAGTTGACCCCCGCCGCCGCGGCGAGTTCCTCGGACGAGACCGTGGGGACCGAGCGCTCGGAGAGCGCGGTCAGTGCGCGGAGATACAGCGGAAGCCGGGCGACGGTGGCCTCGGGAATTCCTCGGCTACGGGTCGCCGGTCGGTGAGTTCGGCCAGTTGCCACGGTGCTCCTGCGGGATGAGCGGGGCTGCAGGCGGCCGTATGTTCCAAGACCGCCCCGTCGAATGCAGGCTATGTCTTTGTGAACGTGTGCACAAAGATGGTGTCCGTTTTGTCCGGTCAAAGTGACGGGGGTCACGCACATCCGTCGCGCGATCACGGAACCATGGATCGCATCAGCCCGTTGCGGGCCCGAAGGGGGCAAAGCCGCACACACTCCTCACAACTACGCCCCCGAGACCACTCAAAACGCCCACGATGGTAACCGGGTTTCACTCAGGAAAGCAGCGCGCTGCGCAGCCTCGCCGGATCCACCCGCCAGAACGTGTGCTGTTCGTTATCAATGAGGACGACCGGAATCTGCTCCCAGTACTCCCGGTGCAGCTCCTCGTCCTGGGTGATGTCCTTCTCCTCCCAGGACGCGCCGGTCTCCTCACAGACCTTTCCCACCACCAGCCGCGCGTCGTCGCAGAGGTGACAACCGGGCTTCCCGACCAGGGTCACCACACGGTCCGCGGGCTTCTTCTTCGTACGACGCAGCAAGGCACTCATGCCTTCATTCTGCGCCGCCCGCCCGCCGTTTCCGGAGTTCGTCGGGCGCTGATCCGTTACGCCCCGAATCGCCCGTTTAACAATTCGGTCCCCGAGAGTTCACGCCACCGCATCCCGGGACGTCGGGAAGGGCCGAACGGACTGGCTATGCTCACGACATGGCCGCTCTTGGATGGCTCACACCCCGTAGACGTTCCGCGACAGCACGGAGCGTGCTGGCAGGCGAGGCAGCAGCCGAGGCAGCGCGGAAGTCGTCACTCCCCGCAGACCGGTCCGCCGGACGATCCACCGGCGCGCGTCTCGCCACGACCGTGGAGCCGGAACCGGCCTTCCCGGTCGTCGGCGACGAACGGGCCGCCGCCTTCTTCGACCTGGACAACACCGTCATGCAGGGCGCGGCGATCTTCCACTTCGGCCGCGGGCTGTACAAACGGAAGTTCTTCCAGCGCCGTGAGCTGACCCGGTTCGCCTGGCAGCAGGCCTGGTTCAGACTGGCCGGCGTCGAGGACCCGGAACACATGCAGGACGCCCGCGACAGTGCCCTGTCCATCGTCAAGGGCCACCGGGTCTCCGAGCTGATGTCCATCGGCGAGGAGATCTACGACGAGTACATGGCCGACCGCATCTGGCCCGGCACCCGCGCCCTCGCCCAGGCCCACCTCGACGCCGGACAGAAGGTCTGGCTGGTCACCGCCGCCCCGGTGGAGACGGCCACGATCATCGCCCGCCGTCTCGGCCTGACCGGCGCGCTCGGCACGGTCGCCGAGTCCGTCGACGGCGTCTACACCGGCCGCCTGGTCGGCGAGCCGCTGCACGGACCCGCGAAGGCCGAGGCGGTCCGCGCCCTGGCCACCGCCGAGGGCCTCGACCTGGCGCGCTGTGCGGCGTACAGCGACTCGCACAACGACATCCCGATGCTGTCCCTGGTCGGACACCCGTACGCGATCAACCCGGACACCAAGCTCCGCAAGCACGCCCGGGCCCTGGACTGGCGGCTGCGCGACTACCGCACGGGCCGCAAGGCGGCCAAGGTCGGCATCCCGGCCGCCGCCGGTGTCGGCGCCCTCGCCGGCGGCACCGCCGCCGCAGTCGCCCTGCACCGACGCCGCCGCTGACCCACCGAGGCACCGACGCACCGACCATGTGGCCCGGCCCCCTCTGGGGCCGGGCCACGCCCGGCCGCGCCACCAATCGGGACCCCTTACCCACCGACCGCTCCCGCCAGTCGGATTGCGCGCCCCCGACCACAACCCGTCGCGCCCGCAGCCAGATCACGAAGTAATCCGATCAATAACCGGTCACGATGTGCTACTTGATGCGTCGCATAGTCGCTACAGAAGCGACGGAATCGACGATTTGAGCAACTGGGTGTAGCGCTGCCTGTACGAAGCGTTATTCTCCTCAGACGCATTCCGGAACCCTCCACTCACTACGACGAGTGACGGTTTCGCACTGCACGTGATGGAAGCTCTGCCTCTGGGAGTCCCGTGTACCCACACGTCGGGGTTGACGCCTCGGGCCTGGCTACGCTGCGCGCAACGGTCGCCAACCGCTTGCGCGGCTTCGTCCCCACCGCGTACGCCGTACCCGCCTTTGCCACCCCTGCACCTGTCGGCCCTTGCTACGCCCTGGCCGAACGCGGTGCGGCGGTCGGAAGACGCAGCAACCGCGGCGCAACGACCACGTCCACCGTTCGTCGGCCGACCGCCGACAGCGACAGCGCGCGCATGATGGATCTCGTCGAGCGCGCACAGGCCGGTGAGGCTGACGCCTTCGGCCGTCTCTACGACCAGTACAGCGACACCGTCTACCGTTACATCTACTACCGCGTGGGCGGCAAGGCGACGGCGGAGGATCTCACCAGTGAGACCTTCCTGCGGGCTCTGCGCCGCATCTCCACCTTCACCTGGCAGGGCCGCGACTTCGGCGCCTGGCTGGTCACGATCGCCCGCAACCTGGTCGCCGACCACTTCAAGTCCAGTCGATTCCGACTGGAAGTGACCACCGGCGAAATGCTCGACGCCAACGAGGTCGAGCGCAGCCCCGAGGACTCCGTCCTGGAGTCCCTCTCCAACGCCGCACTGCTGCAAGCCGTGCGGCGACTCAACCCCCAGCAGCAGGAATGCGTGACACTGCGCTTCCTTCAGGGCCTCTCGGTCGCCGAGACGGCCCGCGTGATGGGCAAGAACGAGGGCGCGATCAAAACTCTGCAGTACCGCGCCGTCCGCACCCTCGCCCGGCTCCTGCCGGACGATGCCCGCTGAGAACACTCTCGGCGACGCCCCGATCACGCACTGGTCCGATCATCTTTCCTGCGTAACCCAAGTGCCGCGCCACTCGTTGTGCCGGTTGCAGGCCCCCTGTCGTCACTCCATGTCCGCCTCCACTCACTCATTCGTGTGGAAGCGCTCAAGGTGTGCAACCTTCCGGACCCCCAGGGGAGTCGACCGTCATGACGAGAGGAGGTGCCGCCAGTGATCGCAAACGTTTCGGCACACCGGCGGGCGAACGCCTTCGCCCAGGCCCTGGAGGAGCAGGAGCTCCAGGGTGCGGCGGCCGTACAGCACGAGGAACCGGCCGAACCGGCCGACCACGGAACGCTGTTGGCCCTGGCGAACGGCCTCGGTGAGCTACCGAGGCCGGAGTTGGATCCCGAGGTCAAAGTGGTGCAGCGAGCGCAGCTCGTCGCCGCCATGGAGGCCATGTTCGCCGAAGGCGGCGCGTCCACGGGCCCTACGGTGCCCGAACAACGGAGCAGGGGAGCCCACCGGGCCTCCCCGCTCCGGAAACTGCGCCCCCGCTCCCGCTGGACGAAGGGTCTCGCCGCCGGCGGGCTCACCGTCGGCGTGGCCGCGGGAGCCTTCGGCGGAGTAGCCGCTGCCAGTTCCGACGCCCTTCCGGGTGATTCGCTGTACGGGCTGAAGCGCGGCATGGAGGACATCCACCTCGGTATGGCCAACGGCGATGCCGACCGCGGCGAGGTCTACCTCGACCAGGCATCGACGCGGCTGAGCGAGGCCCGCAGGCTCATGGAACGCGGCCGCGCGGGCGACCTGGACCACGAATCACTGGGCGAGATCAGGCACACGCTGAACGGCATGACGCGCGACGCCACCGAAGGCCACCGCCTGCTCCACGCCGCGTACCAGCGCGAAGGAACACTCGGCCCCATCCAGACCCTGGACTCCTTCTCCCGTAACCACCGCGGGAGCTGGAGCAGCCTGCGCGACCGGCTGCCGGTCCAGCTGACGGACATCGGGGACGAGGTCAGCTCGGTCTTCGAGGCCATAGACGAAGAAGTCGCACCGCTGCAGTCGCTGCTGCCCCGCACCACGGACCGGAGCACCGACTCGCAACAGTCCGGCTCGTCGCAACAGTCCGACGACCCGTCCCTTACGGAGAGCCCGGCACCCTCGTCCCCCGAAACCTCACAGGGCCAGGGGGGCGACACCGAAACCCCGGACCCGTCCGGGTCGGCCTCCACCCCGGCCGACAGCCTGATCGCGGGCGGCGCGGACGGCCTCCTGGACCCCGCGTCACCGGGCGACACCCCGTCCACAACGGGCAGGGGACCCACCTCACCCACCCCGGACGTCACCCTGCCCCCGCTGCTCCCCGGGCTGCTCCCAGGCCTGGGAATCAACAACGAGAGCGCAGACGACTACTAGCCCCAACTGTCCTCAATCGCCGGCACATCAAGCCTGTCCGGCGATTGAGGACAAACCGGCTGCCCCAGCGGCCCGCACTCCCAGCCCGACACCGGCACGATCAAGCCCGTCCCGCGATTCGAGGACAAAGCGGCCCCCGGACGCCCGGGCACACACCCGCCCATCCCCACCGCACCGTCAGAAGAACACCGACCGCCGCTGAACCAACAACTTGTACAGCGTGTGCTGAATCTGCTCCCGCACCTGATCCGTCAGGTTGAACATCAACATCGGATCCTCCGCCGCCTCCACCGGATACCCGTCCGTGGAAATCGGCTCCCCGAACTGAATCGTCCACTTCGTCGGCAGCGGCACCGCCCCCAACGGCCCCAACCAGGGAAACGTGGGCGTGATCGGGAAGTACGGAATCCCCAGCACCCGCGCCAGCGTCTTCGCATTGCCGATCATCGGGTAGATCTCCTCCGCACCCACGATCGAGCACGGCACGATCGGCACCCCGGCCCTCAGCGCCGTCGACACGAAGCCGCCCCGCCCGAAGCGCTGCAGCTTGTATCGATCGCCGAACGGCTTGCCGATGCCTTTGAAGCCCTCCGGCATCACCCCGACGACCTCGCCCTGCCTCAGCAGCCGCTCCGCGTCCTCCGCGCAAGCCAGCGTGTGCCCGGCCTTCCTGGCCAGTTCGTTCACCACCGGCATCATGAACACCAGGTCTGCGGCGAGCAGCCGTAGATGCCGGTCGGCCGGGTGGTTGTCGTGCACGGCGACCTGAAGCATCAGCCCGTCCAGCGGCAACGTCCCCGAGTGGTTGGCCACGATCAGCGCCCCGCCGTCCGACGGGATGTTCTCGATGCCCTTCACCTCGACCCGGAAGTACTTCTCGTACATCGGTCTCAGCACCGACATCAGAACCTGATCGGTGAGCTCCTTGTCGTACCCGAACTCGTCGACCTCGTAGTCACCGGTGACCCGCCGCCGCAGAAAAGCCAGCCCACCGGCGATCCGCCGGTCCCAGCCGCCGCGTCGAGCCCCGTCCCGAGCCTGCGCACCTTCCACGGGCTCCCCGTCCCCCTGCCCCGCCTCCTGGACCTGCAGCACGGCGTCCTGCTGCCCCGGCAGGGCGCTGACGGCCGCGGTGCCCACCGCGGGACCGGCCGCTGCCCGCCGCCGGGCGGACCGCTGCGCGCCACCCGACCGTGAACGGTCGTCATCGAACGGAATGACCTTGGCATCCGCCATCGTCGGTGCGCTCCTCTACCTGACGCTGGGGGTCGGTTGTGTGTCGTCTGCCCCGGTGATCCCCGGAACCTTGCCGGTCCCACCGGCGAACGGCATCGCCGCCAGCCGGTCGACGGCCCTGCCCACCGTCTGGGGCGGCAGCAGTCCGGGGCCCAGACCGCGCGCGAAATCCGCGAACGTCTCCGCGGTGGTGAATCCCGGGTGGAAGCCCAGCGTCTCGCGCATCTGGACGGTGGAGACCACCCTGCCGTGCGTGAGCAACCGGATCTGCTCCGGCGAGAAGTCCGTCATGCCGACCGTACGGAGCGCCTGGCCCACCCAGGTGACGGCGGGCAGCAGCAGCGGCATCGTCGGCCGCCCGAGCCGGCGCGCGCACTGCGAGAGCAGCAGCACCCCGTCGCCCGCGATATTGAACGTGCCACTGTTCAGCGTCCCGCGCCGCGGCTCGTGCGAGGCGATCCTCAGTACGTCGATGACATCGTCCTCGTGCACGAACTGGAGCCGTGGGTCGTACCCGAACACCGTCGGCAGCACGGGCAGTGCCAGGTAGTCGGCGAGCGGTGAGTCCGCGTCCGGTCCCAGGATGTTGGCGAACCTCAGCACGCACACCGCCACGTCCGGCCGGCGGCGCGCGAAGCCCCGTACGTACCCCTCGACCTCCACCGCGTCCTTCGCGAAGCCCCCGCTCGGCAGGGACTTGGGCGGGGTGGTCTCGGTGAAGACAGCCGGATCGCGCGGCGCGGAGCCGTACACACTCGTACTGGACTTGATCACCAGCCGCCGGACCGTCGGCGACTTCTGGCAGACACCGAGCAACTGCATGGTGCCGATGACATTGGTCTCCTTGACGGCGGTCCGGCCGCCCGCGCCGAGCGTCTTGCCGCTGACGTCCAGGTGCACGACCGTATCGACGGCGTGCTCGGCAAGGACTCTGGCGATCGCGGGCTGGCGGATGTCCACACGTACGAAGTCGGCGTCACCCAACTGGTGCGCGGGCGCGATCACGTCGACGGCGATCACCCGGTCCACGTCCGGATCACGCTGGATGCGCCGCACGAACCGTCCGCCCAGTTGCCGGGCCGCTCCCGTGACGAGCACGACCTTCCCCAAGATCAGCGCCTTCCGTCGAAGAGGTTTCCCCTGGCCGTCACCGTAGCGGGTGGATGTTGCCCTGTGATGACTGCGCGGCGGCCTTCTGCCGAGTCTTTGGCCCAAATGTGCGTCACACGGCCCACACACTCCGGCGCAGGCACCGCACGCAAACGCACCGCAGCCCTCCCGCCGTATCGGCGGGAGGGCTGCGGATTCACGAACTGCGTTCGCTTACTTCTTGTTGCGACGCTGAACGCGCGTGCGCTTGAGCAGCTTGCGGTGCTTCTTCTTGGCCATCCGCTTGCGCCGCTTCTTGATAACAGAGCCCACGACTACCCTCGCTCACTTCTCTTCACTGGTGCGGGGCGTCTGGGCCCACACGACCTACGTCGGCCTAGCCTACCCGCCACCGGGTGAGGGACGTAATCCGAGGTGACCGTCAGGCGGACTCCACCCCCACAAAGGACTCGCGGAGATACTCGTGAACCGCTTGCTCCGGGACCCGGAAGGACCTGCCCACACGGATCGCCGGCAGATGACCACTGTGCACCAAGCGGTACACGGTCATCTTCGACACGCGCATGACCTCGGCGACTTCCGCCACGGTCAGAAACTTGACCTCGTTGAGAGGCCTCTCGCTGCCAGCACCAGCCATGACCCACCTGTACCTTCCGCACGAGACGCGCACCGGCTTCCCCTCCGGTGACTCTTCGTCATTGTGCGCTCACTCCCCAGATTAGGGGCGGGTGATGCGAGTGGGGAAGAGGAGGGACCATCGGCCGCCTACTGTGACAGACACGCCCGATTGAGCACATAGCGAGTAAGCGGCCGGTAGTAAGCGGACCGCACGGCGTCATCGAGCGGAACGGCGACCGCGACCCGCCCCTCGGCCTCCCCGACGAACAGCGCGGGATCGTCCGTATCCGCCAGGCCGATTGCCTCAATGCCCAACTGACCTGCGCCGCAGACCCATCCGTGGTCCCCGACGACGAGCTCCGGAAGTCGCCCGTCGACCGCCACCGCCGCCTCCAGCGCGACCCGGACCGGCAGCGGCGAGTGGGTATGTGCGCCCGGCTCACCACCCTGGGGTCGCACGCCCGGTGCCCGCACCAGGGCGACTCCCCGTACGTAGTCGAGCTTGTACGTGCGTACGCCGAACCGGGTCGTTATGTCGATACATCGCCCCTGCGCGGGAGTGAGTACGGCGCACCCCGCCGCCGACAAGGCGTCTGCCAACGCGACGTAGAACCCGAGCAGCCGGTGAGGATGACCGGTCCCGAACAGCACCGGCGCCCGCCGGGCCGCCGCGCTCGACAACCGCTGGGCAAACGCATCCAGACCGGCCAACGTCCGCTCCGGATCGATCACATCAGGACCCACAACGTGAGCGGGATCGTTCGAAACCCCGCACCTATCGGCCATCAGCCGAAGCAGGTCGGGCTCCCCCCACCCCCATTCGGGGTCGAGGCCGAGCATCATCCGCGGATCCCTGGCCGCGAACAGCCGATAGCTCCGCAGACTCACCTCCCGCGAGGTGGCCACGGGCCCGGCCAGCCGGGCCGCCAGCAGATGCGCACGCAGCGCTCCGGTGCTCAACACCCTGCCGATGGTGCCTCAATCACCCGGACGCAGGGTCAAAAGAGACGCTGCACCCCACCGTTGGCGTAACCCGACTGGCCTCAGGCCAGCAGCCCCCGCAACGGGAACGCCGCCCGCCTGGTCGCGCGCACCGCCTGGTCCAGCCGGTCCGCCGGGTCGTACCCCGCCTCCCACGACTGCCACGAAGGCGTACGTCCGTCGGTCATCCGGCCCGGCCCCAGCTGTCGGGTCCGGGCATAGACCTCGTCCCGCCACGAAGCAGGAATCACCGACTCCGGGTCCACCGGTGCATGCGCGGCGATCCCCACCAGATGCGTCCAGGACCTCGGCACCACATCGACGACCGCATACCCGCCACCGCCGAGCGCCACCCACCGCCCGCCCTCCGCATGTGCATGGGCGAGCTCATGGCACGACTCCATGACCGCCCGCTGTGCGTCGAGCGACACCGCCAGATGCGCGAGCGGATCCTCGAAGTGCGTATCGGCCCCGTGTTGGGTCACCAGCACCTGCGGCCGGAAGTCCGCGATCAGCTCCGGCACTACCGCATGGAACGCGCGCAGCCAGCCCGCGTCCCCCGTACCGGCGGGCAGCGCCACATTCACCGCGGCCCCCTCCCCCGCACCGGAACCGGTCTCCTCCGGCCAGCCGGTCTGCGGAAAGAGCGTCCGCGGATGTTCGTGCAGCGACACGGTCAGAACCCGGGGGTCCTCCCAGAACGCGGCCTGCACCCCGTCACCGTGGTGGACGTCCACATCGATGTACGCGACCCGCTCCGCACCCAGCTCCAGCAGCCTGGCAATGGCGAGCGCCGGGTCGTTGTAGATACAGAACCCCGCCGCACCGCCCGGCATCGCATGGTGCAGCCCACCCGCGAAGTTCACCGCATGCGCGGTGTCCCCGCGCCACACCGCCTCGGCGGCCGCCACCGACTGCCCGGCGATCAGCGCCGACACCTCGTGCATCCCCACGAACGCCGGATCATCCACCGTCCCGAGGCCGTAGTTCTGATCGGCCGCCCGGGGATCCGCGGAGGCCGCGCGCACGGCCGCCACGTAGTCCTCACGGTGCACGAGCCGGAGCGTGGATTCCCCAGCCGGCTTGGCGGCCACCACATCCACCGCGTTGTCGAGACCGAATGCCCGGACCAGCCCCATCGTCAGGGCAAGCCTGACCGGGTCCATCGGATGACCGTCCCCGAAGTCGTATCCCGTTACTGCGTCATCCCACATCAACTGTGCGCGGCCGCTCATGCCCGCCACCGTATCGGGCAGGCTCCGAGCCGAACGACTTGGCGTACACGAGGGTCGCGAGCACCAACACCATCGGTACGAGCATCGCGCCCCGGTAACTCCACGCGTCCCCGAGCGCCCCCACGAGCGGCGATCCCACCAGGAACCCCACATAGTTGAAGACATTCAGCCGGGCTATCGCTGTGTCGCTCGCCCCCGGGAACATCCGCCCGGCGGCCGCGAACGTCTGCGGAACAATCACACAGAGCCCGAGCCCCAACAGGGTGAACCCGAGCATCCCGATCCACGCCCCGGAAGCCACCGCCACCACCGCGAACCCGGCCGCGGCCAGCACACTCCCGAACCGCACGACAGCCACAGCCCCGAACCGCCGCACGCCGAAGTCCCCGACCGCGCGCCCCAACAGCGTCGTCACCATGTAAACGTTGTACGGAACGGTCGACAGCTGCTCGGAACTCCCCAGCACGTCCTGCAGATACTTCGCACTCCAGTTGGAGACCGTCGAGTCCCCGATGTACGCGAAGCTCATCACCAGACAGAGCGGCATCAGCAGTTTGACCGAGACCGAGCCCCCGTGACGCTCTTCCCCCTGCCCGTCGCCGTCCGCCTTCCCCTCGACGTACCAGCGGCTCCCGATCAACGCGGCAGGCAGCAGCACGACGACCGCGGGGAGGTACGACACCAGCAGCGTGAGATCCCAGTGCGCCCCGGCCCAGGCCATCGACGCCCCGGCGATCCCGCCCAGGCTGTACGCGGCGTGGAACCCGAGCATGATGCTCCGCCCGTACGCCCGCTGAAGGCTGACCCCCATCATGTTCATGGAAGCGTCGAGCGCCCCGACGGACAGCCCGAATACCCCGAGGGCGACGGCCGCCTCCCACAGTTCGCTGCCGGCCCCGACACCGAGCAACGCCAGCAGCACAACGGGCTGCACCCACCTCAGCACAACCCGCGGCCGTACTCGCGCGATCGCCTTCTCGGTGACCACGCTGCCCACGCCGGCCAGGATCGGCACGGCGGCAAGGAACACGGGCAGCAGCCCGTCGGATATCCCGTACCGGTTCTGAATCGCAGGTATACGCGTCACGAGCAGGGCAAAGGTGACCCCTTGCACGAAGAAGCTCAACGCCAAGGAGGCCCTACCGTGCCGCAACCGCGCATCCCTCATGGCCGCAGCGTAGGGCCCTTACCTACCCGTGGGTAGACGGATCAGGCGAGCAGTTCCCGCAGTTGGGCCATGTCGGAGAAGTGCCCGGTCACGCCGGCGAGCCGGTCGGCGGGCATCATCGACGTGAACCCGTACACATCCATCCCCGCGGCCCGCGCTGCCTCCACCCCGAGCGGGCTGTCCTCGATGACGACACACCTCTCGGGCGGAACGCCCATCCGCTCAGCGGCGAAGAGGAACAGATCGGGTGCCGGCTTCCCGTGCCCGACGTCCTCCGCGCTGAAGATCCACTCCTCCTCGAACCACTGGTCGAGCCCGGTCTTGCGCTGCCCGACCCGGATCCGCTCGTGGTTCCCGGACGAGGCGACGCAGTACGGCACCCCGTCGGCGACGAGCTTCCCCAGCACGTCGGCGACCCCTTCGACCGGCTCCAGCTCTTCCTGGAACGCGGCGAAGATCCGGGAGTGGAGCGTCTCGTCGAAGTCCGCGGGTAGCTTCTCCCCCGTCCTTTCCTCGACGAGGTCGTGCACCCGGTGCACGGCGGACCCCATGTAGTCACGGAGCGATTCCTCGTACGAGGTGGGGTGACCGAGCTCGGTCAGGTAGCCGGAGAGGATGGTGTTGGAGATCGGCTCACTGTCGACGAGCACACCGTCGTTGTCGAAGATGACCAGTTCGTAGCGCATGGTTCGAGCCTAGACGCTCAGAACGCAGAAAAGCCCCGTGCCACAAGGGCACGGGGCTTTCCCGGAATAATTGTTCGGCGGCGTCCTACTCTCCCACAGGGTCCCCCCTGCAGTACCATCGGCGCTGAAAGGCTTAGCTTCCGGGT
>NZ_JBFAJH010000035.1:0-83462 GCF_040655115.1 Streptomyces atratus | reverse complement strand
CGCCCATTCCGTCAGGTTCATACACCAGATCATACGACACTCGTGACACCTGAAGGACACTCATGGACACTTAGTCGAGAGCAGTTCCTGACCCCTGATCAACGTTTTCAACGCGCGTCGAACAGGCCTGTCTGGCTTTGTTCACGACTCGCAGGATCAGGCTCAAATTTCGTGAGGACGCCTGTCAGGAGGGCGAGGGCTCAGAGTCGTCCCATTTCCATCCGGTTTCGGGGAACTGCTCGAGCAGGGCAGAGAACAAAGGTGCCTGGTGGATGGCGGACGACCAGTCTTGAGCGGAGACGTCGAGTAGGAGCAGATACGGGGGTTCCTGCCGAAAGTCGTAGGTGAGCATTTCGCGGCTTCCGTCCCCGTCGATGACGACGCTCCCGGGGAAGCGTTCCTGGAAGTCGCCAGCCTCATTGACTTCGATGAGCTCCGCAACGGCATTGATCATCAGGTAGTCGTCCGCAGGAGGAACGAACCGGGCCATGATCCCGTCCGTGGGCAGGAAGTGTCGGTAGTCCTCGGGAAATCGGACTCCGAAGCGGCACTCGACCTGCGAGATCCGGGCGTCGTTCGAACTCATGAGGCCGTTTCTATCAAGGCCGGTCATGCCTGGTGGTGGCGGCTGCCCCGGTGACCTGCCTGTTCGGCGAAAGTACGCCGCGACAACCAACGTTCTCGCAGTACAGCTGCCGCACCGTCACGGCGTCCTTGGTGCGCGTGCTTGAAAGCGGAGATCCGGAGTACAACGGTGCCCGTGCCGGATGCCACACGACGTCGTAGCGCGTGCCGAGACCACATCCGCTCATTGCCGCCCCACCTGCTGCCGGCGTGCTGTCTCACAACCAGCCGCGGCGGGCGGCGATCACTCCGGCCTGGAAGCGGTTGGCGGCGCCGAGGAGGTCGTGCAGGCGGCTGATGCGGCGGCGCATGGTGCGGACGGACCAGCCGAGTTGGCGGGCTATCGCCTCGTCCTTGAGGCCGCTTACCAGGAGGGTGAGCACGAGTCGGTCCTCCTCGCCGAGGGGGTCCTCGGCGGGGGCGTTGAGGGGCAGAGCCTGCTTCCAGCACATTTCCCAGTAGCCGGTAAGGGCGTCGAGCAGGGTGGACGGGCGGATCACCGCTGCGCGGACGTCGTTGAGGTCGAGGGAGAGCGGCATCAGGGCGAGCTTTCGGTCGGCGATGGCGAGTTTGATGCCCAGGCCGGGCAGGACGCGGGCCTGTTCGCCGTGCCGGACCAACTCGCGGATGTCGTCGAGGACGCCCGGCCATTCCAGGGCCTCGGGGGCGTAGACCGCACGGTACCGTACGCCGCGGCCGAGCGCCGTCGCCTCCACCGGGTTGGAGGTGGTCAGGGCGTACGGCGGCCGGTCCAGGGTCATCACGTCCTCGTGAGCCTCCTGCTGAAGGCGGACGAACCAACGGCCGAGCGCCTCGCTGCCGGTGGTGATCTCCACCTCGTCCTCATAGGTCGCGCCGGTGCGCGCGGCGGCGAACAGCCGGGACAGCTCGTCGGCCGCCGAACGGACTCGCTCCAGCTCATTGCTTCTGGCCCGTACCAACGCCTCGACGGCGGCGCCCGGCTCGATCGCGGCGTACCGGCGACGGGAGCCGGCGAGCCGGCCGACCAGCCCGTGGTCGCGGAGCCGGTCCAGCGCCCTGGCGACGCGCTCGGTCGAACAGTCGAGATCCGCGGTGAGTTCGGCAGGGGCCGCCGTCCGCCGGGTCAGGACGGCGCGGTAGACGCTCTCGTCGAACGGATCGATGCCTGCCGCCGTGAGTTGCGGTGTCTCGGGTGTCATGGAGGGATGGTGGCCCAGTTGTGCCAGCGGCAGCAATGGGCCACGGAGATCAGTTGTGCGGCAAGTGCCCTCACCACTAGGACCTTTACGCATGGCAATGAAGTCACGAAGATCGCGTCATGCCGCCCTCGCCGCCGTTGTTCTCGCCGGCACATTGGCGGCGACACCGGGTGCCGCCAACGCGTCCCCGCCCGACCCGTCGCAACGAGTGCTCGTCGAACTGTCCGGGAACCCGGCGGTCACCGCCGCGCCCGGTGGATCGCTGCTGTCCGCCGAGGCCGCCCGCGGCGTCGGCGCCGCCCGCCGCGCGCTCGACGCGCGGCAGGAGACGTTCCTCGGTTCGGCGAAGAACGCCGGGCTGCACCCTTCGGCGACCCGTAAACTGGGTCTGCTCATCGATGCCGTGGCGATGACGGTGCCCGCGTCCGAAGTGGGGCGGCTGTCCTCGCTGCCGGGCGTCACCGCCGTCCGCCCCGACACCAGGGTGCTGACGAAGACGGACGTGAGCGTGCCGCTGATCGGCGCACCCGGCGTCTGGCAGCGCAAGGACCCGGCCGGAAGCCGCGTCACCGGCAAGGGGACCACCGTCGCGATCCTGGACAGCGGCGTGGACTACACCCACCCCGACCTGGGCGGCGGACTCGGCAAGGGGAACAAGGTCGTCGGCGGACACGACTTCGTCAACGGTGACGAGGACCCGATGGACGACAACGGCCACGGCACCCACGTCGCCGGCATCATCGCGGGCAAGGCGGCTGAGAAGGGCGGCGTCACAGGCGTGGCGCCAGGCGCGAATCTGCTCGCCTACAAGGTGATGGACGCCGACGGCTCCGGCTACACGTCGGACATCATCGCCGGAATCGAGGCGGCCTCCGATCCGGCCAACCCGCACCGCGCCGATGTCGTCAACATGAGCCTCGGCGGCCCCGGCGACGGCACCGACCCGCTGGGCCGCGCCGCGACCGCGGCCGTACGAGCCGGTGTGGTCGTGGTGGCCGCGGCGGGAAACGACGGACCGGGCGCGGGTACGGTCAGCACCCCCGGCACCGCCGACGGTGTGCTCTCGGTCGGCGCATCGACGAGCAATCTGCGGCTGCCCAGCGCCTATCTGGCCGACCAGAAACCCGAGTTGATCCAGACCTACCGCGGCATCCTGTCCGCGAACCCGCCGGAGCACCCTGTCACGGCTCCGGTCGTCGATGTCGGCAAGGGCACTGCCGAGGACTGGAAGCGGGTCGGTGACGTACGCGGAAAGATCGTACGGGCCGAGATGCTCATCGCCTCCGACACCCGGTATCTGACGGCGAGCGCCGTGGAGTGGGCGAAGGAGGCGGAGAGGCGTGGTGCGATCGCTGTGCTGGCAGGCTTGCCCTCCAACGACGGCCCGGTCTTCGTCGCCGGTGCGCCGGACGGGGTCCGGCCGCCGGAGATGAACCCCGAGCCCGGAGTGGCCGAGGTGCCGTCATCGCCCGCGCGGATCGACGCCTCCGGCGACTCGCTGCGCATGGACCACCTGGTGGTCATGGGCATCGACTCGACCCAGTACCAGGAGCTGACCACCCGGCTCGCCGCCGGGAAGGTCTCGGTGACGCTGCGGGGCACCGACACCGTCGACCGGATCGCCTCGTTCTCGTCACGCGGCCCCACGCAGGGCTTCGGTCTGAAGCCCGATCTGGTCGCGCCGGGTGTGGAGATCCGCTCCACCGTACCCAAGTCCCTTTACGGGCCCGGCCAGTACCGCATGTCGGGTACGTCGATGGCTGCCCCGCACGTCGCCGGTGCCGCGGCCCTGCTGCGCCAGCTGCACCCCGGCCGGACGCCCGCCGAGATCAAGGCGGAGCTGATCGGCACCGCGAAGCCGCTGAGCGGCACCGGGCCCACGACGCGGGGCGCGGGCCGGCTCGATGTGGCTGCGGCCGCCTCGGCCACGGTCAGCGCCTCACCGGCCTCGCTGTCGTTCGGGCTCGCCGACCTGTCCGGACGTCAGGTCGGCGGCGCCGCGAAGGTGACGCTGCAGAACCCCGGCAAACGGCCAATCACGACCTCATTGCGGACCGACGGTCCGGCCAAGGTCTGGCCGAGCCGGGTCACCGTACCGGCCGGGAGGACCGCGACCGTCACGGTCTCGCTGCGCGTCACCCGGCCCGCCGCCGACACCGAGATCGGCGGCCATCTCACGGCGACCCCCGACCGGGGACCGGCGATCGGAGTGCCCTACCTGCTCGCCGTCCGGCATCTGGCCGTTCAGGCCGCACCCGACCCGAGCGACGGCCACTCGACCGTGCACATCGCCCCGCCGACCCGGCTGGGGGCACCGCCGGTCGTCACCGTCACCCCGCCGAGCGGCAAATCCGTCGAGCTCACCTCCACCCTCGACCCCGCCAGCGGCTACTACCGGGCCCAGGTGACCGGCAGCGTGGCCGGCGCCTACCGGGTCTCGGTACGCGGCACCGCCGCCACCGGGCAACTGCTCACCGGCACCAGCGCCTTCGAGGTCACCCCGGTCGACAGCCGTGGGGACCGCTGGGAGCCGGTCGGCCCCAACAGCGAGGCGGGTTCCGTAGCCCTCTCGGCGAGCCGGCCGAAGCAGGCCGTCCTCACCCAGTACCAGAAGGCGGCTCCCTGGCTGACCACCGACAACGGGGCCTCCTGGCGCCAGTTGGGCCGACTGCCCGTCGCGGACGGCACGGGTCCGCTCGTGGTGGACGCGAGGAATCCCGACCGCTGGTGGTACGCCGTGAACAGCGTCCACGACGGCAGCCGCAGGGGCGCCATCCTGCGCACCGATGACAACGGGCGTACCTGGCGCACGCTCGACGTCCCGGACACCCGCATCGCGGCGCTCGTCGCCGATGAACGGACCCGCACCCTGGTCGCGGTCACCTCGGACGCACTGCTCGTCAGCACGGACGCGGGTGACCACTGGACGACGTATCCGACCGGTGTGACCGGCGCCGTAACCGCTGCCGCGGTCACCGGTGACACCCTCTACATGACGACGTACCACGGTGTCTGGGCCCGATCCGGCATCGGCTCGGGCAACCCCGGCGAAGCACGCCCGCTCTTCGAACCGTCCGGCGGGACCGTCGGCGGGCTGGCCGCTGACTCCTCGGTCGTGGCGGTGTATGTCCCGGGCCGGGGGATTGTCGGTTCCCGTGACAGCGGGGAGACCTGGACCACCCTGCTGTCCATGACGAACGGCGGCCTCCGCCTGACCATCTCGGGTGACGACCTGTACCTGAGCACGCTGTCCGGCAGCGGCCGTCTCAGCCGCGACCACGGGCGGACATGGACCACGGTCGCCGCGCCGTCGCGCGCAGCGCTACCGATGGACTACGACCGTTGGGCCGACGGTTCCGTCACCGTCTCCAGCGAGCAGGACGGTCTCTACCGGGGTGCCGCGGACGGCACCGGTTATCGGCGGATCGGCGTCCAGGGACTGACCGTCAACGATCTCGCGGTCAGTGACGGCCATCTGCTCGCTGCCACCGACAGCGCGGTCTACCGCACCACCCTTCCCGTCGCGAGCCCGGAGTGGGGCCAGTCGGGCGGCGAGGGCATGAGGGGCGTCACCGTTCCGCAGCTTGCCGTGTCGGCCAAGGATCCGAAGGTGATCTGGAAGGTGCGGCGCACCGCGTTCGGCTCCTTCACCGTCGAGCGCAGCGGCGACGGTGGTGCCACCTGGGAGAAGAGGGGCAGTTCGGCGGAGGTGCCGACGGCGCTCCTGGTTCACCCCGCCGACCCGAACCGGGTCATGGTCAGTTTCCGAAGCCTTCTGGGCCAGGGGCTGTTCGCCACCCGCGACGGCGGTGCGACGTGGAAGAACCTCTACCACGAGCGCTCCTTTGGCACCATTGCGGGCGACCCGGCAAATCCGCTGCGCCTGTGGCTCGGCAACACTGCTGGTCTCTACCGGTCTGATGACGGCGGGGTGACCGTCACTAAGGTCGCCGACGGCCCGGTGACCGCGATCGACCTCGACGGACGGCGTCTCGTCGTCGGCGGCGAGAGCGTGCGCACCAGCACCGACGGCGGCCGGACCTTCCGCACCGCGGACACCGGCGCTCTCGCGATCCATGTCTCCGACCTGCTCCGGGTCAAGGACACGCTCTACGCGGCCACCACCAGTTCCGGGGCCAGCGGCCTCCTGCAGGGCGGCCGCGGCGTACTGCGCAGCACCGACCGCGGTCTGAGCTGGCACAACATCTCCACCGGCCTGCAGAACACCGACACCACCAAACTGGCCGTGAGCCCCGACGGCCGCACGCTCTACGTCGGCACCCTCGACGGCGGCGTGCACCGTCTCAGCCTGCGCCACTGATCACTACGGACCGGGCACCCGGACAGAACCTCTGTCCGGGTGCCCGGTCCACGCGTTGGCGCGGCCGGTGGATCAGCGCAACGACCACGACGGCCGGGCCGCCCGGCGCGTGCGCTTCAGCGGCGGCTTCGGTGCGACTTCCAGCCCGGATGGGGTACTTCGGCCGGCAATGCCTTGGTGTAGAGATGAACCCACAGTGGTACGCGCCGAACGCCTGGGCCAAGGGGAGCGCGCCGACGCCCTGCTGCGGCCGGAAGCCTGAGGGCTGACACCCGCGATCGGGAAGAACCGGCGGCGGGTTTCTGGACGACCTCCTGGGCTGAGCGCTGCGGTTACGCGTACGGACGGCTGAGCAGGCCGCGGCGGCATGAAGCACGAGCAGCGCGTGAACGCATGGCGGGGCCACCCTTCTCTGAAGGCATGGCCTATCCATTCGGGTGTTCGAGTGTCCTCGTCGGGGGCCGCTGACCGCACCCTTCTCGACGTAGAAAAAGGGCGCCTGACCATGACAGTTGCCCGTCAGGCACCCCTTTCGGCGCGCACCTCAGCGGCGAGTCGAAACACGTCAGCACCGGGCATATCGGGGTATACGCGGCCGGCGCGCCAAGGAACCGACGGTGCACGGCGTGGACAACGGATGCATGCCCCGGGCACACACCAACGTGTTCATGACCCGTGGCCGGCTGCACCATTCGGCGAGAGATATTCACTTATGATTCCATTTCACCCAATTGGGGACAATAAAGGGTTTCACTCTCACCTCGCTTGCCTTCCCCGTCGAAGATCAATCTGCGGTATCCGGCACACCAGCACGCATCACGCTGCCCTCGTGAGCCTTCGCCGCACAGGTCAAGCGATGAGCAGGAAGGAGGACTGCATGCACCTGACTCCTCATGAGCAGGAACGCCTGCTGGTCCATGTGGCGGCGGATGTCGCCCAGCGGCGCCGTGAGCGAGGGCTGCTGCTGAACTATCCAGAGGTCATGGCGCTGTTGACGACGCACGTGTACGAAGAGGCACGGGCCGGCGCGACGGTGGACTCGATCATGGAATCCGGCCGCCATGTGCTGACGCGCAGCGAAGTCATGGAAGGCGTCCCGGAGATGATCGCCAGCGTCCAGGTCGAGGCGACGTTCCCGGACGGGACGAAGCTGGTGACCATTCACGATCCCTTCGACGAGCCGGCCGAGGACGTGGACGTCCATCCGGGCAAGCTGGAGCTTCTTCCGGACGACGAGGCATTCGCGGTGGTGTTCAACGAGGGCCAGGAGCCCGTGGGACTGCCCGTGAGCAACCCTTCGGACCGTCCGGTCCAGGTCGGCTCCCACTTTCACTTCGCCGAGGTCAACGATGGCCTCGTCTTCGACCGCGTTGTGGCACGCGGCATGCGGCTGCACATCCCCTCCGGGACGTCGGAACGCTTCGAGCCCGGTGACAAGCACACCGTGTGGCTGGTGCCCATCGCGGGGGACCGCATCGTCAGGGGACTTCAGGCCGGGAAGAGCGAAGAGGAGATGCACCTCGATGAGCAGTCAGACTGAACAGCCTCCGGGGCCGTTGAAGCGGTCCGATTACGCCGACCTCTACGGTCCGACGGCCGGCGACCGGGTCCGGCTCGCCGACACCGAGCTCGTCGTCCGGATCGATGCGGACTGGTGCGGCGGGCCCGGCCGCAGCGGCGACGAGATGATCTTCGGCGGCGGCAAGGTGATCCGCGAGTCGATGGGCCAGTCGCACGTCCCGCGGGACGATCCCCGCGCACCGGTGGACACGGTGATCACCGGTGCGCTCATCCTGGACCACTGGGGCGTGGTGAAGGCCGACGTCGGTCTGCGCGACGGACGGATCCAGGCGATCGGCAAGGCGTACAACCCCGAGACGATGTCGCCGACGCCCCCCAGCGACGCACGTGCGTCGGACTTCGTCGTCGGGCCCGAGACGGAGGTGATCTCCGGCAACGGACGGATCCTGACCGCGGGCGGCGTCGACACCCACGTGCACTTCCTGTGCCCCGAGCAGATCCACGAAGCCCTCGCGTCGGGTGTGACCACGCTGATCGGCGGCGGCACCGGGCCTGCGGAGGGCAGTACGGCCACCACGGTGACGCCCGGCAAGTGGCACCTCCAGCGGATGTTCGAGGCACTGGACTCCTATCCGGTCAACATCGGTCTGCTCGCCAAGGGCAGCACGGTCTCAGAGAAGGCGCTGCGCGACCAGGTCGCCGCCGGCGCCCTCGGTTTCAAGATCCACGAGGACTGGGGTGCCACGCCCGCGGTGATCGATGCGGCGCTGAGGGTCTGCGAGGAGACCGGTGTCCAGGTCGCCCTGCACGCCGACTCGCTGAACGAGTCCGGGTTCGTGCGCCACACACTCGCCGCGACCAAGAAACGCTGCACAACCACGGAGACCAAGTACCACAGCTTGCACGTCTTCCACGTCGAAGGCGCCGGCGGCGGTCATGCCCCCGACATGATCAGTTTGGTGGGCGAGCCGAGTGTGCTGCCCGCCTCGACGAATCCGACCCGGCCCCTGACGGTCAACACCGTCAAGGAACACGTCGACATGATGATCGTCTGTCACCACCTCAACCCCGAGATCAAGGCGGACATGGCGTTCGCCGACTCGCGGATCCGGCCCTCCACCATGGCTGCCGAGGACCTGCTGCACGACATGGGCGCCATCTCGATGATGTCCTCCGACGCGCAGGCCATGGGGCGCATCGGTGAGATGATCATGCGGACCTGGCAAACCGCGCACGTCATGAAGTCCCGCTACGGACACCTGTGCGAGGACGACGCCAAAGCGGACAACTTCCGGGCCCGGCGCTACATCGCCAAGTACACGATCAACCCAGCCATCACCCACGGCATCGACGACGAGGTCGGTTCCGTCGAGGTGGGCAAACTGGCCGACCTGGTGCTGTGGGAACCGAAGTTCTTCGGTGTGAAACCGCACATGGTCATCAAGGCAGGCCAGATCGCGTACGCGCAGGTCGGTGACGCCAACGCCTCGATTCCGACGCCGCAGCCGTTCCTGCCGCGTCCGGTGTGGGGGTTCAGTGGCCGGTCCCCGAAGGCCAACTCCTTCAACTTCGTCTCGGAGCCGGCCGTCGACGGCGAGTTGTCCCGGATCGGCCTGCTCAAGCCGCTGCGCGCGATCAAGTCCACCCGCGAGGTGACCAAGGCCGACATGGTGCACAACGACGGCCTGCCGGAGATCGTCATCGACCCCGACACCTTCGACGTCACCATCGGCGGTGCCACCACCGCGGACGTACGCACCACGGTGGACGGGCAACTGATCGGACGGCACTACGCCAGCGAACTCCCCATGGCTCAGCGGTACTTCCTGTTCTGATCCCCCACGTCGGCCCGGCCGCGCCTTCTCGCCGGGCCGCCTGTCCCTGTGAAAGGCGGGCCGCTGAACTCATGAGCCGTGCTGCACTGCTCGTCCTGGCCGATGGACGCTTTCCCGCCGGTGGGCATGCCCACTCCGGCGGTATGGAGGCCGCGATCGCCTCTCAAAGCGTGTACGACACTGCGAGTCTGGAGGCGTTCTGCCGGGGGCGTCTGCACACCGCCGGGCTGACGGCGGCCGGGCTCGCCGCCGCAGCGGCCACCGGACACGACCCCCTTGCCCTCGACGAGGCCGCCGACGCCCGTACGCCCATGCCCGCGCTGCGGCAGGTCGCGCGCAGGTTGGGCCGACAGATGATGCGCGCGGCCCGTGCCACCTGGCCCTCAGCCGACCTCGAGCGGCTCGCCCGCGACCGGCCGCAGGGAGCGCACCAGCCGGTCGTCCTCGGCGTCGCGGCCCGCGCCGCCGGCCTGACGCCGTTCGACGTCGCGCAGTGCGCCGCGTACGAGAACGTCAGCGGGCCGGCGACCGCGGCGGTACGGCTGCTGAGCCTCGACCCGTTCGACGCGACCGCCCTACTGGCACGGCTCGCCGGTGAACTCGACGACGTCGCCCGATCCGCAGCCGACGCGGCGGATCGGGTCGCCGCCGACGGTACCGGCGTGCTGCCCGCCGCGTCCTCTCCGCTGCTGGACATCACCGGCGAGCAACACGCCGCCTGGAGCCTCCGCCTCTTCGCATCCTGACCTGCCTCTTCCTGCTGGAGCCACCATGCACCTCGACCACCCCACGACCATGCCCCGCCGCTACACCTTCAGCGCCGATGCGGTGCGCCCCGACGGCAACCGCCGCGCGCTGCGGGTCGGGCTCGGCGGGCCCGTAGGCTCAGGCAAGACTGCGACCGTCGCCGCGCTGTGCCGTGCGCTGCGGGACCGGTTGTCCATCGCCGTAGTCACCAACGACATCTACACACGCGAGGATGCCGAGTTCCTGCGCCGCGAGGCTGTGCTGCCGCCGGAACGGATCACCGCCGTGGAGACCGGCGCCTGCCCGCACACCGCGATCCGCGACGACATCTCCGCCAACCTCGAAGCCGTCGAGCAGTTGGAACAGACGCTGCATCCGCTGGACCTGATCCTCATCGAGTCCGGAGGAGACAACCTCACCGCCACCTTCTCGCGCGGACTCGTCGACACTCAAGTGTTCGTGATCGACGTGGCCAGCGGCGACGACATCCCACGCAAGGGCGGTCCCGGCATCACCACTGCCGACCTCCTCGTGGTCAACAAAACCGACCTCGCGCCGTATGTCGGAGCCGACCTGAACACCATGGCGGCCGACGCGAAGAAGCAGCGCGGCGCTCTGCCGGTCGCATTCACCAGCCTCGCCTTGCCCGACGGGATCCGTCCGGTCGCCGACTGGATCACCGGGCAACTTACCGCGTGGCGTGCCGGGGCCGCCGCGTGACCGGCACCACTCAACTGCCGGCCGCGCCCCCGACACCGGCCGGGCCCCGACCGAAGACCGAAGGAGGCACCACGGACAACGGGCTGCCGGTCGAGGCGCCCTGTGCGGTTCGGGCGCACACGCCCGGCACCCACCCGACCGTCCCTCACCCCACCGGCGTCCGCGCCACCGCCCGTATCCGAGCCGCCCACAACGGCCGCGCCACGACGCTCCCGTTCCTGCACAGCGACGGCCCCTTCCACCTGCGCCGGCTGCGAACCCGCGACGGGCAGGCGCGGGTCAGCGTGATCGGGGCCATGAGCGCGCCGCTCGGCGGGGACCGCCTCGCCCTCGACATCGCGGCCGAAGCGCGAGCAGAACTGGAGGTGACCACGGCAGCCGCCACCATCGCCCTGCGCGGTGCCACCACCGCACCCGCCACCTACGACGTCCGGCTCACCGTCGGCGAGGACGCATCCGTGAACTGGCTGCCGAAGCCGTTGATCAGCACCCGAGGCAGCACTCTGCACCAGTCCTACACCGTGGAACTCACCTCCACCTCCCGTCTGCTGTTGCGGGAGGAACAGCTCCTCGGCCGCACAGCGGAGCCCTCCGGTCATCTCTCCACCCGCCTGACAGTGCGGCGCGACGGCCGACTGCTCCTTGACCAGCACACCGCCTACGGTGGCCCCGCGCCGGCCTGGGACGGCCCTGCAGTCCTGGGCGGGCACCGCACCGCCGGACAACTCCTCGTCGTGCACCCCCAACTAGTTGCAGACCAGAAGCCGTTTCTCATCGGTGACGATCCGGAGGAGGGATGCGCCGTCCTCACCCCTCTCGCCAACGGGCCGGCACTGCTTGCCACCGCCGTCGCACCTACACCGGCCCACTTACGCCGCATCCTCGACACGGCTCTCGCACACGCCCTGATCGCGCAGGAGACTATATGAAATCCGGCACCCGGCCGGCCATGGCCGGCGGCTCCAACTCGCCCTGGTCTGGGCACAGGAGGTACTCCATGCGGCGACGCTTCCGATGGCCATCGCAGAGCGCAGGGTGCACCGGCGCGGCCCGGTGGACGGCACCGTGCGGTGTGTACTGCGAGGCCGGAAGGTTCACAGCACGGAGGCGCACTGCGATGCGACGCCGGCGGAGCCGTCCGTCTGGAACTGCTCGGCGTGGAACTCGTCCGCCGCCCCTCCTGAGCCCCGGCCCCTCCGAACCGGCCCCGCCCTGCCGTGAAGTGAGATCTGCATGGAATTCGAACCGATCGCCGTCGTCGGCCTGGGCTGTGTGCTGTCTGACGCGCTCGATCCGGGCACGTTCCGGGACAACATCGCCGGGGGCCGCACCAGCCTCTCGGCCATCCTGGACAGCCGGTGGCGGCTGCCGCACCACTGGGTCATGGGCTCGGTGGACGACCACCTCGACCGCACCTGGACCGATGTCGGCGGGTACGTAAGGGGGTTCGAGTCCGAACAAGGCCACCGGTGAATGCGGACACCACCACGCCGCGCCCGCCACCAGGCGGGCGCTTCTCCTTGGGGGCGCGGATCAGTCGGCCGGGCGGCGGGCCAGGTTCACCAGCACCAGGGCGCACAGGCTCGCCCCTACGGCAACCGCCACGAGCACCGTGCTCACCGCGAGGTGCTCGAACAGCACGCCCGCCACCGCGTAGGCGATCGGGCTCGCCACGAAAACAGCGGCGCCGAACACCGGAAGCACGTGCGGGCGCAGGTGCTCCGGCGGCCGCAATGTCAGCAACGCGACGGCGGGCGCGGTCACCCCGGGCAGGAACATGCAGCTGGCCGCCACCGTCAGCGCCGCCGTGGTGGCCGGCTGGTCCCATGGCAGCAACCACAGCACGACCGCCGCGCCCACACCGCCGTACGCCGCGAAACGGGTCGGTGAGATCCGGCGCGCGAGCCGGGCGACCACCACGGTGCCCAACGCGGTGCCACCGCCCCACGCGGCCAGCAGCAAGCCGGCCACATGGGGGTTGGCGTCGTAGCGGCTCCTGGCCATGACCGGCAACGCGAGCAGCACGACGGGCATGAGCGTGCCGTACCCGAGCGCGGCGAGCGACATCGTTCGCAGCAGCGGGTCCCGGAACAGGTAGCGCACGCCCTCCGCCATTCTGTTCGCCGACAACGGCTCCGGCGCCGCCTCGCGGCGCGGCAGCCCGGTCAGCAGCGCAGCCGACACCGCGAACGAGGCCGCGTCGACCCACAGCACGGTGAGCGCGCCGAACTGGGCGATCAGGAAGCCGGCGATCGCGGGGCCGACCAGCCGCGCCGTCGAGGTCGCCGTCTCGAACAGGGCGTTGCCCGCGGTGACGGTGCCCTCGTCCGAGCCGATGGCCTCGGTCAGCAGCATGCGTTGCGCGGACAGGTAAGCCGACGCGACGCAACCGACGAGGGCCACGATCACCAGCAGCGCCCAGAACGGCAGCATGCCCGCGAAGTACAGGGTGGGCACGGCCGCCAGCAGCACCGTGTTGGCGATGTCTCCGGCGATCGTGACGCGGCGGGCCCCCCACCGGGCCACGAGCAGCCCCGCAGGCATGGCCAACAGCGGCACCGGCAGGATCTGGATGACGAACACCAGCCCCATCCGCGCCGGTGAGCCGCTGGTCATCAGGACGAACCACGGCAACGCCAGCGTCGTCATCTGGGTGCCGACCGAGGAGATGAACTCCGCAGCGATGACCCTGCGGAACTGCCAGCTCCGCAGGGGCGAGCGTTGCGCCGGCGCCGTCGTCACCGAGCCGCCCGCACCGAGGCCGGGCGCATCTCCGTCCAGTGGGCCTCGACGTAGCCGACGCAGGCCTCCCGCGTGTCCGGACCGAACACCGGCGACCAGCCGGCAGGCACGCGGACATCGCGTGGCCAGAGGCTGTGCTGCTGTTTCTCGTTGACCAGAACCTGGTAGACCCTGTCGGGGTCGTCGAACGGATGTAGCATCGCCCTCTCCTCGCCGCAGCGGCTGATTACCACGCCACCGGCAGCTGGTGCACGCCGTAGACGGTCATGTTGGAGCGCATCGGGATCTCGTCCGGGTTCCCGGCGAGGCGCAGGTCCGGGAAGCGCCGGAGCAGTGTGGTGTAGCCGATGCGCAGCTCCAGGCGCGCCAGCTGCTGCCCGAGGCACTGGTGGATTCCGTGGCTGAAGGTGAGGTGGCCGAGCTGGCCCTGGGTGACATCGAGCCGGTCCGGGTCGGTGAACTGCTTCGGGTCGCGGTTCGCGGTGGGGAGGTGGATCAGCACGGTCTCGCCCTTGGGGAGGGTCACGCCGCCGATCTCGATGTCCTCGGTGGCGGTGCGCTGCACGCCCACGTGCACGATGGTGAGGTAGCGCAGCAGCTCCTCGACCGCGCCCTCGACGAGCGACTCGTCCGCGCGCAGCAGGTCCATCTGGTCCGGGTTGCTCAGCAGCGCGTGTGTGCCGAGCGAGAGCATGTTCGCGGTGGTCTCGTGTCCGGCGACGAGCAGCAGCAGGGTGGCGCCGATCGCCTCCGGGAGGCTGATGTCCTCCCCCTCCACCAGCACGCTCAGCACGTCGTCGGCCGGTTCGGCCTTCTTGCGCATGAGCAGCTGGCCGGTGAGGTCGACCAGGTCCATCAGCGCCGCCTGCGCCTCCTGCGGTTCGATGTCCAGGCGCAGCAGCTTCTCCGAGTTGGCCTCGAAGCGGTCCCGGTCGGTGAACGGCACACCGAGCAGCTCGCAGATCACCTGCGAGGACACCGGCACCGAGTAGTCCGCGACCAGGTCCGCGGGCGATCCCTTGTGGAACATCGCCTCGGCGTACTGCGCTGTGATCTCCTCGATCCGCGGGGTGAGCTGCCGCATCCGGCGCAGCGTGAACTGGCCGGCCAGCCGCTTGCGGAACCGGGTGTGCTCCGGCGGGTCCATGTGCTCGAACAGGCCCGGGATGTCCGCTCCGAGGTCCGCGGAGCGGTCTGACGGGAACGCCAGGTGCTTGTTGGTCGGGGCCGAGCTGAACCGCTTGTCGGACAGGATGTCCCGGCCCAGCTGGTAGTCGGTGACGAGCCAACCCTCGTATCCGTCGGGGAAGGTCATCCGGCCGATCGGGCCCTGGGCGCGCAGCGCCTGCGGCGGGTCGAAGGGCCGCTCCCGGAGGGTCGGCAGCCCGTTGGTGATGGGACAGGTGTTCTCAGTCATGTTCTTCCTTACGTTCCGCCGTCGTTCTGGACGACGGCTTTGGTGATTGATGCGGACAGGTCGGGGCCGGCTATCGGCCGGCGCCCTCGTCGGCCCCTTCCGCGTGTTCGGCCTCCGCGGGCCCGGCCCACAGACGCTCGCGCAACTGCGAGACCGTCAGCTCCGGCTGCTGCGCTACGAGTTCCAGCACCCGCGGCCACTGGCGCACCAGCGCGCCCATGACCGGCGGCGCGATGTAGTCCGGCTGGTACACCCACAGGCCGCGCAGCTCGCCCTCGACCTCGCGGGCCACCAGGTAGAGGTCGACGTTGTGCGGCTCGATCGCGAGGATCAGCCCCGGGATCGGGCTCTCGTCGCCGAACTGCACGTCCAGCGGCGCCACTTCGAGCCTGTCCAGGGCCAGCTCGTCGCTCGGCACGCCGAGCAGGTTGAGCATCACGCGCAGGGGCAGCTGGTTGCCGTCCCCGATGATGCCGTCGTTCACCAGCGCGCGCAGCGGCACGTTCTGGTGCGAGTACGCGTCGAGCTCGTTCTGCAGGACCTGCTGGATCAGCTCGTGGACAGTCGGGTCGTCCGCCATCCGCGACCGGTTCAGGATGACGTTGATGAACGGGCCGACCATGCCCTTGGTCTCCGGCCGTTCGCGGCCGGCCAGCGGGTGGCTCACCGCGATGTCCGTCGCGCCCGAGTAGCTGTGCAGCAGCAGATGGAACGCCGACATCAGCATCATGTACAGGGTCACGCCCTCGCGGCGGGCGGCCTCCTTCACCGCCGACATGACCTCCGTGCCGATCACGACGCCGTGGCTGTAGCCCTCGACGAAGTCGTCCAGCTGGTGCGCCGGCGCGTCGAAGTCGAGCGTGCGCGCCGCGCCGTCGAGCTCCTTGCGCCAGTGCTCGACGTGCTCGTCGAGTGCGCCGCTGGTCAGCAGCCCCTGCTCCCACGCCGCGTAGTCCAGGTGCTGGACCATCACGTCGGGCAGTTGCGGCTGCCGCGCCGCCGAGTGGGCCGCGTACAGCTCCGACAGCTCGTTGATGATCACGAGGAAACCCCAGTGGTCCACCAGGATGTGGTGGGCCACGAGGACCAGCGCGTGTTCCTGGTCGGAGAGTTGCACGAGCAGACCGCGGACCAGGTTCCCGTCCTCGATGCGGAACGGCCGCTCGGTCTCCCCGGTGAGCAGCTCGCGCAGCTTCTCGCGCTGGGCCTGCCCCTGGTGCGCGCGCAGGTCGACCGTTTCGATCGGCCACGCGGGCCTGCCGTCGGCGAACTGCAGGGTCGCCGAGCCCCGCTGGACGTAGCGGGTGCGCAGGATGTCGTGCCGCTGCACCAGGTCGTCCAGGCTGCGGCGCAGCGCGGCGGCGTCGAGCTCGCCGCGCATGCGGAACGCGGTGATGACGCCGTGGTGCGCGTGGTTGGGGCCCACCGGCTGGAGCAGGAACTCCAGCTGCCCGAAGGACAGCCCGGCGCCGTCGCCTCGGTCGGCCTTGGGGATCGGCGCGTGCAGCAGGTCGGCCGCGCTGACGGCCGCGGCGTGCTCGTCGTCGTCGCGGACCAGCTCGACGGCGCCGGTCTCGACCGCGCGGGCGCACCGGGCGAGGGCGCGCAGCGCGTCGAACCAGGCGTCCGCGAGCTCGCGGACCTCGTCCTCGGCGAGCAGCGACGTGGCCCAGCTCCAGTTGGCCACCAGCTGTGGGCCGTCCGGGCCGTCCTGGGTGACGGCGTTCACCTCGAGCGGGTAGGGCAACGGCCGGGCGCCGGTGGCGCCGGGCGCGGTGTCGTCCCGCAGCGGCAGCCACGGCGTCTCCTCGTCGGTGACGGGCACCCGGCCGAGGTAGTTGAACAGCACCTGCGGTGCGGGCAGCGACGCGAGCAGCGGCCCGGTCTCCGGGTCGAGGTAGCGCAGCACCCCGTAGCCGAGGCCGCGGTCCGGAATCGCCCGCAGTTGCTTGCCGGTGCGCGCTACCGCGTCCGCCAGTTCGCCGCCCGCGCCGGTCACCTCGTCCCAGGGCAGCGCGCCGCAGTCGAGGCGGACCGGGTGGACGCTGGTGAACCAGCCCACCGTGCGGGACAGGTCGACGTCGTCGAACAGGTGCTCGTGCCTGCCGTGGCTCTCCACGTCCAGCACCACCGGGCCGCCGTCCGCGCCGGCCTTGCCGGACCGGCGCTCGCGCCACCGCCCGAGGGCGAGCCCGAAGGCGGTCAGCAGTACGTCCTGGATGCCACTGCGGAACACCGCGGGCACCTGCCCGACCAGCGGTGTGGTGTCCTCGGCCGGCAGGGCGACCGACAGCCGCCCCTCGGTGCCGGTGACGTCACGGTCGGCGTCCAGTTCCCCGGCCACCAGCGGTGTGGCATCGCGCAGGACTCCCTGCCACACCGGCAGTTCGGCGCGGTGCCGGGCGATGCCCTCGGCGGAGGCCACCCGGGCCGCCCAGCCGCGCAGCGATGTCGCCACCGGCGCGAGGAACGGCTCGCGACCGGCGGTCACCGCGTTCCACGCGGCGGCGAGGTCGGTCAGCAGGATCCGCCACGACACACCGTCGACGGCGAGGTGGTGAACGGCGAGCAGCAGCCTGCCCGCGCGCCCGGCCCCGGCGTCGAACCAGACGGGCTGGAGCATCGCTCCCCGGGCCGGGTCGAGCCGCTGCTTGGCGGCGGCGGTCTCCTCGGCGATGAGCGATCGCGCGTCGGCGTCGGCCAGGGCGCTGGTGTCCACACGGCGCAGGACGTCCGCGACCCGCACCGCGCCGGGCTCGTCCGCGTGCAGCGACCACTGCCCGTCGGGTGTGGTCACCAGCCGGGTGCGCAGCGCGTCGTGCCGGTCGACCACTGCCTGCAGCGCCGCGATCAGCCGGTCCTCGTCCACCTCGGACGGCAGGCCGACGGTCGCGGACAGGTCGAAGCCGGCCGGCGAGCCGCCCAGCTGCCGCTGCCGTTCCACGACGGGCAGCAGCGGGATCTCGCCGGTGCCGACGTCCGCGACGTCGGCACCGGTGTCCTCGCCGACGGGCCTCGCCACCCGGGCGATGCCCTCCACCGTCTGGTGGGTGAACACGTCCCGGACGGTGAACACCAGCCCGGCCGTGCGGGCCTGCGCGACCAGCTGAGTGGCCTGGATGCTGTCCCCGCCCAGGTCGAAGAAGCCTGCCTCGGCGCCGACCTCGGGCGCCCCGAGTATTTCGGCGAACACGGAGCAGAGGGTCTCCTCGGCCGACGTCTCCGCCGGCCGGGACCGGGTACCGAGGTCCGGCGCGGGCAGCGCGCGGCGGTCGATCTTGCCGTTGCCGGTCATCGGGAACGCGTCGAGCACCATCACCACGACCGGCACCATGTACTGCGGCAGCCGTTCGGCCACGAACGAGCGCAACTCGGCGGGATCGGCGTGCGCGCCGTCGGCGAGCACCGCGTAACCGACGAGCTGCTTGCCGCCGGAGGGCTTGTGACGCACCACCACGGCGGCGTCCGCCACGGCCGGGTGCGCGCCGAGCGTGCTCTTGATCTCGTCCGGTTCGATCCGGAAGCCGCGGATCTTGACCTGGTCGTCGGTCCGGCCGACGTACACGAGCTGCCCGTCCGCGTTCCAGCGGACCAGGTCACCGGTCCGGTACATCCGTTCGCCCGGCGCGCCCAGCGGGCAGGCGACGAACCGCTGCGCGGTCAGCCCCGGCTGACCGAGGTAGCCGCGGGCCAGGCCCGAACCGGCGAGGTACAGCTCGCCGGGCACACCGGCCGGCACCGGCCGCAGCGCCTCGTCGAGCACATAGGCGCGGGTGTCGTCCATCGGCGTGCCGATCGGCAGGGTGCCGTCGGCCACCTCGCGGGTGTTCTGCAGCACGACGAACGTCGTCGTCTCCGTCGGCCCGTAGATGTTGAAGAACTCGGTCTCGGGACACGCGGCCTGCGCCTTGGCGAACACGAGGGGCGCATGGGCCTCGCCGCCGGCCATCACCTCGCGCAGCCCGGCCAGCGCCGTGGCGTCGCGCTCGACCAGCAGGTTGAACAGGGCGGTCGTGAAGAACGCGGCGGTGACCCGGTGCTCGCGGATGGTGCGCACCAGCGTGTCGGGGTCGAGTTCGCCGGCCGGTGCGACGACCACCTCTGCGCCTGACAGCAGCGGCACCCACAGCTCGTAGGTGGAGGCGTCGAACGCGGACGGGGAGTGCATCAGTACGCGGGTGTGGTTGCCGCCGCGCCACTGGTGGTCGGCGGCGAGGCTCGCCACGTTCCCCTGGGTGACCATCACGCCCTTGGGCCGGCCGGTGGAGCCGGAGGTGTACATGATGTAGGCGGCCCGGTCAGGTCCGCCCGTCGGCGCGAGGGCGCGGGCGGCGTCCGCCGCACCGTCCGCGGCGGACAGTTCGGCGGCCACGTCGAGCACCCGCATCCCGTCGACGGTGGGGTGTTCTCGTCCCTTCCCGTCCACGAGGAGCACGCTCGCCCCGGTGTCGGCCATGATCAGCCGCATGCGGGACTCGGGGTAGCGGGCGTCCAGCGGCACGTACACGCCGCCTGCCTTGATCACGGCCAGGATCGCCACGGGCAGCCGCACGGAGCGCTCCATCAGCAGGCAGACCGCGTCCTCGCCGCCGTCGGCGCCGATCCCCAGCTCGCGCAGCCGCACGGCCAGCCGGTCGGTTGCCACGGCGAGTTCGCCGTAGGTCAGCCGCTCGTCGCCGCAGCTGACCGCGACGGCGTCCGGGGTGCGGGCCGCCTGCGCCGCGAACAGCTCGGGCAGCCCGGCCGTGGGCACCTCGCCGTCGATGCCGTTCCACTCCGTCAGCACGCGGTGCCGCTCGGCCGGGGTCAGCAGGTCGACGTCGCCGATCGGCCGGTCCGGGTCGGTGATCATCGCCAGCAGCACCTGGCGCAGCCTGCGCACCATGGTGCGCACCGTCTCCGGGTCGAAGACGTCGGCGTTGTACTCGATGCCCCCCTCGATGCCGGCCGGCGTGCCGTCGCCCGCCAGGCGCTCGTGCAGCAGGAAGACCAGGTCCATCCTCGCCGTGCCGGTGCCCATCACCATCGGCGCCGTCTCGACGCCGGGCAGGTCCAGGGTCTCCTCGGTCACGCTCTGCCAGGACAGCATGACCTGGACGAGCGGGTGGTGCGACATCGACCGGGTCGGCCGCAGGCCGTCCACGAGGGCCTCGAACGGGATGTCCCCGTGCGCGAGCGCCTCGAGGGTGTGTTCGCGCACCGCGCCGAGCAGTTCACGGAACGTCTGGCGGTCCGATGTCCGGGTGCGCAGCACAAGGGTGTTGGCGAAGAAGCCGATCAGGTTCTCGGTGGCCTGGTCGTCGCGTCCCGCGGTCGCCACACCGATGGGGATGTCCGCACCGGCACCGAGGCGGCCGAGCAGCACCGCCAGCGCCGCGTCGAGCACCATGAACATGCTGACGTCGCAGCCGCGCGCCAGGCGCGCCAGCCCCTCGTGCAGGTCCACGTCCCACCGGAAGGTGATCGTGTCCCCGTCGTGGGACGCCTCGGCCGGGTGCGGCCGGTCGACCGGAAGGGCGATCCGCTCCGGCAGGCCGTCCAGCGCGTCGCTCCAGTAGTCCAACTGGCGCGACCATGCGCTCTCGGGGTCGCCCTCGGCGCCGAGGTACTGGCGCTGCCACAGGGTGTAGTCGGCGTACTGCACGGGCAGCGGCGCCCAGTCGGGTGCGTGGCCGGCCAGCCGGGCCCGGTAGGCGGTCGCCAGATCGTGCCGCAGCGGTGCCAGCGACCAGCCGTCCGCCGCGATGTGGTGGACGACGACGGCCAGCACGTGCGTGTCGGCGCCGACCGTGAACAGCTCCGCGTGCAGCGGGATTTCCCGGGTCAGGTCGAAAGAGTACCGGACCGCGGCGGCCACCGCGTCGTTCAGGCCGGCGTCGTCGACCTCGGTCACCGGCAGCTCGGGCCGCGCCTGACCGGGGTCGAGAACCTGCTGGCACGCCGTGCCCGTGTCCGGGTAGACGGTCCGCAGCGCCTCGTGGCGGGCGACGACGTCGGCGAGGGCGGCCCGCAGGCAGTCCACGTCCAGCGCGCCGGTCAGACGCAGCACCACCGGGAGGTTGTAGGTGGGCGAGGGGCCCTCCATCTGGTGCAGGAACCACAGCCGTCGCTGGGAGAACGACAGCGGCAGCGGGTCGGGACGGGTCATCGGGACGAGCGCGGGCCGCGCGTCGCCGCCGCCCTGCCGCAGCAGTTCGGCCAGCCCGGCGACGGTCTGCTTCTCGAACAGAGCGCGCACCGGTATCTCGGCGCCGAGCGTGGCGCGGATCCTGGCCACCAGCCGGGTGGCGAGCAGCGAGTGCCCGCCGAGGGCGAAGAAGCCGTCGTCGATGCCCACCCTGGCCACGCCCAGCACCTGGGCGAACAGGTCGCACAGGGCCTTCTCCTCGGCGTCACGGGGCGCGGCGTAGGCCGCCGCCGCGCGGCTCTCCTGCCCCGGCTCGGGCGCGGGCAGCGCGCCGCGGTCGGTCTTGCCGCTCGGGGTCCGAGGCAGCGCGTCGAGGAACACCAACGCGGACGGGACCATGTAGTCGGGAAGCTTCTCGGCCAGCGCGGCCCGCAGTCGGCGGCGCAGCTCGTCGGCCGGACCGGCCGCCGGGTCCGTCACCAGGTAGGCGACCAGCCGCTGGTCGCCCGGCTGGTCCTCGCGGACCACGACGACCGAGTCCCGCACCTGCTCCTGCCACATCAGCACCGACTCGATCTCGCCGAGCTCGATCCGGTAGCCGCGCAGCTTCACCTGGTGGTCGATCCGGCCGAGGTAGTCGACGGTGCCGTCCACCCGGCGCCGCACCAGGTCGCCGGTGCGGTACAGACGGTCGGCAAGGTCGGACTCGAACGGGTTGGCGATGAACTGTCGCGCCGTCAGCTCCGGCCGGTTGATGTAGCCGCGCGCCAGCCCGGCGCCGCCGATGCACAGCTCACCGGGGACGCCCGGCGGCACCGGACGGCCCTCGGGGTCGAGGATGTGCACCTCGGTGTTGGCGATCGGCCTGCCGATGGTGATCGTGTCGTCCACGATCCGGGTGCCCAGCGAGTAGATCGTGGTCTCGCTCGGGCCGTACATGTTCCACAGGTCCACGCCCTTGGCCAGCAGGCGCCGCGCCAGGTCGGGGGGCAGCGCCTCGCCGCAGATCAGCCCGCGCAGGCCCGGGCGGCCCGGCCAGCCGGCGTCGAGCAGCATCCGCCACGTGGACGGGGTCGCCTGCATCATGGTCGCGCCGGTGGCGATCATCTCCTCGGCCAGCAGCTTGCCGTCGGTGGCCACCTCCCGGGTGGCGAGCACCACACGGGCGCCCTCGACCAGCGGCAGCAGCAGCTCCAGCGTCGCGATGTCGAACGAGAGCGTGGTGACCGCGATCAGGCTGTCGTCGGCGTCGATGCCCGGCCACTGCTTCATGGCCCAGAAGAGGTTGCGCAGCGCGCGGTGCGGCAGTTGGACGCCCTTCGGGCGCCCGGTCGAGCCCGAGGTGTAGATCACGTAGGCGAGGTCCTCGCCCTCGACCGGCTCGCCGAGGACCTCGGCGGACTCGGCGGCGATCTCCTCGCGCAGCTCGTCCACGCACAGCGTCGCGGCCCCGGACTCCGGCAGGCTCGGCGCCACCGAACTCTGGGTGATCACGACGGGTAGCCCGGCGTCCTCGATCATGAACGCCACACGGTCGCTGGGCAGCTTCGGGTCGATGGGCACGTAGGCGCCGCCCGCCTTCAGCACGGCCAGCACCGCGACGACCATGTCGATCGAGCGCTCCAGGCAGACACCGACCATCACGTCGCGCCCGACGCCGAGGCTCTTCAGCCTGCGGGCCAGCCGGTTCGCTGACGCGTCGAGCTGGGCGTAGGTGAGCCCCTCCCCCTGGCAGTACACCGCCTCGGCGTCCGGGCGCAGTACCGCCTGCTGCTCGATGCGCTGATGGGTGAGCAGCCGGTCGGGCCACTCGTTGCGGGTGTCCTCCCGCTCCCTGTGCTGTTCGTGCTCCTCGTCCCCGGTCAGCAGCGCGACGTCCAGGACCGGCTGCTCCGGGTCGGCGAGCAGATTGTCCAGCAGCACCTTCAGGTGACCGCCCATGCGGTCGATCGTGGCCGCGTCGAACAGCTCCTTGTTGTACTCGAACCAGCCGCCGAGCGCGTCACCCTGCTCGAACACCTGCAGTTCGAGGTCGAAGCGTGCCGTGGAGCTCGCCACCTCCATCAGCTCGAAGCGCAGCCCGCCGACGTCGATCTGGGGCACCGGGATGTTCTGGAAGACGAACGACACCTGGAAGATGGGCGAGCGCGACAGGTCCCGCTCCGGGGCCAGCTCCTCCACCAGCCGCTCGAACGGCACCTCCTGGTGGGCGAAGGCGTCGAGGGCCGCCTGGCGCACCCGGCCGAGCAGCTCGCTGAACGTCGGATTGCCGGACACGTCGTTGCGGATCGCGAGCGTGTTGACGAAGTAGCCGATGAGCCGTTCGACCTGGGACTGCCCGCGGTTGGCCACCGGCACGCCGACGACGACGTCCTCCTGCCTGCTGTAGCGGTGCAGCAGGACGACGTAGGCGGCGAGCAGGGTCATGAACGGGGTGACGCCGGTGCGCCGACTCAGCTCGCGCACCTCGTTCATCACCGAGGCGGACAGCTCGAAGGGACGTGAACCGCCTGCCGTGCTCAGTACGGCAGGCCGCGGCCGGTCGGTGGGCAGTTCGAGGATCGGCGCGGCGCCCTGGAGCGTCTTCTTCCAGTGCTCGACCTCGTCCGCGAACCCCGGGCCCGCGAGCTTCTTGCGCTGCCAGGCCGCGTAGTCGGCGTACTGGACGGGCAGCTCGGGCAGTTCGGGCTCGCTGCCGCCGAGGTAGCTCTGGTACAGGGTGGCCAGCTCGCCGAAGAGCACCGACGTGGACCACAGGTCGGCGACGATGTGGTGCATGGTGAGCAGCAGGACGTGCTCGTCGGCGGCCAGGCGCAGGAACTTCATCCGCATGAGCGGCCCGCTGCCCAGGTCGAAGGGGCGGGCGAACTCCTGGCGCGCCAGCTCCCTGATGCCCGCCTCGCCGTCGGGGCCGTGCAGGTGCCCGCACTCCACGACGGTCAGCTCCAGCTCACCGGAGTCGTGCACGACCTGCACGGGCTCGCCGTCGACCTCGTCGAACGTGGTGCGCAGCGACTCGTGCCTGCGGACGATCTCGGCGAGGCACCGGCGCCAGACCTCCACGTCGAGCGGGCCGCGCACGCGCACCGCCGCCGGGATGTTGTAGGCGGCGCTACCCGGGTTGAGCTGGTCCAGGAACCACATGCGCTGCTGGGGGAACGAGGCGATGAACCGCCGCTTGCGCGCCGGCGGCCCCTCGCCACCCTTGCGCCGCAACCGCTCCGCCAGAAGCGCGCGCTTCTGCTCCGGAGTGAGGCTGGTCAGGTCGATATCGGTCATGCGCCAGTCTCCTGATCGTTGGTCTCGGCGGCGGACTCCGCAGCGAGGAGTTCTTGCCATCGTGCTTGTGCCTGTGCGTCGGTTTTTCTCGAGGGGTTCCGGGCTTCTCGGGAGTCAGCCGGTCATGCCGCCGTCGATCCGGAAGGTGCTGCCGGTGATGTAGCCGGCGCGGTCCGACACCAGGTAGGAGACAAGGTCGGCGACCTCTTCCGGGCGGCCGAACCGGCCGAGCGCGGTGCGCCGGGCGAAGTCGTCCTGCAGGTCTTTCGGAAGGCTCCGCACCGGGTCGGTGGTGATGAAGCCGGGTGCCACCACGTTCGCGCGGATCCCGTACCGGCCCACCTCACGCGCCAGCGAGGTGGTGAAGCCGATGATCCCCGCCTTGGAGGCGGCGTAGTTGGTCTGTCCTGCGTTCCCGTGGATGCCGGCGATCGAGGACAGCGTGACGATGGTGCCGCGGCGGCGTCCGACCATGCCTTCGATGACGGATCGGCAGACGTGGTAGACACCGTCGAGGTTGGTGCGCAGCACGTCGTGCCAGTCCTCGTCCTCCATCGCGATCAGCGGGTTGTCCCGCAGCACCGCGGCCGAGGCGATGACCGCGTCGAGCGGGCCGAGCGCGTTCTCGGCCTCCTCGACCAGCGCGTCCACGGCGGCAGGGTCGCTGACGTCGGCGCGGCGGACGCAGGTGCGGCGGCCGAGCCCGGTGATCTCCTTCTCGAGCTCCCGGGCGGCGTCGTCGGAGGAGGCGTAGCACAGCGCGATGTCGAAGCCGTCCTGGGCCAGCCGCAGCGCGATCGACCGGCCGATGCCCCGGGAGCCGCCCGTGACGAGTGCCACCGGGGCCTGCGATCCGTTCATCAGTGCTCTCCCTCGGCGGCCAGCAGGGCGCGCAACTGCGCTTCCACTTCCTCGTCGGACAGTTCGGACAGCTCAGACAGCTCGTCGGCCGCGGCCGGGTCCGTACCCTGGTCGTCGCGGGCGAGGATCTCGATGACGTCCTCGGGCCCCTGTCCGCCCGGTCCGGCGGCCAGCAGGGTGACGCTGTGCGCGACGGTGGGGTGGTCGAAGAACGCCCGCAGGTCGAGTTCGACGCCGAGCAAGCTCTTGATCCGGGTGCCGATCTGGACCGCGGCCAGCGAGTGGCCGCCCAGGGCGAAGAAGTCGTCGTCGACGCCGACCCGTTCCAGGCCGAGGATGTCGCACCAGATGGCGGCGACGGCCTGTTCCCGCTCGGTGCGCGGGGCGACGTAGGGGGTGGCCAGGTCGGGGCGCGGGTGGACGGAGCCGGGTGCGGCGAACTGCTCCATCTCCTGGGCCAGCAGCTCGGGCGTCAGGGAGCGGGCCAGATCGCGCAGTTCCGCCACGTCGCGGTGGCAGACCAGCAGGTGGCCGGGCCGGTCCGAAGCGGCCAGGATGCGGGCGAAGGCGTCCTGGCCCTGCTGCTCGCCGATGCCCTCGCCGAGGATCCGCAGGACGCTGTCGGCGGCGTCCACGCTGTCGGAGCCGGCTTCGGCGGGCGGCGCGGCGGAGCGGACAATCTGTTCGCGCAGGCCGTCGAGGTCGTTGATCCGCTTGATCGTGAAGTCCGTGATCTCGACCAGCACCCGGCCCTCCGGGTCGAGGACCTCGAAGTCGCAGGTCATCGTCTCGCCCGTGGCGTCGGTGGACTCCTTGAGCTGTGCGTGGCAGTGGATGGTGGGGGTCAGGCCGTGGTGGACGCGCAGGCTGCGGTAGCTGAAGGGCAGGTAGTACGTGTCCGTGGCATAGATACGGGCGGTTCCGCCGACGGCGTCGAGCAGCGCGGGGTGCAGCAGGTAGTCGTCGAGGTCGGCCTCGTGCTCGGGGCCGAGCCCGAGGGTGGCGAACAGCTGCTGCGGGCCGGCCTCGATCCGGTGCATGCAGTCCCAGCGGGGGCCGAAGGAGAACTCGATCGGCCCGCCGCGCTGGAACCGGTCCAGCCGCAGGCCCTCCTGGATCGTCTCGGGGGTGTCCAGGACGCGGGTGACGCCGCAGTCGGCGGCGAGCGCGGCCAGGTCCCGCACGGTGTCGGGGCCGCGGTCGTGGAAGGCCAGGGACCCCAGGACGTGGTCGGTCCAGGCCGCCGCGCCCGGACCGCCGTTGCGGCTGCGCACCGCGAACCGCCACTGGCCGTCGCGCTCCTCGACGATGGTGAACACCTCACGGGTCTGCCCGTCGGGAACGACGACCGGGGTGAGGTACTGCACGTCGGCGATCTCGATGGTGCGGCCGTCGGCCTGCTCGGCGACTGCGGCCCGCACCAGTTCCAGGTAGGCGGTGCCGGGCACGAGTCCGTGGCCCATGATGCGGTGGTCGCCCACGATCCAGTGGTCCGCGGTGCTGAGCGTGGTCACGTAGGTGCGCGAGTCGGGGCTGTCGTGCACCAGGCGCTGCAGCAGTGGGTGCCCGGTCGCGGAGCCGGTGGCGCCGGTACCGAACCGGTCCGGCAGCCCGGCGGCCATGCCGACATCGCGCCAGGTGTCCCAGCCCACGGCCGTGACCGCAGTGCCGCTCTCCTGCCGCTTGAACTGGGCGAACGCGTCCAGGAAGGCGTTGGCCGCCGCGTAGTCGCTCTGGCCGGGGCCGCCCAGCAGGGCGGTGACGGAGGAGCACAGCAGCAGGAAGTCCAGCCGGTCGTCGCGGCAGACGCGGTCCAGCACCAGGGTGCCGCGCGTCTTGGCGGCGAGCACGTCGTCGGCGTCGGCGCGGGACTTGGTGAGGATCATGCCCTGGGAGGGCCGGCCCGCGGCATGCACGACGCCGTGCAGAGCGCCTGCCAGGTCGCGCACCTGTTGGGCGGCACGGGCGGTCTGTGCCTCGTCGGTGACGTCGGCCTGCAGGACGACGACGCGGGCGCCCAGCTCAGCCAGGTGCCGCAGCCGGCGGATGCGGATGCTGACCGGGTCCTGCTTGTCGTGGTCGGAGAGCCAGGCGTCCCAGGTGTCCTCGGTGGGGAACGGGGAGCGACCGAGCAGGCCGAGCACCGGCCGGGACGCGGTGAGGGCGATGTGTTCGGCCATCGCCAGGCCGATGCCGCCCAGGCCGCCGGTGATCAGGTAGCCGCCACCGTCGCGCAGGCCGGTGCGGTCGGCGTCGTCCAGCGTCACCCGGTCGAAGTCTCGACGCCACCAGTGCCGGCCGCGCAGCGCGAGTTCGGGCTCGTCACGGGGCGACGTCAGCGCGGCGTGCACGGCCCGGACCAGGCCGTCGTGCGGGTCGTGGGGGTCGGCGCCGGTGATGTCCAAGGTGCGGCAGGCGGTGCCGGGTGTCTCCTGCGGGATCACCGTGCAGGCGCCCAGCACGGTGGCGTTCTCCGGCTGCAGCGGTTCGTCCCCGGTGACGGCGAACACGCCGCGGCACAGGACGTCGAGGGTCACCGGGACCTCGGGGCGTGCGTCGGCGATGGCCTGGCCGAGGGCGATCAGGCTGTCGAAGCCGAGCCGCCGTGCGGCGTCCAGTCGCTGCTCGGTCAGCGGGCCGTCGTCCGGGGCGGTCCCCGCGCTCCAGAGGTGCACCAGGTGGACCTGCTGACCTTCCTCGACCTCCTGGACGGCCGGGGACCGCAGGAGCGCGGCCAGGTGCTCGCGGTCGGCCGGATCGGCGGTCCACCCGCCGTCGGCGTCCTCGCCCGGCGCGTCGCCGGCGGTGACCGGGACGACGCGCTCGCCCGCGGCCGTCAGCCGTGCGGCCAGCGCGCGCCCGAGGGGAAGCTCGGCCCCGAGCAGCACCCAGGCGGCTCCGGGGGTGCCGTTCTGCGGCTGCGGCGTGAACGGCAGGCGTTTCCAGCCGGGGCTGGAGAACCAGTCGGCCGGAGAGGCGGCCACGGGTGCCTTCGCACGTGCCGTGGTCCGCTGGTCGGGCTCCACCCAGTAGCGCTGCCGCTGGAAGGCGTAGCCGGGCAGCCGCACCGGGCGTCGGCGCTCGTCGGCGTGGAAGGCCGCCCAGTCCACGACGGCCCCCGCACTCCACAGAGCACCCAGGTTCGCCAGCAGGAGGGTGCCCTCGTCGGTGCGGTCACCGGGGTGCGGCAGCGAGCCGGCAACGGTCCGGCCGGCGGTCCAGGAGCGGTGGGCGCGGATGAAGTTGGCCAGGGTCTGCCCGGGGCCGACCTCCAGGGGCACCAGGGCCGGGTCGGCGAACAGGACGTCGAGGGCGTCGCGGAACCGGACCGGCTGCCGCAGCTGGGTGCCCCAGTACTCGGGGCTGGTGGCCTGCTCGTCGGTGATCCAGGTGCCGGTGACGTTGGACAGGAACGGGATCTCCGGGGCCCGCAGGGCGGCCTTGCGCACCTCGTCGGTGAAGGGCTCGACGGCGCCGGCCATGTCGGGCGAGTGGAAGGCGTGCGAGGTGTGCAGCCGGCGGCAGGCAACAGCGGCGGCCTTCAGCCGTGCTTCCAGACCGTCGATCGCCTGCTCGCTGCCGGAGACCACGGTGAGGGCGGTGGAGTTGACGGCCGCGACCGACAGTCCCTCCTCCAGCCACCCGGCGGTCTCGGCCTCGGGCAGGAAGACGGTGAGCATGGCGCCTTCGGGCATCGCCTGCACCAGACGGCCGCGAGCGGCGACCAGGCGCACCGCGTCCGGCAGGGAGAACACCCCGGCCAGACAGGCGGCGACGAACTCGCCGATGCTGTGTCCCGCCATGGCCTGCGGTGTCACGCCCCAGGAGGACCACAGCCGGGCGAGCGCGTACTCGACGCAGAAGAGGGCTGCCTGGGCGAACTCGGTGCGGGTGAGTCGGGCGGTGGCCTCGGGGTCGCCGTCGGGGGCGAAGACCAGGGTCCGCAGGTCCTGGCCCAGGTGCTCGGCGAACAGGTCGGCGCACCGGTCGAACTCCGCGGCGAACACCGGTTCACGGGCGTACAGCTCGCGGCCCATGCCCACGTACTGGGTGCCCTGACCGGGGAACAGGAAGGCGACCGGGGCCCGCTCGGTGGACGCCGGCGCGGGTGCGACCTCGGCGAGGTCGCGCAGCGCCGCCACGGCGTCCTCGTGACCGCGGCAGACCACGGTGGCGCGGTGGTCGAAGGCGTGCCTGCGGCAGGCCAGGGTGTAGGCGGCGTCGTCGAGGTCGGTGTCCGGGTGGCGTTCGAGGTGGTCGGCCAGGCGGCGCGCGTTGTCGGCCAGTGCCGGGGCGGTCTTCCCCGACAGCGCCAGCAGCCGCAGCGGACGGCCGGGAGCCTGGCCGGCCGTGGCAGCGGCCGGTGCCTCCTCCAGGACGACGTGCACGTTGGTGCCGCCGATCCCGAAGGAGCTGACGCCGGCCCGGCGCGGTTCGTCCGTGCGGGGCCACGGGCGCAGCCCGGTGTTGACGTAGAACGGGCTGGTGTCCAGGGCGAGGTCGGGGCTGGGCCGGTCGCAGTGCAGGGTCGGCGGGATGGCCTGCCGTTCCAGCGCGAGGGCGGCCTTGATCAGGCCGGTGACGCCGGCCGCGGCGTCCAGGTGGCCGACGTTGCTCTTCACAGAGCCGATCGCACAGTAGCCCTGGTCGTCGGTGCCGTCCCGGAACGCCCGGGTGAGGGCGGCGATCTCGATGGGGTCGCCGAGCGGGGTGCCCGTGCCGTGGGTCTCGACGTAGCCGACGGTGGCCGGGTCCACGTCGGCCAGGGCCAGCGCCTCGGCGATGACCTCGGCTTGGCCGTCGACGCTGGGTGCGGTGTAACCGGCCTTCAGGGAGCCGTCGTTGTTGACGGCGGTGGCCAGGATGACGGCGTCGACGATGTCGCCGCCGTGCCGGGCGTCGGCGAGGCGGCGCAGCACCACCACGCCCACGCCGTTGCCGGCGACGGTTCCGGACGCCTGGGCGTCGAAGGCGCGGCACCGCCCGTCGGGTGACAGGATGCCGCCGGGCTCGTACACGTAGCCGCTGCGCAGCGGCGCGGAGACCGACACACCGCCGGCCACGGCGATGTCGCACTCGCCGTTGAGCAGGCTCTGGGAGGCCATGTGCACTGCGGTCAGTGAGGTGGAGCAGGCGGTCTGGACGGTGACGCTGGGCCCCTTGAGGTCGAGCTTGTACGAGGTCCGGGTGGCCAGGAAGTCCTTGTCGCCGCTGAGCAGGATCTGGTACATGCCGGCCGAGTCCAGGACCGGCTGGTTGTTCATCAGGTTGAACAACAGGTACGAGTTGAAGCCGGCCCCGGCGAAGACGCCGATCCGACCGTCGAAGCGGTGGGGATCGACGCCGGCCGACTCCAGGGCCTGCCAGGCGCATTCGAGGAAGACCCGGTGCTGCGGGTCCATGATCTCGGCCTCGCGGGGGCTGTAGCCGAAGAAGCCCTCGTCGAACAGGTCGGCGTCCTCCAGGAACCCCTTGGCCCTGACATAGTCGTCTCGCTCCAGCAGTGCCGGGTCGACGCCACCAGCGATCAGTTCGCTGTCGGAGAAGGTGGTGATGCCCTCCCGGCCCTGTTCGAGGTTGGACCAGAAAGTCTCGATGTCGGGGGAGCCCGGGAAGCGGCCTGCCATGCCGATGACGGCTATACGGTCGAGGTCCCGGTCCCCGTCCCGCTCCTGCTCTCGTTCCTGGTCGTGTCCTGGCTCTGACACGTGATCACCTGTCTTCGCGGGAAAGAGCCCGACGTTCGGCCGCCTGCTGCCGCCGGTTTCGGGACTGATGACGGTTCTCGGCGCGCTTGCGGGCGCCGTTCGGTGAGCCGGCCTTTGCTGCCTGCGCACTGCTGAGGTACTCGGCCAGCGATCCGATCGTGGGGTGCTGGAAGAGCTCGACCATGGTCAGTTCGTGGCCGAGGGAGGCGGCAAGGACGGTCCGGAACTCGGCCATGAGCAGCGAGTGCCCGCCGAGGTCGAAGAAGTTGTCGCGGGTCCCCACGCGTTCCACGCCGAGCAGCTCGCGCCAGATCTCGGCGAGGGCGTGCTCCGTCCTGTCGCGGGGTGCGACGAACCGGGACTCCAGATCCGGTCGGCTGGACTGGGGCTCCGGCAGGGCCTTGCGGTCGGTCTTCCCGCTGGGGGTCAGCGGGAAGCTTTCCAGGACGGTGAAGGAGGCCGGCACCATGTACTCCGGCAGCCGCCGCCGCAGGTGGGTGGCCAGATCGCCGGCCGTCGGCGCGGTGTCGCCGACGCAGTTCACGTACGCCGCGAGCCGGACGTCGCCGGGCGCGTGCTCACGGGCGACCACCACCGCCTCCCGGACCGCCTCGTGCGTGGTCAGCACGGCTTCGATCTCGCCGAGTTCGATGCGCAGACCGCGCAGCTTGATCTGGTGGTCCAGACGGCCGAGGAACTCCAGGGCGCCGTCGGCCCGGTAGCGCACCAGGTCGCCGGTGCGGTAGATGCGCCCGCCGGGGACGAAGGGGTCGTCGATGAACCGCTCGGCGGTCAGGTCCGGGCGGTTCAGGTAGCCGCGGGCCAGGCCCCGCCCGCCGATGTGGAGTTCGCCGGGCACCCCGGCGGGCACGGGGCGCAGCCGCCGGTCGAGCACGTACAGCCGGGTGTTGGCGATGGGGCGGCCGATGGGGACGGGCCGCCGGTCGGCGTCGTCGCGACGGCAGTGCCAGGCGGTGACGTCGATGGCGGCCTCGGTGGGGCCGTAGAGGTTGTGCAGCTCGGCCTGGGAGCGGGCCAGGAACCGGTCGTGCAGGTCTCGGGTCAGCTCCTCACCACTGCAGATGACCCGCCGCAGGCTGGTGCACTTCTCCACCGGTTCGGTGAGGAAGACCTGGAGCATGGAGGGTACGAAGTGCAGGGTCGTGACGGCCTCGTCCTGGATGAGCCCGGCCAGATAGCCGCTGTCGCGGTGGCCGCCCGGGCGGGCGACGACGAGGGTGGCGCCGGTCATCAGCGGCCAGAAGAACTCCCACACCGAGACGTCGAAGGAGAACGGGGTCTTCTGCAACACCCGGTCGGAGGCGTCCAGGCGGTAGGCGTCCTGCATCCACAGCAGTCGGTTGCGCAGGGCGGCGTGGACGTTCATCACGCCCTTGGGCCGGCCGGTCGAGCCCGAGGTGAAGATGACGTAGGCCAGATCCTCGCCGTCCACCGTGACGCCGGGGTCGTCGTCGGGTTCTGCGGCCAGTTCGGCGGCGAGGTCGTCGACGTTGAGTACCGGGCAGTCGAGCGGGGGCAGCCGGTCGGGCACCGAGCCGTGGGTGAGCACCACCGGCGGTCGGGCGTCCTCGGCGATGGCCGCCAGGCGCGCGGCCGGCAGGTCGAGGTCCAGCGGCGTGTACGCTCCGCCGGCCTTGAGCACCGCCAGGAGGCTCACCACCAGGTCGAGGGAGCGTTCCATGGCCACGCCGACGACGACGTTCGGGCCGACGCCATGGCGGAGCAGCCGGTGCGCGAGCCGGTTGGCGCGGCGGTTGAGCGCGTCGTAGGTCAGGGACTGGCCGGCGTATCTGACCGCTTCGGCGTCCGGGTGGCGGCGTACCCTCTCCTCGAAGCACTGGTGAACCCAGCCGCCCGTGCCCCAGTCGTGTTCCGTGGTATTCCAGTCGGTGAGGACCAGTTGCCGCTCGGCGTCGTCCAGCAGTTCGAAGTCGTCCACCGGGGTGTCCGGACGGGCGGCGGCCTGTTCGGCCAGCCGGCAGAAGCGGCCGGCCAGGCGGACGACGGTGGCTTCGTCGAACAGGTCCCGGTCGTACTCGAACCAGCCGGTGAGAGCCCCGTCGCTGTCGAACGCCTGTAGTTCCAGGTCGAAGCGGGCGCCTTCGCTGCGGACCGGCAGCCGGCTCAGGTGCGCACCGCCCAGCGCCCGGGGCGGCACGGGCTCGCGGCCGTAGCTGAAGCTGATCTGGCACAGCGGCGGGCGGCTCAGGTCGCGGGCCAGCTTCAGACCGGCCACCACGAGTTCGAAGGGCACGTCCTGGTGGGCGTACGCGCCCAGGCAGGCGTCCCGGACCCGGGCCAGGACGGTGGTGAACGAGGGGTTGCCGCTCAAGTCGGCTCTGATCGCGAGGGTGTTGACGAAGTAGCCGATCAACGGCTCGACTTCGGCGCGGTCCCGCTGTGCGGTCGGCACGCCGACGACGATGTCGTCCTGACCGCTGTGGCGGTGCAGCAGGACCTGCAGCACGGCGAGCAGCGCCATGTACGGGGTCGCACCGTGCCGGCCGGCCAGCGCGCCCAGCGTGCGCATCAGCGACGCGGGCAGCTCGACGGGGATGGAGCGGCCGTTGAAGCCCTGCACGGCCGGGCGGGGCCAGTCGGTGGGCAGGTCGAGCGCCGAGGGGGCGCCGTCGAGGTGCTGCCGCCAGTACGCCAGATCCTCGTCCCAGGCGTCCTCGGCCAGTTGCTGGTGCTGCCAGTCGGAGAAGTCGCCGTACTGGATCTCCAGCTCGGGCAGCGGCGAGGGCAGGCCGGCGGCGAACGCCTCGTAGAGCTCGGACAGTTCGAAGAGGAACACCGCGGTGGACCAGCGGTCGGAGACCAGGTGGTGCATGGCGGTCACGAGCACCGACTCGTCGGCGCCGGTACGCAGCAGTCGCACCCGCAGCAGCGGTCCGGTGGCGATGTCGAGCGGCTCGGCGAGCGCCTCGTCGATCTGACGCTGCCGCTCGGCGTCCGTGAAACTCTCGTCGCGCAGGTCGATCTCGGGGATGTCCACGGTCAGTTCGTGGTGCACGACCTGGACCGGGACGCCGTCCTCCACCCGGAAGGTGGTGCGCAGCGCCTCGTGACGCCGCACGATCTCGGCGACGGCGGCCCGCAGCACGGCGGCGTCCAGCGGCCCGACGATCCGGGCGGCGCCGGGCACGATGTAGCCGGGGTTGTGTGGCCGGAGCTGTTCGAGAAACCAGGTTCCGCGTTGCAGGACGGACAAGGGAAAGATGTCCTCGGCCGCTGCCCGCTGGGTCATCAGCTCGTCGAACCGGGTCCGCTGTTCTGGGGTCAGGGAGGCCAGACGTGCCTCGAGGTCGTCGGTCACCTCTGGTCCTCTCCCCCCGTGGCCGGCGGTTCCTCGCCGGATACGGAATCGCCCAGCTGCGCCAGCACGTCGGCGGCGGCACTCTCGTCAGTACGCCGCCGACGGCGGATCGGCGCGGTTCTCGCGCCTGTGGTACCCCGGACGGGCGCGCTGTCCTGGGCTGGTGCGGCGTCGTCGCCGGCGGAGAGCTGGGCGATGACGCGTTCCGCGACGGAGCGGATGGTGGCGCCGCCGAGGAAATCGGTGACCTGCAAGGTGACTCGTGTTTGGCTCTGGATGTCGTTGCGCAGCTCCACTGCCATCAGCGAGTCCAAGCCGAAGCTGGTCAGCGGTTCGTCCAGGCCGATGGAGGCGGACGTCGAGCCGAGCACGCCCTTCACGCCCAGCACGAACTGGGCGGTGAGCGTGGGCAGCCGCTCCTGCTCGGACAGGCTCAGCAGTTCTTCGGCCGTGGGGATCGGGCTCTGGCGGCGCCTCCCGCGGCGCCGGGCCGGGGCCGCGGTCTCCTGGCGCGGCGCGGCAGGTGGGGCCTCGTCATCGCCGTCGACAACGGCGTCCCCGTCACCGGAAGCGGGCGCGGCGCCATTCCACGGTCTGGGCGGCTGCCAGCACTCGGTGGGGTCGAAGGGGTAGGTGGGCAGTGCGACCTTCGTACGCGTGTAGTCACGGTCGAAGCCGGCCCAGTCGATGGTGGCGCCGCGCGCGTACAGGGCTGCGACGGTCGGCAGCAGGATCTCCCAGTCGTCGGTCCTCGGGCGCAGACTGGGCAGCAGCAGGTCGTCATGGCCGGGCGGCAGGGCATCGCTGACCAGCCCGAGCAGCGTGGGCGCGGGACCGACCTCCAGGAAGGCGCGGTATCCCATGTCGCGCAATGTCCGCACGCCGTCGGCGAACCGCACGGTCTGCCGGACGTGCCGGCACCAGTAGTCGGCCTCGGGCGCCTGGTCCCACGGCCACAGGTCGCCGGTCACGTTGGACACCAGCGGGATGGACGGGGCAGTGAAGGCGATCTTTCGCGCGGCGTTGCGCAGCGGGTCGAGCACCGGGTCCATGAGCGGTGAGTGGCCCGCGGAGGCGATGCGCAGCAACTTGGTGGTGACACCGCGGTCGGCGAACTCGGCACAGACCTCCTCCACCAGCTCCCGCTCCCCTGAAATGGTGGTGTTGGCCGGGCCGTTGACGGCGGCGATGGAGATCCGGTCGGGGTCGTCGGCGATCCGGGCGGCCACCTCCGCCTCGGGGGCGAACACCGCGGCCATCGTGCCGGGCTTGGAGAACTCCTGGATGATGCGGGCCCGTTCCACGGTGAACGCCAGGCCGTCCTCCAGCGACATCGCACCCGCGACGCAGGCGGCCACGCACTCGCCGAAGCTGTGGCCGAGGACGGCGGCCGGCTCCAGGCCCCAGGACCGCCACAGCTGCGCCATCGCGTACTCCACGGCGAAGGTGGCCGGCTGGGCGTAGGCGGTGTCGTTGATCCGGCCGTCCCCGGGGTCGGCCGGGAACAGCACGGACAGCAGCGGCCGTTCCAGCAGCGGCTCCAGGATCTCGGCACAGGTGTCGACGGCCCGGTGGAAGGTGGGCTGTGTCTGGTACAGGCGGGCCGCCATGCCCGGACGCTGGGCGCCCTGGCCGGTGAAGAGGAAGGCGACCTCGGTGTTCTCGGCCTCGTCGTGGGCCAGGCCCGGGCCGATGTCGCCGCGCAGGAACGCATCCAGCCGGTCCGCCATCTCCTGGCGGGTGGCGCCCACGGCCGCGAGCCGGTGCCGGAAGTGGGAGCGGCCGGTGCCGGCGGAGTGGCACAGGTCGGCCAGGGAGGCGTCGTCCTCGACGGTGAGCCGGTCCCGGTAGCGGTGCGCGAGGTTGGCCAGGGCGGTCTCGCTCCTGGCCGACAGGGCGAGGACCGAGGCGGGGCGGCGCCCCTCGGGGGCGGGCTCGGGGGCCGGCGGGGCCTGCTCCAGGATCAGGTGCGCGTTGGTGCCGCTGAGCCCGAAGCTGCTCACGGCCGCGATGCGCGGTCCGTCCGGCGCGGGCCAGGGGGTCACCTGGGTGGGCACCTCGAAGGTGGTGCCCGCGAAGGAGATGTTCGAGTTCAGCCGGGCGAAGTGCAGGTTGGGCGGGATCTCGCCGTGCGCCAGGCACAGCGCGGCCTTGATCAGTCCGGCAGCGCCGGCCGCGGCCTCCAGGTGACCGAGGTTGGTCTTGACGGCACCGAGGTAGACGGGGTCGCCCTCCGGGCGCCCGTAGACGTCGGCGAGGGACTCGGCCTCGATCGGGTCGCCGAGCCGGGTGCCGGTGCCGTGCGTCTCGACGAGGCCGACCTGGCGCGCCTCGAGGCCGCTCGCGGCGAGGGCGGCCCGGTACACCTCGCGCTGGGCCGCTCCGTTGGGGGCGGTGATGCCGGAGCTGCGGCCGTCCTGGTTGACCGCGCCGCCGCGGACCGTGGCGAGGACGCGGTCGCCGTCGCGCAGCGCGTCGGAGAGCCGCTTGAGCACGACGACACCGCACCCTTCACCGCGCACATAGCCGTCCGCGCTGTCGGAGAAGGACATCGCGCGCCCCTGCTTGGACACCGAGCCGAACTGCGACTGGGAGATCAGCAGCACCGGGGACAGCACCACGTTGACGCCGCCGGCGAGTGCCAGGTCGGACTCCCCCGCGCGCAGGCTCTGGCACGCCTGGTGCACCGCAACCAGGGAGGAAGAACAGGCGGTGTCGACGGCGAGGTTGGGGCCGCGCAGGTCGAGGAGGTAGGCGATACGGCCGGGGATGAAGCTGAGGGCGGCGCCCGAACTGGTGTAGGCGCTGACGTCCTCGGTCTGGCGGATCTGTGCGGTGACGTAGTCCGAGGACGCCACGCCCATGAACACGCCGGTGCGGCTCCCGGCCAGGCCGGAGGGGGCCCGACCGGCGTTCTCCAGCGCTTCCCAGGCCACTTCCAGCGTCAGGCGCTGGTGCGGGTCCATGGCCAGCGCCTCGCGCCGGGAGATGCCGAAGAACTCGTGGTCGAACTGGTCGATGCGGTCCAGGAATCCGCCGGAGCGGGTGTTGATCGTGCCCGGCTTGCCGGGCTCCTCGTCGTAGAAGGAGTCGTTGTCCCAGCGGTCCGTGGGGATGTCCCGGATGGCGTCGACGCCGCTGGTGAGCAGCTGCCAGTAGGTGTCGGTGTCGGTGACACCGCCGGGGAAGCGGCAGCCGACGCCCACGATGGCGATCGGTTCGCTGCGCGCCCGCTCGTACTCCTCGACCTGGCGCTGCAGCCGCTCCATGGTCAGATAGGCGCGCTTGAGCGTGTCGGCCGACACACCCTGCTGTCCCTGTCCCGTCATGACTGACCCCCTTCGTCGAGCTGGTTCGTCTTGGCCAGCAGCAGGGCTTCGAGTTCGGCGGCCGACATCGTGTCGAGGTCCGGCGGCCCTTCGTCTGCGGCGGGTGTCGGTGTGGCGGACCGGGCGGCGGGTACGGGCGTGCGCTCGCGCGGCGGTTCGGGCGCCGCCTGCGCGGCCTCCAGCTCGATCTCCATCCGCTCGGCCAGGAAAGGAACCAGCTGGTCGATGGTGGGGAAGCGCCAGGTGACCGTGGAGGGAAGCGTCACCCCGAGGGAGGACTCCAGGCCCGTACGCAGTTCCAGCGAGAGCAGGGAGTCGAAACCCATGGCGGTGAACGGGGCGCTGGTGTCGATCGCGGCCGGTTCGGTGCCGACGACGCGGGCCGCCGCGGCCCGGCAGTGGTCGAGCAGCACCGCCCTGCGGCGGCGACCGGGTTCGACCGCGAGCATCCTGCGCCGTACGTCGTCCTGTCCCTGCGGGCCCGCCTGGACCTCGCCGGAGCGGTCGACCAGGGTGCGCAACAGGCCCCCGCCGGTGTGGCCGCGCAGCTTGTCGCGGTCCAGCGGCAGGACGCAGACCTGGGCGGCGGAGCCGCGCAGCAGCAGGTCCAGGGTGGCGATGCCCTGTTCGGGGCTGATGCTCTCGACACCGCGGGCGGACAGGGCGCCGCCGCGGTCGGGCCGGGCCGCGAGGCCGATCTCGGACCAGGGGCCCCAGTCGATGCTGAGCGCGGGCAGGCCGCGGGACCTGCGGTGGTGGGCGAGGGTGTCGACGAAGGCGCTCGCGGCGGCGTAGTTGCCCTGGCCGGGCGAGCCGAGCACCGCGGCGGCCGAGGAGTACAGAACGAAGAAGTCCAGTTCGCGCTCGGCGGTGGCGCAGTGCAGATGCCAGGCGGCGATCGACTTCGGGCCGGCGACGGCGCGGAACCGTTTCTGGTCGAGTCCGGTCAGCAGCCCGTCGTCCAGGACGCCGGCGGCGTGCACGACGCCGGCCAGCGGCGGCATCGTGGCGTCGATCCCGGCCAGGACCTCCTCGACGTCCTCGCGCCGGGACAGGTCCGCACGGACGGTGCTGACCTCCGCCGAGGTACGCAGCTCAGCCACGGCCCGTTCGGCGTCGGGCGACGGGGCGCTGCGGCCGGCCAGCACCAGGTGCCGGGCACCCTGCGCCGTCAGGTAGCGGGCGGTCTCCAGGCCGAGGGCGCCCAGGCCGCCGGCGATCAGGTAGGTCGCGTCCGGCCGGACGGGGGCCTGCTCCGGGCCCCTGGCGATCGGTTCGTTCGGCCCGGGGCGCAGCACGAGCTTGCCGGTGTGCTGCGCCCTGGCCATCGTGGTGAAGGCGGAGGTGGCTTCGGCGTAGGGGTGGACGGTCACCGGCAGTGCGGTGAACTCACCTTGTTCGAAGCCCTGGTTGACGTCGTGGAAGAGTTCGCCGATCAGGTCGTCCTGCTCGCGGATGGTCCGCTCCAGGTCGACGGCGAAGAAGGCCCGGTTGTCCTTGAAGAAGCCGAGACCGATGTGGCTGTCATCGTGGATGTCCCGCTTGCCGATCTCCACGAACCGCCCGCCGGGCGCCAGCAGTTGCATGCTGCGGACCAGGGCCTCGCCAGTGGTGGAGTTGAGCACCACGTCGACGCCGCGCCCGTCGGTGGCCCGCATGACCTCGTCGGCGAAGTCCAGAGAGCGGGAGTCCATCACGTGCTCGACGCCGAGCCTGCGCAGCAGGTCCCGCTTCTCCTCGGTGCCGGCGGTGGCGAAGACCTGGGCCCCGCCCCGCCGGGCGACCTGCAGGGCAGCCAGGCCGACACCGCCGGTCGCGGAGTGGATGAGCACCTTCTCGCCCTTACGGAGACGGGCGAGCTGCTCCAGGGCATGGACCGCGGTGAGGAACGCGATGGGCACCGCGGCGGCCTGTTCGAAGGCCAGACCCTGCGGCAGCGGGGCGACCAGGCCACTGGCGACGGTGGTGAAGGCCGCCATTCCGTTCGCTCCGACCGCCATCACCGCGTCCCCGAGCTGGAACTGCGTCACCCCCTCCCCCACGGCGCTGATCCGGCCCGCACACTCGGCGCCCAGCGGCACGATCCCCTCGGCGCCCGGGTAGGCGTTCATGGCCTTGAGCACGTCGCTGAAGTTGAGGCCGGCCGCGGTCACCTCGATCTCCACCTGGCCGGGGCCGGGCGGCGTCCGGTGCCACACGGTGGACTGAAGGCTCGACAGCATGCCCGGACGCGCCGCCAGGAGGCGGTGGTTGCCGTCGCGGGCGGGCTCGAAGGGCCACCGCCGTGCCTGCTGCGCGCCGGTGCCGCCGTCCCTCCAGGGGCGGAGCGCCGGGGTGCGGCGTACGCCGTCGCGCAGGGCGACCTGGTCGTCGTCGCCGGGGCGCAGCAGCTCGTCCACGATCCGGTCGGCCTCGTCGTCCGGGCGGGCCGGGTCGAGGTCGACGATCACCGGGCGAAGTTCGCCGTGCTCCAGCCCGATGACCCGGGCCAGGCCCCACAGCGGCGCCTGGGCGACCGCGAACTGCTCGTCGTCGGCGGCCGGTTGGGCACCGCGCGTGAGCAGCACCAGGCGCGGCGCCGACTCCCGCTCGGCCGAGGCCAGTTCCTGGACCAGGCGGAGTACGGGGACGCAGGTGGCGTCCTGCGCGGCGAGGACCTGCTCGGGGGTGGCGTCCTCGGCGAGGCCGACGTCCAGGACCCGGGCGTCGACGATGCCGTCGATGCCGTCCTCGGGGCTGCCGTTGCCGTGCAGGGCGGACAGCAGGGCGGCGAGGTCGTCCGGGCTCTCGGGGTCGATCTCGTAGCGGCCGGGTTCCGTTTCGCGGTACCCGGCAGCGGCGGTGACGGTCACGCAGGTGCCGCCGCGGGCGGTGAGCGCGGCCTCCAGGCCGGCGCCGACTCCGCCGCGGTCGGCGAACAGCAGCCACCGGCCGGGCCGGGCCGCCGTGACGGGCTCGGCCGGGGCGTCCTGCCAGCTGATCCCGTACAGGTCCCGGCTCGCCGGGTCGCCGGAGTCCGTGCGGTTCACCCGGCGCAGGGCGACCCCCGTCAGCCGGCCGACGACAGCGTCCGACTCGTCGTACAGCACGACCGTGGCGTCGGTGATCTCGTCGGCGTCCGGCTGCGGCCCGGCGACCGAGGCGTGCGCCCAGCGGGGCGTGGCGCGGTCGGTGAAGAGGGTGAAGTCCCCCACCCGCACCGGCAGGTAAGTCCCGTTCGGGGCGGGCTCGTTCGCGCCGCCGAGCGCCGCGGCCAGGGCCTGCAGGGCGCTGTCCAGGACGGCCGGGTGGACAAGGTGTGCGCCGCGGTCGTCGGTGAGTTCCGCCTGGTCGCGCAGCCGGGCGAGGGCCTCGCCGGAACCCCGCCACAGTTCCGCGACTCCCTGGAACGCCGGTCCGTACGACAGCCCCGAGCGGTGCAGGGCGGCGTAGTGGTCGCCGGCCTCGACGGCGTCGGCGCAGCGGGCGCGCAGCGCGGCCGGCGCTTCGGCGGCGGGCCGCTCGGCGGCGCGCCGGTAGGAGCCGCGGGCGGCCTCTGCCCACTCCTCGTCCTCACCGCTGCGGGTGAACACGCGCAGCGAGCCGGTCTCGGAGGTCTCGGGCAGGAGGACCAGTTGGACGGTGTCGTCGTCGCAGCGGTCCGGTATCGCGGTCAGCCGGGTCAGGCGGAGGTCGGTCACGGCCGCGTCGGAGCCGAGGCGGGTGCGGGCCGCGGCGAGCGCGGCGTCCAGCACCAGGCTCGCCGGCAGCACCGCGCTGCCCGCTACCTGGTGGTCCTTGAGGTAGCCGAAGCCCTCCAGGTCCACGGGCGCGGACCAGTGGTCGGCGCGCGGTGCGACCGCGGAGCGTACGAAGGAGCGCAGCACGGGGTGGCCGTCCCACACGGTACGGCGGACGGCGGTGTCCGCCCCGAACCAGCACCGGGTGCGCTGCCACGGATAGGTCGGCAGGGCGGCCACGGGACCGGTCGGGCCGTACACGCGGGTCCAGTCGATCTGGAACCCGGTGCTGTAGAGGCGGCCGAGCCCGGCCAGCACGGCGGCTCGCCCGGACTCGTCGCGGCGCAGCGAGGAGACCGCGACCGTGTCGTCGTACGAGGACAGCCGCTCGGTCATGGCGTCGGTGAGCATCGGGTGCGGCGAGAGCTCGACGAACACGTCGTGCCCGGACTCGGCGAGCGCGGTGACGGCGCTGTCGAAGAGCACCGGCCGGGTGAGGTTGTCGGCCCAGTACTCCGCGTCGAGCCGGTCGCCGGCGATCAGTTCGCCGGTGACCGTGGAGTGCATCGGGACCGCCGTTGCGCGCGGTGTCACCCCGGACAGCAGCCGCCACAGTTCGCCCGCGACGGGTTCCATCAGCGGACAGTGGGAGGCGAACTCGACGGACTCCAGGAGCCGGCAGTAGACGCCCTCGGCCTCCAGGGCGCCGGCCAGCTCCGTCAGGGCGGCGGTCTCGCCGGACAGGACGGTGGAACCGGGGCTGTTGCCCGCCGCCACCCACACCGGTCCGGGCTGCCGCTCGGCGAGGAGCCGCTGCGCCTCGTCCAGCGAGAGGCCGACCACGGCCATGCGGCCCTTGCCGGTGGCCTCGTGCAGGACGGTGCCACGGTGCAGCGCGATGACGAGGGCGTCCTCCAGGGACAGCGCGCCCGAGACGTGGGCCGCGGCGATCTCGCCGACGCTGTGCCCGACGACGGCGGCCGGTTCCACGCCCCAGGACCGCCACAGCGCGGCCAGGGCGACCTGGACGGCGATGAGCGCGGGCTGGCCGACCGCGGTGTCCAGCAGCCGGGACCGGTCGGGGCCGGCGGTGAGCTGGTCCAGCAGCGACCAGTCGGTGTGCCGGCGCAGCAACGCGTCGGCCCTGTCGATGACGGCCCGGAACACGGGTTCGCCGTCGAGCAGGTCCGCGGCCACCGGCCACCAGCGGGGGCCCTGCCCGGAGAAGACGAACACCGGCCGGGGGCGCCGGCCCACGCGCCGGACCCCGGAGCTGAGCCCGGAGGCCTGCTCGCCGCGGCCGAAGGCGGCCAGACCGGCGCGCAGTTCGTCCAGGGTCGAGCCGGTCACGGCCAGCCGGTGCTCGTGCTGGGTGCGGCGCAGGGCGGCTGCCGAGGCGAGGACACCGGGGCTGAGGTCGGGTCCGGCGGTGGTCAGGAGGGACTCGTAGCGGGCGGCCAGGTCGCGCAGCGCCTGCTCGGTGCGGGCCGACACGGGCAGCAGCACCGCACCCTCGGGCGCGGGCCGGCCGGCGGCGGACGGCGCCTCTTCGAGCACCAGGTGGGCGTTGGTGCCGCCGAAGCCGAACGAGCTGACGCCCGCCAGGGCGGTGCCGTCGCCGTCGGGCCACGGCTGCAGGGCGTCCGCCACCCGCAGTGGCAGGTCGTCGAAGGGGATGTGCGGGTTGGGCTCCCGGTAGTGCAGCGTCGGCGGCACCGTGCGGTGGTGCAGCACGAGGGCGGTCTTGATCAGCCCGCCGATGCCGGCCGCGGACTCCATGTGCCCGAGGTTGGACTTCACCGAGCCGATCAGGCACGGCCGGGCCGGGTCGCGGCCCTCGCCGAGGACGGTGCCGAGCGCCTTGGCCTCGATCGGGTCGCCGAGCATGGTGCCTGTGCCGTGCGCCTCGACGTAGCGCACGTCCGCAGGACGCACCCCGGCGCGGACGTAGGCGGCACGCAGGACAGCTTCCTGGGCCTGCGGGTTGGGGGCCATCAGGCCGTTGCTGGCGCCGTCGGAGTTGACCGCGCCGCCGCGGATCACGGCGTACACCCGGTCGCCGTCGGCCAGCGCCCGGCTGAGGGGCTTGAGGACGACGACGCCGGCGCCCTCGGACCGTACGTACCCGTCGGCACTGGCGTCGAAGGGCTTGCACCGCCCGTCGGCGGACATCGCGCCCGCCTTGCTGAAGTTGATGGCCAGCGCCGGGGACAGCACCAGGTTCACCCCGCCCGCCAGGGCGAGATCACACTCGCCCTGAGCCAGACTCGCGGCAGCCTGGAGGACTGTGACCAGCGAGGATGAGCACGCGGTGTCGACGGCCATGCTGGGACCGTGCAGGTCCAGCAGGTACGACAGGCGGTTCGCGGCGATGCTGAGGGCGCTGCCGGTACCGGTGTACGCGTCGATGGCGTCCAGGTCGCGCAGTTGGCGCACAGCGTAGTCGAAGGTGGAGATGCCGACGAAGACGCCGGTCGACGAGCCGGCCAGCCGGTCGGCGGGCAGTCCCGCGTCCTCCAGCGCCTCGAAGGCGACCTCGGCGAGCAGCCGCTGCTGCGGGTCCATGCGCGCGGCCTCCTGGCGCGCGATGCCGAAGAAGCCCGGGTCGAACTGGTCGACGCCGTCGAGGAAGCCGCCCCAGCGGGCGTTGGTCCGGCCGGGGGCCTTGGGGTCCTCGGAGGTGAAGTCCTCGCTCTTCCACCGCTCGGCAGGCACCTCGGTGATCGCGTCGCGGCCCTCGCGCAGCAACTGCCAGAAGCTCTCCGGGCCGTCGGCTCCGCCGGGGAAGCGGCAGCCGATGCCGACGACGGCGACGGGCTCGGCCTCGCCCCGGGCGGGCGCGGCGGGTGCGGGCGCCGCAGTCTCGGTGGCAGCGGTGGCGGTGGCCGGCTCGCCCGCCAGATGCTTGGCGAGCTTCTCCATCGTGGGGTGTTCCCACGCAGCAGTGGCGTTCACCGGGCGGCCTAGGCGGCCTTCGAGGTCACCGGCCAGCGAAACCATGTGCACCGACTGCAGGCCGTACGCGGCGAACGGCAGGGCGGGGTCGACGGCTTCGGGCCGGCTGCCGGTCGCTTCGGCCACCGCTTCCTTCAGCCACCCCTCGATCTCGGCGGCGGTCGCCACGACGGGCGGCGCCAAGTCGGGTGCGGCCGTGGCGGGTTCACTCGCGGCGGCAGCGGCGCGAACTGCGGGCGCGGCGCCGTCGCGGTCGTGGCGCCAGAGGGCCACCGCGTTCAGGCCGTCGTTCATGAAGCTGTCCAGGCAGGCGGAGCGCTGGAGTTTGCCGCTGGAGGTCTTCGGCACAGTGCCGGCCCGTACGAGGGCGACCGCGAAGACCTGCAGGCCGTGTTCCCGGGCGAGTTCCGCCCGGATCTCGCCGATGATCCGGCGGTGTTCCGCGTGGTCCTTGCTGCCGCGGTACTCCTGGACGACGATCAGGCGTTCCTCGCCGTCGATCTCGCGGGAGCCCGCCACTCCGCAGCCCTGCCGCAGGCCGCCGTCCACCGCCTCCACGGTGCGTTCGATGTCCTGCGGGTAGTGGTTGCGCCCCGCGATGATGATGACGTCCTTGCTCCGGCCGGTGACGTAGAGCTCCGGGCCGTCGGCGAAGCCGAGGTCGCCGGTGCGCAGGAAGGGCCCCTCGCCGGTGTCGGCCAGGTGTGCCTGGAAGATCTCCTCGGTCTCCGGGATGCGGCGCCAGTACCCGTGCGCGATGCTCTGCCCGGCCACCCAGATCTCGCCGACGCGGCCGTCGGGCAGCTCGGTGAGGGTCTGCGGGTCAACGATCGCCACCCGCTGGTCGGACAGCGAGGTGCCGCAGCCCAGCAGCGTCCGGGCCGGTTCGCCCGGCGCGGCGTCCTCGGCCGTGCCCGCCTCCAGGGCGTCCGGCGTCAGGTGGCGCCAGACGTGGCCGGTGTCCGGGTCGCCGGAGGAGACCATCAGGGTGCCCTCGGCCAGCCCGTAGGAGGGGGCGTGCGCGGTGGGCCGGAATCCCGACTCGGCGAAGGTGGCGGTGAAGCGCTCCAGGGTCTCCAGCCGCACCGGTTCGGCGCCGTTCGCCGCGCTCCGCCACCTGCTCAGGTCCAGCGTCTCGCGCTGCTGCGGTGTCACCTTGGCCACCGCGAGGTCGTAGGCGAAGTTGGGCGCGGCGCTCGCGGTCGCCCCGGTGTCGGAGATCGCCTTCAGCCAGCGGAAGGGCCGCTTGAGGAAGGAGTACGGCGCCATGAACGTGACGGGGAACCCCGCGTACGCCGGGGTGAGCAGGCTGAAGATCAGTCCCATGTCGTGGAACGGCGGCAGCCAGCTCACCACGTGCTGGTCGGGGTCGTGGGCGAAGAAGGTGCCGAACATCGCGTCGATGTTGTGCAGCAGGTTGCCGTGGCTGACCATCACGCCCTTGGGGCGGCTGGTGGAGCCGGAGGTGTACTGCAGGAAGGCGATGTCGTCCCGGCGGCTGCCCGGGTGGCGCCACCCGTCGGCGGCTGCGGTGTCCAGGTCGTCCACCGCGCACCAGGCGATGCCCCGCAGCGCCGGCGCGTGTTCGTAGAAGGAGTCGGCCAGTGCGACGGTCGCCGCCGGGGCGAGGATCACCGCCGGCTCGGCGTCCTCGATGACGCCGACCAGGCGCGGCAGGGTCCGCTTGAGGAACGCCGGGTCCGGCGGGTAGGCGGGTACGGCGATGATGCCGGCGTACAGACAGGCGAAGAAGGACACCATGTAGTCCAGCCCGGCCGGACACAGGATCAGCGCCCGCTCACCCGCGGGAATGCGCTCCCGGAGCACCGCGGCGATGGTGCGCGCCCGCAGGTCGACCTCGGCGTCGGTCAGGCACTGCGGCTCGCCCTCACCGTCCACGAGGAATCGGAAGGTCTGGTGCTGCGGGTGCTCTCCGAAGGTCACCCGGAAATGATCGACAAGCGATTCGGAATCGTGGCCCTGCATCAAACCGTCCTCTCACACTGGGCAAGCACTCGTTGGATGTCGCAGGAAACCGCAAAATCAGCCGTGCTCACGGATATCCCTGCGAGTTCCGTCGGGCGGCGTCTGCTAAGGCCCGGCCGGCTGCCGCGACACCATTTCTGATCACCTGGACAGAAACCGGTACAACAGCAGCCCGTACGGGCGGTCAACGAATTCGGAATCACCGGGGTCGGGAACATTTTCGGCAAGATCCACCCCGTTCGCCAGTCAGCATCCACGAGCGTGCCCACCCCGTCAAGAAACGGCCGTCGCACCGCTGTTCACCCATGTAGAGAACTCCCGCATGCCGTAGAGCAGCGGAATGGTGGGGCTGCTTGTCACATGGACGACCCGCCCGAAGACCGCCATATGGTCGCCGAACACGACGGTCTCGCTGACCTCGCAGCCGGCCGCGGCGAGGGTTTCCTCGTACAGCCACGGCTGCCGCCGCGGCCCCCGGCCCCCAGACCATCTGCTCGAAGCGGTCGGCGGCCCTGGAGGAGAACTCCGCGGCCGGTATCGGCACCGCTCGTGCAGCGGGTTCACCATGAGCGCGCCGCGCCGCAGCAGCGCGGCCAAGTGCCGCTCGCCGCGTTCAAGTACACCGGCAAGGTGGACGGGGTCAGGGTGACGCTCGTCAGTGAGGCGCAGGTCAGGCAGTGCGCGCGGTCGGCACCGTTGACGGCCGCGACGATGGTCAAGCCGGTGCGGAACGTGCTCATGGACTCGCCGAATTCCCCCGCGAGGTACGGCTCGCACGACTGCTCCAGCACAGTCATTGATGCCGGCGGGATGCTCGTGGCAACCGGGCAGGGCGGCCACCGCTGCCGTCGCTTCCGCTGTGAGCTCGGCGAACTCGCGCTCCGCGGCGGTGGGATCCACGTGCCGGCCGGCCGGGCGGTGGGAAATGCCCCCGGGCCCGAGGTTTACGGCGTTCCACGAGTAGTTCAAAGCCAAAGAGGCGAAATGTCCGGTAAATTCGGGGAAGTGTGAAACGCCCAGGCTTCCGACGTAGGGGTTTCCGCCGTAGCCAACAGCCTGGGTGTTCAACTGACTGTTTTGGACACTTGAACACGCGGCGGTGCGCAACGCATGTCGGCTCGCTGGACTCTTGTGCTCACCGTGTGCAACATGAATGAACCGCGAGCCCCATAATCCGGCTGCGCGATCCTGAGACGGACATCACGGTGACCGATCGCATTACTACCGTGTTCCCGCGTTCCGCCCTCTCGCCTTATCGCATGTCTTTATCGCCGATTGAGCCAGAAAGAGGCCCGAAACATGCAGAAGATCCTCGACGCGATCCTGGCCGGTGAGCCAAACGCCGTCGCGGCCCTTCCGGTGCCCGAGTTCTACCGGGGCATCACCTTGCACGCCGATGAGGTGGCGATGTTCGACGGACTCGCCGGGGAGGAGAAGGACCCGCGCAAGTCCCTGCATCTCGACGAGGTGGCCGCACCCCAGCCCGCCGCCGGCGAGGTGTTGATCGCGGTGATGGCCAGCGGGATCAACCACAACACCGTGTGGTCCTCGATCTTCGATCCGCTGCCGACCTTCCGCTTCCTGTCCCGGTACGGCAAGATGTCGCCGCAGGCGGCCCGGCACGACCTGCCGTACCACGTGCTCGGTTCCGACCTGGCCGGGGTTGTGCTGCGTTGCGGTGACGGCGTGACCGCCTGGCGTCCCGGCGACGAGGTGGTGGCACACTGCCTGTCGGTGGAGCTGCACCATCCCGACGGGCATGCGGACACCATGCTCGACCCGGAACAGCGGATCTGGGGGTTCGAGACCAACTTCGGCGGGCTGGCCGAGTTGGCGCTGGTCAAGGCGAACCAGGTGATGCCGAAGCCGCGCCACCTCACCTGGGAGGAGGCCGCCGCCTCCGGCCTGGTGAACTCCACCGCCTACCGGCAGCTCGTCTCGCCCAACGGGGCGCGCCTCAAGCAAGGGGACACGGTGCTGATCTGGGGAGCTTCCGGCGGCCTCGGCTCGTACGCCACCCAGCTCGTCCTCAACGGCGGGGCCACGCCGGTGTGTGTGGTGTCCAGCCCGCAGAAGGCGGAGGCGTGCCGGCGGATGGGCGCGGAGCTGGTGATCGACCGGTCCGCGGAGGGGTACCGCTTCTGGTCCGACGAACACACCCAGGATGTGCACGAGTGGCGGCGGTTCGGGTCCCGGATCAGAGAACTGACCGGCGGCGAGGACCCGGACATCGTCTTCGAGCACCCCGGCCGGGAGACGTTCGGGGCCAGCGTGTACGTGGCACGCCGCGGCGGCACCATCGTCAGTTGCGCGTCCACCACAGGCTTCGAGCACACCTACGACAACCGCTATCTGTGGATGAACCTCAAGCGGATCATCGGCACCCACTTCGCGAACTACCGGGAGGCGTGGGAGGCGAACCGGCTCATCGCCAGAGGACGCATCCACCCCACACTCTCCCAGGTGGTTCCGCTGGAGCAGACCGCGCAGGCCGTGTACGACGTGCACCACAACCGACACCAGGGCAAGGTCGGCGTGCTATGCCTCGCCCCCCACGAGGGCCTGGGGGTGCGGGACCCGCAACTGCGGGCGAGGCACGAGGCGGCGATCAACCGGTTCCGTATCGATCCCGCGCCCGCGGCCGGATAGCAGGCGTGCGGCGCCCGCCGGGCGCCCCCGTCGGTCCTGGCTGCCGTCGAGGCGAACCGCGCCGCGCAGTGGCTTGCCGTCCACGGCGATCTGGACCAGTTCCTTCTTCTGGGGCTGCTGGGGGGCGCGTTCGCGCAGGTAGCAGCTGATGGCGGTGTCGAGGGCGTCGCCGTCGACCGCGAGAACGACGCAGCCATGGGCCGCTTTGGCGCCCTTCGTCGGCACCCTTGGAGCCCTTGACTGACCCGGCCTCATTCTTGGAAAGTTAGGCCATGCGCACCTGCAACAAAAACGAGTAACAACGGAAGAAATCGCGCACGGAGGGATTCCGTGCGTCGTTTTACGTCCGCTCGTCACGGTTTACCGCTGCTGCGCGAGTTCCCCGACCTGCGGCTGGCCGTAACGCCGGAGGAGATCCCGATGCGGGACAACATGACCATCCACGGCGTGCACCGGCTGCTGGTCGCCTGGTGACCACCTCCCGACAACCTGGAGCGACGACGAGCATGCGCATCGAGGCCGACCCCGATGTATGCGTCAGTTCGGGCATGTGCGCGCTGACCGCGCCCGACCTGTTCGACCAGTCCGACGACGGCACCGTGGTGGTGCTGCGGTCCGACCCGCCGGCCGAACGTGTCGCGGCCGTCCGGGGTGTGGTGTGGCGCTGTCCCTCCCGCGCCCTGAAGCTGGTGGACACCACCACCGGCTGACCGCGCTCACCGCACCGCCATGGAACCGACCCGACCGAATGACCGCCCGCCATGGGCCGCACCGATTCGTACGCCGCCGCTGGGCCGGTGGCCGGCCCGGCCCGGGTCGGGCCGGCCACCGGGGCCGAACTGAGAAGGAGAACCCAAAGTGAACAACCCGTGGTTCGGCCGCTGGATGCCCCAAGAGCATGCCGCCTACCGGCTGTTCTGCCTCCCGTATGCCGGCGGTAGTGCCGCAACGTACCGGGAGTGGCACGCACTCGCGCCCGAGCACATCCAGATATGCCCGCTGGAGCTGCCCGGCCGCGGTGGCCGCATCGGCGAACCCCCGATCAGCAGACTGCGGCCACTGGTGGACGGGCTGGCAGACGCGGTCGGGCCGTTCCTCGACCGGCCGTTCGCGGTCTTCGGCCACAGCATGGGCGGTCTGCTCGCCTTCGAACTGACGCGGGCCCTGCTCCGGCGGGGCCAGATGCTGCCCGCCCACCTGTTCGTGTCCGGCCGCCCCGCGCCCGACGCGCCCCCCAACCGGCCGCGGATCCACAACGCGCCGGACGAACACGTGCTGGAGGAGCTGCGTTACCTCGGCGGCACGCCCCAGGAGATTCTGGACGACGCCGAGTTGATGGAGCTGATGCTGCCCACACTGCGTGCTGACTTCTCGGTGCTGGAGTCCTACGAGTACCTGGACGAACCCCCGCTGCCGCTGCCCCTGACGGTGTTCGGCGGTGATGCCGACACCATGGTCACCCCGGCCCGGCTGCATGGATGGCGCCGGCAGTCATCCGGCGGATCTCAGCTGCGGATGCTGCCCGGCGGACACTTCTTCGTCCACACCTCGACACGCACGATCATGGCGGAGATCGCCCGTGCCCTGCCGGCGCCACGGTCCGGACCCGCCGACCCGCAGGCAGCCGCCGGATCGCTGACGACGGCATCGTGACCGTGCCACACGGCATCGGCGCCCAGGCTGCGCCACGGCCAGGCCGGCGCTGTTCCGTACCCGTCGCACTGCAGCGGCCCGGTCCGCGCCGGGTGCTCGTCAGTACCGCCACCCAAGGGTCCCGAGCTGGAGGCCGCCGTGAAGCTGGCCGGTGAGATGCACTCCTCCGGCATGCGCGTCACCCTCGTCGTCCACGAGCACAAGCGCCTCGGCATCGAACCAGCCATGCCCGCCGAGGAGTTGAAGGCGAGCGACGTCGGCCAGAGTTTCTCAGTCACCGGGGGGCCGAAAGGCTCGCACAACCTGTCCGGCACAGTGTTCACCATGCTCGCCGCCATGTCCGACATGAAGCGCGAGTACATCCGCGACCGCACCCTCGAAGGCCACGAACCCGCCCGCAATCGCAGCAAGAGCATCGGCGGCGTGCGCTTCACCCACGCCGACTTGCTGTCCATGGCCCGCCGCCTGCGCGACGAGGTGATGAGCCTGCGCGACGAGGAGATGCCTGCGCGACATCGCCCGGCGAATCGTCATCACCACGGGCGCGAAGAAGGGACGGCCCCGCTGGGCATTTGCCCGCCCGACGCCCCTCGTTCGGACCGCCTACAGCCGGGCCTGGATTGCGTGGTGACTCCCATTTCCTCCCACAGGTATCCCGCTCATGACCAGCCAGTTCCGGTCTGTTTCCGGTCCAAAGACCGGCTCACTCGGCAGCGTCTGAGCCACGGCTGACGCGATCCCACTCCCGCATCGACTCCTCGATGAGACGGTCGGCCTGCTCCCGGATGCCGTCGAGGAACTTCGCGTGGTGGCGGAACAGGACCTCGATGCTCTGCCCTGCGCGGCGGGCGCACTCCGCCGGGTCCACGCCGGAGTACAGCCGAAACGAAATCCCGGCGTGTCCCGCCCGTCCGCAGGGCCGACTGGAAGCCCAGGGTCCGTGCGGCCTGCTCGACCACGGTCACCGTCCGAGCGCGCAGCCCCTGGCCGGCCCGGCCCGAGTCACGGGCGCGGAGTCCGAAGATGGTGGACCGGATGATCTTGATGGTCTCGTCCAGATCGTCGACCGCGCGTAGCAACCGCTCACTCGCCTGTGGCTGCTCCACGAGCCGCACCACGCTCTGCGGCGGCATCCCCCTCGCGAACAGCCGCTGAATGGCCAAGTCGTGCAGATCTCGTTGACCGGTCGGGCGCCCACCCGATGAGCTGCGAAGAGACCGCTGTACGTCAGTGCGGGCCGATCGGCCCAGTCCAGGGCGACAGCGGTGTTACCCCCGTGGACACTGATATGGGAATACACCTTAAGGAGTTCTCGTGGCGGCGTTCAGGGACTTCCTGATGCGGTTCCGTCCGACCGGCTCGCCGGGCCCGGCGGCACCTACGGGTGTGCCCGCAGATCGTTCGGCGGACCTCGCAGCCGAACTGGTCCCAGTGCTCTCTCGCCTGGAGCAGGCCGAGACCGAGGCACAGCGGATCCGCGAGGAGGCCGCTCAACAGGTGGAACAGAACCGACGGGCCACCGCCGACAAGGCCGAGAAGATCGTGAAGCAAGCCCGGATCCGCGCCCGTGAGGTACGGGCGGAGAGCGCCGCGCAGGCCAGCGGCCTGGCCAAAAGCGAGGCGGCGCGCTGTCTTGCGGAGTCGGAGCGCGAAGCCGCCCTGCTGCAGCGCCGAGCGCAGCAACGCATGGCTTTCCTCGTCAACCGCGTGGTGGCGGACGTCGCACAACTCGGCGCCTCCGCTGAGCCCGCGGGGGGACTCTCCGGGGGGAGGTCCCGGTGGGAGCGGGATGGGTCGCGGGAGTGACCCGGGCCAGAGCCATGGTGTCGCGCCGCCTGGGCCCCCGTGCCGCCCGGGAGGTGGCTGCAGCGACGACGCTCGATGACGCCCTCGGGCGCCTCGCTGTTACGGCGTACCGGCGCGGCCTCGACACGGAGGCCGGGCTGGCGGCCGCCCAGCGCTCCATCGCAGCGACTCTGCTGTGGAATCTGCGAGTGCTCGCGGGCTGGCTGCCGCGTCAGGGGGCGGGCGTAGTCCGCGTGCTGGCGTCCGGGTTCGAGGTCGCCAACGTGGACGCGCACCTGCGCGCGCTGTCGGGCACGAACGCCGACAGACCCGGCCCGTACCGGCTCGGCGGGCTGGCGACGGCCTGGCCTCGGCTCGCCGAAATCAGGTCGCGGGCCGAGCTGCGGAGCGCGCTGGCCGGCTGTGCGTGGGGCGATCCGGGGGACGACTCGGCGGCGGCGGTGGGCGTCGGCCTGCGGATCTCGGCCGCCACCCGCACGGCGGGTGCCGTGCCCGAGGCGGTGTCCTGGGCGGGAGGGCGCCTTGCCCTGCTGGTCGGCCGCGAGCTGTTCATTCACGGTCGTCGGCTGACGGAGCCGTCCGCTCGGCGCGCTGCCCGGGTCCTCGGCCCCGGGGCCCTGCACGCCGGGGCCTTCGCCGACTTCCGTCGGCAACTGCCGGGCACGGCGCGCTGGGTGGTGGACGGTGTCGAGGAGCCGGCCGACCTCTGGCGGGCCGAGGCTCACTGGTGGACGCGGGTCGAGCAGGACGGCTCCGGGCTGCTGACCGGTTCACGGCTGGACGCCGCGCCGGTGGTCGGTGCGGTCGCGTTGCTCTCCACTGACGCCTGGCGGGTACGGGCGGCGCTGGAGTCGGCCGCACGGGGCGGCGGGCCGCTGGAGGCGTTCGATGCGCTGGTCTGAGGCCGCGAAGCCGGTTCCCATGCAACGGGTGGCGATCATCGCGCCGCGCGAGGCACTCCGGGAGACTCTCGTGCGGCTCGCGGACGCCGGGTGCGTCGAAATCGACCGATCCGAGGGCTCCAGGCAGGGCGAGCGTGGACCGGCCGCGCGTCGGCTGCAGCGTCTGCGTGCCGAGCCGCCAAGAGCGGCGCTCTCCGCTGCCCCTCCCGACCTCGACGCCCTGGAACGCGAAGGCCACGCGGATCTGCTGGCGGGCGAGGCGCAACTTGAGGAGCATGTCGTCAGCGCTGTACGGCGCGGAAATGTGGTGGCGCTGGCCGGCTGGTGCCCGGCCGCCCAAGTCCGGGCGACGGCCGCGCGGTTGGTCGATCTCGGCGGTGTACTGGTGCCGTTGACGCCACCGCGAGGCGTCGACCCGCCGACCCTGTTGCGCAGCAGTGGACCGGTGCATCGTTCGTTCACGCCACTGGTGCGCACCTACGGGACAGTACGTCGATGTCGACCCGACGTGGCCGGCCGGGATCGCGTACGTGGTGATGTTCGGCATGATGTTCGGCGACGCGGGGCATGGTGCTCTGCTGCTCCTGATGGCGCTCCTGCTGCGTAGCGGCCGCCCCCGGAGGCTGGTGCAGCTCCGTGCGATGTGGCCCTTCGTTGCGGGGGCCGGGGGCACGAGCATGGCGTTCGGCTTCGCCTACGGGGAGTTCCTCGGTCCGACGAAGGTCCTTCCCGTACTGTGGGTGGCCCCTCTGGACCACCCCGAACGGCTGCTCACGGCTGCCGTCGCAGTCGGCGTGGTGCTGCTCGCGCTGGCGTACGTCGCGGGGATCGTCAACCGCTGGCGGGAGGGCGGCCCGGCGCGGGCGTTGTACGCGGTCTCAGGCATCGCGGGTTCGGCCCTTTTCCTCGGACTCGCCGGCCTCGCCGCGGGTGGTTATCTGCACCACACGCTCCTCACCCTCACGGGAGCCGTGATCGCGGCCGGCGGTCTCGTGCTGGCAGCTTCGGGCCTGTTCGCCGCTTCGGGCGGCGGGGTTCCCGGTGCGACGCAGACCACGATCCAGCTCTTCGACGCGGTGGTGCGCATCTTCTCGAACACCTTCTCCTTCGCGCGGCTGGCCGCCTTCGGTCTGACGCATGCGGCGCTCGGCGACATCGTGTGGAGAGGAACGACCGCACTGGCCCACGCGGGTCCGGTCGGGCTGATAGGGGCTGCGGCGGTCTTCACCGTCGGCAATGCCCTTGCGTTCTCTCTGGAGGCGCTGGTCGCGGGCGTACAGGCCCTGCGGCTGGAGTTCTACGAGCTGTTCTCCCGGGTCTTCGAGAGCTGGGGTCGTCCCTTCCGCCCTTGGCATGTGTCCACGCAACGTACGGAGGTGGCACCGTGATCGCCTGGCTCATCGCCCTTCCTGTCCTCGCAGTGATCTTTCCCGTCACCCGCCGACTGGCGCGGCGTCGCGGCCGTGCCGCCCTCCGGTTGATCATCGCCGCTGACGCGCTGCTCTTCGGCGGCGCACTGGCGCTGCTCATGGTGGCGCTCAACGGCGGCGTCGCGCGGGCGGCATCCAGCACGGCTGCCGCGTCCGGAACCAACTCTGCCGCTCTGATCGGCGCCGCGATCGCGGTCGCCGGGGCCTCGATCGGTGCGTCGATCGCCGTCGCCTACACCGGAGCGGCGGCGCTGGCCGCCATGAGCGAGCGTCCCGAGCTGTTCGGCCGGGCCATGGTCATCGTCGGACTCGCCGAAGGAATCGCCATCTACGGGCTGGTCGTCGCTGTCCTGCTGCTGGGCAAGGCCTGACCATGGGGCAGGTGGCAGCCATCGGGGAACGGGTACGGGTGGCCGGGCTGTCGCTGGCCGGGGTGAAAGTCTTGGTCGCCGAGGAGCCCGAGGCGGTCCGGCGGGCCTGGCGGAGTCTGTCGGGCGACGTCACGCTGGTGATCGTCACCCCGGCCGCGGCTGAGATGCTCGGCCGGACGGCATTGGAGAGCACGCGGCCGCTGACCGCAGTGATGCCGGCATGACGACACCAGCCGCTGGACAGACAGACGCCCTGGCGACGGTGCGCGCCAAGTTGCTGCGCTCGGCGCGGGCCGACGCCGAAACGCTGCTCGCCCAGGCTGCGCGCGATGACGAGGCGGTGCTCGACCGCGCGAGGGCCGAGGCCGAGGAGATCGTGGAACAGGCCCGCCGCGAGGGTGCGGCCGAGGGTGCGGCCGCCGGAGCCGCCGGACTGCTGCGGGCCCGCCGGAGCGCCAGGTCCCGCGAGCTGGCCGTCCGTCGGGAGGCGTACGAGGAGCTTCGCCGTCAGGTGACGGAACGCGTCCGGGCCCTGCGGCACACAACAGGCTACCCCGGTGTACGCGACCGGCTGGAGCGGCGGGCCCGCCAGCTCCTCGGCCCTGACGCCACTGTTACCGAACAGCCCGGCGGCGGGGTGGTCGCCCACGCGGCCGGGCGGCGGGCCGACTTCACCCTTGACGCCCTCGCCGCCCGCGCGCTCGACCGACTGGGTGCGGACACGGAAGCCCTGTGGACACCGTGACCGGCTCGCCCCGAGCCGATGCTCGGATCCTGCGGGTCGCGGGGCCGCTGGTCGAGCTGGAGTACACCGGCGACACCGCCATGAACGACCTGGTTTCCCTCGGCGAGGCCGGGCTGCCCGGCGAGGTGGTGGCGATCACCGACGACGTGGTGACGGCCCAGGCGTACGAGTACACCGGCGGGCTGGCCCCCGGCCACCGCGCCCGCCCCCAGGGCGGCCCGCTGTCGGCGCGCCTCGGCCCCGGCCTGCTCGGCGGGATCTTCGATGGCCTGCTCCGCCCGCTGTCAGGCGGCGAAGACTGGCTGCTGCCCGGAAGCGGAGGGGGCGGAACCGATGGGCGTACCTGGTCCTTCTCCCCTTCCGTGGCAGCGGGCGATCAGGTGACGGAGGGGCAGGTACTCGGCGAGGTGCGGGAGGCGGGTCCTGTGTGGACGCGGATCCTGGTACCGCCCGGCTGCGGCGGTCCGGTGCAGGAGGTCGTCCGGGAAGGGGGCTACCCACAGGATTCGGTGCTGGCCGTCGTCGGCGGCGCCCAGGTGCGGATGACCACCGACTGGCCGATCCGTCGGCCACGCCCTGTGCGTGAACGCCTCGACGCCCGCCAGGCGCTCAACACCGGCCAGCGCGTGATCGACCTGCTCTTCCCCGTGGCCCGGGGCAGTACGGTCGCCGTACCCGGCGGTTTCGGGACCGGCAAGACCATGCTGCTCCAGCAGATCGCCAAATGGTGCGACGCAGACGTCATTGTCTATGTCGGCTGCGGCGAGCGCGGCAACGAGATGGCCGACGTCATCGTCGAACTCTCCGAGCTCGTAGACCCCCGCACCGGAGGCCGGCTGGCCGAGCGCACGGTGGTCATCGCCAACACCTCCAACATGCCGATGATGGCCCGCGAGGCCAGCATCTACACCGGTGCCACGGTCGCCGAGTACTTCCGGGACATGGGGCGAGACGTCGTGGTGATTGCCGACTCCACGTCGCGATGGGCCGAAGCGCTGCGCGAATTCGCCTCCCGCACCGGCGCTCTGCCGGCCGAGGAGGGCTATCCAGCGGGCCTCGCCTCGGCGATCGCCGCGTTCTACGAGCGGGCCGGTGCGGTGACCACCCTCGGCGGGGACCTGGGCTCGGTCACCGTGATCGGCGCGGTGTCCCCGCCCGGAGCGGACATGGCCGAGCCGGTGACCGCCCACACCGAGCGGTTCGTGCGCTGCCTGTGGACGCTGGACCGCGACCTCGCCTACGCCCGCCGCTACCCGGCGATCTCCTGGGCGGGCTCCTTCTCGCGTGACGCCGACGCGCTCGCAGCCGGCCACGCGGAGGCCGGCGACCCGGCCTGGCAAGGCAGGCGGGCCGAGATCAGCGCCCTGCTGGCGGAGGCCGACCGGCTCACCGATCTCGTCGACCTCATCGGCATCACCGCACTCCCCGACCAGGAGCGCATCAGCGTGCTCGGCGGCCAACTGGTACGCGAAGGGGTCCTCCAGCAGAGCGCCCTTTCCGACCAGGATGCCTACTGCGGCCCGGAGAAGGCCTCGGCTCTGGCCGAAGCGGTCCTCACGGTCGTCGCACGGTGTCGGGAACTGGCCGAGGCCGGTGTGCCGGCAGGTTCCATCGAGGAGGCGGACTTCGGCCCCCTGCTGCGCGCCCGCGAGGAAGTCGGCCCGCACGACTCGGCGGGCGTGGCCCTGCGGCGGGACGCCGTGCTCGCCGTACTGCAGGAGCTGATGTGACCACCTGGGGCGAAGTCGAGTACACGGCCATCCGTGAGCTGCGCGGCCCGCTCGCCGTCGTCGAAGGGGTGAGCGAGGTCGGCTGGGACGAGTTCGTCCGGATCACCCTGGAGTCCGGCGAGCAGCGACACGGCCTCGTACTGGAAGTGGACCGCGAGGTTGCTGTGGTGCAGGTCCTGGAGGACACCGCCGGCATGGATCCCTCACGCGTGCGGATGGCCTTCGCCGGAGGGCCGCTGCGCATCCCGGTCGGCCCCGGCTGGCTGGGCCGGGTCTGCAACGGCCGCGGCGAGCCGGCCGACGGCGGGCCCCCGGTCTTCGGACCCACCACCGCGGCCGTCGGCGGCACCCCGATCAACCCGGTGCGACGGGATCCGCCCGGAGAGCCGGTGCTCACTGGTGTCGCCGCTGTCGACGGTCTCACCACCCTGGTGCGCGGGCAGAAGCTGCCGGTGTTCTCCGTCGCCGGTCTGCCACATCTGGAGCTGTCCGTCCAGATCGCCGCCCAGTCCACCACCGGTGGAGAGCCGTTCTGCGTGGTCTTCGCCGGTATGGGGCTCACCCACGCCGACGCCTCCTTCGTCCGGGACGCCCTGGAGGAGCGCTCCGCCGCCCACGAGCTGGTACTGCTGCTCAACATGGCCGACGACCCTGTCATCGAACGGATCCTCACCCCGCGCCTGGCACTCACCATCGCCGAGAACCTCGCATTCGACGGTGGCAGGCACGTCCTCGTGGTCATGACCGACATGACCAGCTATGCCGAGGCGCTGCGCGAGGTGTCCGCGGCGCGCGGCGAGATCCCGGCCCGTCGTGCCTACCCCGGGTACCTGTACAGCGACCTCGCCTCCCTGTACGAGCGCTGCGGGCGGATCCAGGGCCGTCCCGGCTCCGTGACTGTCCTGCCGGTGCTCACCATGCCCGCGGGCGACATCACCCACCCGGTTCCCGATCTGACCGGATACATCACCGAAGGCCAGATCGTGCTCTCCCGCGAGACCCACGCCCAGGGTGTCTACCCGCCTGTGGACGCGCTCGCCTCGCTCTCCCGTCTGATGCGCAAGGGCGCGGGCCCCGGCCGCACCCGCGACGACCATCTCGATGTCGCGGCGCAGCTGCTGGCCGCCCTCGCCCGCGCCCGCCAGGTCCGTGAACTCACCGACCTGGTCGGACAGGCGGCCCTGAGCCCGACCGACCGCCGGTACCTGGAGTTCGACCGGGCCTTCCTGCACCGCTTCGTGGACCAGCGGCCCAACGAACTGCGCACCCTCGACCAGACCCTGGACCGTGCCTGGCAGGTGCTTCTCGCCCTCCCCCGCAGTCAGCTCGCCATGCTGCCGACCGCCCTCCTCGACGCGCACGGATCGGGACCATGAGCACCTTTCGGGTTCCGCCCGGGCGTGCCGGACGCCTCCGTCTGCGGCACGGCCTGGACATCGCCGAGCGCGGCGCGGACCTCCTCGAACAGAAGCTCCGCATCCTGCACGCCGAGCACCAGCGTCTGCAACGGGCCGAGGAGGAAGCCACCCGTGCCTGGCACGAGTGGCTGCGCGAGGCCGAAGCCTGGTTGCTGCGCGGGCTCCTGCTGAGCGGAGAGGGGGCCCTGGAGGCGGCAGCAGAGGCACTGGACCCCACCGATGTCGAGGTCCACCGGGCCGGTTTCATGGGCGTCCGGTACCCGGCGAACGTCTCCTGCACCGTGCCCGACCGCTCACCCACCGCAGCCGCCCCGGCCAACACCGCCCTGGTGCACGCCGAGGCCGCATACCGGGAAGCGGTCCGGGCTGCCGCCGAGCACGCCGCCGCCGCTGCCGCCATCCGCATCATCGGCGCGGAGGTGCTGAGCACTCGTCAGCGGGTCCGCGCCTTGCGACGCCACTGGATTCCACACCTGCGCGAGGCACTCACCCACACCGAGCTCGCCCTGGAACAGAGCGAACACGAAGACGCCGTTCGACGACGCTGGGCCTCCGGCGTGCTGCGGGAAGAAGGACCGCGCCCGCCATGACACACCATCTGTCCGCGGCACGGAAGGCCGCATGCGGCCCTGCCTTCGGACGGGCCCCGCAGGACGTGCTCGCGGGGCCGGCCCACAGTGCGTGCCGGACGGACCTGTCCGGCACGCACTGTGGGCCAGTAGGCCCAAGCCCGGGACAGCCCGCACCGCGCAGTATGGAGGCCGGAGCAATTCGAGAAGGCCCCGTTGTCGTGCCGCATCCGGGAGTCGGTCGTGCTTCGACGGCGTGGAAACCCGGTGCGCCGACGGCGGCCGCGTCCCCGGCGGCCTGGACCGTTCAACGGAAGGAAATCCTGGCCATGACCCGGCACACCAGCACCGAGAAGCCACGCAGCAAGCAGTGGAGCGTGCGTCTGGACCTCTTCGAGGAAGGTGACCTCACCAAGGTTCACGCCGTCCTCGACACCGGTGACACCACCCTTCGGAGTCGCGCCTCCGCCCAGCGCAACCCTCACGACACACCCGTTCCCGAGATCGGCGACGAGTACGCCGTCGGCCGGGCCCTGATCGACCTCGGCAACCAACTGCTCCGCGCCGGAGAAACCGACTCCGTGTCGGGTGACCTGGCCGCGCCCGGTTGAACGGGCGTCGAGAGCGGCCGCCCCGGCTGGTGGGCAGGAAGGGACCGGCCGTGGCCGAGCCGTCCCTGCCCCTGGAAGAGCCGCTTCTGCGGGGTTCGGCCGGAGTTGTGGCACCGCCACTGCACAACAGTCGGCCGTGGGATTTCCGCCCGATGTCCGACACGCTCGGGATGCGCCTGTACGCGGCCGCGATGCGTGCCGTGCCGCACTCTCCTGCCGGCTGCGCAGTTCGCGGGCGCGACTGACTTCCAACGAGGTGCAGGCACGGCCGTTGCGTAGGGGCGCACCGAGCTGCGTCGGCGCGGCGGCCGACGTCGGACCGGTGAGCCGGCACGCGATGCGCACACCCCTCTTTCGGCTTTCAGGTTCGATCGACGGTGAGGTCGAGGAAGTGGGCCGAGCATGAGATGCACGGGTCGTGATTGCGGATCGCCCGTTCGCACAGGGTGGTCAGCTCCGCGTCGGTGGGGTCGCCGTCTCCCAGGCGTTCCTGCACGATACGGCGGAGGTCCTCCTCGACCGCGCCAAGGTTCTGCGCTGTCGGCGGGACAAGGCCGGCGTCGGTGACGGTCCCTTCGGAGTCGAGGGTGTAGCGGTGGTACAAGAGACCGCGTGGCGCCTCAGTCGCCCCGTGCCCGGTACCTGCTCGTGAGGGCACGTCGACGTAGGGGTGCGGCGGGGGTTCGTAGGCGCCGATGATCCGCAGTGCCTCGTCGACCGCGTAGAGCACTTCGACCGCTCGGACGATGATGCTGCGGAAGGGGTTTCGACAGACGGTGCCCTGCCGGGGGTCGCCGAGTCCGGCGTCGTGGGCGGCCTGGAGGGCGATCGGGGACAGTCGGCGACCGCTGATGGCGTACCGGGCGAGTGAGCCGGTGAGATGGCGGCGGTCGTCCAGCCGGGAGTGGAGGGCGGTGGAGTGGGGTACCTGGCTCTCGGCGACGTGGGCGCCGAAATCGTGGACCCCAAAGGTACGGGTGGGCAGCGCGCGGTCGGATTCGGGGCGAAGGCCGGCGGTGTGCGGCGCGGCCATGACGGTCGGGGTGCCGGACTCGATGGCGTAGGTGCCGGGCTCGGACAGGGCGAACAGGTCGTTGTCACAGCCGGCGTCGGGGAACTCGAAGCCGGCCACCCAGCGTACGGTCTCGGCCGCGTCGTCGCGGGCCCGGCGCAACCGCTCGGTCAGCGGGCGCAGTTCGTTCGCGGTCGGGACGCGGTGGAAGCCACCGAGTCGCACATTGACCGGGTGAATCGCCCGGCCGCCCAGCAGTTCCAGGATCGCGTTGCCGGCCTGCTTGAGCCGAAGCCCGCGTTCGACGTCGGCACGTCGGGTGCGAGCCATGTCGATGACACTGTCGCAGCCGAGGAAGTCGGGCGCGTGGAGGAGGTGGATGTGCAGCGTCTGGCTCTCGATCCACTCACCGCAGTAGAGCAGTCTGCGTAACGCGGCCAGCTGTCCTTCCACGACGACGCCGCAGGCGTCCTCGATCGCTCGGCAGGCGCTCAGCTGGTACGCGACCGGGCAGATCCCGCACACCCGGGAGGTGATGTCGGGCGGCTCGGTGTAGGAACGTCCGCGCAGGAATGCCTCGAAGAAGCGTGGCGGTTCGTAGATCGCCAGTCGGGCCTCGGCGACCTCGGCGCCGTCCATGCGCAAGTACAGCGCGCCCTCACCCTCGACGCGGGCGAGCGATCCGACGTGCAACACCCTTGAGCCACGGTGGGTCACCCTTCCAGTTCCTTCCGGGAGGCCGCGTCGAACTCGGGAGCGGCGGTATTGAAGGTGCGCAGCACCCGCACCACGTCGAGGGTGTCCATGCCGTCACGGCGCAGAAGGGGGATGAACGAGGGGAAGTTGGTCGAGTTCGACGGGCCGAAGCAGCCGTAGCAGCCTCGTCCGTACGCCGGGCAGAGCGCCCCGCATCCGGCGTGGGTGACCGGGCCCAGGCAGGGCGTGCCGCGGGCTACCGTCACGCAGACCGTGCCGCGCTGCTTGCACTCGAAGCAGACACTGTGCGCGGGGACGTCCGGTTTACGGCCGGCCAGGTAGGCGGTGATGACCTCCACCAGTTGGCCGCGGTCGATGGGGCAGCCGCGCAGCTCGAAGTCCACGGGAACATGGGCGCTGATGGGTGTGGAGGTGGCGAGCGTCTCGATGTAGTCCGGTCCGGCGTAGACGACGGCCTGGAAGTCGGCGACGTCCGCGTAGTTGCGCAGCGCCTGGACGCCGCCTGCGGTCGCACACGCCCCGATGGTCACCAACCGCTTGGAGGCGGCCCGGATGTGCTGGATCCTGTCGGCGTCCTCCCGGGTGGTGACCGATCCCTCGACCAGTGACAGGTCGTACGGGCCCGGCGCGTCGGCGCTGGAAGCCTCCAGGAAGTGGGAGATCTCCACCTTCTCGGCGATGCCGAGGAGTTCGTCCTCGCAGTCCAGCAAAGTGAGCTGGCATCCGTCGCAGGAGGCGAACTTCCAGACTGCGAGTTTGGGTCGATCGCTCGCGGTCATGTCACAACTCCCTGACCATGAGAAGGGGTTGGGCCCTTGTCCAGCTGACGACGGGGCCGTCGCGGCAGAGCAGGAGGGGACCGAGCTGGCAATGTCCGCAGTGGCCGGTGGCACAGTGCATATTGCGTTCCAGCGAGACCCGGATCCGTTCCGGATCGACACCGCGGTGCACCAGTTCGCCGGCGGTGGCGCGAATCATCGGCTCGGGGCCGCAGATGAACGCCGCCGACGCCCCGGGGCCGAAGGCGGCCCGGTCGAGCAGGGTCGTGACGACGCCGACCTCGCCCTGCCACAGCGGGTCCGCGCGGTCCACGGTGGTCAAGATCCGGGCAGCCGACTGCCAGCCGCGAACGTCCTCGGCGTAGAGCAGCTCGTGGGGCGTGCGCGCTCCGATGAGAACGTTCAGCCGTCCGTAACGCTCGGGGGCGTCGAGCACGTCGCGTACGAGCGGGCGCAGCGGCGCCAGACCGATACCGCCGGCCACGACGAGCAGGTCGTTCCCCACTGCGGCGGGGAGTTCCCAGCCGGTGCCGAACGGACCGCGAACTCCGACCGTGTCACCACGCCGCAGCCCGTGCAGCGCGCCGGATACCGCTCCGACCGTGCGGACGGTGTGCGTCAGCCGGTGCCCGTCGATCCCGGAGACCGACAACGGGATGTCGCCGACGCCGAAGGCGTACACCATCGCAAACTGCCCAGGAGCGAAGGGCTGCAGGGCCGAGCGGACCGGTTCCAGGACGATCGTTGCGGTGTCGGACGTCTCGCCCTCGCGTTCCACCACCCGGTACGGAACAGGGACAGTTCCCGGCGTAGCAGTCAATGGTGCGGCAGCCGTCATCACGACTCACCGGCGTCGGGGGGCCCGTACAGGTCGAGCAGGCGGATTCGGGTGGACCTCAGCCGCCGTGCGATCACCTGCGCAACGCAGTTGGTCAACGCCAAGCCGAACGACGGATCCTTCTCACACGCGGCTCGGACCCGCTCCGCGTCGAACTCTGACGCCGACACGGTGCTGCGAGCCTGCGCGCCGAGGTGCCAGCGATACGGCTCGAACAACCAGGACCAGCCCACCAGATCGCCTTCACCAAGGGTCTCCACGACTGCCTCGCGCCGGCCCGGGACGTGGATGTCGAGCGCAACGAGCCCGGAACGGATGATCCAGAACCGGTCGGCGACACCGTCCTCCTCGAAGATGCGGGTGCCATCGGGGAAGGAGACATCGTGGGCGAACGTGAACAGCCGCTCGCGGTGGCCGGGCGACAGGGCCCCGAGAAACCCGTGGCGAACAACGGTCATTGCGGGCCCTCCCCCGGCTCCTGCCCAGCGGCCTCCCGTTCCCGGTTCAGCGCATGGGCCTCCTCGGTGATGTCGATACCGACCGGGCACCACACGATGCAGCGCCCGCAGCCGACACACCCGGAGCTGTCGAACTGGTCGTACCAGGTGCCGAGCTTGTGGGTGGCCCACTGCCGGTAGCGACTACGCGAGGTGCTGCGGACCGGACCTGCCTGCAGGTGGGAGAAATCCAGGTCGAAGCAGGACTCCCAGCGCCGCCACCGCTCGGCGTGGTCACCGGTGAGATCCGTGACGTCCTCGGTGGTGGTGCAGAAACAGGTCGGGCAGACCATGGTGCAGTTTCCGCAGGTCAGGCAGCGGGCCGCGACGTCGTCCCAGCGCTCGGCCGTGAGGGTCTCGCGCATCAGCACCTGCAGGTCCACCAGCGGCATGCTGCGGCCCATGCGATCCGCCGCGTCGGCGACACGCTCACTCGCCGCGGTCCGAGTCGCGGCGTCGGCGGGACGGCGGGGCAGCTCGGCCAGGACCGACTCTCCCTCCTCGCTCCCGCTCCGCACCAGGAAGCGGTGGCCGTCGGAATCCAGCACCTCGGTCAGCGCCAGATCGTAGCCGGGCCCCACGGCCGGCCCCGTGCCCATGGACACGCAGAAGCAGGTGGCACCCGGCTCGGTACACTCCGCCGCCACCAGGAAGGCCCGCTCACGACGCCCACGGTACGCCGGGTCGTTGTACGTCCCGCCGGTCAGCACCCGGTCCTGGATAGCGATGGCCCGCAGGTCGCAGGGGCGCACACCGAGGAACGCGTACGACGGCGGTGATGTCCGGTCCTCGGTCACCAGCAGCTCGCCGTCGGCACCGCGATCGGCGGTCCACTGCCGCTCCCGCGGCGGGTGCAGGAACGTCTTCCAGGACTGAGGGCCCGCGCTGTGCGCGAACACGGCGCCGTCCTCGCGGGCACGCAGCCGGTAGACGCCTGCCTCCAACTCGACTCCCCAGCCGTAGGGGAGTTCCGCACCGCCGGAGATCTCGGACAGGACGATCGCCCCGTCGCGTACGGTCGGTCCCACGACCGTACGGCCACGCCCGGCCAGGACCGTGATCAGCGCGTCCAGGCCGTCCTTGCCGATCACCGCGGCCGTGCCGCCGTCGTCCGCCATCGCCAACCTTCCGACGCCGCCGATGATGCCTTCCCGGCCAGTATGCGCACGGACCTGCTGCCCGGCATGGGCCGACCGGCCCGTGCGTGGTCCAGGTGGCTGTGTCCGTCACCCCATACGGACCCTGCGCGGACCCGGCACAACTGGCGAGCCTGTCCGGCGGGAAGGGGCAAGCGCGTGAACCTCACTACGCGGATCGCCGTCATCGGCGTCGGGAACGAGTTCCGCCACGACGACGGGGTGGGCTGGGCCGTCGTGGCCCAGCTGGCAGAACGAGCCGAGGAACGGCCACTGCCGAGTGGAACCGCCCTTCTTGTGTGCGACGGCGACCCCGCCCGTCTGATCACCCTGTGGGAAGACGCCGACCTCGCCATCGTGGTGGACGCCGCACACGCACACCCCGCCCATCCCGGTCGGCTGCATCGCCTGAGACTGGATGGTGGGCGGCTGTCGCCGACAGGCAGTGCGACGAGTTCCCACGGGCTCGGGCTCGGCGACGCCGTCGAACTCGCCCGCGTACTGGACCGCCTGCCCGGACAACTGGTCGTCTACGCCATCGAGGGAGCCAACAGCAGCCTGGGCACCGGCCTGTCAGCACCCGTCGCAGCCATCGTGGAGCCGCTCACCGAGCGGATCGCGGAAGAGATCGCGCTGCACGTGGGTTCTGCCGGCAGCCGATAGGCGCGAACTGGCCGCGTGCGACGTGTACGTTCCCTTTCGCGCCGCCATGTCCTACGCCGGAGCACGTCCGCGCGCCGGTTCACCCGGCGCAGCGCCTGCCACGCTCCCACACCGTTCCTGGGCGGTGGTCAGGAGTGAGTCCTGTCTCACCGGTACGCCCCGAACGGTCTTGGGCGCACTGGCCCTCCGCTTTCGACGTATGCGGTCCGTCCCGGGCGGGCGGAATTTCCTACGACCCGGCCATATGGGTGTGGCCAGAGGCAAGGGGGAGGCCCCGAACCATCTCTCCCGTGACACGGGGCCCCACTGCTGACACCACACCCGGCGTCCCGGACCGCACCGAGAACACTACGCACACCCCGCCAGGCATACCCGCAGCTCGTCACACCGTTCACCCCATCGTGTCCATGTTCGCCACAACGATGCGTCTGCCCAGCAGTTGTGAACCCCTCAGCGGGCGGACGCATCACACCCACCGGTCCTGCGGCCACGATGACACCCGCCGTCCGTTCTCTGCCCGAGTCCCACGCGGACCTGTCCGCGCAGCGAAGCCCGTTCGGCGCTGACACTTGACTTCGCGCATGGTCTCGTCCGTAACGTCATCCCATGTCGGACGAGAAAAGCTCGGTACAGCTGCCGCGCTCGCTGTATGCGCGGGAGCTGTATCGGCTCCAGACCGAGCTCGTGAAGCTCCAGGAGTGGGTTCGGGCCGAAGGCGCACGGCTCGTCGTGGTGTTCGAGGGGCGTGACGCGGCGGGCAAGGGCAGCACGATCAAGCGCGTCACCGAGCTCCTCAATCCCCGGGTAGCACGCATCGTCGCGCTGCCGCGGCCCACTGAACGCGAGCGCAGCCAGTGGTACTTCCAGCGCTACGTCGAGCATCTTCCAGCCGCAGGGGAAGTGGTCCTGCTCGACCGGAGCTGGTACAACCGCGCGGGCGTCGAGCGCGTCATGGGTTTTTGCACCATGGAGGAACACCAGCGGTTCCTTCGCCAGTGCCCGATCTTCGAGCGGATACTGGTCGAGGACGGCATCCTCTTGCGCAAGTACTGGTTCTCGGTGAGTGACGCCGTGCAGGAGCAGCGTTTCCGGCGGCGGCTGCAGGATCCCACCCGCCGGTGGAAACTCTCGCCGCTGGACCTGGAATCGATCACCCGCTGGGAGGCCTATTCGCGGGCGAAGGACGAGATGTTCGTCCATACCGACATCGTGGAGGCTCCGTGGTACGTCGTCGAGAGTGACGACAAACGCCGGGCCCGGCTGAACATGATCGCCCATCTGCTGTCGACCGTGCCGTACGAGGCAGTCGTTCCGCCGATGATCGAACTGCCTCGGCGGCCTCCGGCCACCGGGTACCAACGGCCACCGAGAAACCTTCAGACGTACGTCCCCGACCACGCGTCACAACTCAGGAAGTGAGGCGAGGGGTCTCACACGACAAGGCCGCCAGAGGTACGACGGCCACCGGACAATCGGCGTGGTGGAGCAGGGTATGGGTGTATGGGCACCTCGGCCCAGTTGGAGTCCGAGGTGGCCGCGGCGGCGATGCACTCCGACAACGGTCAGGTCCACAGCGGTCGAGCGCTGGACCAGCACTTTTGTGGCCGTCCCCTCGACCGCAGCCGAGTGCAGCCGGACCGTCGGGTGATTGCGTACGGACTCAGCCACCGCTTCGTCGATCAGGGTCGCCGCACGTTCCTTACAGAAGAGATGCGGCTCACCGGCAGTCCGCCGATGATCGGCGCGATCGTGCGGGGGACAGCGCCAGGCATGTACGGCATCCAGGTCGCAGCCCCTTGCCCCGGCCCCACAGAAGGCGAACCGCACCGCTGCCCCTCCCCTCTCCGCTTCCTCGACACCCACGAGGATTCGCCCGTACGCGCCTGCGATTCCGGCCCTGTCACCGCGCACGACGATGACGGGACAAGGGCCCGCGCGGCCACAGCCAGGCTGACCGAGCCGAGCAGAAGTCCGGTGAGCCCGCCACGGCCTCGCGCCGGGGAAGCGCCTGTGCGATACCCCACTGGGGGCCGCTGCTCATGGCCCCGTACGGGGTGAGGTGCCACGGCGGCTGCGGTGCCGGGACCGAACACTCACCACTGGGACGTACCCGAGAGCCGTCTCTTCGGGCAGGACCGGGGCGTCGCCACCGGTGGTCACTTCGTGGCGCAAATGACCTCGACGAAGTGGCCCACCTGCTCCTCCGGCAGGTGACGTGCGAGGTCCGCCTCGCTGATCATGCCGACCAGGCGGTGTTTCTCGATGACCGGCAGCCGCCGGATCTTGTGCTCCTCCATGGTCCGCAGAACGTCATCCGTGTCGGCCCCGGCGTCAATGCTGATCGGCTTTCCCTGCTCGAGCATGCCCGCGGTCATGCTCTTCGGGTCCTTGCCCTTGGCGAGACACTTCACCACGATGTCGCGGTCAGTGATGATCCCGTGGAGCCTGTCGTCCGGCCCGCAGACCGGGAGGGCTCCGACGCCCAGCTCACTCATCCGGCGCGCCGCGTCCTCCAGCGTCTCGTTCTCCTGGATGCAGTTTGCACCGGCGTGCATGATCTCCCGTGCAATGGTCATGGCCGTCTCCTTCGAGCCTCAGGATCTACGCGGGCAGAGCCCATAGTTCGGGCACGCCCAGCATCGGTCCTCCTTGAAGCCAGTGTGGATTCTTCGTATCCCGTACGCATGCCGGCGAAGAGGATCCACCACTTGGGCCCTCGCTGCGAGAAGGTCTTTGGCCAGGTCACGGCTGCCGCTGTACGGCCCGGCCGGATGCGGCTGACCGGACCCGCCGCCGGCCCTGGGGTGACCGGCGAGGGACCGAACAGCCACCGTGTGGACACCAGAGGGCCCGAACGGCCCGAGGAGCGAGACCAATGGCATGATGCCCGCTTCGACCCCGGTCAGCAGCGGTCGGCCCTGCCCGGAGTCCTGACGACGACATCACCGCAGCCCGCGTCCGCAGCAGCGCGGGTGGCGTCGAGCCCAGCGCCAGGGCATGCCGCGCAAGGCGCACGCACCGCCAGCCATCGACGGGGAACTGAACACCTGAGACCGCAGGCGGGCGAATGAGAAAGCGCGGGACCTCGCCTGCGTGCTCGGGCCCGGACGGACCTGACGCCGACGTCAGGTGGCACCAGGACAGCCTTACCAGGTGTCACCTCGGAAGCGCGCCTCAGCTCAGTGGTGGGCGCTCAGGGAACCGCCACTCCACGGTAGCCCCGCCGAGGCGGGAGCCCAGGCAACACCGTGGACGGGGCCCGCGGCCGCGTGTCGGCGGGTTCCTTCTGCACCGGACGACCGGCGAGGGCCGCGACGATGTCGGCTGCGGTCAGCACCCCGGCGAGACGCCCGTTTTCCTCCAGCACCGGCAGGGCGTCGGCTTCGGTACAGCTCATGAGGTCGGCTGCGTGGCGTACGGTCTGCTCGACATGTACGAGCGCCGACCTGCGGGCGGGCAGGATGTCGCCCACGCGCAGGCCGGACAGCGAGGCGGCCGGTGCCGCACAGACGACCGCCACGTCGGCCCTGTCCAGCAGGCCGGCACAGCGACCATCCGGATGCACGACCGGAAGGTGACGGGAGCCGGAACGCTCCAGCAACTCCCAGGCCACGAGCACGGTTTCGTCGACATCGATCGTGACCACAGCGGTGCGCATCACGACAGCGACCGTCCGCGCCAAGACCTCCTGCTCACCGTGGACCGCCCCCGGCTGCTGCTCCTCCATGGTCGCCTCCTTCTGTTTTGCGAGCGTCGCCGCGGCGTCACGGGGAGGGCGTCGGCTTCCCATTCGCCGCGGTGTGGTGGTCGTCCGACCGCCGTTGCTGCTGTTGGAGTACGTCGAGGACCACGGATCCGTCGACGGTCTCGCGGGTGGTGAGCAGTCCGGCAAGGGTGTCCAGCGCCTCCCGGTGGTCGCGCAGCAGAACCACCGCGCGTTCCTCGGCCTCCCGCAGCAGGCGGGCGGTCTCCTCGTCGACGATGCGTTGGGTCTGCTCGGAATAGGGCCGGTGCAGTGTCTCTTCGGTGCTCTCGCCGCCAAGGTAGCGGGAAGCTCCGGAGCCGTATCCGATGGGGCCGAGGGCCGGGGACAGGCCGAACTCGCGGACCATGCGGGCGGCGAGCTGGGTGGCGCCGGCCAGGTCGTCGGCGGCACCGGTCGAGCCCTCGCCGAAGACGACCAGCTCGGCCGCTCGGCCGCCGAGCCGGACGGTCAGCAGGTCGGTCAGATAGCCCTCGCTGTACAGGTGCCGTTCGGCCTCCGGGAGCTGCTCAGTGGCACCCAGCGAAGGCCCGGCGGGCAGAATGGTGACCTTGGCGACCGGGTCGGCGTGCTCGCACAGGGCCGCCATGAGCGCGTGTCCGGATTCGTGGACGGCCACGGAGTGCCGTTCCTCGGGCAGCAGGGCGTTGGTGGACTCCCGCCGCCCCAGCAGCAGCCGGTCGCGGGCGTCGCCGAGACCCTGGGCATCGATGACTGCACCCCCTGCCCGGACCGCGTTGATGGCAGCCTCATTGACCAGATTGGCGAGGTCAGCGCCGGAGAAGCCGGGCGTGGCCCGGGCGACGGTGTCCCATTCGACATCCGGCGCCAGGGTCTTGCCGCGGGCGTGGACGGCCAGGATGGCCGCCCGTTCGGCCTGGTTGGGCAGTGGCACGGTCACGTGCCGGTCGAAGCGGCCCGGGCGCAGCAGCGCCGGGTCGAGGGCCTCGGGCCGGTTGGTCGCGGCCAGGACGACGATGCCACTGGCCTGGTCGAAGCCGTCCATCTCGGCGAGGAGCTGGTTGAGGGTCTGCTCGCGTTCGTCGTTGCCGCCCAGCCGGGCAGCCCCGCCGCGACGGCTGCCGACGGCGTCGATCTCGTCGATGAAGATGATCGAGGGGGCCCGTTTGCGCGCCTCGGCGAACAGGTCGCGCACCCGGGAGGCCCCGACACCGACGAACATCTCCACGAACGCCGAGCCGGTCACCGACAGGAACGGGACCTCCGCCTCACCGGCCACCGCGCGGGCGATGAGGGTCTTACCGGTGCCCGGCGGGCCCACCATGATCACACCACGTGGTCCCTTGGCTCCCGCTACCGCGTAGCGCTCGGGGCTGCGCAGGAAGTCGACGATCTCGCTGATCTCCTGCTTGACGCCCCCGTAGCCCGCGACGTCCTCGAAGCGGGTGGTCGGCCGCTCGGTCTCGATGATCTTGGCGCGGGCCCGCCCGATGGCACTGAGCCCCCCGCCCAGCGTCCTTGCCGCCTGGCGGCCGGTCCACGCGAACAGAGCGACGATGAACAGAAGCGGCAGGAACAGCACCAGCAGTGTCCCGAGGGGGCTGCCGCTGCTGCTCCGGGACGCGGTGATCTCCACGTTCTTGGACTGCAACTGCTGCTCCAGGCGACTGTTGTCCAAAGCGGTGGGTATCCGCGTGGTGAATTTCTTACCGTCCTTGAGGGTTCCCTTGATGGCGCCCTTGTCGTCGATATCGACCGTCTTGACCTGACCGACGCTCACCTTGCCGACGAACTCGCTGTACGACAGCGACGCGCCCCCCTGGGGGGAGGGAGTTCGCATCAGCACCACGAGCAGCAAGACCAACGCAGCGACGGGCAGCAGCCAGCGAGACCAGGTAGGCCCCGGCGAAGGCGCCGGCGGCTTGGGCGCCTCGCGCGGGGGCCCCGGTTTGACCGAGCGTGACAGATGCCGGCCTGACAGACGAACTGATGTGATCACCGGACGGCTCCCTTGACGGAAGGACGAACCTCGACGAGACCGTTCCCGCAATTCGAAGAGACATCGCAGGTGGGCGTCCCACTTCCAGGATCAACGCCTTCTCCGGCAGGAGCGAACGCACCGTGTCGGGGCCTGGTCACCGCGCGGTCCCGACCGGAGGAACCGGCCGACCGGGACCAGGAGTCCTCCCACACCCCGGCAGGCCCCCGAGGTCCAGGTGGAGACCCTCGGGCAGCTGCCACCGGACGCGGCCGGGTACGCGCGGGACAAGGTACAGGCCGTCCTCGGCCAGACGCGGGAACCGGTTCTGTTCGCCCGGTAAGACTGACCCGCACAGCGAACCCGGCGGTGGAGCGGTCGGCGATCACCCAGGCCGATGTGGACGCCAACGGCCGACCTGCCCCCGCGCACGTTGCAGGGCAGACCGTCACCCAGGCTGTCGACCTGCTCCAGAACCGGCTGGCAGAGCGGCTGGCCCAGCACCGGGAGGCCCGCCGCGGCCGGATGCCCGTCCCCGGCCAGGCACGGCAGTGAACCCACCCACCGCCCCGACAACTATGGCAATCGTCAGTCTGCACGGCCTGGGCGGAAAACTTGCTGATCGTCTCGATCGTCCTGACGGCGATCGCGGCCGCCCTACTGGCACTGCTCGTGCTTCCCCACCAGAGCGCAGAATTGGCCACGCTCGCGCCGCCGCGACCACTCCTGCCGCCGACTCCAAGCCGGTCCGGAGCGCGACCCGCACGGCAGGCGAGAAGCCGTTGCGCGCTCGACAGGCCCCGCCACTCATAGGTGCGGCGATCCCTCCATGGACGTAAGCGCGATCCCGGCGGCGCGTACGGCGTTGAGGCTATCCCTGTTGGGGAGAAAGGGAGTTGCGCCGTCGGATCAGGTAGCGGCGGAATTCGTCGGCGCCCCAGATGATGAAGGGGTAGGGAAGCAGGAACAGCAGATCACTCGCTGGGAGGGCGGCGGTTCCCAGCAGTTTCTGGAACGGCGGGGCGTAGACGAAGACGGCCGCGAGCAGGAGTTCGCCGACGATGGCGGCGAGGAGGTAGCGGTTGGACAGGACGCCTACGGAGCGGAGCGAGGAGTGGGTCGTGCGGACGGCGAAGGCGGTGCCGATCTGTCCTGCGATCATGCCGAGGAAGGTCATGGTCGTGGCCTGCTGGTAGGCGTGGTGCAGGGGCTGTCCTGGCCCGGTTGGGTCGCCGAGGGTCCAGCCGGCTCTGGTGAGCACGTAGAAGAAGCCTGTCATCTGGAGTAACGCGACGAGGGCGCCGAGGAAGAGCCATGCGCGGATCAGTATGGAGGCCTGGATGACGCCTTCGGATCGGGCCCGGGGCGGGCGGTCCATGAGCCCGGGCTCGGCGGGTTCGCGGCTGAGGGCGAGGGCGGGAAGGGTCTCGCTGCCGACGTCGAAGGCGAGGAGCTGCAGGATTGTCAGGGGAAGTGGGATGTGACCGCCGCCGAGCGCGAAGACGAGGAACGGCGTCACCTCGGGTGTCGCGTGGGCGAAGATGTAGATGATGAATTTGCGGACGTTGTCGTAGATCCGTCGGCCGTCGCATACCGCAGTGGCGATCGAGGCGAAGTTGTCGTCGGTGAGAACCATGGTGGAGGCTTCGCGGGCAACGTCGGTGCCGGAGCAGCCCATGGCGACGCCGATGTCGGCGCGGCGCAGCGCGGGGGCGTCGTTGACCCCGTCGCCGGTCATGGCGACGACGTGTCCCTCCTCGCGCAGTGCGTCGGCGATGCGGAGCTTGGCCTCCGGAGAGGCGCGGGCGAAGACGATGTCGTGCGTCCGGCTGACGAGGGTGCGTAGTTCGCTCTCGCCGAGCTCCTCCAGCTGCTGGCTGCTGACCACGGTGGGGTTGCTGCCGGTGATGCCGACGCGTTGGGCGATCGCGGTGGCGGTAAGCGGGTGGTCGCCGGTGATCATGATGATGCGGATGCCGGCGGTGTGGCAGTTGCGTACGGCTTCGGCGACTTCCGGGCGCGGCGGGTCGAGCATGGCGATCAGACCGGCGAAGCACAGTTCGATCTCGGCGTCGCCTCGTCGGTGCGGCGGTCTGCTGTCGGGGGGCAGTTCCCGTTCGGCCAGGGCAAGTACGCGCAGGCCGTCGGCCGCGAACGAGTCGATCTGGGCGGTGATGCGCTGATGGTCGGGATCGGTGAGCGGCAGCTGCTGCCCATGGGGGCCGAGGAAGGTGGTGCAGCGCGGCAGGAGTGCTTCGGGTGCTCCTTTGGTGCGGATGACGAGCCGACCGTGGTACCGGTCGATGGTCGACATCAGCTTGAGTTCGGGGTCGAAGTGGAACTGCCAGCAGCGGTCGGCCTCCCGCTCGGTGGCTGCGAGCCCGGCACCCAGCTTGCGGGCGGCAAGCAGGACGGCGATCTCGGTGGGATCGCCGCTGGGTTCCTCGCCGGGTTCGAGGCGGGCGTTGTTGCAGGTGGCGGCGATCCGCCCGACCGCGGCCTGAACCGGGTCGGCCGGGGTGCCGTGCTGGAGCGCCGACACGTCGTCCAGTTCGAGGAGTCCTGAGGCGGTCCACACATGGGTGGGGCGCATGCGGTTCTCGGTGATGGTGCCCGTCTTGTCGGTGCAGATGACGTCCGTCGAGCCCAGGGTTTCCACGGCGCTGAGCCGTTTGACGAGGGCGCCGCGGGCGGCGAGCGCCCGGACGGCCACGGCGAGGGCGAGGGTGATGACGGGCAGGAGCCCCTCGGGGACCATGCCGGCCAGCAGGCCGGCGGCGAATACCACGGAGTTGACCAGCGACAGTCCGATGCCGAGTGTGGCCAGGGGGATGAAGGCGAGTGCCAGGGCCAGGGAGACGATCGCAATCAGCCAGGCGACCCGCCGCACCTGGCGCTCGAGTGGACTGGGCTCCTGCTTGACTCGCTCGGAGAGCGCGGCGATGCGGCCGAGCTCGGTGCTCATACCGGTGGCGAAGACCACGCCGTGGGCCTCGCCACCGGTGCAGCTGGTGCCGCTGAAGACGAGGTCGTGCGCTGTGAGCACGGGGACGTCCACGTCCAGGATCGAGGCCGAGCGCAGCGTGGTCACCGACTCCCCGGTCAACGCCGACATGTCGACCTCGATGGCCCCTTTCAGGAGGCGGATGTCGGCGGCGATCCGGTCGCCCGCCTCGATGACGATGATGTCGCCCGGGACCAGTTCGGTGGCTTCGATCTCCTGCGGGACACCGTCGCGGTGGACCTTCGCCCGTTGAGGGATGTAGGCGGCCAGTGCCTCGACCGCGTGTTCGGCGTGCACCTCCTGGATGAACGCGAACGCGGCGTTGAGGAAGATGATGAGGACGACCGCGGCAGCCACGACGTTCGAGCCCACGGCGGCGAGCAGGGCTGCGGCGAGCCACAGCAGCAGGGCCAGCGGGTGCGTGAACTGGCGCGCCAGTTCACGAGGCCAGCGTCGGCCGCCGCGTCGGCGCAGCTCGTTGCGGCCGTACTGCAGCAGTCGCCGCCCGGCCTCGACGGAGGTCAAACCGGCTCGCGAACTGTGCAGATCGCGCAGGAGCAGCTCCGCCGCCTCCTCGGGATCGAGCCCCGGCGGCCGCACCCACGCCTCGTGTCGACTCCTCACTCAGCAGAGGTTAGGTCCGGTTCGGAGTCCGCCGGCGGAACGACACCTCGGCTGGGGCCCGTGCCTGCCTGCCTGCCCGCCCCGGTGCGGGCAGGCAGGCCCATGCGCGTTCCGACTGCACGTTCCTCAGGTGAGTGGTCCGTCCCGGCGCCTCCGGCGGACAGCTGCGCGCACGACGGGACCGCCGGCGGCCCACAGGACCGTTCGCTTACGGCTCATCTCGTCGGGCGGTGTGGCGCCGTACGGTGGCCGACATGGACGGCGCGGACGAGAACGTCGAGCATGGCGAGGGCTTCGTTGCCGCACCCTTCAGGGCGCCGCGTCGGCTGTGGTGGCTCGGCTCCGTCGCCCTGTTGGTGATCGCGGCGGTCGTCGCGCTGTACCGGCGGCACGACCTGGCTGCGGCCTCGCATCTGATCGCCGCGGTCCGGCTGCCCCGGCTGATCCTGGTGGCCGGGTTCGAGGCAGCGTCTCTCGGCGCTCTGATCGCACTGCAGCAGTGGCTGCTGCGGACGGGCGGGGCTCGCTTGCGCCTCAGGGTCGTCGGGACCATCGTGCTGGCGGCCAACGCCGTCGCCGGGGCACTGCCGGGCGGGGCGGCGTTCGCGGCCGCATGGATGTTCACGCAGATGCGGCGCAGGGGGGTCGGGCAGGTACTCGCGGGAGCGGTGCTTGCCGTCTCGGGTGTGCTGTCGGTGGCCGCACTCTTTGCGCTGCTGGTGGCCGGTGCGCTGGCGAGCGGCTCCGCGGGGCTCGGCGCGCTGCGGCCCGTCGTGCTCGGGCTCGTGGCGGTCCTCAGCGTGATGGTGGGCGCTGTGGCCGGTCTCTCCCGTTTCGGGCTGGTACGCCGTCGGCTCTGGCGGCTCTGGCGGCGACTCGGGGTACGTTCCAAGCAGCTGCGGAACATCGAGGACGGCCTACTCGCCCTCGTCCGGCACGTCCATGCCGTTCGACCGGGGCTGCGCCCATGGTGGCGGCCCTTCACGTTCGCGCTGCTCAACTGGGGGTGCGACGCGGCCTGCCTCCTCGCCTGCGCGTGGGGGCTGGGCATCGGCGTTCCCTGGCGCGGGATCCTCGTGGCGTACACGCTCACCCAGATGACGGGCAGCCTGCGGCTGACGCCGGGCGGTCTCGGTGTGGTGGAGGCCAGCCTGACAGCGCTGCTCGTGCTGTACGGGCTGCGCACCGACCAGGCAATCGCGCTCATGCTGCTCTACCGGATCGTGAGCTACTGGGCGCTGCAACCCATCGGCTGGATGTGCTGGCTCGGTCTGACCTTCAGCTCGCGACGCGCGGACCGCCGCGCCGGACCTGACCGGCACACCGGATGAGAGCGCCGCTGGGTCCTCTCCCCGGGGCTCCACGAGAACCTCGTCCGCCCTGGTTACCCAGGCACCCGACCGGCCCTCCCGTTGCCTGGCGCCGGTGGTTCACCGGGGCACGGACCCGGTGAACCACCGGCGAAGCGGTGCTGATCACACGGTCTCGGTCACTCCTTTCGGGCACGGAGCAGGTATTGCACAGCATGGAGGAGCACCGGCCCCGGCGGCTGCCGGTCATCGACGAGCACCGGCCGGTCGGCAAGATCGCTGGCCATCCGATTGCCGACCAAGCCTCATAGTGCGCGGCGCCAGTCGGTGCGTTCGCCGTCCGGACGCTCTGGGACCGTGACCTCCGTTGGGCACAACCGTGCACGTCACACGCCTGAAACCCGGGACGGGGACCCGCCGAGGTCGGTCAGTCGTCGAACCCGGTGTCCGCGTACGGATCGGACTCGCCTCTCCAAGGGTCGATGCCCTCGTCCCTCAGGCGTTTCTCCTCGCGCCAGTGGAGGAACCGTCCGGTGCCCGAGCAGAGCAGCAGTGCACGTCGGCCGAGTGGTTGTCGCATGCGATGCCCCGTTCCCGTTCGGGGTCCTCGTCCGCAGGGATTCGGACCCGTACAGATTTCGATGGTCAGGCATGAATAGCTTCATCATCTTCCATTCACCCGGGCGCGACTGCCAGCATCGGCGCACCGCCACCCCGTGAGGGAGAAATGCAATGAATCGTCCCCATTCTCTGCGCTGTCTGGCAGCCCTGGTCGTGGTAGCTCTCGCGGCCACCGCGTGCGGACGCTCCGGCCAGGGCGACGCCCCGTCCGGCAGTTCCTCGCAGGCCGCCGCCGGCCGGACCGCAGCCGAGCTGCTCCCCGCGCAGTACCGGCAGAAGGGAGTATTGCGGGTGGCCACCGCGGTGGGATACCCGCCGATGGAGATGTACGAGCCAGGGACCACCCGGCTCACAGGCGTCGACCCCGACCTGGCCGAGGCCATCGCCGAACGGCTGAAGCTGAAGCTCGAACTCACCAACGCCGCCTTCGACGGGCTGATCCCCGGTCTGGAGTCCGGACGCTTCGACCTGGTCATGTCGTCCATGACGGACAGTGCCCAACGGCGCCAGGCGGTCGACTTCGTCGACTACTTCCGTACCGGCGGCGTCATCATGACGAAGAAGGGCAACCCGCAGGGCATCAAGTCCCTCACGGACCTGTGCGGAAAGGCCGTCGTCCTCGCCAAGGGCAGCTCGAACCTCCACATCGGCGAGGAGCAGAACACCAAGTGCAAGCAGAAGATGCGGATCTCGCAGAGCGAGGACGCGCCGACCGGACTGCTGCAACTGGACAGCGGACGCGCGGTCGCGACCATCGTCGACTACCCCGTCGCCAGGATGTTCACAAAGAAGAGCAGCGCGTACGAGGTTCTGCCTAGTCAGTACGGCACCGCCCCCTGGGGCATCGCGGCCGCGAAGAGCCAGGGCGGACTGCGCGACGCCGTCCGAAAGGCCCTGCAGGAACTGATCGACAACGGCGGCTACCGGAAGATCCTCGACACCTGGGGAGTCGCCGACAGCGCCGTGCCCGAGGCCTCCGTCAACGACGGTCAGTGAGTGCGGACATGACCCACCGGAAGATACCCGGCGCCACCCTCGGCGCGGCAACGGCAGCCACCACCTCCGCTACGCCACCGGAGGACGACCTCTCCCCCCAGGTGACCCGGCGCCCCCGCCCCGGGCGTTGGCTGGCGGTCCTCGCCGCCGCACTGTTCGCGGTGTGGCTCGCCTGCACCGTCATCGTCAATCCCAACCTGCACTGGGACATCGTCGCCAAATACCAGTTCGACGGCGTGATCCTCAAGGGTCTCGGGGTGACCATTCAGCTCACGCTCGTCTCGATGGCTCTCGGCATCGTCATCGGGGTACTCGTCGCGGTGATGCAGCTCTCCGACAGTCCGGTTCTGCGTCTCACCGCCGGCGCCTACACCTGGTTCTTCCGGGGCACCCCGCTGCTGGTCCAGCTCATCTTCTGGTTCAACCTGGCCCTGTTGTTCCCGGTGATCAGCATCGGTGTCCCGTTCGACGGCCCGAAACTCATCAGCTGGCAGTGCAACCAGGTCATCACCGGCTTCGTGGCGGCCCTGCTCGGCCTCTCCATCAACGAGGGCGCCTACATGGCGGAGATCGTGCGGGCAGGCACTCAGAGCGTGGACCCCGGCCAGCGCGAGGCGGGGGCGTCCATCGGCATGTCGAACCGTCAGATCCTGTCCCGGATCATCCTTCCGCAGGCGATGAGGGTCATCATCCCGCCGTTCGGCAACCAGTTCATCTCCATGCTCAAGACGACCTCGCTGGTCTCTGTCATCGCTGGCGCCGATCTGATGACCGTCTCCCAGCACCTCTACCTCGCCAATTTCGAGGTGGTGGCGCTGCTGCTGGTGGCTTCCCTCTGGTACCTGGTGCTCACCACGATCGCCAGCATCGGCCAGCATGCCGTCGAACGCCGCTACAGCCCGGGCGCCGCCCCGCCGCTGGGGCGCAGGGTCCTGGCGAATCTCGTGCCCGGGCGTGACAGGAAGGGGGCGGCGGCATGAACGAGGTGATCCTCAGGGCCCGCGGGGTCCGTAAGCGATTCGGTGACACCGAGGTGCTGAAAGGCATCGATCTCGATGTCCGCAGTGGTGAGGTGCTGTGTGTCATAGGCCCCTCCGGGTCCGGGAAGTCGACGCTGCTGCGCTGCTTCAACCACCTTGAGCAGACCGACGCGGGGCGGGTGTGGATGGACGGTGAGCTGATCGGCTACGAGCAGCACGGCCCGTCCGGGCGCGTCCTGCGGGAGCGGCGCCCCCGGGACATCCGACGCCAGCGTGAGCGCATCGGCATGGTGTTCCAGCGGTTCCATCTGTTCCCGCACCGCACGGCGGTGCAGAACGTGATGGAGGGACCCGTCGCCGTCAAGGGCCTCTCCTGTGCGCAGGCCGAGAAGCAGGCCCGGGAGCTGCTGAACCATGTCGGTCTTGCCGACCGGGCGGACCACTACCCGGGGCAGCTGTCAGGTGGACAGCAGCAGCGCGTGGCGATCGCCCGCGCATTGGCCATGGAGCCGACCCTCATGCTCTTCGACGAACCCACCTCCGCTCTCGATCCCGAGCTCGTCGGCGAGGTCCTGGGCGTCATGCGCGACCTGGCCCGCAGCGGTATGACGATGGTCGTGGTCACCCACGAGATGGGTTTCGCCCGCGAGGTCGCCGACCGTGTCCTGTTCATGGATCAGGGGGCCGTCGTCGAAGCCGGGAGCCCCGAGCTTGTGTTCACCGATCCGCGGCACGAACGCACGCGGGCCTTCCTGTCGACCGTGCTGTGATGGGCCGCCCTGTCGATCTGCTGCTGCGCGGCGGCACACTGGTCGACGGAACCGGCGCGCCCGCCAGGGAGGCGGACATCGCGATGGTGGACGGACGGGTCGCCGTGCTTCCCCCGGGCACCGCGGCCGCGGCGGCCGAGACGCTGAATGTGGCCGGCCAGGTCATCGCGCCCGGCTTCATCGATGTGCACACGCACTCCGACGCCCTCGCGGCATCCCACGGCGCCGACGGCACCGACTGCACCGCGGAGCCGGTCGACGGCCTTCGCCTCGCACCGCTGCTCCAGGGCGTCACCACGGAGATCTGCGGCAACTGCGGGACGAGCCTGTTCCCTTCGCTACCGGAACGGCTGCCTTCACTCGCCGAGCATCTCAGGGTGACGTTCGGGCTCGGACCTGTCCGGCCCGCAGTGGACTTCGACGCATTCGCCGCCGGACAGAATCCTGCCCTGCGCCGCACCCACATCGCCTCGCTCGTCGGCCACGGCACGCTGCGCGCCGGGGTGATGGGCTTCGAGGCACGCCCGCCCCGGCCCGACGAGCTGGACACCATGTGCGCGCTGCTCGACCGGGCGCTCGGCCAAGGTGCGGCCGGCCTGTCCACCGGGCTGATCTACCCGCCCGGCACCTACGCCGACACCGAGGAGATCGTCGCGCTGGCCAGAGTCGCCGCACGTCACGACAAGCCCTACGTCACCCATCTCCGCGACGAGATGTCACAGGTGGAGACCGCCCTGGAGGAAGCCCTGGAGATCGCGGTGCGCTCCGGTGCCCCGCTGCAGATCTCCCACCACAAGACCGCGGGCCGGCACGCCTGGGGTGCCACGCTGCGCACCCTGCCCCGGCTGGAACAGGCCCGAGCCGAAGGGGTGGACGTGCTGTGCGACGTCTACCCGTACACCGCGGGCAGCACCGTCCTGCACGCCATGCTGCCACCATGGACGAGCGAGGGCGGCGTCGGCGCCCTGCTGGAACGGCTGCGCCGGGCCGATACGCGCGACCGGATCCGGACGGACATCGCTCAGGGCGTCAAGGGGTGGGAGAACACCGTGGGCAACGGTGGCTGGGACCTCATCACCGTGGCCGCCGCACAGGCGCACCCGGAGGCCGAGGGCCGCAGCATCGACGACCTCGCCGCCGGGCGCGGTGTCCACCCGGTCGACTACGCGTGCGACCTGCTGCTGGCCGAGCAGGGCGAGGTGACCATCATCAGCCACTCCATGCGCGAGGACGACGTGCGGCGGGTGCTCGCCAGCCCGTTGTCGATGATCGGCTCGGACGGCGTCCCCAAACCCGGTCGCCCGCACCCTCGTTGGGCGGGAAGTTTCGCTCGCGTACTCGGCCACTACGGCCGCGACCAGCAGTTGATGCCGCTGGAGGACGCGGTGCACAAGATGACCGGTCTGCCGGCCCGGCGGTTCGGGCTCACCGGCCGCGGTGTGGTCCGCGACGGCGCCCTCGCTGATCTGGTCGTCCTCGACCCGGCGTCGGTACGTGACACCGCCACCTTCGACCGACCGCTCCTTGCGCCCGAGGGCATCGATACCGTCGTGGTGGCGGGGCGGGTCGCGGTGAGGGGCGGCTGCCCGACCACGACGCGGGCGGGGGAAGTGGTGAGGATCCGATGAGTCTGGCCCACGTGACCGCGGCGGCACGGCGTTCAGCCGCGCTGCCGCTCACCCTGGCCGTCGCCGCCGTCGACATCGACGACGGCGAGACAGCGGGTGTCGACGAGCGCACCGTGCTGCCGGTCGCGTCCGCCTCGAAGCTGCTGCTGCTGGCCGAGGTCTCACGCCGGCTGGACACCGGGGAGCTGCTCGCCGACCGGCCCGTCGAGGTCCTGGACGAGGACATGGCGGACGGCACCGGGCTGCTGCGCCAGATGAGCAGGCGCGGCTGGACCGTCGAGGATCTGGCCTGGCTGACCGCTTCGGTCAGCGACAACACCGCCACCAACGCGCTGCTCCGCCTGGTGGGGCGCGAGTCCACGGCCCGGCTGGCGGAGGAACTGGGACTCGACCGCCTCACACTGCACGACAAGGTTCGTGACATCCGGGGCCCTGATGTGCCGCCCGTCTTCGCCACCGGCACGGCACGGGACCTGGCACGGCTGGTGACACATGCGGTGCGCGGCACGATGGGCTCCCGGGCAGCCTCCGCACGGCTCCTGCAATGGATGCGCGCCAACACCGACCACGGCCTGGTTCCCGCCCTGGTGGATCACGACCCGTACGCCCCCGGCTTCCCGAATCCCCTGCCGGACGGGCTTCTGGTGGCCAACAAGACCGGCACCGACACCGGGGTCCGCGCCGACGCCGGTGTCATGGTCGGTGCGCGCCGGCTGGCGTACGCGGTGGTGGCGCACTGGGACCCGGTGCTGGGCCCCAGCACGGAGCGGGCCGCGGTGCATGCCATCCGGGACGTCGGCCACACCCTCGCGGTGTGTGCCCGACGCCGCGCCGCCGAATGAGAGCGGTACGTCCCGCCCGTCAGGACCACTGCATATCCAGCAGCGACCGGATCTCCCCGGCCGCCGACCGCAGCTCCGCGAGGAAGATCCGCAGCAGCGGGTTGCGGTTGGAGGGCCGGGTGGCGACCCCGATCCGCCGGTGCAGTCGGGGGTGGTCCAGTCGGCAGACGTGCACGCCCGTGGTGTCGCCCAGCCCGAGGGCCGGGACGAGTGCGATACCCATGCCCACGCGGGCCAGGTTGATCGTGACCTGGTAGTGATCGCTGCGGCAGCGGACTCGCGGCCGGAACCCCTCGGCCGCACAGGCGCGTTCGAGGACCGGTTCGCCGGTGTGGCCGCCGTGCGTACCGATCCAGCTCTCCCCCTCCAGAGCGGCGAGCCGGACCGCGGTGCGCCGCCCAAGGCGGTGCCGCAAAGGGAGGACCACCAGCTGCGGCTCGTCGAAGAACATCTCCACGTCCACGGCCGCCTGTCGGCACCAGGGGTCCAGCGGATGTTCGAAGACGACCGCCGCATCCAGTCGGCCCGCCTCCAGATCGGGCAACAGCTCGTGCGGCTGCCCCAGGATCAGCTCCAGCTCGACCTGGGGTCGTTCGGCCGCGAAGGCCGACAACGCCCGAGGCAACAGTTCCAGGCCGGAGGTAGCGAAGAAGCCCAGCCGAAGGACCCCGGCGTCGCCTTCGGAGTGCGCCCGCAGGTCGTCCTGTGCGACAGCCATCAGATCGGCGACGGCCTGTGCGTGCTCGGCCAGTCGCACACCGGCCGCCGTCAGCCGCAGGCTCTGCGGCTGACGTTCCGCCAAAGCCACCCCGAGTTCCTGCTCCAGCCGGGCAAGTTGATGGGAGACAGCGGACGGGCTCAGATGCAGCGTCTGGGCCGCTGCCACGATGGTGCCCGTGCGGGCTATTTCCAGCAGGACGAGCAGTCGAGCACTGTTCAGCATCGGGTCAGACTAGGGCGTGTTCCAGGTTCGGATCATGTGGGGCGGAGACTCCGGAGCCAGATGATCGATCCGCGTAGGTGGAGTCCGGCGAGGTAGCTGGTAGG
>NZ_JBFAJH010000034.1:0-84359 GCF_040655115.1 Streptomyces atratus | reverse complement strand
TGGAAGCGTGAAGAACTCCCATCATCGCAGGTCACAGGGCACTTCCTCGTTTTCGGAGAAGCTATCCACAGGCATCAAGCCGGTGGATCCGGGCTGAAGCAGACGCGAAGAGTACACACGCCCGAAAGCTGATCCACATCGGCGAGGTCTCGGTACGGAACCCGACCGTAACCAAGCTCGACATCGACCGTAAGGTCCCCAACGCCACCCTCTCCAGCTGCCTGGACATCAGCCGCTGGCAGGTCATCAATACCGAAACCAAGAAGCCGGCAGCCCTGCCGACGAACCGGCTCACTCAATTCGTTGTCGTGTCCACGGTGGAACGCTGGCCCGAGGGCTGGAAGGTCATCCGGGACGAGCCGACGGACAAGACATGCTGAGCGGTCGGCGCGCCTTGCCGTGGTTGGTCGCGCTGGCGGCGCTGACGCTGATCACACCCGGCCCGGCCCACGCCGACTCTGCGCCAGGCACGGGCGTAGGACCATGCGGGAAGTGGACGTGCGCTGGCGTACATGTGCCAGGCACGTCCGGATCCAGCAAGCCTGGCAGCGGGGGTGGAAAGGAAACGGGCGGAGGGAGCGGAGGCGGTGAAGAAAGCCGCTGGCACTGCGTCTACCAACTTGCCAAGCCACAACCTCCGGCAGACAGCCTGGACTGGGAGGGCCATAAGCCGGGCGACGGGGCTGTTTACGAAAAGATCTGCTCCTTCGATGAAGACCCGGCGACTTCCAGCATGGCGACAAGGACCATGGTCTGGGCTGCCGCACCTCCTGCGGCTGCAGCTGTCGACCCTGCTGTTCTGGCCCAGGCAGCTGTGGACAAGATGTTGCTGCGAGGCCCGCAGATCGGCATCACCCCCAAGCCTGGCGGCAAGGGCGTGGTCGGGATGCCGGTCTACATGTGGACTGCGAGGGGCGCGGAGACGTATGGCCCGAACACCGCCTCGGCTTCAGCCGGGGGAGTCACCGTCACCGCGACGGCCAGGGTGACCCGGATCGTCTGGCAGATGGGCGACGGGAAGACCATCACCTGCACCACCGCCGGAACCCCATACAAGGCCGAGTACGGAAAGAAGCCCTCTCCGGACTGCGGCTACCGATACAGGCAGCCCTCCTCCACGCAGGAGTCCGGGAAGTACCACGTCACCGCGACATCGACGTGGACGATCGACTGGACGGGCGGCGGCCAGAGTGGCCAGCTCACCGAGATCCGCGACAGTGATGTGGACATCACCGTCGCCGAGGTCCAGGTCCTCAACTAGCGCACCCTGAACTCCGAGAGGCACTTCACCGCATGGAATCCCCCGTTGCCGCGCCGTCGGTGCCGCGCCCGGCCGCCCCGCCCCGCCCCGCGCTCCCTATCACCACCACGGCGCCGGTCAAGCGTGAGCGCCGGTGGTCGGTGGCCGCCCTGTGCATCGTTCTGGCCGCGGTCGCCGGGCTCGGCGCTGCTGCTGCCGTAACGTCCGCGAGCGACCGGACCCGTGTCCTGGCTATCGCTCGAGATGTGCCCGCCGGTCAGGCCCTGACCGACGCTGACCTGACGGTGGCTGAGGTGAGCGCCGACGCCGCTCTTACTCCCGTGCCCGCTGCGAACAAGGCATCCGTTGTCGGTAAGCGGCCCGCCGTGGATCTGCGTAAGGGTGGGCTGCTCACCACCTCGCAGCTGTCCGCAGGCACCGGGCTGGGTGACGACAAGCAGCAGGTCGGCGTGCAAGTCAAGCGGGGCCAGGCCCCGGCCGGCACCCTCGCCCCCGGCGACAAGGTCCTCGCCGTCACCACACCTGCGCAGGGTGAGCAGACAGGCGACCAGGACACTGAGGCGCCACCGTCGACGATCAAGGGTGTCGTCGTGGGCGTGTCCCGCCCGGACGCGTCCGGCACGGTCGTCGTCAACCTCGCCGTCTCGCCGTCCGACGGCCCCCTGCTGGCCACCCGCGCCGCCCAGGGCCACATCGCGCTCGTGCGTGAACCGCGAGGCCAGTGACCATGCCCGTCACCGCGCTTGTCTCCGCGAAATCATCCGGCGTGACCACCACCGCCCTCGCTCTCACGCTCGCCTCGAAGCGCCCCTCGCTGCTCGCCGAGTGCGACCCCGCCGGCGGCACGATCCGGGCCGGCTTTCTGCAGGGTCATGTCGGTGCCGGCTTCGGGCTGTACCACCTGGCCGCCGCCGAGCGCACCGGCTCCGTCGCGCTCGCCAACGCCTTCGCCAGTCACTTGTGGGGCCTGGACGAGGCCGGTCATCGCAAGCTCCTTCCCGGCCTGACCGACCCGGGTCAGGCCGCTGCGCTCGGCCGAACCTGGCCAGCGCTGTCCGAAGTCATGCACGTGATGGCCGACGACGCCGGATACGACGTCTTCGTCGACGCCGGCCGCCTGGCCCTGGAATCCGGGCGCCTACATACCTCCCTGACCCCGGCCCCGCTCCTCCACCAGGCCGACCTGGTCCTCATGGTCGTACGCGGCGCGGAGCACTCCCTCACCCTGGCCCGGCACCTGATCGACCCACTGCGTACCGAGCTGGCCGAACGCGGCTCGGGCCGCGATGCGCTGGGTCTCCTCCTCATCGAGGATGGTCCGTACCGCGCCCACCAGGTCGCCGAGGCGCTCAAGACTCCCGTGCTGGCTGCACTGCCCTGGGATCCGGACACCGCCCACTACTTCGCTCACGGCGGGCGCCCGCCCCGCGGCTACGGGCGCAGCCTGCTCCTGCGCCACGCCCGTACGGCCACCGAGCACCTCGAAGCGACCGCCACCCGGCGCCGGATCCAGCAGCAGTACCCGCCGCGCCCCGCCAACCCTCAACTGGCAGGTGTCCTGCGGCGGCTGACAGAGAGGGGTGGAGCGCGTGGCTGACACTCAGCAGCGCCCCGGCATGAACGGCACCCCGCCGCCGATGGGCCGCGCAGACATCGCCGGTCTGCTCGCTGGGAAGATCGGCCACCGCCGCCCCGACGAGCCGGCACCCGCAGCTCCCGTGCCGGCCCCGGTGCCCGTGCCGGCCGACCCGGCAGCAGTGCCGCGGCTGGCGGGCCTGCCCGGTGAAGTCCCGGTCGGGTGGGACGTCATCGAGGACCTGCAGGCGCTGGTGTCCAAGCAGCTCAGCGTGGAGGACCCCGACAAGCTGCTGGAGGAACCCGACCGCCGGGCCCTGGCCAAGGCCTTGGTGCGCAACGCTGTTGCCGACTGGTCGACCAAGTACGCCCAGGGCAACACCCCGCTGACCGCTCAGCAGGAGACGGCGATCGGCACCGCGGTCTTCGACTCCATGTACCGCGGAGGCCGACTGCAGTCCCTCCTGGACCAGGACGGTGTGGAAGACGTCATGGTCGACGGCCTGCGCGCCCATGTCGAGTACCACGACAAGCCCCGGCAGACGATTGACCGCGTCTCCGACAGCCACGAAGAGCTGATCACCTGGGTCAACCGGATGGCGAGGTTGTCCGGCCACGGTGAACGTGCCCTGACCCAGGCCACCCCCATGGTCGGCTTCCGCATGCCCGACGGCTCCCGCGTCACCGCCTCCCTGCTCACCACCCGCCCGTCGGTCGTCATCCGAAAGCACCGCATCCGCCAGCACGGCATCGCCGAGCTCGTCCAGTGGGGCTCCATCAACCCCCTCCTGGAAGCGTTTCTCACCGCCTGCGTCCACGCCAAGATGAACATCCTGGTCGTCGGCGACATGGGCGCCGGGAAGACGTCCCTGCTGCGTGCGCTGGGCCGGGAGATCCCGCCCGCCGAACGACTGGTCACGCTGGAAACGGACCGCGAGCTCTACCTGGACGAACCGGGCCCCAAGCCCGGCCCCATCACCTACGCCTTCGAAGCACGGCAGTCCAACGGTGAGCGCCACGGCGACAAGCTGGCCGGCGAGGTCACGATCTCCGACATGTTCGCCACCGCGCTGCGGTACAACGCGACCCGCGTCATCGTCGGTGAAGTCCGGTCCACGGAGATCGTGCCGATGCTGCAGGCGATGTCCGCCGGCGGTTCCGGATCCATGTGCACCCTCCACGTCCGCCGGCCGCACGCGATCGTCTCGCGCCTGGTCCAACTGTGCACCGAGGCCGGCATGGCGACCGAAGCTGCCCACCACCTCATCGCCTCCTCCATCGACGTCGTCGTCTACCTCACCTACCTGGACGAGACAGCGATCGGCGGCAAGAAGCACCGCTTCGTCTCGAACATCTACGAGATCCACGACGTCGTCGGCGAGGGCGGCCGGCCCACCACGACCGAGCTGTTCGCCCCGCACGGCGGTGAAGTCCGAGCGGTGTACAAGAACATGCCGACGTTTATCGACGAGCTGGAACGCACCGGCAAGTTCGCCCGGCAATGGCTGACCGAGAACCCGTATGGCTGGTGGGGACCGGCTCTACAGACGGTGGGTGCGCGATGACCACATCCCAACTGGCCCTGGTTGCGGCCTGCTGCGCCGTCCTTACCCTGCTGGCGATCGTCGCCGCGCTCCGCGAGCTCCGCGGCCGCATCCCCGACCCGGTCAAACCCAATTCCCGCATGGCCGACCGTATCCAGCGCGCCAAGTCCGATCTGCCGGAGAAATGGCAGAACCGCTGGCGACACCTGGTCATCACGGCCGCCGTCGCCACCTTGGTGGTCTGGGCCTGGACCGGGTGGCCCGTCCACGGCCTCCTCGCCGGCGCCGCCGTGCTCGGGCTGCCATTCATCCTCAACCCGGGCACCGCCGCAGTGCACCGCATCGAACGCCTCGAAGCACTGGGCCAGTGGCTCAACCACCTCGCCGGCGTCCACACCGCCGGGATCAGCCTGCCGCAGACTATCCGCGCCTCGGCGAAGAACGCCCCAGGTCCGATCGCCGCGAACGTGCAGGCCCTGTCTGAGCGGCTGCGCTCCGGAATGGAGTCCCACGACGCGTTCGCCCTGTTCGCGGACGAGCTCGCCGACGGGGTCTCCGACCACGTGGTGCTGCTCTTCCAGAGCCACGCCGTCTACAAGGGACCCGGCCTCTCCGACGCCCTGGAAGCGCTCGCGGTCACAATCCACCAGCAGGCCGCCGACGCCCGCGACATCGAAGCCGACCGCGCCAAGGTCCGTAAAAGCTCCCGCATGGTCTCGGTGGTCATCTCCATCGTCGTGGTTGGCTGCATGCTCAACGAGGGCTGGTCCGGCTGGTACCAGTCACCGGCCGGACAGATCGTCCTGGCCGTGCTCGGCGTGATGTTTGCCTGGACCCTGTCCTGGCTGCGCCGTATCGCCCGCACCAAGCCCGACCCGCGACTCCTGGACCCGCTGCCCCCGACCCACCTGACCACCGGAGGGGCCGCATGATTCCGATGCAAGCAGTCCTGCCCGCGGCCGCCGCCGGCGCCCTGATCGGCCTGGCCGTGCGCGCAGCGCTGCCCGCCAGGCGCGACCTCGCTTCCGCGCTGGACCGCCTGGACGTCTCCAAGGCCAGAACGCTCCTGCCGTCCGCTGCACCCGCGGCCACCGGTTCGCTTCCCGAGCGGGTCGGCAACCGGCTGCTCGCCGAGTTCGGCGGACGTCTGACTCTGCCGGTCAAAGACCTCGAGCTGCTGCGCATCAGCCCGGCCGCGCACCTGGGCAAGCGGGTGCTGTTCGCGCTGTACGGGCTGCTGCTCCCGCAGCTGATGCAGGCCCTGCTCGCCCTGGCCGGCGCAGGGTTCCCCTTCACGGTGCCCGCGCTGATCTCGCTCGCGCTGGCGGCACTGTTCTGGTTCCTGCCCGGCCGGGAAGTCGCCCGGTCCGCGGCAGCCGCCCGGCTGATCGTCCGCCACGCCGCGGCCTCCTATCTGGAGCGCGTCGCACTGGCGAGGATCGCGAACTCCGGTGCAGCCCAGTCCCTGACCCAGACCGCGGAAGTCGGCGACGGCTGGATCTTCGTCAGGATGCGGCAGGTCTTCCACCAGGCCGACCTCGCCGGCGTCACTGTCTGGGATGCACTCAAGCAGCTCGGTGACGAGCTCGACATTCCTGAACTGACCCGCCCCGCCGACACCTTGGCCCTGGCCGGGGACGGCGCCGCCGTCTACGCCACGTTGCAGGCGCAGGCCCGCCAGCTGCGGATTGCGATGCTGTCCGACGCGAAGGCGCAGGCGAACGAGGCGTCAGCGGCGATGGTCCTGCCCGTCACGTTCGGCGTCGTCCTCATGCTCGTCTTCGTCATGATCCCCCTCACTTTCACCATTCTCGTCAGCTGACCCGGAGGAACAGAAACGATGAACATCGAAGCGCTCACGCTGCTGCTCAAGGCCCACTGGGGACGCCTGAAGACGGCCAGAGACGAAGGCCAGGGCACCACCGAGGTCGCCGTGATCACCGCCGTCGTCATTGTGGTGGCCGCCGGGGTCGCCCTGGCCATCAAGACGAAGGTGGCCGAGAAGGTCGGCATCATCAGCGGCGGCTGAAACAGGACCAGAACGGGGGAGGGGAGGGCAGTGGTGTGAGAACCCAGGAACGTAGCCGTCGGCGAGTGTTCGCCAGGGGGCGCGAGGACCGTGGCTTCGCCAGCGTCGAGTTCGCGGTCCTGGCGTTGGTGGTGCTGGGCCTGGTCTTCACCTGCATCCAGGTCGGCCTGTACTTCCATGCCCGCAAGGTCGCCCAGTCCGCCGCACGCCAAGGAGCCGAGACGGGGCGGGCCTTCGGCTCCAGCGAGGGTGACGGCGTCGCCCAGGCGCAGGCCTTCCTCTCCCGTTTCGGCGGCAGCGTCCGCGGCGCGAGCGTGTCCTCAGCAGGCAGCACCCCCGAGGAGATCCGGATCACCGTGCGCGGCAGCGTCGCCACCCTCGTTCCCGGCCTGAACTTGCACGTCACCCAGTACGCCGACGCCCCCATCGAACGTTGGACAAACCCATGATCGCCCGCACACGACGGCGCCTTACGCGTGCCTTGCGCCGTGACCGGGGCAGCTACGCCGTGGAGACCGCGGTCCTCGCACCCGCGATGATCGCTCTGCTGCTCCTGATGGTGGCCTTCGGCAGGGTGATCGACGCCGACGGCGCCGTGGACTCCGCCGCCCGCGCCGCCGCCCGGGCCGCATCCCTGGAACGCGACGCCGGCAGCGCGCAGAACAAGGCACAGGCCGCGGCCGCGCGCAGTCTGGAGGGCGAGGGCATCACGTGCCGTACCTCCAGCGTGACGGTGGACACCGCGGGCTACTCGCTCGATATCGGGGTCGACGCCAACGTGACGGCAAGCATCGCCTGCACGGCGGACCTGTCCGACATCGGGCTGCCGGGGCTGCCCGGCAGTAAGACGCTCCGGGCTTCGTGGACCAGCCCCATCGATACCTTTAGGGGGCGTCAGTGATCCGGCAACTGTGCCGACGCTTCGTCCTTCGACGCACCCCGGACCAAGAGCGGGACCGGGGCTCGATGTCCATCTTCTTCGCCCTGTCCGCCCTCGCCATCCTCATGGTGATGGGACTGCTCGTGGACGGGGGAGGAGCTCTCAACGCCGGCAACCGGGCCACCTCACTCGCCCAGGAAGCAGCCCGTACCGCAGGCCAGCAGCTCGACCCCGCGCAGGCCATCGAGGGCACCGCCATCACCATCGACCCGGACGCCGCCGTCGGCGCCGCCCAGGACTACCTCGCAGCAGCGAACGTCCAAGGAGACGTGCAGATCACCAACGGCGGACAGACCCTGACCGTCACCGTGCACGACACCTACACCACCCACTTCGCCACATTCGTCGGCATGTCCACGATCAACGTGACCGGCACCGCGCGAGCACATCTGCAGACCCAAGCTGGAGGCTGAGCCGCACCATGGCCCACCGCACCCCTGCCCCGCTGCGCGCCATGGGCGCCCTGCTGCGGGCCCTGCTCGGCCTGGCCCTCCTGGTGGCCCTGGTCGGCGGCGTGCCGTACCTGCTCCTCAAGGTGGGCCACCAGCCGACCGAGCTCGCCGGCGGCTTCGACCTGATGCAACAGGACGACGGATCCCTGTTCCTAGTCGTCCTCACCTGCATCGGCTGGGCGGCCTGGGCCGCGTTCACCTTCTCCGTCCTGGTCGAGATCGTGGCCGTGCTGCGCCGCCGCTCCGCACCTCGCATCAAGGGCCTGGGCGGTCTGCAGTCCTTCGCCGGCTTCCTCGTCGGCGCGATTGTGCTGCTTGCCCCCACCGCAGCGTCGGCAGCCACCATGACGCCCGCGGTCGCGGCGACAGCCGTACACACCGTGGGCGAGACCGGTACGAGCGCGACGCCGAGCGGGAAGGCCTCGGCGGCTGCCGAAGAAGCCGATTGGCCGCGCCACACCGTTTCATCCGCGTCGGAGTTGCCGTGGGACCTGGCTGAGGAGTACCTCGGTGACGGGAAGCGGTGGAAGGACATCGCCGCCCTCAACCCGGAGATCCCCCAACTTGCCGCTGGCGACCAGTACCTGCCCAAGGGTGCGGTCATCAAGCTGCCCGCCGATGCCCGGCCCGTCGCCGCCGCCAGCAGCCCCACCCCGCAACCTGCCAAGACCGCGGCCTCGGACGCTGACCCGGCCGCCACCACCCCGGCCCCGAAGCAGAACCAGGCCGATGCCAAGGAAGAGGCCGACCAGGACGCCGACTCCGCGACGAGTGAAGCCGGCGAGGCCCGTCCCAAGAGCGTCACGGTCAAGGAGGGCGACAGTCTCTGGTCGATCGCCGACACCTACGGCGAACCCACCCGGTGGCCGGACATCTACGAGGCCAACAAGGGCGAGGAAACACCGGGCGGCGGCCGCTTCGAGAACCCGAACCTCATCTACCCGGGCCAGGAACTGAACCTGCCGCAAGCCGGCGAGGCACCGGACGAGCCCGCCCCCTCCGACCAGGGGAGCGACGACCAGAAAGCACCTGACCCCACAGACCAGACTCCGGATCAGACGGATCAGCATCCACACGAGCAGCAGGCGCCACCCACAGCGACGCCGGCGCCCTCGCGTACCCCCGAGCCGTCCGCCGACGGCAACAGCACGCCCGCCCCCGCCCCCACGCCGACGCCGAGCGACGCCGGCCGTGAGCAGACGCCTGCCGCGCAGCAACAAGACGTCAACGAGCAGGCACTCGCACCGGCCGCCCTGTGGATGGGCGCCGGCGCGCTCGCGGCTGCGCTGATCGGCACGCTGGCTACCCGCCGGATCCTTCAGCAGCGCCGCCGCCGACCGGGCCGACGCATCCCCATGCCCCAGGGCCGCGCCGCCGCCACCGAGCAGGGCCTACGCGCCGCGCAACACCCCACCGGCTTCGACCTGCTCGGCACCGCACTGCGCTCCCTCGCCCTGAACCTCGCCTCCACCGAGCGGGAGCTGCCGGTCATCGAGGCGGTCGTCCTGCACGAGTCGAAGGTCGAGCTGCACCTGGCCGAGGACACCGTGCCGATGAAGCCATTTGCCGCCGCGGCCGGCCGCAAGGACCTATGGACCTGCGCCGCGAGCAGCCCGGACCTGGCAGACGAAGAAGCGCTGAAGGACGCGGACGCCCCCTACCCGGCGCTGGTCTCGATCGGCTGGGACGCGGCGGGCCGACTCGTCCTGGTCGACCTCGAGCACGTCGGCATCCTCCACCTGGCCGGCGACACCGAATTCGCCCGACACGTCCTGCAGGCCATCGCCGTGGAGCTCGCCAGCACCCCACTGCCGGGCCACCTGGAAGTCACCGCCCTCGGCGACACGACGCCTGGCCTGGACGACGCGGCACCCGAACGAGTCGCCCGTATCGCCGACATTGCCGCGGCGACTACCGAAATCGCCAGCCACACCGCCGATCAGCGCCGCGCCTTGGCCTCCGTCGGAGCGAACAGTCTGCGGGTTGCCCGGCTCAGCGACGACGCCGGCGGCGCCTGGACCCCGCACATCCTTCTGGCCCAGAAGCTGCCCGACGACGACCACGTCAGGGCGCTCTTCGACACGCTCACCGAGAAGCCCCGAGCAGCCGGCGCCGTCATCACGTCCAGCACCAACCCCGAAACACCGGCCGCGGCGTGGACGCTGGAGTGCCAGAGCCCCGACGCCACGATCGTGCTGCCCGGCTCCAACCTGGCCATCACGCTGCAGGGTCTGAGCGACCCCCACTTCGCCGACGCCATCGAGCTGCTCACCCTGGCCGCCAGTGACAGCGACGTCCCCGCCCCCGACTGGACCAGCACAGACCCGGACGACGACAAGGCCGAAGAAGACGCTCCCCGTGAGGAACCCGGCGAGGACGGCCTGCCCGCGGAGTACGCCGAACTCGAAGAGGAAGCCCTGAGAGAAGACGATGAAACTGGCGCCGGTGAATCCGCAGCAACCGGAGATCCGCAGGCCCGGAACGAGGCACCCGCTCCGGCTCCGACGATCGATCTGATCAAGACGGACACGGACGGGAACACCCAGACCGAGGACGCAGCGCCCGCTGCCGGGCCCTCGCTCGCCGAGGTGCTCGCCGCTGAAGACCGCGCCCCCGCCCCGCGCATCCCGACCGTGCCTTCGCCGGCAAGTGACCACGCCGACGTCGTGCTCGACCTGGCCACTCCCTGCGCAGCTCCTGCTTTGCCGGCCGTCCACGTCACGATCCCCGCACCATCCACGGAGCCTGAGCCGCCCGCACCCCCGCTCAGCGAACCGGCCGCGACAGACGGCCCGGCCGTCCTCGTTCTCGGCCCCATCAGCATTGAGGGCGCCACCGGCCGCATCGACTCCAACCGCGTACGCACCGCCACCGAGCTCGTCACCTACCTCGCGCTCAACTCTGGCGTCGACCACCACGCCATCGACGACGCCCTCTGGCCCGGACAGATCGTCAACAAGACGATGCGTAACGCCGTCATCAGCCGCGCCCGCTCCTGGCTCGGCAAGGACCCCGATGCCAACGCCTACTTCCCGCGTGTCCAGGACACCGGTGACAACCGGTACCGCCTCGGGGCTGCCGTCACCTGCGACTGGACCCGATTCCAGCGCTTCGCCCGCACTGGCCTGTCCCGCCACGACGAAGACGGCGACCTTGCCCTGCGCCGGGCGCTCGCCCTTGTCCGCGGCCGCCCGTTCACCGGCATCGACCCCCAGCGTTACGCGTGGGCGGAACCGGCGATCCAGGAGATGGTCTCGGCGATCGTGGACGTCGCGCACGAACTTTCCAGCCGCCGCTGCGAGGCCGGCGACTACACCGGCGCCCTGTGGTCCGCCCGCCAGGGTCTGCTCGCCGCCGAGGAGAGCGAGATGCTGCACCGGCAAATCTTCCTCGCCCACCACGCCGCCGGCGACATCGACGCCCTGCGTGCAGCCGCCGCGCGGCTCGCACGCATCAACGAGCAACTGGGCGGCGGTGTCGACATGGAAGCACAGACCGCAGAACTCCTGCGCAACCTGCTCCCTCGCACCGTCACCCGGGCCAGGTGAGGGGCGCCGAAACTGGGACTTCACGGTCTCCATGTGCGCCAAGCGCTCCAGCGGCACGGTCTACAGCTACGCCAAGATCTCGTGGGACGGCCCGGTGATGGGCGTCGACGACACCGGCATCTTCAACGCCGCGTACTTCCGGCTGTGGGAAGCGAAGTCGGTCTCGGGCGCGGACCCGGTCGTCAAGTCCGGCAACTACTACGGCATCGAGTCACGGTTGGAGAACTCCACCAGCAACGGCAATTACAACAACAGCTACACGACGCCCACGATCAGCTACAAGACCGGCATCAAGACGTACGGCGACGGACGCCTGATGCTGGAATGGGCGAACGACGGCAAGGGCTACCAGACGCACAATTTCTCTGCGTCGCCTGCTGTCTGACCTGGCATGATGCCCCGGTGGGGGCTCTTTAGGCCAAGGCCGTGAAGTTAGGGCCTGCCGGGAATGGTCGGGGGCTGGGCTGGCCATGGCGGGGGCGCCGTGGTGGGCAGCGGGGATCTGGATGGTACTGGCGACCGCCATCCCGGCCACAGTCCTGCTAATCCAGGTTCTCATCCCGGAAGAATCCGTGCACAAGCTAGATTTGTGGCGCGAGATCCTGCGCCATCTTGAGTGGAGGAGGCCCGACCGACGGGGCGGCCGGCGGAAGCGTGGGTGAACGCCGCCTCGTCGTCTCCGCCCGGGAGCATTCTGCGCAGTCCGGTGGTGATCTGCCGGGCCAGAACGGCTGGTGTCATTAGTGTCTCCCCTGACGACCCGTTAGGCGGGCGTTGCCGGATGGCAGGGGCCAGGAAGGTGGCGAGCGGGAGCGGCAGTTGCTCGGGACCGGGCACGCGCGAGGGCGCACTCGGCGAGCTTCGGTCGGCCTTCAGGTTTCGCTACGGAGCCGGGCGATGGGACTGTGCGCAGCGAAAGGTGACTGCAGCTACATGTGCCCCTATGATGCCGGAAGTGTGATGATCCTATGGATCGTCGATAATCCAATGGAACGTCGGTGTAGGCACGTTAGCGTGCGCACGCGGCTTGAGGGGGGCATGGGATGACCCGCGCCCGTAGCCTCCGCCTCGGGGATTTGGCCCCTGGCTTGGTGGTTGGCGGGGTGGTGCCGGGCGCGGAGGTCACTGTGGTGGCGCTCCAGATGTTTGGGGATTCCGCGGCCCGCCTCACGTACCGGCGTACGGACGGCACCGTCGAAGAGACGATCCTGTACCGCGAGCAGGAAAGTGCACTCATCACGGGCGTTGCCGGGGCTGGCAGCCGCGGATTCGATGCTGACGCTGAGCTGTTCCGTCTCGCCGCGGAGGCGATGCGGATTCGCATGGCTGCCCGCGGCGACGCGATGCTCGCTGTTTCCACAAGTCTGCTCGATCCCCTTCCGCACCAGATACAGGCCGTTTATAACGAGTTGCTGCCCCGTACCCCGCTGCGCTTCCTACTCGCCGACGACCCCGGCGCCGGAAAAACGATCATGGCCGGGCTCTACATCAAAGAACTGGCCCTCCGGGGCGACCTGGAGCGCTGCCTGATCGTCGCCCCCGGCGGTCTCGTTGAGCAGTGGCAGGACGAGCTCCTGGAGAAGTTCGGCCTGGACTTCGCGCTGCTGTCCAAGCAGTTGGTGGACGCTACCGTCGACGCCAACGTCTTCGACAAGTACCCCCGCCTGATCGCCCGCATGGATGCCCTCTCGCGGTCCGAGGAGTTGCAGCGCCGGCTGACTGAGTCCAGCTGGGACCTGGTGGTTGTGGACGAGGCGCACCGCATGAGCGCCCATTACTTCGGTGCGGAGCTGAAGACCACCAAGCGCTACGAGCTCGGCCGCCTCCTCGGCCGGGTCACCCGGCACCTGCTACTCATGACCGCCACCCCGCACGCAGGTAAGGAAGAGGACTTCCAGCTGTTCATGGCCCTGCTCGATGGTGACCGTTTCGCCGGCAAGTACCGCGACGGGGTGCACCAGCACGACGCCTCGGGCTTGATGCGCCGCATGGTCAAGGAGGACCTGCTCACCTTCGACGGCAAGAAACTGTTCCCCGAGCGTCGCGCCTACACCGTCCCCTACGAGCTGTCGCCGGCCGAGCAAGAGCTGTACGAGCAGGTCACCCAGTACGTCCGGGAAGAGATGAACCGCGCCGAGCGGCTCGACGGCCGCCGCGGCAACCAGGTCGGCTTCGCCCTCACGGTGCTCCAGCGCCGCCTGGCCTCCAGCCCCGAGGCCATCTGGAAGTCCCTAGAGCGCCGCCGTCGGCGTCTGGAGGCCAAGCGCGCGGAGCTGCTCGCCGCACGGCAGGCCGCCGACCTGGACGCGGGCAGCAGCCCGAACCAGCCCTTCGGTGACACCGCGCTGAGTGCCCTGGGCGAGGACGACGACGGGCAGACTCTGGACGCCGAGCTCGACGACCTGACCGGCGCGGAGCTGGAAGAGGTGGAGGAACAGGTCGTGGACGCCGCTTCGGCCGCGCTTACCGTGGCCGAGCTGGAGCAGGAGATCAAGCGGCTGTCGGAGCTGGAGCAGTTCGCCTCGGGCGTGCTGGCGCTGGGCGAGGACCGTAAGTGGCGGGAGCTGTCCGGCCTGCTCCAGGACAACCCCCACATGCGCGACGGCGACGACCGCCCACGCAAGCTCATCGTGTTCACCGAGCACCGCGACACCCTGGAGTACCTGGCGCGCAGGGTCCGCGCCCTCATCGGCCGCGCCGACGCGGTAGTGGCCATCCACGGCGGCACCCCCCGGGAGCAGCGGCGCACGATCCGCGACCGGTTCAACCAGGACCCGGACGTGCGCGTGCTCCTGGCCACCGACGCAGCCGGCGAAGGCCTGAACCTGCAGCGCGCCCACCTCATGGTCAACTACGACCTGCCGTGGAACCCCAACCGCATCGAGCAGCGCTTCGGCCGCATCCACCGGATCGGCCAGACGGAGGTCTGCCACCTGTGGAACCTGGTCGCCGACAACACCCGGGAGGGCCAGGTCTTCCAGCGTCTGCTGGAGAAGATCGAGCAGCAGAGCAAGGCCTACGACGGCAAGGTCTACAACGTCCTCGGGGAGATCTTCGACGGGGAACCGCTGCGCGAGCTGCTCATGCGCGCCATCCGCTACGGCGACCAGCCCGAGGTCAAGGCCCAGCTCGATGAGGTCATCGACGCCCGGGTCGGCGAACGCGCCGTCGAGCTGATCAAGGGACTGGCGCTCGACGCCCAGGTCATGGGCCTGGAAGACGTCGACGCAATCCGCCTGCGGATGGAAGAGGCCCAGGCCCGCCGCCTGCACCCCCACTACGTGCAGGCGTTCTTCCGCGACGCCTTCGATCGCACCGGGGGCCGGCTGATGCCCCGTGAGGCCAGCCGCTTCGAGATCACCCACATACCCGCCGCGCTGCGCGACCCCGGCCGCTTCACCGGTCTCGGCGGCACCGTGCAGCGCAAATACGAGCGGGTCTGTTTCGACCGCGGCCGCATCAACATGCCCGGCAAGCCCCGCGCCGACCTCATCGCCCCCGGCCACCCGCTCTTCGACGCCGTCCTCGACCAGGTCATCGCTCACCACGCCGACCTGCTCAGCCGCGGCACAGTGCTCGTCGACGCATCCGACCCGGGCGAGCAGCCCCGACTGCTGGTGGCCCTGGCCCAGGAGGTCCTCGACGGGCACCGCCGCATCGCCGACCGGGCCTTCGCCTTTACCGAGCTGCTGCCCGACGGCACCGCGAGGAACGCAGGACCCGCGCCGTACCTGGACTACCGCCCCCCGACCCCGGCCGAGGCAAAAGCCGCCGAAGCACTGCTCGACCATGCCTGGCTGCGCGACGGCGGAGAAGCCCCCGCCCTGGACTGGGCTGTACGCGAGGCGCTGCCCGAGCACCTGCGCCAGGTACGCGACCGCCTCCTACCCGCCGTGGCACGTACCCGGGCCCAGGTCGAACAACGACTCAAGCACGAGATCAACTACTGGCACGCCCAGGCCGGGAAACTGGAGCAGAACCTCGCCGACGGCAAACGCGTGCGCCACCGCCCCGAGAAGGCCCGCAGCTGGGCCGAGGAACTGGAACACCGGCGCACCAAGCGCCTGGAGGAACTGGACAAGGACGCCACCCTCCAACCCCGGCCACCCGTCGTCGCCGGCTGCGCCCTGGTGGTACCGGTCGGCTGGCTCGCAAAGGCCTTGGGCGCCGCCGGTGGCGGCGACCTGGCGCCGATGCGGGCGAGTGACGGCTACGAAACCGACCGGCGGGCCATCGCCGCGATACTCCAGGCCGAAAAGGAACTCGGGCGCATCCCCGAGGAGATGGCACACAACAACCCCGGCTACGACATCCGCTCGCTGACCCAGGACGGCCACCTCATCCACATCGAGGTCAAAGGCCGCCGAGCTGGCGCGCAGGACTTCTATGTCAGCCGCAACGAGGTGCTCGTGGCCAAGAACCGCGGCGAACACCACCGGCTCGCGATCGTGGCCGTCCACCCCGACGGCCCCGAGCACGACGAACTGCGCTACCTGGTCGACGCCTTCACCGAAACCGAATTCGGCGACCTAAAGACCGAAGGCATCGTCCTGAACTGGCAGGACGCCTGGAACAAGGGAGGGGCTCCACTGTGAGTGCCGTGAATGAGGACAACGCGACACCGCAACGGCGGAAGCTCATCGAGGTAGCCCTGCCCCTGGAGGCCATCAGCAAGGCCAGTAAGGCGGACAAGGACCGCAAGGTCGGAACTCTGAAGAACATCCACAAGTGGTTCGCCCCCATGCCCACCCCGGCGTGGCGTGCCCTGTTGTTCGCGGCCATCGTGGACGATCCAGTGGACGATGAGAAGCGCGGTCAGATGCTCCACATCATCGAGGGCCTTGTACCTGCCGATGGCACCGCACCAACGGCGGAGGCGCTGAAGAGGGCGCGAGCGGTACTGGACGAGCAGGAGCATGAGCTGCCAACGGTCCTCGATCCATTCTGCGGCGGCGGCTCGACGCTCGTGGAGGCCCAGCGACTCGGCTTCCCCACTCTCGCGAGCGACCTGAACCCGGTTCCCGCCCTGGTCACCCGCGTGGAAACTCAGCTCATACCTGCAGTGTTGGGCAAGCCCGCAGTGTCGAGCCTGGACCAGGGTATCTCCGGCGTCGCCGACGACCCGATGGCCGGACTGCTCTCCGACGTGCATCACTACGCACGCTTGGTGGAGGAGAAGGTCAAGCAGCAGGTCGGAGGTCTGTATGAGTCCGTAGAGGGCGGAGACGTCGTTGCCTGGCTGTGGGCGCGGACCGTTCCGTGTGCCAATCCCGCCTGCGGCATACCAATCCCGCTGTACAGCTCGCCGTGGCTGAGCAAGCAGAAGGGCCGTGTGGCTTGGCTACGGCCGATTGTCGATGGAACCCGCGTGCGTTTCCAGATTGGCGAAGGCGAAACCAAGGAAGTTCCGAAGGCCACCAAACGCGCTGGCAGAGGCGGCAAGTTCACCTGCCTGGCGTGCGGGACCGACGTCGAGGAGAAATACATCCGCAAAGCGGGCATCGACGGCCGCTTGAGTCTGCAGATGCTGGCCGTGGCCGTGGATGATGGATCGGGGCGACGGTTCATCCCCGAACCGCAGCGTTCAGCGGCGGCTGAGATACCTGCGCCGACCGAGATTCCAGAGTTGGAGTTTCCAGGAAACACAAGGGACTTCAAAACGCCGCTGTACGGTCTCCGGCGTCAGGCTGACATCTACACAGCTCGGCAACTCCACACGCTCGGGGCCTTCGCCGACGCGGTCGCCAAGGTGCCGGAATGGGTCACTCGCGCCGGCGGCGACGCTGATCAGGCCGCGGCGATCGCCTCGATACTAGCTATCAGTGTGAGCAAGCTCGCGCTGGCGAACTCGTCCCAGACACGTTGGAAGCTCGATTCAAAGACCGGCACCACCAAAATCCAGCCAGGATTTGGACGCCAGGCCATCCCCATGCTTTGGGACTTTGCCGAAGTCAATCCCTTCAGCGGTGTCGGCGGAAGCTGGGCGGGCCAGATCAGCGCGGTCCTCGGCGGCCTCAAGGCTCTGCCCCGCGAAGCCCAGCCCGCCCTCGCCGTACAAGCCGACGCCCGCAAGGCCGGTTCCCTCCTGCCACCTGGCAGCGCCCTCGTCGCTACCGACCCTCCGTACTTCGCCCAGATCAACTACGCAGACCTTAGTGACTACTTCTACGTCTGGCTGCGACGTGCCGCGAGCCAGATACACCCGGACCTGTTCGGCACCATGGCCACGCCGAAGACCGAAGAGCTGATAGCCAACCCGCACCGCCACGGCGGGCCCGAGAATGCACGCCAATACTTCATCGACGGCTTCGTGGAAGTCTTCTCCTCCTTGAAGCAGGCATCGCGCCCCGACCTCCCCCTCGTGGTGATCTACGCACACCGCCAAGAGGAGACCAAGGACGGCGAGTTGTCTTCCTCCGCCTGGGATGCACTCCTCGAAGCCATGGTGGCCGCAGGGATCGGTGTCGTGGGCACCTGGCCGCTGCACGCGACCAACAGCACCCGCCAGATCGGCCAAGGCGCGAACGCACTCGCCTCCTACATCGTGATGGTCTGCCGTCCCCGAGCAGAGAACGCTGCATCGACCGACCGCCGCAGCTTCCTCTCTGCCTTGCGCCGGGAGCTGCCAGATGCGCTCAAACCACTTCGGCAGAGCTCCATCCCTGCCGTGGACCTGGCCCAGGCTGCGATCGGCCCGGGCATGGCGATCTTCTCCCGCTACGCGAAAGTCACGGAACCGGATGGCACCCCCATGCGGGTGCGGACCGCCCTCTCGGTGATCAACGAGGTCCTCGGCGAAGTGCTCTCCGAACAGGAGGGCGACTTCGACACGGACACCCGTTGGTGCATCAAGTGGTTCGAACAGCGGCAATGGGAACAGGGTCCCTTTGGCGAGGCGGAACTTCTCGCCAACGCACTCAACACTTCCGTTTCCGGCTTGGAAGACGCTGGCGTGGTCAAAGCCCGTGCCAACAAGGCCGAGCTCCTCAAGCCCGAGACGATGCCCACCTCCTACGACCCCGAGATCGACCACCGCAGCTCAGTCTGGGAGGTGACCATGCACCTGTCGCGCGTGCTCGACGGCAAGGGCACCAGCTCCGGCATCGATGCGGCTGGAGAGCTGCTCGCTCGTGCCCGTACCAGGGTCGACGACGACGCGGTCAAGGAGCTTGCCTACCTCCTCTACAGCATCTGCGAACGCAACGGCTGGTCGGAGAGCGGGCGCCGGTTCAACAACCTCGTCAGTTCCTGGCCCGACCTGCAGATCGCGGGGCGTGCGGCGGAGAAGCGAGGCGGCATAGCTTCTCCGTCGCAGCTGTCCTTCCGCAGCAGCAGTGACGACGAAGAGGGCCAGTTGTTCTGACGACCGCCGCAAGGCGAGGGGAGGGGCACGTGCAGAACGACGACACCGCGCACGGCGGCACACCGGACGCGACGGACAGGACAGGCAGGACAGCAAACACCATGGCACTGAGCAACCGCGACCGGATCGGCCGGATGATTGAACTGCTCCCGCAGGGGCTGCTCCCGCTCGTAGAGCGGGAGATGGCCCGGCGGCAGGGCGAGCGCTGGTTCGACGACGCTGTCGCGACGGCCCGAGAAGGCGGCTTCAGCCTGGCCTCCAAGCAGGATCCGCAGTTCCTCCTGCAGACCATGATGCGGAACTGGGCCTCCTACTTCCGCCACGTCCTGCCGCCGGCCGCCCGTAACTACGTCGGCGAGTTGAACGACACCCGCAACAAGTGGGCGCACAACGAGCCCTTCAACTCCGACGACTCCGGCCGCGCCCTGGACACCGCCGAGCGGCTGCTGACCGCGGTCGGCGCCCACAAGGACCTCATCGAGCAGGTGCGCCGCTCCCGCCTGGAGCACCAGCGCGCCGTGATCGAGGCGGAGACCAAGCGCGCCACCCGCGAGGCCGCCGCTGCCCCGGCCGTGGCGGCGGAGGGCCTCAAGCCTTGGCGCTCCGTCCTCACGCCGCACGAGGACGTTGCCCGGGGTGACTTCAACGCCTCCGAGTTCGCCGCCAACCTCGCCCAGGTCGCCCAGGGTGATGGCGCCCCGGAGTACACCGACCCGGTCGAGTTTTTCCAGCGCACCTACCTCACCGAAGGTCTACGCGAGCTTCTCGGCAAGTCGATACGCCGCATATCCGGCGATGACAACGCCCCGCCGACGTTCAACCTGCAGACCAACTTCGGCGGCGGCAAGACCCACTCGATGCTGGCCCTCTACCACCTGTTCGCCCCGGGTGTGCAGCCGCAGCAGCTGCCACAGGAGATGCACGAGCTGATCGCCGGAACTGCCTCGGGCCTGCCGAAGGAGCCGGTGCGTCGCGTGGTCCTGGTCGGCACCTACATCAGTCCGGGGCAGCCGGATGTCAAGGCTGACGGCACGCGGGTCAACACCCTGTGGGGCGAGCTGGCCTGGCAGCTCGGCGGGCGCACCGGGTACGACATCGTCGCCGAGGCCGACCACACCGGAACCAATCCGGGCGCGGCCCTCCACGACCTCATCGCCGCGTACGCCCCGTGCCTGATCCTCATCGACGAGTGGGTCGCCTACGCCCGCCAGCTCTTCGACGCCGAAGGGCTGCCCGGGGGGTCGTTCGAGACCCACTTCACCTTCGCGCAGACCCTCACCGAGGTCGTGGAGGCCGTCTCGGGGGCGCAGCTGATCGTCTCCATCCCGGCTTCCGACGACGGCACCGTCGCCGCTGACGAGAACGAGGTGGGCGGGCCGGCCGGCCAGCAGGCCCTGGACCGGCTGCAGCGCGTCATCCACCGCAAGGCCGAGCCGTGGCGTCCCGCGAAGGCCGATGAGTCCTTCGAGATCGTCCGCCGGCGCTTGTTCGAGTCGCCGAGCGGTGGCGCGCAGGCCGAGATCAACAAGGTGGCGCGGCTGTTCACCCAGTTCTATGCCGGGCAGAAGGCGGACTTCCCCTCCGGTGTGGACGGCACCGAGTACGAGAACCGCCTGAAGTCCACGTACCCGATCCACCCCGAGCTGTTCGCCCGGCTGTATGAGGACTGGTCCACCCTCGAGCGGTTCCAGCGCACCCGCGGCGTGCTGCGGCTGATGAGCGCCGTCATCCACGCACTGTGGCGGGACGGCAACCAGAGCGCGATGATCATGCCGGGCGACATCCCGCTCAACGACCAGCGCGTGGCCGGCGAGCTGACCCACTACCTCGAGGACCGCTGGAAGCCCATCCTGGACACCGATGTGGACGGCGTGAACTCCACCCCGCTCCAGATCGACCAGGAGAAGACCTTCCTCGGGGAGCGCGCCATGACCCGGCGCATCGCCCGCACACTGTTCATGGGCTCGGCCGCCACGCTGAAGGCCGCGACGAAGGGCCTGGACGAGCCGCACGTCCGCCTCGGGATGGCCATGCCCGGCGACAGCATGGGCAACTTCCGCACCGCCCTGAACACCCTGGCCGACCGGTCCACGTACCTCTACTCCGAGGGGGAGCGCTACTGGTACGACACCCAGGCCAGCGTCTCGCGGATCGCCAAGGACGAGGCGGACCGGCTGGTTGAGCGCCCCGAGGACGTCTGGGCCGAACTCGTCCGCCGCCTGGCGCCCGTCCAGCGCCGCACCGGCAACTTCTCCGGGGTCCACGTGGCCCCGCAGCACACCGCAGACATCCCCGACACCGACGAGGTCCGGCTGGTGGTGCTGCACCCGCAGCACCACCACACCAAGAACAAGGACGACAGCCCGGCGATGCTCTTCGCCGCCGAGGCGCTGAACTCCCGCGGCCCGTCGCAGCGCGCGCACCGGAACATGCTGGTCTTCCTCGCCCCCGACAAAAAGCGGCTCGACGAACTGATGGAGGCCGCCCGCGAGTACATCGGCTGGCACAAGGTCCTGGACCGCGCCGACGAACTCGACCTCAACCCCAGCCAGCGCCGCCAGGCCGAAAGCCGCATCAAGGGAGCAGACGAGAAGGTTCAACTGCGCATCGCCGAGACCTACCACTGGGCGCTCGTACCCGAGCAGCGCGAGGACCCGGCGCGTCCCGTGCAGTGGGAGGCCATCAAGGTCGAGACCGGAAAACCGGACCTGGCCGTGCGCACCGGGGAGCGGCTCAAGCGCGAGGCCCTGCTGTGGCTGCAGCAGGCCCCCGCACTGCTGCACCAGAAGCTGACCGGACCGCTCGCCTCCATCTGGCAGCGCGACGGCCACATCAGCGTCGGTCAGCTGTGGGAGCTGCACACCCGCTACCCCTACATGAACCGCCTACGGGACCGTCCGGTACTCGACCAGGGCATCGAAGACGTGCTGCACATGATCGGCTGGGAGACCGAAGGCTTCGCCCTGGCCACCGGCTACGACCAGACCGCCACCCGATACGAGGGACTGGTACTGCCCGGCGGCGACACTCGCTTCGGACAGATCACCAACTCCACCCTCCTGGTCCGGCCCGACACCGCGATCCGGCAACGACAGACGGATACAGACACCGCGGCCGCAGCCGCGGTACCAGCACAGCGGGCCAGCCAGGACACCGAGACGCCCGCACGTACCCTCGCGGCCGAGACCACCTCGGGACTCGGAGTGCTGCTCCCGGCCGGGACCGACCAGGAGCAGCCCAGACAGCACCTCACCATCCCACGCAACACCCGCTTCTACGCCCGCGCAGTGCTCACCCCCGAGCAGTACAGCAAGAACGCCAGCAAGTACGCCATCGAGATCCTCCCCCACCTCGACCTTGTCGACTCCGAGGTCGAAATCACCGTAGAGATCCACGCAAAGCGGCCCGAAGGTTTTGGCGACGACAAGGTACGCATCCTTACCGAGAACGCCAACACCCTGAAACTGGAGGCAGAGTTCGAATCCGAATAGGACTCCGCGGGCTCCGTAAAAAGCGACCTCCGCAGGAGGCCACCTGCAGCCCAGCCCCGCGCCCCGGCAGCGGAACTGTCGGCGCCTGGCGTGTTGGGTCACTCATTCGACTGGCCGACACCACGCTCGTAGCGGTCGGGCCACGGGCAGTGGCCGGCCAGAGTCGTCCGCTCCCGGTCGTCCTGGCCGGGCACGAGACGTCCCGCAGCCGCCCACCGGCGCGCCAGCGCTTCGAAGATCGGCGCGTCCACCGGGCACCGAACCGTTTCGCCACCGTGCAATGCGAACGGCACCCACCGTGCCGTCATCGTTGTCATGCACGCCTAACGCCCACCCGCCCCGTAAGTCACCCCGCCGGACACCCACGGGCCCGTTAACCATGCGTTGACCGCCTTGCTCCCGCCCTCCATCGCTGTTTCGAGGTGGATTACCTCACCGCCGAACACGCGAAAATCTATGTCGGCCGGAGTAGACATTGGGTGTTGGTGTGGTTATGGTTTCTCTCGTAGCCGAGATCAGCAAGGCCCGGCAGAGACGAACTGCCGGGCAGCAGTACACGCAGTTGCAGTGCGCAGGACGGTGCGGTGGTGGAGTTTCGAAGCCAGAGCGGTTGCAGGACGGCGACGGGACTGACGACCGGACCGGGTGGCCCGCAGTGATCAGGGGCCGCCGTGAGCAGTACGCAGTGGCAGTACCCGTAAGTGCAGGTCAGTACCCAGCAGCGAAGTCAGTGAGCAGCACCTCGGTGAAGGCGTCGGCTGCGGACGCGCGCACCGGGAGGTTCGGCAGTGGGGTTCTAAGCCAGAGCAAACGCAGGACGGGCGACGGGGCTGGCTGCCGAAGAGTGGCGCTGTCACAGGCCACAGAGCAGTACGCAGGAGAGCAGTACCAGCAGTAGGTAAGTGATTGATCCCAGAGGGAAGAACGGAGGAGCCAGGCGCCATCAGGATCGCCCGGGCGGACGTCTTGAGTCCGGGTACCGCAGGACATCGATAGTGAGGTGGTCTCCGGTCAAGCAACCGCGATCCCCGCACACGCTCTCATCCCCCGTGAGTTGGTGCGGATCAAGAAGGCCGGCGCAGTACCAGGGCCGGCAGATGGTGTAGCAGTTCCTTCGGGGCCCTGGTGCCGTACGGCACCAGGGCCCCTCCACGCGTTCCACAGAGAGGTGCAATGACAGCAGACGACTCGTACGGCCGTCTCGACGACGACGACTACCCCGCCTACACCATGGGCCGGGCCGCCGAAATGCTCGGCACCACCCAGAGCTTCCTCCGCGCCATCGGCGAAGCCCGCCTGATCACCCCGCTCCGATCCGCGGGCGGCCACCGCCGCTACTCCCGCTACCAACTGCGGATCGCCGCACGTGCCCGGGAACTCGTCGACCACGGGACCCCCATCGAGGCCGCCTGCCGCATCGTCATCCTCGAAGACCAGCTCGAAGAAGCCCAGCGCATCAACGCCGAATACCGCCGCACCGCCGAATCAGCGAACCCAACGCCCGCGGCCTGAGACGGCTGGGACCTGCAACTCCCCCAGGAGCTTCGCGGCTGCTACCCACACGTGTTGCCCGGGACGCAAAGCGGCAAAGCGTTCCGGGCAACTTCGTCCTCTGCGGTCCTGGGGCCGAGAGTGACCTACGCATGGAGAGTCACTCTCATAAATGGTCATTTTTGAGAGACTGACCGGGGCCCATGATCATCCGCAGTGTGGGGCACCACGATGCTTGGCGCTGTTCGCGTCACCCTATGAGGTCGGGATCTGGGTCTAGGCATACCGACCTGGGACGTTGATTGAGTCTCGGCGTCGTGAGGCCACGATCGCAGTCGGTGAATGAATCAGGGCTGATGACTCTTCGCCTTCTGCCGAGCGTAGTAAGCACGGGCGCGGTTACGGTCGCCGCAGTCCTTCGTGTTGCACCAGCGGCGGTTCCGCCGCGGTGATGTGTCGAGGTAGACCCAGCCGCACTTGGCGTCTTCGCATTGGTGGAGGCGATCGAGGTCGTCGCGCTGGGTGAGAGTCACAAGCCCGCGGACGATGCGATTGCGGGGCAGGCGGAGGTCGGCGTCCCGGTCTTGCCATTGCCAGCGGCCGCCTGTGTGGACCAGGTCGGCTGCGGCGATCGCCGCCCGGTACATGCTCGCGAGGTCTGCGGCGGCTTCGGGGTCGTCGTCGAAGAGGGCTCCGTAGGCCCTCTCGCGCGCTTCGATGACCTGTTCCCGTTCCCGCTCGGCCCGGGCGCCGTCCCGGCCGGCGAGGTCGTGCAAGGCCGCGGCCTCATCTGTGCTGAGCAGGTCGGATTCAATGCACCACTCGACGACGTCGGAGAAGGTCTTCAGGGCCTCAAGGCGTTCGGGTCCGCCGAGCCGCCAGGCAACGGTGTTTACCAGGTCGAGCATGCGGTCACCCGCGATGTGGCCGAACCTCACCATCAGCTCCTCTCGCCGTCAAAGGCGCTCGCGCCTGTGAGGCAGCTCTCACGGGCAAAAGCATTATTGCATGTGAGGTGATCCTCTTGGCATCATTCCCAATCAGCCAATCACCCATGAGATCACCACGAGGAGAACGATCGTGTCCGTCGCCGCCCTCAGACCCTTCACCGCACTGTGGGCGTCCCAAGCGTCCTCGAACCTCGCCGACGGGGTGTTGCAGGCAGCCGCACCGCTGCTCGTCGCCACGCTGACCCGTGACCCGCTCGTGGTGGCGGGCATGACGGTGGTGCAGTTCCTGCCCTGGCTGCTCGCAACCCTCCCCACCGGCGCGATGGCCGACCGCATGGACAGACGCCGGATACTCATCCTCGGCAACTGGCTGCGCGCGGCGGGGTTCGCGCTGCTCGCCCTCGCCTTGGCCAACGGATGGCACCACGTCGCACTTCTCTACGCCGCAGTGTTCATTGCCGGCTGTGCCGAAACGATGGTCGACAACGCCGCCCTGGCCATCCCGCCCCGTCTCCTGCCCCGCGAGAAGCTCGAGCGCGCCAACGGCAGACTGTTCGCCACGCAGTCCGTCATCAACACTTTCATCGGTCCGCCTGCCGGCGCGGCGTTGTTTGCCCTGGCGGCATCGGCGGCCTTCTACACCGGCGCGGCCGCGTTCGCCCTCGCCGGCCTGGCGGCCCTGCTGCTGCCCGCGCTGCGCCCCACCAGCAAGGAACACGAGCACCGCCGCTCGAACCCGACCACCATCACCCAGGACATCCGCTCCGGATGGGTCCACTTCTGGCGCCACGAACTGCTGCGCCGAGTCGCGTTCATCTCGGCAGCAATCAACTTCTTCAGTGCGGCCACCGGTGGACTCCTCGTCCTGCTGATCACCGGCCCGTACCAACTGGCCATGTCGAGCTATGGCCTGTTCATCGCCGTTCCCGCAGCCGGCGCGATCGCCGGCTCACTGCTCGCCGAACACGTCGTGCCCCGCATCGGAGGCGGCCCCACCACCTGGCTCGCCGCCCTCACCCCGGCCGTCGGCTACGCCATCCTCGGGCTGGGCCACAGCACACCCCTGGCCCTGGCCGCCATGTTCGGCGCCGCTCTTGCCACCTCACTGAACCAGATCGTCGTCAGCACCCTGCGCCAAGCAGCAGTCCCCGACGAACTCCTCGGCCGCGTCACCGCCGCCTACCGCCTAATCGTCCTGGGTGTCGTCCCCCTCGGAGCCCTCGGCGGCGGCCTCCTCGGACGCAGCCTGGGGATCCGTGCCACCTTCATCGCCGCAGCCCTCGGACTCACCCTCGCCGCGATCCCACTCGCCTCCCGGGTCACCACCCAAGGCCTCCGCGATGCTGAAACAACCCCCTCACCCCCGCTCCCGCTTCAAACCGGTTCCCACTGACACCGGCAGCCACGGCACCGGGACCGTCCGCGTGCAGCAACGCGGAGCCGCCATCGCTACCAACCGCTCCCCACGAGTGCCCCGGAAACCGCAGTCACTAGCCTCCGCGTTTCAGTTGAGGGCGGCTGAGCTGGGTTGATGTCGCGGGCGTTGATCGTCGAGTGCTGGGCGAGGGTGGGCATCGCGATGGCCCGGCGCGGTGGTCGGGTTCTCCAAGGTCCTTCGGGTCATGGGCGGTCAGGGGGTCGTCGGTCAGCCGACGGGGCGGGGTAGTGCGGCGAGGCGGTGGAAGGCCGTGGCCAGTTCGTGTCTCCAGGGCCAGGTCGCTGATATTCGTAGATGGAAGCGTCGGCCACCGTGGGTCAGGCGGGCGGCTGCGTGCAGGAGTCGGTAGCGGAGCTTCTTGGGTTCGGCAACGGCCAGGTCGCCGTCCAGCAGCAGTACCCGGGTCCAGGCGAGAAGGTCGATGGCTGCGAGGCTGAGTTCGAGAGTCGGGCCCGTCCGCCTCCCTCGGGGACGACGATCTCCACCCTCGCGCCGTCGCCGGCCTCCTCCAACCGGTCGGCCATCTGCCGCCACGCCGCGTCCAGGGCGCGGGTGAGCTGGGCCAGGTGCTCGCCGACGTCCTCGGTCAGGGACAGGCCCGCCAGCACGTCTGCGCGCATCGCCTCCCATCTCGGGCCATCCAGCAGCCTCGCGCGCGGGTCGGCCCACCGATTCGACGGGGCGGCGAACACATCGCGCCGGTTCAGCGCATGGTGCAGCTGCTCCAGCACACACACCACGTACGCGTCACGGTCGACCGCTCCCTGTGGCAGCTTCGTGTTCGAGAACACCGCCCGCTTCCACATGGCGGGCACCAGCTCGGCGTCGATCTCGCGCGGCAACAGCGGCCGGTCCTTGACCCGGCGGCGCGGAGAGCGCGGGCAGGCGGCGCACCGCCTTCAACAGGCGCCGCCCGGCCGGGGCCGCGCCCAGCGCGTCCGACTCGCCCAACAGTGCCAGGAAGGGGCGCACGGTGTTGTAGCGCAGGGCCAGCTTCTCCCGCATCGCCGCCTCGGCCGACCCGTCATCCTCCGGCACCAGGGCCTCGACGGTCGCGACCGCGCCGGCCACCGCCGTACGCGGCACTGCCTCCTCCACCGCCGCCCACAGTGCGGCCACGTCCAGGTCCGTGCCGTGCTCGGCGACCACGTCCAGCTCCTCGGTGAGGATCTTCGACGCCTTCGCCAGGATGCGCGCCGCTTTCTCCAGCTGCGGCAGCATCGCCAACCGATCCCGCTCCGAGGCCCGCCGCGCGGGGCTGATCAGCCGGTTCGCCATCAGCACCGCGAACAGGTCCAGCGCGTCATCGACCGCCTGCGCCTCCAACTGGCGCACCACCGCCGTCAGCAGCGCGGTCCGCCGGGGCTCGGGCGCCCGCAGAATCGTCTGCGCCTTGCTCAGCTGCCCGTACCGGGCCAGCGTGGACAGCCGGTTCACCGGCACCCTCGACAGGTTCACCCGCCCCAGCGCGAACGCGGAGATCTCCTCCACCCGCTCCATGGCCCGCACCATCGCGGTGCCCGTCGACTTCACCGGCGGTGTGCGCAGCCGCTCCAGCTCCGAGACCCGCTTGCCATCCGGCACCACCAGCAGCCCGGCCAGCGCTGGCGCGAGCGCGGGATCGGCCCGGTGCGCGGCGCGGGCCACCGCCTCGTACACGCGCCGCTCGGCCACCGTGCGGGCCTCCGACACCTGCCGGGCCAGTACCGACACCCCGGGCAGCAGCACCCGGTTCTTGTGCAGCCACGTCACCGCGTGGTTGAACAGGGCCACCGGCCCCTCGGCGTGCGTCCGCGCCCGCCCGTACAGAAAGCCGCGGAACTCCCTGCCCCACCGCCGGGCGGTGAAGTCCCGGTACCTAAAACGCTCCTGGATCTCCGCCGCGTGCTCGTACACCGTCGACCGGCGCTCCGGATACCGCTTCACGCACGAGGCGTCCGCGATGCCGAGCTGCCCGGCCAGGTACTTCACGGCCTCCCACGGCACCGCGAGCGGGTCCTCGCCCAGGAACCGGCCGACGTAGCGGACGGTGCAGATCTGCACCGCCATGCCCAACCGGTGCGCGTCAGTACGACGCAACGCGATCAGATCACGGTCGTCATCGTCGAGGAAGAAGAACCGCTCCAGCTCCGGACGCGTGGGCACCTCGGTGAACGCCCCGGACGCCTCGGCCTGCTCATCAGTCAGAAACTCCACCGGCACGAAGCGGACCGTAGCCAGCACTGACGCCCGCCCGGCGATCTTTCCGTGAACCCCAGCGGAGCCGCCGATCGGCGTGCTAACCGACCATGATCGTTCTCACCGGGATTTCCTGTACCCCAACTACTCACACCCGGGGGCCCAACCTGAGCGTCCGGTCCGGCGGCCCGCGCAGGACTCAACGGCCGAGGCCGCGTCGGGGAACGGTCAGGCGCCGGTCTTCTTGCGCGTCTCGCCGCCGCGGGAGCGGAAGGTCACCCCGGCGTCGGCGAGGAGGCGGTGTACACCGCCGTAGGAGCGGTTCGTGGCTTCGGCGATGGAACGAACGGAGTCACCGTTTTCGTACCTCTTCCGCAATTCCGTGGCGACCTGGTCGCGGGCCGGGCCCGCCATCAGTTTGCGGGCCGGTGTCTTCCTGGACATCAGCGGATTCCCTCCCACAAGGCAGCAGATACCGCCATGATCGCGTGGAGTGGACGGCTGCGGCCACCGATTCGGCCGAACTGTCACTGCCCGCCGGTACGGTGGGCTCATCCACGGTGCGGCAGGTCGAAGGGACGGTAGTCATGGCGGGCGAGACGCTGGTGACGGTGGTGGGCAACCTGACCGCCGACCCCGAACTGCGGTACACCAACTCGGGTATCCCCGTTGTTGGGTTCACGATCGCGTCCACCCCCCGCACCTTCGACCGCGAGCGCAGCGAGTTCGTCGACGGGGAGCCTCTGTTCCTGCGCTGTTCGCTCTGGCGCCAGGCCGCCGAGAATGCAGCCCAGTCGCTGCAGCGTGGGATGCGCGTGATCGTCAACGGCAGGCTCAAGCAGCGCACCTTCGACGACAAGGAGGGCCAGCGCCGCACCGTCGTCGAGGTCGACGCCGAGGAGGTCGCGGCCTCCCTCACCTACGCGAAGGCGGCCGTCACCAAGGTCACCCGCAGTGCCGGCGGCGCCCCGCCCCGCCAGGGACAGGCCCCTGCTGCGGAGTCCCGCCCCGCCGGGCAGGCGCAGGCTCCCGCCGGTGGCGAGCCGCACCCGTTCTAAAGTCCAGCGGCACCTGGAACGGTCCGCGGCCGTTGACCAGATCATGAGCAGGAGAAGATCACGGCGGCACCGCCGCCCCGCCCCCGTCGCTGAGGTGGTCCCCGTGCAGCAGCCGTTTTCGATGGACGACCTCAAGCACGTACGCCTCGCCGCGTAACAGGCGGGCAACCCGTTCTTCGAGCAGGGCCTGGTCAACGAGTCGTACTCCCGCACCCTGTTCTGCGGGCGCGGCGTGCTCTTGGTCGCCATCGCATGGCGCCCCGGCCCGTGGCAGCAGGCACTCGGCCTCTTCGTCTCACCACCGCGCCGGTCTGCGGCCTGACGGCAAAGGCGCCGCGCGCTTCGGGCAACTCTCCTGTCCCGCCGGCTGAGCCGGCACCTGGCGGCGTCGGGCGGTGCGGCCTCTTGTGAGGTCGTATTGCCGATACCGTGTGGTGTCTACGGCGTCAAATAGCGGGCGCCGAAATCTGGAGGCACCACCCCATGCTGATTGCTCAGCGTCCTTCGTTGATCGAAGAGGTCGTCGACGAGTTCCGCTCCCGGTTCGTGATCGAGCCGCTGGAGCCGGGCTTCGGCTACACCCTCGGCAACTCCCTGCGTCGTACGCTCCTCTCCTCGATCCCGGGTGCGGCTGTCACGTCCGTCCGGATCGACGGTGTCCTGCACGAGTTCACCACCGTGCCGGGCGTCAAGGAGGACGTCACCGACCTCATCCTCAACATCAAGCAGCTGGACCTCTCCTCGGAGCACGACGAGCCGGTCGTGATGTACCTGCGCAAGCAGGGTCCCGGCCTGGTCACCGCTGCTGACATCGCCCCGCCGGCCGGTGTCGAGGTCCACAATCCGGACTTGGTCCTGGCCACGCTGAACAGCAAGGGCAAGCTGGAGATGGAGCTGACCGTCGAGCGCGGTCGCGGCTACGTCTCCGCCGTCCAGAACAAGCAGGTCGGCCAGGAGATCGGCCGTATCCCGGTCGACTCCATCTACTCGCCGGTGCTCAAGGTCACGTACAAGGTCGAGGCGACCCGTGTCGAGCAGCGCACCGACTTCGACAAGCTGATCGTCGACGTCGAGACCAAGCAGGCCATGCGTCCCCGTGACGCCATGGCGTCGGCCGGTAAGACCCTGGTCGAGCTGTTCGGTCTGGCGCGCGAGCTCAACATCGATGCCGAGGGCATCGACATGGGCCCGTCCCCGACGGACGCCGCGCTCGCCGCCGATCTGGCGCTGCCGATCGAGGAGCTCGAGCTCACGGTCCGTTCGTACAACTGCCTCAAGCGCGAGGGCGTCCACACGGTCGGTGAGCTTCTCGCCCGCTCCGAGGCCGACCTGCTCGACATCCGCAACTTCGGTGCGAAGTCGATCGACGAGGTCAAGGCGAAGCTGGCCGGCATGGGCATGGGCCTCAAGGACAGCCCGCCCGGATTCGACCCGATCGCCGCCGCCGACGCCTTCGGCGACGCGGACGCGGGCTTCGTCGAGACCGAACAATACTGAACGCTGCGCCGGGTCGCGCGGAGCCGGGAGTCGCCTCCCGGCTCCGCGCGACCAGTCAGGCAAACGGCCACATTACGGCAGCTCAGATGCCCTGCCAGTCATATCCGTTGTTGTGCGGCGCCCCCTACGGGAACCCCCGTCCAGGCGGGCGGCCAGCGCCGTGCGGGCCCGGTGGTCGATCTCGATGAGGTAGGGGGCGACAAAGCGGTGGTAGTCCGCTTTGCGCCTGGTCGGTAGATCCCGCCAGCCGGTGATGCGGCCACGGCAGTGGCGCGCACCGCACCGGCAGGGGGCGGCGAAGTAGTCGACCGAGTAGTTCCGCATCGCATAGTCGAAAGTGATCTCCTCGTCGGCGACTATGGGTGTTCACGACGAAGTCGTGCGCACCGCTGAAATTGAGGCGGATCCCGCAATTCGGTTCACATGAGTGGTTCACCTTCGGGACGAGCCCGCCGTGCAACACGAAACGCTCCGCACCGACCTGGGAGGCGTGCGAGTGGTTGCGGTCCAGTTCACAGTCGATGACACCGGCCATCACCGTCTCATCGATCCCGAAGGGCCGGGTGGCGAAAACACCCTCGCCTTTCTCGTTTGTTCCCCGTAGTTCGAAGCCGTCATCCATCGTCGCCTGCTCTCTGAGGGGATCAGCACGCCCGCGGGCGGTCTCGCCGCGGGCACGACAGATCGACGCGCCGCCGAGGATCTCCCCGACCGCGGTCCGCTGATCTTGCACCACACCCGATCGGCCATGGCCCTTTCAGGACCGGACGATCACTGTCAACGGCCTCGGATCGGCCACCACCGGCTCACATTTTTTGATCTTGCGCACCTATCGGTCGTTAGCGGCGCAAACCACCCCTGACCGTCCGGATGGAGCGGTCGTCGGACGGCGGCGCCGCACCGGTGGTCCGGCGAGTTCTCCGTGTACTGGCGTGACGCCCTGGCCACGGTGATCATCGGGTGTTGCGTAGGCCGTCCCGTCTTGCGATGACCAGGTCCCGCCACCGCTGGCGGGTGGGCCGTTCGCCGTCGATCCACCTGGCCTGTGAGGAGGTGCCGAGTGGAACTCCTGCCATGAAGTGGGCGATGTCGACGTAGTAGGCGTAGTAGCCCTCGCGGGTCAGTTCCCGCAGCCGGCTGATGCTGGCAGCGGTCCCTTCCGTATTGTCGCGGATGGCGTGGTGGAAGGAGAGGGCCAGTTCGAGCTTGGCCTGGGCGAAAACCAGCCCGGAGGTGCTGATGTCGGCGGCCAGTACCTGTGCGCGGTCTTCAAAGCCGGTGCCGGTGCCGGCGTCGCGCAGAAGGGCGGCGTGTGAGCGGTCAGAATTTTCCCCGCGATCTGCATGATCAGCGTCAGGTAATTCCCCACCCTCGCGGTCACGGTTCCCCACTGGGGCGCTGACCAGTGACGGTGCCGCTGACCATGCTCGAACCAGCCTGATGTTCCCTGTATCGGGTGGTTTGAGCTGCTGTTGGATCTTCCTTGCGAATCGGTCGGGTTCCCCATGGGCATGCCGGTGTCCGGGTTGAGGGTCCTGTCCTCTCGGAGTCGTCGCGGTCCCTTGACCTGCGAGCCGAGAGGTCAACGGGCACACCGGATGGCAAGGAGAACATTCACCGTGGTCGATATCGTCGAGATCTACGTGCACTGGTACGCGGGCCGGTCCAAGAGTCAGGTGTCCGCCTCGCTGGGGGTGGACCGCAAGACGATCCGAAAGTACTTGGCGCCGGCGGAGGCGGCCGGGATCACCCCGGGCGGGCCGCCGATGAGCGAGACAGACTGGGCCAAGCTGCTCAAGAGCTGGTTCCCGGAGCTCGCCAGCCGGAAGCTGAACCAAGTCAGGTGGGGAGAGATCGAGCCGCACCGCGAGTACGTCAAGGACCTGCTGAGGACCACGACAGTCACCACGATCCATCAACGGCTGCGGGACGAAGGCAAGTTGAAGGTGTCGCTGTCGACGTTCCGTCGCTGGGCAACCGAGAACCTGCCCGACGAGACGGCCCGCGCCAAGGTCACGGTGCTACGAGACGACGTCGAGCCGGGCTCGGAGGCCCAGATCGACTACGGCTTCCTGGGGCAGTGGTTCAACCCAACTACCGGTAAGCGGCACCGGATTTGGGCGTTTGTGTTGGTGCTGCCCACCTCGCGGCACATGTTCGTACGCCCCGTGCTGAACATGGATCAGCACTCGTGGACCGTCTCGCACGTGGAAGCCTTCCGCTTCTTCGGCGGCGTCCCGCGGCGTCTGGTGCCGGACAACCTCAAGACCGGAGTGGACAAGCCCGACCTCTACGACCCGCAAATCAACAAGTCGTACGCCGAACTCGCCACGTATTACGGCGCGTTGGTCGATCCAGCGAGGGCTATTCATCCAAAAGACAAGCCCAGAGTGGAGCGGCCGATGCCCTATGTTCGTGATTCGTTCTGGAGCGGGCGCCAGTTCACCTCGCTGGAGCACATGCAGGCCGAGGCCCTCCTCTGGAGTAGGAACGTAGCTGGTCAGCGGCAGTGCCGGCCGCTGGGCGGGGCGAAACCGCTGGCGGTCTTCGAGGCGGTGGAAGCCGAAGCCCTGCTGCCGCTGCCGCCCGAGCCGTTCGTGCTGGCCAGATGGTCGAAGGCCGCGGTCGGTCCGGACATTCACGTCAAGGTTGGCCGCACCTTGTATTCGGTACCCTGGAAGCTCGTCGGGCGGCGCGTCGACGTCCGCTCCACCGCCACGATGGTGCAGATCTTCCACGAGGGCGAGCTGGTCAAGACGCACGCCGCCCTGGAGCAGGGGAAACGCACCGACAGAGGCGACTACCCGCCCGAGAAGATCGCTTTCCAGATGCGGACGCCGATCTGGTGCCGCGGCCAAGCCTCGCAGGTCGGCGATTCCTGCCGGGAGGTGATCGACCAGCTGTTGGAGGTCAACGCGCTCTACCGGCTCCGGGCCGCCCAAGGGGTCCTCGGCCTGCGGAAGAAGTACGGCGACACACGGCTGGAGGCCGCCTGCAGGAAGGCGACCGCCGTCGGGGACCCGTCCTACCGCACGGTCAAGGGGATCCTGGTCGCCGGCACCGAGACCGACCCCGAGCCGGACACCGGCGACGCAGGGGCCGCGGCCTTCCTGCACGGACCCGAGGGACTGTTTGCCGCCGACATCCCCGCCCAGAGGCCAGTCGAACTTCACGACGACCAGGGCCACGGCGATGCCGAGGAGGCCACCCGATGAGCGTGATGACCACCGCCCTGCGCGAGTCGCTCAAGACTCTGCGACTTTCGGGGATGCTCGAGACGCTCGACGCCCGTCTCACTCAGGCCCAGGGCGGCGAACTCGGCCACCTGGACTTCCTCCAGGTCCTCTGCCAGGACGAGATCACCCGCCGTGAAACCGTCGCCCTCGAACGGCGCCTGCGCCGGGCCAGGTTCGAGCAACAAGTCACCTTGGAGGGCTTCGACTTCCACGCTTCTCCGAAGCTGCCCGCCGCCCAGATCCGTGACCTCGCGGCCTTGCGCTGGCTCCACTCCGGCGAGTCCGTAATTTTGTTCGGACCCGTCGGCGTCGGGAAGACACACGTCGCGCAAGCTCTCGGTCACCAAGCCATCCGGCAGGGCGCCAACGTCCGCTTCGCCAAGACCAGCCGGATCCTGGGCGAACTCGCGGGCGGCCACGCGGACCGCACCTGGGACAAGCGCATGCGCGACCTCATCCGTCCCGACGTGCTCATCCTCGACGACTTCGCGATGCGCCAGCTGTCCGCTTCCCAGGCCGATGACCTCTACGAACTCGTCTCCGAGCGGCAAGGCCGATCCTTGATCATCACCAGCAACAGGGCTCCCAGCGACTGGTATCCGCTCTTTCCCAACCCGGTTGTCGCCGAGTCGCTCCTGGACCGGCTGATCAACGCCAGCCACCAGATCATCATGAACGGCCCCAGCTACCGCCCCAACAAGCGGCCGCGAAACCCCGGCGACAAAAACGGAACGGCACCCTCATAAGAGGACAGGCCGCAGAGTCAGCGGGTCGCGCCTGGGCCCTGAAGAGCCCAGGCGTCGGGCATGGCCAGGCTAGTAGACCGTCGCGGCTAATTTTTGGGATAGAGGTGGCGCAGTTTGATGCGTGCGTCGTGGGTGGTGAACTGCCAGTTCACCTGACGTTGGTTGGTGTTGGTGGCGTTTTGCCAGGCCGAGAGTTCGGTGTTGAGGTTGTCGAGGTTGCTGATCCGGCGGTCGAGGCATTGCCGGGTCAGCGCGGAGAGTTCGATCTCGGCGATGTTGAGCCATGACCCGTGTTTGGGCGTGTGGTGGATCTCGAGGCGTTGGGCCAGGGCGAATGCTTCTTCTGGTTCGAATGCCTCGTACAGTGAGGCGATGCCGTGGGTGTTGAGGTTGTCCATCACCAGCACCACGGCCTCGGCGTCGGGGTAATCCACGCTCAGCAGCTGCTTGACCTGGCCGGCCCAGTCGATCCGGGTCCGCTGGGACAGTGCCTGAACGCGACGCCACCCGCGAAGGGGTTCGGTCCACACGAAGATCGAGCACGTGCCGCAGCGGATGTACTCGCTGTCCTGGCAGGCATCGCGACCAGGGCGGGCCGGGAGCGGGGCGCGGGCATGGTCGAGGAGCTGGTAGGGCTTCTCGTCCATGCACACCACGGGACGTGCCGGATCGTAGGGCCGGGCGTAGATGGCCAGCACGTCTTCCATCCGGGCCGCGAACTCCGCGTTCGCTCGTGGTGGGATGGTCCAGCACTTCTTCAGATGAGGGCGCAGTTCCGTTTTTTTAGGACCCGCCCGATGGTGGAGTGGTCCAGATCGGGGATGTCCTCGACCAGCGCGACGTGCTTCTCCAGCAGCCGCAGCGACCACCGGGTATAGCCCTGGGGTGGCTGTGAGCACGCCATTGCGATCAGCCGGGCTTCGACCTCGCCGGTCACCGGCGAGGGCACCGGTGGGAGGTCGCGCTTCTTCCGCGCGATCGTGGCGTGAACATCGCCACCGGTCTCGGCGAAACGCTTGGCGACCAGCCGCAACGTCTCACCGGAGACACCGAGCCGGGCCGCGATCACCTCCTTGGAATCCACGTCACCCACCGAGGTATCCAGTGCAAGCAGCACCCGCGCACGCATGATCATCGAGGCTCCACGAACACCTGTCGTGGTCACCCGGACCAACTCCTCACGATCCTGCGCGGTCAACCTGACCGGCCGCTTCTTCTGTGAACCCACAACAACAGTCCTATCTGGCAGGGGGGAAGGAATCTGCCAGACACCAACCTCCCAGCCAGACACGCCATAACTAAGCAGCGACACGCTACTAGTTGATGTTGAAGGTGGAAACACTGCCGTCTGCGGCGGTCAGAGTGACCGGACCGAACGTGATGATCACGGCGGAGTTGTTCCCCGGGCCCTTGTAATAGCCGATCGCTTTGGTGACCCGAACGGCCAAGGCCACGAGTGACGAAGCAGCCTTCTCATCAACTTCGATCTTCGGCTGGGCGAGGTGGGGATGCCCGTGAGCTTCCGCCCAGTCCCGGAAGATGCCAGCGTCGCGGCTCATCTCGGGGAGGATGCTCGTGTTGGCCCAGGACCACAGCCATGAGCCCGAGGTGTGGCTGAAGCTGCCGAGGATCTGCGCCGGTGCCGTCGCCGTCTTATCGGGGAACGTCCAGGTGATGATGCCGGTCGTCTGATCGAGATCCCAGCGATCCGCAGATCCCAGCCCCCAAGACATGTGCGCACGACCCAGCTGGTCGATCATGTCCTCACCCTGCAGCAGCAACGTGCTCAAGTCGGCTCTCTCTCCGGCCTGACCAGCACTCTCCGCTTTCTTGGCCCGCTTGAAAATTCCCATTTTGCGGAGTCTGCCAGAGGCCACCAACCAGTCGACGATGGCCCCTCGCACCCGACACTTCACCACCGACAAGCTGGGGAATTACGTGACCAACCGGCCGGGGAAATACGTGATCGTCGACACGGCGATCCGGACGTCCACGGTGGCGGCCCGCAGGTCGACGTGAGCCAGGAGTTCTTCGGCGAGCTCGATCTCATCGTTGGCGGTTCGGGGATCGGCAAAGGCGAGCGTGAAGGCCCGCATGGACTGGGACATGGCCGCCTCACCTTTCTTCCCGTGTTCTTCGCCTTCCAGCCGAGCATCCAGGAAGGCCTCGGCGCCTCGGGTCACGTCGCCTTGGACCCACCACACGTCGCCCTTTACACGGTGGTGGCGGCCCTCCCAGCCCAGTCGTTCGGCGGCCTGGAGTGCGGTGGGGAAGTCGCCGGCGAGGCGGGACAGGTGCGACAACCCGCGACGTGCGTTGTGTGCGAGGCGGCCGCCCCCGACGACCACGACCTGCATCCCCCGACGCGAGGCTTCGGTGCGTCCGAGATCGCGCTGGGCCTTGGCCAGGTAGTAGACACCCATCTCGTGCAGTTCGGCGGGCAGCAACCCGGTGCCGACAACTGCGGCCAGGCGCTCCGCGGTGTGCTCCCGGTTTTCGTGCTGGCGGCGGGCGAGCGCGCTGAGCATCTCCACCAGAGCGTCCGCGGCTGTCGCCAGAGTGCCGGCGGCCTCCTGCCGGGCTGCAGGGGTGAGCGGTTCCCACACCGAGTCGCTGATGTAGGCCCAGGCGGCGTCGGCGAGCCAGCCGAGGTCCAGGCGGAAATCGCGCGCAACGGCCAGGCCCTGGCGCAGACACCCGACCAGCAGCACCCGGCCCGGGCCCATGGTGGTCGTCCACTGCTCGCCCAGGCCCGCGAAGGCCCGCTCGCCTGCCTGCTGCCAGTCGCGCGATGACCAGCGGTCATCGGTCTGGTCGTCGGCGGTTCGGATGGTGGAGCGGATCAGGTCATGGAGGTGGAACGGCCACAGGCCGAACTCGTTCCTTCGGACGAAGGGCCGCTCCAGCAGGCGCAGAGCCGGAGCCTCGTGGCTCATACCCGCGGCCCGGGTCGCCAGGGGCAGGTCGAAGGAGTCGAGGAGCGCGACGGAGCGCAAGACGTGTCGCTCGTCGGGGGTGAGATCGGACAGTGTGCGGGCGATCAGGGCTGGGAAGTCGACGTCGAAGTCGGCTGGCTGCGGGGTGCGGCCGGTGCGGCGGATCTCCAGGAAGCGCATCACCGCCAGATCGAGGTAGAGGGGCAGGCCGTGGGAGCGGTCGGCGATTACGGTGCGCAGGGGTTCGCTGATGAGGGGCCGGCCGCTGTGGGTGAGGCGGCGGGCGAGGTAGTCCTTGCAGTCCTCGGGGCTGAAGTCGCCGATCAGGATCTGCCGCCCTCGCCCCACACCGGCCGTGGAGCGGGGGGCGGGGATGTCGTGGGTGGCCAGGCCGGGCCATGCTGAAGGTCCCGTCCAGTCGAGCTGTCCCTGCAGGCCTTCATCGGCCCATTGCAGCCTGCTGCGTCCGGTGACGAGGAAGAACGCGTTCGGCATGAGCCACACCACGCGCTGCAGGAGGCGCTCCAGATCGCGGTGAGTGCGATCGCCGGTGTCCTCGAAGGTGTCCAGCAGGATCACCGGCACGATGCGCTTGTCCGCCGGGAGCTGGGCGAGCTCCCAGGCCAGCAGGTGCGGGTAGTACGACAGGGCGTCCACATCGGGCTCGGCCTGCAAGAGGTCGGCCAGGCGCATGCACCCTGCGAGAGCCCGAACGGACTGCCGATGCTCGCGCAGGGCACGCACCAGCGAGCCGGTCACTTCACCGACGACGGATCCGACGGTGCCCGGCAGAAGCAGGGCCTGGGCGATGTCACCGAGCGCGGACTGCATCTGCTGCGGCAGTGCCTTACCGAACCGGGAGGCGAGGCCGCCACGGCGCAGGTACTCCTCCAGGGGTTCGCCGGGGTGCTGGTGCTCCCAGTAGCGGCGCAGCGCGAGGTCGAAAGCGGGCAGGGGACGGCCGAGTTCGGCGAGCGCGAGCCGGATGGTGAGGATGACATGTTCGAAGTCGGTGCCGGCCGAGCGGGCGAGGTCGATCCGTACGGGGAGGATCCGCTCGCCGGCCCAGGTCGGTTCGCCCCACTGGGTGGGCCGGCGTTCCGCACTGCCGAGCGCGGCCTCAAGTTTGCGGGACAGCGTGGTCTTGCCGATGCCGCCAACTCCGTGGAAGACCATCACGTTGTTCCGTGGTGCTTCGAGGTCCTCGACGTCGAAGGCCGGGTCGGCGGTGTGCCGCAGGTGCTCGGTAAGCGCGGCAGCGATCAGCTCCCACTGCGCCTGCCGGTTCGTGAATGCCTCCTCGGTGGCCAGGTTCCGGTCGTTCGTGCTGAACAGCGCCCGCAGATCCCGACCTGCCACGTCAACCCCCCAATGATGATCACCTTGCCCCAACCTATGTCCGCCTGGGGCCTCTTGGGCAAGCATCCCCAGAATGGGGCAGTGCCCACAGGTGCCGGCCCCTCGAGCGCGCCGTGTCGCGGTGAGGTGGCCTGGCTTGCCGCAACGAGCCGGGAGGACAATGGCCATTTCCATTCATGATCAACAATAGAGGTGGCTAACGCCGTGTCCGACCCTCACGCAGGACCCCCCGACTACTCCCACCTGGACGGCGGGGAAGACCAGCTGGCACTGGACGCCGTACGGGCAGTGGTGAACTGGTACAACGCCCAGATCGCCGAGGAGCACAGGGCCCCGGTACCCGACGATGCCCGCATGGAGGAGCTGAAGGCCGCACGGCAGGCCGCGCTCTTGGATCAGGGAAGTCTGGAGACGGCCGGGCCTGAAGAGGTGGCACGCATCGCAGCCCTCTATGCCGCCCAGCTCAAGGACCTGACCAGCTCGTAATCCCCGGCACGGGGGAGAGGCAGCGGCCAGGACGACGGGTGCGGGCGGCCGATGCGGGCTGCCTGCATCCCGGCGGGCATCAGCGGGCGGGCCAGTGCGGCGATCTCATCCAGCTCCGTGCGGTGCTGCGGCAACGCCCTGCACAGCGCGCGGTGAAGCGCGAAGAACCGTGCGGCCTCGTGCTCCGTGTACGGACGGAGCCGCTCCGCCGCCAGTGCCCACGCCGCCTGCCGCCCGCGACCACTGGATCCCTCGTGGCGCAGCAGGGCCTGGCCATCACGCCGGACCACCGTCACGGCAGCGACACCCGGATGCGACTGAGCCATCTCCACGATGTCGGCGACGGCCCGGAAACATACGTCGTGCCCGACGCCAGAGGTGAACCGCGCCGGGAGACCGGCCTGCAGGGCGCGGGCGTACCGCAGCGCCGTCGCAAGGCGGCTGTCGGCCTCCCGGACGGCCACGATCACCAGGTCGAGCGGGTATGCGGCCTGGTGGAACGGCAGAGCACTGTGCAGGAACGCCTCCGTGCTGCCCGGGGCGGCTTCGATCAGCACGTCACCGCGCCGGGACCTCACGTACGCCTCGGCCTCGGTCATCCAGGCGCGGTAGTCGGCACGGATTGCCGCGCCCGCGCCCCGGGGATTCTCCGTCAGCAGCTTCGAGTAGTCCGGATGCGACGCCTTGAAGTCGTCGCCCACCAAATGCGTCGCCCCCGGCCGCATCGCGCGCTTCACCAAACGGGCGATCGCCGTCTTGCCTGCCCCTGGCTGCCCCAGTACGTACACCGCTTGGGGGGCCTGTCGCGGGGTGATGCTGCTCAGATACGACGGCGCGATCAGCTCGTCGAAGATCCACCGGTGCTCGTCGGCCGACAGACGGTGGTAGTCGACCCCAGGCGCCTCGCGGCGTGCTTGCGCGATACGGCGCACCGGCTCGGCCAGGGCCGCAGCGCGCTCACTGTCCCGCTGGACGGCCAGGCGCCGGTCATCGCAGAGCGGTTCACGGTGGAGCCGCTGATCAGTGCGGGCGAGCTCCTGTCGGAACACTGCCGTCTCCCGCGCCGTCCACGGCCGCGACCGCTCCGCCGCCACCGCCTTGTCCGCAGCGGGCCGCCGCCGCCAGGCGCCATCGGCGAGCTCGTTGTCGTACAGCACGGTGCCGTCTCGGCGCACGACGGTGATCCGGTCCACCAGCTGCTCGGCCTCCATGGCGGCCAGTGTCCGCAGCATTCCCCTTGCGCAGGCGTCATGGTTCTCCCAGGACACATACCGGCCGCCCCCTTCGATCGCCTCGGTGAGGAACCGGTCCAGCAGTCCGAGCTGGCTCAGGGCCTCCGGCGTCGCCACGGCCACTACTTCGATGCGGGAGCCTGCCTGTCGGTATGCGACAGCTGACCTGCGGAAGTCGTCGGGATCGGCTGCGGACGCCTCAACCACCGCGTCGAACCCGTGGGTCCGGGCGTACTCCTCTACTGCGGCCTGCCAACGCCTGGTGTCCGGCCGCACTTTCATTCCGGCCGTGCGGACGTCGGCGGCCAGCAGTTCGGGGTAGCTCCGGTGTGCAGCCTTGTACAGATCGCTGCCGACCCGCACCGCGCCACCCCGGCGGTTCAGCACCGCCTGGACAAGATCCGCGATCTCGGTCTTTCCGGCGCCCGGCTGCCCGATGACGATCACGACGACCGGTCGAGCCTGCGGGACGGCATCCTGGGCCCACGTCGGCAGGATTGTCCCGGTCAGGACGCTGCGGCTCTCGTTGTCCTGCAGAACCACCGGCATGACGCCCCGCTCCCCCATTGACCTTCCCCCTACGTTTCACCGTTAACAGCAAAAGTATCAGTTGATCATTCGTGATGCAGCGTTTGTATCATTCTAGTGGTAGCAAACGCTGCACCGTGTGGATTTGGTTGTTACGATTGCTGCATGGAACGGAGTGAAGCGATCAGGGCGATCAGCACCATCGCCGCCGACCAATGGGGCCTGGTGACCACAGCCCAGGCCGAAGCTGCTGGCGTCTCCCGCGTCGACCTCGCCCGCCTCGCCGACGCCAACCTGCTCGACCGCGCTGCACGCAGCGTCTACCAGGTACCCGGCGCCACTCCCGCCGCCCACCTCGACATCAAGGTGGCCTGGCTGCGGCTGGACCCCGCCGTCCCGGCATGGGAGCGGCGGATCGGGGATGACCGCTCCGGCGTCGTCTCCCACGCCTCCGCCTGCCAGCTCCACGACGTGGGTGACATCCCGGCCGACGACGTCGAGCTCTCTGTACCTCGGCGCCGTACGACCCGCGAGCCGGGCGTCTCCTTTCACCGGGCCGTCGTCCCGACGCAGGACATCACGGTCATCGAAGGCCTGCCGGTCACCACCGTGGACCGCACCATCTGCGACCTCCTGCACGCCCGGGCTGACGCAGGCCACATCGGCCGTGTCATCGCGGACGCAGACCAGCGGGGACTGATCGACACCCGCAGCCTGGCCCCACGCGTCCAGCCCTACGCACGTTTCTACGGGATGCCCCGAACCACCGAAGGCACCGACCTCCTGGAATCCCTGGCAGATCAGGCCGGCTTCACGCTCAGGGACCAGCAGATGACCGCCGCCGGCGAACGAGCCGCCCTCGCCTCCGCCCTCAACCCCGAACTCGCCCTCGAGGCACTACTACGCACCGATCTTTCTCACCTCGACGCGTCCGCACCGTCCTCGACCCTCGCAGCACTCCAGGAGCACGTACGACGGAGCTCGGTCGATCCGCAGACTGTTGCCGCATCAGCAGCTGGCGCTCTCGCAGCACTCCAGGAGCACGTACGACGGAGCCCGGTCGATCCGCAGACTGTTGCCGCATCAGCAGCTGGCGCCCTCGCAGCACTCCAGGAGCACCTTCAGCGGAGCCCGGTCGATCCGCAGACTGCTGCCGCAGCAGCAGCTGGCGCCCTCGCAGGACTCTCGGAGCGCCTCGGAGACGCTGGCCTGTGGCAGAGGAGCCCCCATCTGGCGGGGCTAGCGGCCGCCGCGGCCGGCTCTTCTGCGGTGTCGCGCCAGGAGCGGCTGATCGCGAGCGTTCTGCGCGCGCAGAACGCGGCAGGTACCCCCGCGAGTCTGTCGAATGCTGCGCTGCGAAAGGCAATCCTGGATGCCCGACCCTCACTAGGAACGATGTCTCAGGAGAGTCGTATCCGCGCTGCCGTGACCGCGCTCGCCGCCCTGAGCGACCACGATGAAACCGCGGCGCCGGCCTCCTCCCCAGGTGATGAGGAGTCAACTCGTCCCGCATCGGACGGGAATAGTGGCTAACTCGTAGGCTGTGGCGCTGCATTGTCCCTATTGTTGGGCTTTCCAGTGCGATGGCCCGGGGAGTCACGATCACCACGACAGACGGCAAGGTCTACAACAGCCCCGCAGCGTTCGAAAGAGCGCTCAAGGAACGCGCAAAGACCATCGCCAAAACCCAAGGCGGAGCCGCTAGTGCGGTAATGCGCGGCTTCTTCTTCCAGCGACTGACCGCCCGGGTCTTCACCGAAGACCCGGACGGGTGGCTCCTCAAAGGCGGACAAGCACTCCTCGTCCGCTACCCGGCCCGCGCACGGCTCAGCAAAGACATCGATCTCCAACGCCTCGAAGGCGACCCCAGCGAAGCGCTCGCCGCACTTCTGAAAGCGGCCACGACTGACCTCGGGGACCACCTGAACTTCGTGCCCCGACAGCTGAAGCCACACGGCAACAACGCCGAAGGCGTGAACCAGCCCTTCGATGTCCTCATCGGAACCCGCAAGGTCGACACCATCCACGTCGACCTCGTCACCAAGCGCAACATCACCGCAACCCCGCAAGCCGTCCAGCTCACGCCGCGGCCCGATCTCCCCTGGCCCACCGACTGGCCCAAAATCAGGCTCTACCCCCTCGTCGACCACCTCGCCGACAAGATCTGCGCCATGTACGAATGGGGAACCAGCAGCCCGTCCAGCCGCTTCCGTGACCTCGCCGACATCCTGCTCATCAGCCAGAACGAAACCATCGACGCTGCCGAAGCGCACCACGCTCTGCACACCGAAGCAGCCATCCGTCGCACCCACACCACCATCGAGCTGCGCCTGCCCCATCAGTTCGAGATGCCACACGAGTCCTGGCCGAGCGGCTACGCCAAAGCAGCCAAGGACGTCGCCGGCCTAAACGGCTGCGAAACGTGGGACACGGCCTTTCCTGGCGCGCATGCATTCGTCAGCCCGCTGCTGGGCCCATCTTTCACTGGAGCATGGAATCCCAGCACTGGAGAGTGGGATCTGCGCTGAACCGTTCGGGGCGGGCGGGTGCTGCTCCGGAACGGCCTATGCACTACGAAGGCGTTCAAGGACGGATGCGACCTGCGAGGACTTGCTGTGCGGGGAAAGTTCTCGGCTCAGGTCGTCGAGCAGGTTGGAGCATCGGCCGGAGTCGACCAGGGGGGCAAGGTCGAGTGCGGTTGATGCGGTGTCGGCTGCGGCGTCGAGCGATTGTTGCCGTGCTTGGGCTGTGGCGATCCAGGTGAGGTAGAGGATCCGGTCCCGAGTGGCCCCCTTCGGCAGGGCCTGCAGGCCTTCTGTGAGCAGGGTCTCCGCGGTGGCCGGTTCTCCGAGGTCGAGGAATGCCCGGCCGGTCTCGGCCATGTGACTGGGGCGGCACATCCAGTACGCCCAGGGCGGGTTCTCATCGCCCTGCTGCGCGTGGTCGAACTCCTTCTCAGCCGTCATCAGGAACCTTGCCGCTCCTGCAGCGTCGCCTTCGGCGGCGGCTGCCCTCACGCGCCAGGTATCGATCATGGCGGCGACCAAAGGGGTTGTACGGCTGCCGGCGATGTCACGGGCAGTGGCGAGCAGCTCAGTGCCCTGGTGGGCGTCGTCGTCATAGATGGCCGTCAGCGCCAGGTTGGAGAGCAGGTACGCGCTGTGGGCGGGGTCGGCGACCTCGGCAGAGGCGCGCAACGCGGCGTGCCAGGCGCGTTGCGCGCCGGGCCGGTTGTCCGCGTCGAATTCGGCCCAGCCGAGGAAGCGGGCGTATTCAGCGGCGAGGTAGTGGAGATCGGTGGTGAGCTGGCCGGTGTGCCGGGCGTGGCGCAGCAGACGGGTGACCATGCGCAGGTCGGCTCGAGCGCTGGTGGTGCAAGGGGTTCCGCCCAGTGAGTCGTCCAGGTGCCACAGTGCGGTGAGGCGGGCCTGGATTGCGGTGGAGACCTCGACGCCGATGTAGGCGCCGCCGATGCCTCGCTCGATGGTGTGCTGAATGTGTGCGGTCCACCGGACGGTGAGGTCGTGAAGGACGTCGGGCGGTACGAGGGGAGTGCCGGCGTCATCGGCGCGCGAGGGATCGGCGGCCAGGTAGTCGAGGGCGGACAGGGTGGCCTCCAGTGCGAACGGGGCCCAGATGTCCGGTCCGGGCAGGGCGAGTAAGAGCCAGTCGGGCCATCCTCGCGCCGCGACCTGGTCCGGGTCGACCCCGTGCAGGTCTGCCATGACGAGCTGGGCGGGCAGCTCGGGCTCTGTTGCTCCGGCCTCCCATCGGGAGATCTTCTCGCGCCTCCAGGCGATGGCGCCGTATCCGATTGCTGGGGCCTGTTGTTCGAGCGCCTTGGCATATCCGGCGAGCGTGTAGCCGAACGCGGTGCGGACGGCGGCGAGTAAGTGCCGCGGTCTCGGGCTGGTGGCGGGCATCGGCGATGCACCCCCTTGAGGGATGGGACGTGCGTGAGCGTTGCCCTGACCGTAGCGGAGGGCGCTCCAAGTCAGCGCAGTTCAGCGGTCGGTGAGGGAGATAGGCAACACGGAGACAACACCTTCCCACCTATCTCGGATACCCGTTCGGGTGTTGCCTTGGTTCAGACCGATCGGTACCGCGTCCCATCGGCCGATCCCTCTGCCCGCCGGGCCTCGACCTGGGAGTCCGTGCGTAGGGCGGCGGAACAACACACCACAAGAAGGAAGGGGTTGCCGTGGAAGTCGACCTCACCGCAACCGAGTCCCGCGAGTATGGCGCATCGGCCGTGAGCGACCTGGGCACCGGACCCGCGGACACCGCCGGCCACGCGCGCGCAGCGGGGCCGGTCCACGAGACGAAGAGGTACGTGATGACACCGCGGATTGAAGATCCGGTCCGGGTGGTGCTGCCGAGGACGCTCGCGGTCGCGCTGAACGCGGCCTGCACCACACAGATGGACGAGCATCAGTGGAGTGCGGAGAACGTGGCTGGCGCCCGCAGGGTGCTCACCGGTGGCGGCGCGGAGATGCTGCTCGGAGCGCTGGCCGAGCGGCTGGACCGCACCCGCCCGTCCTCGCCGGGGTGGGCATTACTTGCGCTGCCCGCCACGCTGGAGGATGAGGAACTGCAGGTGGCCGCAGCCGGTGTGCTCGCGGCGCTCGGCAGACCGTTTTTCTCCATCAGGCAGGGCGATGGCCGGCTGTGGATCGGGGAGGAGACGAGCTCGGCGAAGGATCAGGGGTCGTTCGGCGGTACGGGCAGGCAGGGGCTGCACATCGACGCCCCCAACGTCGAGTGCGTCCCGGAGTACACGAGCCTGCTGGTGCTGCGCGCCGACCCGGCCGGGGGCGGGACGTCCCTGCTGGGAGACCTGCGCACCGCGGTGGCCCAGCTGGATGAGATCGACCGTGAGGCGCTGCGGGAACCGGTGTTCTTCGAGGGACAGGCCGAAGGCCTGCGTGGCGTCGGGGCGCCTCGGATGCCGTTCCCCGTGCTTGAGGACAAGGAAGGGGAGCCTATCTGGGTCCGGTGGGCGGCGAAGATGGTCCGTGACCAGCGCAACACCGACCGCACAGCGGTGCTGGAGCGGTTTGCCGCGGCACTGGAGAAGACCACCGTCGCGGTCACCCTGGGGCGTGGGCAGCTGCTGGTCGTCGACCAGCGGCGTATCGCGCATGGCCGTACCGCGCTCGGACACCAGCAGGGCCTCCCGGATGGCACCCGCCGCTGGATCATGCAGGCCAAGGCCACCTTCGACCCGGCCGCCCCCGCCCACCAGACCCTGACTGCAGCGGGGAGGCGGGGCAATGCGTGAGCCGGCGGACGTGGCGGTGGTGGGGACCGGCGTCGTCGGCCTCGCGGTAGCTGTCGAACTGCTGCACCGAGGGCTGACCGTGACCGTGGTGGGACCGCGCGCCGGCGCCCACCGGGGCCAAGGCACCCGGGCGGCCGGTGCGATGCTCTCGACGTTCTCCGAACTGGAGCCGCACCACGACAAACAGAGAGCTGGGCTGGAGACAGCCGAGCGGCTGGCCGCCCACCAGGCCTACCCGGCCTGGCTGGAGCGCATCGCGGCCATGGGCGGCGATGCCGTCCAGACCCCGGCCGGGACCTGGGTGCTCGCCCCGGCCGGCCGCCGCCTCAGCCTGAACCCGATCGCCGACGCCGCACGGGCAGCCGGGCACAGCGTCGAAGAGCACGACGCTTCGAGCATCCCCGCACTGCGTGTCCCCGCATCCTCGGCGGGCGCCCTATGGCTGCCCACCGAGGCCCGCGTCGACACAGCAGCCCTGATGGAATCCCTCTCCCGCGCCATCGAGCATCACCCCCACGCCACCTGGACCACCCAGGCGGCGACGTCGGGCAGCGCGGGCACCGTGGCCTGTACGGACGGTGTAACTGTCCGGGCACGGGAGATTGTGCTGGCCGCCGGGTGCGGGATCCCGGCGCTGCTGCCGGAGCATGGCCGCCCGCTGGGCCTGCCACCGATCCTGGCCGGCCGCGGGGTCAGCGCTCGACTGAACGCCCCCGCGGTGGAGCTTGGTCAGGTGGTGCGGACCCCGAACGCCGCCTTCGCCTGCGGCGTTCACCTGGTCCCACGCACGGACGGCAGCCTGTATCTCGGTGGCACCAACCGGCTGACCCTGAACGCTGACCCGGAACAAGCCCCGGTCCTGGACGAGGTCGCCGTCCTCGCCGCCGACGTGGCGTCACTGCTGGACCCGCGGCTGGGAGCGGCCACGCTCCGGGAGGCCCGTGCCGGCCTTCGCCCGTACACCCTCGACCACCTGCCGCTGATCGGTCGCACCGGCGAGCCGTCCGTCCTGGTGGCGACGGCCACCTACCGGTGCGGTGTGCTGCTGGCCCCGCGCCTGGCCCAGCTGGTCGCTGACGAGATCACCGCACCCGGCAGCCTGGAGGCCCACCCGTACCGGGCGCTGCGGCCGATGCCGACTCCGCGCATCGACGATGTCCTCGCCGAAGGCGCGGCCCAGGATCTGCTGGAGCACCTGCTGCAGGGCGGCGGGCACCTTTCGCCCGCGCAGCAGGCCGAGTTCGCCGCATTCGCCGACCTGGCCTTGCGTGCCCTGCTGGAAGAGGGCTCGAAGGCGGGGACGGCCGTGCGGCGACTGTGGCAGCGAGCGCCGGTCATCGAGGCCGTACCCGCGCTGTTCGTGCTCGCCCGCCGCCTGGAGGCCGTCCGATGACCGCCATTCCTAGCAACGAGCTGCTGGCGAAGGTCCTGGGCGCCGTCCGTCAGGTCCGTCCCGAGCACAGCGATCCGCGACCCGACACCGCTTTCAGTGACCTGGGTATGGACTCGCTGGACCGACTGTCCTTGGCGGTCGCCGTCGAACAAGCCACCGGGCTCGCAGTCTCCGACTGGGTGCTCTCCGACGCCACTACTCCCGCCGACCTGACCCGGCGTCTGTCCGACGGCACCGAAGGCAAAACATCTGTGGGCCGGCAACACTCCTCTCACCTGCCCTCTCAGGACTCCGGCTGGCTCGACGAGGGCGCGGTGGCCGGAGAGGGGACCCGGCTGTGGCACCAGGCTCAGATCGCCGCAGGTGCCGTTGTCGGCGCCGACAGCACTCTGGGAAAGGGCTGCTTCGTCGGTGCCGGCAGCAGGATCGGCGACCGCGTGAAGATCGGCAACAACGCCAGTGTGTTCGGCGCGGCCGTGAATGACGAGGCGATGATCTGCCCCGGTGTTCTCCTCCTGGAGGACCCGGCCCCGCGGGCCACCACCCCCGACGGCCGACGCAAGGGCCCGGACGACTGGACCCGGCATCCCGTCACCATCCGAACCGGGGCAACGATCGGGGCGGGAGCCGTCGTCGCCCCTGGAGTCACCATCGGCGCCCACGCCCTGGTCGCGCTCGGCGCCGTCGTACTGCGCGACGTGCCCGCCCACGGCCTGGTCATCGGCAACCCCGCCCGCCAGGTGGGATGGGTATGCCGGTGCGGTCAGGCCCTGGAAAAGGGGCTTCACTGCACCAGTTGCCAGCGCGTCTACCGGCGCGACGGCGATGAACTGACCGAGCACGACCCTTTGCCGCTGGAGTGAGAATCACACCGGTTTGTCACCGTTCTGTGCCAAGCCGAGGGTGCTACCGGGAACCCGCGGGCGCTGAGATTAGCGTCCCGCTCCATGAGCCACCTTCCTCCCGCCGAGTACTACGCGTCCCTGCCCAAGCACATCGCCGGTGCCGGGGCAATCATCCACGACGCAGCGGGCCGCATTCTTCTGGTCCAGCCGTCCTACCGCACCGACACCTGGGAGATCCCAGGCGGCGGACTGGACACGGGAGAGGACCCGCTGCAAGCAGTCCAGCGCGAAGTCAAGGAAGAGCTCAGCATCGATCTCACACCGGGCCGGCTGCTGGCCGTCGACTGGGTCCCGGAACAGGCCGACGGCCGCCCACCGCTGGTCAACTACCTCTTCGACGGCGGCCTGATCACCGAGGCCGAAGCCCAGACACAGATCCACCTCGACCGCGAAGAACTCGCCGCATGGCAGCTGGCCACCCCCGACCAGTGGGACACCCTGCTCGCTCCGCACATGGCCCGCCGCCTTCATGCCTGCTCCCGCGCCCTGACCCAGGACACCACCGTCTACCTGCAGTACGGCTTCGACCCCACCCGCCAACAGACCTGACGCCCCGCCACCCTTCCGGTCGGCATACAGGCGCTGACCGGAAGGAACACTCACGATGATTCCCGTTGCCGCACCGCGCCTGGATGAGACCGACATCGCCGCCGCTGTCCGCGTCCTCAGGTCCGGCCACCTCGTCCAGGGCCCCGAGGTCGCGGCCTTCGAGGACGAGTTCGCGCACCTGGTCGACGGCAACCACTGCGTCGCGGTCAACTCCGGCACTTCCGCCCTGTGGCTGACCCTCCTCGCGCTGGGCATCGGTCTCGGCGACGAGGTGATCGTCCCGTCCTTCACTTTCGCCGGCACGGCCGCCGCTGCCCGGCTCACCGGCGCCGCCGTCGTCTTCGCCGACATCACCCCGGACACGTTCTGCCTGGACCCCGACGCCGTACGCGCCGCGATCACCCCACGCACCGCCGCGGTGATTCCCGTCCACCTCTTCGGACACCCTGCCGCTATGGGCGACCTCGCCGCACTCGCCCAACAACACCAACTCGCCCTGGTAGAGGACGCCGCCCAAGCCCACGGCGCGACCCTCAACGGCCGCCCCGTAGGCACCCTCGGCACCGCGGGCTGCTTCAGCTTCTACCCGACCAAGAACCTGCAGGCCATCGAAGGCGGCCTGATCACCACCGCCGACCCGGCCCTGGCCCGCACGCTGCGACTGCTGCGCAACCAGGGCATGGAAGAGCGCTACCACCACGAGATCGTGGGCACTAATGGGCGGATGAGCGACGTCAGCGCAGCCATCGCACGCAGCCAGCTCCGCAGACTCCCCGCCCTTAACGCGCGCCGCCGCGCCAACGCCACCGACCTCAGCGAACGCCTCGCCAACCTGCCGGAATTATCCCTGCCCATCACTGCCGCAGGAGCCGGCCACGTCTGGCACCAGTACACCGTCCGTATCAGCACGACCCTCGGTGACCGCGACACCTTCGCCCACAACCTGCAACAGGCAGGGATCGGCACCGGCGTCCACTACCCAGTCCCGCTCCACCGCTCACCCGCCTACGCGACCGCGACCGACCTTCCGCACACCGACGCCGCCGCCGCCCAGGTGCTGTCCCTGCCGGTCCACCCCGGGCTGACCCCAGCCCAGATCGAAGACATCGCCCGAGCCGTGACGACACTCGCCCGCGCCAGCGAGTGTGTCGCATGAGCACCACCGCGCTACGGGTCGGCCTGATCGGACTGGGGCAGATGGGCCGCCACCACGCCAGGGTCCTTCGAACCCTGGACGGTGCCCAACTGGTCGGTGCCCTCGATCCGAACGGCGACCGCTACCGCGCCGCCGGCGGCGTACCCGTGGTGGCGGACTTGGATGCGCTGCTGCAGCTCGGCCTGGACTACGCGGTTCTGGCCTGCCCCACACTGCTGCACGAACCGGTGGGCACCACACTCGCAGCAGCCGGCATCCCGACCCTCATCGAGAAACCGCTGGCGGGTGACCCCGCCTCAGCCAGACGGCTCGCCGAGGCCTTCCACACCGCTGGAGTACCGGCCGCCGTGGGATACATCGAACGCTTCAACCCCGCACTGATCGCCCTGCGCCAACGACTGGAAGACGGACAGCTCGGGGACGTGTTCTCGGTCGCCACCCGGCGCACCGGCCCCTACCCCGCACGGATCACCGACGTCGGAGTCATCCACGACCTCGCCACCCACGACCTCGACCTGACCGCGTGGATCACCGGCACCCGCTTCACTTCAATCACCGCCCGAACCGCCCACCGCAGCGGCCGCTCCCACGAGGACCTTCTCGCAGCCGTCGGCCAGCTGGCCGACGGAACCATCACGCACCACCAGGTCAGCTGGCTTTCCCCGCTCAAGGAACGGACCACCACCGTCACCGGCGACCACGGCATCCTTGTTGCCGACACACTCACCGCTGACCTCTCGTACTGGGCAAACGGCTCCACACGCACCACCCAGCGGGAGGCGCTCGCCGCATTCCGCGGCGTCACCGAGGGCGACGTCACCCGATACGCGATCCCCAAAAGGGAACCCCTTGTCGCGGAACACGAAGCCTTCCGCGACCTGGTCCTCGGCCACGGCCACCACACCGCAACCCTCCACGACGGCCTACACGCCGTCCTCACCGCCCACGCCGCGCTGCAAGCCTCCCGCAACGGCGCCACCACAGCAGTGCCCAACCTCACCGATCTCAGTGCGGCGTGATCTCCCGAGACCGCCCGAAGCCAACGTCCCCTGAACATCTCGGCCTCAAAGCTCTGGGGCACCCCGTCTGGGCGTGGACAGCCCTGCTCCAAGACACAGCAGCAGGGGTCCAGGACGGGCGGCCGTCCTGGACCCCTGCTCTCTGCTGGGTGAATTCCTGCCCCGTGCGGCCGGGACGGGGTGCCGGGACAGATGTCGGGGTCAGGCGGCGCTGCGGCCGAGCTCCCAGAGCTGCAGGTCGGCCGAGGAGTTGATCGACCATTCGACGCCGGCGAGGCCGTCGCGGGAGGCGACGTACTGCTTCCCCTACTTCCCGGTGCCGGTACGAGACGGGAAGGTGCCCGACTACTGGCAGAGCTACAACGAACCGTCCGCGAACGTGATTCTGCACGTGAAGCTGGGGCGCGGGGGCGAGCTGTTCCGCAAGCTGGTCCGTCAGTTCATCGCGGACGGCTGGTTCTATGAGGGTGGCCCTGAAGGGTCAGAGATCGAGACGTATGGGCGGGAGGCATGGCGCGAGATGCGTCAGGACGCCGCCTCGTAGGACGTACTAGTTGACGGTGCCGGGGCCCACGCAGTGCTTCGCAGGCGAGCCCTGGCAAGCGTGCACTACCGTGAGACCCTGGCCGGAGGGAGAACGGGGTGGGGCAGCCCGAGACTGAGCCGCCGTTTGGCGCTACCTCGCAGCGCACGACCAGCACGGGGCCGGGAGAACCACGGCCCCGCGTCGTTTCGGGCGCCTCGAGCATGAATGTCGTCGACAGATCGTCCGATGCACGCGACGACACCGTGCGGAGGGAGGACTGCCCGTATCCCGGCCCAGTGGCGTTCAGCCAGCGGGATGCAGCGTGGTTCTTCAGTCGCGAGGGCGAGACTGCGTCCCTGGTTCGCCGCTTGGAAACGCATATGCATACCGGGGACCCAGCGGCGGTGGTCGGCCCGCCCGGTTCAGGGAAGTCTTCGTTGTTGAGGGCCGGGCTGCTGCCCGCGCTTGCAGCCGGCGCCCTTCCCGGCTCGCGATCGTGGCCGAGCCTGTTGTTCTCCCCTACCGCTCGCCCCATGGCGGCCCTGGTTGACGGCTTGGCCGAACTGACCGGTATTCCGGCCGCCTCGCTGGTCGGTGCGCTTACCCCGGACCCGCACGTGGGAGCGGCGCTGGTGCGCGACGCGGTCCGTGCTCTGGCCGGAGGGGCTGATCCGCGCCTGATCATCGTGGTCGATCGACTCGAAGAGCTCTTCTACCTGGTCCCGGACGAGGAGCAACAACGCGCCTTCCTCCACACCCTCTCGGTCCTGGCCGGGCCAGGTCGGAACGGGGAATCGCCGGTTGCACTTGTCGTCTTCGAGCTGTCGACCGTCTGCGCTGAACGCTGGTTTGAGGTCCCGCAGCTATTGACTGCATTGCGCGACGCGATATTTCTCGGGCCGCTGTCGAATGGAGGACTCCGCGCGGCGATCCAGCGTCCGGCCGAGATTGCGGGCCTGACCCTAGAACCCGGTCTGGTTGACCTGCTGTTGCATGACCTTGCAGAAGTTTCTCCACCCGAGCGGCTGTCCCTGCTGCAACCCGCGCTGTGGAACCTGTGGCAAAACAGGCGGGACACGAGGCTGACGATATCGGCGTACCTGGAGGCAGGCGGGATCGCAGGTATTGGGGCGACCCTCGCCGAGCGGACCTACCAGCAGTTGAGCACCGACGAGCGGCAGGCGACCATGGGCGTCTTCCTCCAGTTGATCAGGCTTGGCAATCACAATCAGCCCATCCGGCAGCGGGTCGCCCGGAATGCGCTGTACCGCGAGGACTCCCCTGATGCCGGCGTCGCCATGGACATGCTTCTCCGCGGCCGCGTCCTCACCCAGGAGGGCGAGCTGGTCGAGATCGCGAACATTGGGCTGCTGTCAGGCTGGCCACGTCTTCGGCAGTTGCTCGACAACCGTCAGGAGATCGAGGATGCGACGGCCGCTTGGGAAGGCCACGATCGCGACCCTGACTGGCTCTACCGAGGAAACCGTATGGCCGAGGCCATGGCCTGGGTCCCTGTCCTGCGCAACCAACTCAGCTCACACGCGCTGGAGTTCCTCGAAGCCTCGATAGAGGCCCACCGCCGTCCCTCATGGGTGCGCATAGGCGTCGGCGTCGTAATCGGCGCCCTACTCACGATCGCTCTAGTCTTCCTGATGGGTGCGCTACCAACAGCCCGCGGCTGGTGGTCGATGGGCAGCTTCTTCGCCTTGTGGGCCCTGCTCGGGGCCGCTGCGCTGCGAACTGCACGTCGGAACGACACGCGAAGAGAGCCAAACCCTGCCGCGCCACGGTCACGACCTGGCAGGGGCGCGGCAGGTTCTCGCACCGGAGCATTCGTGAGCGGGTTGCTCGATGTGTGGCTCTTCCCGATCGCCTTCATAGGGCCCGACCGCCTGGCACCACTCGGCCGTGGCGGCGTGCCGCCTTCTCGGGAGCGGGCGCTGCGAAACGTCGAGGAATCGCTGGACCGGGTGTGCGGTCAGCTCGGCAGGCCACCGAAGCTGCATGAACCCGCAGCTGAGGACCCATACAACGATGTCGAGAGGGGCGAGCGGTGACAGCCGTGACGCCGTCTGAGGAGCCTGGTGGCGCCACTGCCGAGGCGCTCACCGGCCTTCAGGAGTCCACACAGCCGAATCGCCCCTATCAGGAGCTGCTTGCCGGCGAGCAGGTAGAGCGCTGGGACCGTGCGGTCCCCGGTGCCGGCGAGCGCATCCTGCGGATGGTCGAGCAGGATTTCGAGCAGCAGAGCCTCAACCAGGTCCACCAGCGACGGATGGACTTGGCCAATCTGGTGCTGCGAGCGAGCGGTGCACTCGTCGGTAGCGGCGCTGTGGTCGGCTACTTCTGGGTCGCCAAGTACTTCGTCGATCACGGTGCGGCGGTCCCTGCGGCAGGCATGCTCGGCGGCGGAGTCGCGGCGATTGCCGCAGCCATCGTCCGCACCCAGAACCGGAACTCCTGAGTGTCCGCAGCCCGGACTCAGCTGCCCGTCTTCTGCTGAGGGTCAGGTGAAGGTGGTCGCCAGCAGGCTACGGCTCGTCGGTCACGATGGTGAGGTCGACGCCCGCCTGCTGGGCCGCCTGCCGCAGCACGGCCAGCGTGTCCTCCAGTGGCCCAGGAGGGCCACCGCGTGGGGTGGTGGCGAGAAGGCAGGGCATGCATCGGTCCAGCCACCGCCGGCCGTGCCCGGGCGCGTCCACGACTCCGGTCGCTCTCGCGGGCTCGCCACAGCGCACACACGGAAGGCTGCCGTCGAGCCGGTTGACGCTTGCGAGCTGGCGCGGCATCCACGGTGGGGCGGGGTCCAGCTCCGACGGGTCCACGCCGAGGACACGCAGCAGGTCAGCGTCGTTCATGCGGCTCCTCTCGTCGGCTCCCGTGCGGCGCGCCCCATGCTGGCACGGCGATGCCCCGATGGTGCGTACCCACGTAGACTCGAACGCGTGTCCGATATTCTGCCGTCTGACTTGCCTCGCCTCCGCACCCTGCGGACCTGGCATGCCATGTGGCTCACACGCCTCGACGAGGCCATTGCGGCGGCCGAACAGCGGGAGAGAGCGGCAGCAGGGCGTGCGCGCGCGGCCGCCCACACCGGACTGGGTCATTGAGCTCGGCATCGGCGTCGGCTCCCCACCCATCGAAGTCCACGTCGGCGGGTGCTACGCGGCCGGGAAGCGGCGCCGAGCAGTCAGCCGGGAGCAGGCACTTGCCGCCCTCGCCGACGGGATCCGGGCCTGCATTCACTGCCGGCCGGACACCGCGCTGGGGGCGCTCGGGTAGTCAGGCGGTCCGGGGCTTCCGACCAGCCGCCTTCTTCGAATCGGTCTTCTTCGCCGCGGCCTTCTTGGCGGGTGCCTTCTTTTTCGTCGTCTTCTTCGCGGCCGTCTTCTTGCGCGGCTTCATCTCGTGGACGGTGGCGTGGTCGTCCGTCTCGCCGCGGGACTCCTTTGCCCTCTGTACGGAGGCGCTCAGGGCTGCCATCAGGTCGACGACCTGGCTGGGCTGCTGCGCTTTGCCCTCGGTCGGCTGCGGCGCTTCCTTGCCTTCGGTCTTTGCCTCGATGAGCTCTTCCAGGGCGTCTCGGTACGCGTCGCGGAAGCCGGAGATGTCGTCGATGGTCATGCTGTCGGCGAGCTGCACGGCTTGCTCGATCTCGTCCTCGTCCAGCTCGGTTTTCTTCGGGGCCAGCTCTGCCGGGTCGCGGATCTCGTCTGGCCATCGCATCGCGTGGAGCACGATGGCGTTGTCGCGGACGCGCAGCAGGCCGAGCCGTTCGCGGTTGTGCCATGCGAACTTCGCGATGGCGACTTTGTCGGAGCGCTCCAGCGCTTTGCGGAGCAGGGTGTACGGCTTCGCGGCCACCTGCCCGTCGATCGCCAGGTAGTAGCTGTCACCGATTCGCACCGGGTCGATCGTGTCGGCGTCCACGAACGCCACGATCTCGATGGCCTTGGCGGTGGGCAGGGGCATCTGGTCGAGCTCTGCGTCCGTGATCGGGACGGTCTCGTCCTTGGTGAGCTCGTAGCCCTTGCCGATGTCCTCCTGCGGTACGACCTCGCCGTCGATCTCGCACACCTTCCGGGTGCGGACTCTGCCCATGTCTTCCAGGTGGACCTGGTGGAAGCGGATCGAGTGATCCTCGGTGGCACCGACCACCTTGCAGGGGATGGTGACAAGGCCAAAGCTGATGGCCCCGCTCCAGATCGTCGACGGCATGCGTACCTCCAGGTCCCCCTGTGGGCCGGTCGGGCAGCGGTCCAGGCTGCGGCAGATCGACATCTGGGCCACCACCCGTACAGCGATCCTCACGCCGGACCGAGGCCCGCGCACCTGGGCCAGCCGGACCAGACAGGGGAGCGTGGTTCGTGGGGGCAGCAGTGGACGGCGAGGCGGCCTCGATTCCGTCCCTTCCCCGGAAGGGGCGGAATCGCCACCCAGTCACGGTGAGCGGCTGACAGCCTGCAACTTCCTCAGCCCGGCGTTGTGCGGCCGCGGCAGCCCTCTGCCACCTGTGGGGGTGCCTGCGAGGATGCCGTGCCTACGGTTCGAGCAGGGAGCGTGGCGGGCCGGGGGCGGCGGGGTGGACCTCGATGCTGCCGTCGGTGTTGAGGAGAACGCGTCGGCCGGGGTAGGTGCGCTCGGCGGTTGTGATGTCCCGTTCGTCGAAGTTTCCGGTGAACAGCAGGACACCGTTGATGAGTTCGGTCCGCTGTACGGCGCTGGGCCAGCGGTGAAGGCAGGCTTCTGCGGTGACGGGCTGATCGGGTGCAGGCATGTCCGGTCCGGGCACGCGGTTCGTCCTTTCGTAAGCCACCGGTCGCGGCGGAGCGGGTTGCGGTTGTGGGGAGGTTTTTGGGCGGCCCCGCCGGAGCTCTGTACACAGCGTGCCGATCAGAGCCTCCTCGTAGGCGGCGCGGCTGTGGGTGCGCATGGCTTTGTGTAGTGCGGGATCCCAGGGGGTGTCGGCCAGGCGTCCGAGGTCCAGGGCGCTGGGCTGGAAGGGTGCTGGGTGGAGGCTGGCGGTGTAGTCGGCGGCCGTCATTCGCCAGACAGCGGCGTCCGGGACGGCAGCGAGGACAGCTCTGACGTGTTGGATCCCCGCGGCATCGAAATCGGCGCGTACCGCGATGCGCCAGCCGGCGGAGGCGATCCGTCGGAGGGAAGCGAGTTCGCATGGAGACGGGGTGCCGACGGTGCACAGCAAGCGGACCGGCTGCGGGGAGGAGAGAGTGAGGGCTGCTGCTGTGATGGAGGGGTTCTCGGTGACGAACACCCATCCGCTGTCTCCGCCGCCCGGCTTGGGCCAGCGTGCGCGTTCCAGCGTCCAGGGCGGCAGGATGAGCGGCTGGTTGCGGGGGATCCGCCACCCCTGGGGGTGGACGTTGAGGCTGAGCAGGCCACCGGTGAGAGTGTCGAGGTCGATGCCAAGCCGGGCCCACGCGTCGCGTCTGTGCAGGCCGGGCTCCACAGCGCCGCAGGCGGTTGCTTCGGCGAGGACAAGTCCGCCGAGGTCGGTATTGGCGTCCAGGGCGTGAGGGTCCCCGGTGACATCGTGGGCCAGCAAACGACGGTCGAGGCGCCCTGTCTGCGGGAGACGGGCCAGCACACGGGCGAGAGCCGCCAGCAGTTCCTCGGGGGCTGGGTGCTGGGTGATCCGGCTGACCCGGCCGGTTCGCTGCAGTACGGCCCACTCCTGAGGCCCTGGTCTCACCGGGGCGGTGGGAGGAAGTGAGGCCAGCAGTCGGCTGCGAAGCTCCTGGAGTCCCGCGAGCCGGGCTGCCCGTCGCGCTTGCTCGGCCGTATTCCGCCCCAACGCCCGGCGCACTGCATGTGCGGCCACGGCCGCAGGGGTCAGTCCGGGACCGCGGGCGCGAAGGCGGCGGGTGAGTTCGGGCAGGTCGACGCGCTTGCTCTGCCCTGGGCGTAGGGTCCTCGCGCCCAGGAGACCGAGGACAGCCGCTCGCCGAGCGGCATCGGGTGGCGCGGAGATCGTCACACTGCCGTGTTCCATGGCACGGTCGCCGCTCCGGTCGGCCCGGTCGGCGAACTGCTCCCACAGCCACATCACGTCGTCGCCGAGCAGAGCGCCGAACTCGGCGCCGTCGCAGGCGCCGTCGGGACACAGCGCGTCCGGGCACGGAGCTGGGCCGGCCGTCACGGCCGATCCTCGGCAATGGTCGCGGTAGGGCCTGCGGGGTGGGGCAGACTATGGCCGGTCGCGATGAGCAGGCTGGGGGCGTAGAGGTCCATTTCCTCGAATGCGATGACGGTGCCGTTGGTTGCTTTCTCCAGGTCGTAGAGGTCGATGCCGTCCCAGGCCCCGGGGGAGCCGTCCCAGTGGTGGCTGGTGCAGATCAGGTCCAGATCGAGGCTCTCGACGTAGGCGGCGATCCCGTCCCGGCCCTGTTGATCGACCTCAGCGGGTACCTCGTCCAGGGCGCACAGGCGGGCGGCGTGGGAGGGCAGGTCGCGGTAGTCGGCGGCGAGTGCGGCCAGCATCGGGGCGAGGACGATCAGGCGGCTTTCGCCCTGGGAGATGGTGACATCGGGGGCGCCCCATCTCTCCTGGCTGCCGTCGGCCCGTGTGATCATGTATTTGATGGTGACCCAGGTGCGAATGTCGGTGGCTTCGGCGAGCAGACCGGCGCGCTCCTCGTGGCGTGGGCGTTCGTCGGTGAGGTCCGGCTCGCCCATCCGCAGTACGGCCAGCAGCGCCTGGCCGATGCGTTGCTGCTGTTCGGGGGTTCGATCGGCGTCGGCGACCTTGCAGGTCAGCTCGTGAATGGTGGCGACCGCGGGGGAGAGGTCCTTGCGGACACTGACTTCGATCCGGACGCCGACGCCGGAGGATGCGGCCGCGAGCGACATCTGCGTGTTGATGTCGCGGACCCAGTCCTGGAGTTCTACCCATGCGGTGCTGATGGCGGCCGGGATCCGGCCCAGGACGAAGCGCTGCAAGGTCTGCGCGTCGGCTGCGTTGTAGGCGGCCAGTGCCTGGTCGCGGCGGGTTGCGGCTTCTTCGGCTGCCGCCGACGGGGAGAAGCGCCGCCCGGCGAAGGCCAGCTGATGAGCCGGCATCGGCTCGGGTGCGGGCCCGTATCCCAGGCTCCAGCCGTCGTCCGGTTCTTCGCGAAGGTGCAGGCGCAGGGCGTCCGTGCACTCGTCCAGGCCACGCGCGGGCTCCGGCACGCAGCTCAGGCGGGTCTTGAGTTCGTCCAGCCAGTTGCCCTCCGGACTGGTGCTGTCGCCCTGCCAGCCCACCGCGCGACTTAGCCCGGGCGCGGCGAGCCGTTCACGGACGAGGGCCAGGGCAGCTTCGGCCGCGGGCCGGGATTCCTTCAGCCGTCGGAGGGCCTCGGCATGGGCCCGTGCGCAATCCGAGTCATTTCCCACGGCTTCGGTGTGGGCCGTGCGCTGCGCAGCCAGTTGCGCTAGTGCCTCCGTGTGAGCCTGGTCGGCAGCTGCGACTGCCTGTTCGAGGTCGAGCTCGCTGAGGTCGCTTCGCTGTCTGCATGCCTCCAGCGCTGCCTCGGCGTCGGCGGCCCGCCGATGACTCTCCTCGGCCCGGGCGCGGCACTCTTCGGCCTGTGCGCGGTCTTCTAGGGCAGCCTGTGCCGCGGCCTTCAGCCCGGTGAGTTCGTTGCGGATCCCGGCCATCTGCTCAGCCGCTTTGCCCAGCACCTCGTGCCGTCGGCCGGCCGCGTGGGCCTCCGCTTCGACCAGCGTGGGGTCGTCGGGCAGATGGAAGGCGGCAGCCTGGTCCCGCCACTGGTCCAGCGCGGCGCGGTGTCCAGCCTCCTTCTCACTCGCCAACCTGTCTTTCCGGGCTGCCTCGGCGCGGGCGTCGGCCTCGACCCGGGCGCTTTCTGCACGCGTTGCCTCCGCCACGGCCGCCTCGTCCACCAGGTGACCGGGGAAGCTCTGGGCGAAGGATTCAACCTGCCGGGCGAAACCGGACAGGTATTGCGCCGCGCGCAGGCGACCGGCCGAGGCATGCTGCAGAGCCTCGCATTCACGCTGTGCCGTCTCGGCTTCCCTCATCGCGGCCGCCCGCCGGGCGTCCATCCCGATATGCGCGGCAGGCAGCACGTTCCCCCGCAGGGCGGGATGGCCGACCAGCGGCCCGGCCCGAAAGGTCCCGTCGGCGCCGATAGCCAGTCCCGCGCCCCCCTCGTCGGTGAGCGCGGCGGCGCTCGGTAGGTAGGCGATGCGCTCCAGGACCGCGGCGGCCACGGCCTCAAACGGATGGCCGGGGACGGCGGTGAGGACCGATGCCAAGGACAGGGGTGCGGTCAGGGCCGGCCCGTCGGCCCGTACCTGCCATCCGACATCATGCGCCACGCCGTGTTCGGTGAATGCCGCTCCCAGTAGCCCGGTGGCGGCGATGGCGGCTTCGAGGACATCACGCCCGGGCCCGGTCGGTACGGTTGCCGCTTTCCAGTCCACAGCTGCCCCGAACGCACTGGCCTCGTCCACCGCATCCAGCCAGGCAGGGCCGGGAAACGCGGGCAGGTTACCCGAACGCCACCACGTCGCGCGGCCTTCCGCGTCCCGCGCGGCCCGCTGAGCCCGGACGGCTGCCTTCCTGTGGTGTTCCGACCGTCCGCGTGCGCGGTCTGCCCCCCTTACCGCCCGTGCCGCCACCTCGTCCCGAAGAGCGGCAGCGTTCTGCACGGCCCCGGCGAACTCGCTCTCGTGCAGCCAGGAGGATGCTTCCTCGACAACCCCCGCCGCGTGCATCTTCGGGGTACGCAGTGCTGTGCTCCAGCTGCTGGCCCACGTCTCGACTCCCGTCCCGAGCGCGCGGATCCGGTCGTGCAGGAGGTCGAAGTTGGCGCGATGCCGGGCCCCCGCCTGCTCCGCCCTGTCCGCCGCCTCCTGGGCATCGCGGCGTACCTCCTGGCTCTCTTTCAAGGCGGCCTCGACTTCGCCGTAGGCCCTGAGGATGACGTGGGCCGTGTCCTGGCGCTTCTGCTGCCGCTGCTGGGTCTCATGAAGGCTGCGCACCGCGGTTTCCACGGCCGGTTCGTCGGCCGTCAACGTCACCGTGGGCGCGGGCTTGAACGACCGTTCCCCGACCCGCACCAGGGGCGCGTCATCAGCCCGCTCCACGGTCACGGGCTTACAGACCGCCACCGGCGCCCCGGCGTCGGAGCACTCCTTGATGATGTTGTCGACCCGGCCTGCCGTGGTTGTGGCGGAAGCGATCACGGCGGCCGCACAGTCGGCCGCCTTCTCCAGCCGCAGTTGGAGCAACTCACAGTCCGACGCATGTTGCCTGCTGAAGTTCAGCGCCGCCTGGCTGGCCCGGACGACGTCCGATGACGCGGCGTCGATGGCCAACGCTCTGGCCCGGCTCCCCGTGGTGCGCTCGAGGGTCTCCAGCTGACCCAACAGCACTGATAGCTCGGTCTTGCGCTCCCGGGCCTCTGCTGCCTCGGTCGCGGTCTTCGCGGCTTCCTCATCGGCACGCGCCCGCGCCCGCGTGCAGGCTGATGCCGCGCCCGTAGCGTCGCCCAGGTGGCGGGCGGCGGCATGGGTCCAGGCCGCGGCGAGATCCTGCAGCAGCCCGGTGGTCTTCTCCCCGCGGGCGTACCGCAGACGGGTGCCTTCGTCGGAAGCGAGGGCTTCCCCAGTAACCCGCATTACTTCGCCGCTGACCGTCGGCAGGGCCAGACGCAGCAGGTGTTCGGCCTCCGTCGGGCTCATTCCTGCGAGGAGACCAGGATTGCGGACCTTCTTGATCCTCTTGGCCAGCCGCTTCAACGTGCCCGCATCGCTGCCGAAGACTGACTGGGCCAAGTGTGACACGTAGTCGTCGGGGCAGGCGAACACCTCACCCCCACAGGAGGTGAGCCAGCCAGTGAACTCGTCGCGGTCCAGCTCGCTAAAGTTGTCCAGGTCCGATCCAGGCAGCACAGGAGCCCAGAACGGGACGACTACGACGGCGGGGTTGCAGCCCTGGGCGTACTCCAGCCGGACCCCGTAGTGCACTTCATCGGCCTCGCTCCCGGATTCGTCCCGGCCGCCAGGAGCGGTGAACGACAGCCACAGATACCCCGTACGCCGCCGACCGGGACTTCCGGCCTTCATCAAAGACTCCAGACTCGTCGCCCGGTTCCTGCCAGAACTGAGCGCGGAAGCCTTTGGGTTGAGCAAATAGGGGAGCAATGCTTCGAGCAGAGTGGTCTTCCCCGTCCCGTTGGGCCCGCGCAGCAGAAGCCGGCCGGATGGGCAGGCGAGGATTTCCCGGAGGTAGTGCCACACGTTGTCCACCCCGGCACCGGTCAGGCGCCAGCGTTCCTGCCAGCGGGCAGGTGGTCCCATCAGGGTCATCGGGCTGTCTCCATAACGTGGTGGGCGGTAACGCCTTGGCCCGGCTCGTGCGCCACGACGGTCCAACGGGCCACAGCCGGTGACAGCCACCACTGGTCCTCGTAGCCGCCGACCACCCGCAGCAGACCGGGCGGCTCCAGCAACGCTCTGACATGCTCGGCCAGCCGGGAGGGATCAGAGCGGTATTCACCGGCCCAGCCGGTGTATTGGGCGGCAAGCTCGCCCAAGCGGCCCACAACCTCCCCTGCCCCGGCGCCGTACCAACCCGGCCCCGGAGCCATAGCTGCGTCACGGTCGCCGACCTGCGTGAGGTGGTCGATGAGAAGCAAAGCGGCGTGCACGACCGTTCCCCCGCGCTGGCGACGGGGGAAGACGAACGGTCCCAGCTCCCACTCGCCCGCATACCTGGCCGCCGGCATGACAAAAGCGGCACCCTCCACGCGCCGCTCCAAGACCAGCCCGAAGGCTTCCGCAGCGGCTGTGCCCTCGCGAGGCAGCCGGTCGCTGAACCACTGCCGTTCGTCGTCGGACAGATCGCAGGTGTGCACCACGGCCTGGTCGGCGAGCATCCCGCACATCCGCACCGACAGATCCTCGGGGCGCTCCAGTCCGGCCAGCCACTGTCCTGGGTCCCTAGCGGGGTCGGTGCTCCACTGCCCGCACTCGTCCAGCGGCACACCGCGCGGCACGACGTGGAGCAGCCGGACATGGTGCACCCGCAGCAGCACCGGGGGGTCCTCCTGATCCAGCAGTTCCTCGATGTGCCCTTCGAGCTCTTCCAGCAGCCCCCGCTCGCGCAGCATGCCCAAGGCGGCCACCAGCGCGCGCAGTTCAGTCGGCGACTGAGTGACGGCAATAGTGGCTTCCGCGGCTGCGGCCCGAGCCGCGGCCACTACCTGGCCCAGCCCCACCCGGGGCCTGAGACTTTCGAGCGCCGCAACGGTCAGCCAGAACCAGGTCCCGGCCGCTGAGGCTTCACCGGGCACCGGACCGGCCGCGAGAGCGGCCGGTTTGTGCACCCGCACCAGATCAGGCTCCACGGTCAAGGACCAGCCCACCCGGGCAAGTGCCCGGCGCAGACCATGAGCGTGCCGGTGTACCGCCTCGATCACCGTGTCATCGCGCCCGCCCACCTGCCAGGGACGGACCGCCAGCCGTCGGGCAAGAGCGGCGACCTCTTCCTGCTCCTCTTCGTCCGGCCCCGCCCCGCCGCCCTCACCATGCCAGTGTCCGCGGCTCACCTGGCCACCTCCAAGACCATCACAGCCGGATCCGCCGCCCCTGCCCCGACCTCTGCAGCAGCGCGGCGAGCAGACACCCGTGCGGAACGGGGAAGATGAAAGCCCACTGAACGCCCCGGCAACAGCACCGACCACCGCTCTCCGTCGACACGCCCGGTTCCATTAGCTCCAGCGGTCAGGGTGCACCCCAGCCCATCGGCCGAACCGGTGCGCAAACCTTCGGCCTCAGGCGTCCGCACGGCGGCGATATCAGCCTTCAGCGCAGCTCTGCACGCACTCTCCGACAACGGCTGCCTGCCCGCCAGAACTTCGGCAACCGCAGCCTCTTGGGCCGCTCGCCGTTGCTCACGTTGCAGCGATAGCACCTGTGCGACTTCTTCTCGGGGCCTGCGGCCCGTCACCTTGCCCCGGGGTCTGCTCTGCCCGGTCGCCCTGAGCATCGCCAACGCCGGCACTCGAGGTCCCTCATGCCAGGACACCGCCTCACCGTCCTCAGCCTCAGCAACGGTGTGCAGCTTCATCCACGGGTGGTCTCCCAGCGACGCCCGCAACACGGCCTGCCCGTATTGCGGGTCCTGGCAGCCCACTGCGAGCGACAGCGCCTTCGCCCGCAACGACCCGGGCCCCGCCGCGCTCTGGTGACGCCGCAGGTTGATATGCATCATCGGGATTGCCCGCACCAACTGCAGACCGAACCGCGCAGCCTTCCCGGTGCCCGGCGAGAACCAGCCCAACAGCTGCTCCCAGTCCTCCACCCGATGCCCTCTGGCCGGCGTCAGAACACCGCGCGCGACCAGCGCACCGGCCCGGGACTGCCCGCGCATGGTCCCAGCCAGTTCGGCGAAGCGCGGACGTAGCTGCTTCAGACGGTGGTGCACCAGGACCACCGCCCGGTCCAGGTGAACGACCACATGCGTGGCATAGTCCACGAGCAGTCCTTTGAGTTCGACCGTGTCCTCGGCTCCGAGGTCGAAGCGGTGCGCGAGCTCGGCCAGCAGATCGGCCTGCCCCACCAGCGCCGCATCGAGATGGTCGTGCTCAACGAAGACACCCCCGGCAAGAACCGCTGCATCAGCGGCGGCCAGAGCACCGCCGTCATCGAGCCGGCCGAGCGAGTCGACGATCCGGGCCAGCCCATCCAGTGCGATTTCCCGCTGCACGACACCCTCGGCGGCCATCTGGGACCACAGGCGCTGCACCTGTCGGCCCCTTGGCGTTGTGCCGTAGCGCCAGCGTGAACCACGGAGTTCCTGGTACCGCTCGATCTCGGAGTCGGGACGTCCCGATGCTGCGAGGAAGGTCTCGCCCAGGGCCCGTAGCCGCTGAGTGACCACAGCCACCGGCAGATCCACGCCCTGCTCCGCGAGCTCACAGGCGACCTGCTGGGGAGTCAACTGGTCCACCGCCTGCTCCAGCACGCCCATGATCGACACATAGTCACTGCGGCAGGAGCTCAGCAGATAGCCGAACGGCCGCCCTGGATCCTCTGTGGGCAATGCCGTAGCCGCCCAGCCATCCGTAACCCAATCCGAGTCGTAACCGTCTTCCGGCCTTCGACCGCCCATGGCACCTACTCTCACATGACGCCCTCAATGTCCGTTTTGAGAGTAGGTGTGACCACTGACAATGCTCCTGGGGCCCAGATGGCAGGGCCGCCAGTTGCGCCCCACCCGTGGGCCGCGGGTTCACAGAATCCGTGCACGGTATGCGTAGACTCGCGCGCCTATCCAGCCGAGCCGCCGCTGACAAATGACAGCCGGAGTCCGGATCCGCCCCGTCGAAGGGACAGCGCGTGAGTCGTGCCGTCATCGCCGTCGCCGGCATGGGAACCCGATTCTTCCCCGTCGCGAAATCGCTCAACAAGTGCATGCTGCCAGTCCTGGAGCAGCCAGTCCTGGCCTACGCGGTCGCCGACTGCCTGGCCGCCGGGGTACGCGAGATCGCGATCGTCATCGCCGCCGGTGAGAGCGGCCGCCAGATCCGCCACTACTTCACCGAAGACCACGGCATGAGGGAGTACTTCGGCGCCCGCGGCTGGCAGGAGAAGTACGAGCCGATCGCACACCTCCACGACCAGGCGGACTTCACCTTCATCGAGCAGCCCCGCGACGGCGACCGGTACGGAACGGCCCTGCCCGCGATCCTCGCCGCCGACTTCATCGCCGATCAGGACTTCTTCCTCATTGCTGGCGACGACCTGCTCCTGCGCCCCGACGGGGGATCCGACCTCGCCGACCTCGCGGCCGCCAGCATCGCCGCCGGCACTCGGGGCGCGGTCGCCGCCGCCACCGTCCCCGGCACGGACGCCCACCGGTACGGCATCCTCTCGCCCCGGCACGCCCCCGCCGGCCACCAATTCCTGGACGGCCTGCTGGAGAAGCAGGCCGTCTACAGCGCCCCGACCGCGTTCATCAACATCAGCCGCAGCTTGCTCCCCGCCGACGCAATCCCGTACTTCGTGAAACTCACCCGCGCCGCCAACGGCGAATACCAGGCCACCGACGCCATTACCGCATTCGCGCCCGACCGTGACGTACTCATCCACCCTGTCACCGGACAGTACTTCGACTGCGGCAACACAGCTGGATGGCTGGCCGCCAACATCGCCGCAGCCCGCGCTCAAGGCCTCGCCGTGCCGGGGCAAACCTCGTGATCAAGACGACCGAGCCCACCGCCGTCATCGGAGTCCGCACCTGCGCCGCCATCCTCCGGCGACACCAGACCTGCCTGATCCACCGTCGATGCCCCGGCGGAGACCAGTACTCCCTCCCCGGCGGGCCCCCTGCATAACGTCGGCCGTGCTCGCCCGCGATCTCAAGAGTGCCGTGGAGCTCTAGCGGCCAGCCTCTTCCGCTTCTGTGCTGGTCTCATCTTCGATCAGCCCGTAGGGAGGCTGGTCCTCGTTTCGGCTGTAGCGGGCCACCACATTGCCTTCCGCGAGGAGCGGCGGGCTGTTGTCGACGACGATGAGCTGCGCCCCGGTACCTCGGTTTGCGAGCCAGACGGAGAGGTGGTGGTAGACGTCGTCGATGGCGACGGCATCGGCGATCACTGCATCGAGGGTACCGCCGTGGCCGAGGTTCTTCTGGGGACTGTCGATCATGAGGAAGCCGGGGTGCGCGGCACCTGTTTCGACGGCGATTTCGAAGACGGCTAGTTGCCAGGCAAGGGTCAGGAGCGTGCGGGCGCCCGAGGATGCCTCCTGGTAGGGCTCACCGCGTACGAATGGCGTGAGGTCAGGTTTGATGAAGGGCTGACTGACCTTGGGGTAGCGCCATTCCCGAAGGAGGTCGCCGTAGCGGCTGCTGATCTGGCCGATGATTCGATCGCGGTCGAGTGTGACGTCCCCGAGCTGCGCGAGTTCATCGCGCAGACGGGCAATGTCGGCCTCGTGGCGTTCCACCGTGGCGGCTCGCTTGGCGAGCCCTTCCTGAAGCTTCACGGTGCTTTCGGCCTGGTCGACGAGAAGGAGTACCTGTTCGCGCCTGCGGTGGAGGTCGTCGCGAGCGGCGAGGAATGGCGATACCGCGGGCGAGGTTGCCGCATCCAGCGCGGCGGATGCCTGTTCTTCAAGGATCGCCGCGTCTTCTGCCTGGAGCTTGAGCGCGGCCAGTGAGACGTCCAGGTTTTCGATGTAGGCGGTGATCTCTTTGAGGCGGGCCTTGGTGGACCGGGTCTCGGCCGCAACGTCCAGGCGGTTGCCTTCGGTCGCGCTGCCGACGTCGGCAGCGCCCAAGGTCAGCGTCCCGTCAGCGTCGGTCAGGTCGTGGCTGCACAGGCTGCAGCGCCCACTGGTGGCTGTCGGCCGAGCCGGCAGGCGGTTCAGGCAGGCTGGGCAGGCGGTGACACTCAGCGGGTCGAAGAGCTTCTGGGCTTCGCCCAGCATGCCGAGCTTGAGGAGGTCGTCCGCGTACTGCGCGCGCAGCGGGAGCAGGCGAGCGAGTTGCGTCTCGCAGTCCCGCAGGACCGCTGCCGCCCGGCGGGAGTTCTGGGCGGCCTGCTGGTGTTCACGGCGCAGTCGGGCCGCGAAGGCCGTCCCCGCCTGAGCGGCCCGGTCCAGGTTCTGAAGCTGAGCTGTGATGTCGGCCAGCTCCCGCTCGTAGGCGAGGGGTGAGATGGCATCGCCCAGTGTGGTGGGAGCTTGTTCCTCGACGAAGGCACGCGCCGCTGCAAGGTCGGCCTTCGCATGGTTGAGCCGGCCGCCGAGTTCTCGTATGCGTTGGCCGAGCTCGACGGCACGGTCGTCGTGGACCCCGAAGACAACGTCGACCACCTGCCGCAGCTTGTGCTTGCGCATGTAGTCGTTCTCGAAGAGGAAGTTCTTGTCCGCGACGCGTTCGTTGGGAAGGAAGGCCAGCCACATCAGGTCACGGAAGCTGAGCGGGTCCGTGCGGGATTCGCGGCTGGTGGGGGCTTCACGCAGGTGGACGCCCTCGAGTTTGCAGTGGCTCAGCAGGAGCGCGGACAGGCTCTCCGAAGAGCCGGGCGGCTCGATGAGCCTGCTCTCGGGCCTGGACACGGGCTTACTGTCCAGTGTTCCGCGACGTACGAAGGCGACCTTCGAAGGCTCTCCGACCGACCGTTCGATCACATGAGGCTCGCCGGAAAGCTCGACCTCCAAAAGGCAGGAGCGGACCTTCCGCAGCACCTCTTGGTGACGGGGGTGCCTCTTGGCGCCGAGCCCGTACGCGATGAACTCCAGCACGGCAGTCTTGCCCGAGCTGAACGCCCCCGCGATCACCGACAAGTTCCGTACCTGCTGCCCGACTGTGAAGTCGACGTCATAGGCCCGGTCGATCCCGGCCAGGCGCAGGCGTCGGATCCGAATGCCGGGAAGCGGCTCCATGGTGATCATCCCTCCCAAGACGTTGCCGACACCCGCGGGCCCGGGCCCAGGACACTCATGAGGGCAGCCGCAGGGCCACCGTGCCCGTCCGGCCGGAGCCACCGAGCCGTCTGCTCCCGCAGACCCTTGTCGCTGAGCTTGCGGAGCCGACCCACGACGATGCCGGCCGCGGTACTGAACGAGGTGGCGTAGGTGGCTGTGAATTGTCCACCGAGCTCCTGCCCAGCCGCTGTGATCGAGTAGGCGAGGGAGCCCTTGTGGTTGCGGACTTGGCAGCACCCGTAGGCGACCAGGAGCGCGAGGTCGTGCTGGATGCGCTCCCGACGGCTGGTGAACCGCTGCGAGGAAGAGGCGTATGCCAAAACCTGCGGGTCGAACCCGGCCAGTCGAAGGAGACTGGCCTCTCGGCCTTCGGAAGGGACCACGAGGAAGGGGTTCGCGGACAGGAAGTCGTAGTAGCCGATGCGCTCCAAGCTCGCCCCGTTCGCGTCCTGCCCGGCAACCGCGTCAAGGAGCAGCAGCAACTGAGCGAGCCGGAAAGGTACCTCATCCTCCGGCATCGCTACCGGCCGGTGTGCTTCCACGGCGTGCTCCTCCTCAATTGTCTAGCGGGACAGGTCATCGGGCGGTCTCAGCCGTCGGGATGACCGCTTGCGATCTGCCGCCAGTGCTTGACCCAGCCGGCCCGACGGTTGTCGACCAGCCGGTGGACCAACCCCCAGCTGTGCACCAACTCCAGACGCAGCACCTTCGGCAGCTTGTCGTGCTCGCTGCGCACCTCGCGCCAGACCCGTCCATGGAGGGCCTTGATGGCATCCTCTGCAGAGCACTCGTTGAACTGCATCTCCCACACACCATGCAAGGTGGCATCAGCGGACCTGAGCGCCGCCACCTCTGTAGGCACCGCCTTGTGCACGATCTCGCGTGCGACCAGATCAGCGTTGAAGAACTGCTGCTTGGCGGAGTCCAGCTCGACGTGGCCGGCCTCCGTCATCTGCCGCACGAAGAGAGCCGAGTCGAGCGCTGCAGCCTTGTCATCCTCCACGTCCACGACCAGCCGCAGCTGCTCCTGGGCCAGCACCGGTGTGAAGGGCTCGTAGTAGGCGCGACGCACATGGTCGCCCTCGGGGCTTTGGAGCTTCTGTACGAGTGCGGTCTCGTCCCAAAGCTCGATGACGATGTCGTGCTCCTTCTCCTGCTTCTTCTTCCAACGGTCCCACCAATTTGCTGCGGGGCCGTCCATGCTGGAGGGGATACAGAGGATCCAGATCGCGATGGTGTGATCGTTGTCCGCCGCAGCCTGAAGCGCGTGTGCGAGTGACTCACGGATCTGCTGCGACTGTTTGGTGGTGGTGTTAGGCATGAAGTACTTGGACTGCCAGACGGTGATGGCGCCCCCTAGGTCGCCAGCGAAAGCGTCGATTCCCCAGTCGCCCGGGTTGGCCGCGATCATCCGAACATTTGGGGTGGTAGCGGCGGCAAGCTGAGCGAGCATCTTCTCGAAGTCGGCCCGCGCCCCGTCCGCGCTCCCGGTACGGAGCTCGTGCACTCCGAAATGGATGGGAGGAACACCAGCCGCCACGGCTATGGAGCTATCCAACCTGGCCCCCGCATCCTGCAGGCAGCCCAGGTCACCGGCGTTCAGCCGACTGTCCTCGCTGCACCACACACAGTAACGACGGCCAGCGTACCCGTCTTGGATTCAGCTGATCAAGGTGCAGGTCGCCCCGGCGCGGGACGATTCCGGCCAGTCGCCAGCGGCACGAACTGCCCTTTCTCGTCCTGCTGCTCGTGGTCCTTGCCGGTCTAGTGATGGGTGCCCTGGCCTACCCCGCGCACTGTCACCCGGCGGCGGGCGACGCGGCCCTCATGGTGGCGTGTGTCGTCCCGATCGCCATCCGATGACCGGGTAAGCCTCCCGCAAACCCGGCTTGACGTGGTTCATGGCCGGCGGGCAACAAGCGTCGGCCTCCCTGGCGAGCGGCTGCAGGCGACCCCATGGACCCTGCGCCTTCCAGGAAGTCACGAGGCTTTCGGCGGCGTCCAGTCCCTGATTTTCGCTGTCATGCCCAGGAGTTGGGTGGTCGTGCGGGAAAGGACTTCGCACAGCAACGCCGCCCGGTCGGGGTCGTGGATCTCGAATTCCTCCGCGTCCTCGTCGACTCGCAGGAAGGGCCGGGTCGGATAACCGTCCAAGTCGCTGCGTGCCGCGATGTCGATGGTCAGGTAGATGCCGGGCCAGCGAGTGGTCTCGTCGGGCTTGGGCCATTCCATGAAGGTCCAGCCTGTGCTCTGCCCGTAGTGAACGACCTCGCTGAAGTCTCCGGGCCCGTTCATGCCCATATGGGCCTCTCCCTCAGGCGGAGCATCGTTGCACCAGTCCGGGCAGAGGAAGCCCCACGGTGTCTTGACCAGCGAAGCCTCGAGCAGAGTGTCCATGCCGAGCCAACGACCGGATAGTCAAGTGGTAGCGGCTTGGTGGGTAGCGCGGGTCGCCGGTGACTTCCGCGGCCGCGTAAGGCGTTCTCGGACGCTCCCGAGGCGCCTGAGCGCGAAGGGCGACCAGCGCGAAGCCCCAGGCCGTGATTCCGAAGGGCCTCTCTGCTGCTGAGGCTGTTAGGACGATGGGACCTGTTCGGTCGTGCACTCTTCGATCCAGCGAGCGAGGACGCTCAGAGCAGCCAGATGTTCCAGAGCATCCTCCCGGGACCACTCCACAGCTTCCTCGTGGGCTGCGACATTGCGAATGGCGAGGAAGGCGCCGGCAGCGAAATACTTTGCTCCCTCCTGTCGCGCTCGCCACGTAGCCGTGGAGCGGTCGCCCGGAAATCGCAGACGTGGTTTCCCCGGCTGAGCTTCCTTGAGATCGAAAGTTTGCATGCAGAGATCGGTCTCGCCGATGTCGTGGCGTTCGAGCTTCTGCTGAAGCCGACGATTGAGGGTGCGAGCCGCGGCGAGGACCGCGTCCTGGCGAGCCTCAGCAGCCCAGAGTGGGGCGGCTGGCTCCCACACCCACGGATGGAGGGAGTCGGCGGCGATGGCTGGTGACGTAGGCCGGAGAAAGGCGGCTATCTCCTCAGCTGAGGAGGCCATCCCGAGCGCCTGAGCAGCAGCGGTACGTGACCGGTACCAGTACGAGAAGTCATTCTCCCCCTCATCGCGTTCGACATCGCCCAGGCCGGGGGAGTAGGCGTTGGCGATCTGCCGGGCCACAACTTGCTGTACGACAAGCTCCTGAGGCCAGTCCGGCCAATCTGCCCCGTCCTCCCTGGAAGCGCGCTCTACTTCGTAGAGGTACCCGCCGACGAGTGCGAGGAACTCCGTCAACTTGCGCACGGCGAAAGCGTGATCCATACAAAGAGGGTAATCAGCCGTGTCCAACCAGGCTGGCGATTCGCTGACCCGATGAGCAAGCGAAGCTGGCCCGCTGCCGTGATGGCAAGCCCCGGACGTCCTCGCCCAGGGACGGGGCATTGCATGGCGGGAAACGGCACCGGGGTGCGGCCGGCTGGCTGCCCACACCTCTTGCTGCCCGCCGGGCTGCTGCGCGGGCCGGGACCCGATCGCTGCGCGCCCGTGAGGCGCCCTCGGCATTCAACGAGCTGCACCCCGCACGCGTCGCTCAGACGCCGTGTGAGCAGCCAAAATGGTGTCCAGATAGGGGCCCGAAACACTCCTTCACGTGACCTGTGAATGTTATAGTTGTCTTGTTGGTCGGCGGTGGCAGTCGGCCAGCAAACCGAAAGCACGCACCCCTACTTGAGGGAGAGTCATGTCCCAGCCCAGCCCCCTTGCCGAGCGCGATCTGACTGCCGCGGCGCCCGACCCGACCGCGACGCAGGTCAACACCGAAAAGAAGGCGGATAAGGAGCCCGTCAAGCCGACCGCACACTTCGCGGCTCTGCACGCGCAGATCACCGAGGCGTTGAACATCGCCCAATTCGGTGTACCGGCCACGGCGCAGCCGGTAGCGCAGAGCGGTGTCCTCATCGAGACGAGTCGAAACCGGCTCACTCTCAGCACCTTTGATTTCTGGACCGCCGTATCGGTAACAGTGCCCGTGGAAACGCCCGTCGCGAAGGGCTATTCGCTGCTGCATTTCGCGCAGCTGAGAAAGGCACTCGCCGCGATGACCGCGGGGGAGACAAAGGCAGTCGCCGCCCGTACACATGTTTCGCTCGCGGGTGACCTGCTGGCCACCGAGCACATCACCGTGCCGATCACGGCGCTGGACATCCACGCGTTCACGCACCCGCCGGAGGCGGTGCCCGCCATGGCGACCATGGACGCGCAGACGTTCCTCACGCAGCTGAACCGTGTGCTGACGACCGCGGGCCGCGACGAGACCCTGCCGACACTCACGGGCGTGCAGATGACGCTGGACGGCGAGATGCTCACCATGGCCGCCACCGACCGCTACCGGTTCGCGGTCGCGGAAGTCACCGCCCGCGCCACAATCCAGCCGCCCGAGAAGCCGCTCACCGCCCTCATCCCTGCCGGCGTGCTGGCCCCGCTGGCCAAGCGCCTGAAGGCGTACGACGGGCCCGTGGGCATCGGCATCATCGACGGCGATGGCATCACCGCCCGGGCCACCCTCTCGATGGGCGACACCACCGTCACCATGCGCCCGTTGGAGGGCGAGTTTCCCAAGTACAAGAGCCTGTTCCCGACGGAATGCGACACCTCCGTCCAGGTGGACCGGCCCACCCTTGTACGGGCCGCGAAGAAGTGCCAGGCCCTCATCAGCGCCAAGGGCGAGAAGGGCAGCCCCGTCAGCTTCGCCTGGAGCGACGACGGCACCCTCACCCTCGCCCCGCGCATCGGCACCACGGACGACCGGGCCCGCACCAAGGGCATGACCATCCCGGCCACCATCACGCACGGCAGCGCCGACACAGTCCGGGGCAACATCCTGTCCCACAACCCGGCCTTCCTGCTCGACGCCCTCGGCACGTTCTCCGGTGACACCATCACCCTGCACATCCGCGGGATGGAGGAGGGACAGACCACCAAGCCCGTGCTGCTCACCGGCGGGCCCGACATCGCCGGTGATGGCTACCGGCACCTGCTGATGCCAGTACGGATCGACCTGACCAGGTAGCCAAGAGGCTCTGCGGGGCTGGCCCCTTGCCCGCCCCGCCCGGCGCGCGCTGGAGAGCTGCCTGCACGAGACCCCGGAATCTGCCCCGTTCCGGGGTCTCGCTGTGTACCCAGCCTTTTATTGGCCAGTGAAGGCGGCGTCGGTGCGCGGGACGAGCAATAGGGCCTCCATGAACGCCAGGTAGCGTTCCAGGTCCTCAGCCCACCCGGGCACGATCAGGAACTGAACGGTGCTCAGGGCGACGGCGGCCTCGCCGGCCTGTCCGTCGACGAGTACACCACCGGTGCGGACCCATTGATCCCACATCACATGGTTCATTAGGCGCGTGAGGATCACCGGCTCGTGTATCGCCCGCTTGAGGAGTTCCGCCAGGGTGCCGGACGCTTTCGTACAGGTACGCACTGCCGCGCAGAGCGCCGGGTCGCCGGCGTCCTCGACGGCACGACGCAGGCCGGCCATCCCGTCGGCCATGGGGGACTGCGCCATCGCATCTGCACCGGCGAACTCGGCGTCGCGGTAGAACGCGCGAAGGGCCTCGATGCTCTCGGCATGATGCGGCCACGCGGTTTCCCACGAGTCCAGGATTTCGTCGAACGAGACGTGGTCAGTGCCACCAACCATCATCCGCGCGCCTGGCTCGAGCAGGGCCCGGTGGTACATGTTCGGGACGGAGAACGGCGAATGAGGGAGGTCGCACCCTGCTTCGGCGGCGTACTCCCGCAGCGTCCGGTCGAAGTCGTGCTGCGGAGCGCGCCGTCCCTTCAACAGCCGGGAAGCAGCCTCCTCCCGCACCTGGAACGCCTCGTCGGAGTCACCGTCGGGGATCTCTGTGATCCCGGCCCGCGTGAACGGACGGTCGAGCGCAGTGAGCAGTGCGGCCCGCAGCCGCTTCGCGCTCGCCTTGTTGTCGTTCAGGGCCCAGAACACCCAGCCAACGACGCCAAGGCTCCTGCCGGGACGCGAGATGGCAGCAAGCCATACGGCCCGGTCCACGGTCTCGGGTCGCAGCCCGGAGGAACTTCCCCGGCCCTGGCCGAGCCACTCCCGAGGGTTCCTCGGCAGCCACACCTGCTCACGCCATCGCTCCAACTGCGTCGGGGTGGCGGAGAACCCGCGCTTCCTGACCTCGGCGATCAGGGCCATGTCCGCCTCGGACGGCTTCGTACGGGCCACGGTTAGCGCCTCCTGTTCCGGCCGCTACCGACAACAACTGCGTAGACCCCGGCCGCTGTTCCCAGGGCGCTCGCCCACGCCTCGCTCTGCGCGGCCGCCAGGCCGGCGGCTACCGCCAGGAGCAGCGGTCGAAGTCTGGGGCCGTCGCCTCCGCCGGGTGCGAACAAGTCGGTGATCACGGGGTGTCCTTCCATAACGTCGTACTGCCGGACGATCCGGGCAGCGCCGGCCCACCGCCTCGAAGGACGGTCGGGCCTGCGTGTCCATCTCGCCATGGGCCCTCGGACGGACTGCGGGAAACCTCGCGGGGTTCCAACGCCTGAAGGAGGCCGGCTTGCCGCCACGGTCTGTCCGCCAGGCTCCATCGACTTGGACCATGTCGCCGGCGACGTCGACATCCGGTACGCGGACGGCGCCGAGTCCTTCACCCCGCTCGGGGAGCCTCACTGCTGGGGTGTTTCCGGTCAGCGCGTGGCTGCCACTGCCTTGCGTATGAAACAACAATATCCCATATGTGTCGGTCTGATCAGCGAATCGTCGCGCCAGACTGGGAAGGCCTGGAACGGGCCGGTGCGCTCAACTCCGCCACCTGTGCCCGGAGAGCCTTCGTGCGCGGTGCAAGTTCCGCCATCACGGCACGGTGGAGCCAGCGCTGGTGCCGATAGTCGATTTCCCACGTGGTCAGCGCCAATGCGGTGGCGGTGAGCGTAACGACCCCCGGAAACGTGTACGTGATCCAGACGGCCTCACCCGCTGCCACGAGGGACAGCGTCCAGACCAGGGCGAGCGAGGCGCTGATCGAGATCCACAGGATGTACCCGGCGGAGTGCGGGAACCGGTCCTGGTACAGCCACACCAGTCGCGATCGTCCGGCTGCCTGTTCCGCCTCCTCCAGGGCCCGGTCGAATTCCCGCAACTCCCAATGGGCTTTATCTTGTTGTTCGCGGGTGAGCGGCTGCTTCCAGGGCTTCATCCGTTCCTCCAGCCGCGCGACCGCACGCCGTAGGTCCCGCCTGGGTACGGGGGCAATCGGCAGCGCCGTCGGCCACGCGTCCCACTGCTTTGCTTCCTGCTTCTCAGCCTCGATGAAGCGCGCCGCTGTACTTGCGACAGTGACGAACAGGACCAGCAGCAGCACCATCCCCATCGACCAGGACGCAGCCAGGAGGGTCATGGCAAAAGTCAGGCCGACGAAGATGAGGGCGAAGGGCACCACCGCGGTGACCACGAAGTACTTCCTCATCGAGACTCCGTGCAGCCAGCGCTCCCAACCGTCTACTGCGCGCCGGAGCAACACGCGCCCGACAAACGCTGCGAACAGGCACGCGGCCATGCCGACGACCGACAGGACAGTGAGCATCATCGTCGCTGCCGGTTCGTCCCGGCCGTGAGGGGCACCGTACGGCGCCTGCATGGCGGCCGCGACGGGTAGCGCCACGGCCAGGAGGGCCGTGCCCACTGCGAGAAGGCGCGGTCGATGAGCCCGCGGTCGGTGGTCATCCGGAGACCCGCTCGCGGGTCGGCGGCGTCGTGGGCCCAGGGATCGGATTGGCTCCGGTGCCGGATTCGGCCGCCAGGGGCGGGAGACGTGTGGCTCGAGTACGTCGATCAGCTCGTCCAGTCTCGCCTCCCACCGCTCGTCCTCGCCCCCCTCGAATGGCGCCAGAAAGTGGGCGTTCTTCAGGGTCAGTTCGCGCAGTTTCTCCGGTAAATCACCTGGATTCGGTGGCTCCGCGCCCGCGATCAGGAGGGGGATGACGATCTTTTCGGTTTCCAGTGCCGTCTCGATCTCCAGCCGGACCCAGTCGCCCTCGCGGTACAACCGCCGGACCCCTAGCTCGTCCGCTTCGGCGGCCCAGCCCGAGTGGATGACGACGAGCAGGACGTCACAGTCAGCCAGCCGCTCGCGCAGGACGTCCGGATAGCGTCGTCCCGGCACGATCGACGGCTTGTCGAGGAACACCTGGTCGGTGCCGAAGTGTCCGGCGAGCCGTTCGTGCAGCGCGAGAACGGCGCCGGAGTGATCTCCCCTGCGGTAATTGACGAAGATCCCACCCATGGCAGGGTCTTACCAGATGCAGACGCGTGACGTGCGGAGAATGAGGAGGAAGCGCCTGATGAAGACCTGCGACTTCTGCGACATCGTCGCGAACCCGACGCTCGCGCGTGTGGTCTACGAGGACGCCCACGCGGTGGCGTTCTTTCCGCTGGCCCCGGTGACCGCGGGGCACACGCTGGTCGTGCCCCGAGTCCATGCTGTGGATCTCTGGGAGATGCCCGAGCGCACCGTGCAGCAGCTGACGCACGCCGTGCTCGCGGTCGGCAGGACCCTGCGCGCGGTCCTCGCTCCGGACGGTATGAACGTCATCAACTCGGCGGGGCGGGTGGCTTCGCAGACGGTCTTCCACGTGCATGTGCACCTGGTCCCGCGCCGGGTCGGGGACGCGATGGGCGACTTCTGGCCACCGCGCGAATCTGCCTGTGACGAGGCCGCGCTGGACGAGCTCGCCAACCGGGTCCGGGCCGGGCTCAGAGCCACACGGCGATGAGTGCGACGTCGGCCGCCAGCAGCGCCCCGTGGAACAGTACGAGGGTCTGCGACAGGATCGCGGCGCGGAGCGGGGTGTCCAGGCCGTACGGGCCCACGTTCATCGACAGCAGCTCGACCGTGCTGTCTGGGCGGCGTACGGCGTCGTAGAGCCGCCGGAACAGCCGCTCCTGGCGTACGAAGTAGCCGTCCAGGAACCAGAAGCAGAGCAGCGGTACCACACCGGCACCCGAAATCTCCCAGCTCCGTTGGCCGGCCGACAGGGCGAGGAACGCCGCGGCCAGGGTGAGCGCCCAGCCCTTGATGAGGAAGGAGTTGTTGCCCAGGCGGGTGATTGTTGCCTGGATGAACTCCAGGTGCTTCATTCGGTCGGGATCCAGCGGAGTGCGGCGTCCGGCCACGCCTGTCTCCGGGTCCTCGTTCAGTGCTGTCACGCGTCAAGTCTCCCGTCCGAGCAGCCGTTCGAAGATGCTATCGGCGTGGCAGGCCGGAGCGGGAAGGGGGAATGGGGGCACGGGCGATGGACGGATCCAAAGGTGCGCAGGGCCTGCCTGTCCTAGAGGGGCGCGTCCAAGGGGACGTAATCCGGTTGGCACTGCGGCGAAGGTTCCGCCGAAGGCGCCAACCCTTGAGATGGCCTGTTCGCCGAGGCGGCGCATCTTGGCGTGGGTGCTGCCGGATGGTCGGGCATTCGCCCGTGTCGGCGATGTAGTCCCGGATACAGCCTTCGCTTGCCGATCGGTCAACTGGTCATTCATCGGGTCCTCACTCTCCCGCCGCGCTTTGCCGCCGCTCCGCTCCGCACGGCGAATCGGGCACAACGGCGGCCTGGTCCTGCCACACTGACTGCGGCCTCGCCGCCCCCCGTCGGCGAGGCTTCATATGTGGTCCGCCTCGGCCGGGCGGCTGCACCGGGGCCGTCTCGCTGTGCGGGTCAGATGTGGTCGTGGTCCAGGCCGTCGAAGCGGCTCCGCAGCGCTATGCGGATGGTGGTGTGCTCGCGGTCGAGGTCGGCGAGTTCGCTGTCCAGCGCGCTCACGGTGACCGGGTCGGCCGTCCGGTCGCGGGCGGTGCGCATGGTGGCGGGGTCGTCCGGGGTGCAGTCCAGGAAGGGACGAAGGTATTTGCGGATAGCCCCGTATCCACCTGTGTAGCCGTGGGTCTGGATCTCCTGCCCGAGGAGTACACCGATCCTGGAAGCCCGGATCGGCCTCCGCTTCAAGGGGCAGCGCAGCCTCATCGGCGTTGATGCGGCCCTGTGCGCTATCGCGGTCACCGCAGGCTCCGCAACTTACCGCCGTACCGGTTTCAGCATGTGCGGTTCCGGTCGATGTTGAGGTCGGTGATCAGCCATTTGCCCGCGATGGTGTGCGCCTTGTAGGTCGCTATGTGCCGCCGGTTGTTGTCGAGCAGTCCGACCGCCTTGCCGGTCTTCTTGTTGATCTGCACGTAGTGGGTGCTGTCGATGCAGTCGGTGATTTCCGCCTGGCCCTCGCTGATCGCGGTCACCTTCGGGGACAGCTGCGGCTTGCCTTTCATGACGCTGCCGTGCTCCTGGTAGTACAGGGCCGTCACCCTGACCTTCGACAGGGCCTTGTCCCCGGCGACGCTCTCCAAGCCGGCTCCCCTGAGTGTGCCGGAGGAGTACGCCTTTATCTGGGCGGCCCACATCTTCCGGTACACCGTCAGCACGGCGTCCTTCTGCGCCTTCTCAGGGTCGGCGGACGGGACGGGCGTTGCAGGCGCACTCGTTTTCGAGGGCAGTGCTTTGTCCCCGGATGTGCTGCATCCGGCCGTCATGAGCACAACCCCGACGAGAGCCGCGGGAACGATGACGGGTGCGTTCCACCGCCTCTTCCCGTTACTGCTCAGGTGTGATGCTGCTGCCACGAAAGTCTCCCCCGCCGTGCGTATGCTCATCGGCCCTCCAGCCCCTGCCTCATCCCCCGAGGGAGAGGTGACCATCCAAGGTGAGTGCCTGGTCGCGATGCGTTGTAGCCGGCACCATACGGCGACGAACGCCTGCTGCCTACGCGGCACTTGGGGCCAGAGCGGCATCTCGTTAACTTTTGCCTGAGAATGCCAGATGCGAACATCCACGCCGGGGCGTCTTGGTGCGGGGCGGCGATAGCAACGAGATGTTCTGGATCTCTGGTGGGCCTGGTGGACGACGTCTGCCGCTCTGCAGGAGAGGGGTTCCCTTTCTCTGCCCTGCTCCGGGGCAGGGGCGTGACGGTGTGGCTGCGTCGCGTTACGGTGAGCGCGAGTGATCACGGACTCGCGGGGGTGGCCTGGATGGTGACGGTTCGGAAGAGGCGCGTGGTGGCGGTGTACAGCGCTGTGTCGCTTGTTCTGCTGCTCGCGGGCTGTAGCGGTAGCAGTAGCGATGGCGGGGACGGCAAGCCGTCTGCAGCCCCGTTGGCGACTGCCTCGGCGACGCATGGCGCGGCGAAGGCATCGGCTGATCCGCAGGCAGCGGAGAAGACTGCCGTTGGCTGCCCCCAGCTTGCGACATCGACAGACATACCGCGGACGGCACCGGTTGCGGAATGGGCTCTCGTCAGCACCGTCGCGGTACCGGCGTCCAAGACCGCGGGCCCCGCGGTCGTCGACGGCGACGTGGCCGAGTGCTTCGCCCACTCGCCGACGGGGGCGCTCTTCGCCGCCGCGCAGATCGGTACCCGGTACGCGTTCACGAAGAACTGGGAAACGGTGGTCGAGAAGCAGACGTACGGTGACGGCAAGCAGGTCCTGCTGGACAAGCGGCGGGCGTACGAGGCGACCGCGGAACCGGTCACCCCGGTGCCCGGCGAGCTGGGCCAGTTCGCCGGGTACCAATTCGTCACCTACACCCCACAGACCGCGGTCCTGCAGATAGTGTCCCGGTTCGCGGCGGGCGCCATGCAGGTGTCCACCGTGACCCTGCAGTGGGATACCGGCCGCGGTGACTGGCTGTACGAAATCCCCTCCGTTACTCCTCCGCAGAAGACCGTCGACACCCTAGACGGCTATGTCGTGTGGGGCGGTCTGTAATGGGATGGTGCTCGTTCTGGGCCGAGAACCTCGACGACGGGCAGTCGGGCACTAGCCGCTCCGCGCCCGGCTCCCTTGCTTCGCTCCTCTCCATCACCCGGGTGTTGGGTGTGTGGTGCTGGCTAAGGGCTGTCCCGTAACTGCGGTCGCCGTAGGCCCGGGCCCGTTCCTGCCATGGGCGTTACTGGGCCGCCGTGGGCGTTGTCAGTGGGCGCGGGCACACTGACGGCATGAGCATCTCTTCGTCCACTGCAGCCGATGCGTCTCACATCTCTCCTGTTTGGGTGGAGTCGATGGGCGGGCCTTTGATCGTCGTCCCCGTCTCCGCGTTGGCTGCATGGCGTGGGGGTACGGAGACCGGGGTCCTGGCGGGAGACGCCACCACTCCAGACGACTACGACCGAGCCTGCGCGGTGGATGATCTGGCCGGTGTGATCGCCCTTGGAGACAACGGTGCGCAGGCACTGGTGCTGGCGGACGAGCCCGCTACCAGCTGTTTTCTACCCGAGCACCGAGCCTTCCTGCGGTGGCTTGCCGCCGACTCCGAAGCCGAGCTGAAGGCTGCGGCCAGGGCTGTCCTCGCAGATGCGGCTACTCAGTGGGAGGAGTGCGGCACATGGGTGTCGGACGGTCCAGCCACGCTCATGGACTCTGCCGAAGCAGGCGCCGAGCTGGACATCGAGTATCCCGGCGGCGGGATGCCCGCCCAGGCATCGGTCCCGCTGCCCGCCGGTCACTGGAAGGTCCGTGCCACCCACACCAAGGCGGACGAGGAGAACTGGGTTGGCCTGGTCCAGCTCCTGCCCATCGAATCTTGAACGGGTAGGAGCTTGGGTTGAGTGTGGTCACGCGCTGCGCGCAAGGTTGTAGATGGGCAATGCCGAGCATCGCGTGGTGGACGCCTTCGCCCTTCAGCCGGCAGTCGCGGAGGATCTCCCAGGCTTTTCATCCGTGCGAAGGCATGCTCGACGCGGGCGCGGATCCGCTTGTGTGAGCGGCTGTGCTCCTGTTTCCAGGCGGGCAGTTACTCGCCCGCCCTCCGACGGTGGGGCATGACGACTCCAGTGCCTGGATAGCCGCCATCAGCGATGGTCATGGTCTTGCCGCTGCGTCCCGCGCGACGGTCGCTCCCGCGACGCCGGGAAGACATGCGTCGTTGCCGATCACCGGCGGCGACAACGGGTACCGGTGCTGGTTTCGGATGCTCGCTGGAAGTGAACCTCGGTGTCGCCAACGAGTCGGGCTGGCGCCAGCGGTTGCGAGTGGCGCGATAGCGGACCGCCACAGTGACCGGATTACTCCGAGAGCGTTTAAGGAACGCACCGGGCGCGCGCCCGACGACGAATTTTTGGGGAGCCGATGAAGCGCAAGACCATCATGCAGATCAGGGCAGCCGCTCTGATCGCCGTACCGTCCATGGTTCTCGTGGCTGCCGTGAGCACTGCTGGCACGGCACAGGCAGCGCCCCTTGGCCCGTCCCCGGGGGTCGGGTCAAACGACCGCGTGAGGGTCAATTTCTGGCAGGGAATCTCGATTACTGATGAGTCAGGTAACCCGTACGCCTCATAGCTTCCGTTCGAACGCTTTCCGACTTTAGGGCGCAGCGCTCCGCCTCCCTTTCCGGGGGCGGGGTGCTGCGCCGTCCGTGTCGCACGGTGGGGCGGTCCGGTCCGGGCGTTGCGCGCTCTCACGCACCTTCGGGTCCGGCAGCCGGTCGTTGGGGGCGCTGCGCGTCCGGCTCTCTCGCTTCGCGCTGCTGGTCCCCTCGGCTCACGGGTCTCTGCGCCCTGGGGCGCAGCCCTGCTGGCTGCGCCCCGTCTCGGGGTGGTTGCTGGATGTGTTAGTTGTCGGGTGGTGTTTCGGGTTCGTTGAGCGGTGTGCTGTTGTGGCGGATTTGTCGGTTAACGCGTAGGCGGCGCCAGCTGGCTGTCGCGGTCAGGAGTACCAGGCTGGCGGCGAGGTTTCCCGCGACGTCGTGGATGACGAAGTTGTAGAGCACAGCCAGGGCGGTCGTGGTGTTCATCGGCGGATCGACGCCTTCCGTGCTTCCCGCGCCCGTTGGTGGAGCGCGCTGGCCATCCGGTCGTCCGGTCCCTGGGGGATGAACGAATGGGTTGCTGACATCGTTTGACGAAGGCTCTCCCGTGCTGTGGTCAGGCGCTGGCGGGCACGGTAGATCCGGTCGGCGACCATCTTTGCCGTGATGCCGAGGACCTCGCCGATCTCGGCGTAGGTGTGGCCCTCGTAGACCATGCGAAAGATATGGCGGGTCTGCGGCGGCAGGGATGTCAGTAGCCGGTTGAGCCAATCGTTGACGACAACGTCTTCGTCCTCGAAATGCGATGCGCCCGGCCACCACGGCTCCAGGCGCACCGTCCAGTCGTCGAGCACACCCAGTTCTGCAAGCCGCAGGTCTTGGGCTGTGGCCCACTTCCAGTACTCGCGGGGGAAGTACTGCAGAACTCCCTTGGTGAAGTACGTCCGCAGCCCTGCGGCCGATGAGCCCCGGCTGTCCGCCACGGCGGTCTCCGGCTCCCAGTTCGGATCCCACTTGCCGCCGCGGAGGCCGTACTCAAGGAAGGACGGCCACGCGCCGGCCACCGCCGAGAGCGTGAGGTCAATGCGCTCCTCCGGGGCGGCGCGCAGCACGTCGCTGTGCCGGTCCTGCATCTCGAACCTGCCGTGGAATTCCGAGGAGGCACGCACGCGCTCCACGATCGTGCCGCTCGCGCACCACGCGTTCAGCGTCACCACGGCGTAGGCCCACAGCCTCTCGCGTGCCAGCTCCATCTCCAGGCCCTCAAAATCAGCCAGCCGGAGCCGCTCGACCAGGGTCGCGTCTTCAGCCCGCCGCCGTGCTGCTCTGGCCGCGGGATCTTCATCCCGGATCATCCCGATTCGCTCGGGAACGACGCTCTTCAGTTGCTCGATCATCAGATGCGGCGTCACTAGCCCACCCCCAGTCATATCGCGTTGCCTTCGGCACGACGTAGCGGGGAAGTGGGAAAAACATCGCGCGGGACGCCGAGATAGTTTTCCAAGAGCGCTGAACCGGTGCATAGCGGGCAATGCTGTGGCTGCAAGTCATCCTTGCGGCACTAAGGCTGCGTGCTGTATCACGCGCGCGCTCGAGTAAGCCGGGGTGCTCCGCAGGGGCCAACGGCTCCGGGCCCGGACCTGCCCCCAGGACCCCGCCCCCGGCCCGCCCCGAATCCGGTCAGGCTGCGCCCCGGTCGTCAGCCGGTCAGACCCGGGCGGTCGGGGCGTCGGCGTAGTCCATGCCCGGCTCCGGCGGGGGAGCGGCGGGGCCGGCTGTGCCCCCAACGGGCTGCGCCCCGGTCTGGGCGAACCCGGTGTGGGGCAGGTATTGCCGTTGTGATTCGCCGGGGATATAGTTATCTTGTTGGTCGGCGGTGGCAGTCGGCCAACACCCGAAACACACACTCGCGAGAGACGGAGTCACCCATGTCGGTCACGTTCACTGCTGAACTCACTGGTGAGCCGGTGGACATGGCGAACTCCAACGCCGCTCGCGTGCTGGGCGCTCTCGGGTACGCCGAGCCGTACGGCGACGAGGACGCCCGGGTCTTTCTCGGCCGCGTGCTGCTCGCGCTTGCCCTCGATCCCGAGGATGCCGGGCGTCCTGCCGTTACGGACGGCCGCTTCGTCGACTGCGGCCGCGGCGAGGGCTACACGCAGGCACGGCTGCAGGAGTTGCACCGGCTGGCCGAGGACGCCCAGGCCCGAGGCCTGCGCGTCACCTGGGGCTGACTGCCCCGCCCCCTGTCCTCACATCCGAGACAGGGACCACCCTCACCCCCCGGCGGCGGGGGAGTGGCACCCCCGTCCCACCGAGAACCCACCCCGAGAGAGGGCCCCGTGATGAGCGTCCGCACCGCCGAGACCGTCAGC
>NZ_JBFAJH010000033.1:0-85602 GCF_040655115.1 Streptomyces atratus | reverse complement strand
CTCCTGCATCGAACGCGGCACCCGCCGTGACGACACTCTCGCCAACGCCTACCGCGACTGGCTAACCGCCGCTTGACAGCCAATAGGAGCATCAACGGGGGAGCGAGTGCTCCCTCAGGTCGTCAATCGGTGGCCTCGCGCACCACGTCAGGGGTGTTGGTGATGATCCCGTCCACGCCGAGACGGTTCACCTTCACTGCGGTGCCCGCATCGTTGACCGTCCAGGTGTTGACCCTGAGCTTCTTGCCGTGCGCGCCCTTCAGTGCGTGCACAGCGGCGACGTAGTCGGCGCCGATCGACGTGTACGACGGGTTGATCTGGTCGGTGAACGCCGCGTACGACCCCAGGCGGGCGATCGCAGGGGCGCCGAGGAAGCCGGTGATGACGTCCGGACGCTGCTGATGGACCTTCTTCAGACTGCCCGCGTCGAAGCTCTGGATCACGAGCCGGTTCCTGACGTGATCGCGGTCGAGCCACCCCGCCCGGCGCAGCACCCGCAGGGTCTCCTTCTCGATGCCCGGATAGAGCTCCGGGCTCTTGATCTCCAGCAGCAGCTTCTGATGGTTGCGCCCGATCCGGTCCAGGTACTGCGTGAGCGTGGGGATCCGGATCCCGGCGAAGCGCGCACCGAACCAGCTGCCCGCGTCCAGCCGGGCGATCTCCGCGGCCGTGAATTCCTCGACGGCCCACGGCGCACGGCCCGGGAAGACGTCCTCGACGTCGGTGGTCCGCTTCAGGTCGGTGTCGTGGATGACGACCAGCACACCGTCCCTGGTGAGCTGGACATCGTTCTCCACCCAGTCGAAGCCGAGGCGGTCGGCCCTGTCGACGGCGGCCAGGGTGTTCTCCGGCGCGTACGCCGAGGCGCCCCGGTGGGCGAAGACGACCGGGGTGACGGCGAAAGCCCCGGTGGCCCGCGCGCCGACTGCCCGCATGCCGGTCACTGTCTCCGTCCCCCTGGCCGAGCCGGTGCCCGTGGCCGGTGAATGGGGGGTGGGCAGCAGCAGTGCGCCGACGCCCAGCAGGGCGGCGGCAGCGAGGGAAGCGGCTGCGGTGCGTGCGTGCACGTGTACTCCTTGCGGCAGAGTGACGGACGGGCCGAGTGTGACAGCCACCTCCCGACAAGGGGCGGGCGACGGACGGCCATCACGTGAACGCAGCAGACGGGACGGGGTCACGGGCCGGCTTCCGTGTCGATAAAATGCAGTTCTTCTGTTTGTCTGCCGGGACTTGCGCCTTAGGGTCACCCCGAACCCGGGCTTCCTCGAAGGGCGTACGAGCATGCAGGGCACCATCGACGGTTTCAGCTATGGAGTGGTGACGCCCATCGCGGCGTTCCTCATGGCGTGCCTCGGCGCGGCCCTCGGACTGCGCTGCACGACGCGGTCGCTGCGCACCGAGCGTTCCTTCAAGGCCGGCTGGCTCGCCCTCGGGGCCACCTCCATCGGCTCCGGCATATGGACGATGCACTTCATCGCGATGCTGGGCTTCAGCGTCGACGAGACGCCGATCGGCTACGACACCCCGATCACGTTCGCCAGCCTGGGCATCGCGATCGTCATGGTCGGCATCGGCATCTTCATCGTCGGCTACCGGGGCGCCACCCCCATGGCCCTGGTCACCGGGGGCACCATCACCGGACTCGGCGTGGCCACCATGCACTATCTCGGCATGGCCGGCATGCGCCTCCAGGGACAACTCGAGTACGACACGCTCACCGTTTCGCTCTCCGTCGTCATCGCCGTGGTCGCCTCCACGACCGCACTGTGGTCGGCGGTCTCCATCCACGGCTTCCTGCCCAGCCTCGGCGCCGCCGTGGTGATGGGCGTGGCCGTGAGCGGGATGCACTACACGGGTATGGCCGCGCTCAGCGTCCATCTGCACCCCGCGGCCGTCGCGGATTCCGCGACCCACGGTGGGCCGACCTCGGGCCTGATCCCGCTGATGATCGGCCCGGCCAGCTTCCTCCTGCTCGCCGCGGTGGTCGTCATGTTCGATCCTCTGGTGGTGATGGGCTCCGCGGACCGGGACGCCTCCCGGAACGGAGTCGGCGCCGGTCGGCCCCCCGGCATCCCCGTCCAGCGCCAAGTCCCGCGCTTCGGTACCCACGCCGACCCGGCGTCGTTCCAGTCGCGGCACCGGGACTCCCCGCCGCCCCGGGACTGGTGACGGGGCCCGGTTGTCAGTGGGGGGTCGTACCGTGGTTGCATGCGGCCCGTTTCGAAGATCGAACGTTCGGTGGCGCCTTTCGAGGTCGTCAGTCCCTACCAGCCCAGCGGTGACCAGCCCACTGCCATCGCCGAGCTGGAGCGGCGTATCCGGGCAGGTGAGAAGGATGTCGTGCTGCTCGGTGCGACCGGCACCGGTAAGTCGGCGACCACCGCCTGGATGATCGAGAAGCTGCAGCGCCCCACCCTGGTGATGGCGCCGAACAAGACGCTCGCCGCCCAGCTGGCGAACGAGTTCCGCGAGCTGCTCCCCAACAACGCCGTCGAGTACTTCGTCTCGTACTACGACTACTACCAGCCCGAGGCATACATTCCGCAGTCGGACACCTACATCGAGAAGGACTCGTCGATCAACGACGAGGTCGAGCGACTGCGCCACTCCGCGACGAACTCGCTGCTCACCCGCCGCGACGTCGTCGTGGTCGCCTCGGTCTCCTGCATCTACGGCCTCGGTACGCCGCAGGAGTACGTGGACCGCATGGTCCCGCTCAAGGTGGGGGAGGAGATCGACCGCGATCAGCTGCTGCGCCGCTTCGTCGAGATCCAGTACACGCGCAACGACGTCGCGTTCACGCGGGGCACCTTCCGGGTGCGCGGCGACACCATCGAGATCTTCCCGGTCTACGAGGAGCTCGCCGTCCGCATCGAGATGTTCGGCGACGAGATCGAGGCACTCTCCACGCTCCATCCGCTCACCGGCGAGGTGATCAGCGAGGACCGCGAGCTCTACGTCTTCCCCGCCAGCCACTACGTGGCGGGTCCGGAGCGCATGGAGAAGGCGGTCAACGGCATCGAGCAGGAGCTGCAGGAGCGCCTCGACGAGCTGGAGAAGCAGGGCAAGCTGCTGGAGGCCCAGCGGCTGCGGATGCGCACCACGTACGACATCGAGATGATGCGCCAGATCGGCACCTGCTCCGGCATCGAGAACTACTCGATGCACCTGGACGGCCGCTCGCGCGGCACCGCCCCGAACACCCTCCTCGACTACTTCCCCGAGGACTTCCTGCTCGTCATCGACGAGTCGCATGTCACCGTGCCGCAGATCGGCGCGATGTACGAGGGTGACGCCTCCCGCAAGCGGAGCCTCGTCGACCACGGCTTCCGGCTGCCGTCCGCCCTCGACAACCGCCCGTTGAGGTGGGAGGAGTTCACGGAGCGGGTCGGCCAGACCGTCTATCTCTCCGCCACCCCGGGCAAGTACGAGCTGTCCCGCGGCGACGGATTCGTGGAACAGATCATCCGCCCCACCGGCCTCGTCGACCCCGAGGTCGTCGTCAAGCCCACCGAGGGTCAGATCGACGACCTGGTGCACGAGATCCGCAAGCGCACCGAGAAGGACGAGCGCGTCCTGGTCACCACCCTCACCAAGAAGATGTCCGAGGACCTCACGGACTACTTCCTGGAGCTGGGCATCCAGGTCCGTTATCTCCACAGCGACGTCGACACGCTCCGCCGCATCGAGCTGCTCCGCGAACTGCGTGCCGGGGAGTACGACGTCCTGGTCGGCATCAACCTCCTTCGCGAGGGTCTCGACCTGCCCGAGGTGTCCCTGGTGGCCATCCTCGACGCCGACAAGGAGGGCTTCCTGCGCTCCGGGACGTCCCTCATCCAGACCATCGGCCGCGCGGCCCGCAATGTGTCCGGCCAGGTCCATATGTACGCGGACAAGATCACCCCGGCGATGGAGAAGGCCATCGACGAGACCAACCGACGCCGGGAGAAGCAGATCGCGTACAACACCGAGCGCGGGATCGACCCGCAGCCGCTCCGAAAGAAGATCAATGACATCGTCGCGACGATCGCCCGCGAGGAGATCGACACCGAGGAGCTGCTCGGCACCGGCTACCGCCAGGGGAGGGCCGTCAAGGCGCCCGTTCCCGCGCTCAGCGGCAAGGCGGGCAAGGCAGGAAAGGCGGCCGGAGCCAAGAAGACCGGCGCGGTGGTCACGGAGCGGCCCGCCACCGAGCTCGCTGGCATCATCGAGGAGATGACCGACCGGATGCGGGCAGCCGCCGCGGACCTGCAATTCGAGGTGGCCGCCCGACTGCGCGACGAGGTGGGCGAGTTGAAGAAGGAGCTGCGCCAGATGCGGGAGGCGGGTCTCGCCTGACCCACCGCAGCCGGTGTGTTGCAAGACCGACACAAAAATGCCCCGAAGCTGCTGCGCCTTCGGCGTGACTGCGTAGGGTGCTGGGCAACCGCACGGACGGGTGCGGGGCAGCGGAGAGGGGACAGCGCGTGACGGTCAACATGACCAAGGGCCAGGCCATCAGCCTGCAGAAGAGCGACGGGGGGACCCTGACCGCGGTACGGATGGGGCTCGGCTGGCAGGCGGCGCCACGCCGCGGTCTGTTCGGCTCGCGCACACGGGAGATCGACCTGGACGCCTCGGCGGTGCTGTTCGCCGACAAGCAACCGGTCGACGTGGTCTTCTTCCGTCACCTCGTCAGTGACGACGGCTCGGTGAAGCACACCGGCGACAACCTGGTCGGCGGCGCCGGTTCCGGCGGCGACGACGAGGCGATCCTCGTCGACCTGCAGCGGGTGCCGGTCCACATCGACCAGATCGTCTTCACGGTGAACTCCTTCACCGGCCAGACGTTCCAGGAGGTGCAGAACGCCTTCTGCCGCATCGTCGACGAGACCAACGGCCAGGAGCTCGCCCGCTACACGCTGGACGGCGGCGGCCAGTACACCGCCCAGATCATGGCCAAGGTGCACCGCGTGGGCGACGGGTGGCAGATGACCGCCCTCGGCAACCCGGCCAACGGCCGCACCTTCCAGGACCTGATGCCGGCGATCCTGCCGCACCTGTAGGTACAGCCGGACCGCTCGGGTCCGTATCGGTAGGGGCAGCTCCCGGAGGCAACAGCCGCCGGGAGCTGCCCCGCATGGCACCGCACCACACGGCACCGCGCCGACAGACAGCGCACCGCGCAGCATGAACTCGTCGAGGGGACAGGACAATGACGGCCGAGCTGGTCCGGGGGCAGAACCACACCTTGCCCCAGACCCGTCTGGAGATCCGGGTATCGGCCGGTACGCCCGTCGTGGCCGGTGCCACGCTCGGCGACGAGCAGGGCACGGTGCACGGCATCGAGTGGATCGCCCACCCGGGCTCGCCCCAGCTGCCCGGACTCGAAGTGTCCAAGCAGGCCGCCGCCGACCATCGGCTCGCCGTCGACCTCGACGCCCTGCCCGCCTCGGTGCACCGCGTCACCGTGCTGCTGGCACTGCCCACGGACGTCGGAGGCCCGGTCAGGTTCGGCGCGGTTGCCGCACCCTTCGTCGCTGTCACGGGCCTGGAAGGCACCGCGATCGCCACCTTCACCCTCACCGGCCTCGACAGCGAGTCCGCGGTCGCCGCCCTGGAGCTCTACCGACGCCAGGGTGCCTGGAAGGTCCGCGCGGTCGGCCAGGGCTATGCGGGCGGTCTCGCCGCGATGCTCGCCGACCACGGGGTCTCCGGTGCGCAGGAGCTGGCCCGGTCGGTCCATGAGGCGGTCGCCCGGGGCATGGCCCGCTCGGTGGCGCCGCCCCCGCCCCGCACCCCGGAAGGAGGCCGGGTCCGCCACGCAGGCGCGGCCTCCGGCCAACAGGCGCCGGCGACACCCCCCGCCGCACCGATCGGCGACCCGGCCGCGGCAGCCACCCCGCTGCCCGATCCCGCACAGCCCCGCCCGGCAAGCGACGCGGTTCCTACCCCGGGGCCCACCCCGGCTCCCACCATGAGTGGTCCCATCAACTACGCGCACCCGCGCCGCCAGTCCGCGGCGCCCCCACCGCCCCCGCCCACCGCGCCACCCGCCGAACCGGGCCGCCCCGCCCGGCCCGTCGCCGGGGACGCGACGGGCTGGTCCATGGAGGAGCGCCTCTACAACCAGGTCTGGGGCATGTTCGAGGACCTGGCCCGCACCACCGCCGCGTACCGCAGCGCCGTCGACTTCGCCGAGTCCCGCATGGACCAGGAGCTCGACCGGGCCCTGTCCGACCCGCGCAACCGGATCGGTGGAGCGGGCGACCGGGCCCGTGAGGAGGCCCGCACCAAGCGCGACCAGCTGACCGACCGGGCCCGCGAGGCGCTCGACCGCGATCTCGCCCAGCTCGCCGCCGAGTCCGCCGTCGTCGAACCCGCACTCCCCGCCGCGTACGCGGGCTGGGACAATCCCGTCTGGCACGCCTACCGCGTTCCCATGGAGATCCCCATGGCCCTGCGGATCGGCGACCTCCATCTGCCCGAGAGCGCCGGTCTGCGCATCCCGCTGCTCGTACGGCTGCCGCTGGAGCGCGGAATCTGGGTCGACAGCGGGCGTACGGCCTCCGAGGCGGCGGCCCTGACCGGCCCGGACCAGCTCCGCCGCCTCGCCATGGAGAACGCCGTCGCGCACGCGGCCCGGCTGCTCGCCGTCTACCCGGCGGACGAGTTCTCCGTCCATGTCATCGACCCCGCGGGTTCGGCGGCAACGGCGCTCGCGCCCCTGGTCGACTCCGGGGTGCTCGCCGCGCCCCCCGCCGCCGGAGCCGGGGGAGTGGCCTCGGTCCTCGCCCACCTCACCCGGCGCGTCGACCTCGTGCAGATGGCGGTCCGGGCCGGCGCCGCCGATGCGCTACCACCGGACCTGGACACCGCCGAGCAGTTGCTGATCGTCAACGACTTCCCGCACGGCTTCGACGACCGGGCCGTCACCCAGCTGCGCTATCTCGCGGACGAGGGCCCCTCGGTCGGCGTCCACCTGCTGATGGTCGCGGACCGGGAGGACGCGAGCGCGTACGGGCCGGTACTCGACCCGCTCTGGCGCTCCCTGCTGCGGATCACCCCGGTCGCCGACGACCACCTGGCCGATCCCTGGGTCGGCCACGCCTGGACGTACGAGCCGCTGAGGACTCCGCCCGGCAGCCGGGTGCTGCGCAGCGTGCTCGCCCAGGTGGCTGCCGCCCGTCGCACCAGGCAGCCTTGACCCATTGAGCCAATCCGCCCCTGACCTGCATTTTTGAGAGATCTTTACCCTGGCCTTTACCTTTTCTTGGTGTTCCCTGTACTGTTCTTCGAGCGGAGGGGAGTACTCCCGAACGCGACGTGCCCGTCAGTACGGACTGTGACCGGTCCCGGGGCGTCGGCCCGTGGTGCGCAGCCCGTGCACCGGGGTGGAAGAGACCTCCGGCAGCGACGACGCTGATCAGTAGCCGTAGCGAACTGCCGGAGGCGCAGTGGACGTTTCATGGACCCTCTGGGTGCTGACCATTCTTGGTCTGTCAGCCCTTGTCGCCGTCGACTTCTTCATCGGGCGCAAGCCCCATGACGTGACGACGAAGGAAGCCGGAATCTGGACGATCGTCTGGATCGCGCTGGCCGCGCTCTTCGGGCTCGGCCTGCTCGTGTTCGGCGAGAGCCAGGCGTCGGGCGAGTTCTTCGCCGGCTTCATCACCGAGAAGTCGCTCAGCGTGGACAACCTCTTCGTCTTCGTCCTGATCATGGCGAAGTTCTCGGTGCCGTCCCATCTCCAGCAGCGCGTGCTGCTGGTCGGCGTGCTGATCGCGCTGGTTCTGCGAGCGATCTTCATCGCGGCGGGCGCCGCGGTCATCGCCAACTTCTCGTGGGTCTTCTACATCTTCGGCGCGTTCCTGATCTACACCGCCTGGAAGCTCATCCAGGAGGCGCGGGCCGACGAGGAGGAGGACGAGTTCGAGGAGAACCGTCTCCTCAAGTCGATCGAACGCCGCTTCGGTGTCGCCGACAGGTACCACGGCACCAGGCTCTTCCTCAGGAACAACGGCAAGCGCGTCCTGACCCCGCTGATGGTCGTCATGCTCGCCATCGGCACCACCGATGTGCTGTTCGCGCTGGACTCCATCCCCGCGATCTTCGGGCTGACCCAGGACCCGTACATCGTCTTCACCGCCAACGCCTTCGCCCTGATGGGGCTGCGCCAGCTGTACTTCCTCATCGGCGGTCTGCTGAAGAAGCTGGTCCACCTCAGCTACGGGCTCTCGGTCATCCTCGGCTTCATCGGCGTCAAGCTGGTCCTGCACGCCTTGCACGAGTCCGGGGTGCATGTCCCCGAGATCTCGATCCCGGTCTCGCTCGGCGTCATCTGCGGCGTGCTGGTGATCACCACGATCACCAGCCTCGTCGCCAACAAGAAGCAGGCCGCGGCCGAGGCCGACCGTGAGACGGAGAAGACTTCCCGCGTCGAGGCCTGATGCTGCGGTGCGGGTGGGCGGTGCAACCGCTCACCCGCACCCTCATGTCACCAGCCGCGTGCGCGCCACCCGGGCAGTTGCGGACGCTCGTCGCCGAGCGTCGTGTCGTGGCCGTGGCCCGGATAGACCCAGGTCTCGTCGGGCAGCACGTCGAAGAGCTTGGTCTCCACGTCGTGGAGCAGGCTCGCGAACGCTTCGGGGTCCTTGTGGGTATTGCCGACCCCGCCGGGGAAGAGGCAGTCCCCGGTGAACAGATGCGGGGCGCCGTGCGGGTCGTCGTAGACCAGCGCGATGGAGCCCGGGGTGTGGCCGGCCAGATGGCGCGCGGTCAGGGTGACCTGCCCCACCCGGATCGTGTCGTTGTCGTCGACCAGGACATCGGTCGGGACCGGGATGCCCTCGGCGTCGTACCGCCCTGCGTACGTCCGCGCACCGGTGGCCGCCACCACCGCGGCCAGCGCCTGCCAGTGGTCGCCGTGCTGATGGGTGGTGACGACGGACGCGATGGAGTCGTCACCGATCAGCCGCAGCAGGGTGGGGGCCTCGGCGGCCGCATCGATCAGGAGCTGCTCGCCGGTGGCCCGGCAGCGCAGAAGATAGGCGTTGTTGTTCATCGGGCCGACGGCGACCTTGGAGATCATCAGGTCCGTCAGCTCGTGTACGTCCGCAGCTCCGCCGACCTTGACCGCTCCGCTGTACGTCATACGTCTCAGCCTATAGCGGGGGCAGTACGGGGAGGGGGCCGCCGTCGACCTTCAGCACCGAGCCGTCACGGCGCCCGGAGAGCCAGCCCAGCAGCTCCGGCGCCGGGCCGCGGACCGCGACGGCCGGGCCCTCGGCGCCGCCGCCCGTGGTCCAGAACCGGCCGTCGTCGGCTGCCACACCCGTGGACACGACGTCCGGGTGGCGGCCGAACCGCTCCGCGAGGAAGTCGATCTCACGGGCGACGAATTCGTCCGGGAGGTCCTCCAGTTCGTACCCGATGCCCAGGTCGACATGGTGCAGATCGACCTCGATCCAGCGGCGGAAGGGGACCCGGGAGGCGGAGTCGGTCACGCCGTTGCGCATCGTGATGGTGCGGGACCAGTCGGCCGGCTCGGCGGCGGCGGCCAGGAAGCGGGCCGCGCTCTCGCGCAGATCGGCCAGCTGTTCGGTGAGCGGCCGGGGTGCGTCGCGCTCGATGTCCCGGTCGCGGGTTTCGCTGTCTGCGTACATGGGACGGCCCTGGAGAACATTTACGAGCGCGTCGGCGTTACGGGAAAGGTGCGCCAGGACGTGGCCCCGGCTCCAGCCCGGCAGCCGTGAGGGTTCGGCGGCGGTGACGTCGTCCAGTTTCACCGTCGCGCTGAGCAGCCGATCGGTCGCTTCACGTACGGCTGCCAGGTCGTGCGCGTGATCAATCATGCGGCCGAGCCTAGCCTCGGCACTCGTTCGGGTGAAGGAGTCATCGGCAGTCCGTAAATCGAATGCGCGTGCTATACGCTCGGAGTCGAAAAGCTTCGTACACCGCTGTGGCGCCCCCCATACCCTGGGACAGGGGCTCAGTTCCCCCATTTCTCTCTAGAAAGGTGCGGACCGGCGTGACCGACCGTCTCATCGTCCGTGGCGCTCGCGAGCACAACCTCAAGAACGTCTCGCTCGACCTCCCCCGCGACTCCCTCATCGTCTTCACCGGGCTCTCCGGGTCGGGCAAGTCGTCTCTCGCGTTCGACACGATCTTCGCCGAGGGCCAGCGCCGGTACGTGGAGTCGCTCTCCTCGTACGCCCGGCAGTTCCTCGGCCAGATGGACAAGCCGGACGTCGATTTCATCGAGGGCCTGTCGCCCGCCGTCTCCATCGACCAGAAGTCGACCTCGCGCAACCCGCGCTCGACGGTCGGCACGATCACCGAGGTGTATGACTACCTCCGGCTGCTCTTCGCCCGGATCGGCAAGCCGCACTGCCCCGAGTGCTCTCGCCCCATCTCCCGCCAGTCGCCGCAGGCCATCGTCGACAAGGTGCTCGGCCTGCCCGAGGGCAGCCGCTTCCAGGTGCTGTCGCCGCTGGTGCGCGAGCGCAAGGGTGAGTTCGTCGACCTCTTCGCCGATCTGCAGACCAAGGGCTACAGCAGGGCCCGGGTCGACGGCGCGACCATCCATCTCTCCGAGCCGCCCACGCTGAAGAAACAGGAGAAGCACACCATCGAGGTGGTCGTCGACCGTCTCACGGTGAAGGACGGCGCCAAGCGCCGGCTGACCGACTCGGTCGAGACCGCACTCGGGCTCTCCGGCGGCATGGTCGTGCTCGACTTCGTCGACCTCCCGGAGGACGACCCCGAGCGTGAGCGGATGTTCTCCGAGCACCTCTACTGTCCGTACGACGACCTCTCCTTCGAGGAGCTGGAGCCGCGCTCCTTCTCCTTCAACTCCCCCTTCGGCGCCTGCCCCGACTGCACGGGCATCGGTACGCGGATGGAGGTCGACCCGGAGCTGATCGTCCCCGACGAGGAGAAGTCCCTCGACGAGGGCGCGATCCACCCCTGGTCGCACGGTCACACCAAGGAGTACTTCGGGCGGCAGGTCGACGCGCTGGCCGCAGCCCTCGGATTCCGTACGGACATCCCGTGGGCCGGGCTGCCGCAGCGGGCCAAGAAGGCCCTGCTCTTCGGCCACAAGATCCAGACCGAGGTCCGCTACCGCAACCGGTACGGGCGTGAGCGCGCGTACACCACCCCGGCCTTCGAGGGCGCGGTGCAGTTCGTCAAGCGGCGGCACTCCGACGCCGAGAGCGACTCCAGCAGGGAGCGCTTCGAGGGCTATATGCGCGAGGTGCCCTGCCCGACCTGTGAGGGCACCAGGCTGAAGCCGATCGTCCTCGCGGTCACGGTGATGGAGAAGTCCATCGCCGAGGTCTCCGCGATGTCGATCAGTGAGTGCGCCGAATTCCTCGGCCGGATGAAGCTGAACGCCCGCGACAAGAAGATCGCCGAGCGGGTGCTGAAGGAGGTCAACGAGCGGCTGAGGTTCCTGGTCGATGTCGGCCTCGACTACCTCTCGCTGAACCGCGCGGCAGGCACCCTGTCCGGCGGCGAGGCCCAGCGCATCCGGCTGGCCACCCAGATCGGCTCCGGCCTGGTCGGCGTGCTGTATGTGCTGGACGAGCCGTCCATCGGTCTGCACCAGCGCGACAACCACCGGCTGATCGAGACGCTGGTCCGGCTCCGCGACATGGGCAACACGCTCATCGTCGTCGAGCACGACGAGGACACCATCAAGGTCGCCGACTGGGTCGTCGACATCGGCCCCGGTGCCGGTGAGCACGGCGGCAAGGTGGTCCACTCCGGCTCGCTCAAGGAACTGCTCGGCAACGACGAGTCGATCACCGGCCAGTATCTGATCGGCAAGAAGGCCATCGCTCTGCCCGACATCCGGCGCCCGGTCGACCCGACGCGCAGGCTCACGGTGCACGGAGCCCGGGAGAACAACCTCCAGGACATCAACGTCTCCTTCCCGCTCGGGGTGCTCACGGCCGTCACCGGAGTCTCGGGGTCGGGGAAGTCGACGCTGGTCAACGACATCCTCTACACCCATCTGGCGCGCGAGCTGAACGGTGCCAAGTCGGTCCCCGGCCGGCACACCCGGGTCGACGGCGACGACCTGGTCGATAAGGTGGTACACGTCGACCAGTCGCCGATCGGCCGTACGCCCCGGTCCAACCCGGCGACGTACACCGGCGTCTTCGACCATGTCCGCAAGCTGTTCGCCGAGACGATGGAGGCGAAGGTGCGCGGCTATCTGCCGGGCCGCTTCTCCTTCAACGTCAAGGGCGGCCGCTGCGAGAACTGCTCCGGCGACGGCACGATCAAGATCGAGATGAACTTCCTGCCGGACGTGTACGTCCCGTGCGAGGTCTGCCACGGGGCGCGGTACAACCGGGAGACGCTGGAGGTCCACTACAAGGGCAAGTCGATCGCCGAGGTTCTGGACATGCCGATCGAGGAGGGCCTGGAGTTCTTCGAGGCCGTCCCGACGATCGCACGCCACCTCCGCACGCTCCACGAGGTGGGCCTCGGATACGTCAGGCTCGGCCAGTCCGCGCCGACGCTCTCCGGTGGTGAGGCGCAGCGCGTGAAGCTCGCGAGCGAGCTGCAGAAGCGCTCCACCGGCCGCACCGTCTACGTTCTGGACGAGCCGACCACCGGACTGCACTTCGAGGACATCAGCAAGCTCATCAAGGTGCTGTCCGGACTGGTCGACAAGGGCAATTCGGTGATCGTCATCGAGCACAACCTCGATGTCATCAAGACCGCGGACTGGGTCATCGACATGGGTCCCGAGGGCGGAAACGGCGGTGGTCTGGTGGTCGCCGAGGGCACGCCGGAGCTGGTCGCGACGGTCCCGGCGAGCCACACGGGCAAGTTTCTCCAGGGCATCCTGGACGCGGACCGGGTGAGCGAGGCGGCGGTGCCCGCAGCGCGGAAGCCGGTGCGGAGGACGGCCGCGAAGAAGACGGTGGCCGCTAAGTCGTCCCCTGCGCGGAAGACGGCGACGGCCAAGACGGACGCCGGCGGGAGCCCGGCGGCCAAGTCGGCCAAGACGGCTGTGGCGAAGAAGACGACCCGCGCGCGCAAGGCCTGACGCGCGGCGCGTCGAGGTGACGGCTCCCGGCCGGCAGGCGGGGAGCCGTCACCTCGCGTCCGGCCACGGTCGGCTGCCGCCCGGCCACGGCTGGGCGCGACCGGTCGTATCCGGCGACGCTCCGCCACGGTCGGTCTGCCGTCCGGCCGCGGCCGGCTGTATCCAGTGATGGTCTGCCGTCGCCTGCAGCCGCAAGGCGCGGGTGGCCCGGCTCACCGTCGGCCCCGGCCCGCGCCGGCCGCTGTGGCTCGGTCGTGCCCGCTCAGGGGGGTCGCGACCGATTCTGACCAGGCATGACCGTCCACGACCGGCCCGGCCGCAGGGACGCCCGTCTCCGCCGGTATCGTCGGTTCTGTCACCGATGCCGGTGGTGCCCCAGGTGCCTTCCGGTATTCCTGGCGCACCCGGCGTCTCTCCGGCGCCGCTCTCCGTCCCACCCCTCTCACCCCGTGGAGTCCGCATGTCCGGCCAGCCCACCGCCCGCCGTACCGTGCTGAAGGGTGCCGCTCTCGCCGGCGTCGCCGGGCTGGGAGTGGCCGCCTGTTCGACCGAATCGAAGCTCGGACACGCCCAGACGCCGACCCCCACCGCCCCCGTCGAGCTCGGCTCCCCGGACGAGGTGCCGGTCGGCGGGTCCAAGCTCTACCGCGAGCAGCGGGTCGTCGTCAGCTGCCCGGCCAAGGGCGAGTTCAAGGCGTTCAGCGCCCAGTGCACCCACGCGGGCTGCCTGCTGGACAAGGTCGAGGACAACGAGGGGAACTGCCCCTGCCACGGCAGCCGCTTCGACACGACCACCGGCAAGGCGGTGCAGGGTCCGGCGACCGTGCCGCTGCCCTCCGTCCCGGTCAGGGTCGAGGGCGGAAAGCTGATCGCCGGTCCTGACGCCTGACGCCCGACGCCCGGGCCGGGTCGCCCCCAAGGCGTCCCTCTGGACCGTCCCCGAGGCGGGAACGTCCGGCGCCTGGAAGGTGGTGAACATCGCCACCGGCGACGACGGGACGCGGTACGCCACCGAGGGAGCCCGCTAGCTGGGTGTCCTGTCCACAGAGGTTGTGAACGTGCAGGTGGAAGACGTCATGGACTTTCTGGTCGATCACAGGGCACCCGACGTCGTTCCGGGCTATGTCTCCGAGCAGCTCCTCTCCATGTCGTGGATCATCGGCGCCGACGACGTGGCACGCATCACCGAGATGGCGAAGCGGTGGCTGAAGTCGGATGATCAGTTCCGGGTGGCCGTCGCGATCGGCCTGGAGAACGAGACGTACCTGGCCGATTCCTGGGAGGCGATCGCCGAACTGGCGGAACCGCTCAAGGAGAGGTTTCCCTCGATGGCAGCTGACGTGGACGCGTGGATGGCGAGAGCCAAACCCGCCTACGAGAGGCTGAAGAAGGGCTCCTTCTTCGAGCAGGGCGCCTGACAACAGCGCCGCCCACCGGATCGCCTCCGGTGGGGAGCGCTGTGTTTTGGTGTTGGCGTGAACAGCATTGCTCTCCGACAGATATACTCCGCGCCGGGAGGAAGCCTCCAGGCGCGGAGTCGACGTTTACCTGCCATGAAATCGCTAGCCGCAGCGGGTCTGCTGATAGTGGACGCATGGAGTGAGCCCGAAGGGCTCATTCCGCCCCTCATCACCGGTCAGGCGCCGAGCTGCCCAGCTGAAGAGGGTCGCGCCGAGGCGATACTGGACATCGACGATCCGCTGCTGCTCGAGAAGGCGAACACCGACTGGTATCGGCTGTCGGTCGAAGGAGGGCTGTTCTCCGAGACCGACCGCAGGTTCCTGCTCGCGCTCAACCCCGAGGACGACGGTCCCACGCGGTGGTTCTGCGTCGAGTTGCAGAGTGAGTGGGACATCATGGGCAAGGGTGCTGCCGGGCTGCTCGGCAGCGCGCCCTGCCGCCCCGAGTTCCGCATGCTCTCGCTCGACGGGAACGTGCTGTGCTTCGCGACGACGTGGGAGCACGCGATCAGCACCTCCGTGCTGACAGCGCCGCATCGTTCGCAGGTCCTTCGACGGTTCGCCGAAGCGGTGGCGAACGGAGCGATGGACGACCCGGACGAGCCGCAACTGAGTCCGGCAGCACGCCGCTGGCTCGACAGCCACTAACACCATGGCCGGGCCGGTCGCACCGGCCTTTGCCCGTCGATTCCGCCCCGCTGGGTGTCATCCAGCGGGGCGGAGGTGTCAGCCGGAGTGATCCGCGCGCCGACGGCGCCAGAAGAGGCGCGATCGTCGCACACGGGTACGACTCGAAGGCCCCCCGCTTTCGCGAGGGGCCTTCGGTGTCTGTGCGCCGTCGTCCACGGACTGCGTCGGCGCCGCCCACCAGTACTCCGGCGCTCTGGGCGGGGTCGGTCTGTGCCAGGTCGCCGTCCACCTGACCTACGCCTCCGCCCACGGCCATGCGCTGATCGACCGGGAGCTGTACCTGCCGGCCGGCTGGGCCGCAGACGAGGAGCGCCGCCTGCTGCGGCACATGCCCGACGTGGTGGAGTTCGCCACCAAGCCGCAGCTTGCCGCTGCCATGCTCGCCCGCGCCGATCCCTGGGCATCGCAGCGCGCTGGTTCGCCGGGGACGAGGTATACGTCGGGTGCGAGCTGCGCCGCACCGCCCGCGCCCTGGGCTTCGACTACGCCCTGGCCGTGAAGGCCGACCACCGCGCCACCACCCAGGCCGGCCGCCTGACCGCCGCCGAACTCGCCCGCCGCGTCCCGAAGGAGGCGTGGATGCGGATGCGCACCGGCCACGGCCTCAAGGGCGACCGGCACTACGACTGGGCCCTGATCGTCGTGATCGAGGACGACGCCCCCGCCAGCGAGGCGGTCGCCGCCGGGCATGCCCACCTGGTCGTCCGCCGCCACCGCTACACCCGTGAACTCTCCTTCTACCGCTGCCACTCCACCACGCCCGTCAGCCTCGTCGACCTTGTCCACACCATCTGCACCAGATGGAAGATCGAAGAGGACTTCCAAGGCGCGAAGGGGACCACCGGCCTCGACCAGGGCCAGGTGACCTGCTGGAACTCGTGGATGCGCTGGAGCCTGATCAGCCTGATGGCCGCCACGGTCCTGACCGTCACCCGCACCCACACCGCCGACGCCGCAGGGATCGACCTCGTCCCGGCCAGCCCGCGCGAACTCCTGGCCGTCCTCCGCGCCACCGTCATCCCGATGCCCCGCCGCGACCTCGACCACATCCTGCACTGGTCCGCCTGGCGCCGCCACCACGAACACCGCGCCATCGCCTGCCACCGGCACTGGAACAACGTCACCGCGGCAGCGACTACGTGACCCGACGACCAAGATCAAGACTTACAGCCGCCGTGACCGAGCGAGGGGTCACCGTCCCCACCTCCGGTTGGCCACGGCTACCTTGGCGCTCAATTCCTCGGCCGGGGTCGGCGGACGTACATCCTCGGGCGGTACGTCCCACTCCCGGCCACCGCGTGGCGGACGAAGTTGCACGTACGGCCCCACGTGCCCCATTACCACGCCCACCTTGCCGTTTCGCCGGTCGACCACCACGGCACCCACGCCCGACGAAGCGTCGTGCTGGATCGCATTGGGTTCGCGGTCCGTCATCGCGACCACCCCGGACAGGCGGTCCGCGACCAGGCATCCAGTGGCAGGGTGACAACACAACACGGGGCGGCGCACACTGGCACGTTGACGCTCCTCGGCGGCGTGAATCCGTGCCCCTGGGCGTATCGGTGCCGCAGGGTCGGCACCGATCCTCACGTCGGTCGCCGGGATGAAGGAACCTCCGCCAAACCCCACTTCGGGACGTCCTGCACCGTGTGGAACGTCCCTGGTGCCGTCCTGAGACGAAGGGGGAGACTCGTGCCGAACGAGAGACTACGAGCCGTCATGGCAGCCGGAGGCTGGACGTACGCCGCCCTCGCCCAGGAGGTCGAGGTCGACCCCAAGTCGGTCGAGTGCCGGGCGAACCTCGGGCGCACTCCACGCCGTGCCACAGCCCTCCAGGCGGCCAAAGCCCTGGGAGAAGACGTGTACGCACTCTGGCCGGCACTCCGCCAGGCCCGCTCCGCCCGCGCCATCAGCCCCGAACTGGTGGCGCTCTGCGAGCAGCGGGCCGACATCCCCGTCTCGGCATTCACAGACCTGATGGCCCAGGCCCCGGACCGGATCGACATCCTCGTCTACGCGGCCGTCTTCCTCCACGAGGCGTACCCGCGGCTGAACGAACTCCTCACCGAACGCGCCGCCGAAGGCTGCAACGTCCGCATCGCGATCGGGGATGCCGACAGCGACAACGTCCAAGCCCGCGGACAGGAGGAGCGGTTCGGCCACGGCATCGAATCCCGCTGCCGCCTCGCGCTCATGCACTGCAGGTCGCTCGCCGGCACCCCCGGCATCGAAGTCCGCACCCACCGCACCACGCTCTACAACTCCCTCTATCGCGCCGACGACCAGCAGCTCGTCAACGCACACGTCTGGGGCGTCAACGCCTACGCCGCCCCCGGATGGCACCGTCGCCGTCACGAGACAGGCGGCATGTTCGACACCTACGCCGAGAGCTTCGACGCCGTGTGGGCGACAGCGACTTCGGTACAAGGCTGACCGCCGTCGTCACCGACGACCACGGGCGCATCCTCCTTCAGCGCCGCCGCGACAACGACCTGTGGGCCCTGCCCGGCGGTGGCATGGATCTCACCGACTCCCTGCCCGGCACGGCCGTCCGCGAGGTCAAGGAAGAGACCGGCCTCGACGTCGAGATCACCGGCCTGGTCGGCACCTACACCGACCCGAAACACATCATCGCCTACACCGACGGCGAGGTTCGCCGCCAGTTCAACGTCTGTTTCACCGCTCGCATCACCAGAGGCCGGCTGGAGATCTCCGACGAGTCCACCGAGCTCAGGTTCGTGCCGCCGGAAGGGTTGGAGCAGTTGCCGATGCACCACACCCAACGGCTCAGGCTCCGGCACTCCCTGGAACAGCGCGAGAAGCCGTACCTGGGCTGAACCGTCTGACGGCAGTAGCGACGGCAACAACCCCGTACAACCACGGACACCCACGCACTTCACCGGACCAGCAAACTGCACTTGACCTGTAGAAAAGCAGGCCGAGGGGTTCGCGTAGCACACGTACTATGTGCTGGCGGGGGCCACGCCGGTCCTGGTGCACAACTGCGAGGGCGGCGGCGGAGATGATTCAGTTGCTCATCACGCCCTTGGCCGGCGTGAAAATGGTCTGAAGGACTTCGCCAAGTCCATTGAAGCCGAGCACTTCCTCGGTTCGCCGGATGCCACGTGGAAACAGGATGTTCTCAATGCGATTGGCCAGGTGAAGGCAGGCGAAGCACGACTTTCCTTCCTGCTCGACGGTCTCCCAGGCGCGAGTCAGGGGCCCGCGAAGGGTCTGAAGATCGCACTGGAGACGCCCGAAAAGCAGCGCATGTGGACACAGTGGGAATTGATCCAGGTCAATGAAGCCGGTCTCATGGGACGGGTGGACTTCTATCGGTTCAGTCGACGTACCGAAACATGGGCAAGGGCCAAGTTCAAGTGACGTACCAATTGGTGGAGGGGAATCTCCCGCTGACTCTGCAGGGCACGTTCAAGCCGTGGGCTATTGAGGTAGGCCACAGCAAGATCCTGCTTCGCGGATTGTCGGGGGGCGAGGAGGGGGATGCCCCTCGGGTCTTCGACGTCTTGTTCCAGGACGTCTCCCGAATCTCGCTGGCTGATCGGTACGCAGGCCTCAGCCTGTCGGACGCGGGCCCGGAAGCCTTGCGCGCCGAAGAGCGGAGGGCCGGGCGTAGCTGGGGAGAGAGCGCACTCTTCCGAGTCTCCGAAGACCATCCGTACGATTACGTCGTTGCGGGGATTGTCTTCTGGGCTGAAGTTTTCGTTCCCGCCACGGATCCGAGCCCGCTGATGCAGGAATTCCCCATTCCTGGCTCGATCAAGGATGACCAGGTCTTCCGAGTGAGAGCGGGAAGCCGGTGATCGTGCGGGCTGGGGAGACCCCGCCCGCCGGTCGTCTCGTGAGGCGAAGAGCTGGATGCCCGGCTCGAGGTGCTCGCCGTCCTTGCTCGGGATCGTCGCGACGCGGGCAGTGGAGGGCGCCCTCGATCCGACGTCCTGACCGAGTTGCGCGAGGCGACTCGCGCGTTCGTGATCGAGGTGACTCCCGCGCTGGAAGAATTCGCCGAGGCGAAAGGCTGGCGGTAGCCGAGACCGCTGAGCCGTTCACCCTCAGTCGTTCAAGATCACCCGACCGTGATCACTGTCACCAGCCTCCGTGGACAGAACACCTGGCTCCCCGGCGGCACGGGCGTCCTCGCCGTGCTGGTCCTGTGCGGCGAGGACGCGCCGCACAGTTGCCGCCACCGGCACCACCACCGTCACGGGCACCCGCTGCCCCCGTGCCCCGGGGCGCACTCCCTCAACCCGTGCCCCGGAGCGCGGCATCACCCCGGACGTCACCGCACTGTCACTGCCCGCAAGTAGGGTGGGAGACATGGCAGACCCCTCCAGCTACCGCCCCAAGCCGGGACAGATCCCCGACTCCCCGGGGGTCTACAGATTCCGCGACGAGCACCGCCGGGTGATCTACGTCGGGAAGGCGAAGAGCCTGCGCCAGCGCCTGGCCAACTACTTCCAGGACCTGGCCAATCTCCACCCCCGTACACGCACGATGGTCACCACGGCCGCCTCCGTCGAGTGGACCGTCGTCGCCACCGAGGTCGAGGCGCTCCAGCTGGAGTACTCCTGGATCAAGGAGTACGACCCCCGGTTCAACGTCAAGTACCGGGACGACAAGAGCTATCCGTATCTCGCGGTCACGCTCAACGAGGAGTTCCCGCGCGTGCAGGTCATGCGCGGTGCCAAGAAGAAGGGCGTGCGCTACTTCGGTCCGTACGGGCACGCCTGGGCGATCCGCGAGACCGTCGACCTGATGCTCCGGGTCTTTCCCGTCCGTACGTGCTCCGCCGGGGTCTTCAAGAACGCCGCGCGTACCGGCCGCCCCTGCCTCCTCGGCTACATCGGCAAGTGCTCGGCGCCCTGCGTCGGCCGGGTCACCCCCGAGGAACACCGCGAACTGGCGGACGATTTCTGCGACTTCATGGCCGGACGCACGGGCACGTACATCCGTCGCCTGGAGAAGGACATGATGGCGGCGGCCGAGGAGATGGAGTACGAGCGGGCGGCCCGGCTCCGCGACGACGTGGAGGCGCTCAAGCGGGCCATGGAGAAGAGCGCCGTCGTCCTCGCCGACGCCACCGACGCCGACCTGATCGCGCTCGCCGAGGACGAGCTCGAGGCCGCCGTGCAGATCTTCCACGTACGCGGCGGCCGGGTGCGCGGCCAGCGCGGCTGGGTCACCGACAAGGTCGAGGCGGTCGACACCTCGGGCCTCGTCGAGCACGCGCTGCAGCAGCTGTACGGGGAGGAGACGGGCGACTCCGTTCCCAAGGAGGTCCTCGTCCCGGCCCTTCCGGAGGACCCCGAAGCGGTCTCCCAGTGGCTCGCCGACCGCCGGGGCTCCCAGGTCAGCCTGCGCATCCCGCAGCGCGGCGACAAGAAGGACCTGATGGTGACGGTCCAGCGCAACGCGCAGCAGGCCCTGGGGCTGCACAAGACCAAGCGCGCCTCCGATCTGACGACCCGCTCCCGCGCCCTGGAGGAGATCGCCGAGGCCCTCGGCCTCGATACGGCTCCGCTGCGCGTCGAGTGCTTCGACATCTCCCATCTCCAGGGCGACGACGTGGTCGCCTCCATGGTCGTCTTCGAGGACGGTCTGGCCCGCAAGAGCGAGTACCGCCGTTTCCAGATCAAGGGATTCGAGGGCCAGGACGACGTCCGCTCGATGCACGAGGTGATCGGCCGCCGCTTCAAGCGGTACCTGCAGGAGAAGGAACGGACAGGGGAGTGGGAGGAGGCCCCTGCCCCCACCGGAGCCGTCCCGGCCCCGGAAGCCTCCGGTGCCGACCCCTTGGAGAACGAGCCCCGCGAGGACGACGGCCGCCCCAAGCGGTTCGCCTACCCGCCGCAGCTCGTGGTGGTCGACGGCGGCCAGCCGCAGGTCGCCGCGGCCAAGCGGGCCCTCGACGAACTGGGGATCGACGACATCGCCGTCTGCGGCCTCGCCAAGCGTCTCGAAGAGGTCTGGCTGCCCGACGACGACGACCCCGTGGTCCTGCCCCGCTCCAGTGAGGGCCTGTACCTCCTGCAACGCGTCCGCGACGAGGCCCACCGCTTCGCCATCACCTACCAGCGCGCCAAGCGGGCCAAGCGCATCCGCTCCAGCCCCCTCGATGCGGTCGTCGGACTCGGCGAGACCCGGAAGCAGGCGTTGATCAAGCATTTCGGCTCCGTGAAGAAGCTGAAGCAGGCGACAATCGACGAGATCTGCGAGGTTCCGGGAATAGGCCGCAGGACGGCGGAATCAGTGGCTGTCGCCCTCGCCTCGGCCGCCCCGGCCGTGCCCGCCGTGAACACGGCGACAGGAGAGATCATTGAAGAGGACGACGGGGGCAGCGCAACATGACTGAGCACGAGCAAGAACAAGAGCACAATCAACAGAACGAGCACGAGCAAGAGCGCGCGCACGACAGCACAGACCGAGCAGACGGAGCAGGACACGTGAGTACGGGCACCACGATCGAGACGGGCGATGCCACTGCGGCCATCCCCGAGCTGGTGATCATCTCAGGTATGTCGGGCGCCGGGCGGTCCACCGCCGCCAAGTGTCTGGAGGACCTCGGCTGGTTCGTCGTCGACAACCTGCCGCCCGCGCTGATCCCCACCATGGTGGAGCTCGGCGCCCGGTCGCAGGGCAATGTGGCCCGGATCGCCGTCGTCGTCGACGTGCGCGGCCGCCGCTTCTTCGACAACCTCCGGGAATCCCTCGCCGACCTCGAGGCCAAGCACGTCACCCGGCGGATCGTCTTCCTGGAGTCCTCCGACGACGCACTGGTCCGCCGCTTCGAATCGGTCCGCCGCCCGCACCCCCTCCAGGGCGACGGCCGCATCGTCGACGGTATCGCCGCCGAGCGGGACCTGCTGCGCGAGCTGCGCGGCGACGCCGACCTGGTGATCGACACCTCCAGCCTCAACGTGCACGAGCTGCGCGCCAAGATGGACGCCCAGTTCGCCGGCGACGAGGAGCCGGAGCTGCGCGCCACGGTGATGTCGTTCGGCTTCAAGTACGGCCTGCCGGTCGACGCCGACCTGGTGGTCGACTGCCGCTTCCTGCCCAACCCGCACTGGGTCCCGGAGCTGCGCCCGTTCACCGGGCTCAACGAAGAGGTCTCGGCGTACGTCTTCGACCAGCCGGGCGCCAAGGAGTTCCTCAACCAGTACACCGAGCTGCTGCAGCTCGTCGCCGCGGGCTACCGCCGCGAGGGCAAGCGCTATGTGACGATCGCCGTCGGCTGCACGGGCGGCAAGCACCGCTCCGTCGCGATGTCGGAGAAGCTCGCCGCGCGGCTCGCCACCGAAGGAATCGAGACCGTCCTCGTCCACCGGGACATGGGGCGCGAGTGACCAGCCGTAATCTGCGCCTGCGGCGGTTGCGCAGAGCCACCTCCGCCCTCTCCGCCCGCAAGCGCGGCGCCCAGCATCCCAAGGTCGTCGCCCTCGGCGGCGGCATGGGCCTGTCCGCGTCGCTCGCGGCGCTGCGCCGGATCACCGGCGACCTCACCGCCGTGGTCACGGTCGCCGACGACGGCGGCTCCAGCGGCCGGCTCCGCGAGGAGCTCGGCGTCCTGCCGCCCGGAGACCTCCGGAAGGCGCTCGCCGCGCTCTGCGGCGACGACGACTGGGGCCAGACCTGGGCCCAGGTCATCCAGCACCGCTTCCAGTCCAAGGGCGATCTGCACGAGCACGCGGTCGGCAATCTGCTGATCGTCGCCCTGTGGGAGCAGCTCGGCGACCATGTGCAGGCCCTGGACCTGGTCGGCAAGCTCCTCGGCGCGCACGGCCGGGTGCTGCCCATGTCCGCCGTGCCGCTGGAGCTCCAGGCGCTCGTACGGGGCCACGACCCGGCCCGTCCGGACGACGTGGACACGGTGCGCGGCCAGGCGACGGTGGCACTCACCCGCGGTGAGGTGCAGTCCGTGCACCTCGTCCCGCACGACCCGCCGGCCGTCCCGGAGGCGGTCGAGGCGGTCCTGGACGCGGACTGGGTGGTGCTGGGCCCGGGATCGTGGTTCTCCTCGGTGATCCCGCATCTGCTCGTACCGGAACTGCTCGACGCGCTCGTCGTGACGAAGGCCCGCAAGGTCCTCTCGCTCAACCTCGCACCGCAACCCGGTGAAACTGATGGCTTCTCCCCGCAGCGTCATTTGGAGGTTTTGGGACGACACGCCCCTAAACTCGCCCTGGACGTGGTGCTGGCCGACGAAGCCGCCGTGCCCGATCGCGAGTCCCTCGCCGATGCCGCCAAGCGGCTCGGTGCCGCGGTCGAGCTGGCGCCGGTGGCCTCACCCGACGGCGTTCCGATCCATGATCCGGAGCTGTTGGCCGCCGCGTACGACCGTATTTTTCGGATGCATGGAAGGATCGGCCCATGGCGATGACGCCAGCGGTGAAGGACGAAATCTCTCGGCTTCCCGTGACCCGGACCTGCTGCAGGAAGGCAGAGGTTTCGGCGATTCTTCGGTTCGCGGGCGGGCTGCACCTGGTGAGCGGCCGGATTGTGATCGAGGCTGAACTGGACACTGCGAACGCGGCGCGCCGGCTGAAGCGGGACATCCTGGAGATCTTCGGGCACAGCTCGGAGCTGATCGTGATGGCTCCCGGCGGGCTGCGGCGCGGCTCGCGCTTTGTCGTACGGGTGGTGGCGGGCGGCGACCAGCTGGCCCGCCAGACCGGCCTGGTGGACGGCCGCGGCCGCCCGATCCGCGGCCTGCCCCCGCAGGTGGTCTCGGGGGCCACCTGCGATGCCGAGGCCGCCTGGCGCGGGGCCTTCCTGGCCCATGGCTCGCTCACGGAGCCCGGGCGTTCCTCCTCGCTGGAGGTGACCTGCCCGGGTCCGGAGGCGGCGCTCGCCCTGGTCGGCGCGGCCCGCAGGCTCTCCATCGCCGCGAAGGCCCGTGAGGTGCGCGGAGTGGACCGGGTCGTCGTCCGCGACGGCGACGCGATCGGTGCGCTGCTGACCCGACTGGGTGCCCACGACGCGGTGCTGGCCTGGGAGGAGCGGCGGATGCGGCGCGAGGTCCGCGCCACTGCCAACCGGCTCGCCAACTTCGACGACGCCAACCTGCGCCGTTCCGCGCGGGCCGCGGTCGCCGCGGGCGCCCGGGTGGGCCGTGCGCTGGAGATCCTGGGCGAGGAGGTGCCCGAGCACCTCGCGGCGGCCGGACGGCTGCGCATGGAGCACAAGCAGGCCTCCCTGGAGGAACTGGGCGCGCTCGCCGACCCTCCGCTGACGAAGGACGCGGTCGCCGGCCGGATCCGCCGGCTCCTGGCCATGGCCGACAAGCGGGCCCAGGACCTCGGTATCCCGGGGACGGAATCCACCCTCAGCGAAGAGCTCGCCGACGGCTTGGTGGGCTGAGAGGAAACGGCGGCGAAGGTGGCCGACAGCGGAACGTGTGGCATTCCCACGGGTGTTGACACTCAGTAATCATCACTGCGTGTGCGGCCGAGTATCCGGAGGCCCGTACTCCGACCGGGGAGTACGGGCCTCCGTGCCGCTTCCGGCCCCGCTCGATGTCACCCAAGGGGCCTTGGAGAGGTAGGGTCGGAGGCGGTCGGGGACATCCCTATACAACTCGCCGGCGTCGAAAACCGGCGTACCTAACGAGGAGATCGGTTTCGTGACGATCCGCGTAGGCATCAACGGCTTTGGCCGCATCGGTCGTAACTACTTCCGCGCGCTGCTGGAGCAGGGTGCGGACATCGAGATCGTGGCTGTCAACGACCTGGGTGACACTGCGACCACGGCCCACCTTCTGAAGTACGACACCATTCTGGGTCGTCTGAAGGCCGAGGTCAGCCACACCGCCGACAGCATCACCGTCGACGGCCACACCATCAAGGTGCTCTCCGAGCGCAACCCGGCCGACATTCCCTGGGGTGAGCTGGGCGTCGACATCGTCGTCGAGTCGACCGGCATCTTCACCAAGAAGGCCGACGCCGAGAAGCACATCGAGGGTGGCGCCAAGAAGGTCCTCATCTCGGCTCCGGCCAAGGGCGAGGACATCACCATCGTGATGGGTGTCAACGAGGACAAGTACGACGCGGCCAACCACCACGTCATCTCCAACGCCTCCTGCACCACCAACTGTGTCGCGCCGATGGCCAAGGTTCTGGACGAGAACTTCGGCATCGTCAAGGGCCTCATGACGACGGTTCACGCGTACACGAACGACCAGCGCATCCTGGACTTCCCGCACTCCGACCTGCGTCGCGCCCGCGCCGCCGCGGAGAACATCATCCCGACCACGACCGGTGCCGCCAAGGCCACCGCTCTGGTGCTCCCTCAGCTCAAGGGCAAGCTCGACGGCATGGCGATGCGCGTCCCGGTCCCGACCGGCTCGGTCACCGACCTGGTCATCACCCTGGAGCGCGAGGTCACCCGCGACGAGGTCAACGCGGCCTTCCAGAAGGCCGCCGAGGAAGGCCCGCTCAAGGGCAAGCTCGTGTACACCCAGGACCCGATCGTGTCCTCGGACATCGTCTCGGACCCGGCGTCCTGCACCTTCGACTCCCTGCTGACCATGGCGGAGGGCACGCAGGTCAAGGTCATCGGCTGGTACGACAACGAGTGGGGCTACTCCAACCGTCTCGTCGACCTGACCGTGTTCGTCGGCAGCCAGCTCTGACCGTCGAACCGGCAGGCACCTCGATGTGAGCACGGGGCTCGGACAGCGCAACGCAGCGCCGTTCGAGCCCCGTTGCATGCTCTTTCGCCCTCCAAGGAGTCCAGCAAGATGAAGACGATCGACGAACTTCTCGCCGAAGGGGTCACCGGCAAGCGCGTATTCGTCCGCGCCGACCTCAACGTGCCGCTGAGCGGCACGACCATCACCGACGACGGCCGAATCCGCGCCGTCCAGCCGACCGTGGAGAAGCTCGCCGCGGCCGGTGCGAAGGTCATCGTGGCCTCGCACCTGGGGCGCCCCAAGGGTGCCCCGGACCCGGCCTTCTCCCTGGCCCCCGCCGCCGCCCGGCTCGGCGAGCTGATCGGCGCCGACGTCGCCTTCGCGACCGACACGGTCGGCGAGTCCGCCCGCACCACGGTCGCGGCCCTCACCGACGGCCAGGTCGCCGTCATCGAGAACCTCCGCTTCAACCCCGGCGAGACGTCGAAGGACGACGCCGAGCGCGGTGCGTTCGCCGACCGGCTCGCCGAACTCGCCGATGTGTACGTGGGCGACGGCTTCGGAGCCGTCCACCGCAAGCACGCCTCGGTCTTCGATCTCCCGGCCCGGCTGCCGCACGCCGCCGGCGACCTGATCGCCACCGAGGTCGGCGTCCTGAAGAAGCTCACCGAGGACGTCGCGCGCCCGTACGCCGTCGTGCTCGGCGGCTCCAAGGTCTCCGACAAGCTCGGCGTCATCGACCACCTCCTGGAGCGGGCCGACCGCATCCTCATCGGCGGCGGCATGGCGTACACCTTCCTCAAGGCCCAGGGCCACGAGGTCGGCAGCTCGCTCCTGCAGGAGGACCAGATCCCGGCGGTGCTGGAGTATCTGAAGCGGGCCGAGGAGAAGGGCGTGGAGTTCGTGCTCCCCGTCGACGTCGTGGTCTCCGAGCAGTTCCCGGACCTCAAGACCAAGGCACCGACCCAGCACAGCACCGTGCCCGCGCACGCCATCCCCGCCGGCGTGATGGGTCTGGACAACGGACCCGAGACCAACAAGCTGTACGCCTCGAAGCTCGCCGACGCCGTCACCGTCTTCTGGAACGGCCCGATGGGCGTCTTCGAGCACCCCGACTACGCCGAGGGCACCCGGGCGGTCGCCCAGGCCCTCGTCGACTCCTCGGGCTTCAGCGTCGTCGGCGGTGGCGACTCCGCCGCGGCCGTCCGCATCCTGGGCTTCGACGAGAACGCATTCGGACACATCTCGACCGGTGGCGGCGCCAGCCTCGAATACCTCGAGGGCAAGACGCTTCCCGGCCTCGCCGCACTGGAGGACTGACCTTTCATGAGCACCCGTACCCCGCTGATGGCGGGCAACTGGAAGATGAACCTCAACCACCTCGAGGCCATCGCACACGTCCAGAAGCTCGCCTTCGCCCTGGCCGACAAGGATTACGACGCCGTCGAGGTCGCCGTCCTGCCGCCCTTCACCGACCTGCGCTCGGTGCAGACGCTGGTCGACGGCGACAAACTGAAGATCAAGTACGGCGCCCAGGACGTCTCGGCTCACGACTCCGGCGCGTACACCGGTGAGATCTCCGGCCCCATGCTCGCCAAGCTGAAGTGCACCTATGTCGCGATCGGCCACTCCGAGCGGCGCCAGTACCACCACGAGACCGACGAGATCGTCAACGCCAAGGTGAAGGCCGCCTACAAGCACGGCCTGACCCCGATCCTGTGCGTCGGCGAGGAGGAGTCGGTCCGCGAGGAGAGCCGCCACGTCGCGCACACCCTCGCGCAGGTCGACGGCGCGCTCAAGGACATCCCGGCCGAGCAGGCCGAGACCATCGTGATCGCGTACGAGCCGGTCTGGGCCATCGGGACCGGCAAGGTCTGCGGCTCCGACGACGCCCAGGAGGTCTGCGGGGCCATCCGCGGCCGGCTTGCCGAGCTGTACTCCCAGGAGCTGGCCGACGCGGTCCGCATCCAGTACGGCGGCTCCGTGAAGTCGGGGAACGTCGCGGAGATCATGGCGAAGCCCGACATCGACGGCGCCCTGATCGGCGGCGCCGCGCTGGATGCCGACGAGTTCGTCAGGATCGTCCGCTTCCGCGACCAGTGAGTATGCGGTAGCGCCGATCCGTCGTACCCTTGCGGGGGCCGTGGGGGTCACTGTCCTCCCGGCCCCCGTTGTCCGTTAGAGCAGTCCAAGGGAATTCCGGAAAGTAGGGACCAGCCGTGGTTATGGGGTTCTCGATCGCCCTGATCGTCTTCAGCCTGCTGCTGATGCTGCTGGTGCTGATGCACAAGGGAAAGGGCGGCGGCCTCTCCGACATGTTCGGTGGCGGTATGCAGTCGTCCGTCGGCGGCTCCTCGGTCGCCGAGCGAAACCTCGACCGGATCACCGTGGTGGTCGGTCTGGGATGGTTCGCATGCATTGTCGTGCTTGGTCTGCTGATGAAGCTGGACAACTGACCCGGCGTCCGCGATTCCCGGTGAGGGTGTAACTCCTTTCACTGGACGCGCGTTGGGCCTTACGTAGACTGGGGCATCTTCGAGCACCATCACGCAGGGAGTTACGACCGTGGCAAGTGGCAACGCGATCCGGGGAAGCCGGGTCGGAGCGGGGCCGATGGGGGAGGCCGAGCGGGGCGAGTCCGCGCCGCGTCTCCGCATCTCCTTCTGGTGCTCGAACGGGCACGAGACGCAGCCGAGCTTCGCCAGTGACGCGCAGACCCCGGACACTTGGGACTGCCCGCGCTGTGGCTTCCCGGCCGGTCAGGACCGGGACAACCCGCCGGACCCGCCACGCACCGAACCGTACAAGACGCACCTTGCGTACGTACGTGAGCGGCGCAGCGATGCGGACGGCGAGGCCATCCTCGCCGAGGCCCTGGCCAAACTCCGGGGCGAAATCTAGTTTTTTGCTTCACCGGCCGGTCGCCCCAAGGGTGCCCGGCCGGAGTGCATGTGGCGGCGTCACAGCTTTTCGTCGCCTCGCCGGTCCCTCTGATCAATTAAGTTGGAGGGGCAGCGGGGCATGTGCACGTACGAGAAGAAGTGGGCTGATATCCGGGATGAACGCACAAAGCCGAACCAAGCTGAATCAGACGCCCGAGTGGACCGCTCTCGGCAAGCACCGTGAGCAGTTCGGGCAGACGCATCTGCGGCAGCTGTTCGCCGACGATGCGGAGCGCGGGGCCGGATATACCCTCCGGGTCGGCGATCTGTATCTCGACTACTCCAAGCACCTGGTCACCGACGAGACGCTCCGACTGCTGCGCGAGCTCGCCGACGCCACCGGAGTCGCCGAGCTGCGAGACGCCATGTTCCGCGGCGAGAAGATCAATACCACCGAGGACCGCGCCGTCCTGCACACCGCGCTGCGCGCCCCGCGCGACGCCGTGATCGAGGTCGACGGCGAGAACGTGGTGCCCGCCGTGCACGCCGTGCTCGACAAGATGGCGGCCTTCGCCGACCGGATCAGGTCGGGGGAGTGGACCGGCCACACCGGCAAGCCGATCAAGAACATCGTCAACATCGGCATCGGCGGCTCCGACCTCGGCCCCGCCATGGCGTACGAGGTGCTGCGCTCCTTCACGGACCGCTCGCTCACCGTCCGCTTCGTGTCGAACGTCGACGGCGCCGACCTGCACGAGGCCGTCCGCGACCTCGACCCCGCCGAGACGCTGTTCGTCATCGCGTCGAAGACCTTCACCACGATCGAGACGATCACCAACGCCACCTCCGCCCGCAACTGGCTGCTGACCGGTCTCCGGGCCGAGCAGGACGCGGTCGCCAAGCACTTCGTGGCGCTCTCGACCAACGCCGAGAAGGTCGCGGACTTCGGTATCGACACCGCGAACATGTTCGAGTTCTGGGACTGGGTCGGCGGCCGCTACTCGTACGACTCGGCCATCGGTCTCTCGCTGATGATCGCCGTCGGACCTGACCGGTTCCGCGAAATGCTCGACGGCTTCCATCTCGTCGACGAACACTTCCGCACCGCCCCGGCGGAGGCCAACGCCCCTCTTCTGCTCGGTCTGCTGGGCGTCTGGTACGGAGAGTTCTTCGACGCCCAGTCGCATGCCGTGCTGCCGTACAGCCACTATCTGTCCAAGTTCACCGCCTACTTGCAGCAGCTGGACATGGAGTCCAACGGCAAGTCCGTTGACCGGAACGGCAATCCGGTCGAGTGGCAGACCGGGCCGGTCGTCTGGGGCACGCCCGGTACCAACGGGCAGCACGCCTACTACCAGTTGATCCACCAGGGCACCAAGGTCATCCCGGCCGACTTCATCGGCTTCGCCGAGCCGGTCGCCGACCTGCTGCCCGGGCTCGTCGCCCAGCACGATCTGCTGATGGCCAACTTCTTCGCCCAGACCCAGGCGCTGGCCTTCGGCAGGACGCCGGACGAGGTCCGCGCGGAGGGCGTCGCCGAGGAGCTGGTGCCGCACAAGACGTTCCGGGGCAACCACCCCACGACGACGATCCTCGCGGACAGGCTGACGCCGTCCGTGCTCGGCCAGCTCATCGCACTGTACGAGCACAAGGTCTTCGTCCAGGGCGCCGTCTGGAACATCGACTCCTTCGACCAGTGGGGCGTCGAGCTCGGCAAGGTTCTCGCCAAGAAGATCGAGCCGGTGCTGACCGAGGGCACAGGGGGCGAGCAGCTGGACAGCTCGACCGCCGCCCTCGTCGCCGCGTACCGCACGCGGCGGGGCCGCTGATCCGATGACCACGGCGGAGGGGACGGTGCGGCTCCGGCCGCCGAACAACACGCTGGACCCGAGGGCCGTCGGCTGGTGGCGGGCCCAGTGGCTGCTGCTGACCGCGGCGCCGGTGGCCGTCCTGGCCGTGCTGGGCGCGTTCATCGTGCCCGCCCGGTTCTGGCTGCTGCTGCCCGCCGCGGTCCTCGCGGTCCTCGGTGCGGCCTGCGCCGTCCTCTTCCCCCGCTGGTGGTACCGCACCCACCGCTGGGAGGTCACCGACGAGGCGGTGTACATCAGGACCGGCGTGATCCGGCAGGAGTGGCGGATCGCGCCGATGTCACGGATCCAGACCGTCGACACCGTGCGCGGCCCGCTCGAGCAGCTCTACAGGCTGGCCTCGGTCACCGTGACCACCGCCTCTTCCAAGGGCGCCCTGAAGATCGAGGGTCTCGACCACGAGCTGGCCGCCGAACTGGCCGAGCGGCTGACCCGGATCACCCAGGACACACCCGGGGACGCCACATGAGTGAGGTCGCGGACGGCACGGGCACCGAGCGGCTCGACCCACCGGTCGGCACATCGGACCGGGACGGTACGGATCCCGGGGCGGCCGCCGGAGCCGACTGGCGGCAGCTCGACCGGCGTACGGTCCTTGTCACCGCGCTGGTCTCGGCCGGCGTGGCAGCCGGAGCCGCCGTGCCCACCACGCTCGGTCTGGCCGGACGACTCGGCTTCGCGGCCGCCGTCGCCTGGGTGCTGACAGGCGCGCTCGTAATGATCGGCTGTGGTGCGGGCGGCGACTACGTACGCTGGCGCCGCACCCGCTACCGCATCGGCGCCGAACGCGTCGAGCTCCACACCGGGCTGGTGCTGCTCAAGAAGCGCTCACTGGCCCGCGAGCGCATCCGCAGCGTCGACCTCACCGCCCACCTCTTGCTGCGGATCCTCGGCCTCGTCACCGTCCGGATCGGCACCGGCGAGCACACCGGCAACGAGGCCACCCTGGAGCTCGACCCGGTCCGCAGGAGCGAGGGCGAACGGCTCCGCCACGAACTGCTGACCCGCGCGGCCACCGGCACACCCGGTATCCACCGCGAGGGCGAGCTCGTCGCACTCGACCCGCGCTGGATCCGCTACGCACCGGTCTCGTTCGTCACCCCCGCCCTCGGCGGTGCTGCGGCCGGAGCGGTGTTGCAGGTCAGCGACTGGTTCGGCGAACAGGGCCAGGTGCTCCACTGGATCGGTGACCGGTTCCGGGACACCTCGCCGCTCACGTCGACCGTGATCCTCGCCGTCACCGTGGCGGTCGCCGGGGTCTTCGGCGCGCTCGGCCTCTGGGTCGAGATGTGGTGGAGCTACCGGCTGGAGCGTGAACCCGGCGGCACCTTGCGGATCCGGCGCGGTCTCCTCACCTCCCGGTCCGTCACCATCGAGGAGCGTCGGCTGCGCGGCGTCGACGTCGTCGAGCCGCTCGGCATCCGGCTGTTCGGTGCCGCCCGGGTGGACGCGATCACCACCGGCCTGGCCAAGGACGACGAGGAGCAGCACGGCGACCACAACACCCTCCTGCCCGCCGCGCCCCGCAGCGTCGCCGACGCCGTGGCCGCCGAGGCACTGCGCGAGACCACGGCCCCGACCGGTGCCCCACTGATCCCGCACCCCCTCGCGGCCCGTGGCAGACGGCTGCGCCGGGCGGTCCGGGCCGTCCTGGCGCCCGTGCTGATCCTTGTTGTCCTGGGCGTGCTGCTGACGCCCGGCCTGTTCTGGGCTGCCCTGGGCTGCGCCGTGGTGGGGCTGCCGGGCGGCGTGTTCCTGGCCCATGACGCGTACCGCGGCCTGGGACACGCCCTCAGCGGTGACTATCTGGTGACCCGCTCCGGCACCGTACGACGGTCCACCGCCGCACTGGAGCGGGCCGGTGTGATCGGCTGGACGGTCAGGCAGTCGTACTTCCAGCGGCGGGCGGGGCTGCTGAGCGTGACCGCCACGACGGCGGCCGGAGCGGGCGCCTACACGGTGTACGACGCCGGTGCGAGTGAGGGCCTCGGCTTCGCCTCCGAGGCCGTCCCCGGCCTGCTGGAGCCCTTCCTGGAGCGCGTGCCGCCGAACGCCTGAGCCCGCTTCGGTGTCGGGCGGAGCTGACGTCATGCGCCCGCGGCCCCTTCCGGCCGTGGACGCCCCGGCACTCGACGCTCGCCCTCGGCCAGGGTCCGGTCGTCCCTGGTGATCGCGCCCTCGTCGGAGAACCTCACGCCGCCCTGAGCCACGGTGCTCTCCCGCCGGGATCGAGCGCGGCGGTGCTGCACGGCACACGGACGTCCCTCGTGGCACGCGGTTCCGGCTCGGCGGATCACCCCGTCGGGCGGCGAACAGCAGACAGGCCCGGTCCGCTCCAGAGGAGCGGACCGGGCCTGTTGTCGGCCGCGCCGACGACCACTCAGGAAGAGGCCGGTGGATACAGCGCGCGCGGCAGCTGCGAAGCCGCCGCCGAGTCCAGCAGCCACAGCGTGCGGCTGCGTCCGTACGCGCCCGCAGCCGGGGCCTGGATCTCCCCGGCGCCCGACAGCGCTATGGCCGCGGCCTCCGCCTTGTCCTTGCCGGCCGCGAGCAGCCACACCTCGCGCGCCGCCCGGATCGCGGGCAGTGTCAGCGAGATGCGGGTGGGCGGCGGTTTGGGAGCGCCGTGCACACCGACGACGGTGCGTTCGGTCTCCCGGACCGCGGGCAGCTCCGGGAAGAGCGACGCGACATGTGTGTCCGGGCCCACGCCCAGCATCAGCACATCGAACGTCGGCACCGGGCCGTGGTCCTCCGGACGGGCCGCGGCGGCCAGTTCGGCGGCGTACGTGGCCGCGGCGGCATCGGCGTCGTTGCCGCAGGGACCGTCCGAAGCGGGCATCGCATGGACCCGTGACGGGTCCAGCGGCACCGAGTCCAGCAGGGCCTCACGGGCCTGCGTGACATTGCGCTCCGGATCGCCGTCCGGCAGGAACCGCTCGTCGCCCCACCACAGGTCGATCCGCGGCCAGTCGATCGCGTCCCGGGCGGGCGCGGCGGCGAGCGCGGCCAGCAGGCCGTTGCCGTTGCGCCCACCGGTGAGGACCACCGAGGCGGATCCGCGCGCGGCCTGGGCGTCCACGATCTTCGTGATCAGCCGGGCCGCGGCGGCCTGCGCCATCAGCTCCTTGTCGCGGTGCACGACAAGTTGAGGGGTACTCACTTCGTTGCCGCCTTCTTCGCCGCGGTCTTCTTCGCGGCGGTCGGGGCGGCGGCGGGCTCGGCCGCCTTCGGTTCGGCGGGCTTGGGCTCCGCCGCGCCGGCCAGGTTCTCCACGCCGAACTTCACCGTGGCCTCGTAGGTGTTGTCCGGGTCCAGACGGCGCAGTTCCTCGGCGAGCAGCTCGGCGGTCTCCCGCCGCTTGAGCGCCACCGCACGGTCCGGTTGTCCCTCCATGGAGAGCGTGGCCAGCGAACCGTCCGGGCGGTCCAGGACGATGGCCCCGTCCTTGGTCTCCATCCGTACGGCCGTCAGGCCGGGACCGCCGGACAGCGTGCGCTGCACCGGCACGTCGAGCCGGTCCGCGAGCCACATGGCGAGCAGCTCGCAGCTCGGGTTCTCCGACTCGCCCTCGACCGTCGCCGACAGCACCTCGGCGGGCTTCTGGTCGAGCGCGGCCGCCAGCATCGAGCGCCACGGGGTGATGCGCGTCCAGGACAGATCCGTGTCGCCCGGGGTGTACGACCGGGCGCGCACCGCGAGTTCGGCGCTCGGCGCCTCCGCCGAGTAGGCGTCCGTGATCCGGCGCTGGGCGAGCGCGCCCAGCGGGTCCTTCGCCGGGTCGGACGGCGCGTCCTCGGGCCACCACAGCACGACCGGGGCGTCCGGCAGCAGCAGCGGCAGGACCACCGACTGGGCGTGGTTGGCCAGTTCACCGTGGAGGCGCAGGACGATGGTCTCGCCGGAGCCCGAGTCGGAACCGACCCGTACCTCGGCGTCGAGCCGTGCGTCGCGCCGGCTGCGCGGCGAGCGGCTGACCCGCTTGATCACCGCGATGATCCGCGAGGGGTGCTCGCGGGAGGAGTCGCTCGCCGCCTTGAGGGCGTCGTACGCGTTCTCCTCGTCGGTGACGATGACCAGGGTCAGCACCATGCCGATGGCCGGCGTACCGACGGCACGCCGAGCCGACACCAGCGCCTGGTTGATCTTGCTGGAAGTGGTTTCCGTGAGATCGATCTTCATGGCCGACGCCAGCTCCGTCCGTCTCGTGCGAGCATCTCGTCCGCCTCGGCCGGTCCCCAGGTGCCTGCCGGGTACTGCGCGGGCTTGCCGTGCTTGTCCCAGTACTGCTCGATCGGGTCGAGGATGTTCCAGGAGAGCTCGACCTCCTGGTGGCGGGGGAAGAGGTTGGCGTCGCCCAGCAGCACATCGAGGATGAGCCGCTCGTACGCCTCCGGGCTGGACTCGGTGAAGGACTCGCCGTAGGCGAAGTCCATCGTGACGTCCCGGACCTCCATGGAGGTGCCGGGCACCTTGGAGCCGAACCGCACGGTCACGCCCTCGTCCGGCTGGACCCGGATGACCAGCGCGTTGCCGCCCAGTTCCTCCGTGGCCCCCGACTCGAACGGCAGGTACGGGGCGCGCTTGAAGACGACCGCGATCTCCGTGACCCGGCGGCCGAGCCGCTTTCCGGTACGGAGGTAGAACGGCACGCCCGCCCAGCGGCGGTTGTTGATCGTCAGCTTGATCGCGGCGAAGGTGTCGGTCTTCGACTTGGGGTCGATGCCGTCCTCCTCCAGATAGCCGAGGACCTCTTCGCCGCCCTGCCAGGCGTGGGCGTACTGGCCGCGCACGGTGTGCTTGCCCAGGTCGTCCGGGAGTTCGACCGCCGTGAGCACCTTGAGCTTCTCGGCGACCAGGGCCTTCGGGTGGAAGGAGCCGGGCTCCTCCATCGCGGTCAGCGCCAGCAGCTGCAGCAGGTGGTTCTGGATGACGTCACGGGCAGCGCCGATGCCGTCGTAGTAACCGGCCCGGCCGCCGATGCCGATGTCCTCGGCCATCGTGATCTGGACATGGTCGACGTAGCTCCGGTTCCAGATCGGCTCGAACATCGTGTTGGCGAACCGCAGCGCCAGGATGTTCTGGACCGTCTCCTTGCCCAGGTAGTGGTCGATCCGGAAGACCTCGTTGGGCGGGAACACGTCGTGCACGAGCTGGTTGAGCTCCTGCGCACTGGTGAGGTCGTGACCGAACGGCTTCTCGATGACGGCGCGCCGCCAGGAACCTTCCTTCTGGTCCGCCAGCCCGTGCTTCTTCAGCTGCTGGACGACCTTCGGGAAGAACTTCGGCGGCACGGACAGGTAGAAGGCGAAGTTGCCGCCCGTTCCCTGTTCCTTGTCGAGCTCCTGGATGGTGGCCTTCAGGGTTTCGAAGGCCTCGTCGTCGTCGAAGGTGCCCTGGACGAACCGCATCCCCTGGATGAGTTGGTGCCAGACCTCCTCACGGAACGGCGTACGGGCGTGCTGCTTGACGGCGTCGTGGACCTCTTGGGCGAAGTCCTCGTCCTGCCACTCGCGGCGCGCGAAGCCGATGAGCGAGAAGCCCGGTGGCAGCAAGCCGCGGTTGGCCAGGTCGTAGACAGCGGGCATCAGCTTTTTACGGGACAAATCGCCCGTGACGCCGAAGATGACCAGGCCCGACGGCCCCGCGATACGCGGGAGCCGGCGGTCCTGGGCGTCACGGAGCGGATTGGCTCCGGGAACACCAGACAAAGTAGTCAGCCCTCCGAAGGGGCGAGGCGCTTGAGTTCCGCCTCGGTGGAGTTGAGCAGGTCGATCCAGGACGCCTCGAACTTCTCGACGCCCTCGTCCTCGAGGAGCTGCACGACGTCGTCGTAGGAGATCCCGAGCTTCGCGACGGCGTCGAGCTCGGCCTTCGCCTGCTCGTAGGTGCCGGCGATGGTGTTGCCGGTGACCTGCCCGTGGTCGGCCGTGGCCTCCAGGGTCGCCTCGGGCATGGTGTTCACCGTGCCGGGGGCCACCAGGTCGACGACGTACAGCGTGTCCTTGTACGCGGGGTCCTTGACACCGGTGGAGGCCCACAGCGGACGCTGCTTGTTGGCCTGCGCCTTGTCCAGAGCCGCCCAGCGGTCGGAGGAGAAGACCGCCTCGTACGCCTCGTACGCCAGCCGGGCGTTGGCGAGCGCCGCCTTGCCCTTCAGCGCCTTGGCCTCGTCGGTGCCGATCGCGTCGAGTCGCTTGTCGATCTCCGAGTCCACACGGGACACGAAGAACGAAGCCACCGAGTGGATCCTGGAGAGGTCCAGGCCCGCGGCCTTTGCCTTCTCCAGGCCCGCCAGGTAGGCGTCCATGACCTCGCGGTAGCGCTCCAGCGAGAAGATCAGCGTGACATTGACGCTGATGCCCTTGCCGATGACCTCGGTGATCGCCGGCAGACCGGCCTTCGTCGCCGGGATCTTGATGAGCGTGTTCGGCCGGTCGACCAGCCAGGCCAGTTGCTTGGCCTCGGCGATCGTGGCGTGCGTGCGGTGGGCCAGACGCGGGTCGACCTCGATGGAGACCCGGCCGTCCCGGCCGTCCGTGGCGTCGAAGACCGGGCGCAGGATGTCGGCGGCGTCGCGGACGTCCGCCGTCGTGATCATGCGGATGGCCTCGTCGACCGTGACCTTGCGGGTCGCCAGGTCGGTGAGCTGCTGCTCGTAACCGTCTCCGTGCGAGATCGCCTTCTGGAAGATGGACGGGTTGGTGGTGACGCCCACGACGTGCTGCTGGTCGATCAGCTCGGCGAGGTTGCCGGACGTGATCCGCTTGCGCGACAGGTCATCGAGCCAGATCGCCACGCCTTCGTCGGAAAGGCGCTTGAGTGCGTCTGTCATGAGAATTGCATCTCCTACTGGTCGTATAACGGCGTCAGCGCGCGGAGGCGGCGAGAGATTCCCGCGCTGCGGCGGCAACGTGCTCACCGGTGAAACCGAACTCGCGGAAGAGGACCTTGGCGTCGGCCGAGGCACCGAAGTGCTCCAGCGAGACGATCCGGCCGGCGTCTCCGACGTACCGGTGCCAGGTCAGGCCGATGCCCGCCTCGACGGCGACACGGGCCTTCACGGACGGCGGCAGCACGCCGTCCTTGTACGCCTGGTCCTGCTCCTCGAACCACTCGACCGACGGCATCGAGACCACCCGGGTCGGGACGCCGGCCGCCTGCAGCTCCTCGCGCGCCTCGACGGCGAGGTGGACCTCGGAACCCGTGCCGATCAGGAGGACCTGCGGCGCCGTGTTCTGCCCGTCGGGCCCTTCGGCCTCGAACAGCACGTAACCGCCCTTGGCCGCGTCCTCGTTGACCTCGTACGTCGGCACGCCCTGACGGGTCAGCGCCAGGCCGTGCGGGGCGCCCTTGCCGAACACCTTGGTGTGGCGGCGCAGGATCTCGCGCCAGGCGATGGAGGTCTCGTTGGCATCGGCCGGGCGGACGATGTTCAGGCCCGGGATGGCGCGCAGCGAGGCCAGGTGCTCCACCGGCTGGTGGGTCGGGCCGTCCTCGCCGAGACCGATCGAGTCGTGCGTCCACACGTACGTCACCGGCAGGTGCATCAGCGCGGACAGTCGCACGGCGTTGCGCATGTAGTCGGAGAACACCAGGAAGGTGCCGCCGTAGATGCGGGTGTTGCCGTGCAGTGCGATGCCGTTCATGGCCGCGGCCATGGCGTGCTCGCGGATACCGAAGTGGATCGTGCGGCCGTACGGGTCCGCGCCCGGCAGCGGGTTGCCCGCCGGGAGGAACGACGACGTCTTGTCGATCGTGGTGTTGTTCGAGCCCGCGAGGTCGGCGGAGCCGCCCCACAGCTCGGGGACGATCTCGCCGAGCGCCTGGAGCACCTTGCCGGAGGCGGCGCGGGTGGCGACGCCCTTGCCCGGCTCGAAGACCGGAAGGTTGTCCTCCCAGCCCTCGGGCAGCTCGCCCGCGGAGATCCGGTCGAACTCGGCGGCGCGCTCCGGGTTGGCGGTGCGCCACGCGGCGAACGCCTTCTCCCACTCGCCCTTGGCCTCGCGGCCGCGGTCCAGCGCCTCGCGGGTGTGCGCGATGACCTCGTCCGAGACCTCGAAGGTCTTCTCCGGGTCGAAGCCCAGGACCTTCTTGGTCGCCGCGACCTCGTCGTCACCGAGCGCCGAGCCGTGCGAGGCCTCGGTGTTCTGGGCGTGCGGGGCCGGCCAGGCGATGATCGAGCGGGCCGCGATGAACGAGGGGCGCTCGGTCTCGGCCTTGGCCGCCCGCAGTGCCTTGTACAGACCCGCGGGGTCCAGGTCGCCGTTCGGCAGCTGCTCGACACGCTGGACGTGCCAGCCGTACGCCTCGTACCGCTTCAGGGTGTCCTCGGAGACCGCGGTCTCCGTGTCGCCCTCGATGGAGATGTGGTTGTCGTCCCACAGCAGGACCAGGTTGCCGAGCTTCTGGTGCCCGGCCAGCGAGGAGGCCTCCGCGGAGATGCCCTCCTGGAGGCAGCCGTCACCGGCGATGACCCAGACCATGTGGTCGAACGGGGAGGTGCCGGGGGCCGCCTCCGGGTCGAACAGGCCGCGCTCGTAGCGGGCGGCCATGGCCATGCCCACGGCGTTGGCGACACCCTGGCCCAGCGGGCCCGTCGTCGTCTCGACACCGGTGGTGTGGCCGTACTCCGGGTGACCCGGGGTCTTCGAGCCCCAGGTGCGGAACGCCTTGAGGTCATCGAGCTCCAGGCCGTACCCGGCCAGGTAGAGCTGGATGTACAGGGTCAGGCTCGTGTGACCCGCCGAGAGCACGAACCGGTCGCGACCGGTCCAGTCCGCGTCGGCGGGGTCGTGCCGCATCACCTTCTGGAAGAGCGTGTACGCGGCGGGAGCGAGGCTCATCGCCGTACCCGGGTGGCCGTTTCCGACCTTCTGTACGGCGTCAGCGGCAAGGACGCGGACAGTGTCCACGGCCCGCTGGTCCAATTCGGTCCACTGGAGGTCTGTGGTGGTCGGCTTGGTGCTCACCCTGAGTCAGGGCTCCTCTCCACTGTTGTAAACCGGTGGCTGGTGACCGCACCGGGCGTTGTCGAGCCTACCCCCGACGCAACACGCATTTTCCGGGTGCTTTCCAGGGTGCAGGCGACCCGCGGAGTTCGCCTCCCGTATGAGCGCAGCGGCTCACTTCCGAGCTACTCCGATGAGCACCACTCCTTACTTATGCGCTGTTCGGACAGGGTGCTTCGGCGCCACTCCAACACGACGCCACCCCCGCGAAGAACGGCCTGTCCCCAACGTCTACAGTGGTCTGGTTCGCGCAAGTCTTTACTGGGCCTTCATGTCCGGAGCTTGCTGGGATTTCTCTGTCAGGGGTGTGCGTGACGGCCGTCGAGTCCCGACCCGCAGGGGTCGCCTTGACTCCGAGCCCAGGGGGCCATCGCCCGTTCGGGGCCCGTATCAAGGCATTCGTGGCACTGACCAAGCCGCGGATCATCGAGCTGTTGCTGATCACCACTGTTCCGGTGATGTTCCTGGCCGCTCAGGGTGTGCCCGACCTGTGGCTCGTACTCACTACCACCATCGGCGGATATCTCTCCGCGGGTGGCGCCAACGCGCTCAACATGTACATCGACCGTGACATCGACGCGTTGATGGACCGTACGTCGCAGCGTCCGCTGGTCACCGGCATGGTGAGCCCGCGCGAGTGCCTCGCCTTCGGTATCGCCCTCGCGGTGATCTCGACGGTCTGGTTCGGGCTGCTGGTCAACTGGCTGTCGGCGGCGCTGTCGCTCGGCGCGCTGCTCTTCTATGTCGTCGTCTACACGATGCTGCTGAAGCGGCGTACCTCGCAGAACATCGTCTGGGGCGGCATCGCGGGCTGCATGCCGGTCCTCATCGGCTGGTCCGCCGTGACCGACTCGATGTCCTGGGCCGCGGTCATCCTCTTCGCCGTCATCTTCTTCTGGACGCCGCCGCACTACTGGCCGCTGTCGATGAAGGTCAAGGACGACTACGCCCGTGTCGGCGTACCGATGCTCCCGGTCATCGCGTCCAACCGCGTGGTGGCCCGCCAGATCGTCGTCTACAGCTGGGTGATGGTGGCGGTGTCGCTGCTGCTGACCCCGCTCGGCTACACCGGCTGGTTCTACACGGCCGTGGCGCTGCTGACCGGCGGGTTCTGGCTCTGGGAGGCGCACGGCCTGCAGAACCGGGCGAAGGCCGGGGTGTCCGGCGCCAAGCTCAAGGAAATGCGACTGTTCCACTGGTCCATCACCTATGTGTCGCTGCTGTTCGTCGCCGTCGCGGTCGACCCGTTCCTGCGCTGACACCGTTTCGCTCCTGCCGACGGGCGGGGTACGTGGCCCATGCCACGTACCCCGCCCGTCGCCAGTTGATCTACTCATCGGTAGCATCCGTTGCATGGCAGACACGGCAGAAACCCAGCAGGTTGACGACAGCAGGCAGGCCGCCCGCGCGGAGCGCAGGGCAGCCAGGCTCGCCAAGCAGATCGGCGCCTTCGCCAAGGCGCACGGCGGCGCCGAGGGACAGCTCGCCTACATCGGACAGATGGGCACCCGCATCGTGCTGGTCGGCGAGGACGGTGGCTGGGGCGACCTGGTCGCACCCTCGTACGCGGTCGCCGAGAGTGCCACCGCGAAGGCCGGGATCACGATGCACGAGTCCTTCGACGGCGAGTTCGCCGCCAAGGTCCGCACCGGCCCGTACGAGTGGACGCGGATGGCTGGGATCCAGGTCGGCGGCCCTTCCAACAGAGGCTGAGCCGCCCGGGACGTCTCCGGGCGCATCCCGGACGCATCCCGCGGGCGCAGGAGCGACACCTGACACCGGGTTCACCCGTTGGGACGGATACACCCATGTCGTCCCAGGAGGCTCCGGATGTCCGGCACACTGCTCGTGGCGGACCTGGTCGACCAGCACTGCCACGGGGGTGCTCCGCACCGAACTGGGCCTCGGCACCTTCGAGGCACAGCTGGCCACGGTGGCGGGGCGGCCCGCGCCCGGCGCCACCTTCTTCGACACCTGGACCGGCTTCGCCGTGCGCCGCTGGTGTCCTCCGCTGCTGGGTCTCGACCCCCACTGCCCACCGGCCGGCTATCCGGCCCGCCGCCGGGAACCGGGCGTCGCGGAGACCGGTCGGCGGCTGCTGCGCACCACTGGCGTCTCTGTCTCGTCGACACCGCCGGGAGCTTCCTCACCAACCTCGCAGCGGCCGTGCACACCGCGGCCGCCTCCGCCTCCGCCGTCGCCTTCACTTCCGTCGCCGCCGCACGCCATGGCCTGGAATCCGATCCGGGACCGCCAGGACCGGGCGAGGTGCGCGGCGCTGCCGGACGGTGGCCGGGCGGGAGGCGGGACGCCGAGCGGCGCGCACCGGCGCGGGCGGCCCTCGTACACCGTGTGCGGCCCCCGACGACCCGGTGCTGCTGCGGCATCTGCTGTGGACCGCGATCGCCTGCGGGCGGCCGCTGCAACTGCAGCTGCGCTCCACCGACCCCCGGCGGATGGCCGGATTCGCCGCCGCGACGGCCCGGCTCGGCAGCGATCTCGTACTGCTGCACAGTTATCCGTACCACCGGCACGCCACACAGCTGGCGAGCGTCCATCCGCATGTGTACGCCGACGCGGGCGCCATGTGTACGCCGACGTGGGCGCCGCCCTCGCCCGTACCGGCGCCCGTACCGGCGCGCGTGCCGAGACCGTCCGATCAGAGGCCACCCGACAGGCTCTCAGCCGGCGGCTGCGGGCTCCGGGGTCTCCGCGGCGGGGCTGGGCACCGGGGCGGTCGCCACCGGGCGCTCGCGCAGCGAGAGCACCACCCGCACGACGGCGATCCACACCAGGCACGAACCGAGCATGTGCAGCCCGACCAGGATCTCCGGGGTGTCTGTGAAGTACTGCACGTACCCGATCACACCCTGCGACATCACCACCAGGAAGAGATCACGGGTGCGGTGCAGCGGACCGACCGGCGCGTCGACGGCCTTCAGTACGAACCAGAGCGCGACCGTCAGTGCCACCACGACCCAGGCCAGGTCGGCGTGGAGCTGCGCGATCATCTTCCAGTCGAGCGGGATGCGGTGGACGTCGCTGGAGTCGCCCGCATGCCGTCCGGCACCCGTCACGACCGTGCCGACGGCGATCAGCAGGCCGGCCGCGGCCGCCAGCAGCCAGGTCAGCTGCGAGACCGCCTTGCCGACCAGCGGACGCGGCTCCGCGTCGCCCTCCCGAACCCGCTGCCAGGTCACGACGGCGACCGTGAGCAGCGCGGTGGAGAGCAGGAAGTGCGCCGCGACGGTGTACGGGTTGAGGCCGACCAGGACGACGATGCCGCCGAGCACGGCGTTGCCCATGACCACCCAGAACTGCGCCCAGCCGAGCCGGGTGAGGCTGCGCCGCCACGGCTTCGCGGAGCGGGCCGCGATGATCGCCCAGCCGACCGCCGCGCACAGCACGTACGTGAGCATCCGGTTGCCGAACTCGATGGCGCCGTGGAAGCCCATCGCGCTCGTCGCCGTCAGGGACTCTTCGGTGCACTTGGGCCAGGTCGGGCAGCCGAGACCGGAGCCGGTCAGCCGAACCGCACCGCCGGTGACCACGATGATCACGGCCATCACGACGGCCGACATCGCCGCACGACGGACCGTCCGGGGGGACGGAGTCCAGCGTTCGGCGATGAAGGGAAGCGGGTTCCGCGCGGCTTGAGCGACTTCGGCTCGGGTCAGCTTGGGCACCGCACCATCGTAAGCGGCAGCTTGTGCAAGCTTTCACGAGGGGGGACGAGTTACCCCGAACCGTCCCGCCGCAAGCCTGTGCCGCCGGTCATTCCCAGCGGAAGAACTTCGCCGCCGCGCCCAGCCCGAGCACCGCCCAGACCGCGAGGATCCCGAGATCGCCCCACGGCATCGAGGCACCGTGCTGGAGCACGTCCCGCAGCCCGTCGGACAGGGCCGCGATCGGCAGCAGACCCAGCACGGACTGCGCCGCGTCCGGGAACTTGTCCAACGGCACGATGACCCCGCCGCCGACCAGAAGCAGCAGGAAGACCAGGTTGGCGGCGGCGAGCGTCGCCTCCGCCTTCAGCGTCCCGGACATCAGCAGGCCGAGCCCGGAGAACGCGGCGGTGCCGAGCACGAGCAGCAGCAGGACGGCGAGCGGGTTGCCGTGCGGCGACCAGCCCAGTGCGAACGCGATCACCGTCAGCAGTACGACCTGCAGCACCTCGGTGACCAGTACCGCGAGGGTCTTCGCGGTCATCAGCCCCCAGCGGGGCAGCGGTGAGGCACCGAGGCGCTTGAGCACGCCGTACCGCCGCTCGAAGCCGGTCGCGATGGCCTGGCCGGTGAAGGCGGTGGACATCACGGCGAGCGCGAGAATGCCCGGCGCCAGGAAGTCGACGGACCTGCCCGCGCCGGTGTCCACGATGTCGACGGCGCTGAACAGCACCAGCAGCAGCGTCGGAATGATCACCGTCAGGAGCAGCTGCTCGCCGTTGCGCAGCAGCATCCGCGTCTCCAGCGCGGTCTGCGCACCGATCATGCGGGGCAGCGGGGCGGCACCGGGCCGCGGGGCGTACGTACCGGCGCTCATGCGCGCAGCTCCTTGCCGGTCAGTTCCAGGAAGACGTCCTCCAGGGTGTGACGCTCGACGGAGATGCCGTCGGGCATCACGCCGTGCTGCGCGCACCAGGAGGTGACGGTGGCCAGCAGCTGTGGGTCGACCTCGCCGGTGATGCGGTACGTGCCGGCGGTGGGCTCGGCCGCCTGCGTGCCGTCGGGCAGCGCCTTCAGCAGCGAGCCGAGGTCGAGACCGGGGCGGCCGGTGAAGCGCAGGGTGTTCTCGGCGCCGCCGCGGCACAGCAGCTCCGGGCTGCCCTGGGCGATGACCCGGCCCGCGTCGATGATGGCGACATCGTCGGCGAGCGCCTCGGCCTCGTCCATGAAGTGGGTGGTGAGGACGACCGACACGCCGTCGGCGCGCAGCTCCCGTACGAGATCCCAGGTGGAGCGGCGGGCCTGCGGGTCGAGACCCGCGGTCGGCTCGTCCAGGAACACCAGCTCGGGGCGGCCGACCACGGCCATCGCCAGGGCCAGGCGCTGCTGCTGGCCGCCGGAGAGCCGGCGGTACGTCGTACGGCCGCAGCTGCCGAGGCCGAGACGCTCGATCAGCGCATCGACGTCGAGCGGATGGGTGTGCAGTTTCGCCATGTGTCGGAGCATCTCGTCGGCGCGCGCTCCGGAGTAGACGCCACCCGACTGCAGCATCACGCCGATCCGGGGGCGGAGCTCCGCGGCGTCGGCGATCGGGTCGAGGCCGAGGACGCGTACGGTCCCGGCGTCGGGGCGGCGGTAGCCCTCGCAGGTCTCGATCGTGGTGGTCTTGCCGGCGCCGTTCGGGCCGAGGACAGCGGTGACCGCACCGGTGCGTACGTCCAGGTCGAGGCCGTTTACCGCGGTCTTGGTGCCGTACCGCTTCACCAGGCCACGGATCTGCACGACCGGCTCGTTCTTCATGGCGGGTAAGTCTAGGCAGGGGCCTGGGCGTCGAGTCCCGGGGGGCCGGATTAGGTAACCCTTAGTGACGAACTCCACCGTTGATCGTTTCGGACCGTGGTTGTCAGGGCCGGAGGAATTACGCAACAATGGCGTTGTGAAATACCAGGGCGAGGCTCCGCAGGAGGAACTCGCGACCGGCGAGCGCTCGACGCGCAACCGGGTCGCGCGCTCCATCCTGGACCACGGCCCGTCCACCGTCGCCGACCTGGCGAAGCGCCTCGGGCTGACCCAGGCCGCTGTCCGCCGCCATCTCGACGCCCTCGTCTCCGACAATGTCGTCGAGGCCCGCGAACAGCGGGTGTACGGGGCGCGGACCCGCGGTCGTCCGGCCAAGGTGTTCGCCCTGACCGACTGTGGCCGGGACGCCTTCGACCAGTCCTACGACAAGCTTGCCGCCGACGCTCTTCGCTGGATCGCCGAGACCGCGGGCGACGAAGCGGTCGCCGCCTTCGCTCGTGCCAGGACCGCCGCCCAGTCGGAGGTCTACCGCGCGGCGATCGAGGCCGTGGACCCCGAGGCGCGCACCGAGGCGCTGGCCAAGGCCTTGTCCGCCGACGGGTACGCTGCTACGGCGCGCAGCGCGCCGGGCCCCCAGCGGGGCGAGCAGCTGTGCCAGCACCACTGCCCGGTCGCTCATGTCGCCGAGCAGTTCCCGCAGCTGTGCGAGGCGGAGACGGAGATCTTCTCCAGCCTGCTCGGGACCCATGTGCAGCGTCTGGCCACCATCGCCCACGGCGACGGGGTGTGCACGACGTTCGTACCGCGCGGCGGACCCCCAACCGCACAGACCACCACATCAGCATCTGCAAGCACGGCCGGGAGGAACCCCGCATGACGCTCCCCACGGAGATTGCCCACCCTGAGCTCGAGGGTCTGGGTACGTACGAATTCGGCTGGGCCGACTCCGACGCGGCCGGCGCGGCGGCCAAGCGCGGCCTCTCCGAGGCCGTCGTACGTGACATCTCGGCGAAGAAGAACGAGCCCGAGTGGATGCTGAAGCTCCGCCTCAAGGGCCTGCGGCTGTTCGACAAGAAGCCCCTGCCCAACTGGGGCTCGGATCTGTCGGGCATCGACTTCGACAACATCAAGTACTTCGTGCGGTCCACCGAGAAGCAGGCGGAGTCCTGGGAGGACCTGCCCGAGGACATCAAGAACACGTACGACAAGCTCGGCATCCCGGAGGCGGAGAAGCAGCGCCTGGTCGCCGGTGTCGCCGCGCAGTACGAGTCCGAGGTCGTCTACCACCAGATCCGTGAGGACCTGGAGGAGCAGGGCGTCATCTTCCTCGACACGGACACCGCGCTGAAGGAGCACCCGGAGCTCTTCAAGGAGTACTTCGGCACCGTCATCCCGGTCGGCGACAACAAGTTCGCCTCGCTGAACTCGGCCGTGTGGTCCGGTGGCTCGTTCATCTACGTGCCGAAGGGTGTCCACGTCGACATCCCGCTGCAGGCCTACTTCCGTATCAACACGGAGAACATGGGCCAGTTCGAGCGGACGCTGATCGTCGTCGACGAGGACGCCTACGTCCACTACGTCGAGGGCTGCACCGCGCCGATCTACTCCTCCGACTCGCTGCACTCCGCGGTCGTCGAGATCATCGTGAAGAAGGGCGGCCGCTGCCGCTACACGACGATCCAGAACTGGTCGAACAACGTCTACAACCTGGTCACCAAGCGCGCCGTGGCGTACGAGGGCGCGACCATGGAGTGGGTCGACGGCAACATCGGCTCCAAGGTCACCATGAAGTACCCGGCTGTCTACCTGATGGGCGAGCACGCCAAGGGCGAGACGCTCTCCATCGCCTTCGCGGGCGAGGGCCAGCACCAGGACGCCGGATCCAAGATGGTCCACATGGCGCCGAACACCTCCTCCAACATCGTCTCCAAGTCGGTGGCGCGAGGCGGCGGCCGTACCTCGTACCGCGGTCTGGTCGAGATCGGCGAGGGTGCCGCGGGCTCCAAGTCCAACGTGCTGTGCGACGCGCTCCTGGTCGACACGATCTCCCGCTCCGACACCTACCCGTACGTGGACGTCCGCGAGGACGATGTGTCCATGGGTCACGAGGCCACCGTCTCCAAGGTCTCCGAGGACCAGCTCTTCTACCTGATGAGCCGCGGTCTGACCGAGTTCGAGGCCATGGCCATGATCGTGCGCGGCTTCGTCGAGCCGATCGCGCGCGAGCTGCCCATGGAGTACGCGCTTGAGCTCAACCGGCTGATCGAGCTGCAGATGGAGGGCTCGGTCGGCTAACACGGCCTAGCGCGGCCTGACGGCCGAATCCCCCGACTTTTGACAGAGAAAGCGAGCACTACGACAGCCATGGCTGAGGCTCAGAACATTCCGGCGGGGTCCACCACCACCGGGTCCATCGCGGTGGCCGCCGAGTCGACCGTCGCCACGCGCATGAGCGCGCCCCCGTCCTTCGACGTCGCGGACTTCCCGGTCCCGCACGGCCGCGAGGAGGAGTGGCGGTTCACGCCGCTGGAGCGGCTGCGCGGACTGCACGACGGCACGGCCGTCGCGACCGGTGGCGCCGTCAAGGTCGAGTTCGACGTCCCCGAGGGCGTCACCGTCGAGACCGTCGGCCGCGACGACGCGCGGCTCGGCACGGCGGGCATCCCGGTGGACCGCGTCGCCGCCCAGGCGTACTCGTCCTTCGAGAAGGCCTCGGTCATCACGGTCGCCAAGGAGGCCGTGCTCACCGAGCCGATCCGGATCGCCGTGCACGGCGAGGGCGGCGTGGCCTACGCCCACCAGGTCATCGAGCTGGGAGCCTTCGCCGAGGCCGTGGTCGTCCTCGACCACACCGGTGACGCGGTCGTCGCGGGCAACGTCGACTACGTCCTCGGTGACGGTGCGAAGCTGACCGTCGTCTCCGTCCAGGACTGGGACGACACCGCCGTCCACGCCGCCCAGCACAACGCGCTGATCGGCAGGGACGCCACCTTCAAGTCGATCGTCGTCACCTTCGGCGGCGACCTGGTCCGCCTCCACCCGCGGGTCGCCTACGCGGGCACCGGTGGCGAGGCGGAGCTCTTCGGTCTGTACTTCACCGACAAGGGACAGCACCAGGAGCACCGCCTCTTCGTCGACCACAACACTCCGCACTGCAAGTCCAACGCCGTCTACAAGGGCGCGCTGCAGGGCCAGGACGCGCACGCGGTGTGGATCGGTGACGTCCTCATCCAGGCCAAGGCCGAGGGCACCGACACGTACGAGATGAACCGCAACCTGGTTCTCACGGATGGTGCGCGGGTCGACTCCGTGCCGAACCTGGAGATCGAGACCGGCGAGATCGTCGGCGCCGGTCACGCCTCGGCCACCGGCCGCTTCGACGACGAGCAGCTCTTCTACCTGATGTCCCGCGGCATCCCGGCCGAGGATGCCCGCCGGCTCGTCGTGCGCGGCTTCTTCGCCGAGCTGGTCCAGCAGATCGGTCTGCCGGACGTCGAAGCCCGTCTGCTCCACAAGATCGAGGCCGAGCTGAAGGCATCCGTCTGATGGCCTTCGTCAAAGTCTGTGCGCTGAGCGAGCTGGAAGAGGACACCCCGAAGCGGGTGGAACTCGACGGAACGCCGGTCTCTCTCGTCCGCGTCGAGGGCGAGGTGTTCGCTATCAACGACATCTGCTCGCACGCGAACGTCTCACTGTCCGAGGGAGAGGTCGAGGACTGCATGATCGAGTGCTGGCTGCACGGCTCCAGCTTCGACCTGCGCACCGGCAAGCCGTCCGGCCTTCCCGCGACGCGCCCCGTCCCCGTATACCCCGTCAAGATCGAAGGGGACGATGTGCTCGTCTCCGTCACCCAGGAGTCCTGAGTCACCCATGGCAACGCTTGAAATCCGCGACCTGCACGTCTCCGTCGAGGCCGACAACGCCACGAAGGAGATCCTCAAGGGCGTCGACCTGATCGTGAAGCAGGGCGAGACCCACGCCATCATGGGCCCCAACGGGTCCGGCAAGTCGACCCTCGCGTACTCCCTCGCGGGTCACCCCAAGTACACGATCACCAGCGGCACGGTGACCCTGGACGGCGAGGACGTCCTGGCGATGACCGTCGACGAGCGTGCCCGCGCCGGCCTCTTCCTGGCCATGCAGTACCCGGTCGAGGTCCCCGGTGTCTCGGTCTCCAACTTCCTGCGCACCTCCGCCACCGCCGTCCGCGGCGAGGCGCCCAAGCTGCGTACCTGGGTGAAGGAGGTCAAGGAGACGATGGCCGACCTCCAGATGGACCCCGCGTTCGCCGAGCGCAACGTCAACGAGGGCTTCTCCGGCGGTGAGAAGAAGCGCCACGAGATCCTTCAGCTGGAGCTCCTCAAGCCGAAGGTCGCGATCCTCGACGAGACCGATTCCGGCCTGGACGTCGACGCCCTGCGCGTCGTCTCCGAGGGCGTCAACCGGGTCCGCGAGACCGGCGAGGTCGGCACGCTGCTGATCACGCACTACACGCGGATCCTCCGTTACATCAAGCCCGACTTCGTGCACGTCTTCGCCAACGGCCGTATTGCAGAGTCCGGCGGCGCCGAGCTCGCCGACAAGCTGGAGAACGAGGGCTACGAGGCATATGTGAAGGGTGGCGCTTCCGCGTGACACAGCTGCCGGGCCTCCTCGACACCGAGGCGATCCGCAAGGACTTCCCTCTGCTGGATCGGACGGTCCACGACGGGAAGAAGATCGTTTACCTGGACAGTGCGGCGACTTCGCAGAAGCCGCGCCAGGTTCTCGACGCGCTCAGCGAGTACTACGAGCGGCACAACGCCAACGTCCACCGCGGGGTGTACACGATCGCGGAGGAGGCCACGGCGCTGTACGAAGGCGCCCGCGACAAGGTCGCCGCCTTCATCAACGCGCCGAGCCGCAACGAGGTGATCTTCACCAAGAACGCCTCGGAGTCGCTCAACCTCGTGGCCAACATGCTCGGCTGGGCCGACGAGCCCTACCGGGTGGACCACGAGACCGAGATCGTCACCACGGAGATGGAGCATCACTCCAACATCGTGCCGTGGCAGCTGCTCGCGCAGCGCACCGGTGCGAAGCTGAAGTGGTTCGGCATCACCGACGACGGCCGCCTCGACCTGTCCGACATAGACGAGATCATCACGGAGAAGACGAAGATCGTCTCCTTCACGCTGGTCTCCAACATCATGGGCACGATCAACCCGGTCGAGAAGATCATCCGCCGAGCCCAGCAGGTCGGTGCGCTGGTCTGTATCGACGCCTCGCAGGCCGCACCGCACATGGTGCTCGACGTGCAGGCGCTGCAGGCCGACTTCGTGGCCTTCACCGGCCACAAGATGGTCGGCCCGACGGGCATCGGCGTGCTCTGGGGACGGCAGGAGCTCCTGGAGGACCTGCCGCCGTTCCTCGGTGGCGGCGAGATGATCGAGACCGTGTCGATGCACTCGTCGACATACGCCCCCGCGCCGCACAAGTTCGAGGCGGGTACGCCCCCGATCGCGCAGGCCGTGGGCCTCGGCGCGGCCGTGGACTACCTCTCGGCGATCGGCATGGAGAAGATCTTCCGCCACGAGCACGCGATCACCGAGTACGCGGTGAAGCGCCTCCTGGAGGTTCCGGACCTGAAGATCATCGGTCCGTCCACCGCGGAGGACCGCGGTGCGACGATCTCCTTCACGCTCGGCGACATCCACCCGCACGACGTGGGCCAGGTCCTCGACGAGCAGGGCATCGCGGTCCGGGTCGGACACCACTGCGCACGGCCGGTCTGCCTGCGGTACGGAATTCCTGCGACGACGCGGGCGTCGTTCTATCTGTACTCCACGCCCGCGGAGGTCGACGCCCTGGTGGACGGTCTGGAGCACGTACGGAACTTCTTCGGCTGAGGGTTGACTGGTGAAGCTTGATTCGATGTACCAGGAAGTGATCCTGGACCACTACAAGCACCCCCACGGGCGCGGCCTGCGGGACGGCGACGCCGAGGTGCACCACGTCAACCCGACGTGCGGAGACGAGATCACGCTCCGGGTGAAGTACGACGGCGAGACCATCGCCGATGTGTCGTACGAGGGTCAGGGCTGCTCCATCAGTCAGGCCAGCGCCTCCGTGCTGAACGAGCTGCTGGTCGGCAAGGAGCTGGGCGAGGCGCAGAAGATCCAGGAGGCCTTCCTGGAGCTGATGCAGTCGAAGGGCCAGCTCGAGCCGGACGACGCGATGGAGGAGGTGCTGGAGGACGCGGTCGCGTTCGCCGGTGTCTCGAAGTACCCGGCCCGGGTCAAGTGCGCGCTGCTGAGTTGGATGGCGTGGAAGGACGCGACGGCGAAGGCGCTGTCCGAAGGGAAGACGGCATGAGCGAGAACGAGACTCTTACCACCAAGCCGGCCTCCGAGGAGGAGGTCCGCGAGGCGCTGTACGACGTCGTCGACCCCGAGCTGGGGATCGACGTCGTCAACCTGGGCCTGATCTACGGCATCCACATCGACGACGCCAACATCGCCACCCTCGACATGACCCTGACGTCCGCGGCCTGCCCGCTGACCGATGTCATCGAGGACCAGGCGAAGTCCGCGACCGACGGCATCGTCAACGAGCTGCGGATCAACTGGGTCTGGATGCCGCCGTGGGGCCCGGACAAGATCACGGACGACGGGCGCGAGCAGCTGCGCGCGCTCGGCTTCAACGTCTGATCCTCTGCGCTTCCGAACGGCCCCCGGCGCAAGCCGGGGGCCGTTCGGCGTTGTTCGTCCGCCGGGCTGGAGCAGTATCGGTCATACGTGGCCGCCTTGCGTCGCCTGATCATAGAGATCGGTGTGCTGGGTGATCAGGACCGCGTTTCATCCGTTCGAACGTCCCTGATGAGTTGCCTTGCAAGCTTTCAGTTCGCAGTTGTTGACGCGTTGAGGGCATGTTCGAATCTGGGCCGCTGCCAGGTGGCCCCGGTAGAGCTTCCGGCTTGTTTGACAGCATCGCTGACGGCATCGCAGCCGGACACCGATGGCTCCACGAGTCATCTCGTGGGGCCATCGGCGTTTGGACTGGTTCTCCGTCAGCAGCGCACGCACGAGCGCGGCTTAGCGATTCGGTGTGGCGAACGACCATGACCGCCGGGCGGACTGGCGGTCATGGCTGTTTCCTTTTACTCCATCGTCGTCGACGCCCACGATCTGCCGTCGCAGGCCCGGTTCTGGTGCCGAGTGCTCGACTGGACGGTGCTCTTCGAGTCCGACGACGAAATCGTCATCGGCGCCGACAAGGACGCCGTGCCCGGCATCACCTTCGTTCCCGTACCGCAGGAGAAGACGGTCAAGAACCGGCTGCACATCGATCTCGCCCCCGACGACCAGGCCGTGGAGGTCGCGCGGATCATCGGCCTCGGGGCCACCCGGCTGGACGTCGGTCAGCCCGCCGATGTGGGCTGGGTGGTGCTGGCGGACCCCGAGGGGAACGAGTTCTGCGTGCTGAGCCCGAAGAACTCGCTCATCGACTGAGCGGCGCCTGTCCCCGAACCCGGGTCGGGCCCGTGTGCACGGGCCCGACCCGCGCTCACGGGCCGAACTGCGAGGGCACGGCAGCGGCTTCGGCGAGCACCGGCCCCAGGTTCTCGTTGCGCATCCGCCGGTCCACGTACAGCAGCCCGGTCACCAGCTGCGGGAACGTCGCCGAGACGAGCTGGCCGACCAGCTGGCCCAGCAGCATCGCCACCATGTAGCCGCTCATGGCGACAATGACCGCCGTCGGACTCGGGTCGGGGCCCAGACTCTCCATACCGATCATGCCGGGGAACATGCCCAGGATCGAGAACGGCATCTGGATGATGTAGCTCGCCACGGCCGCCATGACCGAGGCCAGCAGCGAGATGCCGAAGATCCGCCACCAGTCACCGTGCACCAGCTGCGACGAGCGGCGCAGCGCGGCGATCGGGCGCTGCCCCTCGAAGACCGCGGCCGCGGGGGCCAGCGAGAACTTCACCCAGATCCAGATCGCCAACGGCGCGGTGGCCAGAGCCCCCAGGAAGCCCACCGCGATCGCGACCCCGCTGCCGGAACCGCTGTCCAGGGTGATGGCGGCGATCATTATGGCGATGAAGCCGACCATCATGAGCACCATCGGGATCACCGCGACCAGGGAGGCCAGCAGAACCGTGCCGAGCACGGCCGGGACCCGCGCCCAGGCCCGGCGCCAGATGACGCCGAAGGTGGTCGGCCGGCCCAGAACCGCGTCCTGCAGAACCGCCGGAACCGTCGCGTACATCATCGCCGTGCCGATGACCAGCGCCAGGACGGCCACCAGCCAGACGGCACCGAAGGCGACCACCAGCGGCACGATGTCCTCCGTGCGCGGGCTCTCCCCCGACGAGAGCTCGATGACCCGGTGCAGAGGGTCACTGACCGCGGAGTACGCGATCGCGACCGCCACCCCGACCACGACCAACGCCCCGCCGTACACGGCCACGCCCACACCGAACAGCTGCTTCCAGTGGCGGCCCATCGTGGAGAAGGCTCCGCCGAGTATGTCCCCGAGGCTGAGGGGCCGGAGCGGTATCACTCCGGGTTTCGGCGGCGGCATCCAGCCACCGCCCCATCCCGGTGGCCCGGGAGGCCCTCCGTACGGCGCTCCACCGTACGGTGTGCCGCCCCCGGGCACACCGCCGCCCCACCCTGCGTCCTGCGCCACTGCTGCTCCGTTGTCTGGTGTTGTGTCTGTGTGCTGGTCAGGACACCGTAGCGGTCCGGACCCCGGAGCGGATCCCGGCCGGAGGCAGCAACTGCCGCGGTCCGAGGGGCCCCGGGTCCGGCGATCGTTGTGTACGGATGTACGCAACCATGCGTACACTCGCACGCATGGGATACGGACTGCTGGCCGCGGCCATAGCGGCAGAGGTGGCCGGGACGACCGCCATGAAGTACAGCGAGGGCTTCACCCGGCTCTGGCCCTCGCTCATCACCGTCCTCGGCTATCTGCTCGCCTTCTCGCTGCTCGCGCAGACCCTGAAGACGCTGTCCATGGGCACCGCCTACGCCATCTGGGCCGGGATCGGCACGGCGGCGGTCGCCGTCATAGGGGTCCTCTTCATGGGCGAGTCCGGAAGCCTGGTCAAGGCGGCGGGCATCGCGCTGATCATCGCCGGTGTGGTCGTGCTCAACCTGGGCGGAGCGCACTGATGGCCCGGCGGTACGACCCCGAGCGGCGCGACCGCATCATCGATGCGGCGATCCGGGTGGTCGGTACCAAGGGCATCGCGGGGCTCAGTCACCGTTCCGTCGCCGCCGAGGCGGATGTGCCCCTCGGCTCGACGACGTATCACTTCGCCTCACTCGACGAGCTGCTGGTCGCCGCGCTGCGCCGCTCGAACGAGAATTTCGCCCGGAGCATGCGGGAGAGCGAGGGTCTCCTCGCCCCGGACGTCGACCTCGCCGACGCGCTGGCCCGGCTGCTGGGGGAGTGGTTCTCCGGCGGACGAGGGCGCCTGGAGCTGGAGTACGAGCTCTACCTCGCGGCGCTGCGCCGACCGGTGCTGCAGCCCGTCGCCGCCGAATGGACGGACGTCACCGCCGGGCTGCTGGCCGGGCGCACCGACCCGGTCACCGCGCGGGCACTGATCGCGCTGATCGACGGGATCTGTCTGCAGGTGCTGCTGACGGGCGGGAGCTACGACGCGGCGTACGCGCGGGAGATGCTGGCGCGGATCATCGGCCGACCGCGTCGGCCGCCCTGAGAGATTGTCGGGTGACGTCTGATCGGGCGGCCACGCCCTGGCACGCACGCTTTCGGCGTTGCCGAAACGCCCTGGTGGCTCCTTCCCCGAGCTCTCGGCTTCGTTCGAGCAGGGGAGACCCCGTCCGAGGCCATCCCGGCGCCTTGGAATCGCACGCACCATGCCGCGTCCGCTCTCCGATCGAAGGTCGCCCGACAGGCTCCGAGGCGTCGGCGGCTTCGGCGACGGGCGGCCCCGGCCGGTCGCCGGGGATGTCAGCGACGGACCACCGCCAGCGCCGCCTGCACGCTCGCCTCGATGTCCGTGATCGGATACAGCGCCTCGCGGACCGTCCGGTCCCGGTCGACCACCAGGGTCAGCCGCTTCAGCCGGCTGACCCCCGCCGCCCGGAACGTCGGCAGCCGCAGCGCAGCCGCCAGCTCCAGTTCCGCGTCGGACAGCAGCGGGAAGCGCAGCCCCTCCGCGTCCGCGAACGCCCGCTGTTCGTCCGGACGTTGGGTGGACACTCCGTGCACTGTCGCCCCTGCCGCGGTGAACTCCGCCAACTGGTCGCGGTACGTGCAGGATTCGAGGGTGCAGCCGCTCGCGCCCGGGATTTCGGCCCAGCCCGGCGGGTAGGCGTCCCGGCGGGCGTACGCGCCGGGGAAGCAGTACAGGACGGTGTACGGGGTCTCGGCGACCGGGTCGCGCAACGCGCCGTCGTAATCGAGGAGTTGCAGCTCCGGCAGCCGGGTTCCCACCAGGGCGTGCACCCGCGCCGCCTCCTTGGACGTCTCCGTGGCCGTCGCCATCGTCTCCCCGTCTCCCATCACCCAGGTGTCGCCCCAGTCCTGGAGCGCGATCAGTACCGGCAGCAGTGCGCGGCCGCGCGGGGTGAGCCGGTACTCGTACCGGACCGGGCGCTCCTGGTACGGATCCCGGGACAGCACGCCCGCGTCGACCAGCAGCCGCAGCCGCTCGGTGAGCACCTTGCGGGACATGCCCAACTCGTGCTGGAGCGCGTCGAAGCGGTGCACCCCGCGCGCGGTGTCGCGCACGATCAGCAGGGTCCACCAGTCGCCGACGACATCGAGGGCCTGGGCGATCGCGCAGTCGGCGTCGGACAGGCTGGTGCGCTGCGGCATGACTTCGTCTTCTTCCGTTCTTGCTCGTGCCGAGGCCGCCCCTTACCGGATTGACCTGCGCAAAGCATGCTGCCATAGTCCGTTCCCAAAAGGAACTCGCTGGGGAGGGTGCTGCGGATGAGGATCTTCGGGATGGTGCGGGACGTACCACGGACCGTACGGCTGCTGGCCTTGGGAGCCTTCCTCAACGGAGTCGTCAGCTTCACCTTCGTCTATCTCTTCGTCTATCTGACCGGACCGCGGGGACTCACCGTGCCGCAGGCCGGAGTGATCGCGGGCATCGGCGGCATCGGCCTGGTCGCCGGCAACTTCACCGGCGGCTGGTTCGGTGACCACTACGGTCACCGCCGGATGCTGCTGACGGGCGCGCTGGTGAGCGGCGCGGCGCTCGTCACCCTGTCGGTCCTGCCGGTCGCGGCGATGTACGGGGTGCTGCCGCTCGCACAGTACGCGGCAGGCGTCGTGCGCGCGGCGAACGCGGCCCTCGTCGCCGTCTCCGTCCCCGAGGGCGGCCGGCGCCAGAGCTTCGCCCTCATGCGCGCCGGGAGCAACGCCGCCTTCGCCGTCGGCCCACCGCTCGGCGCACTGATCGCCGCCCACTTCTCGTACGGCCCGCTGTTCGTCGCCGACGGCCTCGGGACGCTGCTCTTCGCCGCCTACGCATCGAAGGTGCTCCCGGCGCGCGGCACCGTGCACACCCGGCCGGCGCACGATCCCGACGCGCCCGGGCTCTGGCGGGAACTGTCGGTCAGACCCGCGGTGCTGGTGCTGCTCGCCGCGATCCTCTGCGTCGACTTCGTCTACCGGCAGCAGTACTCCACCCTGCCCGTGTTCCTCGCCGATCACGGCCGCGGCGCCCAGTTCTACGGGTGGCTGCTCGCCATCAACGGCGGCGTCATCCTCTGCCTCGAACTCCCGATGGCGCACGCGCTGCGCCGACGGGCGCCGCTGAGCATCGTGGGCGCAGGGCTGCTGCTGGTGGGGCTGGGATTCGCGGCACTGATCCCAGGGGCCGGGGTGCTGTTCGCCGTCACCATGATGGTGTCGCTGACCGCGGGCGAGGTCCTGTACAAGTCCACTGCCACGGCATACGTCGCCGATCAGGCGCCCGGCCATGTGCAGGGCCGCTTCCAGAGCCTGTACGCGGGAGCGTCCATCAGCGGCCAGGTGCTGGCCCCGCCGCTCGGCGGCGCGCTCTACGCGGCCGCGCCCGAGCTGCTCTGGCCGGTGTGTGCGGCGCTGGCGGGCGGTGCGGGGGTGGCGGTGCTGGCGGCGCGGCGGCTGCGGGGGCCGGTGTGCGTGGGGGCCCCGGCGGGGACTCCGGTGCCTGAGCGGCAGGCGCAGCCCAGCTGACCGGGTGGTTCGGGCGGGTGGGCCCCGCCGCGACCATCCGGCGAGACCGGTTGGCTCCGGCGGGGCCTCGCCGGTTAGGTTTCGTGTCATGACCGACACGACTTCCCGCACCACCGGCGCCGTCGCCGCCGGCCTCGCCACCATCGCCGGCGACGGTTCCGTTCTCGACACCTGGTTCCCCGCCCCCGAGCTCTCCGCCGAGCCCGGCCCGGCCGGAACCGAACGGCTCACCCCCGACCAGGCCGTGAACCTCCTCGGCGAGGGCGCGGTCAAGGCCATCGGCGTGGACGCCCGCCGCGGTGTCGAGGTCGCCGCCGTGCGCACGGTCATCGCCTCGCTCGACGACAAGCCGCTCGACGCGCACGACGCGTACCTGCGCCTGCACCTCCTCTCGCACCGTCTGGTCCGGCCGCACGGCCAGAACCTGGACGGCCTCTTCGGCCTCCTGTCCAACGTCGCCTGGACGTCGCTCGGTCCGGTCGCCGTCGACGACCTGGAGAAGGTGCGGCTGAACGCCCGCGCCGACGGTCTGCACCTCCAGGTCACCTCGGTCGACAAGTTCCCCCGGATGACGGACTACGTCGCGCCGAAGGGCGTCCGGATCGCCGACGCCGACCGGGTCAGGCTCGGCGCGCACCTCGCCGCCGGTACGACGGTCATGCACGAGGGCTTCGTCAACTTCAACGCCGGCACGCTCGGCACCTCGATGATCGAGGGCCGCATCTCCGCGGGCGTCGTCGTCGGCGACGGCTCCGACATCGGCGGCGGCGCCTCCACGATGGGCACCCTCTCCGGTGGTGGCAAGGAGCGCATCGTCATCGGTGAGCGCTGCCTGATCGGCGCCGAAGCGGGCGTCGGGATCGCGCTCGGCGACGAGTGCGTCGTCGAAGCGGGTCTGTATGTCACCGCGGGTACGCGCATCACCCTGCCGGACGGCCAGATCGTCAAGGCGCGGGAACTCTCCGGCGCCTCGAACATCCTCTTCCGCCGCAACTCGGTCACCGGTGCCGTCGAGGCCCGTCCGAACAACGCGGTGTGGGGCGGCCTCAACGACGTCCTGCACAGCCACAACTAGCGTGTAGCGGCGAGGAGTTCCTCGTACGCCTTCCGCAGCCCGTCGGCCGCCTCGCGCCCGGCGGGCTGCAGCGGTTCCCGGACCGGTCCGGCGTCGAGCAGCGCCTTCGCCGTCACGGTGCCGGGCAGCCCGGACGACATCATCAACTCGGCCAGCGGAACGGTCAGCCGGTTGAGCCGGGCCGCCTCGGCGGTGTCCCCGGCGTCGAACGCGTCCAGGACCGCCCGCAGCTGCCGGGGCGCCACATTGGCGACCGTACTCACATAGCCCGCCGCGCCCACCGCGTACAGCGGCAGGTTGAGCTCCTCGCAGCCCGAGTAGTACGAGAGCGAGCCGGCTCCGATCACCTTCGTCGAGCCGAGCAGGTCGTACGCACAGTCCTTCACCGCCACGACGCGCGGATGGTCCGCGAGCCGCAGCAGGGTCTCCGGCTCGATGCGGGTACCGGTACGGCCGGGGATGTCGTACAGCATCAGCGGAACACCGGTCGCGTCGGCGACTCGCCGGAAGTGTGCCTCAACGGCGGGCTGCGGCGGTCTGCTGTAGTAGGGCGTCACGACCAACAGGCCGTCCGCGCCTGCCCGTTCGGCCTGCCGGGCCAGCTCAACGGTGTGCCGGGTGTCCGCACTGCCGACCCCGGCGACCAGCGGCACGGCGTCGCCGACCGCCTCCCGGACCGCGCGAAGCAGCGCGGTCTTCTCGGCGTCGGTGGTGGTCGGGGACTCGCCGGTGGTGCCGCTGAGCACCAGGCCGTCGCAGCCGTCGGCGACGAGGCCGGCGGCGTGGATTCCGGCGGCGTCCAGGTCCAGCTCGCCGTCGGCGGTGAACGGCGTGATCATGGCGCAGAGGGCACGGCCGAAGGGGGCTGCGCGGGGTGCGGAGGCTTCGGGGACTGTCATGTCCGAAGTGTCCGATGCCCCGACCGTAAAGGTCTACTTAGTTCTGCTTGCGATGAAGATGAAGAAATGCTCAACCATGGGCGTGGGGCCGGTTCCCCCTGGCATGATCGAACGCCTATCCGGCAGGCCGATACGGGGGCGGGTGCACAAGCATGCGGGGACCGGCGGGTACGAGTACGGGTACAGGTACCGGAGCGCGGAGAGCGGTGGCGGCCGCCTGCCTGGCCGGGGCGCTGGCCCTGACGCTGTCGGGATGCGCCGGATTCCTCGTACCGGCGGGCGAGGGAGAGCCGGAACAGACGCCGAGCACGTCGTACACGCCGGGCGTGCACGCGGACAAGCTGGATCCGTCCCACCTGGCCGTCGCCCCGCCCGCCGACCGGCCGCCCACAGGGGGCGGGCCCGGCCCCACGCCCACCCCGAGTGCCGTCGCCACCGGAGAATGCCCGTCCTCCGGCGTCGTCGTGGACATGGGCGAGGTGCAATCGGCGCTGGGTCACCGGGCCGTGTCGCTCACCCTCACCAACTGCGGCAGCAAGCCGTTCCGGGTGGTCGGCTACCCGTCCGTACGGGCCCTGGACGACGAAGGCGATCCGCTGCCGGTTCCGGTGAACCCGGGCTCCTCGTACATGGGGACCGACCGGGGGCCGAAGGAGGTCATGCTGAAGCCGGGGAAGACGCTGAACTCACTGCTCGCCTGGGTGTCCACCCCGACCGGCGGCGACCTCATCGAGGGCGACGCGCTGGAGATCGCACCGGCGCCGGGGCTGGAGGCGCGCACGTTTCCGCTGGAGGGGAGTGACGTACGGCTGCTCGACGAGCTGAACATGACCGCCTGGCGCGCCGTCTCGGCCTAGGACTTGTCCGGCCGATCACGTGACTGATCCGTTTTCGGTTCGTTGATGCGGACATGGGGCGGGGTGATCCGAGTGATGCCGAGTGGGAACGGCTTCGGCCGTTCCTGCCGGTGAGTAACGGGCGTCGTGGCAGGTGGCGGGATCACCGGCAGGTCATCGACGGGATTCTGCACCGGGTACGGACCGGAGTGCAGTGGCGTGACCTGCCCGAACGGTTCGGGCCGTGGAAGACGGTTTACGAACGGCGCCGGCTGTGGGCGGCCGACGGGATGTGGGAGCGTCTGCTGCGGCAGGTCCAGGCCGCGGCCGATGAGCTGGTGAGAGCGATTGGGACATATCAGTGGACTCCACCATCGTGCGCGCGCATCAGCACGCGTCGGCGCCCGCACTGATCCGCCGCCCGCTCCCGCCTCAAAAGGGGCCGAAGCCTCAGAACACCAGGGCGAAACCGCGTGGCAGAGCCTTCACGCCCCCTGGTGAAGGTGGTGCGGGAGGTGAGGGCCTGGGCCGCTCGCGGGGCGGGTTCACCCCCGGACGCCGGCGGGCGAACGCCCATCCGCCTCTGAAGGGCCACGCTGCGGTCATTCGCCGGGCTGGCGGACGAGCGGGTTGGCACCGATGGAGTTGTGGATGCGGAAGGTGACCGTTCCCGGCCGGTAGCGGTCGTCGGACCACTCCACGGGGCGGCCGGCGTGGGTGGTGGTCACCCGGCGGACCCGCAGCAGCGGGGTGCCGCGGCGTACGCCGAGCAGTTCCGCGTCGCGGGTGCCCGCCGCAAGTGTGTCGATGACGTGCTCGCCGTGCGCGAAGACCACGCCCACCTCGTCGAGCAGTCGCTGGGTGACCGACTCGCAGTCGGGCTCGATGCGCTCGACCGCGTCCGCGATCCAGCCGGCGTAGACGGTGCGCTCCAGCAGGGCCGGCTGTCCGTCCAGACCACGCACCCGCAGGACGTACAACACCTCTGCTCCCGTGGGGAGTTGGAGGCGCAGTGCGTCCTCGGTGGAGGCCGGGCGCCGGGCGGTCTCGACGACGCTGCCGGTGGCCTTGTGTCCGGCTGCCCGCGCCCACTGGGCGAAGCTGCGCAGTTCGGTGAAGCTCTGGCTGCGGCGGGCGCCGAGCACCACCCGTCGGGTGCCCTGTCGTGAGCCGAGCAGTCCCTCGGCCACCAGAGCCGCGAGCGCTTGGCGGACGGTGCCGCGGGATACCTGGTACCGCTCGGAGAGTTCGCCCTCGGTCGGGAGCCGGCCCCCCACCGGGTAGTCGCCGCGGTCGATCGCAACCCTCAGCTCGCCGGCGATCTGCTCGTACCGTGCCGCCACACCCAGCCCTCTCATCCGCGATACCGGCTCCGCTCTGCGCGCCACCGGCTTGTGCACACAGGGTAGGCGATCCCGCCGCACTGGGCACGCTTGTTCTGCACACAGTGGAGACCGCACCCCTACGCGGCCCGCATCGCCTTAAGGAGCCTTCAAACCGAGAGCGGGCATCTGTTCTCCGTTCACCGAAAGGTCATCGCGCTCCGCCGTACTTGGGGCATCTTGTTTGGACAAGTTGCCTGGGGTTGGGCAGTACCCGATCACTGTTCTCCGGGCAGCCCATGCACCCTCAGGAGACCTTGTGAACCTGTTCTCTGCGCGAACGGCCGGCCTTGCCGGCGTGCTGACCGCAGCCACGCTCGCGCTCAGCGCCTGCGGCTCGGCACCCGACTCCGCCGCGTCCGGCAGCACGGGCGGCCCGCACGCCGCCACCGCCACCTCGGCGCAGGACCTCGGTGGTATGGACGCACTGGTCGCGGCGGCCAAGAAGGAAGGAATGCTCAACGCGATCGCCCTGCCCCGCGACTGGGCCAACTACGGCGCTGTGATCGACGGATTCACCAAGAAGTACGGCATCAAGGTCAACGACGAGAACCCGGACGGCGCCAGCCAGGACGAGATCAACGCCATCACCTCGCGCAAGGGCCAAGACCGCGCCCCGGACGTGGTGGACCTGGGCCAGTCGTTCGCGCTCAGCGCAGCTCAGCAGGGGCTGCTCGCCCCGTACCGGGTCGCGGCCTTCGACGACATCCCGGCCATGCAGCGCGACACCCAGGCCCGCTGGTACAACGACTACGGCGGCTATGTCTCGATCGGCTGCGACGCCAAACGCGTCACGGAGTGCCCCCAGTCCTTCGCCGACCTGCTGAAGCCGCAGTACAAGGGCCAGGTCGCCATGAATGGCAATCCCACCAAGTCCGGCTCCGCCTTCGGCGGCGTCTTCGCCGCAGCCCTGGCGAACAAGGGCTCCTTCGACGACATCCAGCCCGGCCTGGACTTCTTCGCGAAGCTCAAGAAGGCCGGCAACTACAACCCGGTGGAGTCCACCCCGGCCACGGTCGAGAAGGGCGAGACCCCGATCAGCATCGACTGGGACTACCTCAACGCCGGTTACGCCGACGAGTTCCACAGCAAGGGCGTGGACTGGAAGGTGGCCATCCCCAGCGACGGCCAGTACGCCCAGTACTACTCGCAGGCCGTCAACAAGGACGCCCCGCACCCGGCGGCCGCCCGGCTGTGGGAGGAGTACCTCTACAGCGCCGAGGGTCAGAACCTCTTCCTGAAGGGCTCCGCCCGCCCGGCGCTCATGCCCTCGATGACTCGGAGTGGCACGGTCGACAGCGCGGCCGCCGCCAATCTGCCCCAGGTCGACGGCACCCCCTCCTTCCCGACCGACGCCCAGCTGGACAAGGCCAAGCAGGTCGTGGCCCAGGGCTGGGGCAAGGCCGTGGCCGGGTGACCCAGCCCATGGCCGATTCCTCCGTCACCGTTTCACCCGCCGCCGTGCCCGTCGGCGGGGGGCCGAACGCCGCGGTACGGGGCCCGGAACCGGCTCTGCCCGGGCCCCGTACCGAAACCCGGCTGTCCCGCCCGGCCCCGCAACCGCGCCGTCGCTCGGCGGCCGCACTCGCGGCCGTACCACTGCTTGTCTTCACTGCGCTGTGCTTCGGCATCCCTGCGCTGGCCATGCTGAACGGCGCGTTCACCGCGCAGGACCCGACGACAGGCGCCTCGCACTACACCACCGCCAACCTCAGCGCCTCGCTGCACGGCGCGTACCTGACCGCGCTGGCCGGCAGCGTCAAACTTTCCGCCGTCTCCGCAGGTGCAGGCGCGGTGCTCGGGCTGCTGCTCGCGCAGGCCGTGGTCACAGCCCGGTTCCGGGCGCTGCGCGAGGCGGTGCTCACCGCTTCCGGGGTGCTGGCCAACTTCGGCGGGGTGCCGCTCGCCTTCGCCTTCGTCGCCACCCTGGGCAACGCCGGCGTGATCACACAGCACCTGCACCTGACCGAACACGGCTGGAGCCTGTACAGCTTCTGGGGCCTGGTGATCACATACCTGTACTTCCTGATCCCGCTGATGGTGCTCACCGTCGTGCCCGCGCTCGACGGCCTGCGCGTCCAGTGGCGGGAGGCAGCGCAGAACAACGGCGCCACTGCCTGGCAGTACTGGCGGTACGTCGCGCTGCCCGTGCTGGCCCCGTCGCTGCTCGGCGGCCTGGTGCTGCTCTTCGGCACCGCCTTCGCCGCATACGCGACCGCCGCAGCCATGGTCGGCAGCTCGGTGCCCCTGGTCACCCTGCAGATCGCCGACGCCCTCTCCGGCAACGTGCTGGTCGGCCAGGCCAATACGGCGCTCGCGCTCAGCCTGGACATGGTCCTGGTGGCCGGCCTGGTAATGGCGGTGTACCGACCCCTGCAGCGACGGAGCGCCCGATGGCTCGACTGACCCGCCTGCGCGTCTGGCGGGGCCTGGTCCTCGCCGGCGCGGCGCTGTACTTCCTGGGGCCGCTGGCCGCCTCCGTGGTCTTCACCGTGGACGTCCCCGGCCAGGGCCTCACCCTGGGCGCGTACACCCGCATCGTCGGCGCCGACGGCTTCGGCGACGGCCTGCTGCTCTCCCTCGAACTGGCCGCTGCCACCATCGCCCTGGTGCTGCTCCTGGTGGTGCCCGCACTGCTCGCGGTACGGCTGGGAGTGCCCCGGCTGCGCCCGGTGGTCGAGGTGGTGTGCTCACTGCCGCTGGTGGTGCCCGCGGTCGCACTGACAGCCGGGATCAGCACCGTCCTCAAGTGGGCGCCCGACCACCTGGCACGCACCCCGTTCTTCGCGACCGTCGTTGCCATCCAGAACCCGGCCTTCCCCGTGGTGCTGGTGCTCGCGTACACGGTGATGGCGCTGCCGTTCGTGCACCGGGCGCTCGATGCCGGGCTGAGCACGGTCGACGTACGCACCCTGGTGGAGGCTGCCCGGAACTGCGGCGCCGGATGGCCGCAGGCAGTGCTGCAGGTGGTGCTGCCCAACCTGCGGGCGCCGCTGTTGGCCGCGTCCTTCCTCACGTTCGCCCTGGTGCTCGGCGAGTTCACCGTCGCGCAGCTGCTCGGCTTCCAGCCATTCGCGGTGTGGATCGCCGGGATCGCAGGCGCCGACGCCCAGCTGTCGGTGGCCGTGTCGGTGCTCAGCCTGCTGCTCACCTGGCTGCTCCTGCTGCTGCTCGCGCCGGCCGGAGAGCGCCGCCGCACCGCTCGTACTCCCCGGAAGGGGGTCGTCTCCGCATGACCGATCCGCATACGACCGACCTCGGCTCGACCGACCGGACCCCGACAGAGGCCCGGGAGACCGGCGCCGCCCTCGAGTTCGTCGAGCTGCGCCGGTCCTTCGGCACCACCATGGCTCTCGACGGGCTGAGCCTCTCGGTAGGGCCTGGTGAACTGCTCGCCCTGCTGGGCCCGTCCGGCTGCGGCAAAACCACCGCGCTGCGGATGCTCGCGGGCTTCGAGCAGCCCGAATCCGGCCAGGTGCTGGTGGACGGCCGTGACGTCACCCGGGTGCCGGCGCACCGCCGCGACGCAGGCATGGTCTTCCAGTCGTACAGTCTCTTCCCGCACCTCAATGCCCGCGACAACGTCGCCTTCGGGCTGCGGATCCGCAAGGCGGGCGCGGCCGAGCGGCGGGCCCGCGCTGCGGAGCTGCTGGAGCTGGTCGGCCTGCCTGACCATGGCAACCGCTACCCGCACCAATTGTCGGGCGGCCAGCAGCAGCGCGTCGCGCTGGCCCGTGCGCTGGCGCTGAGGCCGCGGGTGCTGCTCCTGGACGAGCCGCTGTCGGCACTGGACGCCAAGGTACGGCTGACGCTGCGCGAGGAGATCCGCCGGCTCCAGCAGGACCTCGGCATCACCACCCTCTTCGTCACTCATGACCAGGAGGAGGCATTGTCGATGGCCGATCGGGTGGCGGTGATGCGCGGCGGGCGGCTGGAGCAGTGCGCCCCACCCGTGGAGCTGTACGCGCACCCGGCGACCGCGTTCGTCGCCGAGTTCGTCGGCACCATGAACCGGCTGCCCGGCCGCGCGGCCGGCGAGGGCGAGGTCGAGGTGCTGGGCCGCCGGCTTCCGGTGGCGGGCGGGGCGGCGGCGGGCGCCGAGCTGGACGTGCTGGTGCGGCCCGAGGCCGTTGCCGTGCGGTCCGACGCCGACGGCGGGGCGAGGGTGGTGGCGGCGACCTTCCTGGGCGCGATGACCCGGCTGACCGTACGGCTCGCCGACGGCACCGAGATCAAGGCCGACCTGTCCACACCCGACGCAGCCGCGCTCGGCGCGGGTGCGTCGGTCTCCGTGGCCCTCCCCGACCGGCCGGTGCTGGTGGATTCCCGCCGCACCTCGCAGAACATTCACTGACGCTACGTCACTTTTGATCGGAAGAGCAGACCTTGCCTCCACACACCGCCGAGTCGGTCCGGCTGCAGGCCGTCCTCTTCGACATGGACGGCACCCTGGTGGACACCGAGTGGGTCTGGTGGGACGCAGTAGAGTCGGTCGCCTGCGGCCTCGGACACGCCCTCGGGGAGGCCGACACACCTCACGTACTCGGCCGATCCGTGGAGCACACCGCGGGCCACCTGCACCGCGCCACCAGCGGGCGGGCACCCGCGGCGCACCTCGCCGACGAGCTCCTGAGGGAGTTCGCGGACCGGGTCGCGGCGCAGGTGGTGCCGCGACCCGGCGCCTTGGAGCTGCTGGACGCGCTGCGCGAGGCGGGCATCGCCACCGCGCTGGTGTCCGCGTCCCCGCGCGCCGTGGTGGACACCGTGCTGACGACCATCGGGCGACACCGGTTCGGCGTCACGGTCGCCGTCGAGGACACCCCGCGCACCAAGCCCGCCCCCGACCCCTACCTCGCCGCCGCCGCGGCGCTGGGGGTGCCGCCGCGCGCCTGTGTCGCTGTCGAGGACACCGCGGTCGGCGCCGCCTCCGCGGAGGCGGCCGGTTGCCCGATCCTGGTGGTGCCGTCGCTGATTCCCGTACCGGCAGGGCCCGGGCGGCGTATCATCGCCGGCCTCGACCACGCCGACCTGGCGCTGCTGCAGGACCTGGCGGCCCGGGCCGACGGACCGCCACCCCGGACCGCCTGACACATCACCCCACGACTGACCCGGGTCCTGGCCGCCGACGGCGGCCAGGACGCGATCCTTATTGCTGCGCACCGACCGCCGGGAATCGACTCGGCGCCGCGTCGCGAAGGGATCTGCGCTCCCCTGCGGGCCTGCTCCCAGCGTCGCCTCACCTCCCCTCGGCCATCGCCCGCGGGTGGCGCCGACGCCGGTGCGGACCGCTGTCTCCGGGCTCGGCGAACTGCGGGCCGCCCGCGCAGCGTCCGCCGCCGCACTCTTCCGGGTGCCGGTCGGGCTGCCTCCTGCCGAGACGGGCTGCGGGCCGCGGAAGCAAACAGCCGACTGCGGCCCCGGCGGTGTGCCGGGGCCGCAGTCGGCTCGGATTCGGTGCGACGGGAGCGTCAGCCGCGAGCGGTGAAGGCGTAGAGGTTGCCGTCCCAGGCGCCGATCAGCAGCGTGTTACCGGTGACGGTCGGGGTCGACAGGATGGGAGCGCCGAGGTCCAGGTCCTGGAGCTTGGCGCCGGTGGTCTTGTCCAGGCCGTACAGGTGGCCGTCGGTGCCGCCGATCCACAGCGTATTGCCGCTGATGGCCGGCGAGCCGACGAAGGCCCTGCCGCTCTGGAAGTCCCAGAGCTTGGTGCCGGTGGTGGCGTCGAAGGCGCTTACGCGGCCGTTGGTGAAGCTGGCGTAGACGGTGTGGCCGTCGACCGCAGCAGAGGCACCGGGCTGGCCGACGTCATCCCTGGAGACTCCGGTGCTCCGGTAGTGCCACAGCTCCTTGCCGGTGGCCGCGTCGCGGGCCAGGAGGGTGTCGTTGCCGGCGTCTCCGATGAAGTCGGTGGTGAACACCCGTCCGTCGGCCACCACGGGAGTGGAGTGGTGGACGCCCCCGACGCCTCCGGCGGAGACGAGCCGCTTACCGGTGCCGGCGTCGTAGATACGCAGGCCACCGTGGTTGTCGTGGATGTAGACCTTGCCGTCGACCACGGTGGGGGTGTTGTTGTTCCACCAGCCGCTGTCCACCGGGGAGTTCCACAACTGCTCACCGGTGGCAGTGTCCAGGGCGACGAGGTGGCTGCCTGTGGTGGTGTAGCCGAAGTAGTAGACGGTGGAGCCGGAGACGGTCGCGCCGCCGTAGGCGTAGCCGTCGTAGCGGCCGGTCTCCGAGGATCCGGGGAGGGCGTGGCTCCACTTCTTCGCGCCGGTCGCCGCGTCCAGCGCGGTCAGGGTGCCACGCATCTCGGTGACGTAGACGGTCCCGTCCGGGATCGACAAGGACGATGAGTCGCGACGTGCGCAGGCCGGTGCCGACGAAGTCGTCCTCGCGCACGCTGTTGCGCTCGTGCCACGTGGGGCAGCGCTGCCTGTCGGGACCTCACGCGTCCTCGCATGAATTCCCCGGAACCGTTCGATGAAGATCGCCCTCTCTGGGACTTGAAACTTGTCCAGTCAAGCTAGCCTCCTTGCCCATGAGATTCCTACGCAGAGCAGCAGGGCTTGGCCTTGCGCTGCTCTCTTCCATCCTGGGCTTCTGTGTGCAGCCCGCCGAGGCGCATGTGTCGCCGCAGCACGGCGAAATCGTCATCTCCACCAAGAACGACGTCACCAGCGGGCGGCTGATCGTCCACCATGACGTGGTGTCACCGCAGAACGCGGGCGCCTGGGCCTCGCGCCTGCTGAGCACGTCGAGCTGCCCCGCCACCGGCTCCGGCGTCGCCGGAGATTCCGGCGGCGTCCCTGGCGGCGTCGTGGTCGAGCTTGCGTGGAACTGCCACGTCGACAAGCTCGACCTGAGCGCGATGCTGCAGCAGGGCGGGCTGACCCAGGTCGTCGCCGAGTTCGACGGCACCACGTCCAACGCCAACGCTCAGACCCCCGTCGTCGACGCATCGGGCGCCCACGCGCTCCCCACCTTCCCGTGGGCAGTGGTGGCGCTCGGCATCGTGCTGGCCGCCGCGCTGCTGCTCGTGGTGTGGCAGATCCGCACCGGGCGGCTCCAGCTCGCCCAGCTGGCCGCCAAGGTCGGCGCCAACCGCAAGCGGGTCAAGCTGGCCACCGTCGGCGCGGTGGCGCTGTCCTGCCTGGTTCCCCAGGTGGCCGCGGCGGCGCCGCTCCTCGAGGAGGCAGCGGCGACCGCCAACACGGTCACCGTCACGGGCACGGTCTTCGAGGACACCGACGGCAACGGCAAGCGCGACGCCGGCGAGGCTCCGATACCCGGCGCCGACGTCACCGACGGCTCCGTCTGGACGACGACCGGCCCCGACGGCTCGTACAGCCTGGAGATGGACCCGACCCGCCGGGAGACCGACCTCATCAACATCATCTCCCCGAACGGCTACACCCCCGCACTGCGCGAGGACTACATCCCGCAGTTCTTCCACAAGGTCCCGGAGGAGGGCGGCTCCGGCATCGACTTCGCCCTCGTCAAGGACAAGAACGCCGCCAACCCCACCGAAAAGTGGGTGATGAACTCCGACATCGAGGTCAGCAACACCACGGACGGCGCCGCCGAGAGCGCGTCGAAGTGGTGGCCCAAGCAGGTCGAGGCGATGGCCGAGGTCGACGGCGCCACCATGACGATCACGACCGGTGACAACACCGTGACCGACTACGCGGCGGAGCCGCGGCGTCAGCGCGGCTACGACATCCTGCGCAAGGGCCTGACCGAGGGCAAGCTCGGCATGCCCTTCTACCCCGTGGTCGGCAACCACGACGTCGGCGGCACCGCCACCTCCAAGGGCTATGGCGGCAGCCTGGAGTACTACCGCCGCAACCTCGGCCCGGAGTGGTACAGCTTCGACCGCAACGGCCGTCACATCGTCGTCCTTGAGGACAACTACGACTCCAGCGGCCTGAAGCCGCAGCTGGACTGGCTGCGCGAGGACCTCAAGCGCCACGCGGCCGGCAAGCAGGTGTTCGTCTTCGCACACCGCTCGCTGTTCACCCAGTGGGGTCCGGGCGCCGGTATGCAGCCGACCGTCGACGAGCTGTCGAAGTACGACGTGCGGCTCTTCGCCGCCGGTCACAACCAGCAGGCCGAGTACCGCCGTGGTGCCTTCAACCGCTCGGTTGAGATCAACAACCAGGGCGAGTACGGCATCGACGGTGCCCGCGCGGACTTCAAGATCCTCGACTTCAAGGGCATCTACGATGACCCGAGCACGAAGCGCAACGAGGACACCGGCTATGTGATGGGCACCCACCGCCAGTTCGACGTCCGCAACGCGGTCGGGCTGGTCAGCCCCGCCCAGGGCAGTGTGCACGGCGACAGCGCCGGAACCCCGATCGAGCTGTACACCGAGGACGCCGGTCGCACCCCGGCCACGGCCTCGCTGACCATCCGTGACTTGCGCGGCCACATCGCCTGGCACAAGGAGCGGATGAAGTTCGGCACCAAGGTCCGCAAGACCGGTATCGAGAACTGCTACACGGCCCCCGGCGGCACCCCGGAGCCCTGCCCGGCCGCCCGGACCTCCTGGACCCGGATCAGCAGCAGCCTCCCCGGCATGCGGCCTGACACCTACACGGCCGAGATGACCGCGGTCGACACTCGTGGCAAGGCGTGGCCCACCGTCACCAACACCTTCACGGTGGTGCCCGAAGGTAAGATCGCCGAGCCGAAGGCCGGCCAGGACTGGCTGCGTCAGGGTCGCGACGAGGCGGGTCGCGCCGCCAGCGCCGACGACCCGGGCACCGAGCTCGACCTGCAGTGGGCGGCCAACACCGGCGAGCAGTTCAACCTCAACGGGTCGGTCGTGGCGGACGGCAAGGTGATCGTCTCCTCCCGGGCGTTCGACTCGCCCCACCACATGATGCTGGCCTACGACATCAAGTCCGGCCGCGAGATCTGGCGCACCTACCTGGACGGTGACGCCGAGTCGGTGCCGACCTACCACGACGGCAAGGTCTACCTGACCACCGCTGTCGGCCGGATCTACGCTCTGGACGCCGAGGACGGCCACGTCGTTTGGCAGAAGATCGAGGACGAGAAGCAGTACGGCGACACCGTCCGCCGGTACGGCCGGGCCGGTGGTCCGGTTACCGTCTTCGACCTGAACGCCGAGCAGCGCACCGTCGCTGTCTACCAGAACTGGAGCAAGGTCGAGTGCCGTGACGCCAAGACCGGCGACCTGCTGGGCGGCTTCAACGGCGCGACGAGCTGGGGCCAGTTCCACAGCACGGCGGTCCGCCAGCCCGGCTCCGACATCGCCTACCTGCACACCGGTTCCAGCAACACGGTGGTCGCCATGGACCTCGGTAGCTGCCGCCAGCTGTGGGCGAAGGACACCAACGGCGACATCGCCAGCCACTCCTCCCCGGCCCTGACCGACCCGGCCAACGGGGACCCGCAGCTGGTGACGATGACGAACAGCGGCGTCCGCGGGCACGACCTCAGCACCGGTGCGGTGCTGTGGCAGTCCCCGCTGGGCGGCGGCAGCGGCTGCGGCGAGAGCGGCCCCGCCCCGCTGACCAGCCCCGCGATCTGGGGCACCACCGCCTACATCGCCGGCCGCGACGGCGTCATCCGCGCCTACGACACCAGCGCGGCCGACCCGTCCAAGCCGATCTGGGAGACCAAGGTCGGCTACCGGCCCGGCAGGACCCCCGTGGGGTGCAGCGGGGACCTCAACTCGCCCGCGATGCACGCCTTGGTCACCAAGGACCTGGTGTACGCGGGCACCCGTGACGGCCGCCTGGTCGTCCTGGACCGCGCCACCGGCAAGCTGCTGTCCGAGTACAACCTCGGCGCCGCCGTGACCTCGGCGCTCTCCGTCAGCGGTGACTACGTCTTCGCCCTCACCGACGACGGCACGCTCCACGCACTGGCCGCCCGCCACCTGCGCGAGCACTGATCAACCGTCCGCGAGTTGCCTCCCTCGCCAGGGGAGGCAACTCGCGGCGCTCCACTCCCGACGGGACCACCACTGTGCATATCCTCCGCACCCTCCGCACCCACGCCGCCCGTCTCTTCCTGATCGGCCTGGCCGCCGCACTGGCGCTGCTCGGCGCCGCAGGCGCCGCCGAGGCGCACCCCTTCGGCACACCGCCGGTCGCCCAGGTCAGGGCCGAAGGCCGCACCGTCGACATCACCTGGTCGGCCCAGCAGAACGACCTGGGCGTCCTGCACCAGGCAGCCAAGGGAGACGAGGCGACCTACCTCGGCTCGCACATCACCGTGCAGCAGGACGGGCGCGAGTGCCGGCTCGGGGCGGTGGACACGGCGCGGCTCGCGAGCAAGGGCGCCCTGGTCCACTACACCTGCCCCGAACCCGTGGACAGGGTCGCCCTGACCATCACCGCACTGACCGACGTCAACCCGGCCTATCGCACGATCTCCGTGACAAAGAAGGGCGGCGGCGGCCTGCACACAGCAAGCGACCCCACCCTTACCCTCGCCCTCGGCGGAGCCGACAGCTCCGCCGCCACCGCATCCACGGCGCCGACGTCGGTGTGGACCACAGACCTTGCGGCACTGCTGGACCACGGCGTCGTACTGCCACTGGCCCTTCTCGTCTCGGCAGCCGTGGGCGCCTTCCACGCCTGCGCCCCCGGCCACGGGAAGTCGCTCGCGGCCGGTTACCTCGTAGGCGGCCAGGGCAAGGCGCGGGACGCGGTGTGGCTCGGCGCCATCGTGGCCCTCATGCACACCGCATCGGTCGCCGTACTCGCCGTGGCCTTCTGGCTCGCCGCCCAGCACGCACCGGACGTCGCCGCGGTCACGAACTGGCTGCAGCTGATCGCGGCCCTGGTCGTGGTCGCCGTGGGCATCGGCCTGCTCCGACGCCACCTGACCAACCGCAAGCACGGTCACAGCCATGGTCACCACCACGGGCATGACCACGAACACGGGCATGGCCACGATCACCACCACGGCCACAGTCACAGTCACGACGTCCCGACGTCCAAGTCTCTGCTCACCTGGCGCGGCATCCTGCTGCTCGGCACGTCCGGCGGCCTGCTCCCCTCCCCGTCGGCGTTCCTCGTCCTCCTCAGCGGGCTGCTGACCGGCCGGGTCGGCGCGGCGTTCGCGATGGTGGCGGCCTTCGGTGCCGGCATGGCGCTGACCCTGACCGGCGTCGGCCTTGTGGTACTGCGCGGTCGCGACGCGTTCCTCGCCCGAGCCTCGACCTCGCCCGTGCTGCACACCTGGAGCACCCGCATCCCGGTCGTCGCCGCCTGGGCCGTCGTCATCGGCGGCACCGTGGCGTCAGCCGTCGCCGCCGGCCGCGTCCTCGCATCGTGATCCAGGACAAGGGTCGCGACGCCCGCCGACCTGCCCGCCATTACCTCCTGCCCGGCCCCGCAACGGGCTCCCGGCCTCCGGAGCCGGGTATGAGTGACCGTGGTGCGAGGCCGGGGCCGCTCTCCCAGACGGATCTCGATCGCGGCCCGTGGCTCAGAGCCGAGCCTCCGTGTGTGCATGCCGCCGGCGCACAACCTGCACACCCTGATGAGCGCATGGCAGGGCAGGGCGGACTGAGTCAGTCAAAGAGGGCAACTAGCCAGTAGTGCCCCGGGCGGGGATCAGAGGGCGAACTTGAAGCCTTCGTGGCTGCGGGCGAAGCCCAGCGACTCGTAGAACCGGTGCGCGTCCGTGCGCCGCTTGCTGCTGGTCAGCTGCACCAGCCCGCACCCCCGCAGCCGGGCCCGGTCGACGGCCTGCTTCATCAGCTCCCGACCCAGCCCGCCGCCCCGCCGGTCCGCCCTGATCCGTACCGCCTCGATCAGCGCCCGCTCCTCGCCGTGCCTGCCGAGCCCCGGTATGTACGTCACCTGCAGGCAGCCCAGCACGGTGTCGCCGTCCACCAGCACCAGCATCTCGTTGCGCGGGTCGCTCTCGATGGCGGCGAAGGCCTTCTCGTACGCCTCGTCGACCACGACCGAGGCCGGGTCGACGACCCGCTCCTCGTCGGCGAGGAGCGCGAGGACGGCGGGCAGGTCGGGGCGGGTGGCGACGCGCAGGATCATGCCCCGGAGTCTGGCACGGGCGCCGGAGAGGTCAGCAGCCGGATATTGGTGCTGCCGCGTGACCGAGCGGCACGGTGTGCGCGACCCCGGACATGCTGCTCAACAGGCGCAGCAGGAACGGCGTGGGCTCGCGGAGACGACGACGGTCGGCCCGGGGTACTCGACGGCGTGGTGCGTCTCCCTGCCGCCGCCGGAAGGCGGGTCCCGCCGAACGTCGGCGCCAGGGTGAACCGGGGCCCGTGAAGCCGACGGGTTGACCTCAAGCGGACTTGACGTATCAGGGTGGCCGTCAGCGGTGCGCCGCAGGGGTGCGCCGGTGAGGAGAATCGCCGTGAGCGAGAGCGTACAGTTCGTGTCCCGTCCCGACATCGCCCGCAACGACGTGGGCCTCGTCGAGGCCAGCATCTGGGACGTCGGCACCCCCGGGCGGCAGCGGGAGACCGTCGACGCCATCCGCAGGGCGTGGGGCAGCCGGGACTGGCCGCATCCGGGGCTGCTCGCGTACACCGTGCACGTGGGGGACGACGGGAGGACGCTGTTCCACTACGCGCAGTGGAGCGGCGAAGACGCCTGGCAGGAGTTCGTCCGCAGCGGCCGGGACGCGCGCAACGCCGACATCGACGCAGCCGTGCCCGCGATCCGGCGGCTCGGGCCGCACACGTACGAGCTCTACCGCTCCGGGGTGCGGAAGGAGGGCGACCGTCGCGAGCCGGGGTGCATCGTGATCGTCGACGTCGAGTTCGACGGGCCGGACGCAGCGCGTCAACGGGACTGGGTGGACGGTGTTTTCGAGGCGCTCGGCACGGACCCGGCGCCGGCCCCCGGCGGTATCTCCGGGTACTTCCACGTGAGCGTCGACGGGGCCCGCGTACTCAACTACGCGGAATGGGTCAGTGCGCAGGCGCACATCGACGCGCTCGGCGCTCCCGGGGACGGCGTCGGGTCGAGGACGCCGCAGTGGGAGCGGGTGCAGTCCTATCCGGGGGTATCAGGCGGCGGCGTGCTCCGCTACGCACCCGCGCTCAGCCTGCGGGCCGGCGGGTAGCGGGCCAGGCGGATATTGCCCCGGCTCGCCGCCGTCCTTCTTGTCCTCGGGGGCGATGGAACGCCACTGGTACGCCGGGTGGCCCGCCGGCGTTTGACGGGACGGCGCCGAGCGGTCCGGGGCGGTGACCGGCACGGGTACCGGGGAGAGCTCCATGCGCGTCAATCTCTTTGTTGTGTAAGGGAGTTGTCAGGGATCCCCGGGCGGCCGTTCGCCGTCTGTTGCATGAACCAGGCGGCATCGGGCGAAAGCGTCTACGCTTGGGCGGCGTGAGTCCGACCGGCACATGAGGGTGGGAGAAGGTGCGTGCCCGAGCCCCTGATGCCGCCCCCCATTGCAGGCCGGACTGAAACCCGTCGCCCGAGGAGAACCACCTGATGTCCGCAGAGCGTCCCACCCTGCCGCCCGTACGGCTGCACACCGAGGCGGAGCTGGCACGGGACGCGCTCGTCGCGCCGCTGCTCGCCCGCGCAGTCCGGCTCGCCCGCTGGGCGGGACCGGAGACCCGGGTCGGCGCCGGCGGCGAGCTCGTCGAAGCACAGCTCTCCGCGGCGGCTGAGCACCTCGGGCTGGCGGCGGACGAGGACGGCGCGGCGGAGGCCAGTGAGGCGTGGCGGCTCGCGGTCGACACCGGACTCCTCGACGTCCACGACCCGGAGGGCGAAGCGGAGGAGGAGGACGACGCGCAGGGGACCGTGTCCGCGGGTGAGAACCTGGGGCTGCTGACCGGCGGCTCCCCGCAGGACGCCCTTGCGATCTGGCTCGACGGCCTGGAGGCCGTGCACGCCGATGCCACCGCGCCCGTCTTCGACGACTTCACCGACCTCGTCGGCGAGGACGGCTCGATCGACTTCGACGCCCTGGACTGGGACCCGGAGGCGGAAGCCGAATTCCTCGACGGCGTGCTCGGCAACCTGTACCTGTTCACGGTCGGCGACGGCAGCGGCAGCGAGGCAGCCGTCCCGCTGCCCGCGCTCGCGGCGTCGATGATCGTGCCCGACGACATGGTCGAGCCCACCGACGACATCCTGGAGCAGGTGTCGGAGGCGATGATGCGCCTCGACGACCAGTTCCGGCTCCTCGAACCGATCGGGCTCGTCGCCTACCGGCCGGTGGACGAGGCGCTGCTCGTCGAGGAGGGCGACCGGGCGCAGCCGCCCGCCGACGACGAGGACGTCAGCCGGTACGGCATGGTGAAGCTGACCCCCCTCGGCCTGTACGGCATCCGGGCCCGGATGCTGGAGGCCGGTGTCGACGCCCCCGCGATCGGCGATCTCGCCGACAAGGGTGCCGACGCACTCCTCGGCGGCGTCGCGTACTACCCGGAGGCGGCGGCCCGCAGCGAGGTCGAACAGTGGCTCGCCCGCCGCGGGGCGGACGGCGCCGCGGTCGAACTGCTGGACGCGGCACGCGGCGCGGACCAGCAGGCCCCGCTCCGCCGGCTGCACTGTCAGCAGGCGCTCGCCCTGGTCGGCGCGGAGGCGGAGCCCGCGGTCCGCGCCGTGCTCGACGACCCGGAGCTGGGTGGCCTCGCCCGGGTCTGGCTCGCGGAGCGCGGTGCGGCGGACGTGCCCCCGCCGCCGGAGTCGATGATCTTCTGGCTCGCCATCGACACGATTGCCGCGCAGCTGGAGGCGGACGGCGATCTGGGCGAGCTCCAGGGCCTGGTCGAAGGGCTGTCCGGCCAGCACAGCGGCTTCTTCGACGAGGCGTGGCGGGTGGAGCACCCGGCAACGGCGGACGTCCTGGAGGCGATGGGGCGGCTGCACAGCGACAAGAGGAAGGCGAAGGACGCCCGCAAGGCGGCGTTCAAGGCGCGGTCGCGGTCGGGCGGCTGAGCGGGGCGCGGCGGCCGGGCGGGTGGCGGCGGCCGGGGCGGGCAGCCGAGGGAGTGACCGCGGTATGAAATCTGTGAAGATCCACAGGAATCGTGCCGTTGGAAGTCGCCCTCGGTTCAACTCCCGTTGGCGCAGAGGCGGGAGCGTGAGTCCGCAACCAACCTGCCCCAGCTGCTCCAGGAGTTCGCGATGCCCTTCACACGCAGTGAATTCACCAAGCAGTCCGCCCTCACCGGCGCCGGCATCGCCCTGACGGGTACCGTCGCCGCCCTGGCCACCGCCAGGAAAGCCCCGTCCAGCACGACGGTCAGGTCTGGTTCTACGACCCGAAGCGCCGCACGCTGACGCTGAAGGTGCTCCTCGGGGTGAACGCCGACCCGTCGAAGGACGGCGCGTTCGACGGCCTCGACAACATCACCGTCTCGCCGTACGGCGGTCTGGTCATCGCCGAGGACGGCGAGGGCATCCAGCACCTCTTCGGGGCGACCGAGAGCGGCCGTACCTACCCGATCGCGCGCAACGAGCTGAACGTGGGCACGGCGGAGAATCCGGAGTACAGCGAGTTCACCGGAGTCACCTTCTCGCCGGACGGGAAGACGCTGTTCGCCAACATCCAGACGCCCGGCATCATGCTCGCCATCACGGGCCCGTGGAAGCGCCAGCCGCGGCAGGAGCGATAACTCGTACGGGTGAGCTGATCCGATTCCCGAAGCGACACGAGGCGGTGGACTTATCGTTCACCCTGCGCCACCCCAAAGCCGGGCGAGCCTATCCGCCGCGCGATCAGGGGAACGGCATAATTGTCCCCACCACGCCGGTTCGGTGGATCGACAACGGCAAACACCCCGTATTCGCCGTGCTGTTTGCTTCCGGGCGTGTAGTCGAAGCGACGGCCAACCATCGATGGGCTGTGCGGAACCGAGAAGGCTCGCGGCGTCCAGTGTGGTGCGCAATCGAGGATTTGCGGCCTGGGTCTGCCGTACCAGCGCCACTCGCCGCTGACTTCCTCGGGACTCTCGGGGACGAATGGGACGGTTGGTTCGTCGGCTCGACACTTGGCGATGGCAGCATGACCGGCCGTACTCCGACGTGGGTCGGCCATGACGATGGGAACCTTCAGCAACTTCGTGACTACGCAACCAAGCACGGCTGCCAGGTCAATGTGGACGATCGCGGTACCTGGCTGCGGGTTCGCCCCACCGAGGACGAGCAGGCGTCGTTCAGGTACGACGGGGATGCCACCGAGGCCGTCCCGGCGAGTGTGCCCGTCTACACCTGGAATCTGGCCGGGTACCGAGTCGGTCACGCCCCGTCGGGACGTGCGAACCGCCACACCTTCGGGGGTCTTTCGGACGCGGCATTCCGCATGGTGCCCCTGCTGGAAGCGGGTAGGGACGCCGACCGGCCCTGGAATCGCTGATTACGAATCCGGCATCAGTGCGCCTCCAGGAGCGGTCGGGCATGGCGTCGGGCGTCCCCAGGGCGCATACTCAAGGTAATGAAACAGTCAGCCGGATCCCGGCGTTACCTGCCTTCCAGTCCCTTCAACCGCCCGGCCCAGGCGGCCCCACCGGTCGAATTGTTCGATGTGGGCGACAGGGTGTCGCATGACCAGTTCGGACTCGGTCGAGTCCTCGCTGTCGAGGGCGACAACGACGCAGTGCTCATCGACTTCTCGGGGCGACAGGGGAGGATCCTGAGCCCGTACTCCAAGCTGACCAAGCTCTGAGAGGGGCGGCGAGCACGCGCAGTGTCCGCGTCCCCGTCACGCTCTCCGGCTTCAGGGGCACCTGCACCCGCAGGTGCCCCTGAAGCCGTGTCGGAGACTTTTCGCAGCTCTACAGCGCCTGCGCGGCGGGCTTGACCATGCCTCGGACGGTGCGCGACTTAACGAAGTCGCCCATCGCCGTCATTTCCCACTCGCCGGAGAACTGCCTGATCAGCTTCGCCATCATCACGCCGGTCTGCGGCTCGGCGCCGGTCAGGTCGAAGCGGACCAGTTCCTCACCGGTCGTCGCGTCGATCAGCCGGCAGTACGCCTTGGCGACCTCGGTGAACTTCTGGCCGCTGAACGAATTGACCGTGAAGACCAGCCCCGTCGCCTCCGGGGGGATCCGGCCGAGGTCCACGACGATCACCTCGTCGTCGCCCGCGCCCTCGCCCGTGAGGTTGTCGCCGGAGTGCTTGATCGCGCCGTTCAGGATGGAGAGCTTGCCGAAGTAGCAGCTGTCCAGGTGGTTCCGGTTGGGTCCGTAGGCGATCACCGAGGCGTCGAGGTCGATGTCCTTGCCGCGGAACGCGGGCTCCCAGCCGAGCCCCATCTTGACCTGTGAGAGCAGCGGGCGGCCGCCCTTGACCAGGGACACCGTCTGGTTCTTCTGGAGGCTGACCCGGCCCTTGTCCAGGTTGATCTTGCCGGAGCCGGCGGGCGCCGGCGCCGCAGCGGGCGGGGCGGCCGGGACCGGGGGAGCGGCGATCCGCGGGTCCACGGGGGCGGCGGCGGGCACCGGGGGTGCGACCGGGGCGGGCGCGGCGGCCGGCTCCTCCTCGACCGAGACGCCGAAGTCCGTGGCGATGCCGGAAAGCCCGTTGGCATAGCCCTGGCCGACCGCGCGGGCCTTCCAGGCGCCGTTGCGGAGGTAGACCTCGATGACCACGAGCGCCGTCTCGGCGCCCAGCCGGGGCGGGGTGAAGGTGGCGAGGACGCTGCCGTCGTCCGCGTTGCGCACGGTGGCGGTGGGCTCGATGCCCTGGAAGGTCTGGCCCGCCGCGTCCGGGCTGGCCGTGACGACGATCTTCTCGATGCCGGGCGGCACCGCGGTGGTGTCCACCACGATCGCGTCCGGCGCCGCGCCGCCGCCGGAGCGGTAGGTCACGCCCGGGCCCGTGGGCTGGTTGTAGAAGATGAAGTCGTCGTCGGAACGCACCTTGCCGTCGACGGTGAGCAGCAGGCCCGAGACGTCGAGCCGCACCGGGGCGGCGACGTCCACCGCCACACGGGCGGCGGAGAGAGGAATGTTCGAGCCAGGTGTCATAGCGGTCATGCACGGGGTAACGAACGACCCGGCTTTGCCGTTCCCTTACCTTCGGCCGGGCTGGTTACGGGGGTGGCTGCGGGCCGTCCGCCCGTTGCCGTGCTTGTACGCGCCGGTCCAGAGGGCCATCACCAGCTGGGCGTCCCCGGACGCCACCTCGGCCAGGAACTTCTCCGCCCGGTCGCCGCGCAGGGTGCCCGCGGGGCGGCGGTGGTGGGTGAGGGTGACGCTCGCGTCGGCGTGCTGCTCGTACAGGAATCCGGATGGTTGCGGCATAGATCTGCGTCCTGTCCGGTGCACGGGTGCGGCGTCGCGCGAATATCCTGCCGCGCGTGGGCGAGCGCACCGCGTTCCGCGGACCGCGGCCGCGCAGAACGGACAAGGGGCCGGCCTCCTCCTGTTCTTCAGGGAGCCCGGTCCGTGCCCCGCGGGCGCGGCCGGACCCCTTCGTTCCGCCGGCCGGCCGGGTCAGTACGGCCAGATCGGCGGGTTGGTGACGAAGTGTCCGCCGAGGTGGGCGTGGTCCGGGTTGTCCGGGTCGAGTTCGCCCTGTTCGGCGATGAGCTTCTCCGCGTACTGCTCCGAGTCGTCCTGAGGTTCGTATCCCAGCGACCGGGCCGTCGTCAGGTCCCACCACAGACGGGTGTTGTCGGAGGAGCCGTAGACGACGGTGTGGCCGACATCCTCGGCGGTGAGCGCCGCGTGGAAGAGCCGGGCGCCGTCGCCGGGGCTCATCCAGACCGACAGCATCCGTACCGACGTCGGCTCCATGAAGCATGAGCCGATGCGTACGGACACGGTCTCCATGGCGTGCTTGTCCCAGTAGAGCTGGGCGAGGTCCTCGCCGAAGGACTTGGAGAGGCCGTAGAAGGTGTCGGGGCGGCGCGGTGTGTCGATCGGGATCAGTGGGTCGCCGGGGCGTGGGCGCGGGTGGTAGCCGATGGCGTGGTTGGAGGAGGCGAACACGATGCGCCGGACGCCTTCTTCGCGCGCCGCCTCGTAGAGGTTGTATGTCCCCTCGATGTTGGCCCGCAGAGTCTTGTCGAAGGAGGATTCCAGCGAGATGCCCGCGAGGTGGATGATCGCGTCGACGCCCCGTACGGCCTCCCGCAGCGCTTCCTGGTCGCCGAGGTCGGCCGTGATCGCGTCCGGCGCGCCCTCGATCGGGGCGACATCGAGGAGGCGGAGCCCGTAGCCGTACGCGGGCAGCAGTCCGCGCATCAGGGTGCCGAGGCCGCCGGCGGCGCCGGTGAGCAGGACGGTGCGGGGAGCGGGCATGCGCGGATCTCCTCGGTGCATACGTGCGGCACATCAAAAGCATGGGCATTATTCACATGTGTGGACACGCTAGGAAGTGCGGTCGCGCCGAGCCAAGTGTGGCGCACCTCCCGTGCGGCGGAGGCTATCGGTGCAACTCCGGTTCTGCGGCGCGTGTTCCCGTCTTGACCTGCGCCGCGTGGCTGCCTTAGCGTGGTGCCGTTCATGAATATGGACATCGATCAGAAGTGTGTACGTCTGAACCTGCTCAGGGAGCGCCCGTGACCTCAGCCCCCCTTGCCGCCCGACTCACCCATGCCGCCGGGCCGCTCTTCTTCCCCGTCACCGCCTACGGACCGGATGGCGCCGTGGACCTCGACGCCTTCCGGGTGCATGTGCGCAGCGGGATCGACGCGGGTGCGGCTGCCGTCTTCGCCTGCTGCGGCACGGGCGAGTTCCATGCGCTGACGCCGGAGGAGTTCCGGCTCGTCGTCGCCGCGGCGGTCGAGGAGGCCGCCGGGGAGCTGCCCGTCGTCGCCGGCGCCGGATACGGCACGGCCCTCGCGATCCAGTACGCGAAGCTCGCCGAGGAGGCGGGCGCGGACGGACTCCTCGCCATGCCCCCGTATCTGGTCTTCGCCGACCAGGAGGGGCTGCTCGGTCACTACGCGGCGCTGGCCGCAGCCACCGGTCTGGAGACGATCGTCTACCAGCGCGACAACGCCGTCTTCACCCCGGAGACCGTCGTCGCCCTGGCCCGGACGCCCGGCATCGTCGGCCTCAAGGACGGCTACGGCGACCTCGACCTGATGCAGCGCATCGTCAGCGCCGTCCGTACCGAACTGCCCGGCGAGGACTTCCTGTACTTCAACGGGCTGCCCACCGCCGAGCTCACCGGCCTCGCCTACCGCGGCATCGGCGTCACGCTCTACTCCTCCGCCGTCTTCGCCTTCGCGCCCGACATCGCCCTCGCCTTCTACCGGGCGCTGGAATCCGGCGACGACGAGCTGGCCGACGCGCTGCTCGACCACTTCTACCGGCCGCTCGTCGAGCTGCGCGCCAAGGGCCGCGGCTATGCCGTCTCGCTGGTCAAGGCAGCCGTCCGGCTGGAGGGCCTGGCGGTCGGCGACGTCCGCAGCCCGCTCACCGAGCCGCCCGCCGCCCATGTCGAGGAGCTGGCCGCGATCATCGAGCGCGGCCGCGCCCTGCTGGAGAAGCACGGGCAGGAAGAGACTGCGCCCGAGGAGCACGGGTGAGGGCCTCCACCTTCCTCTCCCCCTGGGACGTCGTCGGGGACCCGGACGCTGCCGCCCGCGTCGCGGACCTCGGCGTCCAGCAGGTGACGCTCGCCGCGGCCTACCACTCCACCCGGGCACTGACCCCGCGTCATCCCGGCCGCCGGATCGTCACCGCCGAGCACGCCGCGGTGCTGTACCCGCCGGACCCCGGGCGATGGGAGGGGCGCGAGCTGCGCCCCTACGCGCAGTTCTGGGTGGCCTCGGACGACGCGTACGCCGAGGCCGCGCAGGCGCTGACGGAGGCCGGTCTGGAGGTGCACAGCTGAGTGGTTCTCGCACACAACTCCCGGCTGGGCGCGGAACATCCGGACATTCCGGTGGTCAACGCGTACGGTGACCGCTACCTCTGGGCGCCCTGCATCGCGCAACCCGCGGTCCGCGCGTACCTCGTGGACCTGGCCGCGCACGCGGCCTCGCTCGGCGCGAACCAACTCCGCCTGTGTCACGCCGGGTTGGCCTCCGGTCCGGACATCGAGACCGTCGCCGAGGCGCTTTCACGCCTCGGTCGATGACGGAAGTGGACCGGTGGGGGTGCCCGTCAGCCGTCCCCGAGCTCTCAACTCCGTTCGAGCAGGGGAGACCCCACTCGCCGGTCCGTGACCAGCAGGACCGCCGTCAGCAGGCCCGCCGCACCGATGAGTGGCAGCAGCACCCGGATGTCCAGCACCGCGACCAGCCCCGCGCCGAGCGCCAGCGCCACCGCGTTCGGCACCATCATCAGTGAGTTGGCGGTCGCGCTCGTACGGCCCAGCACGGCGTCCGGCGTCTCCCGCTGCACCGCCGTCATCGCGGCGATCAGCACACACGGCAGCCCCGCCCCGATCGCGGCGCTCGCGACCAGCGCCACCGCGTCGTACGGCAGCGCCCGCACCCCCACCGCCAGCGCGAACAGGGCGATCCCGGCCGCGGTGAACACCCGCTCGGGCAGGCGCCGCAGCAGCGGACCGGCCAGCAGCCCGATCGCGATCGACCCGCCGCCCTGCACCGCGTACAGCACACCCGCGTACGTGGGGGAGTGCCCGAGCCCGTCGTCGACGACGGCGTAGAGCGCGGCTCCGTTGAGCCCGGCGCACAGCATCGTCACCGCTCCCGCCAGAACCAGCGGCCGCAGCACCGGTGACCCCCACACCTGCCGGATCCCCGCCGCCAGTTCGCCCCGCCGGTCCGTGCGGGCGGGACGGGCCGGCTCCCGCACCCGCAGCAGTGCGTAGACCCCGGCGGCCAGGGCGAACGACGCCGCGTCGAGAAGCGCCACCGCGCCGCCGCCGAACCGCGCGTACAGCCCGGCGCCGGTCAGTGGTGCGAGGAGCTTCATGCCCTCGTTGGCGATCATGCGGAACCCGTTGAAGTCACCGAGCAGCTGGGGATCGACGGTGTGCGCGACGAGCGCCGACTCGGCCGAGTCCATCAGCACACCACTCACCCCGTACAGCACGAGCACCGCGAAGAGGATCCAGATCCGCCCCGCCGAATCGATCGCGAGCAGCGAGGTGAGCAGCCCTGCCATGGCGAGATTCGCCCAGATCAGCAGAGGTTTGCGCGGCACCCGGTCGGCGACCGCGCCGAGTGCGGGACCGGTCAGCACGGGAAGCCACATCGCGAACACGGCGAGCGCCGCCAGCCTGTCCGACCCGGTGAGGGACTTGACCCAGATCCCGCCGGTGAGCCACATCGCGGACGTCCCGAAGCCGGAGACCACCACCGCCGTCAGATACAGCCCGGCGTTGCGATCCCGCAGCACCTTTCCTGCCGCCGACCCTGTCATCGCGCTCCCCGTACCTCATTGACCTGCGGTTCCGTCAGGAACTCAGGCTGGCGACTAAGGACGGGCCATGGCATCGGGCAGATGCCCTACACCGAGGTCGCCGAACGGCGATCCCCGACGCGAGGACCGCCACCGACGGCGAGCTGTACACCTGGTTGCTGGGGCACGGACTCAGCCCGTACGCCGACCAGGGCAAAGGAGCCGAGGGCAGCGGACCGTACTACCGGCAGGCCGCCGCCCTGATCTCCAAGCTGAAGCCCGCGGACCGGGCCGCGGCGGAGGCGACCGTGAAGCGGTGGGCGGGCCAGTGACGGCCCGCCCACCGCGGCCGGTCGGGTGACCCCGATCAGTCGTAGGTGATGTCCGAGGCGGTGTAGCGGCTGTACGCGTCGGGGCCGCTGCCCGTCTCGGTCGGCTCGGCACCCGTGTTGTTGCCCGTGCAGCGGACGCTTCGCGATCGACCCGATCGAGCAGCTGCTCGGCGTGAAGTGGCCGCGGCGGCGGGGCGGTCCGGGCCGGTCAGGTCCCGAACGCGCGCAACGCGGCGCGCGCCGCCCCGCACAGCTCGTCGTCCTCCGGCACCGATTCCCAGCCGCCGTGCCGGACCGGGCGCTCATCGTCGGCCAGAACGGCACGCAGGGCCGGGGCCGCCGCGGCGGCGGGCGGGCCGATCTCGGCGAGGCGCTGGACGGCGGTGATCGTCGCCCGGTAGGCGTACCTGCCCTGCTGCAGCGGGCTCAGCAGCCCGAGAAGAGCGGGTACCGCCTCACTGCTCTCACCGGTGATCCGCCACAGGGCGTAGCCGCACCTCAGCGGAAGCCAGCCCTCCTTGTGCTCGGGAAGGAGGGCCCGTATCCGGTCTGCGTACGGCGCCGCGGACGGGCCCAGTTCGCCGAGGAAGAACACCACTTCCTCGCGGCCCCACTGCGCGTCGAACTTCGGCAGCAGCACATCGAGCGCGGGTTGCGGATCGCCGGTCAGCCGCCAGTACGCCACCCGCAGCCGCGGTACGGCGAAATCCTCCGCCGACGCGTCGATCAACGCCCGCAGACGAGGGCGCGGGACGGCGTCGGCCGCCGCCGGGCCGATCGTGGCGAGGGCGTCGAGCGCCCAGACCGCCGCGTCGGTGTCCAGCAGCGGCAGCAGCTCGGGTACGGCGGGCGCGGCGGCCGGACCCCAGGCCGTCAACACCTGGCACAGGGCCCGCCGTTCGTCCTTGAGCGTCGCCGCCGCGAGCCGCCGCCGCAGCGGATCCAGCAGCTCGTCGGCGCAGCCGGCCAGCGGCGCGAGGGTGTCCAGCAGCGCCAGACGGTACATCCACCAGCCGTCGGCGTGCGACTGATGCAGGGCGAAGCCGAGCCGGCCCCCGGACAGCCGGTCCGCCACGGGACCCAGGCAGCGCTGGTCGCCGAGCCGGGCGAGCGCCCAGACCGCGGTGTCCTGCGCGTCCGCGTACACCTCGTCGCCCGTGCACAGGGATGCCAGACCGTCGGCCCACGGCCGGGCGGCCTCGCCGCACATACCGAGTACCCGCGCGGCGAACTGCCGGTTCTCCGGTTCGGTGTCGGTGAGTAGTCCCGCGACGGCGGGCAGCAGCACGGGCACGGTCGAGCGCCAGGTGCTGATCACCTCGGCGGCGGTCCGCAGCGCCCCTGTGCGGTGCTCCGTCTCCGGGTGGCCGAGGAGCCGAAGGGACAGTTCCGTACGAGCTTCGCGGTCCGGGCCGAATGCCTCGGCCGTCCACGGCACCAGCCCGGTCGCGCTCCTGAACCGTTCCTGGGCAGTGAGTAGGAGTGAGTCCTGGCTCACCGGCACGCCCCGAACGGTCTTGGGCGCACTGGTCCTCCGCTTTCGCGTCCCGGTC
>NZ_JBFAJH010000032.1:0-86326 GCF_040655115.1 Streptomyces atratus | reverse complement strand
GCCCACGTCAGGGCAGACAGAAGCACCCCCGGCGCGCGCCACGGGATTTACCACGCCCCCGGCGCGCACCGAAGGTGCGCTGGATCGCTGACCTGGGGTTTCTCCTCTAAGAGTGCTGATGCAGCACCCTATCTCTCATGTGATCTGCCTCTCACTTCCCCTTTTCCTGTCACAAAACCCTGAGATTGACACCGACGTCATTAGTAGAGAGCAAGTAGAAGGCTCTCCGCTTCTCCGCAGTAGTCGGTATCAGCGATGCTGACGCCTACGTGTCTCCCTCGTCCTCTCTCTGGCTCCAGGTTCTGACAGCCGCGGTTCGGTCACCGCAGTTGGGTACGCCTGGTGATTAGGCCCGGTCTCCTCCTTGTTTGTCATGCCAAGGCAGGGGATCGGGCCTATTTCATTTGCCACCAACACCCCTTTCTCCCCGCATGACGCCATGGAGGTTATACCTATGAAGGTTTCCATCTGGGACCGTGCTAGCTGGTCCACCATCCGGCAGGTCAAGGGCCTCACTTACGAGACCCTGGCCAAGGAATATGGCGTCTACCGCTCTATTCCACAGAAGTGGTTTGCAGGAGACATCAATCCGACCCTGGCTAATCAGATCAAGCTTGCCAAGGCACTTGGTATCCCTCTAGTAGACATACTCGACTCTGTTGATCCTGCCGTACGTAATGCAATCCGCTACGCCCTGAATCACGACAACTAACGATAGGACCGCATGACAATGACTCCTTTCTACGCACGTCTTACCGCGGCCATCTCACGGCCACTAGTCCTTATTGCAGCTCTCCTTATTTCCGTGCCGGCGGAGATTCAGCTAGCCCGTGCCTCTGGCTTCAGTGGAGGTTATGAACTCCTGATGCCCTTGGTGCTCTCCCTGTACTCTGCTGCCTCTGCTGTCATTGCTGCCAACCGTCCCCGTGGCACAAAGGGACGGGCTTCTGCCGTCGTTGGTTCTGGCATTGCCCTTGGTATGGCTCTGTCTGCTCAGGTTGTCGGTCATCTCATTACGAGTGGCTACATGACATCTGGGCCTCTTCTGGTGGCTGCGGTCAGTTCCCTCCCTGCACTGGCAGCTGCTCACATGCTCCATTTGGCGCATGGTTCAAAGGCCACAGTCGGTGTCGCAAAGGAAATCCGTGTCAGGACATCGAGAATAAGTCTGAAAATGACAAGCGTGCGGAGGATGACCGCACCCTTGAGAATGCCATTCCTGCTGCGCCTCGGCCCAAGCCTATTGGTCGTCCCAAGCCTAGTCTTCAGGCTATTCGTGAGGCCGCTGACACCCTGGATAAGACAGGGCAACAGGTGACCTCTTCTGCCCTGGCCAAGTTGCTCGGTGTCAGTGACCGTACCGGGGCTCGGTATAAGGGAATGTTGGTGGCTGCCTAATGGAAATCACACTGGCATTGACCAGTCTTGCTGAACTCACCAAGGAACTCATTACTAAGATCGAAACGATTATGGACGAGAACAAGGAGCACCACCACCATGGCTAATTACATTGCTGACAACATCCCTACTGATCTTCCCCTCTCACCTAAGGTCCAGGCTCTCCGCAAGGCATTTGAAGCTGCCGCGGAGAAGTTGTCCACTTACAAGACTGAGAATGCTAGGTACCGTACTCGGGATGTCTCCCAGGTTGGAGAGCTGAAAGCTAGGTACTCCACCCCTGTCTTGGAGGATGCCAAGGCAGAACTAAAGGTCCTGGAAATTGAAGCTGTCAGGGAGGGTAAGGCCCTCCCCAATAAGGAAGTGTTCCTGGGTACTGTCCGTGTGGCTATTGAGGACTACGACCGTACCGTGTCGGCTCTAGAGTCCCTGGTTAAGCAGGCTCACAAGGCGTTCTCAGAGGCTGTCAGGGAAGAGCTAGTTCCTATGGGTCTCAAGGCTGCCAAGGCCGCTCAGAAGGCCCGAGATGAGTGGGAGAAGGCGCACAAGGCTGCCATGACTGCCAGGGGCAAGATCGAAACCGCGGCCTCTCTGTTCACCTGGTGTGCCACCTCGGGACAGGTCGAGACTCTTCCCCTTGATGGTGCCTCTGCCGGCAACAAGGTGGAGTATTTCGAGCTCTCAGGAGATGGACGCTTGACCACTGAAGCGGCCATTAAACTGGGATTCCAGGGCCTGTCGGTTCTGGAAGGACTTATGGTTATTCCTGCCCCGGTAATTGATCCGGAGGCAGAGGCTGAGGCTGAATTCTGGCGTACTTACAAGCCTCAGATTCATGCTGCAAAGTCTGAGGGCTATGGCCCTAACTGGGAACACTGATCAAATTTTGGGCCCCTGCCGTTTTGGTAGGGGCCCTATCTGTGTTTTCTGAGTTCTATTTCAATTCACGGATTTGAAAAGTTCATTACCCGTACGCGATCGAAGGAAGGTGCCCCCGGCGGGTCCTTTGAGTATGAACGTATGCATTACCCCGGGTGCCCTACAGGTAAAGATTCATGGGATAAATCAGGAGGGTTCACTCTCCCCGCTCCCTCGATGCCTGGGAATGAATGAAAGAAGTTAGCTAGATCATTCATTCATTGATGGTTGCGAGCGGGAGAGCAGTCAGACGCCGACTACAGGACGAACGAACCGATGCCGTTCTCTGTCCGGATCAGACCCCGGTCCCGTAGGTCACCCAGAGCCTTCCTTGCGGTCACCTGAGCCACGCTGAACTCACCACACAGGGCGAGGATGCCAGGCAGCTTGGCCCCTGGCGGATAGGTCCCATCGCTGATGCGGGACTCAATCACGGCCACCATCTGCACCCACTTGGCACGGGTGGGATCAAGCTCTGTCATAGGTCAACAGTGCGTGCTGTGATCACCTGCGGCGAGGGATAGCGAGCTATAGCAAGGTGGCGTAGCCTCGGAGTCCAGGCGTACCGAGAGGGGACAGGCAATGCAGCTACAACGGATGCCGGCCGATGGCAGCGGTAAGACAGCCTTCTGTCAGCCGGGAGGGGTGCTGTCTGTCATGGCAGGAGTCATGGAGGAGAAGGCGCTAGCGGTAGCCAGAGAGGACGTAGCCAGGGTCAGGGCCCTGGCAGTGGACAAGGACGTCACCAAGGCAGAGCTGATCTCCGCCCTTCTCTTCCTGTCTCACTCCTGCCTACGGGTCGTTGATGTGGCTGGGTGTCGGTTGGAGCGGGTGCCTCGGTGTGGGTCTGACCCTGACGTGCCCGGTGACTCATGGCGACACGGAACCTGCAACCTTCCTGACGGACACCAGGGAACCCACGTCAACGACGCATGCCATACGTGGGAAGACTGACGAGACAGCAGACGAGACAGGCCCCTGGTGTTGGATGCCAGGGGCCTTCTTCATGCCCAGATCTACGGACAGTCATCATGGCTGGTCAGCGGTGGTGTTTGTAAGTGTTTGTAGAAACCTCTGGATTTGGAAGCAGATCCGCGATTCCGAGGGGCGACTTCTCCCAACTGCCGGGTTTCGGCAAGCCGCTGCCAGGTCTCGACCGCCCGTACGACGAAACCTGGTGGATCAAGGCGAAGATGCAGCGCGAAGGCGTGTCGGTGCTTCCGCCGACACTGGCCCTGCGCAAGGAGGCGGAGGACGTGCGCGAGGCGGTGTCCGGAGCCCGTTCGGAGGCCGAGGTGCGCCGGATGCTCGCCGAGGTCAACGAGAAGATCGAGGCGGCGATCCGGCGGCCGCCGCCGGGGCCGCTGCTGCGTCTGCGCCCGTTCGACATCGATGCGGTGGTCGGGGAGTGGCGTGACGAACGGGACTCGGCGTAGATCTGGTCGGCGGCGCGCCCACTGGTGCGTAATACTCTCCCTATGAGACCGAGTGTTACGTCGTCGAGTGGCGAGGTGGGTCGCGGCGCAGTGCGGGTCCGGCGGGCGACGGTGGCAGACGCGAGGCGTCTCACCCGACTGGTCAGGAACTCCCGTGCCTACGAGGGGCCTTACGCACCCATGGTCGCCGGATACCGGGTGGGAGCCGACTACATAGAGACCCATCAGGTTTTCGCCGCCGTCGAGTCGGCGGAGTCCGGTTCCGGCCGACTGCTCGGCTTCTACTCGCTGATCCTCGATCCGCCGGAGCTGGATTTGATGTTCGTCGCCGACGATGCCCAGGGCCTCGGGATCGGCCGGCTGCTCATCGGGCATCTGTGCGGCGAGGCACGGAATGCCGGACTCACCGGCGTCCGCATCGTCTCGCATCCGCCCGCCGAGGGCTTCTACCGCAGTGTGGGCGCCCGGCGGACCGGCACCGAGACCGCCCGTCCGCCCGCAGTGATGTGGGACCGGCCCGAGCTGATGCTCCCGGTCGGCTGACGGACCGCGGAAGGGGCCTGCCGGGACCCGGATGCCCGTATCCCGGCCCAACCTCTCGTGCGCCGGGCTCCGCTACGAGGCGAAGCCGCCGTATGGACGCGTGATGATCTCCATGGCATGGCCGACGGGATCGAGGAAGTAGACACCCCGGCCGCCGTCATTGTGGTTGATCTCGCCCGGACGCCTCCGGTGCGGATCGGCCCAGTAGGTGATCCCGAGCCCCTTGATGCGGGCGAATGCGGCGTCGAACTCCGCCTCGGACACAAGGAAGGCGTAATGCTGCACGGCGATCGATTCGGTGGGAATGGTCGCGAAATCCAGCGTGACCCCGTTCGCGGTGGAGACCGCGATGAACGGACCCCATTCCGCGCCGATTTCCAGACCGAGGATGTTCGCCAGGAATTCGGCGGATTCCCGGTTGTCCCGGGCATGAATGATGGTGTGATTCAACTCGACTGACACTGTGGAATGCCTCCAACAGGCATCTCAGCACCTCCACGCCTCACCCGGCCGGTGACCGACGCGCGGTGCCGTACTCAAGATCCTAGGCGAGCCGGCGCCGGGCCGTCGAGGGAGCACGGGGGGAGGGGATACGGAACCGTTCCTTCTCAGCGGGTCTACGCGTCCTCCGGCGCCTCCGTGACCTCCACGACCTCCGCGGCCGGGTTCCGGACGTCCGTGACGGTGAACAGTCCACCGTCCGGGTCCAGCAGCGTGGCCTCGCTGCCCTCGCTCGTCGACCGCTCCTCGACGACCGAGCCCCCGTGCTCGCGCGCCGCGGACACCGCCGCCGCCACATCGTCCACCGGGAAGTGGACCTGCCAGTGCGGACGGATCAGCGGATCGGGTGCCGCCTCGACCGCCCCGGAGCTGATGCGGGCGAGCTGCCTGCCGTCGCACTCCACGATGACCTCGTCCTTCGCGTACGACACCTCGCAGCAGCCGGGGCGTCCGGTCGCCCAGTCGAGGACCTCGCCATAGAAGATCGCCGCTTCGAAGGCGCTCCTGGTGCGCAGCCGGAGCCAGGCGTGCGAGTAGTTGTCCGGCGCCGGGGGAGAGGTCGCCGGCGCCGTGCGCTCCCAGAAGCCGAACACGGCGCCGTCGCGATCCGCCGCCAGAGCCCCGCGCCCCTTGCCGAGGGCCAGCGGTCCCACCGCGACCGTTCCGCTGCGCTCGCGGATGCGCGCGGCGGTCACGTCCGCATTCCGGACGGCGAAGTAGGGCGTCCAGGCGACGGCGACCTGATAGGCCGTTGCCACCGCGGCGATGCCGGCCACGGGCACGTCGTCTCGGCGCGCTACGGAGAACTCCTGGCCCAGCTTGCCCGCGCGGAAGGTCCAGCCCAGTACGGCGCTGTAGAACACCTGCGCCGATTCCAGGTCGCGGGTCATGAGGTTGACCCAGCAGGGAGCGGCCGACCCGGTGAGCGCAGCCGGCGCGGACACCGTCCTGGGTTTGCTTCCGGTCATGGTCCCACTGCCTTCGTCGGGTCTGCGGCGTGCGGTGCCGGTGGCCGTCGGGCCTCTCTCAGCCTCACTTCGGTCGGCCACTCCCGCAACACGCGCCGGGCCCGTCCCCCTCCCGCCGGCAGCAGGTCGCACTCCGCCCTGCGGCGCGCACAGCAGGGCGACATCGAGGACGATCAGTCCCCGCGGCATGCCCGCCGGGGACTCCTGGTCGTTCGCGCTCGGGCCTCGAAGCCCTGGAGGAAGAGAGAAGTGCGGTGACGCGCGGACCGGGGAGTCCGTGTGCGGTCCTCCTCGGACCGGGCGAGGAGGGGCGGTTTCCCTCCTCCGGGCACTGCTGTTCGGCCTCGGCGTGTGACCGATCTCGATCCCGGTCACCCGGCCAGATTCCGGGCTCCTGGGGCCGGCTCGCGTGGTGGCTGCCGTCCCCCCGGGCACCGGGGCGGAGCCGGTCGCGTCGGATTCCGGTTCAGTCGCGTGGCTCGTCCTTCTCCCGGTGAATGGGCTCGTTCCCGTGGTCACCGAGTTCGTAGGGCCACAGTCCCCGTCCGTCGGCCGGGAAGCTGTCGTCGCCGTGGACGTCGCGCTCTTCCAGGTGGGTCCGATGGTCCGGCTGCGGCGGCTGCTCGTCCGGCCGGGGCGGCGGCAGTTCCTGGTCCCGGCGCCGCATTCCCAGCCAGAAGCCACCGATCAGCATGCCCACCAGGGCCACTCCGACAATCGGCATCACCACCCCGGTCGCGCCCCGTCCCTCCGCAAGGGGCAGGGCCAGGGAACTGAGGGCTCCGTTCGAAACGTCCATACATACCGAATACCCCGGCATGAGGATGTCACTCGGTCATAGCTGTCAATTCATGTTTTAAGTGGATATAAGTTGAAAGAAGTTTTGTTGCTCAATGGCCCGGATGGCCGAGCGGTTGACACGCTTGTTCCTCCCTCTGGCGGAGAGGTCTGCCCGGACGTCGTTTCCCGTCGGCCTCGGCGGTACGGGCTTCACCACCGCCGCGCACATCCGCCACCGTTCCTCTCGTGTCGCCGACACCCAGCCGTGGGGTGAGCCTGGAAGGGGTTCCCGAATCGCCGGAGGGATGCCATGGCAGTGCCGCATCCGATCGGCCGTTGGCCGGCCGACAGCTGCCCAGCGGTGACCCGCTGGGCAGAGGGCGTGCGGCGATGTCGCGGCGTACGGAGAGCGGTCGGCCGCGCACCGCGGCCTCCGACCGGGCGGTGCAGCCCGTCCGCCCGTGCTGCGCGGCCGACTGCGCCGGCAGGCGTCCGTCAAGGGTGACCGTGTCGGACAGATCGAGGGCGGCCCCGATTCACCGATCAGTCCGTGGCGCGGCGCCGTGGCAGCAGCCGTGCTCGGGAACCGCCGGGCGGCCGCCGTCGGCGCAGGACTCGCGCTGTTCGCGGGTGCGGCCTGCACAGGCTTCGGGATCTTCGCGGCAGGCATCGCGTCCTCCGAGGATCCCGTCTACATCGTCGGTCCCCGGCGCGGGGACGTACAGCAGAACTCCGAGCGGAAGGAACCCCGGTGAACAGCACACAGTCGCAGACGGAGGAGAGCCGGTACGGGAAGGAGGTGTCGGTCGCCATCAGCGGATGTGCGAAGGATGACGCGCGAATGGTCTTCGACGTCCTGCGGGCCGCCTTCGCCACCGACCGGGCCTTGGGCGACGTGCCGCAGGACCTGGCGGGGAAGCGCCCCACCGTATGGACCGTGACCGTCGACGTGTCCGAGGCGCGGGTGGTCTCGGGTCCCGTCGCGCTGGGCAAGCCCGTGAAGCTCGATGTGCAGGGCGGTTACTGGGCGGTCGAAGAACTCAGGAAACACCTGGCCGACGCCTTCAGGGTGCAGGTCGTCGGAACGGTCTCCGGTGACCAGGAGGAGGAGGTGCGCCTGCGGCTGGAGAGCCGGTAGGGCGCAGAACTGTGCCGGAGTGAGTGCAATGAACCGGAAAGTCAGCGCATATTTGGCACAAAGAACGCAAAAGGCGCAGTGGTGAAAGGTGCGAGCGAGTGGACCCCACCAGCGCGCGGGAGGGGAGTGCCGGACAACTGGGGGCGACCCGTCACCGCTCCACCCTGGCTCTGCACATCAACGGCACGGAACGGACCTGACACTCGATGACCGCGTGACCGTCCTGGACGCGCTACGTGAGCATCTGGGCCTCACCGGCGCCAAGAAGGGCTGTGACCACGGCCGGTGCGGGGCGTGCGCCGTGCTTGTCGACGGCCGGCGCGCCAACACCTGTCTGCTGCTCGCCGTCGCGCACGACGGGGCCCGCATCACGACCGTCGAGGGCCTCGCCGAGGGGGACCGGCTGCATCCCGTCCAGGAGGCCTTCCTGGCCGGGGACGCCCTGCGGTGCGGTTACTGCACACCTGGTCAGATCTGCTCGGCCGTCGGCACGCTCGGTGAGGCAGCGGACGGCTTTCCGTCCCACGCCACCGAGGACGGTGAGGACGGCTCCGCCCCGCGGCACTCTGGCCACCGTGTTCGGGCTCCGGCCCGAACAGGTCACGGCCGTCTCCGAACACGTCGGTGGCGGCTTCGGCTCCAAGGGCACCGCGCGCCCGCAGGCCCCCCACCATGGCCGCGCGCCACACCGGACGACCCGTCAAACTGCCTTGGCGCGACGCGAGTTGCCTGCGGTTGCGGGCCACCGCGCCCCCGCCGTGCAACGCGCCAGAATCGGCGTGGAACTCGACGGCACCCGCACCTCGCTCGCCCACGAGATCATCACCCACACCTCCACGGTCAAGGAGTTCGTGGAACAGGCGGCCGTGCCGGCTCGCACGATGTACTCGTCCGCACACAGCCGTACCGTCCACCGGGTGACCGCCCTGGACGTGCCCAGCCCCTCGTGGATGCGCGGCGAGGCCCCCGGCATGTACGCCCTGGAGTCGGCCATGGACGAGCTGGCCGTGGCCCTCGGCATCGACCCCGTCGAACTGCGCCTGCGCAACGACCCGGCGTACGAACCCGACACCGGCCGCTCCTTCAGCGGCCGCGGTCTCGCCGCCTGTCTGGAGGAGGGCGCCGCGCGGTTCGGCTGGTACGACCGCGATCCGCGTCCCCCGGTCCGCAACGAAGACCCGCTGCTGCTCGGTACGGGCGTCGCCTCCGCCACGCCGCTTCGTCCGCGGCGGCGGAGGCGTACGAGACCTTTCAGGGCCGAGCAGGCTTCCGGGGCGGCCTCCTCGCCCCGCACGGCCCCGTTGGCCGACGTGTTGCGCAACCGGTCCTACCGGGTCACCCTAAGGAGTGACCTAACAGTGACATCTGCTCACTCTTCGTGTTCGGGGGGTCGTTGGTTGAACGGGGCGAAGCAGGTGGGCCTCGATGTGAGGAGCCTCGACGATGACCGTTCCACTCGACCGGCACTATCTGGTCGAACTCCAGGTATCGGCAGAGCGCGTTACCCAGGTGCGACGTATCGTCGCCGCGCATCTGCGCCACTGGAGCCTCGAACTCCACGTCCGGCCGGTGTGCCGGGGCGTGGAGGAGTTGCTGACCAACGTCCACCGGCACGTCGGTGACGACAACCATTGCGTCGTCGAACTTCGCTGGTCCGGACGGCACCTCACGGTCTCCGTCGCTGACAACAGCTCGGAGATGCCGCGTCTGCTCAGCACCGGCGGCGGTGGTCTCAGCCGCGTGATGGCCCTGAGCCACAGCTGGGGCACCTGCCGGACCCTCGACGGCAAGGTCGTCTGGTTCACCCGCTACGCAGAGGCGCCGCGGAACACCGATCTGGTGCCGCGCACGCCGCTGCCGGGGACAGGCGAGTTCCGGCTGCCGCCCGTCTCCGAGCCCGCCCTCGTCTGACGCGGCCGCCGCTGCCGGCTCCACGAAACGGGCAGCGCGCCTCCCCCACCCGGACCGGTACCCGAGTCCGTACGCGAAGAAGTCTGCCCCGCCCACCGGCGCGGATGACGTGCACACAGCACGCATAGTCCGCGCCGGCCGGGTACCCGCACCAGGGCCCGCGTTGCGCGACGGGGCGCGGCGCGGCACCGTCGAAGAACCGAGGCAAGGAGGCCACAGTCATGCCCATCGCGACGGTCAACCCCGCGAACGGCGAGACCCTCAAGAGGTTCGACGCACTGGGAGCCGCGGAGATCGAACGCAGGCTCGCGACCGCGGACACCACGTTCAGGGAGTACCGCACCACCGGGTTCGGCGAACGGGCCCGCCTGCTGAACCGGGCCGCCGACCTCCTCGACGAGGACCAGCAGGACATCGCCCGCACCATGACCACCGAAATGGGCAAGCCCGTCAAGGCGGCCCGCGCGGAGGCCGCGAAATGCGCCAAGGCCATGCGGTGGTACGCGGCCAACGCCGAGGGACTTCTCGCGGACGAGCACCCGACGGCCGAAGACGTAGGTGACGCCGGAGCCTCCCGGGCCTATGTCCACTACCGTCCGCTGGGCCCCGTCCTCGCCGTGATGCCGTGGAACTTCCCGCTCTGGCAGGTCGTACGGTTCGCGGCCCCCGCGCTCATGGCGGGCAACGTCGGCCTGCTCAAGCACGCGTCGAATGTCCCGCAGACCGCGCTGTACCTGGAGGACCTGTTCCGCCGGGCGGGTTTCCCGGCAGGCTGCTTCCAGACACTGCTGGTCGGGTCCGGGGCGGTCGAGTCGATCCTGCGTGACCCCCGGGTCGTCGCCGCCACTCTCACCGGGAGCGAGCCGGCCGGCCGCGCGGTCGCGGCGGTCGCGGGCGACGAGGTGAAGCACACCGTGCTGGAACTGGGCGGCAGCGACCCGTTTCTCGTCCTTCCCTCGGCCGACGTGCGGCAGGCCGCACGTACAGCGGTGACCGCCCGTGTGCAGAACAACGGCCAGTCCTGCATCGCCGCCAAACGGTTCATCGTGCACACGGATGTGTACGACGAGTTCGCCGAGGAGTTCACCGCGGGAATGCGCGAACTCACGGTGGGCGACCCGCAGCAGGAGTCCACCGACATCGGCCCCCTCGCCAGCGAACAGGGCCGCACCGACATCGAGGAGCTGGTGGACGACGCCGTACGGCAGGGTGCGACCGTGCTCTGCGGCGGCAGCCGGCCCACCGGCCTGGGCGCCGAACTGGACCGAGGCTGGTTCTACGCCCCCACCGCCCTCACCGGGATCACCCCGGCCATGCGGATCCACCGCGAGGAGACCTTCGGCCCCGTCGCCACGCTGTACCGGGCCGCCGACCTGGACGAAGCCGTGGCCCTGGCCAACGACACCCCGTTCGGCCTCAGCTCCAACGTATGGACACGCGACACCGACGAGAGCCGGCGGTGCGTGCGCGATCTTCAGGCCGGCGGTGTCTTCTTCAACGGCATGACGGCTTCCCACCCCGCACTGCCCTTCGGCGGAGTGAAGCGCTCAGGCTACGGGCGGGAGCTCTCCGGGCACGGGATCCGCGAGTTCTGCAATGCCACCACGGTCTGGTACGGCCCCGAGCCGGACGGAAGCCGGTCCGCGTAGCCGGTCCGTACTGCCTGCGACCCTGTCGAGGAGACGCACATGAGCGACGCCCGCACGCCGTACGCCCGCACGGACGATGCCCGCGCACCCGACGTCTCTGCTTCGGCAGGGGCGTCCGGCCTGTCCGGCATCGAGGGGCGAGGTGGGTACGGGCAGACAGTGGCGGGCGCTCAGCGGCCGACCGCTCTGGCCAGCTGGGACTTCGTCATGTTCGAGCGACCCTTGACGTTCTTCTTTCTGGCCTCTTCGTAGAGCTGGTCGCGGGTGGGGCCGTCGGCTCCGCCGTGGGAGCTCGGACCGCTCCGCCACGCGGACGAGAGGTCATGGACGGACATGTCGCTCGCGGTCCTCGACTCGGCGGAGCGGGCACGTTCCCTGTTCACCGTGCGCGCCGCGATCTCCTCGGCCCGCTCCTCACTCACTCCGCGTTCCTGCGCACTCTCCTTGATGTGTTCGTACTGCCGCACATGTTTGGCACTGGATCCGTGTGGCATGGTGCGGTCACTTCCTTTCCCGGGGGCCGTGCCTTCTGCGGGACGGGGTCCGGGGCGCCCTCTCCAGTGTCGCAGCGGCTCCCGGGGTGCGCATCGGATTGTTTTCGGCGCGGGGGCATGCGGCCGCCCAGGTAGGCGCGCAGCCGCACGGTGTCCTCGTCCGTCCAGCCGTGCCGCGCCGTGACGGCAGCTCAGCCGTCCGCCGTCCATCGGTCCTGTCCCGTAGCGGCGGCCGTGCGGTGCCTCGGGCTTCCGGCGTCCCGGTTGCGGCGGATCTCCGTGTCGACCGGCCCGAATGTCAGCACGCCCGGCAGCAGCGCCTTGTCTGTCCACGGCGGAGAAGGTCCGGGTGGACACCCCAGACCTTTTCCGTCCTCGATGCGTCGAAGACGCTGCGGCCCGCCGACCGGCCGTTGGCCGCCGCTCCGCGTACCGCAGTGTCCCGCTCCGGCCCTCTGCAGATGTGCTGTTCCCCCTACTGGTCGGCGACTCCTGCTCAGTAGCGCAGCGTTGCCGCGATCCGCCCGTGTTCCGCCAGCGAGTCGTCGTCGACGAACACCACATCGGCGCCGCTGTCCAGCGCCGCTTCGACGAGCTCGTCGACGATGTCCTCGCGGATCGTCCCGTCGGCCGTGCCCATGGTGCCCGCAGGCACCGGCTCCAGGTGCTCGTCCGTGACCCCTACCGTCTGCTGGAATTGCTCCTCCACCGCGACGAGAGCGGCCCGCCCCTCCCGTACAGCGGCCCACACCTCGTCGAGACCACCTGCGTAGGCACGGCGGCCGCGGGCGTCGTCGAGCTTGGCCGCGACCTCCGCGGCGATCTCCTCCCGGCGCTTGTCGAGTGCGGGCGCGAGCTCCTTGAGGAGGTTGCTCGGCGACAGGTCGGCCGGTACCCCCTTCGTGACCCGGCCGACCGCGGGCTTGGTGGTCCCGCCCACCTCGTCCAGCAGGGCGAGGGCCGGGGCGAGACCGATCAGGTACAGCGGTCGCGGATCGGCGGCCAGGACGGCACGCAGCTTCTCGTCGACGGAGCGCAGGAAGATGCGCGTCTCCTCGTCGGAGAACGTGCTCGGCGTGTCGCCGATCTGCTCCTCGCGCTGCGGGTTCGGTTTCTCCTGCGGAGCCGTCAGCGGGAACCCGCCGGTTTGCTCCTGATGCACGGAGTCGGCGGTTCCGCTCCACAGCGTCGCGTGGTCGGCTGCGACGGTGAGCGCCCAGTACGGTTCGGCCAGGGCCTTCGCGGCCACCAGGTTCCGGGTCAGATAGGTGTCGCTGAAGACCACCCGTTCGGGCGCCGTACGGGGAAGCAGCCAGATCCGGTGCTCGTCCGCCGTGACCAGGACGACCAGACCATCGAGCCTGCGGCGCGGATCCAGCTCCTCGACCGCGCGGGCGAGCTGCGCCTTGATGGCTGTCCTGGCCTCCCGGGACACCGCGGGATCGGTATCGAGTCGCCGTTCGGCCTCGGAGACGAGGTTGCGCAGCCGCAGGGCGTCCTGGGCGCTGTCCGGAGCCGGTCGGTGCGTCGGCATGGTCAGGGACAGGGCCGGATAGGGCTTGGGCGCTCGCAGTTCCTGCAGCAGGTCGGCGGTCAGGGCGTCCGTATCCATCGTTCCCTCCGGGGGATTGCGCTCACTCCCGTGCAGAGCGGGCGATTTCGACGAGTCAATTCATACCTTTTGATCCTAATATGGGCGAATTGATTGACTTTGCCTCAGGGAGGATGCGTGATGTCCACGCTCACCGTGTGGAAGTTCCAGTCGCCGAGGGCGCGGAGGATGTGGAGACCGCGCTCAAGTCCCTTCAGAAGGAGGGACTGATCAAGACCCTGGACGCCGCGGTGGTCAGCTGGCCGGCCGACAAGGCGAAGCCGAAGACGAAGCAGCTGCTCAACCTGGTCGGCGCGGGCGCCCTGAGCGGCACGTTCTGGGGGATGCTCTTCGGGCTGATCTTCCTCATGCCGCTGCTGGGCGCGGCCATCGGCGCGGCGGCCGGGGCGCTGGGCGGCAAGCTGGCCGACGTCGGCATCGACGACGACTTCATCGCCGAGGTCAAGGAGCAGGTGACGCCCGGCACTTCGGCGCTGTTCCTGCTGACCACGAACGAGGTTCCGGACCGGATCAGTGACGCGCTCCCCGGTGGCGGGGCCGAGCTCCTCCACAGCAATCTGGACACCCTCAGTGAGGCCCGGCTCCGCGAGGTCTTCGGCGACGACGCCGAGTGACCCGCGCGGATGAGCCCGGCGGATCCGGGTTCGCCCGGTGCGTCCCCCGTCCTGCCGTATGCCGTCGACCCCCTTTCCCGAGCAGACCCGGAGTCTCCGTGAACCAGTACCGCCCCCTACGACGCCCCCTCGGCGGCCGTACCGCCCGCCGCCTGACCCCCGCCCTGCTGGCCGCGGCGATCGTCGTCGGCACCGCCGCGTGCGGCGGCACCGGCGGCACCTCGCCGGGCACGTCCAGGAGTACCCGTACGGTGTCCCCGGGTCCGGCCGAGTCGCCGTCGGCGAGCGTCTCGCCGCGCACCCAGCAGGAGTTCGCGGCCTCCGTCTCCGCCGAGGCCGAACGCAACAGGCAGCAGGCCGTCAAGCAGCTCTCGGCGGTGCAGGGTCAGGGGAACGCCGTGAAGGACGTCTCGGTGACCGGCCTGCCGGTCGCGAAGGCCGAGCAGTTCCGCAGCGCCCTGGTTCGCGTCACCAACCCCACCGACAAGCCCGCCTTCTACGCCGTCCGGGTGGATTTCGTCGACGCGTCCGGCAAGGTCCTCGACTCCGTGGTGCTGGGCATCGCGGACGCCCCGCCCGGCAGGACGGTCAGCGAGCACGCGAACAGCCGGAAGGCGGCGGGCGTCAAGTCGTTCCCCCGGATCGCCCAGGCCGAGCGCAGCTGACGGCCGGGGACGAGGTGAGCGCCGCCACCGACGCCGTGACGGACGCCCTGCGGGAAATGCGCAGCCGGTTCGTGGAGGAGCGGGTCGGGGAACTCGCCGACTACATACCCCCGTTGGCGCTGGCCGACCGGACGCCTTCGGGCTGGCGCTGATCAGTATGGACGGCCACCGCTAGGGAACCGGCCGAGCACCGTCTCCGCGGCGGGCGGGACCGCGCCCCAGGCCGGCAAGCGGGTGACGGCGGCGGGCTGTCGCGGGCCACGTGCGTGAAGGCCTCCACTGCGTCGCGCAGGACCCTCGGGGTCAGGGCAGCCGGGCCGGTACGGACGAGAGTCCGGCCGACCATGCCCGTCATGCCTGCCGTCCGCGCCGTCCGCCGTCACGTCGTCGGGCGGTTCGCCCGACGACGTGACCGCGTGCTGGACGAATTGCCCGTTCTACCAGATGGATTCGACCCACTCCGGGTGATCGATGAACGGGTTCCTGTTGTGCTGGTACTGGTCGAATATCACGTCGTTGCGCCGCTTCTCGAAGGTGTCCGGCGGGTCCTCCTGGCTCCACTGCTTCAGGACGGAGAGCCTGCCGATGTTCGGCGCGGAGCCGTTGTTCACCTGCTCGTTCGGTTCGAGGTCGGCGAAGGCGTCGTCGCCCTCGTATCGCACCGCCATGTAGAGGATCATGCGGGCGACATCGCCCTTGGCGGCATCGCGCGGCTCGAAGGAGTCGCTGTCGGTGTAGTTGCCCGGTGCCCCGCTCACCGCGCTGCCGCCGTTGTCGAAGTCCTTGTTGCCGCGGATGGAGTTGACGGTGACGTCCTCCGGGCGCAGGTGGTGGACGTCGGTGCCCGGTCCGATGGTGGTGCCGAAGTCGCCGTGCGACTTGGCCCAGACGTGCTCACGGTTCCACTGGCCGACCGAGCCGCCGTTGTCGCTCTTCGGCTCGGAGCGACCGGAGTAGATCAGGATCACGTTCGCGGAGTTGGCGGGGTCCTGGTCCGTGTTCTTGAGCGCGTCCCAGACCTGGCTGTACGAGATCCTCGACTGGACGCTGATGATCGAGTGCAAGGCGCTCTTGAGCTGGGTTCCGGTCTTGCCGATGGCGCTCTGGTAGTACGTGTCGTCGAGCGTGGCGAGCGGCGTCGTGACCGCCGGTGCGGTCCGGGGTGCGGCCGGTGCGGCGGCCGCCGTGCCGGCGAGAACCGCGAAGGCGGCGAGGGTGGCGAGCAGTGGGCGCCGGTAGTGAAAGCGGCGACGGGACATGTGGGGTGTCCTCTCCGGGGCATGCGGCACCGCGACACCGTCACGGGGTGGGGGCGGCGCCGTGGTGGTCGTGAGGTACGTGGTCAGCGGGAGCCTTCCACACGCACCGTGACCCGGAGTGGACACAGGGTACTTATCATGTGCAGGTCAAGTGAAGCTTCGGATGCGGTCCTCGAGCCGGAGGGCGAGAATTGCCGCAAGGACGAGGAGGCGGCATGAGCGAAGACCCCGAATCCGTATCCGTATCCCTGGCCTGGGGGGTGACCCCGGACAGCCTCTTGCACACCGGCGGGAGCGACAACGCGTCGGCAGAGGACCTGGTGCTCGCCTCCGGGCGGGACCTGACCCCGCAGAATCTGGAGTGGGCACAGCGCCGACTGGCACGAGAGGGCCGGGCGGCCATCGAGAAGCAGTTGCCGTAACGGGCGGCCGGTGCGGCGAGGAGTGTGTGGGCGCTCCCCGCCGCTCGGCTAGCCTGAAGGCACAATGAACCGTTTGACGACGTCAAAGGGCGAGTACGAACTCGCCCGCTACCCCGAGCACCCGCGCGACCCGTTCCGCGCCTGGGACGCCGCCGACGAATATCTGCTCCGGCAGCTGGAGGGGACCGAGGGCGCGGCCCCGGTCGAGCTGACCGGCACCGTGGTCGTGGTGGGCGACCGCTGGGGCGCGCTGAGCACGGTGCTCGCCGGGCACCGACCCGTACAGATCACCGACTCGTACCTCGCCCAGCGGGCGACACTGGCGAACCTCGCCCGCAACGACCACGACGAGGACGCTGTACGTCTCCTGTCGGCCAGGGACACCCCGCCGGACCGGATCGACGTCCTTCTCGTACGGGTTCCCAAGAGCCTCGCACTCCTGGAGGACCAGCTGCACCGGCTCGCGCCGGCCGTGCACGCCGGGACCGTCGTCATCGGCACCGGCATGGTGAAGGAGATCCACACCTCCACCCTCAAACTGTTCGAGCGGATCATCGGCCCCACCCGCACCTCGCTCGCGGTGAAGAAGGCCAGGCTGATCCTCTGCACTCCGGACCCGGCCCTGGCCCGTACCCCCAGCCCCTGGCCGTACCGGTACGAGCTGCCCGGCGATGTCGGCGCGGTCTCCGGCCGGACGGTGGTCAACCACGCCGGGATCTTCTGCGCCGAGCGCCTCGATATCGGCACCCGGTTCTTCCTGAACCATCTTCCCGAGCGCACCGGCCACGACCGTGTCGTCGATCTGGGCTGTGGCAACGGGGTCGTCGGCACCTCCGCCGCGCTCGCCAACCCCGGAGCGGCGGTCACCTTCGTCGACGAGTCCTACCAGGCGGTCGCCTCCGCCGAGGCGACCTTCCGTGCCAATGCCGGCGCGGACGCCGAGGCCCGCTTCCTGGTCGGCGACGGGACGGCGGACCTGGCCCCGGGGAGTGTGGACCTGGTACTCAACAACCCGCCGTTCCACTCGCACCTGGCGACCACCGACGCCACAGCCCGGAACATGTTCCACGGGGCACGGACCGTGCTGCGGCAGGGGGGCGAGCTGTGGGTCGTCGGCAACCGGCACCTCGGGTACCACACGCAACTGCGCCGGATCTTCGGCAACTGCACCACCGTCGCCGGTGACCCGAAGTTCGTCGTGCTGCGCGCCGTCAAGCGCTGACACCCGGGTGCGGCTCGCGGCCCTTCCGGATTCTTGCAACACGTTCGACTGTGTGCGCCGCCGCACACAGGCGACGCGACCGCGAGACTCCTGGAGGGGCCGTGCACCTGGAATACACGCCTGAGCAGCAGCAGTTTCGCGCCGAGCTGCGCGCGTACTTCGCCGGACTCGTCCCGGACAACGCCTACGCCCGGTACGACGACCCCGCCGCCCAGAAACGCTTCTACCGCGAGACGATCCGCCGACTCGGCGCCGACGGCCGGCTCGGCGCCGGCCGGCCCACGGAGTACGGCGGACGCGGCCTGTCCCCGATGGAACAGTTCGTCTCCTTCGATGAGGCGGCCCGGGCGGGCGCACCGCTGCCCCTGATGGCGCTCAACACCGTCGGCCCGACGATCATGGAGTTCGGCACCGACGAACAGAAGGCGTACTTCCTGCCGAAGATCCTGTCCGGCGAGATCGACTTCGCGATCGGCTGCAGCGCACCCGACGCGGGCACCGACCTCGCGGCCCTCAAGACCCACGCCGTACGCGACGGCGACTCATATGTGGTCAACGGACAGAAGGTCTGGACGACCAACGGCGACACCGCCGACCGGGTGTGGCTCGCCGTCCGCACCGATCCCGACGCCCCGCCGCACAAGGGCATCACCATGCTGCTCGTCCCCACGAGCGACCCCGGCTATCAGTACAACCGGCATGCGAGTCCGGGAAGGCGTCCCGGTTCCGGGGCGGCGGTGGCGGCGCGCAAAGCCATCCACTGCGGCCGTTGCTGCCCTGAGTCCGCAGCCCCGATCAAGGCATCGGCCAGACCCGGCGCCGCCGCCCGACCCGGACGAGACGGAGGCGCACCCCGGCGACATCATGATGAGGGGCACCCCGGCCGACGGGGTCGGCAGCCCCGAGTCCATCGCGCAGGCGGCGGTGTACCTGGCCGGCGACGAGGCGGCGTTCGTCCACGGAACCGTGCTCGACGTCGACGTCGACGGCGGCGTCGGCGGCGGGTCGGCGTGGCGGTCATCGCCGGGGTGTGACCGGGCAGGAGCGGGGCCTGGAGCATCAGCCCGGTCACAGCGCATGCTGTGTATGCATACGTCATACGCACGTACGCGGCCGAGCGGGAGGTACGAGCAGACATGACGCACGCCGACCCGGGGCTCTTCGGTCCCGAATCCGTCACCTGGCAGCTGCACGGCGACCCGATGATGTGGATCGCCGGGGTGCGTGCCCTCTACCTCCAGGCGCTGCACCCGCGCGCCGTCCGCGGCGTCATGCAGAACTCCGACTTCCGCCAGGACGCCTGGGGACGGCTGATGCGCACCGCCGGCTTCGTCGGCACCATCACCTACGGGACCACCGAAGCAGCCGAGAAGGCGGGTGCCCGCGTCCGCCGGATCCATCGGTTGCTCAAGGCCACCGACCCGGTGACCGGCGAGACGTACGGCGTCGACGAACCGGAGCTGCTGCTCTGGGTGCACTGCGCCGAGGTCGACTCCTACCTCCAGGTGCAGCTCCGCTCCGGCCAGTCCCTCACCGCCGCGCAGGCCGACCGTTACATCGACGAACACCGCACCAGCGCCCGCCTGGTGGGTCTCGACCCCGACGGCGTACCCGCGACGACCGCCCAGCTCGCCGACTACTTCGACCGGGTGCGGCCCGAACTCGCCGCGGGCGCTGAGGCGTTCGACGTCGACGCCTTCCTCCGCTGTCCGCCCGTCCACGCCCTGCTGGTTCCGGCGCGCGAACTGCTGTGGCGGCGCGTCGCGGCACTCGCCTACCAGTCACTGCCCCCGTACGCCCATGAGCTCTACGGCAGGGCGGCGCCGCCCCCGCATACCGTCGACCGGCGGCTGCGCGTCGCCGGAACCGCCCTGCGCCGCATCCCCTCGCGGCTGCGCTGGCAACTTCCGCCCGGCCACATCGTGAAGGCGATGGAACGACTCGGTCCCGGCAGCCGCCCCACCCCCTCCAAACTCCGCAGCCGGGCAGCCATACTGGACGGGCCGGGGAGGGCGCAGCAGTAGGCGAAGCGACGGGGGCGACAGCACGCGATGGCGGACACCAGGCTGATCCAGAGCCGGTACCGGCTGCTCGATGTGATCGGACGCGGGGGCATGGGCGAGGTGTGGCGCGCCCGCGACGAGTCGCTGGGCCGCCAGGTGGCCGTCAAATGCCTCAAGCCGGCGGGGCTCCAGCACGACCGGTCGTTCACCCGGATCCTGCGCGAACGGTTCCGACGGGAGGCGCGGGTGGCCGCTGCCCTCCAGCACCGCGGTGTCACCGTCGTCCATGACTTCGGCGAGTACGAAGGCGTCCTCTATCTGGTGATGGAGCTCCTCGACGGTCGCAACCTCAGCCAGCTCCTGGAGGACAACGAGCAGCATCCGCTGCCGGTCCCCGACATCGTCGACATCGCCGAGCAGGTCACCGACGCCCTCGGCTACACCCACCAGCAAGGCATCGTGCACCGTGACCTCAAGCCCGCCAACATCATGCGGCTGGCCGACGGCACGGTGAAGATCTGTGACTTCGGCATCGCCAGGCTCGGCCACGACATCGGCTTCACCTCCCGGCTGACCGGTACGGGCATCGCCATGGGCACCCCGCACTACATGTCGCCCGAGCAGATCAGCGGCGGCCAGGTCGACCACCGCAGCGACCTCTACTCGCTGGGTTGCGTGCTGTACGAGATCGCCACAGGAGTTCCGCCGTTCGACCTCGACGACGCCTGGGCCGTCCTCGTCGGACACCGGGACACCCAGCCCGAACCGCTCCGCACCCACCGCGCCGAACTTCCCGGTTTCTTCGACCGCGTCGTCCTGGAGCTGCTGGCGAAGAGCCCGGAGGAGCGACCCGCCGACGCGGGCGACCTGCGGCAGCGGATCGCCCTCGGACGCACGGGTGAACAGCAGCACCTTCCCGCGCCCGGACCCCCACGGCCGGCGGGGCGCGTGCGGCTCGCCCCGCCGGTCCCCGTCGTACTCCCGGGACAGCAGCAGCCCGACGGCGAACCCCGGCTGCCGTCCTGGACCCGGGGCATGACCACCGGGCACAAGGCGTCCGGTGCCATGCAGCTCGGTCTCGCCCGGCCCGATCACTCCGCGGGTCTGACCGGCGAGTGGACCACCGGCACCGACCTGAGGGCCCTGACCGCGGGGCTGCCGCCCGCCCGGCCTGAGCGGCCCACCCCCTCCCCGGAGCTCCTCTCCACGCTCGCCAACCGGCACAGCGCGGGCCTCAACCTGGGCCGGCTCGGTCACTGGGAGGAGGCCGGCGAGGTGCACCGCGCGGTCGCCGCCGAACGCGAGCACGCCCTCGGCCCCGACCACCCCGACACCCTCTCCAGCCGGTACGAGGTGGGGTTCACCCTCAGCCGCACCGGGCGCGCCGCCGACGCTTTGCGCGAATTCGGGCGCGTCGCCCAGGGCCGTGAACGCACGCTCGGTCCCGACCACCCGGAGACCCTCGCCGCCCGGCAGGAGATGGCGTACGTACTCGGCCAGCTCGGCCGCCACTTCGAGGCCCACCAGGTGCACGCCGCGGTGCTCGCCTCCCGGGAACGGTCGATGGGACCCGACCACCCCGACACCCTCCGCTGCCGCCACAACCTCGCGTTCAACCTCAGCAGGCTCGGGCGCCTGGAGGACTCGTACCGGATGGCCCGGGACGTGGCGAACGCCCGCACCCGGCTGCTCGGCGCGAGCCACCCCGACACCCTGGTCACCCTCTACGAGGTCGCCTACACCCTCGGCCGGTTGGGGCGCTGGGCGGACGCCCTGCAGACCTATCGGGAAGTCGCTCAGGGTCGCGCGAGAACCCTCGGCGCCGACCACCCCGACACGCTCTCCGCCGTCTACGAGGTCGGCATCAGTCTCGGCAGACTCGGCCGCAGCGCGGAGGCCCTGGAGCTGTACCGCGCCCTCGTCGACGACCGGACCAGGGTGAACGGCCCCGCAGACCCCGAGACGCTCCGCGCCCGCCACGGCCTCGGCGTCAACCTGGGGCGGCTGGCCCGCTGGGAGGAAGCCCTCGCCGAAGCACGCGACGTGTGGGCGATCCGGGAACGGGTCCTCGGCCCCGACCACCCGGACACCCTCATCAGCCGTCGCGAGGTAGCCGTCGGCCTCGGCTGGCTCGGCCGCTGGGCCGAAGCCCTCACCGTCCACCGGAGGGTTGCCGAGGCCCGCGAACGCGTCCTCGGAGCCGATCACCCCGACGCGCTCGCCAGCCGCAATGACGAGGCACACTGCCTCGAACAGCTCGGCCGGGGCACGGAGGCGGTCGAGCTGTACCGCAGGGTCGCGGCGCTGCGCCGGCAGCGGGACGTGCCCCCGCACTGACCGGGGCTCCCTGGACCACCGCCTCTGGCCAGGGGCGATCATCCTGTGTTACCAAGGGCCATGCCCGCACCTGACACCTATGACGCAGTGATCGTGGGCGGCGGCCACAACGGTCTGGTCGCCGCCGCCTACCTCGCCCGTGCAGGACAGTCCGTCCTGGTCCTCGAGCGCCTCGGCACCACGGGGGGAGCAGCGGTCTCGACCCGTCCCTTCGACGGGATCGACGCACGGCTGTCGCGTTACTCCTATCTGGTGTCCCTGCTGCCGCAGAAGATCGTCCGCGATCTTGGGCTGGACTTCGCCGTACGGAAGCGGACCGTCTCCTCGTACACCCCGACCGTCCGTGGCGGGCGCGCCACCGGACTGCTCGTCGGCGGGGACCGCACCCGGGAGTCCTTCGCCGCCCTCACCGGCGGCGAGCGCGAGTACGAGGCCTGGCAGCGCTTCTACGGCATGACGCAGCAGGTCGCCGAGAGGGTCTTCCCGACCCTCACCGAACCCCTGCCCACCCGGGACGCGCTCCGCGACCGGATCGGGGACGCGGACGCCTGGCGCATGCTTTTCGAGGAGCCGATCGGTGCGGCCGTCGAGGAGAACTTCACCGATGATCTCGTGCGCGGTGTCGTGCTCACCGACGCACTGATCGGCACCTTCGCCGACGCGCACGACCCGTCGCTGCTGCAGAACCGCTGTTTCCTCTACCACGTGATCGGCGGCGGCACGGGCGACTGGGACGTCCCCGTCGGCGGCATGGGCGCGCTCACCGACGCCCTCGCGCAGGCTGCCCGGACGGCGGGGGCAGAGATCCGGGTCCACCACGAGGCCACCCGTATCGAGACCGACGGGACACGGGCCGAGGTCACCGTCCGATCGGCAGAGGGCGAGCGGACGGTCGCCGCCCGCCGGGTCCTCGTGAACGCCTCGCCGCAGGCCCTGGCCGCACTCCTCGGCGAGGAACCGCCGGCTCCTGCCGAGGGCGCCCAGCTGAAGGTGAACATGCTGCTGCGCCGGCTGCCCCGGCTGCGTGACCGCTCCGTCGACCCTCGCCAGGCGTTCGCCGGAACGTTCCACATCGCGGAGGGGTACGGGCAGTTGGCCGACGCCTACCGGGACGCGGCTGCGGGCCGGCTGCCCACGGCCCCGCCGTCGGAGATCTACTGCCACTCGCTGACCGACCCGTCCATCCTCGGCCCCGACCTCGCCGCCCGCGGCTACCAGACCCTCACCCTTTTCGGTCTGCACACGCCCGCCCGGCTCTTCGCCGCGGACAACGAGGCGACGCGCGCCGCCCTCCTCGAGGCCACGCTCGCCGAACTCGACGCGCATCTCGACGAGCCGATCGCCGACTGTCTGGCCGTCGACGGGAACGGCGAACCGTGCATCGAGGCGAAGACCCCGCTCGACCTCGAACGGGACCTGCGACTGCCCGGCGGCCATATCTTCCACCGGGACCTCGCCTTCCCGTACGCCACGGAGTCCACCGGCCGGTGGGGCGTCGAGACGGCGCACGCCAACGTCCTGCTGTGCGGGGCGGGCGCGGTGCGCGGCGGCGGGGTCAGCGGGGTCCCCGGCCACAACGCCGCGATGGCGGCGCTGGGCCGGTGACCCGTTCCCGTACCTACGGACCGAGGACGCCGCGCAGTGCGCCGAGCTTGCGCGGCAGGTCGTATTCCGCGCCGCCCTCGTGCCCGTTGTACGTGAACACCTCGATCTCGGCCGGGCCCGCATAGCGGTGGTAGGCGGCGAACACTGTCGACGACGGGCAGATCTTGTCCATCAGCCCGACCGAGAACCACGCCGGAGCGGTCGCCCGTGCCGCGAAGTTGACCCCGTCGAAGTAGGACAGCGTCTCCATCGCCTCGTCGATCCGGAAGCGGTGCCCGGACAGCCAGCGGGCGATCTCCGCGTACGGGCCCGCGTCCGTGATCTGCGAGGCGCGCCGGTAGTGGCAGAGGAACGGCACATCGGCGACAGCCGCCACCACGTCGTCCCGCAGCCCGGCGACGGCGAGGGCGAGTCCGCCGCCCTGGCTGCCGCCGAGCACCGCGACCCGGGAGGCGTCCACGGCCTCATGGGCCTTCGCCGCGTCGACGGCCCGCACCGCGTCGGTGATCAGCCGCCGATAGTAGTGCCGGTACGGATCCTCGATGCCGCGGGTCAGGAAGCCGGGGGACGAGGAGCCGTGGCCGTCGGGGCCGATGTCCGGGGTGTCCGCGGTGTTCTTGCCACCTCCGCCCTGTCCCCGGTTGTCCATGATCAGATGCGCGTACCCGAGGGCGCTCCAGGTCAGCCAGGAGTACGGGATGCCCCGGCCGCCGTTGTAGCCGATGTACTGCACCACGGCGGGCAGCGGGCCCGAACGGACGCGCGGCAGCATCAGCCACGCCTTCACCGACTGCCCGCCCCAGCCGCGGAACGTCACGTCGACCACGTCGACGGTCGCGAACCCGGCGTCGTACGGGACGAACTCGGCGTCCAGGTCGTGGCGGGCCGTCTCGGTGAGCGTCTTCGCCCAGAAGGCGTCGAAGTCCGCGGGTTCCTCCGGCTCCGGCCGGTACTCGCGCAGCCGCTCCAGGGGCATGTCGAACAACAAGCGTCTAGCTCCTCTTCAGGGTGAGGGTGAGGGTTGCGCCGTGGCGTTCAGCGGTGTCGGCCGTGATCCGGATGCCCTTGGCCGTCGACGCGGCGTTCACTCCGGGATCGGCGGAGACGACGGTCAGACCGCGCCGGTCGAGATCCAGCACGACACCGGACCTCAGCTGGGTGGGATCGGACAGCGACACCGTCACCGTCTTGCCCTCGGGCCGCACCAGCACCGACGCCGGCCCGTCCGAGGTGAGCTCCTGTGCGGTGCCCGCGGTCCAGAAGTTCGCCGCGAACAGGCCGTCCGCGCAGCGGCGTACCGCGTGCACGGCCGTGGAGTCGGCGACCAGCTTCACCGGCGGCGCGGCCGACCACAGTCTGGTGCGTTCGGCGGATGCGGCGGGCGCCTGAAGCCAGAAGTAGCCGGCCCCGTCCGGCGCGGCTCCGTGGTCCTGCCACAGCGTCAGATACGGGCGGGTGACAGGGGTGTCGGTGCCGTACTTGAGGTTGATCTGGCGCCAGGTCGCGGTGCGGTCCTCACGCACGCCATTGACCTGGGCGGGCTCGGGGAAGATGTAGCCGCCGGTTCCGGCGAGGTGCAGCCAGCGGACCCTGTCGAGCCGGTCCGACCAGCCCGCGTCGGCGGGTACGGCCGTGCCGTTGACGAGGAGGGCCGCCCGTGGGTCGCGCAGCTTCCGGTTCTCCACGACCGTCTCGGCGGTGCCCGCGTCGGCGGTGATGCCGGAGCCGACGCAGGCGATCACGTCGTCCAGGCAGAACCAGCTCTTGAGGCCGTGCAGCGAACTCCCGAACGCGCGCAGTTCCATGCCGTACGCACCGAGCGTCGTTCCGGGCAGCGCCGCGCCGCCCGCCCAGTCGGCCGTGCTGGTGGTGCGCTGGCCGGCCCCGTCGGCGGGGCGGCCGGCGAGGACGGTGGTGCCGGGCAGCCGGGCCGGGTCGACGGTCGGCCAGTAGTCCTCGCTGTAGTGCCCGAGGTCGTCGGTGTAGAGCAGGACCATGCCGTCGGACAGGTGCCAGGCGTGCAGGTTCTCGTTCTGGATGGACTCGTAGTTGTAGATCCTCGTCGAGTACGCCGAGATGCCGAGTGCGAACGAGGGCCGGTGGTGGGCCGCCTTGTCCATCCGCGGGTGCTGCTTGTGGGCGACCAGCGGGCCGCGCGCGGGGACGGGTGAGGCGATGATCTGCCGGGCGGCGACGAGCGTCGCCAGGTCGGTCGCGGCGAGGAAGTCCCGGTAGGTGTCCTCGGCGATCCACTGCTTGACCAGGGCGGTGAACCGGTCGGCGGTCTCTCCGGGAAAGCTCGGAATCAGCCGCACCACCGCTTCGATGACCGTCTGCGCCGAGACGTGGCCCTGCTTGCTGGGGCGGGCGATCTCGCGCCCGCACACGGACGCGATCACATCGCCGCGGGCGATGAGCGGGTCGAAACCGTCGTCGACCCAGTGCCGGACGTTGTCGAGATCGGGGTCGGTGACCGTCCATGCCGTACCGCCGAGCAGGTTCAGCAGCCGGGAGAGGTTGCTCAGGAGTTCCTTGCCGTAGCCACCGTTGTACGGGTGCTTGTAGTGCTGGAGGAACGAGCCGTCGGAGTAGAACCCCTCGCCGGTTCCCTCCGCGGCCACGTTGGTGTCGTTGAACGCCAGCACACTGTTGGCGCCCGAACCCTCGACGTCCGACAGGGCGTCACGGACGCGGAGGAGATCGTCGCCGTTGTCGCGCAGCACCGCGTTGACAGCGACGACGGTGGAGATCCACACCCGGTTGGCACCGGTCGCGATCTGCCGGTCGGCCCGCCACAGATTGGGGTCGGGCGTGTAGTGCCGGACTGCCGTGGTGATGAGGGTCAGCCGTTCCGTGCCGAGCGCGTCGTACAGCAGGACGGTCGCGTCGTTGAGGGCGAGCGCGGAGCCGATCTCCCAGTCCCAGTCGTTGTCGAACCTGGTGTGCCCGGGGCCGTAGCGGTTCGTCAGCATCCAGTCGATGCCGGCCAGCAGCAGATCACGCAGTGCGGGGTCGCCGTACTGGGGGGTTCCGGGGACGGCCCACGCGGTCGCGACCGTGGCGAGGCGCTTGAACGACGTGGTGACGTGGTTGGAGAGCGTGGTGCTGGTCAGATCGGGGAACAGACCGTCGGGTCGGGTCGGGTCGAGGCCCTTGGCGGAGGTGGTCGCGGCCTTGCCGATCCGGGCCACCGTCGCCGCGATTTGCGAGTCCGTGAGGTCGAGTCCGGGGCCGCCGGTGAGCAGGGTGTGCCAGCGGGCGCGGAGCGCGGCGGCGCCGTCGGCGGCTTCCGCGGCGTGTGCCGTACCCGTGGCCGGGGTCAGGGGCAGCGCGGCGGCTGCGCCGAGCGCCGCCGCTCCCGTGAGAACGGTGCGTCGGGTGGTGCCTCGGTTCATGATGCGGCCCTCACAGGAGGTGTCGGCGGTCGACGGCCGCGGCGAGCGCCGCATGGCCGGAGGGGTTCACAACTGCTGGGCAAGCACATCGTTGTGGCGAACATGGACACGATGGGGTGAACGGTGTGACGAGCTGCGGGTATGCCCGGCGGGGTGTGCGTAGCGTTCTCGGTGCGATCTGGGACGCCGGGTGTGGTGTCAGCAGTCGGGGCCCCCGTGTCACCAGCGAGATGGTTCGGGGCCTCCCCGTCGCCTCTGGCCACACCCATATGGCCAGGTCGTAGGGATTCCGCCCGCCTGGGACGGACCGCATACGGGATATGCGTCGCCGACCGGGACGCGAAAGCGGAGGACCAGTGCGCCCAAGACCGTTCGGGGCGTGCCGGTGAGCCAGGACTCACTCCTGCTCACTGCCCAGGAACGGTTGGGGTGCAGTCCGTCGCCGCTGTCCTGCGCGGGCAGCATCCGCGAGGGGCGGTCCGGGTCGCGGACCGCGGCGTCGAAGTCGGCGACGGCGTCGAAGACCCGGCCCGTGCGCACGGCCGCGTTGATCCGCAGCCGGACCGTTTCGAGCTCGGGCGTCCAGCGGGTCCAGCCCTCGAACGGGGTGATGGTCGCGCCGACGACCCGCAGCCCGGCGTTCCGGGCGCGCAGGGCGAGCTGTCGGTAGCCGGCCAGGACGAGTGCCGGGTCGGTCTGGCCGGGCGGCTTCGGTGGTACGGAGACCGGCGACCGGATCGCTCGTCAGTGAGGCGCCCGCGGCGACCCACGCCTGCCTCCGTCCGCCGAACGTCACCGGCTGCCCGCCCGCCGTCACCGGGCCGATCAGGATGGGTACGGTGCCGAACGCGTGCCCGTACCGCAGCCGGACCTGTCCGCCGGCCGACAGCCGCACGGTGGCGGTGAACGTCCCGTCGGTCAGTCCGGCGCTCGCCACGGTGTCGGTGGCGGTCGGCACGGTCTGCGCGGTCGCCCAGGACGTCGTCCAGCGCGACCTGCCCGCGCCCTTCCTCGGCGCCTCGGCGGCCTGCGCACCCGGCGCCGTCGCGGCGGCCGTGGCGAGCCCTGCCGCCGCTGCTGTCAGTACCCCGCGCCTCGCGGGTCCCCGGCCGGTCACGCGGTCGCCGCCCGGGCCGCGACGGACCGCGGCGGGCAGGCGAACGGAGCCGCCGAGGCAAGCGCGGCGACGAGAGTGGTGCGTAGGACACGGCTCATGGGGTGTGCCTCCTGGGATCGGCGAAGGACAGAGCGAGCAGTACGGGAATGCTCGGGCCGAGAAGCAGCGGCCCCAGCGGTACGACGAGGGAGAGCAGCACGGCGGAGACCACCGCGCCGAGCAGTGCGGTGCCACGGGCGGCGGATCCGAAGCCGAGCACCAGCGCACCCCGCGACCAGGTGCGAACGGTTCTGCCGGGCGAACGGCCCGCCTCGGCTGCCAGCGCCACATGGTGGATGACCGCGGCCGCCGCGATGCCCATCTGTGCGGCGAGCACCACGAACGTCCAGGGCTCCGAACGGCCCAGCAGATGGACGATGTTGGCCGCGAGGACGAGCGCCGCGGCGGTGGACGCCAGGGAGTGCCGCCACAGCGCGCGCCAGTACTGCGGGAATGCGGTGAACGCGTTGGTGAAGCAGTGGCTGTCGTCCTCCGCGCGCCACCGCTGGAGAGCGTGTCCCATCGCGGCGAGCGCGGGCAGCCACGTCACGACGCCGAGCGACAGCACGGCGAACGCGGCCCCGGCGGTGGCCGGGTAGGCCACGAACTCCAGCCGGCGCAGCAGTGTCGGCCGGCCGGACAGGGCGCCGGCCCGTGGCTTCCGGGGCGAGAGGGTTGCCCGCATGATCAGCCGACCTTTCCTGTGTACGGCTCCGCGACATCGAGGAGCACCCCGCCGTTCAGCCGCAGCCGCGTGGCCGCGACCACGTACGGGGCGCTGTCACCGTCGCCGAGCAGCACGGCGGCGGCGTCGGCAACGACGTCGGCGGTACGGATCCGGCGGGCGACGGGGGAGAGCAGCACCGTTTCGCCGTGGAAGGCGACTCCGTGTCCCTCCACGCACGCGGCGTGCTCGCCCGGGCCGGACGCACCGGGCGTGATCGTGGTGAGAAACAGCCCGGAGACCGCCCGCGCGGTCGTCGAGCGCAGGGTGTGCAGCGTGCGGGTGAGACGCAGCTCCGGTGTGCTGGACGTCGGATTGGCCTCCACCTCGGCGACGTCCGAGGTGACCGATGCGTCGTGGGGCGCGAACTGCCCCATGCGGGCCACGGCGGCGCCGGACCGGATCAGCCGTGTACCGTCCGGCTGCGGCTCGGTCGGCCGGTCGGTCTGGAGCAGGAACGTCCACTCCCGCTCCGTATCCGCCTCGGCAAGGTCCAGGAGCACCAGCCGCCCCGACGGGGTGAACACCAATGTCCGGTCGAGCCGCCGCACCCTGAGCTCCGGGTCGTACATCGCGGCGATCTCCGCGGTGGCGTGGGCCCAGCCGCAGTCGTCGTCGAGGAGCACATCGCGCTGCCGTGCCTGCCGGTCGAACGGGATGCCCTGGTAGACGTCGTACCGGTCCTCGTCCGCGTAACCCTGCCCGTCCACCAGCAGCAGGTTGTGGTGCGCGGCCCGCTTCCGGTTGCTGTACCCCTCGTCCACGGCGAGGAACTCGCCCTGCGAGACCAGCACGAACGAACCCGAGTCGGGGTGGTGGTGCCCCTGGTTGAGCGTCTCCCAGCCCCGCTCGGCCCGGTGCTTCGCGGAGGTCTCCCACGCCTTGTGACCGCCGCCCGGACTCGCCTTGAACGAGACGAGCGTGGCGTTGTCGTCCCATCCCGTACGTGCCGCGAGCAGCCCCAGATCCGGGAAGAACGCCCTGGTCCCGGTGGGCCGTGTGGCCGGGACGGACGGGTCGTACCAGAGGTATTCGAGGTACGCCTCCGGCAGGATCCCCGGCCGCACCCCGCTCTCCGACGACTCCTTCCACAGGAGTTCGCCCGACGCCAGATCGCCCATCCACTGCGCCTCCGGGATGCCGTACTGGGCAGCGAGGCGGTAGTACAGACCCGCGCTGTGCCCGCTGCGCCGGTCGTGGCAGTCGCCGTGGTCGACATTGCGGGCGAAGCCGGGGGCGGTCTGGTGCAGCCGGTAGCGGAACGTACGGGAGAGGAAACCACCGCGGTCCCACCAGTCGATGCCCTCCGCCTCGCGGAGGAGGTCCAGTTGGATCGCCAGGAACGGCACACCGTAGCGCCAGTAGACGACGCCCTCGGCGTGCGAACCGTCCTCCGGCATCAGATCGAGGACCGTACCGAGATTGTCCTTGGCGCGCTCGGTCCACTCCTCCTTGCCCAGCACATAGCCGGCCGTCGCGAGCCCCGCGTAGCAGATCCAGTTGTGGTTCTGCCAGTACGACGACGACCACCAGCCGCCCTCGCTCGCCACCGCGAACTCGTACATCCGCCGCCCCTGGAGCAACAGCTTGTACCGCAGCAGCGCCCGCACCCCGTCCGGCAGATCGTCACCGATCCACCGGTAGGTGAGCGACAGATGATGCAGCAGCCAGCCGGCGTCCAGATCGTGGTCCGGCATATGGGCCTTGCCCCAGTGCGGCAGCAGCACCGCCGCCTCGATCCAGCGACGGCTCTCCGCCAGATGGGCCCGGTCGCCGCCGACCCGGTAGGCCAGCGCCGGGTTGGAAGCGGCGGGACCCAGCCAGGTGATGCTGGCCAGGGGATGCGTACGGGGCGGGGTCAGCCCGCGGTGGCGGGCGGCCTCCTCGTACAAGCGCACCTCCTGCGCGGGACGCGGGCCGGGCGGCGGGGTCGCCGAGAGCAACAAGGGTCAGTCCTCCGTACGGAACCGTGCGGTGCCGCCGTCGGCCAGCGCGACCGTCAGCACCCCGTCACCGTCCAGCTGTACATCGGTCACGGCAGGGCCCGCCGACGCCGCCTGATACACCGACGCGAAGGTGATCCGGTCCGACTCCGCGGTGAAGTCGACCCGGGTACGCGTGCGCTGCGGATCGTCGGCCGGACCAGGGCCGGGCCGGGTGACCGGGCGCACCGTCCGCCCCGGTGTGTGGGTGTGCCAGCCGTGCAGGGTCTCGTCGCCGTACCACGTGGTGCGCACCGGACCCGCGGCCCGGAGCTGGATGTCCAGCGCGACACCGGGACGCAGCTGCGCGGTGAACCGCCGCGCGTCCTCGGCGCCCACGGTCAGCAGATCGACCAGATAGCTGTCGCCGAGCGCGACCCGCCGTACCGCACGCACACCCTGGTACGCCGCCGTCACCTCGGCCGCGACGGACGAGCTGTCGGAGCCGAGCAACCGCCCGGCGCACTCGGCCTGTTCGGCGCCGTCCACCCGGAACGCGGGGTGCGCCTCGGTCGACGCGAACAGATCACGGAACTCGGCGTGTGCGTAGGGAACCTGACCGGGGTCGGGCTGCCAGGGCGTGGTGTCCCCGTACAGGTGGAGCGACAGCTTGTCGCGGTGCCCGTGCGAGCCGCCGTGCGGACCGAAGTCCAGCAGCGCGTGGATGCCCGCGTGGTGCAGCACCGCGTATCCGGCCGTCGGGAACACCGTGACGGGACCGGGCGCCGGCCGCTCCGGCAGCGGTGGTCCCGCGAACCAGCCGCCCAGCTCGCGGTCCAGCCCGTCGTCCTGCGCGCCGAGTTCGGCGCGGGCCCGCGCGGCCACCGTGTCGAGCACGGGGGAGGGGACCAGCTGCTGGGCCAGAGCGGTCAGTTCGAGCCACTCCAGGGCGAGCGGACCGCGCAGGTACGGGCCGTCGTGCAGTGCCGGCAGGATGCCGCCAGGCGTGGCGATCGCAGCCAGTACGTCCGTCATCCCGGCCAGTACGTCCACCACATCGGACGGAACGGCCGCAGGGTCGGTGCAGCGCAGCGCCAGCAGCGCGGCCCGCAGCACGAACCCGTGGTAGTAGGTGCTGCCCTCCCACTCCCAGCCGTCATCGGCGACCGCGACCCGCAGATGCGCATACAGCCCGTGCTCGCCCTCCAGCCACTGCTTGGCGCCGTCCCACTCCCGGCCACGGGCCGCGGCGGCGCCCCGGCTCGCCGCCACACCGGCGGCGTTGAGCCACGCGGTGTAGTTGGAGGCGAGATGTCCCTGACCGGTCAGCACGTCCCGGGCATCCAGCGCCGCCCGCTCCAGGCCGTCGAGCAGCGGCAGTACCCGGACCAGGTCGCCGATGGAGTCTTCGGCGAGAGTGATCACGGTGTGCCCGATGTTGACCGCCCAGATGGCGTCGGTCAGCGCCTGGTGGAAGAGCCGGCCGCGCAGCATCCAGGTCTGCGCCTCGCCGTGCCGCTCGGTGGTGAGCTCCGCGTACAGACCGGCGTACTCGACGAGCCGCGCCACCGCCTCCGCCCGCTCGCCCCGGTGGGCGAGCACCCGCAGGTGCCGCGCCCACGCCTGGTGCGACAGCACCAGCCAGGCGCCGCGCACCGCCTCGTCGTCCACCCGGCAGCCGTACGCACAGCGCGCACCGCCCGCCGGGAAGACCCCGGAGAGCAGATCACCGTGATCGAGTTCGACCCCGTGCGCAGGGCAGACGTACGCGTGCCACCAGCCGCCCCGCTCCCGCGCGATCCGCCTCAACGCGGCCATACGCCACCGTCGATGTCCACCGTGGTGGCGGTGAGGAAGCCGGACGACGGCGACGCCAGGTGGACGACGGCCGCGGCGACATCCTCCGGCGTGCCGGCCCGGCCCACCGGGATGCCCGCCTCCATCGCCTGCTGCGCCTCGGGCGTGGTGAACGTGTCGTGGAAGGCGGTGCCCTTGATGAAGCCGGGCGCCACGGTGTTGACCGTGATCCCGGTGCCGCCGAGCTCCTTGGCCAGCCCCTTGGTGAAGCCGCGCACACCGGCCTTGGCCGCCGCGTACGCCACCGAACCGGGGCCGCCACCGTTGTGCGCGGCCAGCGACGACATGGTGATGATGCGCCCGGCCGACGACTGCGTCAGATGTGGCAGCGCGGCCCGCACGGTGCGGAACGTCGATGTCAGATTGGTGGAGAGCACCTGGTCGAAGTGGTCGTCGGACATCTCGGCGATTGTGGCCCGGCCGATCAGATGGCCCGCGTTGCAGACGAGGATGTCCAGGCCGTCGAGGAAGCCGGTCGCCTCCTCGACGAGCCGGTTCACATCGCCGGTCACGGTGACATCGGCCTTGAACGCCTTCGCCCTGCGGCCGAGCGCCTCGATCGCCGAAACCGTCTTCACCGCCTCGTCGGCGGAGGAGTGGTAGTGCACGGCGACATCGGCGCCGGCCTCGGCGAGAGCGACGGCGATGGCGCGGCCGATTCCGTGGCCCGCCCCTGTCACCAGTGCGCGGGAGCCGTTGAGATCAGCAGACATGAGGTGAAGACCTTTCGATAACCGGCCGCTTCGGACCGGAACCGGTCACTTGAGACCGGCAGTTGCGAATCCCTGCACGAAGTAGCGCTGGCCGATGAGGAAGAGAACGACCATGGGAAGGGTGGCCAGCGTGGTGCCGGCCATCAGGAAGTGCCACTGGGGGCCGTTCTCCGTCTTGAAGACGGAGAGCCCGACCTGGATCACCCGCAGGCTGTCCGTACGGGTCACCAGCAGTGGCCAGAGGAAGTTGTTCCACGACGACTCGAAGGTCAGCAGCGCCACGGTGGTGAGCGCTGGCTTGACCTGCGGCGTCATGATCCGGGCGTAGATCCGGAACTCGCCCAGACCGTCGAGCCTGGCCGCCTCCTCCAGCTCCACCGGAAGGTCCAGATAGAACTGACGGAAGAGGAAAACGGCGAAGGGGGTGACGGCGCCGGGAACGATGAGCGCCCACCAGGAGTCGAGCCAGCCGCTGCCGCCCTGGCCGAAGATGTCGTTCCCGCCGGCCAGCGGCATGAAGCGGACGATCAGGAACTCGGGCAGGACCTTGGTGTACGTCGGGATCACCAGCGCGGCGATGAAGGCGTAGAAGATGACCTCGCTGCCACGGAACCTGATCCGGGCCAGTGCGTACCCGGCCATCGACGCCACCACCACATTGATGAGGGTGTGGCTGAACGCGATGACGAAGCTGTTGCGTGCGTACGTCGCGAACGGCGCCGCCTTCAGGGCTTCGAAATAGTTCCCGAACTCCCAGTGTTCCGGGAGGAGTCCGGCATCCTGCGAGGCGATCTCGACCGGCGTCTTGAGTGAGGTGAACACCATCCAGACGAACGGCACCACCATCAGCAGCGAAACGACGGACAGGGTCAGATAGAGCGCGATCCGGCCGGCGGAGAGTGGTTTGCCCTTCGTCCGGAGCCGGGCCTTGTCCGCAATCCCCGTCCTGTGCAGCTCAGTTGTGGCCACGGGTGCCTCCCATGATCCGCCGGTTGACCAGGGTGAAGCCCATCAGCAGAACGAACAGCACCAGTGACTGCGCGCAGGCGTAGCCGACGCGGAATTCCCGGAACGCGGACTTGTAGATCTCGTACGTCATCATCGTGGTGCTGTTGGCGGGGCCGCCGTCGGTAAGGATGTAGATCTGGTCGAAGGACTGGAACGCGGTGATCATCGACGTGATGAGCACGAAGAACGTCGCGGGCTTCAGCAGCGGCAGGGTGATCGAGAAGAACTGCCGCGCCTTGGACGCGCCGTCCACCGAAGCCGCCTCGTACAGCTCCTTCGGCAGGGACTGCAGCGCGGCCAGATAGATGAGCATCTTCATGCCGATGCCCTGCCAGATACCGACCAGGATCACTGACGGCATCGCCCACGAGGTAGAGGCGAGCCAGGCCGGACCGTCGATCCCGACGAACGACAGGAGTGCGTTCAGCAGCCCATTGCCCGGGTTGTAGATCCACAGCCAGACCAGCGCGATCGCGACGGTGGCCGTCACCTGGGGAATGAAGACCGCGGTACGGAAGATGCCTTGCGCCTTGAGCCCGGTGTGCAACGCCAGGGCCACGAGCAGCCCCAGCATCATGCCGAACGGCACGGTGAAGAAGGTGTAGACGACGGTGTTGATGATGGACTTGCGGAAGACCGCATCGCCCAGCAGCTCCCGGAAGTTGTCCAGGCCCACGAACTGCGGCGCTGTCAGCACGTCGTACTTCGTGAAGGCCAGAACCACCGACGCGACGACCGGCAGGCCGATCCAGAGCGAGGCGTGCAGCAGCGCGGGCGCCACCATGAGCATGCCGGCGCGTTGCCTGCGGCGCCCCGGGCCGGTGGGTGCCCGGCCGGTGCGCTTCTTCGCGACCGTGTGCCCGGTCGGGGAAGGGGGCCGCGCGGGCCGCGCGGGCCGCGCCTTCAATACGGATGTCGCTCCCACAGTGACGGGTCCTTACATCCGGCCGATGGCGGCCTCGGCTAGCCGGCCGAGTTCCGCGATGGCGTCCTTCGCTGACTGGCCGCCCACGATGGCAGGCTCAAGCGTGGGCTTGATCTTTTCGCGGATCTCCATCCAGGCAGCGGTGCCGCCCTCCGAACACGCGTCGCCCATGCTCTGCAGGGAGAGATCGACGAACTTGTTCTCCTTCACATAGCTGGAGTCACTGAGATCCTTCAGCCCGGGCACCGATCCTCGCTGCCTGGCCGCACCGAGGATCGACTCGGGCGTCGCGAGGTACTCGACGAGCGCACGGGCCGCCGCAGGGTGCTTCGAACTCGCGGACTGGGTGACGAGGGTGCCGCCCTGGAGCATCGCGGGTTTGCGGTTGGCGAGGATGAACGCGCCGAGCTTGTCGTCCTTGATCAGGTCCGGTGCCTGGTCCCCGACCTGCTTCCACAGCCCGCTGGTCGTCATCATCATCGACGCCTTGCCGGTCTGTACGTTGGTCGGGGCGAGGGGGTCCGTCTTCTTGGCGTAGACGGCGGAGCCGTCCTTGACGAGGTCCTTGAAGAACTGCAGCGCCTCGACCCCACGGGCGTCGGTGAACAGCACCTTCTTGCCGTCCGCGCTGAACAACTGGCCGCCGTTGGCGAAGAGGAAGGTCTCCCAGCACTGACGCAGATCGATGGAGAACGGGTCGAATCCAATCCGGCCGTCCTTGGTCAACTGCTTGGCCACCGCGCGTAGTTCGGCCCAGTTCGCCGGGGTCTTCCGGATCCCGGCCGCGGCGAAGTGGTCCTTGCGGTAGACGACGATGCGGGTGTCGAGGACGATCGGCAACGCGTACAGCCTGCCGTCGTACCGGGACGGCGCCAGGACCCGCTTCTCGTAGTCGTGCGCCGTGGCGAACTTCTCAGGCAGCTCGGCGATGGCCTTCTTTGCCGCGAACGGTGGGATCCAGCCCACGCCCATCATCATCACGTCGGGGAGCAGGCCGCCCGCGAGACCCGTCGTGATCTTCTCGTTGAGCTGCAGGTACGTCGTGTAGTCCACGTTCACCTTGACGTCCGGATACTTCTTCCGGAACCCGCCGAGGATCTCCTTCTCCAGCAGCGTCTTGCCGTCGGCACCCTCGAAGATCGGGGTGAGCAGCGTGATCTCGCCTTCGGCGGGGCCGTTGGCCGAGCCGGACGCCGCAGTGCCTGTACCGCAGCCACTGAGGGCGGCGGCAGCGGTGCCGGCACCGATGGCAGCAAGCAGCGACCGTCTTTTGAGTTCCATGGGACACCCCTTTTGAGGTGGAGGTTGTGGATCGATCCAGCAATGACAACTCGGCCATGGCTGAGAAGCGCTGGTAAATCGATGCACTGATGCTAAGAACGCTCCGAGAGGGACGTCAACAGCTGATGCACATGAATTTTCGGGGATGTTAACCGGTGTACCGGTCAACAGTGTTCAGTAAATCGATACACTGTTAGGGTCAGACGCGTTTCGAACCGGAGGTGGCATGAGCGGGGTAACGATCCATCAGGTCGCGGAGGCTGCGGGGGTCTCCGCGAGCACGGTCTCCAACGTCCTCAACGGGCGTACGGACCGTATGCAGGCGGCCACGCTGGCCCGCGTGGAGCAGGTGATCGAGCAGCTCAGCTACCGGCCGAACCGTGCGGCACGGATGCTGCGCACCGGCCGGATCAAGGTCATCGGTCTGATCGTGCCGTCGGTGGCCAACCCCTTCTGGGGGGCGCTCGCCCGCGAGCTGGAGGCCGTTGCGCTCGCCGAGGGCTACCACGTGCTGCTCTGCAACAGCGAGCGCGATCCGGCGCGTGAACTCAAGTACGGCGAGGAGCTGCTGGCCGACGGGGTGAGCGGAGTGGTGCTCTGTTCCTCACTGCCGTCGCTCGACCATGTGGCGCCGTTGCTCAGCCGCGGTCTGAAGATGGTCGCCTTCGACCGCACCGCTCAGGCGGGTGACCCGTCCTCGCTGGCCAGCATCAGCGTGGACAACGCGATGGGCGCCGAGCTCGCCACGCGTCATCTCATCGAACTGGGCCACCGGCGCCTCGCGTTCGTCTCCGGCTCGGTCAACAGTGTCAACCGTCGTGAGCGGCTGCGCGGCTTCCGCGCGGCCCTGGAGTCCGCAGGGCTCGACCCGGCCGACGCGGTGGTCTGGCCGGGTGCCGACACCACCGAGTTCGGCGACAAGGACGCCGCCGAGCTGGGCCGTAACGCCGCCCGGGAGCTGCTGTCCGGACCGCGCCCGCCCACCGCGTTCGTCGCCATCAACGACATGTGCGCGATCGGGGTCTGCCGGGGCGCGAAGGACGCCGGGCGCACCGCCGGACAGGACGTCTCGGTGGTCGGCTTCGACGACATCCTGCTCGCCGACCTCTTCGAACCGCCACTCACGACGGTCCGCCAGCCGCTTCCGGAGATGGCCGCCGAGACGTTCCAGCAGCTGCGGGCCCGGATCGACTCGGCGCCTGTGGCCGGGCGCTCGCTGCTCATCCGGCCGCGCCTGGTCGTACGGGAGTCGACGGCGTCGGCGCCGGCTGCCGTGCCTGCCTCCGCACCCGCCTGAGCCCGACAGTGGGCCGGGCTGCGAGGAACAGCGAGGTCCGGGCAGCCGCGCCGGCCGGGAATGGACAGAGCGAGGCGCGACGATCCGGAGAACGCCGCGCCCTGCGGCAAGCGGTGACGGGTGCCCAGGAGGCTGTGCAGGCGCCGATGGGGGCGTCGACGAGATCCCGTTCGTCATGACGGTGAACCCGAAGGTCGTCGACGCTCCCGCCGCCGGACTGCCGTTGCCGTTCGGTTTCACGGTCATGACGTTGCCGCTGGTGTCCCAGCTGGGGGTGCCGTTCCAGGTCGTGGAAACTTTCTGCGGCGCGGTCCTGGTGTTCGGCGGGCCGCCGAGCGCGGCGCCGAGGGTGTCGATGGCTTGGACCCCACATCAACAGATCGCAGCACGGAGACCCATGTCGATGCGACCCCACGCCCGAAAAAATGTGTTGCCCCCGCTCCCGCACGGCCCCACCATCTGCTCATGAACTCGATGCCCGCCCTCCTGCCGCCGCCCCCTGTCACCCGACCGGTGCGGGTCCAGCAGCAGTCCGGCCGACCACGGAGGCCGATTCCCCTCCCCGCGTGATCGCCGCCCTGGTGGCGGGGCTGCTGGCCGGCTTCGGTATTGCCATGCCGGTCGGAGCGGTCGCGACCTATCTGGTTGCTCTCACCGCACGGACCTCCCTGAGGACCGGCGTCGCCGCCGCGCTCGGAGTCGCGACCGCCGACGGCCTCTATGCGCTGATCGCGGTCGTCGGAGGCTCCTCACTCACCCGTGTCATCGAGCCGCTCGCCCTGCCGCTGCGCTGGGCCTCTGCCTTGGTGCTCGTCGTACTTGCGCTCCGGAGCGCCACTACCGCGATCGGCCAGTACCGCAAGCGGCATGCGGTCTCCGGGTCCGACCGGACCCCGATCGGTCCCGCGCGCGCCTATCTGGGACTGACGGGGATGACCCTGCTGAACCCCACCACCGTCGTCTACTTCACGGCGCTGGTGCTGGGCAGCCGGGCGACCGCCGCCGAACCGGACCGACTGGAACAGTCCGTGTTCGTCCTCGCAGCCTTCGCCGCGTCCGCCGGCTGGCAGTTGCTGCTGGTCGGCGGGGGAGTGCTGCTCGGTCGCGTACTGACCGGCCGCCGGGGACGGCTCGTCACCGCCCTGGCGTCATCCGTGCTGATCACCGCGCTCGCCGTCCATCTGCTCCTACCGGCGTCCTGACGCGCAACCAACCCGTCGAACCGACGGCTGCCGGCCGGTCGGAACCGGCCGGCAGCCGTTCTCAGTCCGCGGACATTGTCCACCCGTTGGCCTCGATGCGCCCCGCGTCGCCCGACCGGTTGTCGTCGAAGACCGTTCGCCCGTCGTCCTCGACCCGGATGCCGTCCACGTACGCCCCGCGTCCGACGTACAGCTGATCGGTGGTGTACCGCCACCGCAGCCGCAGCTCCTTGTCCCGCCAGGCGGCCAGGTCCGCGTCGAGACGGTGCCAGATCCGGTCCGACCAGCCGGAGACGGACCCCGCCGGATGCGGTTCCGGATCCGGCCGCTGGGGGCCGGACGTCGTCGGTACGGTGGTGAAGGGCACCGGCTGCCAGGTCGCCCCGGCGTCCGACGAGGCCTCCAGGAAGAGGAAGTCGGAGCCCGGCTCGGTGTCCCACCACACCGCGCAGCTCAGCGCGGCACGCGAGGACGCCGGACGCAGCGTGGGCAGCGCGAGCGTGGCGGAGGCGGCGCTCGCCATGCCGGAGAACCATGCGGTACGGCCCCGGGCGGGGTGCACCGCCACCGCCCGTGCCATCTGGTTCGCGGTGGCGACCCGGGGCGCACTGCCGGAGCGCCATGTGCGCACCGGATGAACGGAGTTGCCGAGCACGATCAGGAACGAGTCGGTCGTCGGATCGAGGACCAGGCTCGTCCCGGTGAATCCGGTGTGGCCGGCGGTGCTCGGGGTGGCCATCGCCCCCATGTACCAGTGCTGGTAGAGCTCGAAGCCGAGCCCGTGAGCATCTCCCGGGAACGCGGTGTTGAAGTCGGTGAACAGGAGGTCCACCGACTCCTCGGAGAGGATCCTCGCGTCTCCGTAGACACCACCGTTGAGCAGCGTACGGGCAAGGACCGCGAGGTCCCAGGCGCAGGAGAAGACTCCGGCGTGGCCCGCCACACCGTCCAGGCTGTACGCGTTCTCGTCGTGCACCTCGCCCCAGACCAGCCCGCGGTCCAGCCCGGACCAGGGCAGCCGGGCATCCTCGGTGGCCGCGATCTTCGGCCTCCACGCTGCGGGCGGGTTGTAACGAGTGCGGTGCATCCCGAGCGGAGCCGTGATCTCCTCGCGGAGCAGAACATCCTGGCTCCGTCCGGTGATTTTCTCCAGGACCAGTTGCAGCGAGATGAGATTGAGGTCGGAGTAGAGATACACCGTGCCCGGCGGATTGGCCGGTACCTCGTTCCACAGCAGCCGCAGCTTCCCCTCCCGGGTCGGCTCCTTGTAGAGCGGGATCCAGGCACGGAACCCCGAGGTGTGCGTGAGCAGCTGACGGATCGTGACGTCCTGCTTGCCGGCACCCGCGAAGTCGGGCAGATACGAGGCGACTTTCGCCTCCAGTTCCAGCGCCCCGCACTCGATCTGCTGCACGGCCAGGATCGAGGTGAAGAGCTTCGACACCGACGCCAGGTCGAAGACCGTGTCCTCGGCCATCGCGATCTGCTGGTCCGCCGGGAACTCCACCCCGGTGTCGGTTTTCGCGTCGTACGCCGCGTACCGCACCGCCTTCCCGATCGGCCGGTGCAGTGCCACCGTGCCACCGCGCCCGGCGAGCAGCACCGCGCCTGCGTACCACGGGTGTTTGGGGGACGCGGAGAGGAACCGCTCCGCCTCGGCGACCAGTTGGTCCAGCGGTCCCTGCAACAGCCCTGCGCGGGCGGCGGAACCGCGCCGCAGCGTCGGCCGCCCGTCGGCAGCCACATCCGAAGCGTCCACGACGCCTGCTCCGGACGATCCCGCCCCCGATTCCATGGCCGACGCCGTCTCCGCGAAGGGAATCGGTGCGAGGGCGAGTGCTCCGCCCAGTGCGAGCATCCCACCGCTCAGCCTGCGTCGGCTGATCCCCCTGCCGGTCGCGTCCTCGGTCATCCGGAACCCCTTCCTACCGGGTGAAAGTAACTTTCGTCATCCAGTCCTACGGTGAAACTTCCTGCCGCCGCAGAGATTACTGTCACCCCTGCCCTCTCGGAGGCCCCTGGCGCCACAAAGAATCTGACACTGCATCAGGAATTCTCTTCCTTCGGGTGTCCGGCTGCGGCATCCTGCCGCCCATGGAGACGGAGCAGCTCGCGCTGGCCGCTCTCGCGCACAATCCGACCCGCGCCGCCGGCGCCCTGGCGTCCGCTTTCCACGCCAAGGCCACCACCGCAACGATCCGCGACCACCTGATCAACGTGCCCGCCCGCCTGGCCCGCTTCGCCCGGCGCCGCACCCTCCACCTGCCCGAACACTGGCCCTGGGCCGACGACTTCACCCAGCTCTTCGACCTCGTGCACGTGCCACCACCCACCTCCTGAGAAGCCCTGACCACCCGCCCGCAAGGGCCCGAGACCGCCGAACACGTGGAAGAGCTGGACAGGCCAGCAGACAATCCCTGCCCGAACAGCCAGATCATCTCGCCGACCGCCAGGACAACCCCGAAACGATCACTCCGGAATCAAGCCGGTGGATCCGGGTTCAGTGGAACGCCCTCGGTCTGAGTTCGGCTCACCAACTCGTCGACCAACTCCTGATCCGCGACTGTGGACTACTGCGGGTCAGCCGCCTGAGCCTCCTCGGGCTCGATCACGTTGTCGCTGGTCATCGACGCATCTTCCTTGATCAGGGTCGCACCGTTCGTTTTGCGTGCACCGGGATTGACCTGCTGACGTATCTTGTTCACTTTCTGTGACCAGCTGTGCTGTTTGATATCGGGCCTGCCCTTCGTCTCTCTGCCGCTGCGCGGCGACGCGACGCGGCATGGCGGCACCACTTCCTTCTCTTTGAACCGCGCTTTTCAGGATGATGGATGATCGCCGGAAGTTGATGGGTTGCGTCATGGTGCCGAGCGCACTGGCGATGACGACGGCCAGGCGGAAGCGCAGGATGTGCCTGCCCTCGCGGCAAGGCCTTTTCCCCGGTTTGGTGGACGCTCTCCTCGCACAGTCTGCCTCGCCGTGTGTATGTGTGAGGCGCATACTGAAATGACCTGGGAGAACGGAGGGCGCCATGATCATCCTCGGCGTCATTCTGCTGGTCATCGGTCTGGTGGCCGGCATATCGATCCTGTGGACCGTCGGTATCGTGCTCGTCGCGATCGGCATCGTTCTTTGGATCCTGGGTGCCGTCGGGCATGCGGTGGGCGGTCGACGGCATTACTGGTAGGACTGCTTGTTCCGGCTCCCTGCGCACGCGGCCCATGTGATGTCCAGCGGTGACTGTGGAATCTCGGTGTGCTCGGGCGCGATGCAGATATTGGTGCCGGTCCGCAGATCGCTACCAGGGTCGGGAATTCAGTGTCCCGGATGGGAGCACACATGTCTGTGCGTCATCAGCTCATCGCCCGGGAACCGTCCGTACTCTGGGCGGTTCCGGAGGACGAGAGCCGTTACGCGGACTGGGTGGTGGGGACCTTCGACTCCGCCCCGGGCAGCGGGCGTTGGCCGGAACTTGGATCGTCGATCACATACACGGTACGTGTGGGGCCGAAGGAGTTCCGGGAGGAACTGCCTTGCGGCCGTTGCCGGGCGAGTGGTGGTCGTTACGCCATCGCTCGCCCGTGCGGCGGTTGATCCCGACGGCCTATCCACCCTGGCAGGTGCGTCCGATGTCTCCGCTCAAGGTGCGAGGCGCCCCATACCGATCAGACTTGAATGCATGGCAGAAGAACGTCGGCCGCGCGGTGGGAAATCCTCGACGACAGCCGCGCGGCGAAAGCGGCGGCTTCCGAAGTGCGGCGGAGCGATTCGGAAGCGCGCACCGCGCACGTCTCGCTGCGTCTTGCGGGCCCGCTGCCCTGTTGCAACTTCGTCACCGCTGCAGGCACTCACGTTCAGGCCGCCGGAGGAGGACTGATCACAGGACTGTTCACGCTTCCCATCGCACCGGTCCGCGGTGTGATCTGCGGGGCGGAGAAGCTCAACGACGTTGCCGAGCGCGGGCTGTACGCCCGGGAGTGCTCCGTGCCCAGCTGGCTGTACTGAACCGGGAACTTGCAGAAGGAGATATCGGCCCGGAGGAGTTCGAACCGGGAAGAGGAAAGGCTGCTCGACCGGTTGCAGGCTGCACAGGTCGGCCCCGCACCGAACGATCGAAAGTGACGCAATCATGGATGACACAGCCAAGGTGACCCTTGCGGCCGCAGTAGTGGGCGGCTATGTGTTGGGCCGGACGAAGAAGGGCCGGCTGGCGCTGACCATTGCGACGTATCTGGCAGGCAGACGATTCGGCCTTGAACCCCGACAACTTGCCGCCGAAGGGATGCGCAGACTCGGAGAGATTCCCCAGTTCGCCGAGCTGCAGGAGCAGCTGAAAGGGGAAGTCTTCGACGCGGGTCGTAAGGCAGTGGCTGCCGCCGCCGACCGGGGCATGAGTTCGCTGGCCGACGCCCTCAGCGACCGCACGGCCCGGCTCGATGAGAAGCGGGAAGAGGGGGAGGAAGAGGGGGAGGAGGAGTACGAGCCGGAAGAGGGAGGCGCGGAGTACGAGGAAGAGGAGGAACCGGAAGAGGAAGAGCCGGAGGCCGAGTACGAAGAGGACCACGCTGAGGAAGAGGAGGAACAACCGGAAGGCGAATACGAGGAAGAGGAAGAGGAAGAGGAAGAGCCGGAAGAGGCGCGGCCGAAGGCGCGCCGCAGTTCTCGACCATCGGCCCGGCCCGGAGGGGGCGCGGCACGCAAGAAGGCCGTTCCCGCCCACCGAGAGAAGTCTCGGACGGCCAAGAAGTCCACGGCCCGGAAGACGGCTCCGGCGAAGAAGGCGACTGAGAAGAAGACGGCTGCGAAGAAAACGGCTGCGAAGAAAACTGCTCCGGCCAGGAAGTCCGCCGCCCGGAAGGCGGCTCCGCCTAAGAAGACGGCTGCGAAGAAAACTGCTCCGGCCAAGAAGTCCGCCGCCCGGAAGACGACGTCGTCAAAGCGAGCAGCATCCAAGCGCGCCGATCGTCGGAGGTAGCCAGTCATGACCAGGACGGAAACAGACCAGACCACGGCAGAAAAGTCGGGTGCGGACCGGCTTCGCGAGGAGGCGTCCAACTTCCTCAGTGCACAGGTGGAGAAGCTCGCCGAGAAAGCGGGCGACAAACTGACCGGTATCACCGGGCAGCTGACTGATGTAGCCGAGAGCGGATCGCTTCCCGCGATCGGCTCCCGTATTCTCCAGGGCGACTCCCCCTTGAAGGCATTCGTCGGGGAGAAAGCCAAGGGCCTCAAGGACAACGTCGTGGGGAAGGTCAAGGAAGCGTTCGGCGGCGGAAAGGGGAAACGCAAGTCGAGCGGCGGCAAAGTCATGAACATCATCGAGGTTCTCGATGTGGGAGTGCCCCTGCGTGTCGCGTACGACTACTGGACGCAGTACGACCAGTTCAGCAGCTTCGCGAAGGGCGTTCGCGACGTCTCGAAGAGCGACGAGATGTCCAGCGACTGGAAGGTCAAAGTCGGCCCTTCCTCGCGCAGCTTCAAAGCGACTGTCCAGGAACAGATTCCCGACGACCGGATCGTATGGACATCCGAGGGCGCCAAGGGCACTACCCGTGGTGCGGTCAGCTTCCATGAGCTGGCACCCAGCCTGACTCGAATCGTCCTGGTCGTGGAGTACTACCCGTCCGGGTTCTTCGAGAAGACGGGCAACCTATGGCGCGCCCAAGGACGCCGAATGCGACTCGACTTCAAGCACTTTCAGCGATACGTCACCCTCACCCAGGAAGAGCCCGAGGGCTGGCGCGGCGAAATCCGGGACGGTGAAGTCGTCGTGTCCCACGAAGACGCCATGGAAGAAGAAGCCGCTGAGCAGGAGGACGCAGAAGGCGAGGAGCCCGGGGACGAGAACTACGAGGACTACGAGGACGAAGACGAGCCCGGGGGCTACGAGGACGAAGACTACGAGGACGAAGACGAGCCTGAGGACGAGGACGAGGACGAGGACGAAGGCGAAGGCGAATACGAGGAAGGGGAAGGGGAAGAAGGAGAGGAAGAGGACGTAACCCCCTCCAGGAAGCAAAGAGGACAGAGGTGACGCCGTGACTGACGTCGACTTCAGGCAGGGGGGCTACCCGTTTCGGGGCCGCCGACCACCAATCCTGCCCACATCCTCGAACGCGTTCTCGGCACGGGCATCGTGATCTGCTGGTGACATCGAGACTGCTCGACATCGAGCTACTCGCCATCCAGCTCCGTCTGTTCGTTGCGTTCGTGGACACGACGATGAAGGGCGGAATCGACTGGTGGGAAACCGATCCGGGCTCCACCAGTTCAAACGACTCCGGACCCGCTACGAGATACGCGCCGACCTCTCTCGGCATGCTCCAACTCGCCTGCAGCATCATCTGCTTGAGACGACACCGAAGCCCATTCTGAAACGATCGGTGAGAGAGCATGCGAAGGGCTGGTCACAGCCTTGGTTTGCTTGGATGATCGGCGGTGTGGGGCGGCTCGTGGACCGGATACGGACGCCTGTGGTCAGGAGGGGCCCATGGCATGGGTCGTTGGAACTGGGATGCTCGGGGGATTGCTGCTGATCGCCTTGGGCACGGCGTCAATGCGCACGGGTTGGACGCTGCCCTGGATCGGCCGCAGAGTCACCCGGCCTTCGGTCTATGGACTCGGAGCGCTGCTCGTGGGCGCGTCCTGTGTGATACAGGGCTTGTTCTACTTCGGAATCGCGCCGATCCCGTCATGGGAGGTGCGCTTCTTCGGTGCGAACGCTCTTGTATTCTCCGGGCTGGTCCTCATCGGAGTCGGTCAGATGCGGCCGTGGCGTCGTAGGGGGTAATCGTCTGCTCTCAGCCTTGGGGCATCGTTACTCCTCGCCGCCCTGCGGCCTCTTGCACTGCTGAGGATCAGGACGGCGCCGGGCCATCGGAGTGATGAGGGAACAGGTCAGATGGGCTTCGCCGTGCCGTGGCAGCCTCTCGTACTTCCTCACGCTGCGACGGGCGTGCAAGATCCAGCCCGAGATCCACCTTCCAACGGCGTGGCACAACGGCGAACCCCCTGACGTCCTTGGGGCGGGAGACGGTCCGGAGAGAGTGAGGTGGATACCGCCTTGGGCCCAGTCAACGAGCTGGCCGATATAGGCCGAGTCGGCCCGGACCTGGTTGATCCGGACTGATCCGCCGAGCGCACCCCGGCCACCTCTGGCAGCGTGTGGCCCATGAAAACGAGCGAGACGGTCCGGTCCCTGGCTACCCAGTGGACCGTGGTCGTGCCGATCGTCGCGGCGGTGGCGCTGGTGTTCAGCTGGGGGCGGGAGCTGCCGGCCTTCGCCGTCGCCGTCGTCGCGCTCTGTCTCGCGGGCGCCGTGCTCGCCGCCGTCCACCATGCCGAGGTGATCGCCCACAGGGTCGGCGAACCGTTCGGCTCGCTCGTCCTGGCCGTCGCCGTGACCATCATCGAGGTGGCCCTGATCGTCACCCTGATGGTGGACGGCGGCCCCAAGACGTCCGCGCTCGCACGCGACACCGTCTTCGCCGCCGTGATGATCACCTGCAACGGCATCGTCGGACTGGTCCTGCTGGTGGGCGCGGTCCGTTCCCGCGTCGCCGTCTTCAACGCCGAAGGTTCCGGCGCCGCCCTCGCCACCGTCGCGACCCTCGCCACCCTCAGTCTGGTGCTGCCGACCTTCACCATCGGCAGACCGGGCCCCGAGTTCTCCACCGCTCAGCTCACCTTCGCCGCCGTCGCGTCCCTCTTCCTGTATGGGCTGTTCGTCGCCGTACAGACCGTCCGGCACCGCGAGTACTTCCTGCCGCTCAACCAGGACGGCCGGCTCAAGGAGGACGACCAGCACGCGGCGCTACCCGGCCGGGGCGCCACCGCGCTCAGCGTCGCCATGCTGCTGATCGCGCTCGTCGCCGTCGTCGGCGACGCCAAGTCCGTCTCGCCGACGATCGAGTCCGGCGTGGCTGCCGCCGGGCTGCCGCAGGCGGTGGTCGGTGTCGTCATCGCCCTGCTGGTGCTGCTGCCCGAGACCCTCGCCGCGGTCCGGGCCGCCCACCGCGAACGCGTGCAGACCAGCCTCAACCTCGCCCTCGGGTCGGCCATGGCCAGCATCGGGCTGACCATCCCGGCCATCGCCCTGGCCTCCATCTGGCTGCCCGGACCGCTTCATCTCGGCCTCGGCGCCACCCATATGGTGCTGCTTGCGCTGACCGTGGTGGTCGGCGCGCTGACCGTCGTACCGGGACGGGCCACGTTGCTGCAGGGGGGCGTCCACCTGGCGATCTTCGCAGCGTTCGTCGTCCTCGCGATCAGCCCCTGACCGCATGCGATGACCGGACTCTGACCGTCCGCGGCGACGGGCCCCTGACCGCCCGGAAACGGTCAGGGGGTGCCTCCGGAGCGTGCTACCGGTGCTCGCGCACCCGCACCACCCGCACCACCCGCACCACCCGCAGCGCCGGCGAGCGCGCGATGTCCTTCTCACAGAACCGGGAGGTCACCCAGCGCTCGCCGGAGTACAGCTCGGTCTGGTCGCTGTAGTGCGGTGAGTTCGGGTTCGAGGACTGGGAGTACGTGAGCAGGGTGCGGGCCACCGGGCACGAGGAGCCGTCCCAGCCGACCGCCTGGATGTAGCTGGAGCCGGCCGAGACCTCCGTGTACCCGCCGGCCGCGGCGTCCCACACCGGTTCGGTCTTGTTCCAGACGCCGAGGGACTCCGTGCCACCGCCGACCGGGATGTGTTTCCCGTTCCGTACGACCACCTGGTTCGCGCCCAGCGGCGCGTCCGGAGCGATCCCCGCCACCCGCAGTTCGGCCACCGCGTCGGCGAGCGCCGCGGTGTTCAGAGTGTGCGGGGTACCGACCGGGTCGGTGAGGGAGAAGGGCACCTTCCACAGCTCGGCCGCCGGCACCGCGGTGGCCCTGCGCCAGAACCGGTCGAAGAGCAGTGCCCCCCGGCTGCCGGTGTCGAACTTCCGGTCCCAGCGTGCAAGCACGTCGCACGCCGCCGACACATCGACCGCCCTGCCGTCGCTGCCGGCCGCGGTTCCGCCGGGCAGCGCCGCACAGGCGCGCGCCAGGTCGGCCGCTGCCCGGTCACCGGCAGGGGCGCGGTTCGCGTACTGCTGTTCCTGCAGGTCGCCGACTGTCAGCCGGCCCTTCGCCGCCATCGCCGACACATCCTCGATCGCGCCGCGGGTCCGCATCGAGCGGGGAGTGCCGATGGTGCCGAAGACCCGTTCGTAGCCGGTCAGCGGTGCGTCGGCGTTGGTCAGCCAGGCGCTGTTGTTGGAGTTCTCGACGTACGGAGCATCCTTGACGGTCGGCATCCGGCCCGGCCCGAAGATGCCCGGCGGCACCGCGTCCGGGTCCGAACCGAGCGCGCAGTCGCTCCTCGAACCGTCCAGCACCGCGAGCCCAAACTCGGCCCACCGTTCGAAGGCCGTCTGGGCCCGGCTCGCCAACCACAAGGACGAGATCGAGCTGCACTTCCTGCCCTCCTACTCACCCGGACTGAACCCTGACGAGCTGGTCAACGCCGACCTGAAACGCAGGCTGCCCACACCCACCTATCCAGTAACCAGGCCGAACTTGCCGCCGAGACCCGCTGAGCATGCCCGTCGATGCAGAGGGATTCCCGTCTACGGAAGAAAAGCCCAGACAAGAGCAGCGGCAAAAGGCACAATAAGGAGATCGAACCACCCGAAGCGGGCTTTCCGGGACGACGTGAACGCCGGGTCCCCTTTCTTTGATGTAAGAACCGCGTGCCGCAAATCTCGACGCGCCGCATTTGCTCTCTTTCCGTCAAAGATGGACCGTGTCATAGCCCAAGGTAGGACTACTCCAATTCCCTCAATCTTGAAGGCGCCGCCTCTACCCTCCCTGCCCAGCAGTCGGACGCTACCCAGACTCGCCCTATAGGTGAAGAACGGGTTGCAGACCGTGATGCACCCCTTCCCCCATTCGACGTACGGAGTCAGGCCAACGCGAATCAGTGTCCATGTAACTACGCCGGGCACCGCAAGGGCTAGGCACACGTCCCAGAAATTGCGGGGCGCTCCTGAATCGAAGAACAGGAAGTAGACGGCGACCGCCAACATGGCCAGGACCATTGCCAGCGAAGCGAAATATACGGCTCTGTTTCTGTAGCGCATGGCGCCTCCGAATGTGAGGACAGTCGCGCTGGGATTTTAATCCCGCAGTCACGATTGCGTTCAAAGTCAGCCATCAAGTGCATCTCGAGGCATACGGAACTGACCGTTGACGCAGCCCTTCCGCCCCAGAAGTCAACCAAAGTACACGGGGGTGCCGCGCGGACCGCACGGCACCCCCGTCAGCGGAATCTGCCTAGCAGTAGCGCATCTTCCAACTCATTCCACAGGTCAGCGTGCCTGTCCAGGAGTTGCCTGCGTAGTTCCACGCTGTGCGCCGGTAGGAGAAGCGCTTGGCGTGGCTGCTTCGGCCTGCGGCGTGGCGGCCTCCGCGTGAGAATCCGCGGCTGGACTTCCACCAGGAGCCCGCCGCGAATCGGCCTGCGCCGACGCCGACGGCGGTCCAGGCGGCCGACTTGGCCGTCGACTTCCAGTACTTCTTCGTACGCCATCTGCCCCCGCGGCCGTCCGCCACCGACGTGGCGGCGAAGACCGCGACACTGGCGACGGCGCAGGTGCCTGCGGAGGCAATGATGCAGGCTGCCGTTGCGCCGTATCCGGCGTAGGTGCGCCAGTTCTTGCGGACGTGGCGGGCTGCGCGCTTGAAGCCGCGCTTGACCTTCTTCCAGCTCCACCACTTGCCGTCGAGGTCGAAGCGGTTGAGCGGATCGGCGTTGACGTACTCGTAGGCGTTGGCACCGCCGCCGTAAACCGGGTCCATGGACAGGAAGCGGCCGGTAGCGGGGTTGTACAGGCGGACGCCCATGAGGGTGAGGCCGGTGAGGGTCTCGCTGGAACGCTGCTTCGCGCCGAGCCAGTTGTAACGGGTGGTCGCCTGGCCGGTGCGGGGGTTGCCGTACTCGTCACTGTCCAGGGCGACGGGAGCCTTGCTGGTGTCCAGCGGCAGTTGCAGGGCCACGTCCCCGTGGATGCTGCTGAGCTGCAGGATCGTGTCGCCGGTCTTGCTGGTGATGGCGCCAAGGTCGCCGGAGGCCGAGTCGACGTTACGGGTAAGTGCCCCGCTGGCGGTGTCCTCGACGATCCAGCGCGGGTTGTCACCGTCACTGTCGTAGTGGTTGAGCTTGGATCCGGTCTGGGTCCACGTGGTGCCGCTGCCGGTCTCGGTTTTCCAGGAGCGGAAGCGCAGTGCGGCGTCGAGCTGCCACGTCTGACGCTTGCCGTCCGCGGTCTGCTGGTAGGCAAGATCGTTGGCGTAGTAGCCGATCGTGCCGTTGCCGGGGACTGCGGTGGTGCGGCCGAATGCGTCGTAGGTGTAGCCGGTGTCGACGATGCGGTCGGCGCTGTCGTAGGTGTGACTGCTGGTGGTGCCTCCTGTAGTGGGGCAGTCGGCGCCCGGGGTGCCGGTCGCCGAGGTGAGGGATTTGCGGTTGGTGCGCTGGTCGAAGGCGTAGCTCCGGCGGGTGCACAGAGTTTCGGTCGTGTCCTCGACCGTGGTGAGACGGCCTGTGGCGTCGTAGCGGTAGGTCTCATCCGACCAGCTCGCGTGGGAGGCGACCTGGCCGTGGATGGACTCGGTCACGGTGTCGGAGTAGACGATCGTGCCGTCGCTGTCCCGGGTGTAGGTGCGGTCCGTGGCCGAGCCGGTGGTGTCCTCGTTCTGCCTGAGGGTGTAGCCGCCGGGCAGTCTCTCCGAGCTGACCGAGCCGTCGGCGTCGTAGGTGGCCTGGAAGCTGCCGGCTACGGAGTCAGTCGTCTTCGTCGCCATGCCGCGGGGCTCGATGGCGGTGTCGTAGGTGTACGTGGTGGTGGACGGTACCGAGTCGGAGACCTTGACCGGGCGGCCGAGCAGGTCGTACTCGGTCGTGGTGGTGCCGCCGTCGACGTCCGTGTAGGAGATCGGGCGGCCGAGCTTGTCGTACGCCCTGGTGATGGTGCCGCCGGTTGGCGAGCTGGTCTTGACAGTCTGCCCGGTGGCCGGGTCGTACTCGGTGGTCGATTCAGGGACGCTCTGTCCGACGCCGCCGCTGATGGCGACCTTCGTCTGACGTCCCGCGCTGTCGTAGGTGGTTGTGGTGGTGCGGGTGACGCCGTTGGCAGTCTCGATCACCTTGGCCGGGCTGCCCCACCAGTCGTACTCGGTGGTGGTGGTCGGCAGACCGGTCGGGTTGGAACCGCCTCCGGTGATCGCTCCGCCGGGAGAAATGGAGCAGACCAGGTCGGCCCACTCCGGGCGCCCCTGGCAGGTGCCCGTGCCGGTCGCGGACCAGTAGGTGGTGACTCGCGTGGCCGCGTCGGTGCCGTTCGCGCCGGGGAGGAGCTGTTTGATGGTGCGGCCCTGGCCGTCATACTCGGTCTTGGTGGCGATGGCCAGACCGCCGGGGTCCTGGATCGTCTGGGTCGGCAGCCCCTTGGCCCAGTCGTACACGGTCTGGGAGACGCGAGTCTCACCGTGCACCGTGGGGTGTTCGCGCACCTGAGCGCCGGTCGTGGTCCTTGTGACCTGGTCCTTGACCTTGGCGGTGCCGTCCGTGGGGCGGCCGGCATCGTACTCGTTGACCGTCCAGGTCCGAGCGGTGACCGACGTACCCGCAGGGACCAGGGTGGTGGTGCCCGACTTCAGGTCGGCCGTGAGATCGATGCGGCGCAGCGGGCCGTACTCCTCGAGCTCGCGGGTTCCGGCGTCGTTGTAGACGGAGCGGGTGGCCAGCAGGTCGGCGCGCTCTGCCGGGGTTAGCTGGCCGATGCCCAGGTCTGCTTGGGCGGCCTTGTCGTCGGCGGTGAGGCCGAGGGCCAGGGCCCGGTTGGCGGCCGACAGTTCATGGACAGTGTTGCCGAAGCGGTCGTACTCGGTGGTGGAGACGTGGCCGCCGGGAGTGACGGAGTTGCTCTCGCGGCCGGAGATGCCCAGATAGTGGACCTCGGCCCGCTTGTAGCTGGTGGCGGTGAGTGAGGTGCCGGAGTGCGATGTGGGTACGGCGTCGGCGGGGAAGACCGCTGTCGCGTCTGTGGGCGCGTCCAGCTGGCCCCATGCCGTCACATCGGCAGCGCCCATCTTGTACGGAGCGGTGGTGCCGGTGAGCGGCACGTCGTAGACGATGCTGGTGGCAGCGGTGCCCTCGACCGTGTCGGTGGTGCCCTGCTTCAGGCCCGGGCGGGATGCCTTGAGCAGCATGCCCTCGCCGGCGGTGTCCGCGCTGCCGGCCTTGCCGTAGGTGAAGGTCCACGGCAGTTCGCCGGGCGGGGTGAACGTCGTGACCCGGCCGGCGCCGTCGTAGGCGTACTCGGACTTCAGCGAGGGGCTGATCTGCGGGTTCCACGCCTGGCGCAGACGGCCGGAGCCGTCGTACAGGTACATCTGCACGGACTTGGAGGTTGCCGTAGCCGCGCCCGGCGCGGTGGACCACAGGCGGATTTCCTTCACCTGGCCGCTGTAGTCGCCGAAGGTGGTGTCGGTTGCGGTGGTGGAGGTGCCGTAGACGAACTCGACTGTCCGGCAGCCCTTGGTCGCCGGGTCTGCGGTACAGGTGGCCGTCGTCGCTGCGGACGTGGCGCCGATGATCCGCTTGGGTCTGGCCAGCTTCTTGCCGTCGACCGTGACCGTTTCGGAGACCACGGTCGTGGTGGAGTTGGACAGGCCGTCCAGCAGCGTGCTGGAAACCTGCCAGGTGGTGGTCGCCGGGTCGGGCTTGGTGAACTCGGTCACCGTGCCTTCGGTGTCGGTGAGCGTGAACGAGGTCGTCACGCTGCCCTTGAGGGTCAGGTCCTCGGAGCCGGGCTCTGCGATCCAGCCGGTCTTCGCGGCGTTCGCAGCGAAGTGGGTCTCCTCGCCTTCGGAGTCGACGACAGCCACGGCCGTGTCGGACACTTTCCTGATGTGGGAGAAATCGGAGTCGGTCATCTCGGCGACGGTGCCGGTGACCCATTCCTTGCCGAAAATTGGTGCCTGGCCCTCCTGCTTGGCGCCCTTGTCCGGAGTCCGCGACGAGATGGTACGAGACACCGACAGATCGAACGCCGACGCATCCGTAGCCGAAAGGGTGTAGTCACCCGTCAGCAAGTTCACCGAACCCGGGCCCACATCCTCGGCCGCAGCACCCGAAGCCGTCCGGTCCACCACGACAGCCAACGGCTCGGTGCTGCCTGAGGCAGAGTTCGGACCGGTGAAGTCGGCCTTGATCTGAACCGTGCCGTCCGGGTCGACCGTGCTCGTGGCGTTCCAGACCAGCGTGGCGTTCTTGCCACTGCTCATCGGCACCGGCCACGCAGACAGTGGCGTACCGCCGGATGTCACGTCACCTGCGGGGATCTTCACCCACGGATCGGCTTCCGAGCGCCGCCAGGAGAAGGAGACGGAGTTGTATGTGCCCGCGTCGGCTTCCGCTGCCAGCGGCAGCCGGCGTGCGGTGCGCTCGCCTTCGGAGGGCTGGATGAAACCGCCCGGCCCGGCGTGGAAGGTGTAGTCGATGGGCTCGGACTTGTTGTCGGCCTTGTCGACCTGCCGGACCTGGAGGGTGTGGGTGCCGTCCTTCGGCGGGGTGATGCTGATGGCCTTGGCGGCGGTGGAGCCGGCGGTGGCGACCTTGGTCCAGGTCACGCCGTCGAGTGACCACTCCAGCCAGTTGTGGTCGGTGCCGTTCGGGGTGACGGTGAAGGTGCCGGCCTGGCCCGCGCCCTTGATCCATGCGGTGGCCGGGTAGTCCGTCGAGGTGATACCCGTCGGCGCGATGGGCGAGGTGGTGTCGACCGTGAAGGTCTTCCACTCCGACCAGCCCGTGTTGTAGTGGGTGCCGTCATACGGACTGGTGCGGAACTTGTACGACTTGCCGTTGGCCAGCACCCCGGCCGGGACGGTCACGGAGGCGACCTGTCCGGATTTCACCCAGGGAGAGACGATGACGTTGCCGACCTGGGTGTTGGTGGCGGAGTCGAAGATCTGGAAGGTGCCGTTGACCTTGTCGCCGTTGGGGTCGACGAACGTGTCCCGCAGCGTCGGGGTGACGGTGTTGACGACGTAGGCGCCGCCGTAGGAGAAGAACGGCGGGCCGGCTTCCTGCTTGGTTCCGGTACGCGGCCGGTAGTTGTAGGTCACGACCAGTTTGGGTGGGTTGGAGGCCGCGTTGGCGGAGTTGACCCGCTTCCACTGCCCCGTGATGGCCTCGTCAGAGGCGCGCAGACCCATGTGCGACTTGGCCGCCTTGGCCGACGCCCATTCCTGCACCATCGTCGTCACATTGGCGTTGATCCAGCCGTCCGGCTGCGTGGTGCAGGAGGAATTGCCCCTCGTCTCCGAGGACGTGGCCTTCTTTGCGGTCCACGCCGGCTGGTTGGGCGCGGCCCAGCGCGAAGACGTGGACGGGGCGCCGGTGGACCACACCTCCCACGGCTGCAAGGGACACGAGGACCCGGTGTAGTTGCCGGAATGGAAGTTCCACAGCGACAGCTTCGCGTCCATCACCAGCGCGTCGGCGATCGGGGCGGTGTTCCAGGTGATGAAGGAACGTGCGGTGCGGTACGTGCCGTCGGCGTTCTTCGTGCCCGGGTTGCCCAGGTCCAGTTCGACGTCGTTGGACCAGTCGACCGTCTCACCCTGCTGGACGTAGGTGTCGAAGACGTTCGACAGGGACGAGGTGGACGGGTCCACCGTCACCGGGTACTTCGTCGCCGGATCGGCGAGGAATCCCGCGTCCGGGGTTATGCCGAGGTCGACGCCGCCCTTGGTCCTGACGACCTTCATGGCGACCTTGACCCGGCGCGTGTGCTCGCCGGAGACCGGGTCGACCGTCGCGTCCCACATGACCGGGGTGGGCATGACCGCGGTCTTCTTGGACTTCTTGTCGGTGAAAAGCACGCTGCCGTCGGCCTGCTGTTCGACCTTCAGCCCCTTGGTCCGCAGCGGCAGGGTGTAGGCGAAGCCGTCGGCGGGCTTCTCCTTGATCTCGACGAACTGCTCGAAGCCCGTACGGGTGGCCTCGACCACGACGTCGGCGCCGGGGACCGCGTTCCCGTAGGTGGCGCGGGTGCCGTCGAGCTGCGGTGCGGGCAGACCGCCCCGCCACTGGAGGGTGATCTGCTCGTCTCCCCGGCCGAGGGTGACCAGGTCGGTGGCCGGGGTGGACTGGGCCGCTTGCATGGATCGTGCGGGCGTGCCGGTTTTGCCGGCGAGGGTCAGGCCCTGCGGGTGGGCCTTGGCGGCTACCGAGCCGTCCTGCTGCGCGGCGAGCGCGACGTCGATGTCGCGCCAGTCATCCGTGGTCGGGTCCTGGAAGCGGACCGGTCCGGCTGACAGTTCGGTGGTCAGTGAGCCGTCCTTGTTGGCCCAGGTGGTCGACGTCTCGGTCCGCTCGGAAAGCGCCTCCACTCGCTGCCCGGACAGGCGGGCCGCCACGCGCGCCGAGGTGATGTCGGCCGCGGCGGTGACCGGCTGTGCGGCCGGCTTCTTTTGCGCCTGGGCGGCCGGGGCGGCGGCAGCGGCTTCCGCCCCGTTGATCATGGAGAGGGACATCAGCAGGGCGACGCCGACCGCGGTGCCGCGCAGACCTCTGGACCGGTCGAGTCTTGACCGTCCGCGACGCCCTGGCGGGAGCGCCGGTATGTGGCTTTTCACGTTTCCCCTTGTACGTGTATCAGTGCATGGTGGTACGGGATCCGGTGCATGGGGCACCGGACCGACGCCGGCCCATTGGAAGACAACGGTTGGGCCGGCGAGGTCTGGGAGGCGGCGGCACCCGACGCCGGGCTATGGCTCGATGAGGCCGGTCCTGATGGCGTAGCGGGTGAGCTCGACCCGGTCGCGCATGCCCAGTTTCTGCAGCAGGTTGGCGCGATGGCGGTCGACGGTCTTGACGCTGATCACCAGCAGTTCGGAGATCTCCCTCGATGTGCGGCCCTCGGCGACGAGTTTGAGGATCTCCTCCTCGCGCTCGGTGATCGGCTTCCTCGGCAGGCCCTCGCCGCGCCGGACCAGGTCCAGGTAGTGGCGGATCAGCGCGGTCTCCGTGCCCGGGTAGAGGAACGGCTCGTCGCGCATCGCCGCCCGGCAGGCGTCCACCAGGTCCCGGTCGGCCACCGACTTCAGGACGTATCCGCAGGCGCCCACCTTCAGCGCCTCGAAGAAGTACTGCTCGCTGTCGTGCATCGTCAGGAACAGGATCCTGAGTTCAGGCCGGGACTTCGCCAGGGCACGGGCGGCCTGGAGCCCGGTCATACGCGGCATCGTGACATCGAGGACGACGAGGTCGGCGTCCACGTCCCGGGCCAGCTCGATCACGTGGGCGCCGTCGTCGGCCTCGCCGACCACGGTCAGGTCCGGCTCCGACTCGAGGACGAGGCATACGCCCCGTCGTACGAGGGCGTGGTCGTCGGCCAGGAGGATGCGTACAGGGGTGTTCATATGGCTCCGCCCGTCGGTAGCGGGACTCGCAGCCGTACGGTGGTGCCGCCGGAACCGTGGGAGCCGAGGGTGAGCGTCGCGCCGAGGAGAAGGGCGCGTTCGCGCATGCCTTGCAGTCCTGCCCCCTCCGTTGCCCGGTGGAAGCCCTTGCCGTTGTCGCTGACCGTCAGTTCCACGGCCCGCGCACCGGCCGCACGCAGTTTGAGATCGATCCTGCTCGCCCCGGAGTGGCGGGCCGCGTTTGTCGTGGCTTCCTGGGCCACGCGGTACAGCACGAGCTCGGCCTCCGCTCCCAGCGCTGTCAGGGAGCCGTCCACCCGGTGGCTGACGGTGACGCCGGGCGCGGAGAATTCCGTCACGAGGGCCCTGAGGGCGCTGGGCAGGCCGAGGTCCTCGAGCACGCCCGGCCGCAGTCTGCGGGCGATGCGCCGCACTTCGTCCAGACTGCTCCGTACCGCCTCCTGCGCGGTGATGACTTCCTCGTGCAGGGCCCTCGGAACGCGGTCGGCGAGGCTCTTGAACTGCAGGATGACGGCGGTCAAGGTTTGGCCGACCTCGTCATGCAGCTCGCGGGCGACCCGTCGGCGCTCGGACTCCTGCGCCGACAGGGCCCTGCCGCTGCTCTCGGCGCGCTCGGTCTCCAGCCGGCTGAGCATGACGTTGAACGTCTCCGTCAGCTCCGCCAGTTCGCCGCCTCCCGTGACCCGGGTGCGCTGGCCGGGCTCCAACAGATTCGCATCCGCCATCGCTTTGGTCAGACGCTTCAGAGGAGCGAGGCCGATGCGAAACAGCAGCGCGTTGGCCACCAGCATCGCGATCAGGCCTCCGCCCAGCACAAGCGCCTCGTGCATGAGAACCGGGCTGGACACCGTGACCCACGGGCCTACGAGCAGCCCGGTTGCGAGCATGAGCACTGCGGCGTTCGACAGGAACATCCGCCAGAACAGCGACATGCCCCATCTCCCCCTTGCCCCGGTCGGTGCTTTCGGCACAGCGTCGACCTCCCCCGGACCGGGGAGCCGTTTTCGGAGCAAGTCTTGTCGACCGTGATCGACGATTCCATACATGCTGTCACCCATCTTTCGGTCCCGCGCCTACCGCTGACGTGGCCCTTCGCGTAGGCCGGGCGCAATGACGCTCGTGAGTGAAGAACCCGTCCGTATGATCGATCACCTGTGGTAGATCGTTGATCACGTGGGTAGCGTGGCGCGCGGGGCAGCTTTCCGATCAGGGACACGAGGGCGTCGACGATGTCGTTCCAGGACGAGTGGGCCGCGGAGAAGGCGGCCGTCGCCATGAGGCTGAACCAGGCCGACCGACAGCACGGGGGGTTCGACGCCGGCGAAGGGGTCGGCCGACTATGTGGTCGCGTAGGACGAGTTGGGGGACATCGGCCACGCCGCCCACAACCTCTTGAACGTTCTCAAAACGGGAGGCAAGCACGCGAACGCGGCCAGTGAGACCGCGGGTCCGAGCCGCAGTTCAAGGCGGACGCGGTCGCGCTGTACACCTCACGGCCAGGAGCGACGATCAGGCAGGTCGCCGCTGATCTGGGGATCAACCCGGAGGCCTTGCGGAACTGGGTAGACGACGCGGACGCCGGGCGGAGGTGTCGGCGGAGCCGCCCACGCCGCTGGAGGCGGAGAACGCCGCCTCGCGGAAGAAGGTCCGTGAGCTGGAGGAGGAATGCGAGATCCTACGGAAGGCGTCGAAGTATTTCGCCGGGAGACGCGCTGGTGAACCGCTGCCAGTTCGCCGCCGACCACCAGCGCCGCTTCGGCGTGAAGCGGCTGTGCACCACCGGTGCGGTCCTCATCGGCCGAGCCGCGCTGGACGCACTCCTACCCACCCGGCGCAGGTCCCGGACCAAAGCCCGCACCCGCAAGAACCCCACCAGCAAGTACGGGCCGAACGCCGGACAGCACCCCGCGACCACGCAGACCTACAGTTTCCATGCCGAGATCACGTTCCTCGAACACGGGCTCGCGACCCGCCGCCGAAGCTAAACGCAACGGCGTTGGATTGTTCGTCGCGGAGGACAGCGAACCGTCCGGAGTCGCGTCCGGACCGAAGCACCGCGACCGTTCGCCGCGCAGCGTCACGAAGCTGTCGGCGAGCGTGCACACCTGGTCGGCGGCCTGCGCCCAGCCGTTCCCGAACCCGAGATCCGCGTAGTCCTTCGCCACGATGTGCGGGATGCCGTACTCGGTGTAGCGGATCACGGCGGACAGCCCGCCGCCCGACGGATGCCGGGTGTGCGAGGCGTCGAGCACGGCCGGAGGCAGGGACCCCGACACGGTGAACAGTGCGAGACCGGACACCGTGAGAAGTCCCAGACGGTTACGGAGGGGCAAGGGTCCTCCCAACTGTGCGGGTGAGAAAGGCGGTTGCTCGGATGCCCCGAGACACCACGCGCAACTCAGCCAGCACGTCCGTGGCCCTGTCAACGACTCGGCAGGTAACAGAACCCTTGACCGCCCGGTCCCGGCCGCCCAGGATCACGCCATGACAGGTGTACGCAGCTCCACAGTCGACGGCGTCGTGACCCGCAGCGCACGGCGCACCCCCGAGCGCACCGCCGTGCGGTACGCCGACCGGTCCTGGACCTACCGGACGCTGGACACGGCAGTCAGTACCGCGGCGGCCGTCCTCCTCTCCGACCACGGCCTGCACCCCGGTGACCGGGTCGCCTCCTACGCGCACAACTCCGACGCGTACCTGATCGCGTACCTCGCCTGCGCCCGCGCCGGGCTGGTCCATGTGCCGGTCAACCGGAACCTCACCGGCGACGACCTGACGTACATACTGCGGCAGTCGGGCAGCGCCCTCGTCCTCACCGACCCGGCACTCACCGACCGCATCCCGGCCGGATTCGCCGTACGGGTGCTGCGCGACGCACCGGATTCCCTGCTCGGCGCGCTCGCCACCCCGCGCCCCTTCACCCCCGAGCGCGAACCCGCCGTCGGTGACCTCGTGCAACTGCTGTACACCTCGGGCACCACCGCGCTCCCCAAGGGCGCGATGATGACGCACGGCGCCCTCGTCCACGAGTACGTCAGCGCGATCACCGCCCTCGACCTGCGCCCGACCGACCGGCCCGTCCACTCGCTACCGCTCTACCACTCCGCGCAGATGCATGTGTTTTTGCTGCCCTACCTCGCGGTCGGGGCGGAGAACACCATCCTCGACGCGCCCGAAGCGGGCCGGATCTTCGACCTCGTCGAGGCCGGGCAGGCTGACAGCCTGTTCGCCCCGCCCACCGTCTGGATCGGGCTCGCCAACCACCCGGAGTTCGCCTTCCGCGAGCTCGGTGGGCTGCGCAAGGCGTACTACGGCGCGTCGATCATGCCGGTCCCGGTGCTGGAACGGCTTCGTGAGCGGTTGCCCGCGCTGGCCTTCTACAACTGCTTCGGACAGAGCGAGATCGGCCCGCTCGCCACCGTCCTCGGGCCGGAGGAGCACGAAGGCCGGATGGACTCCTGCGGCCGTCCGGTGCTCTTCGTCGAGGCACGGGTCGTCGACGACCACGGCAAGGAGGTCCCCGACGGCACGGCGGGCGAAGTCGTCTACCGGTCACCGCAGCTGTGCGAGGGCTACTGGAACAAGCCGGAGGAGACCGCCGAGGCGTTCCGCGACGGCTGGTTCCACTCCGGCGACCTCGCTGTCCGCGACCCGGAAGGCTTCTTCACGGTCGTCGACCGGGTGAAGGACGTCATCAACTCCGGCGGAGTCCTGGTCGCCTCCCGCCAGGTCGAGGACGCCCTCTACACCCATCCCGCCGTCGCCGAGACAGCCGTCGTGGGGCTGCCCGACGAACGCTGGATCGAGGCCGTCACCGCGGTCGTCGTGCTGCGCGAGGACGCCACCGAGCAGCAGCTTCTCGACCATGTACGGGAACGGCTCGCCCATTTCAAGGCCCCGAAGAAGGTCCTCTTCGTGGACGAGCTCCCCCGCAACGCGAGCGGAAAGATCCTCAAGCGTGAGCTCAGGGACCGGTTCGCGCAGCCGTAACTCCGGGGCCCTTTCGGAAGAAGGGTCGTCCTCGGCGACTGCGCCGCAGCTGACGTCGACGGCGGACCCCCCTCGGGGCGGCGGTCCGAGCGGACGCCAGGAACACCGCGGTGTCCGCCACGTCGACGAGGGACGGTGACCGGACCGGCAGGGCGCCGGGCGCGCCGGGCGACTCGACTCGACGGCCCGGCGTCCCGGGAACACGCGACAGGAGCGGGCGCCGCCGTTCCGGCGTCTCAGCGCTCGCCGCGGTCGTCCACGATCCGCTTGAACTTGCCGACCGACCGCTCCAGCGTCTCGGGATCGACGATCTCGACCCCGACCGACACCCCGATGCCGTCCTTGACCGCCCCCGCGATCGACCGCGCAGCGGCTGCCCGCTGGTCCGGTGACGACTCCGCCCGCGCCTCCGCCCGTACCGTCAGCGCGTCGAGACGGCCCTCGCGGGTCAGCCGCAGCTGGAAGTGTGGTGCCACCCCTGGCGTACGCAGCACGATTTCCTCGATCTGGGTCGGGAAGAGATTCACCCCGCGCAGGATCACCAGATCGTCGCTCCGCCCGGTGACCTTCTCCATCCGACGGAAGGCCCGGGCCGTGCCGGGCAGCAGCCGGGTCAGATCCCGGGTCCGGTACCGGATCACCGGCATGGCTTCCTTGGTCAGCGACGTGAAGGCCAGCTCACCCTTCTCGCCCTCCGGCAGCACCTCGCCGGTGAACGGGTCGACGACCTCCGGATAGAAGTGGTCCTCCCAGATGTGCAGCCCGTCCTTGGTCTCCACGCACTCCTGGGCGACCCCTGGGCCCATCACCTCCGACAGGCCGTAGATGTCGACCGCGTCGATCGCGAACCGCTCCTCGATCTCCCGACGCATCTCCTGTGTCCACGGCTCGGCGCCGAAGATGCCTACCTTGAGCGAGGTGGTGCGCGGATCGACGCCCTGACGCTCGAACTCGTCGAGCAGTGTCAGCATGTACGAGGGCGTGATCATGATGATGTCGGGCCGGAAGTCCTGGATCAGCTGCACCTGGCGCGACGTCATGCCGCCGGATGCCGGGATGACCGTACAGCCGAGCCGTTCCGCCCCGTAGTGCGCGCCGAGACCGCCGGTGAACAGGCCGTATCCGTAAGCCACATGGACCTTCTGCCCGGGACGGCCGCCCGCGGCCCGGATCGAGCGGGCGACCACGTCCGCCCAGGTGTCCAGGTCCCGCTGCGTGTAGCCTACGACCGTGGGGCGACCCGTCGTCCCACTGGACGCGTGGATACGCCGCACCTGGTCCTCCGGCACGGCGAACATGCCGAACGGGTAGTTGTCCCGCAGATCCGCCTTCGTCGTGAACGGGAATCGGCCCAGGTCGGCAAGCGAACGGCAGTCGTCCGGGCGCAGCCCCGCCTTGTCGAATGCCGCCCGGTAGAAGCCGACATGGTCGTACGCGTGCTGCAGTGTGGCGCGCAGCCGCTCCAGCTGCAACGCCTGCAGCTCCGGGCGGCCGAGTCGCTCCGCCGCGTCCAGCAGAGCAGTCATCCGTGATCTCCCTCTCCCCGAGCGGACGACCGACCATTCGGTCGAACGTTACGGGAGCAGTAATTCAGGAGGTTCCCCGGCCTGGCAAGAGGGGAGACGCATTTCGTCCGTCGCCCCTCCCGGATCCTCCGGTTACGCGCGGACCGGTGAAGTTGCCTCGTGGCGGACCACGGCTGCGATCTGTCCGGCGCGACCGTCGTCGGGCACTCGGCGGGCGGCGTCGCCGCGTTCCTGCTCGCCGGACAGGAACCAGCGCTGATCGGCAGGCTCGTCATCGAGGAGGCCCCGCCGCTCTTCCCGCTCGCCGACCCGCCGCGCCCGCCCGTCGCCCCGACACGGAACTCGACTTCGACCGGCCGGTCGTCCCGTCGATCGATGCCCAGCTGAACGACCCCGACCCTGCGGCCCGTGAGCGGCTCGGCGAGATCACCGCCCCGACACTCATCATCGGCGGGGAGCCCGACAGCCATCTCGCGCAGGACCGACTCGTCTGGATGGCCCGGCAGATCCCCGACTGCCGGCTGGTCACCATCGACGCCGGACATCGCGTCCACACCGCCCGGCCGGCAGAATTCCTTGCGGCGCTGTGGTCGTTCGGCATGGACCGGGACATCGGCGAAACGTTGGCCGGTGGCGTCAGTCCCGGCGGAGCAGGGAGGACAGCACCTCGTGCAACGTCGTCTCCGGGTCGCTGACGGAACCTTCCGACCGCCAGGCCACGAAGCCGTCGGGGCGCACCAGCACCGCGCCCTCGGCGCTCGTGCCGTGCGCCTGCGCCCAGTCCACCCCGTTCTCCGGCTCCAGGTCGGAGCCGGCGCCGATGCCGAACGCGTCGACCCGCACCGAAAGCCGGTCGGCCACGCGCGCGGCCGCCCGGCGCCACGCCACATCCGCGCCGTCGCTCAGCAACACGAACGACCGCTCGTACAGGTCCAGCGTCGACCTGCGCTCACCCGCCTGATGGACCCACAGATGCGGCGCCCGGGAGCCCGGTTCGCCGTTCAGCCGGAGCCCTTGCGGTACCACCGGCTGTTCGGCGTCGGCACCCACCACGGCGCCGCGGACATAGCGGTAGCCCAGCGCCACCGGCAGCAGGCCGCCCTGCTTCCCGCCGCCCGCACCGGGAGGCGGGGCATATCCGGGGTGGCTGTGCTCCGCGGAACGGGACGAGGCCCGCTCGCTCGTCGCCCGCGCCACGGGCAGCCGCTCCGCCCCGTACGTGTCCAGCAGCCCCGGACCGGCCTCGCCGCGCAGCACGGCGGCGAGCTTCCAGGCGAGGTTGTGCGCGTCCTGGATACCGGTGTTGGAGCCGAACGCCCCGGTCGGCGACATCTCATGGGCGGAGTCCCCGGCGAGGAAGACCCTGCCTCGGCTGTAGCGTTCGGCGACCCGCTCCGCGGCATGCCACGGGGCCTTCCCGGTGATCTCCACGTCGATGTCCGGTGCACCGGTCGCCCGGCGGATGTGTTCCGCGCACCGCTCGTCCGTGAAGTCCTCCAGCGTCTCGCCCCGCTCGGGCTGCCACGGCGCGTGGAACACCCACTCCTTCTCGTTGTCCACCGGCAGCAGAGCACCGTCCGCCGCGGGGTTGGTCAGGTAGCACACGATGAAACGCCGGTCGCCCAGCACGTCGGCGAGCTTCCGCGACCGGAAGGTGATGCTCACGTTGTGGAACAGGTCGCCGGGTCCCGACTGACCGATCCGCAGCTGCTCCCGGATGGGGCTGCGCGGACCGTCGGCCGCGATGAGGTAGTCCGCACGGACGCTGATGTGCTCACCGGTCTCCCGGTTCTTCAACGCGGCTTCCACCCCTGAGTCATCCGGGTCGAACGTCATCATTTCGGTGGAGAACCGGATGTCGCCGCCCTGCTCGCGGGCCTGTGCCAGCAGCACCGGCTCCAGATCGTTCTGGCTGCACAGGCACCAGCCGCTCGGGCTGAACCGCGCCAGTCCGCCGCCCGGGTCGATCTCCTTGAACAGCCACTCCTGGTCGTCGCCGGTCAGCGAACCCGCCTGCAGAATCCCGTGATTGTCCGCGAGCACCGCAGCGGCCTCCCGGATCCGCTGTTCGGCTCCCGCCGTGCGGAACACCTCCATGGTCCGTACGTTGTTGCCGCGACCGCGCGGGTGTGTGGAGGTGGCCGCGTGCTTCTCGACCAGAAGATGCTCGATGCCGAGGCGGCCGAGGAAAAGTGATGCGGACAGACCCACCAGGGAGCCGCCCACGATGAGGACGGGTACACGGAGATCGACGTTCTCGTTCATCAGTTGCTCCAGCTCCGACGCCGTACAGATGCCTTGACCATGCCCGTACGGGAGCCGTTCGGACGGCTCCCGGACGGCCGCTCACCTGAACGGTTCACAAATCTCGCGTCGGCCGGACCAGCGTTTCACGATCGGTCACGGGGACGCAGCCCGCGGCGCGGGGGCGGACGTCACGCATCCGCCGGGAGATTCCCCGCTCCGATTCCATTCGACAACCGACGGCAGGCCATCCACGTGGACGCCACGCCGTCTCGAAGGAGAACGACACATGACCACCCTTTCGGAACGGATCTCGCAGTCCGCCTTCGACGGCTCCAGGCTACGGGTCGTTCTGCTGCTGGATCTGCACGACGGAGCCCAGAACCAATTCCTTGAGGCGTACGAGCATCTGCGCAATCAGGTGGCGTCCGTACCCGGGCACATCAGCGACCAGCTGTGCCAGTCGATCGAGAACCCCTCGCAGTGGCTCATCACCAGCGAGTGGGAGAGCGCACCGCCCTTCCTCGCCTGGGTCAACAGCGAGGAGCACGTCGAGACGGTCCAGCCCCTGCACAGCTGCGTACGCGACACCCGGTCACTGCGCTTCTCCGTCCTGCGGGAGACCGGGACCGCGTTCGAGAGCACCCCCGAGGCCGCCAAGGGCCACCTGCAGTCTGCCCCCCGGCTGGGCGACGGTGTGGTCCGCCACGCCCTCACTTTCACCGTGAAGCCCGGCAGCGAGGACGTCGTCGCGAAGATCCTCGCCGACTACGACTCCCCGAAGGCCCGGGTCGACGAGCACACCCGGTTGCGCCGCACCTCGCTCTTCATGCACGGAAACCGGGTCGTCCGGGCCGTGGAGGTCGAGGGGGACCTCCTCGCGGCGCTGCGCCACGTGTCCCGTCAGCCCGAGGTCAGGGCCGTCGAGGAGGCCATCAACCCGTACCTGGAGCAGGACCGGGACCTCAGCGACTCGAACTCCGCTCGGGTGTTCTTCACGCGGGCGGCGCTGCCCACGGTCCACCACGTGACCGCCGGTCGGCACAACGCCGCGGACATCCGCCGGCACGCGCTGTTCTACCAGGCCAAGGAAGGCTGTGGAATGGCTCTCGCGCGGCTGCTCGCCGGAAACGACGAGGAGGCGGCAGAGGACCGGACCAGTCCGATCGACAGCAGCACCATCTTCCAGCGCGACGACATCGTCGTGCGGCTCCTCGAAATTGTCGGTCCGCTCGACGCGCAGCCCGCCCAGGCGCTGGGCATCGACGACCCCGCCAAGGTGACCAGGCTCGGACGACTCCTCGACGTCGGCGTCAACGCCGCGCCGACCAATGACCAGGAGATCTCGCGCTTCCTCAAGAAGTCCGAGATGACCCTGATCACCGATCGGCGGGCCGCGGATTCCTGAGCCGCGCGTCAGCACCCTGGGGGGTTCTCGCTCAACCCGTCAACACCACGCGCACTGCGCCAGGAGGAAAGCAGTCATGACCACGCATCGGCCACGCATCGTGGACCTCAGTGAGACCCAGCCCAACCGCAGGCGCGGAGGTGACCTGCGCGCCCTGCTCACGCCGACTGCGGTGGGTGCCACCAGCGGCTTCATGGGGCTGGCCATCGTGCAGCCCGGCGACCGCATCGGCGAGCACTACCACCCGTACTCGGAGGAGTTCGTGTACGTCGTGAACGGTCTCCTGGAGGTGGACCTGGACGGTGAACCGCACGCCATGCGGCCCGACCAGGGCCTGCTGATCCCTCCGCATGTACGTCACCGGTTCCGCAACGTGGGCGACGTGGAAGCGCGCATGGTCTTCCACCTCGGTCCGCTCGCCCCGCGCCCGGAACTCGGTCACGTCGACACCGAGCACACCGAGACCGTCGACCGGGCCGCGCCGCCAGAACGAACCGAGGCTGCTTCATGACCCGGCGCGTGGCGGTCACCGGAGTCGGGGTCGTCGCCCCGGGCGGAATCGGCGCGCCGGCCTTCTGGGACCTCCTCGCCAACGGACGCACCGCGACGCGCGGCATCACCCTGTTCGACCCGGTGGGATTCCGCTCCCGGATCGCCGCCGAGTGCGACTTCGACCCCGCGGCCCACGGCTTCGGCGAGGACGAGATCGCCCGCTCGGACCGGTACGTCCAGTTCGCGCTCGTCGCCGCCAGGGAAGCCCTCGGCGACGCGGGGCTCGACCCGGAGAAGGTGGACCCCTGGCGCATCGGGGTGTCCCTCGGCACCGCCGTCGGCGGTACCACCCGGCTGGAGCACGACTACGTTGCCGTCAGTGGCGGCGGCGCCCGCTGGGATGTCGACCACCGCCCGGCCGGCCGCCATCTGGAGCGGGCCTTCTCACCCAGCGCCCTCGCCTCGGCGGTCGCCGAACAGGTCGGCGCGCACGGTCCGGTGCAGACCGTCTCGACGGGCTGCACCTCCGGCCTCGACGCGATCGGGTACGCCTTTCACTCCATCGAGGAGGGCCGGGTCGACGTCTGCATCGCCGGGGCGTCGGACTCGCCGATCACCCCGATCACGGTGGCCTGCTTCGACGCGATCAAGGCGACGTCCGCGAACAACGATGACCCGGAGCACGCCTCCCGACCGTTCGACGCCCGCCGGGACGGCTTCGTCATGGGCGAGGGCGGAGCCGTACTCGTCCTGGAGGAGCTGGAACACGCCCGCGCCCGCGGCGCCACCGTGTATTGCGAGATCGCAGGCTACGCCACCTTCGGCAACGCCTATCACATGACCGGGCTGACCCCCGAGGGACTGGAGATGGCCGAAGCCATCAACAGGGCCCTCGGACATGCCCGGATAGACAGCTCACAGATCGACTACGTCAACGCGCACGGATCCGGAACCAAGCAGAACGACCGCCACGAGACGGCCGCTGTGAAGCGGGCCCTGGGCGCGCACGCCTACGACGTGCCCATGAGCTCGATCAAGTCCATGGTCGGTCACTCGCTCGGCGCCATCGGCGCCATTGAGATCGCCGCCTGCGTGCTGGCCCTGGTCAACCAGACAGTGCCGCCGACGGCGAACTACGAAGCCCCGGACCCGGAGTGCGACCTCGACTACGTGCCGCGTACCGCGCGGCCCCAGAAGCTGCGCAGCGTCCTGTCGGTCGGCAGCGGATTCGGTGGATTCCAGTCCGCCGTGGCCCTGACCAGAACAGGTGGGAGGACACCATGAGCACCCGAAAGGCCCGGCGCACCGTCGTCACCGGCATCGGTGTCGTTGCCCCCAACGGCACGACCACGGAGTCGTTCTGGAAGAGGACGCAGGAAGGGGTGAGCGTTCTCGACCGCGTCACCCGTGAGGGCTGCGAGCACCTGCCGCTGCGGGTCGCGGGCGAGATCAGGGGCTTCGACCCCGTGGATCTGATCGAGGAACGTTACCTCGTGCAGACCGACCGGTTCACGCACTTCGCGATGGCCGCAGCGGATCTCGCCCTCGACGACGCCCGGTTCGGCCGGGCCGACTACGAGGGCGACCCGTTCGCCGTGGGAGTGGTGACCGCCGCCGGCTCCGGCGGCGGCGAGTTCGGCCAGCGCGAACTGCAACGGCTGTGGGGACAGGGGTCCAAGTACGTCGGCCCCTACCAGTCCATCGCCTGGTTCTATGCGGCCAGCACCGGCCAGATCTCGATCCGGGGCGGATTCAAGGGGCCGTGCGCCGTCGTGGCCAGCGACGAAGCGGGCGGCCTGGACGCTTTGGCGCATGCCGCCCGGTCCATCCGCGGCGGCGCCGACGCAGTGGTCGTCGGTGCCGCCGAGGCGCCACTGGCCCCGTACTCGGTCGTCTGCCAGCTCGGGTACGAGGACCTCAGCGTCTGCGACGACCCCGCCCGGGCCTACCGCCCCTTCACCTCGGAAGCGTGCGGCTTCGTACCCGCCGAGGGCGGCGCCATGCTCGTGGTCGAGGAGGAGGCCGCGGCGAACCGCCGCGGGGCCCGGGTCAGGGCCGAACTGGCAGGCCACTCGGCGACGTTCACCGGGGCGTCCCGGTGGAAGGAGTCCCGGGAGGGGCTCGCCCGGGCGATCAGCGGTGCCCTGCGGGAGGCCCGCTGTGCGCCGGAGGAGATCGACGTGGTCTTCGCCGATGCCTTCGGCGTGCCCATCGCCGACCGTGCCGAGGCACTGGCCATCGCCGACGCGCTCGGTGTCCACGGCAAGCGGGTACCCGTGACGGCGCCCAAGACCGGCATCGGCCGTGCCTACTGCGGAGCGCCGGTGCTGGACGCCGCGACCGCCGTACTGGCCATGGAGAACGGCCTCATACCTCCCACCCCGAACGTCGTCGAGGTGTGCCACGAACTCGATGTCGTCACCGGCCGGGCGCGCCCCGCCGAACTCAGGACGGCGCTCGTGCTGAGCCGTGGCCTCATGGGTTCGAACGCGGCCATCGTGCTGCGACGCCCCACCGCTACCCACGTGTGACAAGGAGAAGCCCTCATGAACGATCCACTGACCTACCAGGAGCTGGCCGCACTGATGAAGAAGGGCGCGGGAGTGAGCGTCGACCCGCAGGAGATGGAGAGCCGGCCCGCGTCCGGTTTCGACGAGTACGGCCTGGACTCGCTCGGCCTCCTCGGCATCGTGGGCGTGCTGGAGAACCGGCACGGCAGGCCGCTCCCGGCCGACGCCGACCGGTGCAAGACGCCCCGTGAATTCCTCGACCTCGTCAACCACACCCTCATGACAGGAGCCTGAAGTGTCCGGACACACCGAGAACGAGATCACCATCGCCGCCCCCCTCGACCTGGTCTGGGACGTGACGAACGATCTGGAGAACTGGCCGCGGCTGTTCAGTGAGTACGCGGCCGTCGAGGTCATCGAACGGGAGGGCGAGAGGACGACGTTCCGCCTGACCATGCACCCCGACGAGAACGGCAAGGTGTGGAGCTGGGTCTCCGAGCGCACCACCGACCGCGCCGGACGCAAGGTCGTCGCGCGCCGTGTCGAGCCGGGTCCGTTCCAGCACATGAACATCCGCTGGGAGTACTCGGAGGTCCCCGGCGGCACGAAGCTGCGCTGGGCGCAGGACTTCGCGATGCGGCCCGACGCACCCGTCGACGACGCGTGGATGACCGACAACATCAACCGGAACTCGCGCGTCCAGATGGAGCTCATCCGGGACAAGATCGAGCAGCGCGACCGCGAGCGCCGTACCGCCCCGGTCAGCGCCCGCTGATCCCCGGCCCGTCCGCGTCCGGCCACCCCGCCACCCCGGCGGGGTACCGGCCGGATATCAGAAAGGCACCCTGCCCATGCACCACGCTCTGATCGTCGCCCGGATGGCGCCGGAGTCGGCGCCGGACATCGCTGCACTGTTCGCCGCCTCCGACAGCAGCGAACTGCCGCACCTCGTCGGGGTCAACCGGCGCAAGCTGTTCCAGTTCGGCGACGTCTATCTGCATCTGATCGAATCCGACCGCCCACCGGGCCCGCAGATCGCCAAGGTGCACCAGCACCCGGAGTTCCAGGACCTCAGCGAGAAGCTCACCGCGTTCATCAGTCCGTACGACCCGCAGACCTGGCGTGGTCCGAAGGACGCGATGGCCCATGAGTTCTACCGGTGGGAGCGCGACTCCAGCACCTGAGAGACGAAGGATCGCCCCGGGGCCGGCCGAAGAGCCGGGCCCGGGGCGATTCCGTTGTGGCGAAACGGTTCAGCTGGGCACGATGCACTCGAACGCGTGCAGATATCCGTTGACCGGACTGATGTCGTCGACGATCAGCCCCGCTTCCTCCATCCGCCCGATCAGGCTTTCCTTGGTGTGCTTCGCGCCGCCGACGTTGAGGAGCAGCAGCAGGTCCATGGCGGTGGTGAACCGCATCGACGGGGTGTCGTCGACCAGGTTCTCGATGATCACGACCCGGGCACCCGGGCGGGCCGCCGCCATGACGTTGCGCAGGGTCCTGCGCGTGCTCTCGTCGTCCCATTCCAGGATGTTCTTGATGACGTAGAGATCCGCCTCGACCGGGATCGCCTCGCGGCAGTCCCCGGCGACGATGCTCGTCCGTCCGGCGAGCGTCCCGCCGTCCCGCAGCCGGGCATCGGCGCGCGCGACCACACCCGGCAGATCCATCAGCGTGCCGTGGACCCTCGGGTGCTTCTCCAGCAGGCTGGCGAGCACGTGCCCCTGACCGCCGCCGATGTCCGCGACCTCGGACACCCCGGCGAGGTCGAGGAGTTCGGCGACATCCAGCGCGGACTGCATGCTGGAGGTGGTCATGGCGCGGTTGAAGATGTGCGCCGACTCGTGCGCGTCCTGGTGGAGGTAGTCGAAGAACCCTTTCCCGTACACGTCGGGGAAGACGCTCGTGCCGGAGCGTACCGCGTCGTCCAGCCGTGGCCAGACCTCCCAGGTCCAGGGCTCGGTGCACCACAGGGAGATGTACCGCAAGCTGTTCGGGTCGTCCTCGCGCAGCAGCCGGGACATGTCGGTGTGGACGAAGCCTCCGTCCGCGGTCTCGGCGAAGATTCCGTAGCAGGACAGGGCGCGCAGCAGCCGGCGCAGTGGCTCCGGCTCGACTTTCACCTCCGCCGCCAGCTCGGCCGCGGTGGCCGGCGTCTCGCCGAGCGCGTCGGCGATGCCCAGCCGGGCTGCCGCGCGCACAGCCGCGGCGCAGGCCGCGCCGAAGACGATCTCGCGCAGCCGCATTCCCGGTTGCGGGGTGTGCAGGGGAGTGGTGGGGATGGGGTTGGTGGTGCTCACGGTGGTCATACCGTCTCGCTTCTTCTCGTGCGGGGGTCGCGGTCAGCACATGCCGGTCGGTGCGGACGTCGCGCATGTGTTGCCGACGAAGGTGTTGTTCCGTCCGGCTTCCTGGTTGGCCAGGTCCGCGGGCCGGTTGCCCAGCACCACATTGCGGCTGATGGTGTTGCCGCTGTTGTGGGCGCCCACGAAGCTCTTGAACAGCACGAGGCCGCCGGAGAGCGGAGTGGCGCCCACGTTGTTCCGGATCGTGTTGTCGTGCACCTTGGTGTCCACGGTGCCGGTGAGGACGATTCCGGAGCCCTGGATGGCGGGCAGCCGGGGGGTCGCCGCGCAGAACTTGTTGTTGCCGGTGATCCGGTTGTTGTGGATGGTCATCGCCCCGGCCTGTGGCTTGCCCTCGTCGCCGACGACGAACACGCCGCTGCAATTGCTCGTGAAGGTGTTGTCCTGGACGGTGAGGTTGCGGACGCGGCGGGCGGTGACGCCGATCCGGTTGTTCGTCAGCGTGTTGCCACGGAGCTGCGTTCCATGGGTATCGGTGGCTCCGCCTTCCTCGGCCACGGTGTTCGCGACGAAGATGCCGGCGTCGCCGTTGCCGCGGGCGGTGTTGCTCCGCAGCTCGGAGCGGGTCGACCTCTCCTGGGCGATACCCCAGACGCCGTTCGTCTCGGAGGTCACCTGCCGGATCTTCAGACCGTTGGTCCAGGACGCCCAGATGCCGTTCTTCTTGAAACCGGAGACGGTGAGGGAGCGGATGCTCACACCGTCGACGGCGTGGGCGGACGTGCCGAGCACGCAGATACCGTTGCCGGCTTTCGCGCAGGCGTTGCCGGCCTTGGTCCCGGTCGCGCCCGGCTTGATGACGGTCCGGGCCGCGGTGCCGCGCAGGGTCAGACCCTGCTTCTTGATCAGGACACTCTCGTGGTAGGTGCCGGGCTCGATGACGATGGTGTCACCCGTCCGGGCGGCGTCCACGGCGGCCTGGATCGACTGGCCCGGATGGACCGTGCGCACGGCCGGGGTGGCGGCGGAGACGGACGGTTCGGCGCAGGCCACCGCGGTGGCCGAGACGACTGCCATGCATACGAGGCTGGTGATGTGTCGTTTCCTCATGAGCCGAAGCTATGGGCGATCGCCGCCCATTGCCACGCAGGGTGAGCGGATGAGCGTATCCCGTGCCCGAATGGCTTACGACCGGACGGCCGCGTCGCACGTCCGGGAGTGGTCGCGGGGTGACGCACTCGGGTGACTCGGCGCGTCTCAGCCCTGAGACCCGCTGCCGGACTCCACGACGGAGCGGGCCCACCGGTAGTCGGCCTTGCCGCTCGGTGAGCGCTGGATCTGCGGGGCGATCACCAGCTGCCGGGGGATCTTGTATCCGGCGAGACGGCTCCGGCAGTGGACCTGGAGGTCGTCGAGCGAGGGCTCGGCCGCCCCGGCGGCGGGGCGCAGTTCTTCTCCATGTGGCTGGTCGGAACCGAACCGCCCACCGGTTGATCCGGCTGCCGTCCCGGATCGGCCGAACGACTTGGCCGCGGCCTGTCCGGGACCGCCGACGGTGGCTAGGCTTTGGGCCGGGATGGCGAGCGGGAGGAGCCGACGTGGCGGAGAGCACCACCACCCAGCAGTCCTTTGCCGGCTGGGACAAGCCGGACCTCGATCTCAGCAACGCGGACTGGCAGCCGGGCACCCAGGGGGCCGGGGATGTCCAGATCGCCTTCGTCGAGGGATTCATCGCGATGCGCAACGCCGGTAAACCCGGCAGCCCCTCGCTGATCTTCAGCCCGGCCGAATGGCGGGCCTTCGTGGTGAACGCCCGCGACGGCGAGTTCGACCTCACCTGACGTCCGGCCTCGCCCGACGGCCGCTCACCCACCTGCACCTCGGCTGCTGGTGGAAGCGTGGACCGCTCCGGGCCCGTCCGCGTGTGCGCAATCCGTTTGGCTTCCCGCGACCGACAGGCGGTTGTCCCGGTTCGAGGGTCCATCTGCAGTTACCCGAGGCCAGGTAGATGGTTCCGCTCGTCGACGCGGACAGCCCGACCACACCACTGTGACACCACGGCGGGGCTGATTGTCCGGGTGCGCGAGCGGCTCGTCCTGCTCGGGCTTGCCCAGGCAGGTGAGGGCTGGACAGCCGACGAGGATGTCCTTGCCGCCCTACGGTCACTGCGCGCCGCCGTCCGGGCGCTCTTCGCGCGCGCCGTCCGCCCCGACGAGCCGAGCCCCGACGACGCGGGCAGCCTGATGCCCGTGCCCGTGGCACTCGACCGGCTCAACGCCGCGGCCGCCGCTGTCCCGGCCGTCCCGTGCCTGGCCTGGCCGGACGGCGGCACACCCCTCGCCTCCCCTCGCCCGACCGGAGGTACGCCGCGAGGGAAGGCCCTGCCCGCGACCCCGCCCCGCGCCGCGATCGGCTTCCTCGCCGGACCGGTCCGTGCCGCACTGCGCGCCTGCCACGCCCCACGGTGCGTCCGCTGCTTCGTCGAGGAGCACCCCCGCCAGGAGTGGTGCACACCGTCGTGCGGCAACCGCGCCCGATGGTCCGCCACCACGAGCGGCACCGCACCCGCACCCCCGGAACGTGCCGCAGTAGCGTGGTGATCATGACTGTCGAGCGTGATCTTCGAACCCTGCTGAGCGGCCTGCGACCGGAGCTGAATCCTGGCCGGTACGTCTTTACCACGGTGCCCGGTGGCGCAGTCCCCGCCGGAGTCGCTCCCGTGGTCACGGTCGCCGAACATGAAGGGCTGACCCTCGTGCTCCCCGAAGCGGAAGCCCTCGCCGCGGAGCTTGAGTACGACTTCGTGGCGGCCTGGATCACTCTCCGCGTCCACTCCGCCCTGGACGCCGTCGGACTCACCGCCGCCGTGGCACTCGCCCTGACGGACGCGGGGGTGAGCTGCAATGTGGTGGCGGGTTACCACCACGACCACCTGTTCGTTCCCCATGGACGTGGCACCGAGGCGGTAGGGGTGCTGCAGGCCCTTGCCGCGGAGTCCGACGGGAGGGTCTCCGGGCCCGACTCCGCAAGGTGAGCCGGGACACGTAACATGTCTGCATGTCCTTCCTCCGCCGCCGTAGCGCCGCCACACCCGCGGGCCCGGATTTCGACGTCCTGGCCATGGACCCGGGCGACTGGCCCGGAAATCTCGGCGCCGGTCTGCTTCCCGCCCCCGACGGGAGCTGTCAGGGCGTCTTCCTGCGGTACGACCTGTTCGGCGGCCGCGGACCCGCGATGATCATCGGTAATCTCCCGGAGGGCTCGCCCGCCCGCGAGACCGAGGAGGGCCAGGTCCCCTTCGAGGTCGCGCAGCTGCTGCTCGCACTGGAGAACGACGAGCCGGTCGAGGTGACCGGCACCGATGACATGCCTGTGATGCAGGGCGACAACCTGCTGATCGTCCGGCGCGTCAAGCTCTCCGAGACCCGGATTTCCTGCGTCCAGTTCGACCGCAGCGACGGCGTGCTCGTCACCATCGCCAGCTGGGACCGGCCGATCACCGACGATCTGTACACCCTGCTGAAGCCGCTGCCGGCCGAGCTGTTCCAGCAGGGCTGAAACGTCCCTGCTCCTCCTCCCGCATCCTATGGGGCCGTCCGTACTGATCGGGCGGCCATGGGGTCACTTCTGTCCATGTAGTCGCAGCCTCTGTCCAAGAGGCTGCTTTGTCATGCGTCTTGTCCGGCCATTCGTCGGACCTTCAGCCTCATGCGGTAGGACACCTGGGGTCACGCGATGTACGACGATCACGTTCCAGGTCTTCGGCGACCTGCTGCTGGACCTGGCGAAGGCCCCCGACGCCTACACCCACCAGGACGCCCGCCGCACCAGAGAGTTCTTCGTTTCCCACCCCGGCAGGGTCATCGTCGGCCGCCTCGCCGCGGACCGTCCGGGACAGGTCTCTTTCACGCTCCGCTGCACCTTGCCGCGCAGCGACTTCTCGGCCACCGCCGCGGGGGTCCGGCTCACCGTACGGGGCGTGTTCCAGGACAACGGGCCAGCTCCAGGAGTGGAAGACCGACCGCGACGACCCGGCCGACGAACACCGTCAGGTCTCGCCCCTGTTCGCCCTGCATCCCGGGCGGCAGATCGAACCCGGCAGCAAGTGGGCCCAGGCCGCCAGGGTCTCCCTCGGGGCGCGCGGTGACGGCGGCACCGGCCGGTCCAAGGCGTGGAGGATCAACTTCTGGGCGCGGCTGCGCGACGGCGACCACTCCCACACGATGCTTTCGGAACAGCTGAAGAGCTCCACCCTCCCCAACCTCTGGGACACCCACTCGCCGTTCCAGATCGACGGCAACGTCGGTGCCACCTCGGGCACTGCCGAGATGCTGCTGCAGAGCCCGTACGGCGAGGTCGAGATCCTCCCCGCCCTCCCGGCCGGCCGGCCGGAAGGGTCGGTCCGCGGACTGCGCGCCCGGCGAGGCTTCACCGTCGGCATCGAATGGTCCGCGGGGCAGGCCCGCCGTGTGGTGATCACGGCGAGCCGCAGCCGCGAAGTGACCGTCCGCAGCTCACTGTTCGCGAACGGCAAGAAGGTCTTCAAGGTCCGTGCGGGTGGTCGCTACACGCTGGTCGCCGAGGGCTGAGCGAACAGCGCGGTCACCCGCGCCGCCGAGATGCCGAGCCCCGTGGGACCACTGAGGTGCCACGGGGCGCCGGTACCGCGCCGCAGATCCTCCTCGCGGTAGCGCCGGCAGCCCCGGTGCCAGATCAGGATGCCCGCGATCCAGTGCTTGAGCTCCTGGACATAGTCCGCCAGGATCTCCTTCGCCTCGGCGTCCAGCCCGAAGTCGTCGTACAGGACGGGGAGTTCCTGTTCGGCGACATGGAGGAACTGGCGGAGCCGGGAGTTCATCAGGTCGTGCACGATCGCCACCCCGGTCGGATAGTCGACCCCGAAGAAGTTCTGCACGACCAGGACGCCGTTGTGCACCTCCCCCTCGTACTCGATCTCCTTCTGGTACGAGAAAAGGTCGTTGAGCAGGCATGCGTAGTCGGCGGCGGCGTTCTCGAGGGAGCACAGCGGACCGCTGCGGTAGATCTCTTCCGGCACCTTCCTGCCGTGACCGAGCCGGGACAGACTCATCGTGAGATCCGAACCGAACGTCAGACGCCGCATCTCGATGTAGTCCACCGGATCCGGGATCCGGTTCTGTGCCTGATTGGCCAGTTCCCACAGCCAGCTCGCCGTCATCGACTCGATGGCCGTACGGAACGCGCGTCGTGCGCTGTCGTCCATCGGGGCCGAGGTCCGCTCCCAGAGATCGGCGAGACCGCGCTCCAGCGCGTTCACGGGTTCCGGCCTCGCGGAACCGTCCAATGGCATGAACAGCGACAGTCGCTCGTTGGCCAGCCGCGCCCCGGCCAGGTCACGCGGCCGCCCGTGCACCACCGGGAACCAGTCGTCGCCGTACGTCCCCCAGGCCAGCCACTGCGAGGAGAGGTCCAGCTCGTCCGGCGTCGCGTCCGGATGCAGACCCGCCGCGCACAGCGGCAGATCGATCGCGACGAGCCGCTTCTCGTCCCAGATGTGCGATCCCGGCACGCCCGGCTGTGCCTCCAGGATCCCCATCCGGCGCGCCCAGTCGACGATTCGGACCCGGGACCCGTCCAGATGCGGACTGAGCGTCGTGCCGAACGGCAGGTCGAAGTCGGGCAGCAGCGACGGACCGACGTGCCGGTACGGCACATGGGTGTGGCTGCGCAGCCGGGCCGACTCCGAACGCGGAGTGAACCGGATCGACGCCGCGGACATACCGAAGCCGAGGACGGCCTCACCGGCCCCGTCGTTGTTCATGTAGCGGCTGGAGCGCATGTGCCACTCATGACCACCGGACTGCCAGTCCTGCAACCCCTTGACATAGGCGAGCACCGCGGCGGTTTCCGCCGGGCCGAGCCCCTTCTCCGCGCACAGCGGCCCGAGTTCGGTGAGCGCGGTGTTCTCGAACTGCTGGAGCCGCGAGGTCAGCAGATCGTTCACCGCCTCGGCCGCCTCCTGAGTGGAGCAGCCCAGGAACGTCTCCAGCACCAGCACACCGTTGCTGTTCTCGCCCTCGTCCTCGACCTCCCGCTGGTACGAGAAGAGGTCGTTGCGCAGATGCACTCCGTCGGAGAAGGCGTCCCGCAGCACCCGCAGCGCACGCTCGTCGGCCAGCGGCTCGGGCACCTCGGCGCCCGCCGCGTACTCCACCAGACCCGCGGACCAGGGGGCTCCGCCCACCTTGCGGCGCATCTCGATGTACTCGACGGGATTGGCGATGCGTCCCTCGGTGATATTGGCGAGCTCCCACAGCGACTCGTTGAGCAGATTCCTTGTCGCCTCCGCGAACCGGGCCCGCCAGGCGTCGGACATGCCCGGCACCGTCCGCGCCCACAGGTCGGCCAGCCCAGCCTCAACCGGATTCGTCGGTTCCGGTGTCGGCGCCCCGCGCTCCATCGGCATGAAGGCGGGCAGCCGGTCCAGATACTCCTTTCCGCCCTCCCGGTCCGGGGTGCGCTTGAACAGCTCCAGGAAGTGGTCGTCGAAGAAGAACACCCACACATACCAGTCGGTGACCAGCGACAGGGCCTCCGCCGAGCAGTCGGGATGGGTGTACGCGCAGAGCAGCGCGTAGTCATGGGAGTCGAGGTCCTTCTCCTCCCAGATGCCGGACCCCTCCAGCATCCCTATGCTGCGCGCCCAGGACCTGGTGTGCTGTCGGGCCTCCTCGACATGGGGGTTGAGCCGCGCCGGATACGGAACGTAGAAGTCCGGCAGGGTGAAGGGCTGAGTCATGTGCGTCCGGCCTTTCCGGGAGGTCTCCGCGCAGGGTCGCGCGTACCTGTCGTGTCCGCGCGAGCACTACCCCTGGGCAGTCCGGGGCACGCACACCCGGAATTAGTCACACAAAAAGTACGTCCTGAGGGAAGGTGCCGACGCGCTCCGGCGCCGGGTCCCCGTTCCGTAAAACCCAGGTAACGGCCCACCGCCAGAACCAGGTTGCCGCTTTCCCGTCACAGGTCAGAGCCCGTGCCAGTGGTCTGGGCCAGTGGCTCGACCGGCAACCCCCGCTGTGGTCTTGACGCGCCATCACCTCAGGTCACAGAGTGTGCGCCCATAGCGGAACAGTGAGATCGGACCACGTACGACATTCCATGCGCACAGCTCCAAGAAGGGTTGTCATGACGTCCAAGCAGAGGACCAGACTCACGCTCGCCCTGACCACCGTCGGCGCCCTGAGTCTCGCGCTGCTCACCCCCGCGGCGCAGGCCGGCGCGGACGGGGTGCGGCCCGAGTGTCCGCGCGACCTCGACTGCGACTGGGTCCCGGCGGCCTACCGGCAGACCGGCGATCCGGCCGACAAGGAGACGTACGGCAACTACGACACCGCGGACCGACCGCACAGCAACAAGATCAAATTCATTGTTCTGCATGACACCGAGGAAGACTTCGATACCACCCTGAAAATCTTTCAGAACCCGTTGAAGCAGGCCTCCGCCCACTACGTGGTGCGCTCTGGCGATGGTCATGTCACCCAGATGGTCAAGGACAAGGACGTCGCCTGGCAGGCGGGCAACTGGTACGTCAACACCCACTCCATCGGCATCGAACAGGAGGGGGTCGCCGTCGAGGGTGCGAAGTGGTACACCCCCGAGATGTACAACTCGACGGCGAAACTGGTGCGTTACCTCGCCGACAAGTACGACATCCCGCTCGACCGGCAGCACATCATCGGCCACGACGGCGTGCCGCCCACCAGTGCGGCCGGTACCGTGAAGATGCACTGGGACCCGGGTCCCTACTGGGACTGGAACCGCTTCATGGCACTGCTCGGCAAGCCGACGACCGTGCCGAGCGCCCCGAAGAGCAGTCCGCTCGTCACCGTCAGCCCCCGGTTCCAGGACAACCAGCAGGCCTTCCGCGACTGCGAGAAGGGCGTCGACCTGCCGGTTCAGGGCAGCAGCGCCGTCCCGCTCCACACCGAACCCTCCACCGACGCACCGCTCTTCTCCGACCCCGGCCTGCACACCGACGGCTCGCCCGGCACGAACTGCGCGGCCGACTGGGGAAGCAAGATCAGTGCGACCCACCAGGCGGTCGTCGCGGACCACGCACCCGGCTGGACGGCGATCTGGTGGTACGGCAAGAAGGCCTGGTTCCAGACCCCGGCGCACACCCGTACCACCGTCCCGACCGCCGGCTACGTCCTACGCCCGAAGGAGGGCCGGGCCGAGGTGCCGGTGTACGGGGTGGCCTACCCGGAGAAGTCCGAGTACCCCGCGGACTTCGCGGACAAGCGGGTCGGAACGGCGCTGCCGTACACGATCAAGGCCGGGCAGTCGTATCCCGGCGGCGGCGAGGCGCCGACCGGGTTCTTCTACGCCCCGACGATCGACGCGTCGTACCCACTGGACCACTCGTACTTCCAGGGCCAGGAGAAGTATGTGACGGTGCAGATCGGGCACCGGGTGGCCTTCGTGAAGGCTTCCGACGTGGACATCGTGCGGGTCCGATGACGGCCGGCGGGCAGAGTGAGTCCTGCGGGGCTCGCCCTGCCCGCCCCTTCCCGCAGCCTTCGGCCCGTTCAGTGCGTGAGGACGGACCGGGACCCGGGGTGGAGCCCGCATGCCGCGGGCCCGGTATGTCGGCACCGGACCCGCGGCACGTATCCCCCGGAGAGAGCCGCGTCAGCGAGTGCCGACCGCGGCACGCACAGCGCGTCGGGCCATCGCGCAGTCGTCATGCAGCCGACGCAGCAGCAGCCGCTGCTCCTCGCCCGACGACAGCGCACCCGGCCGGTCCTGACCACCGCCCGTGGGCACGCCGTCCCGGATGGCCCGCTGCACTGCCGTCTCGTACGTACGGATCTCCCGTGTCAGTACGATCATCAGGTTCACCAGGAACGCATCCCGCGCCGCGGGCCCTGCCGCCTGCGCCAGTTGGCTGATCTGCCGCCGCGCCACCGGCGCGTCACCCAGCACCGTCCACAGCGTCGCCAGGTCGTACCCCGGCAGATACCAGCCCGCGTGCTCCCAGTCCACCAGCACCGGACCCGTGGGCGACAGCAGGATGTTGGAGAGCAGTGCGTCACCGTGGCAGAACTGCCCCATGCCCTGGCGGCCGCCCGCATGCGCCAGACCGTGCAACAGCTTCTGCAGGTCGCCCAGATCGCGGTCGGTGAAGAGCCCCAGCGCGTGGTAGCGGGCGATGCGTGAGGCGTAGTCCAGCGGGGAGTCGAAGAGCCCCGCGGCCGGCCGCCACGCGTTGACCCGGCTGATCGCGCCGAGCGCGGCCCTCACATCGGCGCGGGGCGGAGCCTCCGCCGGGTGTCTCGTCAGCGCCGCCACCCGTCCCGGCATCCGCTCGATGACCAGGGTGCAGTTCTCGGGATCCGCGGCGATGAGCCGCGGTACCCGGACCGGCGGGCGGTGCCGGACGAACACCCGGTACGCCGCTATCTCGTGGCGGAACCGCTCGGACCAGGCGGGGGAGTGGTCCAGTAAACACTTGGCGACCGCGGTGGCGCGCCCGGTGGTACCGACGATGAGCACTGAACGCCCGCTGCGCCGCAGCACCTGGACCGGATTGAACTCCGGGCAGATCCGGTGCACGGAGGCGATCGCCATCCTCAGCTGTGCACCCTGCGGGCCGGACAGGTCCAGCCTTCCGCTGAGCCGTGCGGCACCCGGTCCCGCAGGCCGCCTGGGCCGGACCGTGCCCGGAGCCGACGGTACGGCACGGGGGTCGAGGTACGGTCCGCCGCCCGCTCCCATGGGACGCAGCGGCCGGGGCGGGACGGACACGGAGGACGATGCTGTGTACATGGGCGAGACAGATCCCTTCGTGCGCCGACTGGTTGCGTACGCCGCCCCGGCCGGCGGCCGTTCGGCACCCTGGGGAGTACCTAGGGCTGCCGGACGGGGTGGCGCTTTCCTACCTGACACCGGACCGCGGGTTGCGGACCATCTGGCGAACCCTGGCGAACCCTGGCGAATAGTCGCAACGCATCTGACAGGGGGTTAGTGTCAACACAGCCGAGAACCTGGGGGCTTGACGTGACCGGAGAACCCAACACCCGCCTGTCCGACCTGTTCGGCCTTGCCGGCTGGTCCAAGGGCGAACTCGCGAGAATGGTGAACCGGCAGGCGGCGGCCATGGGCCACCCGCAGCTGGCCACCGACACCTCGCGGGTGAGGCGTTGGATCGACATGGGGGAATCCCCCCGCGATCCCGTGCCCAAAGTGCTGGCTGCCCTGTTCACCGAGCGGCTCGGTCGTGTCGTGACCATCGAGGACCTCGGGTTCGGCCGGCGCGGGCGTGTGGGGAAGCAGCAAGAGGTCGGGACGCAGAACAATCCCGACGGACTGCCGTGGGCGCCCGAACGGACGGCAGCGGTCCTCACCGAATTCACGGGAATGGACCTCATGCTCAACCGACGCGGCTTGGTGAGCGCGGGCGCCGCGCTCGCCGCAGGATCGACCATCACCGGACCCATGCACGACTGGCTGCACACCGACCCTGTTCTGGCGGCCGACGCTCCACGGAACGACGATCCCCTCCACGCGGACCAGGCCGGCTTCGACCGGTACGAGGCCGCCCCCATCGGATCGGAGGAGATCGAGGCACTGGAGCGGTCCGTCGAGGTGTTCCGCGCCTGGGACGCCTCCCGGGGCGGCGGACTCCAGCGCAAGGCCGTCGTGGGCCAGCTCAATGAGGTGGGGGGCATTCTCGCCTACCGCCACCCCGACCATCTGCAGCGCCGCCTCTGGGGCGTCGCTGCCAACCTCGCCGTTCTCGCGGGGTGGATGTCCCACGACATCGGTCTGGAACCCACCGCCCAGAAGTACTTCGTCATCGCCGCCCATGCGGCGCGCGAGGGAGGCGACCGTCCGCGCGCGGGCGAGGCGCTCTCCCGGGCGGCCCGTCAGATGGTCCACCTGGGCCGTCCCGACGACGCCCTGGACCTGATGAAGCTGGCCAAGTCCGGCTCAGGGGACATGGTGCTGCGACGCACCCAGGCGATGCTCCAGACCATCGAGGCGTGGGCACAGGCATCCATGGGCCGGGGGCAGGCCATGCGCCGTACCCTCGGCGAGGCCGAGGAGCTCTTCGTATCGGACAAGGAGGATGTGCCGCCGCCCAGTTGGATGCAGATGTTCGACGAGGCGGATATGCACGGCATGCAGGCCCTGGCGTTCCGTACGCTCGCCGAGCACGAACCGGCGGTGGCGATCATTGCCCAGCGCCATGCCAAGCAGGCACTGGAGCTGCGCGTCAACGGGCGCCAGCGTTCCAAGATCTTCGACTACATCTCGCTCGCCTCGGCGTGCTTCATCGCCGACGACCCGGAGCAGGCCGACCGTTACGCACGGCTCGCCCTGGTGACGATGGGGGAGACTTCCTCGCACCGCACCTGGGACCGACTGCGCGAAATGTACCGGCTCACCGGTCAGTTCGCGGGATACGCGAAGATCCAGGACCTGCGCGAAGAGATCGAGCTCGCCATGCCGCAGAGCTCGGTCATCAAGCGGCCCAGACGTTCGGAGATCTGATCCGCCGGCGCCGCGAAGAAGGGGCGCGCCGACAACCGACCGTCCGAGCACCGCATGCGTAGGCATCTCGTCCGCCTGCGTTCCCGTGCCGTGCCGCTATGCGCTCCGCTCGCGTGCTTCTGCGGACTGCGGGGCGCTCACGCCGCGACGCGGGCGATCAGCACGCATCCGTCGTCCAGGCGCTCGGTCCCACCGAACTCCTCTACGACGGTACGTACGCACTCCTGTGCCGTACGGGCCTCGGCGAAGCGCGGCGCGAGACCGAGCAGTGCCTCCGGGCCCGTACTCCGGTCACTGCGACGGGTCAGTCCGTCGGTGTGCAGAACCAGCACGTCACCGGGCAGCAGGTGCACTTCGTCCTGCTCGTACGCGACTCCGGACGCGGCTCCGAGCAGCACCCCGTCCGGCGGGGGCAGCGGGCGTCCCGCTCCGTCGCGGAAGAGCAACGGCGCGGGGTGGCCCGCCTGCGACCAGGCGAGGGTGCCGGTCGCCGGGTCGAAACGGCAGCACACCGTGCTCCCGAGAGCGGGCTGGGCCGACGATTGGAGCAACTGGTTGAGATGGCCCATCAGAGCGCCAGGCTCGATGCCGGCGACGGCCATGCCCCGTAGTGCGCCCAGCAGCATCGCCATGGCCGTGGTGGCCGGGATGCCATGACCGGTCAGATCACCGACCGTGAGGAGCGTCCTGCCGTCGGGCAGCTCCAGCGCGTCGTACCAGTCGCCGCCGATCAGGGCGCTGGAATCCGACGGCAGATAGTGTGCCGCCACATCCAGTGCGTCGGGTCCCTGCCGCGGGAGCCGCAGTGAGCCGCGCCACGGGGGCAGCACGGTCTCCTGCAGCTCGACCGCCATCCGTCGTTCGGTCTGCGCCATGTGCTGCTGGCGCCGGATCGAATCACGGGTCCGGCTCACCACGCGCTGGCTGCGCCGCAGTTCGCTCACATCGCGCAGGACCGCCCACATGGAGGCGGTACAGCCGTCCGCGTCGAGGACGGGTTCGCCCATCATGTGCAGGGTGCGCGTCCGGCCGTCGGTCCGCAGAATGCGGAACTCGCCGTCTATCGGCTTTCCGTCGACCAGACAGGACGTCACCAGGGACGTGAGCAAGGGCTGGTCCTCGGGAAACAGCACGGACGGAAGTTCGTCCAGCGACAGCGGTCCCGCCTGCGGGGACCGGCCGAAGATCTGGAAAAGCTCCTCCGACCAGCTGACCTCGTCGGTCAGCAGATTCCACTCGGCGCTGCCCACGCGGCTGAGCAGTGAACCGGGCTGTGGCTCGTCGAGGGCTTCCTGTCGGGCGGGCTCCGGCTCATCGACGAGCTGCTCCGTGGTCCCGGGCGGCAGACCTTCCTTCAGCTGTCCCAGATGCGTGCCGAGATCATCGAGGTGATGGACCGCCAGTTCGCAGAGCGCACGCTGCCAGCGCAGCAGCGGATCGTCCTCGTCGATCAGGACGGCGTCCTGCCGCACCGCGTCCACGTCTCCGCGCAGCCGAAGGGTCCGGTTGATGAGCACGTCGACGGCATCGCGCTGGGGTGGCTGTGGGGCGGGGAGGTCCGCGGACAGATGGGGCGGCATCTCGTACTCCGATACAGGCACGGCACAACCAGGTCTGGGGGGTGACCGATGACGACTGTGGCACAGGCCGAGGAGGCCCGTAAGTGATTTGGCAACACTCGATACGTTGTTGCGTCTGACATATGCCACAGGCTGCCTGAGTCGCGGATTCTTCGAACAGCCTTGCTTTTGCCGGGTGTTGATGCAAGTCATTCGGCGTGCACGACGCTGCGCGCGCCCGTGCGCGCCGGTGCCGCACGTCGCACCGCACCCGATAGGGGCATATGCGAGGAGCCCCCGCGGATGCGCAGGGGCTCCGGCGGCCGGGAGGCGGCCTCGGCTAACAGACGGCGATACGCCCGTACGAGCCCACCTTCCACTTCCATTCCAGGGTCTCGCCCGGGAGCGTGGTCCAGCACTGCTGGTCCGGACCGTTCTTGATGACCAGCTGGATGTGCATGTTCTTGCCGCAGTTGTTGGTCGTCCAGGCGGTCTTGTTCTGCTTGACGACCTCACGCGCGATACAGGCGGGCGCGGTGCCACCCGCGGCGGCCGCCGGGCCCGCCGTGGTCAGTGCGGAAACGGCGATCATCGCCGTGGCGGCTGCGGTCGTCAGGGTGTTCTTGAAGCGCATGGCTGTCGTTCCTCCGGCAGTCGTTGCTGTGCTTGGCATAGCGATCAACGAGCGTCGTCGCTCATCGTGGCGCCGTCCGCGAAAGTCGCGGGTCTCTGCGAAAAGGGTCTCTGCGGGATTGCGGCAGCCGGCATTCAAGACCGCCGACACGCCCGATCCTCGTCGCCGCGCGCCGGTGCGCGGAGCGGGAATGCCACCGGACCCACTCGCGTTACAGCATCAGAACGAAAACGACACTCATTCCCACAAGATCGGGATGGGGTCGGCGGAATCGACCGGAGGTGCCCATGGCACGCAGTGAAGCCCGCCCCGTCGTCACTCTGAGGTCGACGGCCGGTACCGGACAGACCTACGTGACCCGCAAGAGCCGTCGCAACAACCCCGACCGACTGGTGCTGCGCAAGTTCGACCCCGCCGCGGGGCAGCACGTCCTCTTCCGCGAGGAGCGCTGACCCGTCGAGTCCGACCGCCAGGAGCAGCCCGTCCCCACAGCAGCAAGGAAGGAACGCGTATGAAGCCCCGCATCCACCCCGTCTCCCGGTCGGTCGTCTTCCGCGACCGCGCCGCGGGAATCGCCTTCCTGACCCGTTCGACCGCCGACTCCGACCGGAGCGTGGAGTGGGAGGACGGCGCCAGTTACCCGGTCATCGATGTGGAGACCTCGTCGGCGAGCCACCCCTTTTACACCGGCACTCATCGGGTACTGGACACGGCGGGCCGGATCGAACAGTTCCGGCGCCGCTACGGGACCGCGGTGCACGCCGCGCGCTGAGGAGGCGGTGTGCCGCGTCACAGTGGGCGGTGCGGATTCCGGGGAACAGGATCCAATGGTTTATCGTTCACCTATATGTGGATGACGCGCACAGCGCCCACTCCCAGGCTGCCCCGGCTGGATTCCCCCGATCCGGCCGGGGCTTCTCTCCGTCCGCCCGACCCTCACTTCCGGGACGCGCGCCCCGACACCACCTCGACCAGCAACGCACCGGCCGCCGGCACCGCCGCGACCACGGCTGCGGCGCCCGGCCAGAGCCGTACCGTCAACGCGGTCACCGCCGCGCCCGCCACGACGGCGAGCAGCCGGCCGATCACCCAGCCGTCCCCCTCGCGCAACGCACGCAGCGCCACGCGACCGACGAGGGACGTCAGTGTGCCGGTGAAGTAATTGGTCGGCGTCGCGCGGATACGGCCCTGAATCCCCATCGCCAGGGCAATGATCGCCAGCAGCCCCAGCCGGTCCCTGGCGGACGGGACCAGGTCGAGCCCCCACACCACGGCGCCCGCCGCGAGCAGCGCCACCTCGACCAGCAATATCAACGACAGCCGGTATTGCAGCCGCTCACTCATCCACGCACCGCACGCGACCCCGAAGCCGTACGCGACGAGCGCGGTCACGACACGCAGCGCCACCCCGTCCTCCCCGGCACCGGCGGCGGAAGCACCCAGCAGCACCAGATTGCCCGTCATCACCCCGGCGAAGACCTGGCCGACACAGATGAAGACGAAGGCATCCGCCGCCCCGGACGCGGCGGAGAGCAGTATCAGTGCCCATTCGCTTCGTGGATCGCGCACGGAGCCCGTGCTCGGCCGGCCGGTGGGCACAGTGGGAGTGGACACGGCTGACACCCTAGGTCCTGGCGTCAAACTGCCGTCGTCGCTCCAAGGGCGGCCGCGGCAGTTTGACGC
>NZ_JBFAJH010000031.1:0-87722 GCF_040655115.1 Streptomyces atratus | reverse complement strand
CAGCGGATACTCCCTGCCCGAACAGCCAGATCATCTCGCCGACCGCCAAGACAACCCCGAAACGATCACTCCGGAAACAAGCCGGTGGATCCGGGTTCAGCTGACGTCAGGGCCGATGACGCGGCGTACCGTTTGAGGTTGGCCTTCTTGCCAGTGCTGTCGGCGTAGAGCTTCTGCATCTCTAGCCAGTACGCCTTGTATGTTTCGACGGCCTCGGTCTTGGTGGCCTCTTCGGGGTCCACCGGCTTTGACGGTTGGCTCGTCGCAGTGGCGGAGGCCTCCGGGTCTGCTTTCTTGTCGACCGACCCTTCGGAAGTGCAGGCGGACACTGCCGTCAGCGCGCAGGCCGCGAAAAGCAGCGTTGCTGACCGAATGTGATTCCGCTCGCGAAGCTGAGCCCGCTCCGGTCGTACTGGCCGTGTCACTGCGCCTCCCGTGCATATCTCATGACGTGCCCTGACCTGCATGGTGTCTCGTGAGCGACTGCGATCATCCCCGCGCTTCCAGAAACCAACCCGGCGGTCTTGTCTCATACATTACGCAAAGTCGCGCCAACAACCCAACCTGTTGCGGTAGTTCAGATTCGTCACACGCGGCCTATATCGCCCTAATTCAGGTGCGTGGGGTGAGAAATCCGACTCACCAGCGTGGACCGACTAGTTGAGGGCCGGAATAACCGGGCTTACGGCGCGGAATGTCGATTCATCGGCACTGTGGCGAGCACGCCCACAACTCGGTGGGATCGGAGAGCAGAATGCCCTCCCCGATGAACGTACCTAGCGAACGGTCTTTGGTGAGCCGTGCACCGCAGAGAGCGCAATTGAACCCCCGGATCTGATCCATCGTGAGCTGCCCCAGGTTCGGCTGCGCCGTTCCTCGTTGCTCAAGAACGGTCTGCAGCGCGATGCGCAGCGCACCCGTATCGGTGTGCAGCCGGCCGCGGCGTGGCGGGACGAGCCAGAACGGCCCTGGTGGGATCTCCTTGTCGTCTGGGGGCAGCACGACGTAGTTGGTCTCGCCCAGGGCGGTGGACTGCGAGAGCTTCCAGTCGGCGGTCGTGCCGGGCGGTACGAGGAAGTACATCGCGCGGTCTCTTGGGTCCATGACGATCGCGCCCTCTTGGCCCTGGATGACGTTGAGGACCTGCAGGCCGATGAATCGTGGGACGCGCACGGCGTCCCACGTCTTGCCGGCTGCGGCGATACGGGTGTGGTCGAAGCCGGGGATCTCGTCAGCGGCACTGGTGGTCATGGGGTGCTTCCCGTAGTCGAATCCTTGGTGTGCAGGGACCGTACGTACGGGCGGCCGGTTCAACCCGAGCTGAGAGTCCGGGTTGTCTCCCGGCTCGGGCAGGTCAGAGCAGGTTGAGACGTGCAGCGAGGGCCGTGGCCTGCCGGCGGTAGGTGGGGCGGGCGCGCTGGACGAGTGAGATGACGAGCTCGCGAGCGAGCGGGCTGCGTTCCAGGTCTTCGGGGGCCACGTCCTCGAGCTCCAGGAGGTGGACCAGGACGGCGGCGTCCTCTCGGCGCAGATCGTAGCAACGGGCGACTTCCAGTCCGAAGGTGAACTGGCGCTCCCGGGAAGGGAGCCGGGCGATGGCGACCTGGTCGGCCAGGCGCAGGCCTTCGACGGCGTCGCCGTCGAGCATCTCCACGGAGACGGCGTGCAGCTCGGTGTTGGTTGGGCCGAACACGGTCCACATGATGTTGCCCTCCCCTGCCTGGTCGGCGAGGGGGAGGACGTGCTGGGTCAGGCGGTCGCGAGCGGCCCAGGCGCGTCGGGTGCGGGCTTCGGCGACCACCGCGACCAGCTCCAGGGCGCCGCGGACCGCGATGGCCTCGGGTGTGGTGAGCATGCGGTGGAGGTTGTCGGCGGCGCTCAGTGCGACGTCGGCGGCGTCCTGCTCGTCGCCGGCCTGGGAAAGTAGGACGTGGCCGAGGTTCCACTGGGCGGCTGCGATACGGAGCGGATCGTCGGCGTCCTCGGCCGCACGCAGGCCACGGTCGGCAACCATGAGGGACAAGTCGAGGCGGCCAGCACGTCGGCAGTACGAGCGCAGTAGTCCGTACAGGTCCGCGGCCACCCGCAGCGCCTCACGCCTCTCGGTCGGGTCGGTGCCGTACCGGCGGGCGCGGACGGTCGCCTCGACATCGCCGATCAGCATGGGCAAGACGGCCTCCGCTTCGGTGAAGCGCGTGGGCGAGGTCTGCCAGATCCGCCAGAGCCCTTCCACCCGCTCCCGGAGACCGCAAGCGGTGAGCGGCTGCCCCGGCGGGGCGGGGCGATGGCCGAGCAGCGCGCGGACGACGTCGGATCCGGCCGTGCTCGGTACATCCGCGCTGTCTGTTTCAGGGTCGCCGAGCAGGGCAGCGACGGGGACCTGAAGGTGATCGGCGAGTTTGGTGAGCACCTCGTGCGAGGGCTTCTTCAGACCGCGTTCGATCTGCGAGAGGTAGTCCTCGGTGATGCCACATAAGCCTGCGACAACAGCCTGGGTACGGCCGCGCCGGGTCCGGTGGTGACGGACGCGTTCGCCGACCGGGAGCGTGGGCAGGTCCATCCCGACGCCTCCCTTCTTGAAAGGGTGTGAGGCCCAGCGTAGATGTGGAGTACGCGCGGGCAGTTGGAACTACACGAACGCGTGACACGGTGATGCCCCACTCGGGCCGCGGTATATCGGAGGCGACGACAGTGCAGCTGGTTCTGTGGGACATCGACCACACACTGATCGCCACGCGTGGGGTCGGCCGCGAGATCTTCGGGGCGTGCTTCGAGCAGGTCACCGGGCAAGTAATGAAGAAGCAGGCGGCGGTCGACGGCATGACGGAGCCCGTCATCTTCAGAGAGACAGCGAAGCTGCACGGCATCGACAGCGACCGCTCGATGTTCGAGGCCTTTGCCCGCTGTTCCGGCGAGCAACATCTGATGCGTGCCAGCGAACTGCGTGAGCGCGGCCATGCGCTGCCCGGTGCAGCGACCGCGCTGGCGGCCATCGCTGGGCTGGATGGTGTGGTGCAGACGGTGGTCACCGGGAACATCCGGCCTGTTGCCGAGATCAAACTGGGCACATTCGGGCTTGATGGCCACATCCGATTTCCGTGTGGCGGATACGGCGAGGACGACGATGAGCGTGCCGAGCTCGTGCGCATCGCGATCCGGCGAACGAGCCAGGCACTGAACACCCCAATCGCTGCCGACGATGTGCTGCTGATCGGCGACACTCCGGCTGACGTCACCGCCGGGCTCGACAATGGCGTGCGGGTTGTGGCTGTGGGCTCCGGCCGCTCCAGTACCTCGGAGCTACGCGAGGCCGGCGCCACCACAGTGGTTGCCGGACTCGAAGACCTTGACCCGTTGCTCCGGACTCTTTCTCGCCGGTGAGTAGTGCCCCGGTCGACCTGCTCGCCCGCTCCCCGTTCCAGTCAAGGATGGTTTGCCAGGTTCCTTGGCGTCCCGCGGACCCGTTTGGCTGAATGTGCGTGGCAGTCCTTGGCGTGCGCGGTGAGGGTCGAGGCCCCTGCGCTGAGGGGCAGCGCGCGGGATGAACACGTAGCTGGCCCACGTCGCAACCGTCGGGACGGAGCCGCTCGCGGTGTCGTCGCAAATGCTGGCGGGTATAGTGCGGGTGTACCTCTTACTCAGGCACAAGGGCCCCGCCAGATCTGGCGGGGCCCTTGTTTTTGCCTCATGCGACCTGGAGGTTCGGGCGGCCCTCACTGGGTGGAGCTGTGACGTACGAGGGCAGCCTGAGGTTCGGGAGCTCACCCGCCTTGATGGCCTGCAGGGTGTGCCGGAACGCCGCTTCCATGTCGTCGTGGCTCTCGTACTTGGCCGCGAGGGGATGGAGCCGGTAGCTGTTGCCTTTCCGGCCGTCGCTGGAGGGGCGTAGGACGATGTTCAGATCGCACAGTGGTGCCATCAGGAGGCTGACGGCCTGTGGTGTGATCTTGTATTCCTTCGCCATGTCCTTCTGCCGTACGGGCAGGTGTCCTCCGAACTCGGAGCGGAACACCAGGTAACTGAGGAACTTCACAGCTGCCCCAGAGACAGGTACAGCCCAGATGCGATCGGAGACGATCGGAGACAGGACCTCAGCCATCAGGCCACCCTCCTCATTGCCGGCTGCCAGGGTACGTACGCAGTATCACCCGGTTCTCTTCTCCCTGGTGTAGGTGTCCTGCCCAAAGTCGAACTCCTCCTGGTGCGGCTGCTCGGGGCCGATGTCGTGAGGGAAGGCGGTCGGGTCGTGATCGTGCTCCGAGGCGATCTCCGCGAGCACTTCGTGCTGGGCCGTGCTGTTGCCCTGGAACCAGAGCGTCACGTTCAGGCGGATCTTGCCGTTTCCTGCCTGCTCGACCCATTTGTATTCGCACAGCGCCTTGATGGCTCGATTCACGGTGGACCGGGTGATCTGCTTGCCGTCCTTCTTCTTGGCGGCAAGTTTGTTCAGCCCATCGGTGATCTCCTGCTGGGTGTACTGGGCGATGCCGGTTCCCGGAACCTGCCCCCCGGCAACGAAGAGGAAGACACACAGCTGCGACTTGGTGATGGAGTTGGCAACAGCCAGCTGCGCGAGGAGCTGGGTGAACCAGTTACTCGCCAGGCTGTAGCCGGCGTTGCCCGCCATGTTGTGGACGGCGCGCGCCTCGTTCTCGAACTCGAACGTCACGCCCTTCAACTTGCGGTGGCTGCGGGGATCGGCGGTCTGGGCCGCCTCGCCTAGCTGCCTCCCCAGGACGCTGAGGATGTCATCGTATGCAGCGCCGTCAGACGTGTGGGATGGAACGGCTCGTGGCCCGCCCGGACGACGCCGGGCCGGCTGTTCAGATGGCACATGACCTCCTTAGTACTCAGGCGTGGCCGACACTATCGGAAAAATCAACAGGAGCTTGTCTTTTGACGCACCGGCGCGCCACCTGACGGCAAGGGCACCGCCTTCGCGATAGCGCTGCACAGAAAGTCAACTCAGGCTTGATTTCTACGTCGCACTGGACCATGAAATCAAGTGGTACTTGATTTCATGTGTCGCATGGAGCGCACATTCGCCACACCAACACAGCGGGGAACGGTATGGGTTTCCTCTCACCCTCAAGTCGCTGACCAGGCCTAACGCGGCCCGTTTGTCGTAGCTCGCCCGATCAAGCTGCACTTGTTTTTTCCGCACGAATGTGACGGCCAGGTTGACATCTCGGCATGCCAAATGTGCTCCACAGGACAACACGCATCCAGCAAACATGCAGGTCAGGCCGGGTTCATACGGCCGCGCCTCTTATACAAGAGCCACCGGCCCGAGCCTGAAATCCTCCCCAGCCGGGGCTGGCGGAACGTTCTGCGCCTGTCTCAGCCCAAGTTAAACCCCGCCTGTGACCTGTGCCCCCGAACGTCAGCTGCGACCAAGCCTCGCCATTACAACGACGATCAGTGGCCACCTGCACCACGGATGTGCCCTGCCAAGGGGCTTGGTCTCTCGCACCCCCAGTGACCTGCTGGCGCGAGGACGGCCTGAGCTACCCCTGCGGGGCACCGCAAGCCCGCCAGGGCTGAGGAGCTACCGCACCTTGCGACCCCATGGTCAGTTGTAGAAGCGGCAACGCCCTGCACAGTAATGCCACTTGGTCAGGATGCACGGCGGTATTGCTCCCCACCAGACGTCGAGTGATCGGCAACCTTTTCAGGGTGTGAGAGACGGGTCCTCCTTGGTTGAAGAAGCAGGTCGTCTATGGTGCCGCGGCCGTCGGTCTGGTTCTGCCAGCCCTCCAGGATGTGGTGGATGATCGAGCGAGCCGTCATCTGGTATTCGTCGCGGCAGTCTTCGGTCTGGGAGAGCGCGCCAATGGGGCGGGTATGGCAGTACAGAGCCAGCATTTCCCTGATCAGCGGTGAGAACGGTCGGGCGATGGCGCCGAGCTCGTCACAAGCCCTGTACTCGCCCGGCAACCCCTCTGTCGTCTGCACGTCCGATGGCTCCTGGCTGAAGCGGCTGAAGAAGAGCATGGGGGGCTTCCTTCCTGAAGAGGGTGTTCAGGCAGCGATGCTGAGGGGGCGCAGCCAGGCGTCGTTAGGTTCGTCCGCTCCGAGGACTGGGGTGAAGATCGGTGCGAACGGGCCGTGATGCTGGAGCTGGTCCAGGGTCGTGACGCCTGCCCGCAGCCCGGTGTTGGTGAAGGCGGGATCGCTGGCGGCGAGGCTGCGGAGATCGGCAATGCGCCGGGCGAGTCGCGTATCGGAGGCGCCGGTGAGGACCAGGAGCAGGCGGGGGAAGGCGGGGTAGCGGTAGCGCCAGGCTGGTGCCGCCGTGAGACGCCGACCGGCTTTGGTTCCGCGCCCGGAGGGTGGCTGCGGAGCGAAGTCGTGGTAGGCCGCGTATGCGTGGAGCTTCTGGGCGAGGCGGGCGATGGTCATCTGGGTGCGGTCGAGCTCGATGAAGAAGGTGAGCAGGGTGCGCTGTCTCGCCTTCTTGTCGGTGTGGACGTAGTTGAGGACGGCGTCCGGGATGAGGCTGAGGTCTTCACCGGGGCGGGCGTCGTCGCGGTAGTAGTGCGCGATCTCGGGTGACCAGTCGAGTGGCCCGCATTCGTGGCCGAGGCGGCGGGCCCAGTCGACGAAGGCCAGGCCCGTATCGACGGTGGCGAGGGTGTGTTCCTGCAGTGGGCCGAGAGCGGCTTCCGGGCTCATCCGGTACGGCCGCTGGGGCAGCAGACCGACTGATTCGACGGCGTTCGCACCCTTCTCAGTGAGCCACCACAGCAGTTCGGTCTGGCCCGAGACGCGACGGCCGACGGTCTCGGCCAGGCCCGCTTCGCGCAGAGTATGGAGCTGCCGGCGCAGGTACTCCGTGCGGGTGTGGTGCGGGGTGATCAGCTGGTGCAGCTGCCTGGTGGAGACCAGTCGGTGCAGGTAGAGGACCTGAGTTGCCTGCTGTGCGATCTGGCCCAGGCCCGTGGGGCCGGTGTGCGGGTACGGCATCACGGTGCTCCGTTCAGTCGATGAAGGTGGTGGGGTCGCCGGTGCCGTTCGACCCGCGGCCGCCGGTGTGGTGGTCGAGGACCACCTCGTCCAGTTCTTCAAGGTCGGCGAGGATCTTGCCGACGGGCCGGCGCCGGAGGTTGGTGTCGATCGCCTTGTCCAGGTCCGGCACACCGTCGGGGTTGTCGTAGTGCGCGAACAGTTCCTCCACCGGCAGGCCACGGACGCGAAAGGGCTTTGTGGGGGTGCCCTTGAGGTTGATCGACATGACGTAGTGGTATTTCGGGAGCTCGGTGATGGTCTCCGGGGTCACGTGGCCGTTCCAGCGCCGGGCGACGAACGCGGCCTCGTCGAAGTCGGCTGCGCACGTCGACAGCAGACTCTGGTTCTGCAGCAGGGACTGACGAGTGATGGCACTGAGCCGCAGCGCCATCTGCGTCATGCCGATGAACCGCACCTCGTACTTGCGCAGCTGCTCGGCGATGGCGGCGAGGAAGCCCTTCGACGAGGAGTCCAGTGCAGTGAGTTCGTCTCCCCAGGCCCAGAAGGTCTTTCGCTGGTCGCGCGGGGTGTCCTGGCGGGACAGGCCTGCTCGGTGCAGGTCGTGGATGAGCAGGCAGGAGACGAGGGCGTCGCTCTCGCTGCCGGACGGGCAGACGAACACGACGCGGCTGGTGTCCATCGCCTTGCGGACGTCGTACGCGGAGCGCGGACTGCCGAAGAAGGCCTGCAGTGCCGGGGAGGTGTCGAGCCGGTCGATGGCGTAGGTGACGGTCGGCACGGCGTCCCCAGAGAGCTTCGGGAACGTCTTCTCCCAGTAATCGCGCACCCGTTGCGGCAGCTTGGACAGCAGCTGCTTGCGCCACTCGTCATCCGTCAGCCAGCTCCGCAGTTGGAACAGCGTGCACTGTGCGTCCGGATTGCCGGCCTGGACCGCCTCGTAGTTGAGCAGCGCCAGGGACTGGGTGGCCCGGGCCAGGATGGTCCGGGCGCGCGGAGCGTTGTCGCCCCAGTCCTGCGCTGAGGCGATGCCCTCGGTGACCGAGCGGACGACGTCCTTGACCGCGCTCAGGGGCCGGCCTTCCATGCACAGCGGATTCCAGGACGCGACGAGCTGGTCCGGTTCGGAGTGGGCCAGGTTGATCTCCCACACGCGGGACTTGATCTCGGGGTGGGCCAGGTACGGCTTTGCTCGCACCCATCCCTCGCCGTGCGGGTCCAGGAACCACGTGCCGTACCCGGAGTGCGCCATCGCGATGCACTGCACCAGCGCGGCCTCGGTCTTGCCGTGACCGGACTTGCCCAGCTGCAGACCGAAGAGGAGGTCTTTGACGCGGGCGGCGCCGATGCGCTCGCGCCCGTCGGAGTAGATGACGGCACCGAGCGGCACCAGGTCCCGCTGCCCGGTGTAGACGGGCAGGTCGGACGGCGCCGGCGGGACCAGGCCACCGGAGCGCACCACGCTGGAGGCGCGGCACTTCACGGTGGGCGGCTTCAGGAAGCCGGCCAGCTCGGGCACAGTCAGCCACTGCCGCTTGCGGGGCGCGAACTCACCCGTGGCGAACCGCCTCTCGAACGAGGCGATCCGCCAGCGGGCGCGGGGACGGCGGGGCTTGAGGTAGTTCTCGCCGGTGGTCACGGAGAACGCGGCGATCAGCTGATTCATGCGGGCCAGCGCGATCTGCGGGTGGCCAGCCTCGGTCCGCAGCAGCAACTGCACCGCGAACACGGCGCCAGCCGTCGGATCGAATTTCCCGACCCCGTCGCGCAGGTCCGTCATGCGCGGCAGCCGCTCCCCGCGACCGCCGCCGGCCGTCTTGCCGCCGGACCAGCCCGCAAGGACCGACTCCCACACCCCTCCCCCACCGAGGCCACCGGTCAACCGCTCGCCGTACGCGGAGGGTCCGCGACGCTTGGACTGTGCCAACAGCCGACGCCGGAGCCGGGTGAGCCGGCGCTCACGGACGGGGACCAGGTCGAGAACGACGTCGGCCCGCTCGTCGTCCTCAGTACGTACCGACGCCATAGCGGCAGCTAGCTGCTGGAGCGGGTCAGGATTCAGGCCGAGAGAGGCGAGCGGCTTCTGGTCAGGCAGCGCCAGGGTCAGTTCGACGCGCTGCACGAAGCGATGGGACAGACGCCGACGGCCATCACCGGCGGCGGGCTTCGTGAAGTCGACGGTGGCGGTCACTTCTCCCCCTGCGGCTGCTGGGGGAATCGGACCGGCTGGATGTCCTTCTGGCCGCGGTGGGCTCGCACTTCGACCTCGGCGAAACCGGGCATGGCCAGCACGGCGGCCGCAGTGGCCGGCCCCTCGAGGAAGCACCGCATGCTGCCGTCCTCGGAGCTGTAACGCAGCCGAGCAGCCGAGCCACGCGCCGGGACACCGTCAGCGGCGTGGTGGACCCGGCTGAGCTGGCGCGCCCACCGGCCAACCTCGCCCTCGCTCGGGTCGAACGTGCTCGTGGGAACAACTTCCACGGTGACACGGTCGGCGAGGGCCTCCCGTACGAGACGGGCGCGCCACAGGGCCACACAGATCCAGATGGCCAGAGCGACCGCAGATGACGCCGCCAGGTACGGGGCGGCGGTGACCCAGTCGACGGCGTCGATGAAGACCTGGGCGCTGGGCAGACGGATGCTCATGCCGCCCGCCGAGCGATCTCGCGAAGCGCTGTGTACATGGTGGCCTCCGGGTCAGTGCGGGAAGAACTCCCCTTCACCCGGACCAAGTCAGCCCGGAAGGCCAATTCAGACACCAACTGCAGGACTTTGCTTGTCCTTTACTTTCGGCTGCCTGATTCTCAAGGCCGCTCTCCCCTGCTGTCCGCGCTGTTCGGCGAGACGGGGCGTGGGCTGCCGCCCTCTGCTGCTGGTCAAGGCGGTCGCTGTGTGATCGGTAGGGTGACGGTCATGCGGATGAAGATCGTTATAGCTGTCAGCGTGGTGGGCTTGTTGGCTACGGGATGCGCGGATGGAAGCTCCGGATCGAGCAAGGACGCAAAGTCGGCACCAGCCCCTACCGTGCTGCCGCAGAAGCTGACCAAGCCGGAGACGGAGCCAGAGACGGAGCCGCAGCCCTCGCCGGCCGCCGATGCTCCGTTCGATGAGAATCTGGCGTACGAGCTGCGTGGCAAGACCCTCAAAATGGCTCAGGCCGCAGGCAAGACCACCGCCGAGTGTCCCAAGGGTCTGGAATCGAAGAGCGGTACGCGGGCGACCTGCACAACCACCTACGACGGTCTGAAGGTGGTGTGGAAGGTGACCATCGGCAAGAAGTCCGGCTGGTCGGACAACGTCGTGGAATTCAACGCGGTCCCGGACAAGGGCATCCTCACCAGCGACGGCGTCGCACGCCTGCTGTACGGCAACTACCGCGACAGCATCGACCACGCGCGCTGCAATGACATCCCGAAGGCCGTTCTGGTGCCTCTGAACGTGAAGACCAAGTACTCCTGCGAGGTCGTCTTCAAGGGCAGGAGCCCGGGCGGACTGGCCGAACCGGTGCGCGTCACCGACGCCGGACCGCGGGTCTACTGACCACGAAACGCCATGGCCATTGACGCCCACCCTGAGAGCAGCCGGACACGGCACTCCGGGTGGGCGGGGCCATTTCGCTCACGTTCTGCTGGCTGCCGCTCAGCTTGATGCCGACGGGCAGTCAGTGCTGGTTGGCCGTACGGTCGGTATGGGTGCCCTGACAGGACGGCACTCGTGGGCCCCGCGGGTTCGTCGCACGTACCGCGGGGCCCCTTCGCATGGCTCCAGGGTGCATCAAGCAGACAGCCGGCTGCCCAGGCTGCCGGACTAGCCCGAAACAAGATGATTCCCCGCCCGCAGACCGTGGCCGCTTGCGGTTCAGGCTGCGATGCGACGGGCCACCAGGATCGTTCCGTGGGTCGCGAGCTCGGCGACTTCTACGACCCTGCCTGGTCGGGGGGCATGCACAACCAACCCGTCGCCGATGAACATGGCGACGTGTTCGGGCCGGGACGCGCTCCCGTTGGTGAAGACCAGGTCGCCCGGCTGGAGCGCCTTGGCCGACGCCGCCCGCCCGTCATGGATCTGGGTGTAGGTGGTGCGGGTGATCTCAATGCCAGCCACTCCATAGGCGCGTTGCATCAGCGAGGAGCAGTCGCAGCGGTCGCGGGCGTTGTTGCCGTGGGGGTTGGTGCAGGTGCCGCCCCATTGGTAGGGGGTGCCGAGCTGGCCGAGGGCCCAACGGATCGCGTTGCGCGCCTGGATGGGGGCGGTGATGGGGATCTGGTATCCCTCGGGGAGCGTGCCGGCGGGGATGTCGCCGTAGTCGGTGCCGGCCTGGGTGACGCAGCTGGCCCCGAAGCCGGCCACTGCCGGGGTGATGTCGGGGAAGGCGGCCGTGGTGCCGAGTGTCGGGGCGATGGCCTGCTGCAGGGCGGTGGCGAGCGCTTCGTGTTTCGCGTAGGCGTCGGGCAGGCCGGACTTTTGGACTTTCTGGGCGGCGACGGTGACGGGCATGCTCTCCCAGTCCTTGAGGGATTTCAGTGCCTTGTAGAACTTCGTGGCCGCGTACACCGGGTCGAGGATCTGTGCGCGGGTGCCCCAGCCCTGGGAGGGGCGCTGCTGGAACAGGCCGAGGCTGTCGCGGTCGCCGTGGTCGAGGTTGCGCAGGCCTGACTCCTGCAGGGCCGTGGCGAGCGCGATGACCTGGCCCCGTGCCGGGATCTTCATCTGTGCGCCGGTTGCCACGATGGCTTTCGCGTTGGGGATCTGTTCCTTCGGGGAGGGCAGGCCGGCGACTGTGACGTCACTGCTGCTGCCGGCGAGCACCGCTTTGACCTGCTGGGCGACCTGGGCAGTGTCGACGTCCATGCCGCCGGACCCGTTAGCGGCGCACTGGGCCTGGGCGGTCGCGGCCTCGGCTTCGCTCTGCCCGATGCCGGCGACGTGCGCGGCGATCGCCGCCATCAGGACGATCGCCAGCACGATCAGGCTTGCGCAGCCGCCCAGCCACTTCTTGCTCTTCTGCGTCACGACGATCCTTGCGAAGGCCTGCGCCGGCGAGCCAGTTCCCGCTCCTCCCGATCGGCGAGCCAGGCATCGAATCCACCCGGCCCGCTCACGGACCGGCTCGGCGGAGTGGCCGCCTGCTGGGTACGGCGCGAGACGGCACGGTGGGCCTGGATGTGCCGACGGGGACGGCTCGTCGGGTCCGCGGCGGGCGCCCCGGTGGTGGACGTGGTCGACGAGGCCGCTGCGGGTGCGGTCCGCGGGCGGGGGGTACGGGCAGCAGGACCTGTCCGACGCGGCGAGCCAGCCGGACGCGTGGGACCTGCAGGGCGTGACGGGTTCGTCGGCCTGGGCGGGCCGCCCTGGGGGCCGTTCGGCGGCGGTCCTTGTGGTGGGGTGCCCGGGCCACCGAATGTGCCCGGCGGGTTGCCCCGACGCGGTACGGGTCGGCCGGCGGAGCGGGCCCGGTGCGGCCGGCCGCGGTAGCGGCCGCTCTGCATGCGGGTCACCAGGGCGGTGGCGCCGACGGTTCGGGGCATGGCGTAGGCGATGGCGGCGAGCGGGTTGCCGTGGGCGAGGGAGACGCCGGCCAGGGCGCCGCGGACCAGGCCGCGGGTGGTCTTCAGGGCGATGTGGCGGTTTTTACGGACGGCCGAGGTGGCGGGGCCGCTGAAGATGGAGCCGTGGGTGCCGCCGATCCGGGCGGCGGACATCTTGGCGCGGAAGTTCTCCGCGGTCTGCTTGGAGCGGGCGGCCAGCTGCTTGCGCTTCTTGACCGCGCCGATGCACACGACGTCAACGACCAGGAAGCGCAGGGTCAGTTCTCTGCCCCAGTCTTCCTGTACAGGGTCCAGGACGGCCTGGACGATGAGGATGAACACCGCCAGGGCGATGACGGATGTGAGCATCTGGCCCAGGGAGCGGAGCACGGAGGCAGACCAGTCCCACAAGAAGGCGCGGCCGGCGCCGGGGATGGTGCCGGCGATGAGCGCGGGCTCGCCGCGGACCGCGTCCCACGCGATGCGGCACTGGGCGACCAGGAAACTGCCGGCGAGGCCAGAGATGAGGACGCAGACGATGAGGGCGGCGATGAGGAGGAAGAGTCCGCCGCCGACCTTGTCGAGGCTGGCCTTCTTCGCAGCGTCGACGTCGCCAGGCACGCAGTGCTCTTCGAAGCGCTCCATCGGCGGGTTGCCGAAGTGGTCGACGGCCCACCGGGTGCTCATGTCGATCTGCATGTCGTACCAGGAGGACACGGGCAGGCCGACGGGGCTGAGGTAGTCGGTGAGGCCGGTGAGCTTCTTGAGCTTGTTCGTGTAGGCGTGGATTTGCCGGTCGTAGGCCAGCTGTGCGAGGCGGGTGTCTGCGTACTCGGAGGCGCACTTACCTTCGAAGACGCGGCCGTACTGCAGCAGCATGGCGGGCTTGACGATGAACGCGTCCGTGAGCGCGTCGGTCATGGGCCGCGACAGGGTAGTGCTGGTGGCCGGGGTGGTCACGCCGTCGTTGGCGTTCGGGGTTGCCGGGTTGGCGTCCAGGATGACGTCGGCGACTTCCAGGGCCAGACCGCGGGTCACCGCGATCGCCCCGTCCTGTTCCCCGAGGAGTGTGTTCGGAGCGGAGGACAGCAGCGTGGCGGTCAGCGCCGCCAGCAGCAGGGACAGGGCGGCGTCGCCCCAGCCCCGGGCCTTGTCTCCGAAGAAGATCCGGGCGACGCAGATGACCGCGCACACCGACAGGAACAGTGCGGGCAGGCCCATTTCCAGGATGACGCGGGTGTGCAGGGAGTCGGCGACCGACAGCACCGGGACGAGCAGCAGCTTGGCCAGGCCGAAGGACAGGGACCAGGCGATGAGCCAGCAGCAGAACGCGATCAGCCACTTGGTGACCATGAAGCACAGCTCGGTGAGCAGGTTCTGGATCCCCAGGTCCCAGTCCGTCAGGCCGCCTGTGTCCGACTTGACGGTGTAGACGCTGATCGGCAGGCCGTTGGCGTCGGTGACGTCGAAGACGCCGAGGACGCCACCCTCGTCGGGAAGGAGCTTGCGCAGCCGGTCCTTCTCCGTGTCGAGCATCGCCTCCTGCGCCGCCTTGGAGAACTTCTCGCCCTGCTCGCGCATGACCTCTTCGATCGCCTCGACCTCTTCCGGCGTCGGGGTCCGCTGAGCCCCTGCCGCCGGCGCGGTCGGCGACGGGGTCGGGCTGGGTTCGGCGTGTGCGGGCAGCGATGTGAGCAGGGTGAAGGTGGTGGCGGCGAGCGCGGCAAACAGCAGCGCCACACGGAGTCGGGCGGCGCCGAGAACCCGCAGCCGCATTCGCCAGGTCAGGATCGTGGTCATGCTGCGGTCCGGTAGTCGCTGGGTGTTGTGTGGATGACGCGCATGATGGCCGGGTCCATCGGGATCAGGACCTTCATCAGTCCGATGCGTCCGGCCAGGTCCCGGTACAGGCACTCCCCCGCCCGGGCGAGCTTTTCCTCCTCGGGCAGGTCCAGCGGCGAGAGGCCGGCGGTGACCAGGTCCAGCAATTCGGGATCGGTGGCATCGACGCCGAGGAACTCCAATCCGCGCTCGGCAAGCGACCGCGTCGTCTGGCGAAAGAGGAGCCGGTGCGGGATCAGGCCGCGGATGATGGCCCCCTTCTCGCTGTCGGCCGGCCCGATGTCATCCGGGTCATGGGAGCCGACATAGGCGGCCGCGTTGTGCTTACGTCCGTCACGCATCAGCTCGAGCAGCAGCTCCAGGCCCTCGTCCGAACTCGTAAGCCACCAGCACTCGTCGAAGACAGCGACACCGAACTCGTCCTTGTGCCGCATGACCGTCTCGCGCGCCACCGCGGCGATCAGATACATCAGCGAGCGGCCCAGGACCTTCTCGAACTCCAGGCGTTCGATGCGGTGGTCGGAGGCCAGCTCGCTCTTCTTCGGCAGCGCGAGGGAGTTGACGAGGAAGACGACGCTGTCGGCGCGGGCCGTATCCACGACCGGCAGGGCGTCGTCGAAGACGACAGCAGCGAGGTCCTTGCGCGCTACGGCCTTGAGCTTGCGGGCCAGGTTCCGGGCGGGCGTGTCCTCTCCCCCGCGCAGAACGAGCTCATCCATCAGGGCACGCATGGAGGGCTCGGGCCGCTCGAGTACCGCCTGCACTGCTTCGGACAGGGCAACGCCTTCCAGGTCCATCGGCCTCACACCGAGCAGCAGCGTCAGGAAGGACTCACAGAAGCGGGCCGCGACCTTGGGACTGTCCTGCACATACAGCCGCAGCGGGTCCAGGGACACTTCCGCGCTCTGGTCGATCCGGATGACCTGGGTAGTGCCGGGGCAAGCCTGCGCGAACCTCGCCCATTCCTCTTCCTTGGTGCGGTCGACGATGACGGCGCGCCCGCGGCTGTTCGGCTTGCCGGGCTGATGGCCGCGGGCCAGGACGTTGTAGACCGCCGACTTGAGGCCGACGGACTTGCCGGCGCCGAGCTCGCCGATGAACGCCATCGACGCCGACGCGTTCTCCCGGGGCCCACGGGCCGGGTCGACCATGACCGGCCGAGCACCGCCGGAAGCGAGCTGCAGGCCGAACAGCCCGCCCCTTTCGTCGCCGAGCTGGGAGCCGCACCAGGGCATGGCCATCGCGAAGTCCCGGGAGAGCAGGTACTGGGCGTACCCGGTCATCACCCGCGGAGTGCGGCAACCGGGCAGCATCGCGTGCCACAAGCTGGTCTGCTCCCCCACCGGGCGGGAGAACGTGTAATCGGTGGCGCCGAAGTCACTGGCCAGGGCGGCCGCACGGTCCTGAGCCTCGTCCGCGGTGGCACCCCAGACCGCAAGAGTGACCATGGCGCGGATCTCGACCTCCCGGGCCGAGGCGGTGAGCCGGTCACGGAACTCGTCGTTGTCCGCCTCATTCTTCGCGAGCGCTGCCGGCGGGCCGGCCGGGTCGCCCTGGTACTCCGCAGCCTGCGCCTTCAGATGACGGGCGCGCTTACGGGTCTTCGCCTCCGCCTTGGTGCCCGGGGTGATGACCAACCGGGCGGTCCAGTCCACGGGGTAGGCCAGATCATCCAGCTGCTGCAGGTACGCCGCCCCGGGCAGCGCGAAGGCCTCCGGCATCTCAGACAGGGCCAGCATCGCCTGGTAGGAGTCGCCCCACTCGGAGGAGACCTGCAGATAGCGGCGCTCGAACGGATTGCCCGGCACAGCCCTGCGGTCGTTGAAGTCGGCGCCGCCCTCGGCGAGCAGCATCTCCCCCAGAGCCGCGACCGTACGGCCGCGGCCGCGCACGGGCTGCTCGGTGCCGTCGGGCAGGAACGGCTCCGGCAGCCCACGGCGCGCACTGTGCCCGTAGATCCACAGGATCTCTGCCTCGGTGGCCGGCCGCATGCTGACCCCGGTAGGCCACTGGGCTTGCATCCGCTTGGCCTGCTCGGTGCGCCGCTCGACTTCGCCGGCGGTGACAGGTGCGGGCATGAGGCCGAGCTGCAGCGCGACTTCGGCCTTGGCCGCGGCGAAAGCGGACAGGGCGGCGTCCTTGCGGGACAGCGGTGGCAGCGGGATCGCGAGCCAGTCGGTGCGGCCGGTCAGCTCCATTTCCTCAAGCTGGTCCAGCACGGCGTGGCCGAGCCGTTCGTAGCGTGGTGACTTCTTCAGGTCGACGTCGGCGACCATGGCGCGGACCACGGCGATCGGGTCGACCTGCGGGCACAGCGACATCAGCATTGGCTCGCCCGTCAGCGACTTGAACAGCGACTCAAGCGACTTCAGCCGGCGCTTCTTCGCGGTCGCGGGCGCGTGGGAGTAGTTGGCCGCGGCCACCCGCCAGATCGCCCAGGTGGTGCCGTGCGTGGTGAAGGCGAGGTTGTTGGCAACGTGCCGGATCGGCAGGCGCATCTCATTCCTCCGGATCGGTTCGTGCGGATGTGGCGCGGCGGGCGAGCAGGGCCTGCACACCGGACGCCACCGGGACGCCGACCGTCGTATTGGGGGTGGGTGCGGCCGGCGCCGGCCGCGCAGGGGCGGTGACGGCGGCGGCCGGCCGTGCCGCTGCGGGGAAGCTTCCGGCCGCAGGACCGTCGGCTGTGACGGTGATGAGCGTGTCGCCGCTCACCGGGTGGGCCGGGCGGAAGGGCCGGCCGTGCAGCCGCCCCCACCGGGGGCCGGTCATCATCACGGCGACGCTGACCAGAGCGGCGGCAGGGTTGCGGCCGTCGATGTGCAGATGCCGCAGGAGGAACGCGGCCGCGAACGGCAGGCCGAGCAGCACCACCACGTCCGTCAGCCCGTGCCCGCCCCAGATCGCACGGGTCAGGATCAGTGCCACGAACGTGCCGACGATCGCGGCGAGCTGGGTGAGCGTGTACGGGCCGCCCGGCAGTCGGATTCCGCGGCCGCCGTTGACGTCGCGAATGACACCGTGAACCAGCGGGGCGCGACGGGCCTTGGTGTAGCAGCGGCCAATCAGTTCGTCGCTGGTCTCGGATGCGTCGACGAGGTGGGTGGTCACTGGTCACCCGGCCCGGTCAGTTGCTTGCCGCCGCCGTCGTACTGGGTGATGTCCTCGGTGGTCTTGTCCTTGAGGGTGTCCATGTTCGCGGCGCCGCCCCAGACGATGGCCGCGAAGATCACGGCCATGATGGTCGGGCCGGGCGCCTTCGTCTTCCAGCCGACGATGACCACGAAGGCACCGCACAGCACCGGGATGGCGACGTTGAAGATGAGGGCCTTGATGTCGTTGCCGAGGCCGGTACCGGTCTGGATCCAGCCCGCGGCGAGCGTGATGTCGTGCATGACGTCTTCTCCTTAGGAAGTGGAGGCGGGGGTGGGGGCCGTGCTGGGCGCCGCCGAGGGGGTCGTGCTGGCGTTGGAGGCGGTCGGCTCGGTGGGAGTGGCGGCGAGTGTGGGGGCGCCGTCGAGGGTGGCGATCTCCCAGCGGCCGGCCCGGGCCTTGAGGGTCAGCGCGTAGGTGAGCGGGACGCGGACCTCGTCGTGGCCCGTGGCGCGCAGCGCGACCAGCAGCTGCAGCGTGGTGCCGTCGTCGGGCACGGTGGTCACCGGCTCGGTGCCCTTCTCGCCCTCGATGGCGAGCGTGTCGACCGCGATACCCGTGTACGGCGCGGGAGCAACGGGGGCGAGGTGGGTTCCCGGTGCGAGGTAGCGGTCGAGTTCGCCGGCACCAGTCAGGTAGGCGGTCAGGAACTCGGTGGTGGCCTGGGTACGCGGATCCGCTGGAAGCGCGGGCCGCATCGGCCCGTAGACGAGTCCGGGAGCCTCGATCCGCTCAGGGGCAGCGACCTCGGCCGGCATCGCCAGTGCCGTGTAGCCGCTCGCCCCGCCGGCCGTGGTCGCAGTGGCGACCGGGACCTGGAAGTACCGCACCGCCTGGGCGGCCGTGGCCTTCGCCTCATCCTTGTCGTCAGGCGGTCCGTCGGCCGGCTTCCCGGCCGGTTTCGTGTCGGTGATGCGGGCGGCCACCGTGACGGACCAGATGCCGGAATCGGTCTGGCGCAGCCGAACGACGGTGAGCTGCTCGCCGTGCCGCCGGTCCGAAGCCCCCTCCAGGCGCAGGCTCGTGGCATCCGGGTAGTAGGCGGCGAGCTTGTCCTGGTCGCCCTCCCCCGCCGAGATGAAGGCGGCGACGAAGAGCTGGGCGAAGCCGGCCGCGCCCTGAGCGCCGGTCGCAGCCGGAGCAGTGGGCGCCAGCCTCTTCTGTGCGGGTCCGGCCTGTGCCGGTGCCGACAGATACGCGAACGCGCCGAGCAGCGGGCCGAGGACGAGCAAGCCCCAAGCCGTCCAGCGGAGGGCGGCGGCAGTGTTTGCCTGGGCGCCAGTCGACCAGCCGGCCACATCCTGCGGCCCCTCGTCGATGTCCCAGTCCTGCGGTTCGGCGTCCTGTGCCGCAGCTCCCTTGCCCGGGCGACGGTTCCATGAAGCCTTCATGCCGAGTCTCCGAAGGGCCGCAGGGTGTGGCCGCCCAACTCAGCGATCCGTCGGCGTAGCTCGGTCTCCGGTCGCTGCTGCAGCGTCTCCAGAGAGGCGAGGACACCATCGGCATCCTTGGCGAGGAAGGCGCGCAGCCGATCGTGGGTGTGGATGTCGAAGGGTTGCGCGACGAGCGCGGCGCCGAGCTGGATGAGCAGACGCTGGGCGCGTGTGACGCGCTCTTCGTCTGCATCCAGGGGCGCCTTGGCGGTCTGGGTCATGCGGGTGTCCTTCTCTGTGTTCGGGCCGACGGTGGACGGGGGACGAGTCGGTGTCATGCCGCAGGCCTCAGCTGGAGCGAGGCCGACAGGCGGGCCACGGCGCGGGAGCGGCGGCGCTGCCATGCCGTGGCGGTCGTGCCGGTGCGAGTGGCGGCGACGGTGTCGGTGACCGGGTCGGTGGTGTAGTGCCAGGCGATGGCGCGTCCGTCGGCCGACGAGAGGGTGCCGCTGCTCATCGCGTCCAGGACCAGCTCGAGCAGCTCCAGACGGGCACGGTCGGCTTCCCCTTTGCTGACGGCCCCGGTGGGCTGAAGGCCGGCGGCGACCGCGGCCGCGCGGACGGTCTGTGCTTCGGCCATTTCGGCCGGCCCGGGCGTGCTGTCGGCCAGGTCCTCAGCGGCACCCAGCTCTTCGCCGTGCTCTTCGCGGTCGGCGGTGAGCTCCCGGCAGACGTGACGCAGCGTGTCCAGAGCGAGGTTGGCGGCGGGCCGGCCGGGCCGGGTGTGGATGCGACCGGAGCGGGCGACGACGTAGAGGGCAGCGATGGTCATGTGACCGATGTCGTCGAAGGTGCGGCCACCGAAGGGGCGGACCTGGCCACGGGTCATGCGGACCGCGGCCGGGATCATCGCCTGGACGATGACACGGGCGGCGAGCGTGGCCGATCGGTCACGGCCGGCCGCGCGGCGCAACAGGGCGCGGAGCACGGCATCGGTCAGCGCATCGGTCACCGCCCCGTTGGGCGGCCGAAGAGCGGCGAGCAGCTGGGCAGGTCCAAGACCGCGCACCCAGGAATCGGTCACGGCCGCGACGTCATCGGCCAGTCGATCGGTCACCAGCCAATCGGTCACGGCGGCCTGGACGGAGGTGTCCGCGCACAGGACTTCCCACTCCACGTCCAGGCGTTCAAAGATCCCGCGGGCAGTGGGGGCAGTCGGCGGCAGGTTCGGCACGGCACTTCTCCTTTCGGATGTCGTGCCGTGAACTCTCCTCAGACCGGCTTGCCCAACGGCTTGCCCAACTTCCAGAAACAGCAGATGAGAGGCTTGCCCATGTGGCGGGCAAGCCCTCGATGACCGATTGGGCAAGCCTCCTCAGGGGGTGGGCAAGCCTCGGTGACCGGTCCATGCAACCCCGGGCAACCCCCCAATGGCGTGGGCAAGCCCTGCCCCGAGAGGCGGAGCAGTGCCCCGCGGAGAGGTCCGTCGGTCACACCGGCGAGGTGACCGATGAGCATTCTGCTGGTCATGACCGATGACCGATCCGGGCCGCAGCGGTCATCGGTCACGAGCGTCGGAGTCGGTCACGGCGCCATCGGTCACCGGCCATCGGTCACCGGTCACGCCCCCGGAATCGGTCACGCGGCAGGGCCCGGACATGACGGTGGCCGATGACCGGGATCGGTCATCGGCCACTCGTCAGGGCGGTTCGCTCAGCGGCTGACCGACCGGAGATGCGCGCGGCCCTGTTGCCGCCGTTGCTCCGTGAGGTACTCGACCGCTGCGTTGACCCGCCGCTGACCGGTCTTCGGGGACAGCTCCAGACGCCGGGCAACCTCCGCTCCGGAGAGCTTCTGGCCGGCCTCCTCGGCCTCGGCAAGCCACTCCGCGACCGTCACAATCTGCTGCTGCACCGGGTCCAGATCAGGCTCCTGGCTCTGCTGCTCGGGCAGTCGCGCAGTGGCCTCCCCCGTGTCGGAGACCGTGGCCTCCCAGACGGTCGCGTCCTCTCCAGCCACGCCCGCCGCCGGGCTTTCCCGGGGAGATTGGTGGGGTACTCCCCCACCGGCCGCACGCCCGGCTTCCACCGAGGCGGTCGGGACCAGGACCGGCTCGGCCGCATACGGCTGCGAGGCAACAGCCGACTCAGTCACGTCAGCACCGGAAAAGGAGCGGCTGTCCGCCGCTGTGTCAGTCCATGCGCCTCGACCATCCGCGCCCTCGGCCACGACCGATGCCGGCACCGCGACATCATCGGTCGGTCGCTCCTGGTCGTCTGCCGGCATGGACGGCTGCGGAACCTGCATCTTGAAGTCCTGCAGGATCGGCCTGAGCTGTCCCTCCGTGAGAACGCTGCCGGAGACCGGATCGACGACACCGTACTGCGCAAGGAAGAGCCCGAACTGGCGGGCGTTCGGCAGCTCGCCGTACTGAGCGATGAACCCCTGGACAGCCTCGTAGTAGTCGACGTCAGGCAGAACCGGCTCGTCCAACACGAAGGACTCGGCACCCTCGGGCTCAGGCGAGCCCGCCAGCTCCCCATGGGCTGCCATAGCTGCCCCTGTCGGGCTGGCTTCCAGAGCACGCTGATGCTCACCCAGCAGCTCGGCCTGGTGGTGCTCCGTCTCGACGGCGGCCGGGGCCGGGGGCAGCAGGACCGGTTCGATGCCCGCTGCGGCCAGGCCGGCCGGACCGGTGTCGGCCAGCGGAACGCCGAACTTCGCCAGCCGCAGAGGCATCAGCGACTCGACGGGGGCCTTGCGGCGCCAGTTCCGGCCGAAACGGGCCTGGAGCCGGGCCTGGTAGATCAGCCGGTCCTGTTCGAGCTTGATGACCTGCTCGTACGAACGCAGCTCCCACAGCTTCATCCGCCGCCACAGCTTGAACGTGGGGACGGGGGAGAGCAGCCAGCGGGTGAGCCGGACGCCCTCCATGTGCTTGTCGGCCGTCAGGTCGGCTATCCGGCCGACCGCGTGCCGGGCGGCCTCGACGGCGACCACGAACAGCACCGGGATCACCGCGTGCATGCCGACGCCGAGCGGGTCGGGCCAGGCCGCGGCGCCGTTGAAGGCGATCGTCGCGGCGGTCAGCAGCCAGGCCGTCTGGCGCAGCAGCGGGAACGGTATCCGCATCCAGGTCAGGAGCAGGTCCAGGGCCAGCAGTACGCAGATGCCCGCGTCGATGCCGATCGGGAAGACCAGGGAGAAGTTCCCGAAGCCCTTCTGTTCTGCGAGCGCGCGCACAGCGGCGTACGAGCCCGCGAAGCCGATCGCGGCGATGATTGCCGCGCCGGCGACGACGACCCCGATGAGTACCCGGTGCGTGCGTGTCAGCTGCATCGCGGCCACCCGCGATCCCCTCCCTGAAGCGTGTTCCGTAGATCTTCTGTTTGGAGATCCACCTTGGCATCAAGAACGTCCCTGCCTTGCCAGTGTGGGAAAACAGGGACGTTCAAATCCGCGATCACTCCTGAGCGAGGAGCTTTGCGAGGGTATGGCGGTCCTCAGCGGTCATGTGCTCGCGGGCCAACCGATCGAGGGCCTGCGGGTTGTGCCACGGAACGTGGAGGCTTACCGAAGGCTCTTCCGTGCCCGGACTGATTACGCCGTTATCAGTGAGCTGGTTGCTGCTGGGCTGCGGGCGTCCCTCGCTGATAACGCCGTTATCAGCTGCCGACTCCTCGTCAGGCTCCCCCGATGGCGAGTCCTTGGTGATAACGCCGTTATCAGTGGGTGGCTGCGTGACGGGCGTCTTACGCTTCTGCTTCTTCTGTTGGGCCTGCTGCGCTCGGGCGTCTGCCAGGGTGCGCTGCTCTTCCGGGGAGTGCTTGGCGAGCCCTCGTACGTGCTCGACCTTTCGACGCCCAGCCTCCAGGTCCGCCTGAAGTTCGGGTACCAGCTCCAGCAGCGACAGGCGCTGCGAGATGTAGGGCTGAGTCACTCCGAGTCGTCGTGCGGCCTTGTGCTGCGATCCGTAGAACGCGACCAGGGTCTTGAGTGCCTGCGCTTCTTCCAGATCGGACAGGTTTTCCCGCTGGGCGTTGGCGACGAACGCGGCCTCGAGCAGCGACTCGTCTGTGGTGACGCGCGCGTCGTCGACGGAGACCTTTATCGTCGCGAGACCGGCCGTGCGGGCACCAGCGAGACGGCGATGTCCGTCCACGACGACGTACTGGGCGCCAGGCTCCAGTTCAGAAGCGCGCTCCGGCCGGTCCCGGAGGTAGGCATCGACTGAAGCCACGGTGATTGCCTGGATCTGACCGATCTCGCTCAGACTCGCGGCCATCCCGGAGACGTCGCCGAGGCTCTCTCGCGGGTTATCAGGATTGGCACTGATCTCGCTGAGGGCTAGCTCGTTGGGGTCGCCCAGTCCGAAGGCTGCATCCGTCAGCTGGCGACGGACACTGCGGGCCGTGCCGGCTCGAGCGAAAGAGGACGAGGCGCCGAGCTGGTCTTCCTTGGAGCTCATGAGATCTCCCTCGCAATCTGCCGCATGATCTCCGACTGATCGCTGTGCGGGGCGTACGCCAGCAGCGGCATGCGCTTCCGTACAGCTTCGCGCTGTTCCTTGAGGTCTCCGATGACGGCAAGGACTCTGGGGTCCCCGAGGTTGCGCCACTCCTTCAGGGAGGACGTCGCTACGTAGCCGCGGCGGCTGTCGTAGAGATTGACGACCAGTCCGAGGTACTCAATCTCGAGGCGAAGGTCGTCGCGCAGCGACTCGATCTGCTCGGCAAGCATCGTGTAGGCCGTGGCCGATGAGTCCTCCGCGAGGACCGGAATGACCATGCCTGAAAGCCCTTCGCCTTCCCCTTGCCGGCGACGGCCGAAGTAGATGGCTGCGTCGGTCGCCATGCCCAGGCTCGGTGGGCAGTCGATCACCATGGCGTCGAAGTCCTTCTCCAAAGGCTTCAGGGCGCGCTCCAGGGCAGCTTCCTTGTTACGCATGCGCGACACCGCGATCTTGGCGTCAAGGAGGAACCCGTCAGGGCACGCCGGCAGGACGTGCAGTCGCTTCTCGAAGCGCGGCGATTCGATCGTGACGATCAAGTCCCGCAGATCCCCTTTGGCCTCACCGCACATGTGCAGCACCAGGCTGTCCGTCCCAGGCGGAAGCTGCTCAACACCAAGCTGATCGCTCAGGTGCCCTTGAGGGTCGTAGTCGACGAGCAGCACGCGCATGCCGTCCTCGGCCAAAGCCTGGGCTACGCCAGCCGCGATGGCCGTCTTTCCGACCCCACCCTTCTGGTTTATGACGACCTTGCGTTGGCAGATGCCAGTCACAGGACGATGCCTGGGGGAGGGATGAGAGCTCATCCACGTCTGAACGGACTGGGCGAGCCCCTGAACGAAGGGGATCCCGCGCTCGGTGCACGTGTCCTTCAGCTCATCCCATTGCCCTGGGGGGAGCCAAGTCGAAAACGACGCGGACCCTGACGTCTCGACGGGGGAGTGGCCGTCCGGCACTGCTCGCCAGGCAGAGATGCCAGCTGACACAGCGTCTTGGATGTCGATACTGAGTTCGGCGGCGCGAACCTTGAGGTCCTGGCGTAGCCAGGAAGGCAGCTTGGAGACGACCTTCTCTCTGTCTCCACTGGGGCTTGGGGTAACCATGAGGTCAGCTTACTAACTCCAGGGCGCGAGGTGTGTGACCCTGCTCAGGGCGCGTGTTGCGGACGCACCCGTCCGATCTCAGATCTCCGGGTGCGGCGATCCTCCGCCTGCGGTGCCGGACTTGAGAGAGGCGCCGCGCACAGTGCCGGCAGCACGGGAATCGGTGACCTACACGCCCGACGTTTCTTGAACTCGCCGGACGCGGCCCTGTCCGGTGTTATCTCTTTGCAGCGGCTGCGCACAGCGGAGCCACTACTCCAGACGTCGGGGGTTCTCGACAGTGGACAGGTCGGGCCAGATTCCCCCGACAATCCAGGGCTCGACAACCGCTTGGAGTTTCTCGGCAAACGGATCAGGCAGCCCTGTGGCCAGATGTGTGGTCCGTTGGCGCACGGCGCCCGCTGCCCAGTCGGCGAGCTGGAGCTGCGGAACGGTGCTGCTGTCGGAGAACGTGACGCTGGTCATGGGTAGGCGTTGCATCAGTTGCCCAGGTCGTGCGGCGTCGGGCAGCTCGTGCAGGGCGAGAAGCTGATCCGCGTGACGCGAGATGGTCTTCGACTCGTCGTGCACCAGGGCGAAGTCGCCGACTATCTGACCCATCTCGTAGCAGAGCGAGACCAGGCACGGCACGGCCGGGTCCAACGCGTCCAGAAGGTCCCCGGAGGCGATCGTGGCGATGATGTCGTCCGCCTGCGTCCGTGTGTACTGGAGTACCTCTGAGACGTCGGCGAACTCGGGGTGTGTTGTGGCCTGGTAGGCGGCGATCGCGGTGAACAGCTCGTCGGCGCTGGCGCGGCTGCGTCGGCGAGCGGCGCCAACGAACGTGTGAAGCAGATGGTCGTAGGTGTCTGGGTCACCCATCAGCCCGCCACCCGCATGCAGCAGGTTCGCCAAGGCGACCGCGGCCCCGTCGGCGTACATGTTGTACCCGGTCTCGTGTGCCAGTTGCTCGACCAGCATGTCGACCATCTTGGTCGTCACCATGAACCGCTTATGCGCGACGAAGGCCAGGATCGTCTCGTCGGTCAGCGAGTCGAACGCTGCCAACAACGCTGAACGACCTTTGTCCGTCTTGGACAGCGAGGTGTACTTCGGCTCGCCGTGAGCCAGCGGAAGTTGCGCCTTGACGTCGTCGACGATCCGGCGGGCTAGGTCCTCGCCGACGTAGACGGCTGCTGAACAGAAGACGGGTTGAGCCGGGTCAAGCAGGTTCTCCCCGGTTGAGTTCGATTCGTCCGCGTACACGGTAGGAATTGCTGGCATGGGGTGCAGCATCCCTCTTTGCGCTGGTGTTGTCGACGCCCTTCCCGAGTTCAGCTCCCGACTCTGTGCAATCAAGATCCCGACGCCGAGTCCCGATCGTCATTCGCTTTCCCGACGCTCCGTCAGCTTCGCCTCAACGGCTACCAAGGGGCGAAGTTGACCAAAGCTTGCATCATGACCCAAAAGCGACCCACAGAATGGCAGCCTACGCGGCCAATCTCCAAGTCGCCGGTATGGAGCGACCTTGGGGCTACTCCTAGGCCGTCAGGGCGGCGTACAGCCGGTTTCGCCCCTCTGGAAGGGGCGTTGAGCGCCTCATGGTGCCAGTCGGGCCCACTCATGGAACGGTCAGGTCAGATCGGCCCGATCGCCGTCGTCCACGACGTCACCGTCACCCCGTCCTCCTCATCCGATCGCGTGGGCTGTTACGCGGTGGCGCGCCTTGCGTACACCTCGACCCCGAGCAGGCGGCGCCAGCCTTGGCATGTCGTTGGGCCGGTCAGGTACGGGGGCGCATCCCAGGGCTCGCAGCGGCGTTCAACTCAGTGACTACCGCCTCAACGCTGGGAAGGTCCATGAGCGCCATCGATCCCGCCTCTCATCTTCGCCCGGACTGGTGGACCGACGACGTCTTCCTCCACCTGTGTGCCCTCGAGGACCGGACCCTGCCGTGCAGAGGGCTCTCGGAGGAGGAGCGCGGGCATCCCACGCTGCCTGTGCTGAGCCGTCTTCTGTCGGCAGTGTGGTGGCTGGGAAAGACTGGCCCTGTTGATGATGAGAGGGTGACCGAGGCTCTGCGCACGGTTGAAGCGAACGCTGTGGAGGCTGCCAGAGCAGTCCGGCTGGCGCTCCGCCAATTCGTTGGTCATCACGACGACGATCAGCTGGCGGAGGAGGAACGGGCATGCGAGGCGGCCGACCCGAACTGCGGTCCTCCTGAGGCGCACCTGACCCAGGTCAGCTTCACCGTGCGCCTGCCCGGCTTCTCCGGTGACACCGTCAGCGCAACCATTCACGTCGATGACAAGGGCCATCTGGCCGTGAGAGGGAGCGGCCCCCTTGCGGATCTCGACGTGCTTGGTCGGCTCGATACTCGTGCCGTCATCGACGCGATCGAGAACCTGGTGACCCGTCAGCTTGACCGGCCCATCGCCACCGAAGACGGCGGAGTGTCACCTGGCTGACCCTTCGGCGACGTACCGGCTGCGGGCGATCACCTCCAAGGTTTGCCAGAGAGCCCGCTCGTACCCAGATCCCTTGTGCTTCATCGTCGCCGTTGACGCCAACGCAGCACCCCTGTGCTTGGGTACGTTGCGCGTACTGCGTGCACCCCCTAGCGCGCAGTCCGAAGCCGACCTCCGCGTGATCATCCCAAGCACCCCTATGACCTCAGGGAGTCAAGAACTACGCTGACCGCCCCGTCCGGACTCAAATTGCTTCATCACCAGCGCATGCCGAGGTCGGTCAGCTCCTTCACGCGCTCGGGTGCCAGTTTCGTTGCCTTCACGCGCTGCTGACTAATCCAGGCGCCGAGCCGCACAGCCTGGTCACCGACCGGCTCAGTGTGGCTTCGCGGCACTTCCAGGTGCCCCTCGCGCTTGTGGTACTGCCGGGCGGCGGTCAGGTTGTCGGCCCACATCTCGGCCCGGGTGCGCTTGGCCGGCGCGGCTGTGATGTTCAGCGTGCCCGTGAGCATCGCCTGCTGAGGCATGGTCAGCTTGGCGAAGCCGGCGCGCTGGGCGGCGGCCCACTTGCCCAGGTCCTCGCCGTCCGCGATGGCTACACCTGCCTTGTCGGGCAGAGTGCCACCGGCCTTGGTGTGGAGCCAGGCAAGCCGGAAGGCCCGTTGCCAGTCGATGCTCCAGGTCGGACACCAGCCCGGGTCGATCTCTTCCAGCGCGTTCCGACGCTCGTCGGACAGGGGAGCGGCGGTGCCTTCCGGCTCGGGGAGTCCTTCGGCGCGGCAGCGGTCGAGCTCGGCGGCCCGGCGCGCGGCAGCCCGCTGATTCTTCAGCCAACGCCCTACCGGGTACTCGCCGAGGACAGCGTCCACTGGTGCAGCGAGTCCGACTTCGTGTTCGTCGGCCCACTTTGCGGCCGCGGCCAGTCCTTCTTCGAAGCTGGTGTCGAAGTGCGACCAGACCATGCCGAGGGCCTGGAGCTGGGCGGTGCGATCGGGGTCCAGGCTGCCGGTGCTGTAGTGGCGGCGGCAGTCGGTGACCCACACGCCGAGCGGGAAATCGGCGGGTGACCAGTCGGTCGGGGTGCGGTAGTCGTACGGCACGCGCAGATCCTGGTGCTCCTTGGCGTAGCGCTGGGCGGCCTGGATGCCGCGCCGCCAGTGGACCCGCTCGGGATTGAGGACGCGCAGCTCGATGAAGGCGGCCAGCTGGCGCGCGTCGCGCGGGGCGGAGAACCGCAGCAGGTCCTTGGCGGGCCGGCTGACCGCCGGAGCCGCCTCGCCGTCGGTGTCCTGGTCCAGGTCCTCGTCGAAGTCGCGGGTCTCGTCGCGGGGCTCGGGGGCGCGGGTCCGTGATGTGCCCGGGTCGGTGAGCTTCTCGATGCGGGCGTCGTGTGCGCGGAGTGCGGCAAGGAGCTTGGCCAGCCCGTTGTACGCGGTCGAGGTGAGCATGGCGTCCGGCTTCTCACCGGGGGCGAGGAATGCTGGCACGACCAGGGTGGCGATCTTCCCTTCGCCCGGGTGCATGCGCAGGGCGCGGCCGACGGCCTGGACCAGGTCGGGCATGGAGCCGCGGACGTCCGCGAAGACGACGGCGTCGCATTCGCGTGTGTCGACTCCCTCGCCGAGGACCTTCACGGACGCGATGAGCGACAGAGCGGTCTCGGTGCCGTTGTCGGTCACGCCGGCGGCGAACTGAGTGAGCACGCGCCGCCGGTGTGCCGGCTTGTGCTCGCCGTGCAGCCACTGCGCCCACACCTGATCCTCTGCGGGGTACAGGTCGGGGTCCTGGGCGTGCAGCTCGGCCGCCTTGCCGGGCAGCCCCAGGGCAAAGGCCTCGGCCTCGGCGACACGCTGGTGGAAGGAGAGAACCCGCTCGAGCTCTTCCTTCGCCGACACCTTCAGCGTCGCTGCCTGCAGGGCGCCGAGCCGCTTGCCGCGGACCTCTTCACTGCCGTCCCCGGCGGTCCGCAGCGCCGTGTTCAGCGCCGGGTCCTGCACGTCGACCACCAGCACCTGGTACGGGGCGACGATGCCCTGCTCGATCGCCTGTTCCAGCGAGAGGTGAAATGCGACCTTGCCGAAGACGCCGTCGGGGTCGTCCAGCATGGACGCGACCAGCTCGCCAGGCCGACGGCGGCCGCCGGTCTCGTCGTCGTCGATCTCGCCGGCCTGCCACACGCGTGGCGTGGCGGTCATGTAGAGGCGCCGCTCGGCCGGGATGCGAGTGTTGTCGTGAACGACGGCCCAGGGCTTGCCCATCCGGCCCGAAACGCGGTGCGCCTCGTCCACGATGATCAAATTCCACAGGGGGAGGCCCACGATGTGGGCCTTCTCCAGGAACCCCAGGCCCAGTGACGCGTAGGTAGCGAAGACGGTGACGCGGCCCGGACCGCGGGTGAGCCGGACCAGCTCGTCGGCGTCGGTGGTGTTGGGGAAGCCCACCTCTTCCGACTTCAGGGAGGAGACGCCGAAGTACGGGCCGGGCCGGCCGCCGTCGCGCCAGGCGCGGGCGGTCTGCTCCAGAAGATCGAGGGAGGGGACCAGAATCAGAACGCGGTCGGCGGCGAGCTCCTCGGCCGTGTGCACGGCCACCAGGGTCTTGCCACTGCCGGTGGCCATGATGACCTGCGTGCGCAGCCCAGCCGGCGGCAACGGTGCATCCTGGGGCAGCTCGAGCTCGCGCACCGTGGCGACGACCGCCTCGGCCTGGTGCTCCCGCAACGGCTTCAGCATCTTCTGTCTCTCACTCTCTGAGCGTTGGATCAGGCTTCCAGGTGGGGGCGGCTACCGTCCAGCTCACCCCAGGGTTTCGCATACAGCGACGCACTCGACGGGCGGGCCCGGCCAGGTCAGCTGCGGTCGCCGCCGACGGTGCGGATGTCGGTGAATCCCTCGTCGGCGAGCAGCGGCATGGCGGCCAGCGTCTGTTCGTGCTGCCGGCGCAGGACGGTGGAGGGGACGCGCCGGCCGGGCGGCCGCTGGGCGTTGCGGGCGTCGCATGTGTCCAGGTCGGTGAGGAACACGACGGCCGCGACGGGCCGGCGATGCCGGCTTGCCTGATCGACCAGGCCGCGGCGGACGCGGGCTTCGACGTTGGTGGAGTCGACGACGGTGGTGAGACCTCGGGCCAGGCGTGCAGGGATCAGTACGTCCTGCAGGGCAACGGCGTCGGGCGTCGCGGACTGGTCGCCGGCGTCACCGGAGACCCGTTCGCGCAGCTCGTCCAGGCAGACCACCCAGTCGCTCGGGAACATCGCCGCGAACCGTGACTTCCCCGATCCGCCGGGGCCTACCGACACCACGAGTGTCCCTGGTTCGAACAGGGCCACCGCCAGGCGCCGTTCGTGGTCGGCGGCGTCTTTTCGGGAGGCCCGCTGGTCGCCGTAGCCGTCCATCCGGACCGGGCATCCTCGCGCGGAGCAGTTCCAGCCGAACGTCTCGCTGCGGGCATTGGTGATGGTGGCAGGCGTCAAAGTCCGGTGCTGATAGGTGAGGTGCGCGACGGGCGCGGCCGCGGCCATCACAGGGCTCGTCCGTCCCCGTCGTACAGCTCCCCGTCGTGACCTTGGTGCGGAACGCTGCCGGCCAGGTCGGCCGCCTCCTGCTCGGCCGCCCAGGCCAGGTACTCCTGACGGACGTAGCCACGGGGGAAGACGACCCACTGGGCATCATCGGGGTGGACCGGTCCGGACGCGGTGCCGTGCTCGGTGTCGAAAGCGATGAGCGTCTGGATCGGTCGCAGGGCTCCGGTCTGCGCCTTCCCGTCGTCCGGGTGGGCGGTCAGGGTCTGCCGGTCCGCGAGCGCGGCCCAGCGCAGCAGCCACTCGCGCTTGGGCATCGAGCGCCGCAGCCGCACCAGGTCGTCGCCTTCCAGGTGCAGCTGAGGCGCCGTGGCGTAGGCGGCTTCGGGGGAGGGGGGCGAGGCGGGGCTGGTCATGACGGGCGACGCTCCTGTCGGTTCGTAGGTGGTGGGCGGCAGTTGCTGCCGCCCACCTGAGGGCGCAAGGTCAGTTCTGCTGGGCGGGGGTCCGGGCGGCGGCGATGTCCTGGAGGGTGGCGCCCAGGTTCAGGGCGTGCTGCACGGCGTCCTGCATGGTGTGCAGGTCGACGATGCTGCGGGTCTGCTGGAGGGTGTCCGCTGCTGCAGCGGCCTGGCCGATGGCGTCCTGCCTGCTCATGCCTGCTTCTCCTCACGGGGCGACTGTGGTTCCGGGGCACCCGGGACCATCTCGCACTCTCATTATGCATATCAAGAGTATGCATATCAAGAGAATCCATTTTGATTTGTGTCGGTGACAGCAGAAGGCCCCGGACAGCAGGCTGTCCGGGGCTTCGGCAGAGCAGGTCAGTCCTCCCGCGGCATCCAGGCCCGGATCTCCAGGCCGACGATCGGAGTGCCGGGCTCGATGCGGTCGTTGTCGACCAGCCACTTCTGCACCGCTGCGGTGACGTCCCCGCCGGCCGCGTCGACCATCGCCTTGAACTCGGCACCGTCGAAGCCTTCCTCGCCGGATCCGGGGCCGCCGCGGTTGTCGGCGTAGGCGCGCTCCTCTGTGCCGTCGCGCCGCTGGACCACATTGCGCCGCACACCGGGGGAGTCGGCCATGCGGCCGGCCGCGTGCTTGAAGGCTCCCTTCTTGGCCCGCACGGTGAAAGCGATCTTCCCGCCGAACTTTGCCGCGTCCTCAACTACCGGCCGCAGCCGGGACGCCCCGGACGCGATGTGCTGTTTGCCGGCCTTGGCCAGCGACGACGCCCAGGTCTTCACCGGCTTGCCGTCCTTCCCGATCACCGCCTTGCCGCGGTTGTCTTTCACGACCTTCTCGGCCCGGCGCTCGTCCTTCCGTCGCACCCGTGCCTTGTAGCCCTCCCGGTTCAAGCGCGGCTGGACGTACGCAGTGGCCAGGGCTTTGAGGCTGGCGATATCCCGGGGGCCGCCGGCCTGCACTTCCTGCACCACGGCCCGGAGCGCTGCCACGAAGCTGGCGCCCTTGTTCTTGGTGAAGAACTGGCTGACCAGGGAAGGGTTGCGGCCGAGGATCTCACCGACCTGCTTCTTGTTGAACCCGGCTGCCAGCAGATCGTCGGTGAGTCGCGCGGCCTCGTTGCGCTGGGCGCGGCGGCCGCCCGTTGCCCGCCTCCTACGCGGCGTCATGCGGCCACCCCCTGATTCTCGTCGTCGGCGCACTCGTGATGGGAGTACGGCGTGGTGTCGTCGTCGAACTGGCCGTCACCCGTCGCGCCGCAGCCGTGGCAGTGCCACTCGGCGCTCCAGGTGACCTCGCCCTCGCGGCCGCAGTCGTGATCCGAGAAGGCGGTGTCCTCGTCGTCCCACAGGGCATCGCCGGATGCGCCGCATGCCGCGTGCTCCCACGTGCCGCCCCATGCCACTTCTGCGCTCACTGGCCTTCCGCCTCCCATGCCTGACGGCCCAGGCCCTGCAGGACGTAGAACTCTTCATCGGTGGTGGGGGTCGGCTGGTCCCACGCCATGGCGCCCTTCAGCAAGTAGTCGCCGGGCTCGCCCCGGTACGGCCACTGAGGGCGGACCGTGCTGTAAATGGCATCGGTGCGGAACGCGAGGATCGACCCGGCCGGCAGGTGCAGCGCACCAGCCTTCAACGGCATGCCCGTCTCCGGGTCCTTGATGCCAGTGCTGGTCGACAGCAGCGCGGCCCGGGCCGCCGACCACACACCGGCCGCCCACTCCGGATGCGCGTACGGGTCCCGGGCAAAACCCGCGTTGCGCTCCCAGGTGACGTGCGTGTCCGAGATACCAGTCAGCCGTGCGCCGTCCGGGATCTCTGGAACCTCGCCGCCGGTACCGAGCTCCAGCGAACCCGTGGTGATGCGCGGCCGCTGCGCGAAGGTGCCGATGCCGTACAGCAGGATCGAACGCACACCGCGCGAGGCGAGCCGTGCGGCCTGGCGTTGCCGTTCATCGCCGTGGATCTCAGCCTGGGCACGCAGGGACTGCCACGCGTCCTTCAGCTTGTTCGACCAGCCCTTGAGCGGGTCGCCTTTCTCCCAGACCAGGCCGTCCAGGATCTCGATCCGCCACGGCTGCAGCGGGTTCCGGAGCGCGAGGTTGACCTCGGCGCCGCCTGCCCAGGTGACGAAGGTGCGGCCGCCCTCGTACGGGTAATGCCAGGCCCGCTCGCCAGGGGCCGGGGCGGGCAGCAGGCCCACGTGGTTCCAGTCCTTCGGGATGGTCACCCGCACCTGCCAGTGCGACGGCGCGAACAGCGCGTCGCTCTGCTCCTTCTCGCTCATGGCGGCGAACGTGGCCGCCGTGACACGCTGCGGCACCCCGACACCGGAGGACCAGGTGTGCTTGGCGTAGGCGAACGTGCGGTCGACCTCGTACCAGGCAGGCACCCGTTCCGGGACACGCGGCGGGGCGATCAGCTCGGTGCGGCCCTGCCCGGCGGTGGCGTGCAGCAGACCACGGATCTCCTGGCTCAGGACGGGAAATCCGTCCGCCCACTTTGCGCCGGCCTTCGCAGGGATGGTCCGTGACCACAGGTCCCGGCCCGTCTGCGACGGCGAGCCCATCAGCACGACGTCGTCCCAGTGCCGGCGCAGCGCCTTCCACAGCAGCACAAACGCCTCGCGGACGGTGGCCGGGTCGGCGCCGGCCGCGTCGAACCACTCGCCCACGGACCGGATTTCGGTGTGCTGGTCCTTGCCGTGCTGCCAGCGGCCCACCGGGTTGCGCGGGTGGACCAGGTGACCGGCCATTCGGTCTTTGCCGCGCGAGGACTCGACCTGCCATCCCTGCGGCAGCGGTCCGTTCAGCCACTCGGCGACCGCGTCCTTGAGGAACTGATGACGCCCTGCCTCTCGGTGCCACGGGTCGCCGGCCGTGACATAGATGCGTTCCACATCCGCCGGGACCGTGGCGTAGACCGCGGTGAGGATCTCCGCAACACTCGCACGGCCCAGGTCCAGCGTGATCGTCCCGCCCTGCCAGACCAGCACGCCGGTCGCGGTGTCCAGGAACGCCATCTGCCGTGTGGCCTGCTTGAACTTGGGCCGGGTCGATGCCAGGTCCGGCTCGGCACGGAACCAGCGGTCGCCCGGCGCCCCCTCCGGGATCGACGGAAGCGTCCGTTCCTCAGCCGGAGCGGGTGTCGGTGCCGGTGCGGCAGGTGCGGGGGAGGGGACCGCTGCCTCGGTGACGATGTCGCCGTCGACACGCAGCTCCTGGTGTGTGTCCGCGGCGCCGACAGTTCGCGGTTCTGCGCGGTCGGCGGCTGGCTCGGACTGTCCGGACGACCGAAGGTCGGGCGCCAGCGCGCCGGTTGATTCCGTGATCGACTGTGCGGCCACCTGGGGCGCTGCGTGATCTTCAGTGGCGGAATCGTTCGGCGACGGCTCTTCAGGCGTGCTGGCGGGGGCCTGGGGGCCCAGCGAGGGCACCAGGGTGACGACGTCGATCACTGAGACGCCGGCGGATGTTGCGAGGCGGTCCGCTTTGGCCTTTTCGTAGGCGCCCAGGGCGCGGATCTTCTCGTCCCGCTGGGCGCGTAGTTTCCCGAGGTCGGCCTGGATCTTCGTGAGCTGTCGTTCCAGCGGCTTCATCTCGTCCCGCACGCCGCGGAGTTCGGCCAGCCCGTCCTGGTAGGCCTTAGCGCTGGTCACCGTTGTCTCCGTCCTGAGGGTCCGCGGCGTACCGCTTGCTCTGCTTGAAAATGTGGTCGCGCGTGTACTGCGTCACCTCGGCGATGTCGGTCTGGGCGCCGTGGTACCGCTGCCTCAGTACATCGATGGCCCGCCAGAACTCGGCTTCGGCCTCCTCTTTGAGGCGATCTGCCTCGTCCCTGCGGTCGGCGCGCTGCCGCAAGGCAGCCTCCACTTCCTTCTTGAGTTCGGCTCGAACGTCTTTGGATGGGCGAGGCGACATAGGGACTCCGCATGGTTCGATGCCGGGCTGGCGGCGGGCGTAGGGCAGGGCGAGGGCGAGAGTGCGCCTCCAGGTGCCGGCTGGCGCAATGCGCGCGACAGAAGCATGCATTGCCAGTGTAGGCATGTCAATAGTAGGCATACACAGGGAATGCATAATTCAGGACTGTGCCATGTCGACGAAACGCGAGTAGTGGCCCTGAAAGGCAACTGTGATCGTCCCCGTGGGCCCGTTGCGGTGCTTGGCCACCATCAGGTCGGCCTCACCCGCCCGCGGAGACTCCTTCTCGTACGCGTCCTCACGGTGCAGCAAGATCACCATGTCGGCGTCCTGCTCGATCGAGCCGGACTCACGCAGGTCGGAGAGCTGAGGCTTCTTCTCGGTGCGCTGCTCGGGTCCGCGGTTGAGCTGAGACAACGCGATAACCGGGATCTCCAACTCCTTAGCCAGCAGCTTGAGATTCCGCGACATGTCGGAGACTTCCTGTTGCCGACTCTCCGGCCTGCGGCTTCCCCCGGACTGCGCCAGCTGCAGGTAGTCCAGAATCATTAGGTCCAGGCCCCGGGTCTGCTTCATGCGCCGTGCCCGGGAGCGGATCTCCATCATCGACAGGTTCGGGGAATCGTCCACGATGAGCGGGGCGGCCTCGATGGCAGGCGTACGTTTGGCCATGCGGTCGAGGTCCCCTTCAGTGACCGTACCGGCACGAATGTGGTGCAAAGCGACACGGGCCTCGGCGCTGTAGAGCCGCTGCGTGATCTCGGCCCGGCCCATTTCCAGGGAGAAGAACGCCGTTGTCATGCCGTGTTTGATTGAGACGGCGCGGGCAATGTCCAGCGCGAGCGTGGACTTGCCCATGGCCGGGCGGGCGCCAATGATGATGAGTTGGCCGGACTGGAGGCCGTTGGTCAGGGCGTCGAAGTCGGTAAACCCCGTCGACAGGCCACTCACCTTGTCGGCGCCGTTCATCCGTGCGTCGAGGTCGTCCCAGAAACCAGGCAGATCCGTGCGAACGTAAGCGTAGTTGGCGGACTCGTCCCTGCCAGCCAGGGCCTTGAGGACCTCGGCCTCTACCGCGTTCCTGATGTCGTCGAGCTCCCCCTCGCCGGAATTGCTGAGCTGCGTAATCCGCATCCCGGCCTGGGCCAGCCGACGCAGCACGGCCCGTTCGTGCACGATTTCGGCGTAGTACCCGACGTTCGCAGCCGTAGGCGCGGACTGCACCAGCTCGTGCAGGTAGGGAGCACCCCCCACCTTGGCGAGCTCACCGCGCTTAACAAGCTCGGCGGCGACCGTGATCGGGTCCACCGGCTCGTGCTTGGCATGCAGATCCAGGATTGCGGCCTGGACCGTCTCGTGCGCCGGACGGTAGTAGTCGCGCTGCTGCATCGGGGACTCGATCCAGTCCTCGATGGCGTCCTTGCTCTGCAGCTGGCCGCCCAGCACGGACGTTTCCGCTTCCATATCGTGCGGCGGCAACCTGTCCTGGCGGGGAATCTCCATAGGGCCATCGGCAAGGCCGGCGGGTGCGACGATAGACATGTGAATCTCCTCCTGGGGGTTCTCCACTGCGGCGGCCGGTTCTTGTCGGGAGCGGCCGCCGCAGGAGTGGTCGTAATGGGTCAGGCGGACTGACCGGCCCGCAGCCGGGCCAGGAGCCCAGCCCCGTCGACAGCCGCGGGTTCGGACTTCCCCCGCTGCTGCCGCTCACGTTCGGCGAGACGGCAGGGTGAGCAGTCGTCGGCCCGGAACGCAGGATGCCGCTCACACATCCCTTCCGCCGGACGTCGCTCCGCAGCCCGACGCGCTGCACCAGTTGCCTTGTCGCGTGCTGGCAGACGGCCGATCCGGTGCGTTTCCAAGATCAGCTCGTAGTTGTTCACGCCGTTCGGGTTGGACATGAGCTGGTTCTGAAGTTTGCTATCGAACTCCCAACCCCGCTCCAGCGATTTCACTGCGAGGAGTGGAGCCAGCCGCGCTGCACTTTCGGGGCTGAGGGCCCACGGGCCGGTCAGTCCCGAAAGGAACACCCGCGCTTCCTCGACCCGCTCGGCAGACACGCCCTCTGGAAGAGCATCACCAGCCAGCTGGTCGCGATCACCGAGGGATAGCGCCCGAGGCTGCCCAGGCACCTGTCCGACGGCTGACCGCTCGCGCGGCAGGCTCTTGCGGACAGCCTGGTATCGGGGCAGGTCCTGGATCCGATCCCGCAGCACCGACACCGTGCTTCGGCGTGCCTGGGAACGCCGGGTGAGCTCGTTCACCAGGTCGGCACCCAGTGGCCAGCCCTGCTCCTGGATCGCCTCGGCCAGTAGCGGCGCAAGCTCCTCAACGGACTTCCGGCCGCACGCCCACCGTCCAGGAAGCTCGGCAAGGAACTCGGCCGCAGCCGCTACTGCTGTTGCCGAGGCGCCAGGTGTGATGGAGGAGGGCTTAAGGGAGGAGGAATCCTCCTCCTCCCTATAGGGGGGTGTGGGGGGTGCACCGTGATTGGAGGCACATGGAGCGACCTGCGATTTTGCCTGATCCACCATGCTTGGCGGATCACCATGGGTGGTCATTGGAGGCACATGGGCTGACCTGCGGATTTCTGCCTTTGCCGTGCCGGGGAGCATCCATGTGCGCTCATTGGAGGCATGTGGTCCGACCTGCGGTTTTGCCTCGAACTCGGTGACGATCCCGATCTGCTCCTGAGGGGGCATCTGCCGCTTCGAGATCTCGTAGCGCATCCCGGTCATCCGCCCGTCCTCGCCCTTGACGCGGAAAGCGCGGACGTACCCGGCCTCACGGATCAACTTGAGTTCGCGGCGCACAGCATCCTCACCGAGCGGCTTGCCGTTGGCCGACTTCCAGCCCAGGGCGTCGAACCAGCTCACAAGCTGACCGACGTTGAACTCGGCCGACGCCGGCAAAAACCAGATTGCCTGCAGGACCGTGAGCGTCAGCGGCTGCCACCCGTGACCGAAGAAGGTCTCCTCGGTCACAGTCACCGACGGCTCGGTCTCAATCGCCCGAGACCAGGTTTCCCGTCCCGAACGCTCACTCATTGGAGCACCACCGTCAGGACGGTCCCCGAAGGAGACTCGAGGGAGCGCCGAACAGGCGGGGATACGTCAGCGGGGTGCACTTCATCGTTGTGCACGGCACACCTCCTTGTGGATGTTGTGCCGAGAACACTCCTCACCCTGGCTTGCCCAAAGGCTTGCCCAGAGCGCGGTGGGACCAAGTTGGAGGCTTGCCCACGATGAGGAGCTGCGGGCAAGGTGCTGTGGGCAAGGCCCCAATTCGTGCCCAACAGGAGATCTGCGGTGGCCGGCCTGACAGCCTGGACGGCGACGTCTGGGACCGCGGCATGTAGGAGCCGACGGCGGTATTGCGGGCGGAACATTTGGCGTGTCTCCCCTGATTCAGGGGAGCCGTGACCGGTGGATGTGACCTGGCGCAAACCCAGATAGTGGCTTCCCGCCTTGCGGAACGCCTATTGTGGGTGGAGGTGACCACGCGGACCGGGCAGGTCCACGAATCACCCCGGCGAGGTCGCCTCACCGGACACGACTCGAGCTTGGTAGGCGTGGAGTCGTTGTGTTTCAGATGGCCGCTCCTGTTCGCGCAGGGCGGCCATCGGCATGTCATGGGGGTTGCATAAAGGCGGGTGCAACATGAGGCGGCGTGTCGCTAGATGCGATCAGCGCTTGACCGCCGGTTGATACGCGTAGCCTGCTGACCAACGCAGGCACCTCCCATCCAGGTGCTTGATCGCGCGTCGGGCTTCCACACACCAACGCTGCGACCGGCAGGCCCCTTCGGGGGCCTGTTCGCGTTTCGCGGAGCACATCTTCCTCCCCTCAAAGCTGCAATGCAGTCACTATGTGGATGCCGGAGTGTCGACTCCGGCCGCTCAAACTGGTCGGTCAAGTACCGAGGGCACACTGTCCGGCCGACCGGCGTAGACGATGTGCGGTTCCCGCTCGGTCAATGGATGGAAGCGACCTGTCCTTGAGGACCGGCGCCTCGCGGACATGGAACCGTCCTCGAGGAAGGCCTCGACCGTAGGGGCCATAACGGCGGATCATCTCCTCTTCAGTTCAGTGGCGGTCAGCTGGGCGCGGCAAGTCCGGTCGGGGTGCTAGGCATCGAAGTCGTACTCGAGAACGTAGGCCTGTGAGTCCAACGTCATTTCGTTGAGCTCCACAGCGCGGCCCTCGTCTGTGTAGGCGGTTCGACAGACTTTGATCACAGGCGTGCTGCCCGACAGATTCAGGGCGGCCCTCTCGTCGTCGGAGGGCATACGAACCTGGATCTCCTCTCGAAAACGGGCCGGGGCGAAGCCCAGGTCGGCGAGGCGCGCGTAGATACCCCCGGGCCCTGTGTCCGCCTCCGTGATGGCGGTCCCCTCGACCAGCGCGAGGGGTAGGTACGACGTTGAAATCAGCACAGGACGGCCCTCAACGATGTGCCGGCGGTATCGAGCGAAGGCGTGTTCGTCTTTTCCGAGATCCAGGACATCCGCGATCTTGCCGGGAGGCGTCACGGGGCCCAGCACTCTGCTCTCAACGGTCAGGTCTCGACTGTCGTCAGCGGAGAAGATGGAGGCGCCGCTTGCCCAGTTCTCCCGTGCCAGCCGGGCGACACCGCGCCGCCGAATCGGCGTGAACGAAGCAAGGACGAAGAAGCCGGCTCCCTTGCGCGATTCGGCCACGCCCTCAGTCGCGAGCGTTCGCAGGGCCTGACGGGCGGTCATGGCGGCTACGCCATACTCCGCGGCCAGGGGATTCTCGCCTGGGAGCCGATCTCCAGGGCCGTACTGGCCCGCATCGATCGCTGCCTGCAAGTCATCGGCAATCTGCCGGAACATCGGTTTCTCGCGCTTTCGGCCAGTCACTCCCTCTCCCTACCTCGCTAGCGATCCTACGGTCCACGGGAAACGCCGATCACGCGGCATCCGACACGGATAGTACATCGCTAGCGAGGTGTTGACATCAATAGCGAGGCGGTGGTTTTCTTGGGACATCGCTAGCGAGGTCCGCAACGGCCGCCTGGCGTAGCCGATCGTGCGGTCGTGCAGCTTCGAGGCGACCTGATCGGCAAAACAGCTCCACTGCAGGAAGTTGTCTGCCTCTCACGAGGTGGCCGGGGTTGATAGCCAGACCAAATCCCCCGGGTTCTCGACTCACCTGCATGCACGTCGCAGCGCATGCGCTGTCCGTCCTCCAGGACGCCGGGCCTCCCGTGCGACCTGGCGGGCGGAGAGGGCACCGCGACGCAGCCCCGCCCCCGCCGTACGGAAGGAGATTGCTCAATGTCCGTCACGTCTGCGATGCCCACGGCCAAGGAGCGCAAGACCCGGACCCGCACCAAGCGGGTCAGTAACCGCCCCGCGATCACCGTCTCGAAGATGCTCCCCAACCTGATCGACCTGCTCCCCGGCACGGAGAGCCTGGTCTGCCCGGACTGCGAGACCTGGTGCCCCATCACCGGGCACGACGGCCGTACGCCGAAGCTCGTTCCTCACCACACCAGCCGCGCCCGCACCCCGCAGGCGCGCCGATGCAGCGGGAGCAACCGCCGGGTGCAGATCGACCTGACGATCCCGCAGTGGCACCAGCAGCTGGCCGACGCCATCAAGGAAACGTCGTCCCGGCGCGCGACCAACGTCCTGCGCAAGCCCAAGGTGGCCGTGGCGCCGGCGGTCCCCCAGATCACACCTCGCCCGCTCAGCCCGAAGACGGCCCGCACGGCGTACCAGACGCACATCACGCAGTGCCCGACCTGTACGGCCCGCGCTCGCTGCACCGAACGGGCACGCCTGGCCGAGACCGTTGCTCGTCTGATCCGCCAGGAACCGCGCCGCCAGCAGATCCGCGCGATCCTCGCCCGGGAGCGGGCACGGTTCGACCAGGCATACGCCGCCCAGGCGGCGAAGGATCGGGCAGCAGAGTGGGCCAAGCAGGCCGAGACGAAGGTGTTGAGAAGCGCGTTGGCCAAGAAGGCCGGCACGTCGACCGAGGAGCTCAACAACACCTGCCGGATTCGCCCGGCCAACACGGTCTCGGAATTCCGAGGCCCCGCCCTCCCGACGGAACCCCTTCGGATCACCGCCTGACCCTCTTTCACCTGCATGTCTCAAGAACCACCAGCCCCTGGGAAACCTCCCAGGGGCTTCTTCCTGTCCCGCCTCGAAGGAGTTCTTCCCATGCGCGTCTCGCTGGCCACTCTCTACGCCCGCCACTCCGCACGCCTCGCCGCTCGCGTTGCCGAGCGCCTGAACGAGACCGGCGCTGACCCGATCGCCGACGTTGACGACGTCACCCAGGACGTATGGGTCCTCGCAGCCCAACTCCTCGCAATGCCTGCGCAGGAGAACGCGTGGGCGGTCCTCACCTCCCTGCTCGACCAGGTGCTCGCCGCCATGGAGTCCGGCCCCGACCGGGAGGTGCCTTCCGGCATGGAGCTGCCCGCTGCGCGCGGTCTGCCTCCGAAGCCGATGGCGGCGCTGCCGTCTCCGGCGGTCGAACTGGCCTCCGCAGCCGCCGCCTGACCTGCACTCCGCGACGAACGACCACGGCCGTCGCCATCCCGACGAACCAGGGATGGCGGCGGCCGCGGCTGCTCGTACGGCAGCCAAAACAGCGACAACCCCAGGGATTAGGGCCCCGGGGCTGTCCAGGACCTAGTAGGAGGCCCCGTGAACGTCATGATCGCACAACCCACCCGACAGCTCATCGGCATCAGTCCGGCGCGCATCTCCCCGCGTGCCGGGACGATCGACGACATCCGCCGCGAGGACGACTGCGGCGGGGACGACGGACGCGGATACGAGCGGGACGAGACCGACCGCTTCCACCAGCTCGTCGACCACCTGGTCGCCGACGGCGACGACCATGCCCGGGCTGCTGGCCGCCGGGCCCGCCGTACGCTCACCGAGATGGTGCCGGGCTACACCCGCCAGCCGGTCCTGCACCTGACCCGCCCGCTCAACTTCCGGGCGGCAGACGACGCGTGCGTGCTGTGCGGCTACTGGACGTGCCGCTGCGGCAGTGCCGGGGTGGCCCGATGACGTGCACCTCCTGTGGCGGCTCTGGCCAGCAGATGGTCACCGTCAACCACGTCGGTGCGGATGGCACCCCCTATCAGGGTGTCGAGATGCAGACCTGCACCGGCTGCAACGGCTCCGGACAGGCGAGCTGACTGAGCCCTGGACCTCCACATACGCGGTGCCCGCGTCGCCCAGCACAGGGCGATGCGGGCCATTGCCGCACGCGGCCTGGCCCACCCACTCACCCTCGCCCTGCTGGCGGCCGCCGCCACGGCGGCCGCCAAGGCCTGGGACGCCGGCCACCGCGTCAACGACACCCATCCCGCACTGCCTTCCATTCGGGAGGCACCGCCCCTCATGCCCAACCACCGGCTCGGCCGTCGCAGCTGACGACCTGCCGGACCCACCGGCTCATGCCGGTCCACACGATGCGAGGAGAACACATGGCACAGCAGCCTCAGATGGAGGCCACGCGTTCCACGACCACCTACAAGCGGGGCGACATGGTTCTGTTCCGCGACGTCGAGAAGTTCTGGCTCGGGAAGCCTGGCCACACGTTCGTCGGCCGGGTGGAGCGGTCCTGGCGGCACGTCGACACCGGCAAGGTCCTCTACGACCTGGTCGAGCTGAGCGGCAACCGCTACGTCACGGGGATCGACCCCGATTACATGCGCCTGCTTCCGGCGACGGACGCGATGCATGACATCGACACCGCGCCACTGAGCGAGCCGGACCCTGGGGCGATGACCCCGGCCGCCGTGGCCTGGCTGCGCCAGCACCTCGGGCAGGACAGCAGCACGCTTCCTGCCCGGCACTGACCACCTGCCCCCAGCAGAGGGCCCTCCGAGTCCCCGGCATTTCAGCTGCCGGGGCCTCGGAGGGCCTGGTCACGACCCTACCGATCGACGCCGACCCGCGGTGACCTCTTACACGGAGGCGCCAGAACCTAAGAGAGGACACCCCGTGGCCCCCAACACCGCCACCCGCGGCAGGCGCCAGGCCGCCCCGGCTACGAAGCCCCGCAACGCCAGGCGCGCCAAGGCGTCGACCCCGCCGGCCGCCATCCCCGCCCAGACCACCGCCCCCGAGAACATCGCGCCGCTGGTGGTGTACCCAGAGGCCGACCCGATACTGGCAGACGCCGCCGACCGCGCCGCCGACCTACGGGACCAGGCCGCCGACGACGTCGCCCGTATCCTCGCCGACGGCGAGACTCGCGCCGCCGAACTCCTGGACGGCGCGCGCACCGAGGCAGCCTCGATCACCGAGGCGGCATCGACCGAGCAGACCCGCATCCTGGACGGCGCCCGGCAGGACGCCGACCAGATCCGCACGAAAGCCGCGACGACCGTGGCCGCCGACGCGGACCAGGTCCGGGCCGACGTCGAAGCGAAGGCGGAGCAACTGCTCGCCGACGCGCGCCGTGAGGCAGACACCGTGACGACAACGGCGACCGGCGCGGCCGACCAGGTCCTCGCCGACGCCCGCCGCCAGGCGGAGGAAGTCACCACCACGGCGGCCGCGAAGGCCGACGAAGTCCGGACCGAGGCCGCGCAGGCCGCCGCGAAGACCGTGGCCGACGCCGAAGCCACACGCACCGAGCTGCTCGCCAGCGCGGAGCGCACCGCGGCTGAGACCCGCACCCGCGCGACCACCGACGCCGAGCAGCTCCTGGAGCGGGCACGGGATGAGGCAGGCCGGATGCGTGAGAGCGCGGACGGCCAGGCCGCGCAGGTGCGGGCCGGAGCTGAGAAGGTGGCCGCCGGCCTTCGACAGGACGCCGACCGCGCCCTGGACGACGCCCGCACTTCCGCTGAGGAGCTGCGGGCCGCCGTCGACAAGGACGTCGCCCGGCTGCGCGAGCAGGCCGAAGCCGACGCGAAGACGGCCCGGGAGGCGGCGGCCAAGGCCACGGCCGACCAGGCCGCCGCCGCCCAGGCCCGAGCCGACGGCGAACGCGTCCTGGAGGCGGCGACGCAGCGCACCGTGCAGCGGGCCAGGCGCCGGGAAATCCGGGCCGAGTCGCGCGCCGCCCGCCGCAAGGCACGCAATGACGCCCGGCCCACCGGTGGGGTTCCGCCGCTGTCCGGGCAGGAGTTGGTGGGCGTGGTCGCGATCGTGCTGGCCGCCGCGACCGTCTCCACCCTCGGTTTGCTCTCCTCCTACACCGCGCTGGAGACCAAGGCAGTTGGGTGGGGCTGGGAGTGGCCGTGGCTGCTGCCGGTCGGCATCGACGTCGCGATCCCGGCCTTCACCGGCGCCAGCCTGGTCCTGATCCGAATGGGCATGGAGCTCCGCTGGATCCGCTGGGTGCCGAGGGCGCTGACGGCGGTGACCGTCTACCTGAACTGGAACGCCTCGGACAGCACGTCGGGGCGTCTGGGGCACGCCGCCCTCACGCTGCTGTGGGTGATCTTCTCGGAGATCGCCTCCCACGTGTACGCCACGAGGATCGGCGCGGTCACCGGCAAGCAGCGGATGGAGACGGTGCGCCGCTCCCGCTGGCTGCTCGCCCCGATCCCCACCGCTCGCCTCCGTCGCCGGATGATCCTGTGGGAGATCACCTCCTACGAGGAGGCGCTCACCCGCCTTCAGGAGCAGACCTACCTGCGAGCGCAGCTCAAGGAGACGTACGGCTGGCTGTGGCGCTGGAAGGCTCCGCTGGACCAGCGGATGGCGCTCAAGCTCGACACCGCGCCCGCCGCGCTCGCCGACACGCTCGCCCCCGAGGACGCTCACATCATCGAGCGCGTGGAGGAATCCGAGCACGCTCACTCCGACACGAGCGCGCTCAACTCGGGCGAGACGCGGGGTGAGCGCGAGCGCTCGGCGCTCACCCCCGGCGCTCGCGAGGGTGAGCGCACCACGGAGGACATCGACGCTCAGGGAGCGGAGAGCAACAGGAAGCGCAGTGAGACCGAGGCGCTTACCGAGCGCCGCCACGCTCGCATCCGACTCCTCTACACCGAGCTCGGGCGCCGTCCAGAGGCGACCGAGATCCGCGACGCGCTCACCGAGGCGGGCCTGTCCGATAAGCCGGTCTCCCGCCCTACCGCTCAGCGGCTGCGCGCTCAGGTCGAAGAGGCCGCACCGAGCGCGTGAATGAGCGCTCGGTGAGCGCCTGAGCGCTCACCCCGCTCGCAGAACCCTGCCGCTCATGGTCGCCACCGGTCCGCGCTCGCACACCGAGCGCGGACCGGTGACGGCCACGGCCGGCAGGCCGGTCGCCACGCCCGCCCCGAGCGCGGTGAGGCGAGCGCACCACCCAAGGCCTTGCCGAACGGTTGAGGCCCCGCCCTGTCTCATCCCATCCCCCCCCGGGCCCGCCCGGAGAAGGAGAAACCCTGCCGTGAACAGCAACGACCCCAATCACGCAGCACCTCTGCGCGACGTGGCGCAGAGCCCGGAGGCAACCGCCCGGTACCTGGCCGACGTTCAGCGGTTCTTGCTGGACATCGGCAAGAACCTGGAGACCCTCGCCCTGGAGACCCGCGTCCACTGCCGCGACACCCACGTGGAGGGCGACCGGTTCTTCGACGCCTGGCTGCGCGCGCAGCCCGTGGAAAGGGCCCTCAAGGACGTGCTCAAGAACGTCCAGGCTGTCACCAAGGGCCTGGAAAAGAGCGCATTCAAGCGCCGCGCCCACGATGAGGCGGTCGCGAATACCGTCAAGAAGAGGAAGGAAAAGGAGCTGGAAAAGAAGCGGAAGAGCGCCCCGCCGCTCCAGGCCGCCCCGCAGAATCCGTCACAGCAGGGTGCGCAGAGCCAGAATTCCGGCTATGGTGGTCCCACGTCGATTTACGACCTGGGTAACAGGGAGTCGGCGTGACCCGCCCCCTCAGCAGCGCAGAACGCTCCGCCGAACGGCGCCAGAACTGGCTGAAGGAAGAGGCGGATAAAGCCCGCGAATCTCGCGGCGAGCAGGGGCAGATGGAATTCTGGCTCCGCCTCGCACGATCCCGAATCGCCAAGGACGTCAAAGCCGGTCGCGGTGACGTCTACGTCGGATTCGCGCTCATCTGCCGCCTGTTCATCACCGCGATGGACAAGCGTGCGGAGGGCGACGGACGGATCTGGAGCGACCTCCTGCAGTACGCGGAGCAGGTCGTGGCGAAGCACCCCCCGCGTCACTGAACGTCACCAGTGAAGGCCCCGCCGGGCTCCGGCGGGGCCTCGCGCGTGTAAAGCGTGCACACGTGCACGTGCACACGCGTGCGCACAAGACCCCACGCTCTGTCAAGACCCTGAAGGGAGGTACATCGTGTCCGACGTGGACGACCCGAACGGGATCCTGGTCCGCGGCCCCTGGAGCGGTGAATCCTCGTACGTGCCACCGCCGATGCCGGATTACGCCGACACCATTCCGGACCCGGAGGATATTTCCGAGGCTCCGCCGGAATCTCCGGAAGAGACGACGATGCAACTGCCGCAGATTCCGACCGCACCGGATCCCGAAATGGCGCTGCGTTCGGACGGAATTACGGCACCGGAAACCGGAGAAGACGAGGGCGAATACGAGGACGGCGAATATGTTCAGCCTCGTTCTCTCGCTGACCGTCTCGGTGACTGGCTGGAACTCCGGATCGAAATGGCGCGGGCCCGCCATGAAGGCGAAAGTCCTTTCCGTGAGGCGGAAATAGCGCGGAAGGCGGCGCTGTTGGAGGGTCGCACTGCGCAAGAAGTCGCGATGATGGAGCAGAACGGAAAGCTCCACGCCGCGATGATGAAAGCGAAGGGCGACAAGGCGGCAGCGCGCGGAAAGGCTGACGCCGACCGCATGAAGTCCACCGGTTCCGGCCTGGGCGCGGACAAGGGCCGCTCGAAGGCCGGCGGGGGTGGCGGCGGTCCGTCGCGAAGCAACTCCGGGCAGGGACCGAACCGGCCCGGGCCCTCACGCGGAAACGGCAACTCCAGCGGCTCCGGGGGGCGTTCGGGGTCCGGGCAGTCCGGCGGAGGCGGCAAGGGCGGCGCGAAGGGCCCTGACCGGTCCTCTGGCGGCCGTAAAGCCGGTTCCGGGCGCGACGGGTCCTCCGGGGGTTCGAAGGGCTCGCACGCGGGCTCTGGCAGCGGCAGCTCGAAGGGTGACAGCGGCCGGGCGCAGCACGGCCCGGCATCCAACGCCCGTGCCGAGCGGACCCGCGGCCGCCAGGAGCGGCGCACCGCGGGACATGCCGCGGGTGTCGCCGATCGGACGAAGAACCGCGACCAGGCCCGCGACAACCGGCAGAGGGACTGGGAGGAGCGCCGCGCGAAGAAGGCCGAACGGGACGCGGCGAGGAAGTCGAAGCGGGAAACCGAGGCATCGGCGGAACCCGGCCGAACCACCCTGGGCGCTGCCGTCTCGGAGGAGGCCCGGCGGCGATGGGACAAGCGTCGCGCCGACGAGAGGGACGGCAAGGCTGGCGCGGAGAAGGTGAGCCTGTCCAAGGACAAGGAGGCTAAGGAGAAGGGCGCCGACGGCAAGGACGACAAGGCCACCAAGGACGGCTCTGACGGCCCGTCTAGCGCCGGAAAGGGCGGCGCCGCGTCCGACGAACCAGGCAAGGCGTCCAAGACTGGTGACGAGCCGTCTGACGGGTCGAAGAAGCGCCGACGGTTCCGGCGCCGACGCACCAGCAGCACGGGCCGGGCCGGATGGTGGGGCCGTCGTACCGGTCGCGCCGGGCGGCGGGGCCGGTCGTCGGACAGCCCGTTCGGGCCGGACGACTCCGCCCCGAACGTCGAGTGGCCCGACCGGTCCACACGCACCTCACGCCCCGCTGGCGGCGAGGAGGACATCGATGACGCGGTCATCGTCCCTGACGGCCCGGCGTCCGTGACGACCGGAGCCAAGGGCTTGCCGCCCGCGCCTGAGCCGCACACCCAGCGGCCTGGCACCAGCCGACCCGCCACCACGGAAGGGAGCAGCGTGAGCAGCGCGGAGGTCAACAGGCCGTCCGGGCAGGGTGGCTTGGCCGCCCAGCACCGCACGGACATCACGTTCGACGAGTACCTGATGGAGATGGCGAAGATCGCCGTCCAGGCCGCCTCCGACCAGGAGCGGGCGGAAGCCCTGATGGAGGCGCTCGGCAAGGTCGCCGACGCCCTGCGGGACATGGCAGCCGACCTGGTCGGCGACCACAACATCAGCACCGAGGTCACCGAGCTGATCTCGGACCTCGCCGACGCCGCCGGCCGCATGAAGCAGCAAGCCGAACGGTGCGCCGAGCAGTGCGGGATCGCGAAGGAGGCCGCCAGGCTCGCGGCCGCCGAGGTCGCCCGCGTCTACGGCCAGGACATGGACGCCAAGGAAGACGCGGGTCTGAAGTTCACGTCGGCCGGCGCCCACCACGACTAGGAAGCAGGAAGGGCCACCCCCTGATGAGTGATCTCGTACCCCGTTCCGCCGGTGCGGCGCCCGCACCGGCCGACGGTGACAACCGCTACAAGGCCGTCCAGACCAAGCTGCACAAGCTCGGCGCTGCCCTGGACGACGCCACGCTCGAGCTCGAGGGGCTGCGGCGCAGCATGCAGTCCAACGCCTCCCGCAGCGAGGACGCCGCCCGCGACATCGAGGCCGCCGAGTTGGACGCCAAGTTCGTGGAGGTGACCAATTTGGTGTCGGTCGCCCTGGGTGGCGCCGCGGTCGAGGTCCGCAAGATGCACGGCACGGCGCAGGAGACCGCCGACCTCGCCCATGAGGCCAAGCGCACCCACTCCAAGCTGTACGGCGCGCTGGACGACATCCGCTCCAACCGGCGTGAGAAAACCCCCAGGCCGGCCTTCTTCAACCGCTGATCCCTCCCCACCCACTCACCCCGCCACGGGCGGCCCCGCACACCGCAGGGCCGCCCGTGCCCGTTCCCGAAGGAGACACCGGTGACCACGCCGCGCAGTGTCGCGCTCGAACGCCTCGCCTACACCCTCGCCGCGCCTGTGCTGGCCGTGGCCCCCAACGTCTATCCCGACAGCCCCGTCAACCAGGTCGTCCAGCTGGCCGGCGCCGCCGGAATCGGCGGATGGATCCTGGCCGCCAAGAGCGACGAGGCCGGTACCGGACGCAAGATCCTGCGCTGGGCCCCGCTGGTCCTGGCCGCCGCCATCGACGTCACCGCCAGGCACACGCCCGGCTGGGGCCCCTGGTGGATGGACGGACTGCTCACCGCCGCATGGACAGCAGCCGGCTTCACCGTGCTGCCGTTCTCCCGGCACGCCCGACGCCACCACCGTCCTGCCGTCGCGGCCCCGGCCCCGGCCACGCAGCTCAGGCCCGCCCCGGCCCCGGAGCCATCCCCGGCACAACCGGACGACGGCGCAGACCTGCTCACCCGCGAAGCGCGGATGCTGTGGGAGCGCGCCGGGATGCCCGCCCGCACCCACATCGTCAAAGCCACCCGGCACCCCGGCATGCGCAACGACATGACGATCCTGCTGCGCGCCTCGGAGACCGGACGGCCGATCACCGGCCTCACTGAGGCCGCCGTCGCCGCACCGTTCGGCGTGCCCTCCAGCGACGTGGTCCTCGCGGACGTCGCGATCCAGCCCGGCCGGCAAGGCGGGCCGGGATGGCTGGAGGCCCGCATCACCCCCGACGCCAACCAGCGCCGCCGCACCAAGCCGACCGACCAGGAGCGCTGGACGGACCGGGTCGGCGGCCCCAAGGGCGGCGCCCCCGGCTCCGTCCTGGTCCACCGCACCCGCGACGACGAACGCGGCGTGACGTTCTACCGGGCGAAGATGGCCGACTCCACCGAGAGCCCGCGCATCGACCTGGCCAAGGTCTGCCGCGGCCTGAGCCTGCCCGAGGACGACTCCTGCGTGTTCGTCCTCATCGATGGCAACGAGTTCCTCATCAGCGCGTTCGACGAACCGCCGCTGAGCGCGATCTTCCTTGCCACCCGGGAGCTGCTGACCCCGGACGCCAACGGCATGTACGTGTGCGGGTTCACCATCACCGGCCAGCCGGTGAAGAACATGGTCTTCCAGCACGACAAGAACGCCGCAGCTCACGGCCTCATCCTCGGCGTGAGCCGCAGTGGGAAGACGCAGTTCTTCGCGATCAACATGGCGGCGGAGTCGCTGGCCGGCGCGGTGGTGTGGCTGTCGACCGTCCGCAAGGACGAGAAGACGACCACGCTGGGCCAGTACATCGACCGGCAGGGCTCCACGGCGCTGTGGATGGCCCGGCAGCTGCGTGCGGCGAAGGCGTTGTGCGAGATCAGGGCGGAGATGCCCTGGCCGCATGACGGCAAGCCGCACGACTACAAGCCGGGGGACTCGCGTTGCCCGTACCGGCTGCTGTCGGTGTACGCGGATGAGTTCATGACCGCCGCGCAGGACGCCCTGTTCGGTGAGGACATCCAGACCAACGGCGACGACCTCACGGTCACCGGCCTGAAGTACGGCATCGGCTTCAAGCCCGCCGGCCAGTCCCCGTTCGCACACAACGGGTTCTCCACCGAGATGAAGGACAACCTGCGGCAGAACAGCCGCCCGGTGATCTTCAACATGGGCTCGCCCGGCGCCACCCGCAAAGCTGCGGAGGGCACCATGGAGAACGCCTACGACGTGCCGACCATCCCGGCCCGCTACTCCCGCCAGGAAGGCTCCGCGATCGAGCGCGCCATGCGAGGCGAGGCCGACCCGGAGAACGGCGTCTCCACCGGCGGCGTCGCCGTCATCGTCCTCGACAACGGCCGCGCCGTACTCATGCGGGCGCTGTACGCGGACTTCGACACCGACCTGTCCAACCTGTTCCCCAACGACGTCAACAGGCTCACCGACTACGAAATCAGCGAGCTGGAGAAGCGCGGCTTGTGGGGCGACTGGAACCGCGAGCCCGACCCCGGCGAGTTCTGGCCCGAGCCCGCCGAGGACGACGACGGCGACGACGACGGCCGGTCCCGCCGACGCAGCGGCGGAAGCGGAGGCAAGGTCGACGGCGGCAAGCGCGGCACCAAGTCCGACACCCGCCGTGCCGAGCCCCAGGTCACCTCACCCCGGCAGGCGTTGGAGGCCATCAAGAGCCTCAACAACGCCTGACCCCCCCCGCACCCCATCACCCGGGGCCAACCAGCCCGAGCACGGCGGGCCCCACCCGACCCTGCGAAGGAGGAACCCAGCGCCTTCTCCCCTCCCCCTGCTGCACGACGCCGAAGGGCGCCGCCGAGAACGACCCCGGCGGCGCCCTTCGACGTTCCTCGCCTGGAGCCCCAATGCCTCACGCAATAGACCACCTCACCCCGACCACCCCGGCCGCCGCCCCGCCGGCGGAACTGTCCCTCGAGGACCGCCTCACCCTCATCGACGCGGCGATGACCGTACGGCTGGACGAAGCCAAGGTCGCCTACGAGGTCAACACCGCCCACATCCCCACCGAGCCCGTCGACCTGGCGGACGTCATCACCGGCCCCCTCGCCACGGCGACCGTTCCGCTGCCGGACCTGTACCCGACGCCGGTCGCAGCCCTCCTACAGCGCGCCCACCACCGCCTTGTCACCGGCGGCTGGTGCAGCGGCGCCCTGGTCGACGCGGAAGGCGCCCGCTGCATGTTCGGAGCCATCCGGGCCGAAGCCCGCGGTGACGCGGGGCTGGAAAGCAGTGCCGTCTCCGTGGTCATGGACGCGATCCACCGCAAATTCGGCGACGTCGATTCCGTACCCGGCTTCAACGACGCTTTCGCCAGCGGACGTACCCCGATCCGCATGGTCGACCAGGCCGCCGGCCTCGCCGACGCCCGCGGCCTCTAGCCCCGCCCGTCCGAGCCCCCTGCCCCGTGCCCGAACCGCCCCGGATCGGGCACGGGACAGGCCACCCGGCCAACGCACCACTGTCCACCACCACTTGGTTCGTGGCGCGAATCGCAACGGTTCGACTGGGAGGTCGTCCATGCGCATAGAGGATCTCGACCCGACAAGCGAGCACCATCGCAACTGCCCCAGCACGGCCGCGGAGGAGCAGACCGTACGGGACGTCGATCTGTACGCCCTTCCCCCGTCTGGTGCCATTCCCGAGTTCGGCTTCAAGCGGGCTCCCAAGGGACTCGCGACCCGCCGGCAGCTCAGGGCGATGAACCTGAGCCCGGGAGGGCACGACCCCGTCGCGCAACTCACCTGGCGCAACAAGAAGCGCAGGGCGTGGCTGTACCGGATCGACCTGGCGAAGCCCAAGCGAGTGCCGACACTCGCGCAGGAATGGGCGCTGGACCAAGCGATGGCCGCCCGGCAGTCGTGCCCGGTCTGCCGGGTCCGATTCGACATCTGTCTCCCTCTCAAAACTCTCGGGTCCTGCTTCGGCTGCTCGGCTGAAGCCAAGTCGTCACGGGCCACCTGACCTGCGCATCCCCCCGCGCCGCCAGCGTGGCACCGGCTCCGGCCCGCGCCGCCGCGCCAGCTGGTGTCGCGGCTCATCTGACGGCCCTGTGTGCCGCCCCAACCCCGTCCCGGGGCTGGGGCGATGCACAGGACCGGACAGCCCGGCTCCGCACCACGAAACGCTGCCCCGGCCACCGAGGCCGCGCAGCGCGGAGAACCGGACAGTCGGCCCGCAACTGCTACCCGAAACGGAGCACTTCGTGACCCCGACCACCACCCTGACCCACCCGGCGCCCGCGGCCCCCACCGACCGCAGCGACCTGGTCCACGACATCCGCCTGCGCACCGCCGCAGGCACCGGGAACCCGGCGCAGGACGTGCCGCAGCTGCTCGCTCAGATCGAGCTGCTGCAGCAGCGCCTCGCGGCCGCCGAGGCCGTCCTCCCCGGCATCACCCAGCTCACCCCCGGCGAACCGGTCGAGCTGACCATCTACCGCGCCGAGTACGAGGAGGGGCAGCTGCCGCTGGGCCTCTACACCAACCGCGACGCCGCCCGCGCCCATGGCGAGGACCTCATCACCCGCGAAGGCACCCCCGACGGGACGACCCTCACCTGGACCACCGACTTCGACGACGACGAAGCGATCGAGGAGCTGACGGTGGTCGGCCCCGCCGGCGATGAGTGCAGCCCGACCGGCTACCTCGTCACCCCGCTCACCCTGACCGCCGTGTACGACCCGGAGGCCGAGGAGTGATGGGGGGTCCGCGCACGGTGTGGGAGATCGACGTCCCCATAGAGCACCGGCTGGACAAGTCCCGCGAGGGGCACCACGTCTTCACCGGCCTCGCCGAGAACGCCGGCGAAGCCGTCGCCGCCGCCCTGCGCGCCTGCCAGATCGCCCGGCTGCACGCCATGTCCGGCCGGCCGATCCCCGTCGGGAGCAGCCGCGTCGACTGGTCCGCCCGAGGACTGCGGTCCGGCTGGGTCCTCCGGTGGGACCGCGCCGAAATGAAGCAGATCGTCCGTTGACTACGCCCCGGGGCGGCCGCACAAGGCCTGAGAAACCGCCGGCCGCCCCGGGCCCCTCACCCCGCACCAGCGGAGAAGGAGAAACCCCATCATGCACGCCCTGAGCGACCGGCCGAAGCCCCAGCAGCGCACCGTCGCCGCGATCATGCGGGCCATCGCATCCCGCAACCCCAGCTTCGCGCCTGAGTCCGTCTGCGAGCGCGAGCAGTGCTTCGTCGCGTGGGCCGGTGAAGAGGCCGACTGCTGGAACTGCGGCATGCCCGCCACCATCCGCCCCGATCGGCGCGGCTCCGCACTCCAGCGGCTCCTGACCGCCGTCGACGCCCACGCCGTCCGTTCCCCCAGCCCCCGGAAGGCGGCCCTGGCATGAGCACCCTGAAGGCCCTCACCGACCTCATCGGCGCCCAGGCCCTGGGCGACCACCTGACCGCCGCCGTCCAGGACCTCATCGACCGCGAGCACCTCGAGCGCGCCGAGGCCTACCGGCAGATCACCGACGCAGCCGACGCCGGCGACCCAGCCGTCCTCGCCGCCACCCGCCAGACCTGGGTCCGCCGCCCCGACGTCGACCCCGAAGAGGCCCCCGTCAGGCGCCTGTACATCCTGGAGCGCACCGGAACCGGGATCTTCGTCGCCTACATCGACATTGACGCGGCCACCGACGCCACCGACGCCGGGCAGGCCTGCGCGCTGCCCCGCAGGGACCTGTGGCACAACAACCACACCGCAGGCGCCGAGTTCGGCGTCGAGCTGCTGGACCTGTACCAGCTGGAGGGGTGGCAGCCGTTCGAGTTCCTCCTGCCGACCGTCGGCCACATCAGCAAGGTCCGGCCGCAGAGGGAGCGGAAGTCATGACCACCGCCCCGGCCCGCCCGGCCGCATTCCCCCGCTTCACCGGCACCGAGCCCTGCCGGGCCCCCGACACCGACCCCGACTGGTGGAGCAGCAGCAACTCCAACGACCGGGCCGCCGCGCAACTGGCGTGCCGCCGCTGCCCCCTCGCCACGTTCGAACGCTGCCTGGCCTGGGCCATCGACCACCCGACCGCCGCAGGCAACGCCATCTGGGCTGGCACCAACCGCAGTCAGCGCGCCCAGCTGCGCCGTGAACTCACCACCGTCGCGAAGGAGCAGAAGTGAACGACGCCAACCGCGCCGTCATGGTCAAGATGGTCACGGACGCCTGGAACAAGCGTCGCCCGGCCGTACCCGTGCAGCGTCGGGCCAGGTAGCCGATGGTCGCCTTACCGGCTGACGTGCCGGCCGGTGAACTGCTTGCCGGTACGGGGCGGGTCACCCTGCTCCGTACCGGCGGCGGTGCCGGCTTCGGCGCCTACGCACTGCTCTACACCACCCGGTCGGTGCCCGGCGGGGGAGTGGAAGCGATCATTGCCGCCGCCCGCCCCGAGGACACCGACCCACGGTGGGGACTGAACCGCGCCCAGCGGTACGGGCCGCAGACCAGCGAGAAGCGGTCGCTGATGCGGTGGGCCGCCGCCCTGGACTACGAGAAACGCAAGTCCGAAACCCAGGCCGCCTACGACTACCGGCTGGCCGAGCGCCTGGTCCGCACCGCGCACACCGGCCGCATCATTCCGCCGCCCGGATCGGTCGACCTCCCCCTCGCGAACTGGGAGATCACCACCGAGCACGTCATTCCGCTCGTCACGAAGCAGTCCTCGGCCGGATACGCCGGCCACACCGTCGCCCGGATCGGCCGCCTGGTCGCCGTCGAACCGAAGGAGGACTGACGATGCCGATCCGCCCCGAGAACAAAGACCGATACCCCGACGACTGGCCGGCCATCTCCCGCGCGGCGAAACAGGCCGCGGCCTGGCGATGTGCCTGCACCGGTCAGTGCGGCCGCGGCACTCATGCCGGGCGCTGCCCCAACCGGCACGGCCGGCCCGCCTATGGCACCGGCACGACGGTCATCCTGACCACCGCCCATCTCAACCACCAGCCCGAGGACGTCCGTCCGGAGAACCTCGTCGTGATGTGCCAGGGCTGTCACCTCCACCATGACCGGGCCCACCACCGTGTCACCGCCGCGCTGACCCGCGCGGCCGGTCTGGCCGCCGCCGGCCAGCTCGCCTTCGACGCGGTCGCGATCGTGGCAGTTCCGGTCGAGCCGGTTCTGCCGCCCGCGCTTCCGGCCGTGACCGCCCCCGCCTGCGACGAGCCGCTGCCCTGGTTCCCGCAGCCCGCTCCCACCCCATCCTCAGTGACCTCGGAGGTGCATTCCTGATGGCCCGCATCGCCGCCACGATCAAGCCCGTCCACGCCGACGGATCCGTCTGCCCCCACAAGCTCACCAGCGCCGGAAAGCCGAAGGAAGCCGGCTGCGCCGGCCGTCACGGCTATACGGCGACCTGCTCCGCCTGCCCCTGGACCGATACGAGCCCGGTCAGGGCCGCACTGGAGTACGTGCGCGACACGCACCTGCGCAGCCACCTCACCCAGCCCGCCGCCCCCGCGTCCGTCTGAGAAAGAAGGACTGCCCATGAAGCTCCGCCTCGAACTCGGCCCGTTCGCCGCCGCCGTCGCCGACGCGGCCCGCGCCCTGCCTGCCCGGCCGCCCGCCCCCGTCCTCGCCGCGCTCAGGCTGGATGCCGCCGCCGGGCAACTGACGGTCGCGGCCTTCGACTACGAGGTATCGGCCCAGGCCACCCTCGCGGCTGACATCACCAAAGCCGGCAGCGTTCTGGTCCCCGGCCGCCTGCTGTCCGACATCACCCGCACCGTCAAAGGCAAGAACCCGGTCGACCTCGAACTCGTCGGCCCGCGTCTGGTTCTGACCTCCGGCAGCATCCGCTACACCCTGCACACCCTGCCGCTGGAGGAGTACCCGAGCCTGCCCAAGCTCGGCGACGCCTCCGGCACCGTCACCGGCAGCGAGCTCGGCCAGGCCGTCGCCCAGGTTGCCGTTGCCGCCGGCCACGACGACACCCTGCCCATCCTGACCGGCATCCACCTCACCACTACCGACGGCAAACTCACCCTGGCAGCCACCGACCGCTACCGCTTCGCCGTCCGAACCATCGACTTCACGTCCACCAGCGGCATCGCCGACGGACAGGCTGTCGTCCCGGCGAAGGCCCTCCTCGACTCCGCCAAGATGCTCGCCGGCGCCGGGCAGATTGACCTTGCCCTGCCCACCAGCCAGGGCGTCCTCGGCATGGCCGGCCCCTCCCGCAGCACCACCATGCGCGCACTGGAAGGCCAGCTGCCCAACTACAAGAGCTTGTGGCCCACCGACTTCACCGCCACCGCCGTTGTGGACCGCGACGAGCTGACCGCGGCGGTCAAGCGCGTCGCCCTCGTCGCCGACCGCAGCACCCCCGTCCAGCTCCACTTCGCCCAGGATGCGCTCACGCTGACGGCCGGCAGCGGCGATGACGCCCAGGCCCGCGACCGGGTCGACGCCGCCTTCGACACCGAGACCGGCGCACCCCTCACCGTCGCCTTCAACCCCACCTTCCTGCTGGACGGCCTCGGCGCCATCGACGTCGACGCCGTCAAGTTCAGCATCGTCGCCCCGACCAAGCCCGCCGTGATCACCGGCGTCGGCAAGGACGGCAAAGACCTGGGCGAAGGCGCCCTCGAGTACCTGCTCATGCCGGTCCGACTCCCTAACTGACCCGCCCCCGGGGCGGCCGCCAGGTCACCAACTTCGTCGGCCGCCCCCCCCGGGCTTCCCGCCACAGCACCATCCAGAAGACAGGACAACCGCCCGTGACCATCACCGCCTCCGCGCCGGCCGCCGACCCGGCCCAGCCCGCCTACACCCCGACCCCGTCCATCCCACGCCTGCTGACCGAGCTGGTGGCCGAAGAGTTCTTCACCCGATACGCCACCATCCGTGGCGACGCCGAGGCCTTCCACCCCGACTACACCACCGACCGCAAACGCACCGCGCTGCTCCTGCGCGCCGTCATCGCCGACCTTGTCGCCCTCGCCGACCCCGCCGATACCCACCACGCCGCCCAGGCCGCGGCCGCCGTCAATGCCCTGCGACGCGCCGACTGGCAGATGCCCCTGCCTGCCCATGCCGCCCGGGTCTGGCTGCGCGACCAGTACCAGCAGCACACCGAGGACGACAGCCCTCACCCGCCGAACTGCCCCGGCGGCTGCCGCGGATCCGGAGAAGTCCTGGAGCCGGTCATCTGGCAGAACGACGGCGCCCCCGTCCACGCCGAACCCGTCGCCTGCCTGCGCGGCGAGGACGATGACCCGCACGCCGAGGACTGCACCCGCTGCCACGGCATCGGAAAGAAGTACGACGCCGAGCGCGGCGAATACACCGTCTGCGACACCTACACCCCCGATCCCGCATACGAGCCTGCCCCCGCACCGGCCCACCACGGCGACCCGTTCAGTAGCGCACCGGCCGCCGGCTACGCCGACGAGCCTCCCTTCTAGGCGCCGACAGCCCCCGCACCACGGCGACTGCTGGGCCGGCCGCCACCGGCCGGCCCGGCACCCGAGCCCGGAGAAGCCGATGAGCCTCGAGCCCCGCACCGTGTACGTCGTCGGGTGCGACACCTGCGGCGCCACCTACTACGCCCCGTGCGCCGACAGCGAAGACGACGAATACGAACTCACCCTTCCCACCTGCCAGCTCGACCCGACCTGGGCCCGACGCATGACCGCCGACGGATGGATCGCCACCCGCCGCCACATTTGCCCCTCCTGCGTGCGCACCAAGGGCGACGCCCTCCTTGAGCACCTGGAGCTCGAGCGCACCAACCTCACGCTCTTCGACATCCCCATTCACCGGCCCCACCCCGCCCCGGAAGCAGAGGACCCGACATGACGCACGAGAAGCACCTGCGCGACCAATACGCCGCCGCGCTCGTCGCACACACCAATCGCATCACCGACGGCCACACCGCGGCCGCCGTCCTTGACTCCCTGCCGCTGACCACCGCCGGCCCTGACCGTCCCAAAGTCGTCTGCCTGTGCGGCTCCACCCGATTCTGGGCCGAGCTCGCCGAGGCCAACCTGCGCGAGACCGCAGCCGGCCGCATCGTCCTCGCCCCCGGATGCGACATGAAGAATCCGCACCCGCTGTGGGCCGACCCGCGGCGCGCCGAAGAGTTGAAGCAGCAGCTCGACGTGCTGCACCGATGGAAGATCCGCGCTAGTGATGAGGTTTTGGTCGTCAATACCGGCGGATACGTTGGCGACTCCACCCGCGCTGAGATCGCTTACGCCCACAGCCTCGGCCGCCCCGTCCGCTACACCGACCCGCTCGGCCACGCCGTCGTCCTGACGCGCCCCGGTCTCTCCCCGATCCGGATCGGCCCCTACGAACAGCAGCGTCAGGCCGAAGAGATGGCTGCCGGCCTGCGCGCCCAGATGTATAACACCCAGCACGTCGAAGGAACCGTCATCGGTGTTGACGGCTACCGCCCCGAGCTCGAGCACCTGGACCCACGCGTCCCGGCCGAGCCGTACGCGCTCGCCGAGGCGATGGGCGACATCGAGGGTGGCGACGGCACCGGCCGCAACTTCCCCGACCTGTTCGTCCGGCTGGTCGCCCAAGAGGGCCCGACCCGCGCGCACGAGGTATGGGGGCAGGCCTCCAACGCCTACGACTACCTGCGGCGCGGCCCGGACGGAGACCAGTAGCACCCATCCAGGTTCGGCCGGCACCCCTGCGGTGCCGGCCGTGTCCCGCACGGAGCCTGACCGGATGGCTCGGTGTTATGGATCGCCGGCAGCTACTGGTCGCGCTGGAACCCGCGCGGCCGCCGTCGTTGTCGATGCTTGGCCGGCGAACAGGAACCGGCCCAGGACGTCACCGATGTCCTGGGCCGAGGGACTGCGCCATCACTGATCCGCGCACCGGCCACCAGGGCCCTGTCCGTCCCGAATCTCGGGAACGGACAGGGCCCTTTTTGTGTCTCGGTCCCCGGTCAACTCCACGCCGTCGAGGGCGTCGCCGCGACCACCGAGGGCTCCATCGGGTTGATCGGCGCCCAGTCCTGCAGCGCCAGACCAGCCTCGGTTCGTGCCTTGAGCCTGGCACGTACCTCCAGCTCTGTGCCCGGCAGACTGCCGGGCATCTGGCCGGTGGCCATCACGATGATCCAAGTTTCTACCGGGATGAGAACTTGACCGTTGCACCAGGCGGGCAGGGCCACAAGCGTCGTGCGTTGGCCAGCGCGGACCACGGTTGCACGCGTCGTGCTGAGCGGCGACTGACTCACCCGATACCCCTTTGCGTCGTTCTGTGTGGGGGCGGAATGATCATCCCGTACATCGGCCGTTCTGACCAGACTGCGCGGAGTGCTACGTCCTGGTGCCACTGCCGGATTCCCCCGGTTTCTGCAACCATCTGTCAATGGTCGACAGCAGAGATCGTTCGGCGCTGCGCACACTGGTCGGCGAGGCCGTCGCGCGTCTTGGCAGCCTGACGCACAGCGAACTGAACCCGGCTTTCGAACAGTTGGGCATGCCGCCGGTCCCTGAGGACGCCGGAACCAAGCGCGAACGGATCGAGCTGAGCTTCCGCCAGGTATCCGACGCTGAGCTGCCGCAGGTCACGCGCCACTTCGTGGAACAGAGTCCCGTAGATATGAGTCCATCGATCCTCTACCGGCTCGAGGACCTGCTGTGGGAAGAGGACGCACCGCCCGAGATACCCAAGAAGGCCCGCCGTGAGTTGGCGCGCGCCCTCGACCTGACGGAGCTGACCCAGTACCCCGACCGATTCATGCAGTTGCTTGACCACCTCTGGATAACCGAGGAGCCGGGCATCTCCCTCGATCACCTACTGAACGGGATGCGGCAGGTGACACTGACGGACCGCATCAAGCGGCACGTCTTTCGCAACCCCGGGGACTGGTCAGCAGAAGACCTTTTCGAGAACCTCCGCGCGTTCGACGCCGGGGACGCCAGGTTCGCCCGCTTTCTGGAGGGCCTGGTATCAGGAGACGTCCTCCTTGATGAGCACCTCCAGCAGACGACCGTCAGCACGATCAACGGTCATCTCCAGGCTGCCGGGATCGAACTGCAGCACACCGGCAGTGATGGCGGCTATCCCGTGTTCACGCTGCTGTCGACGCGGCTGCAGGGAAATCGGCGACCGAAGAACATCATCTTTGCCTCCCTGACCAAACCGGACATCCGCTTCCAGTCCTCGTTGGACAACGACATCGAGATCGTCGGAGGGCGCCCAGACGCCACCCTTGTCTATGACCGGGAGATCCCCACCGCGGGCCTGCGGTGGCGTGACCTGCATAGCTGGTGGCAGGCCACCCGCAAGTTCAGCAATGAGAAGGACGCCAGGGTGGATCTCTACCAACGTCTCCTCAAGAGCCTGCCGACCAGATCGCCTGGCCAGATAAACCTATTCAAGGCCTACCACACGGCACTCTCGCCTTCCGTGGATCATCCCGCTCTCCTGCCCGAAGTGTGGCTGCACTGGGACCCCAAGACCGTCAAGGAGCGCGGCCCCGAGGCGTTGCTGCGCTCACGCATGGATTTCCTCCTGCTGCTGCCTCACGGACAGCGCGTCGTCCTGGAGGTCGACGGGTCCCAGCACTACACGCGCGACCGCGGCCAAATTCCGGACACCGGCAAGTACGCGGAGATGGTTGCCGCCGACCGTGACCTCAAGCTCAGGGGATACGAGGTGTTCCGCTTCGGCCACGATGAGCTCGCGCATCTTCCTGACGCCGAAGCCCTTCTGGGGCAGTTCCTGCCGGACATGTTCCGCCGTTTCAGGGTGAGCAGCTGACGTTCTGAGTACCTGCGATCAGTGCGATCCTGGGTGGGGCTGCCCGGCGCGCGTCCGTCCTCGAAGCCGGCCTGCCGGGCAGCCTTTGCTGGACCGTCCACGGTGGTCCGGCTGCACGCGGTTGTCTCGGCCACTCATCCGTGAGGCCGAGTCCTGCCGGGCATACCCATGGGCATGTGGCTGACGGGACGCAATGACGGGGCTACCGTGGATCTCGAGTAGTCCATGGAGGACCCGAATGCGCATCGTCTTCGACCCCGCCGAGCAAGAGGCCCTGCGAGCCGACGCCCGCGACCAGGCACACGACGATCCCCACGTTGCCTACGTCCTCGAGCGCCTTGCCTCGGAAGGCATCGACCTGGACGCCTGTAAGGACTGGGAAGACCTTCGCGTCGAGGCCGGCCTTCCGCCGCGCAGCACCGACACCCCGCACGTCGCCTGATGGGCAACCGCGTTCCCCGCCGAGCCAGGATCGTCTTCTACGACGTAGCTCAGGAGCAGGTCGAGCGGATGACAGACGCCGAGCGTGTCCGCCTGGACCTCGCCCTGGCCGAGATCTCCACCGACCCGGCAATCGGCTCCGTTTCGAAACACGCCGCCTACCGCGAGTACGCACGCGACGGCGTGCGCGTGCTGTACGTGCCAAGTGCCCTGGGAACCCTCGTCCTTGTCGCCTATGTCGAGGCCTGAACTGCCGAGTCGCTGTTAGCGGATGAAGCTGAAGGACCTCACCTGACGCGGGCGGCCCCATGCTCTGAGGGGCGGCGACGTAAAAGGCCGGCGCCCACTTCCGCCGAGGCGGGTGGCAAGGGCGCCGGCCAACCGAAAACACACACTCCGCGGGAGAACCCGAGAGGCCTGTCTCGTCATCAAGTGTATCCGCACGGCGCCGGCGCCGGGACGCGCCTGCTTGCGATGGTGATGTAAGAGCGGTAATGTTGTCTCGATGGCGGGTTGTGGCAGCACGCCAGCACCGAACACACCTCACGCAAGGAGCAGTCCCGTGCCCGTCTACCTCACCCGGCGAGATACCGACCACCAGGTCCAGGACCTCGAGGCCCCCACCGTTGTTGACGCCGCCGACCGGGCCGACTTCGACAACGCGCACCTGGCCTGGCCGGCCACCGCCGCGGCCGCGACCGCCGAACTCGCAGAGCTGGCCCGCGACCTGGCCGGCGCCGACGTCACCGTGGAGTGGCACCGCGACGGTCTCGACCTGCCGAACCTCGCCGCCGGCCCGGGCGACACCGCCGGCATTCGCGTACGCGCCACCGGCCGCGCCCCGCACGCCCTGTACGTCATCACCGCCACCGAACTGGTCCCGCACACCCACGCAGCCGGCGCCCTCGCCTACCTCCAGCCGCTCATCGACGCCGCCGCCCTCGGCTGCGACGGCTGCGACGCAGAACCCGGCGAGTCGTGCCTGCCGAACTGCCTGCCGGACCCCTCAACCACCTGAACCGCCCACCCCGGGCGGGGCGCTGACACCGGCGCCCCGCCCGCCCCGTGATGGAGAGACAAGACGATGATCCGCGCCGGACGCCTCAAGTACGCACAGACCATGGCCGATCTGGCCGCCCAGCTCGGGATGCCGCTCGGCACCTTCCGCAACAAGAAGCCCCACACCCAGAAGGGGCACCCCGCCCCGATCAGCTCGCCCACCTCCCGGGCCCTGCTATGGGACAGCGAGCAGACCGCCGCCTTCCACGCCGGCAAGCCCGTCCCGGCACTGCCGAAGGCCGACGCCGACGAGGACCTGCTGGACCGCCACGAGGCAGCCGCCGAGCTCGGTGTGTCCGCGGCCAGCTGGAACAAGTACAAGAGCGACCCGAAGCTGACCGAGCACGTCGTCCTGGTCCCGGCCGGCGACGGCGGCACCGAGCACTGGCCACGCCGCGTCGTCCGTGAGTTCAAGGCATCCCGGCCCGGCCGCGGTGCCGGCGGCGGCCGCCGCGTCGGCAGCGGCGACATGATCCCACGCGACGAGATCCTGCCCCGGATCGCCGAACTGCTCGACGACAACCCGGCGATCACGCTCACCGAAGTCGCCGACACCCTGGGCATCGCGAAGTTCCCCACCGCCCAGGCCGGCCTCGCGCAGCTGCGCGGCCGGCGGATCGCCGACCTGATCGAGGTCGACCCCGACCTCCCCCCGCTCGAGGCCGCCGAGCGCCTCGGCTACCCGACCGCCACCCGCCGCGGCGCCGCGGCGATCGCCGCGGCAGAGCTGCAGACCCGCCAGGCACGCCCGTACCTGCAGCAGGTCGCCGACGCCCTGGCCGCGGCCGGCGTCGCCGACCCGATCCAGATCGAGCTGCGCCGGCTCGGCGACGAGCACCTGGCGGCCGCGCTCCCGCTCACTGCCGGCCAGACCTGGCCGGCCCTGGTGTGGGACGAGCGCTACGGATGGCGCACGGCAACCAGTAGGCGCCACCCGATCGGCAAGGACACTGGCAGCGCACCGGAAGGCGAAGGCATCCGCTACCTCGCAAGCGGCATCCGGCCGGAGCCGGCCGAGGTCCTCGAGGCCCTGGCATCCGCCGAGGAAGCAGAGCGCTGATGCCGACCGAGATCGGAATGCGGTGATCGCATGAGCGTCCTCGTCACCACAGCAGTCGCGCTCACAGTCGGCTACCTGTTCGGTCGGCTCCGTCCCTGGGATCGGCTGGGCAACTGGGCTGCCGATCAGGTCCGCTTCACCGGACCGTGGGTCCAGGGCGGCACCGGCCGCCAGGCCGTCGTCGTCCTGGCACACGCCATCACCGCGCCGCGCACCACCTGGAACATGATGCGCACCCCGGCCACCGAGACGCAGGCGCCGATGCCCGTCCGCGATCCGAACTGGGTCACCGACCGGACCCCGAAAGACAGGGGAGGAGCAGCATGAGCACCGAGCAGCACGACGCATACGGGGAAGAGCTGGCCCGCATCAGCCGACACCAGAGTGACGCGACATCCGCGCGCTTAAGCGTGTTCGAGGCGCTGGCCGGCGCCGGGTACTCGCACACCCAGGCCGATGAGCTGGTCTCGATACTGGAGGCCGGGGCAGTGGCCGGGGCCCACACCTGGGTTTCCGAGAGCAGCGCACCGCACGGCGCGGAGCAGGCTTTCGAGGACGGCTGGTTCGAAGGCGTCCGCGCGGTCGCAAGCGAGCTGCTGCGCATCGCCGACAACACCGCCGCTCAGCGCGGACGCGCAGCCTCCACCTCCCAGCTGCTTGCCCATCTCCGGCAACCGGCACCCCGCGCACCGCAGACCCCAGCGCCGGGGCCCGGGCCGGCCCCGGCGCTCGATGCGGAGGAGATCCTGGCTGCAGCGCAGCGATGCACGTGGGCCTGCGCCGACCCGGTCTTCGATCTCGATGAGTCGCGCGAGATCCTGACCGTGGCCCTCACCGCCGTACGCGAGGACGAGAAGGAAGGTTATGTGCAGCGCCTGGGGGCGTTCGCCGACCAGCACCGCGGGCGCCTTCAAGAGCTGCTGCGCGCGTACGGGCCGGGCAGTGCTCCCGCCGAACACGGCCGGTACGCCCTGGTCGGCCAGCCCGAGAGCCTGGTGATCTGCGAACGGCTCGAAAGCGCCCCGCTCCTCCTGAACGGAGTGTGGTCCGATGAACTCCCGGAAATCCTGCTGGACGACCTCGCCTTCGCCTGGGGAGCCCGCCACCACCTCCCCCGCCGCTGAACACAGGGAAGTCCCGAGGCGGGACGAGCTGTGGCTGCGGACCATATCGGCACCCGCTGCCGCATGAGCCTCAGCTGGCCTGCAGGTAGCTCGCCGCGGGACCAACGGTGCCGGAGCCGAAGCGGGCGTTGAGCGCATCGATCGCCTGCTCGGCGCGCAGCCGGTGCTCCCGGCCGCCGTCGAAGGAAAGCTGCTCGGCAACTGCCGTCGCGTCCAGCAGCTGCTCGCAGCGCAGAGCGACCGCCCGCACCCGGGCCCGCTGCAGCCCCAGTGCCTGATACATCTCGTACGCCGCGTCACGCAGATCATCAGTGTGCGAGGACGGACCACCGGACAGCTGGCGGCTGCGATGGATCTGGGTGCGGTCGGCGAAGGTCACGGTGAGCGTCACGGCCCTTGCCGCCTGCCGGCGATTCCGAAGCCGCTCCCCGAGCTCGACCGCAAGCGACAGCAGCGCGGACCTCACCAGCTCCGGGGCCAGGGTGTCAGTCGGGAACCGGCGCTGAGCCGCCGCGCTGTGCGGCAACTCGGCCGGCACGACCTTCCGCCGGTCGATACCGCGTGCCCGCTCGCGCAGCAGCCGGCCGGACTTCCCGCCCAGCACCCGCTGCACCGTTGCCTCCGGCAGACCCGCCAGCAGCCCGACCGTGTGCACCCCGAAGGCGGTCAGCGTGCGTTCCTGGGCGCGGCCGATGCCGTGCAGCTCCCCGACCGGCCGCGGGTGAAGGAACGCCGCCACCGCAGACGGACTGGAACCGACCGCGCGCACCCCGCCCGGCCCCGGCTCCCGGGACGCCATGGCGGCGATCGTCCAGTTCAGTCCCACACCGATCGTCACCGGCAGCCCGTACAAGGCCAGCGCCCGGGTCCGGATCATGCGGGCAAGGTCCACCGGATCCCGGTCGAAAAACCGGACACTGCCGGAGACGTCGGCCACCAGAGCGCCCGGCGGCAGGGCCTGTACCACCGGCGTCACGTCGCCGGTCAGGCCGAGCAGCAGCCGGTACAGATCCGGTTCCACGTCCATCGGGCAGCGCAGATGCAGGATCGACGAATCGAACCCCACGGCCTGGTCGTGCTCCTCACCCATGGCGACACCTCCACCCTCACCGTACTCGAACAAGAATCGAACACGCAGCATTCGCGGCACCCCGGGCGGGTCCGATAGGTCAGGCGCGGTCGTCTATTCGCAGGCCGGATTGGCCAGCCACCGCCCGAAAGAGTCGCCAAACGACGAATCGAAGCGGAGGCTTGCCCACGACGTCTCAGGCTTGCCCGCCGCGCGCCGACCGAGGCTTGCCTAACCCGCTGACCTGGAACAAAGGCCGATGGGTACATGTACCGGTATGGGACGCATCCACTGGCCCGACATGGTCGACCGCGCCCGGGACATCGTGACCGGCTACGGGGAGATGGGCTGCACGCTGCGCCAGGTCCACTACCGGCTCGTCGCCGAAGGCCTCATTCCCAACACCCCGCCCACCTACCGGCGTCTGTCCTCCCGGCTGGCCCAGGCGCGCCGCGACGGCCACTTCCCCGACCTGATCGACACCCTGCGCGAAGTCCACGTGCCCCCGGCCTGGGACGACACCCGCGACTTCCTTGGTGACGTCGCCGACTGGTTCGCCCTGGACCGCACCGCCGGCCAGAAGGCGGCGCTGTACGTCGCGGCCGAGAAAGACACCCTGCGCCGCATGTTCACCGACTGGCTCGCGGACCTCGGCATCCCGGTCCTGGTCGTACGCGGCTTCAGCTCACAGACCTACGTCGATATCGTCCGAGCACGCACTGCCCGCGACCCGCGCCCTGCGGTCCTGCTCTACGTCGGCGACTTCGACTGCTCGGGCGACGACATTCAACGCGACTGGGTGGCGCGCACCAACTGCTGGTCGACGGTGGAGCGGGTCCTGCTCACCCGCGAGCAGGTCCTGACGTACGAACTGCCCGCGGCCGAAGGAAAGCGTGACGACCCGCGCTGGCCCGCGTTCGCCCGCCGGTACGGCTTCGATATCTGTCAGCCCGTCCAGTGGGAGGTCGAAGCCCTCGAACCGGCCGAGCTCCAGCGCCTGGTGCTCGAAGCCGTGGAGCTCTACATCGACCGCGCGCAGCTCGCCCGGCAGCTCGCCGAGGAGCGGCGCCAGCGCCGGCGCCTGACCGACTTCCTCGGCCGCTTCGGCAGCTCGGATGACTCATGACCTCTGGGCAAGCCTGCTGCGGCGCACCCCGGATGAGGGTTGCACCCACAGTTGTCTGCACAGTTGTCTGCACAGGGGGACCCAAAGTTGCACCGGAGGTACTACCGGAGGTGTGAACCCCCCTTTTGTGATCTTGAGCGTTTCGCCTGGTCAGCCCCCATGGGCAAGCCCATTTCCTACGCCGACACCTCTTTCTCCGCGTTAGTCGGAGGAAGAGGCTTTGTTGTCTGACGGCCCGGCGCGGCCTGCTCGCGCTGCCGGCCCTTCCTCACTGCTCGGCGAGCCCCGTCCGTGTCGGCCGGCCGTTGCCTCCGCCAGTCGCGCGCCCGGCGCGCCCCTGGCGACGTCCGGCCGCCGACTGGCGAGCTTCGCCGCCGATCCGCCTCCGCTCCGCTCCGCGCGGCGAATCGGGCACAACGGCGGCCTGGTCCTGCCACACTGACTGCAGCCTCGCCGCCCCCCGTCGGCGAGGCTTCTTTTGCGGTCCGCCTCGGCCGGGCGACTGCACCAGGCCCGGCAGAACGAAACGGCCCCGCCATTAGGCGGGGCCGCTTCGCTGTGCGGGTCAGATGTGGTCGTGGTCCACGCCCTCGAACCGGCTCAGCAGAGCAAGGCGGATGGTGGTGTGCTCGCGGTCGAGGTCGACGAGTTCGCTGTCCAGCGCGCTCACGGTGACCGGGTCGGACGTCCGGGCGCGGACCGCGCGCATGGTGGCGGCGTCGTCCAGGTTGCACATCAGGTCGTACAGGGAAGCGGGGCGGGAAGAGGCCCCCTCGGTTGCGCCCGCCGTGATGAGGGCGGAGCAGAGACCGCTGGAGACGGCGGTCCAAGGGGCGTTCCAGCAGAGAGTCGTGGTGCTCATCGTTGCTTCTCCTTGGTCGATGCGGTGTTTCCGGTCATCGCCTGGCTGCCACCGCCTTGCGACTGGGACAACAATATCCCACACGCATCACGACGTCAACGTGGAGAGGTTTCCGGGTGTGCATGTGCGGCGGCGCCCCCCGCAACGCGAAGCGGCCCCGCCGATGGGCGGGGCCGCTTGTGGGCTTACTGCTCAGTGCGCGTCGCGGTCGACGCGGCGGCGCTGGGTGCGGGGCGGCTCGCTGCGGGTGCGCAGCGCCTCCTTGAGTGCTGCACGGTCCCGCTTGTGGGCGGCCCGCTGAAGCCAGGTCCGACTGCCGTCCTTAAGGAACGGGCTCAGCCAGGGCCGCTCCTGGTACTGCAGGCGTGCGGGGCGGTCGTGAAAAGTACGGGCCATCTCGGGGGCTCCTGTCCACTGTTGATTTATCGCGGTGCGTGTTTCTCGGTCGTCGTGCGGCTGCCACTGCCGAACAACTGAGACAACTATATCCACTATACGTCACGTCGTCAACGGAGGGTGCCGGCGTCTTTGGGTGTCGCCCCTCGGCGTGGAGGGCACCCCCGTCCGCGCGTGCCGGTCCGAGGTTTCCGAGAAAAAGTCGAAACAGAAGCACCTCTCTGCTTCCCGGTGGGACGTGTGTGAGATATAGTTATCTCAGTTGGTCGGCGGTGGCAGTCGGCCAACACCGAAGACACATCACGTCGCTGGGAGATCTCGATGATCAAGAAGTTCAAGTTCAACGCGATGAACCGCACCGCCCGCCAGACCTCCACCCGCACGCTGGCCGACCTGATCCGCGCGATGGACGGTAAGTGGGCCGCGACCGTCACCTACGTCGACGGCGATGGCGAAGAGTCGGTGCGCACCATCGAGATCCACGACATCCTCACCACCGGCAAGGGCCGCATCATCATCCGCGCCATGTGCCGCATGCGCGGCGAGATGCGCACCTTCCACCCCGAGCAGGTCGTCACCTACACGATCCACCGGATGCGCTTCGCCCTGGACGCTCCGGCGGGCGAGGTCCGCTTCACCCACGCTGCGGAGACTGCGGACGAGCTGGTCTCCCTGGAGATGGACCGCGATTACCCGGACCTGATGGCGCTGGTTCTGGCCGCGTAGGCCGCGTGGGCCCGCCCCTCACCGGGCGGGCCCCCGCCCCGGCCCACCCCGTCAGAACTGCGCGGCGGCGCGGCGCAAACCTCCCGCGCCGCCGTTCCCTAAACGTCCTCGGAGTTGCTCGCATGTCCGTCCATGCCCCGGCGTCCCAGCCCGCCACCGCCCGCACCGCTCCCGCGACACCTGCCACGTTCCACCGCAAGCGCCCCACCGTCCTGTCCTACGGACTGGGCGCCGACAGCACTGCCATTCTGCTGATGTTCCTTGCTGAACCGGCCGCGCACGGCCTGGAACTGGACCTGTCGGACCTGGTCGTCGTCCATGCCATCACCGGGGACGAGTTCGTCGACTCCCTCGACTACGTCAACCGCCTGGTCCTGCCGCTTCTGCGGGCCCGATCGGTGCGCCTGGTCCAGATCTGCCGGGCGGGAAAGAGCGACACCGATGGCGTCCTGGTTCTGGACGACTCACGCGCCCCGCGACGTATCCACGCGGCCGGCCCCTGGCGCCTGTCCGACGAGCTGCGCGCAGCGGGCACCGTGCCGCAGCTCGCGAACGGTCAGCGTCGCTGCTCCATCCGTTTTAAGGGCTGGGTGCTCGACAACTGGGCCGCCGCCGAGTTCGGCGACCGCTCCTTCCGTCGAGTGATCGGGTATCACGCCGATGAGCTCGGCCGCGCGGAGAAGGACAGCACCATCCAGCGCCGCCTCAACACCGAGGCCGGGCGCACCATCTGTGAGCCGCACTATCCCCTCATTCTGGCGCGCATGGACAGGGCCGCCGTAGAGGCCTACGTGCTCAACAGCCTCGGTGAGCCGATCAAGAAGTCGTACTGCGCCATGTGCCCGTTCTCCGGCGTCTGCGCCTCTCGCGACCGCCACGAGGAACGGCTGCGCGCCCATCCCCACGTCGCCGCCGACGTGCTGCGCCTGGAGTACGTTTCCATGGCGCTCAATGAGCAGATGTCCCTCTACGGGCCGGCGGGATCGCTCTACGGCCGCCTCACCGAGGACGGCCGCAACCGTGCAGTCCTGAAGGCTTTTCAGACTGGCCTGGACCAGAGTGCCTACGCTGTCTACGAGGTGCGCCGCATCACCTTCGTCGGCCGCACCAAGGACTGCCGCCGCTGGCACGGCAAGAAGTGCGACGAGCCGCAATGGTGGTGCAGCTGGCAGCGCACACCGCGCTGTCACCGCCTCCATGCGGTCATCAGCCAGGACGGTGCTCCGGCCGACGCGGAGCCGAACTGCCTGGGCACGGACCCACGCTGTCGCGGCAAGCAGCAGAAGGGGCAGACCTGGCGCTCGGTCCGCACCGTCTTGGAAGGCCCCCGCAAACGGGCCGAACTCGTCGTCGGCACCTTCGCCGACTACTTCCCGAAAAGGGTCCGCCTGGTCACCGGAACCACCTCCGGGATCCGGCGCGCCCACTACCTCCCTGACGCCGAAGGCCTGCCCCGCACCGAGGCGTTCATCGTCGCCGCACCCGCCGGAGTCGCTGACAAGCAGCGGCCCGGCTTTGAGAAGAAGTGGACCGAGCACACCGGCGGCAGGCCTGTTTTCCCGCCGCTGCGTGAACTGCCTCAGCCGGTGCGCCGCACCAGGTCAACCGGCGGTCCCGCCCCAGTGCGCCGCGCACGGTCGGTCGGGGACGTCGTACTGATCGCATGATGCCCTTGGGTATGTGACGAGTGTGGGATATGGTTGTCTTGTTGGCGGGGGCGTCCCGCCAACAACTCCCCCTCACTCCCCAGGAGTCACCATGACCGTCACCGCCACCACCAAGCAGAACGTCCTGGCGGCGGGCACGGTCGTGCGCGCCCCGCGCTACGTCAACGGCAAGAACACCGGACTGCGCAAGGCCGTCGTGCTCGGCCTGTTCAACGAGAACGACGCCAAGGGCGGGTACCGCGTGTACTTCTACACACTCGGCCCCGCCTCGTTCGAGCCGCGCACCGTCGGCTTCGCCTTCCCCGACGAGGCCACCGTTATCGGGGCGATCGAGGACATGTCCGAGCGCACCGTCATCAACGTCTACCAGGGCCTGGGGGAGTTCCCGGGAAGTGCGGCCGTGCGGTACCGGCTCCAGCGCTGGGGACTCCGCCTCCGCCAGGCGCGTCGCGCCGCCCGGTAGGGGCCCGGCCGCCGGGGGCGGGCGCCACCCGCCCCCGGCAGACCCGCAAGTCAGCACGGCGGCAGTGGCAGCCGCCCCACCGATCACACGCACTGAGAATGAGGATCCATGTCCCACACCCTTCAGTGGAACGCCAATCGCTTTGAGCGCACCGCACGGGCCGTGTCCTGGACCGTCACCGCCTACGACGACCACGAGCGCCAGGTGTGCGCCACCGGCTCCATGCAGTCGGCCGACACCGCCCGGTACTGGCACGAGCACTGGAGCGGCAAGCGCTTCGTGCGGCGAGTGGAGCTCGCCGAACTCGCCATCGACATCACGGAGCGCTTCATCGCCTTCGGTGACCTCCCCGCTCCCGGCCGGTCGGCCGAGCTGCCTGAGCTGCCTGAGCTGCCCGCCGGTGCCCATCAGGCCGGTCGGCACTACCGCTTCACGAGCGGTCCCGCGGTGCTCCCCACCCCGGAACACGTCCGCCGCTACTACAAGTGGCTCACCGATGGACAGGGGTGCCCGCTGCCCACAACTCCCCACGTGGACCTGGCCAAGCTGCGGTTGCTGGAAGTCACCGTGATCCACTCCGCACGCCGACTCGACCTCGCCGACCTGCCCTCCTGACCCTCTGCCCGCACCGTCGGCCCGGCTTTCCCCTCCGGGCCGGACAGCCGACCCCGACCCCGCGCACCCCTGTCTGCTGGGTCCGGCTGGCACACCGTCCGGCGCGGCACCTCGCCGCGCCCACCCCTTGACCCGCGAAAGGCACCGTGATGACCACCGCCACGCCCGAAGCCCGCGCCGCCTCCCTGTTCGCCGCTGTTTTCAACATCGTGTTCGAGGACGACCCGCGCATGACGATCGCCCTCCACGAGGGCAACCGCTCGCGCCAGGCAGTCACCGGCGCGCTCACGGACGACTACGAGATGCGGTTCGACGCGGCCGAGGTCGCCACCCTGCTCACGTCGCTCACCCGCGCCGTGGCGTACGACCGTGACGCCATCATCACCGTGGCCGTCCTCGCTGATATCAACGGAGACCACTCCTACGGATGGGCGTGGCGCATCGCGGACGGCGCCCCCCTGGACGACGACGCAGCCGGTCCGCTGTTCGACCCCTACACCGAACACACGGGCGCTGAATACCCGTACATCACCCTCGCCGGTGACCTGGTGGAGCCCAGCGACGACGGCCTGTCGGCGACCGCGCTCACCGACGACGTGAAGAACGTCATCACGAACCATGGCGGCAGCCCGCAGCCCACCGGATCGCTTACCTGATCAACACCGGCCGCGCCGCTGCCGAGTGGTGCAAGCACCACCGACCCCGCGCACCCCGGTCTCCCGACCGGGGTGCGCCCCGGGGGGCGCGCCCCGCTGCTTCCCGGCCCCTTCCCCGCAGAAAGGCCCCGTAGCCATGCCCAAGACACTGCCCAAGACCCTGACCCGCCCGAAGGGTGCGCCCGCCGACTGGCCGGAGTTCCCCGCCGTCGACGCCCTCACCGGAGAGACGCCTCTGCCCGACGACCAGTGGCCCGCACTGGACCTGTCGTGGCAGCTGGTCACCCCGTACATGCTCCACTTCACGACGGTCACTCTCTACGACGCGCTGCTGGTGCAGCCCGGGGCGCCCGGCCCCGTCGCCATGGCCTACCGGCACGAATTCAACCGGGCCTACCCGTACGGCTGGGGATGCGCGGTGCACGTCCTGGTGCCGGGCGACGATGGGCGCACCCGGATGGCGTACGACTGCCGGGGATTCGGCCTTGCCAAGTCCGCCGCCGAAGCCAGGGACGAAGCGTTGGAGCACGTCACCGAGAAGCACCCCGACGCAGCCGTGCCGTATGTCGGGCGCGTGCTCAAGGCCCACCGCTCCTACGCCTGACGCGCCAGCCGGCCCGCTCCGTGCCCACAGCTCTCCGCGGTTCCCGGGCCGAGCTGCAGTTGCTGGAAGTCGCGGTGATCCACTTCGCGCGCCGACTCGACCCGCCGGCCTTCCCTCCTGGCCCGGCGCGGCCGCACCGTCCGGCCCGGCCTTCCCTATCAGGCCGGACTACCGACCGCCGCGTGATGAATGCATGATATAGTTGTCTTATTGGGCGGTGCGATTCCGCCGCCTTCCTCCCACCTCCGCCATAGTGCCGATCGAAGGGCCCGGATCATGTCTGACCCGTATCGCGTTGACCCCATCGACTGCGGCTGCACGGACTGTCTGGTCGGGGTCTCCGTCAGCCTCGCCAGTGTCAGTCGCCAGCAGGTCGCCGATCTCCTCAACGGCGCCCTCGAAAACGCGACGATGAGGCGGCTGGGTATCGCCGTCAGCTACGTCCTCCAGTCCGACGAGGAGTTCCCTTCGCTCCGGCCGGAGCGCATACGGGTGCAGGTCCTGCCGTACGACGACGAGAGCGAAGAGGATCTGCCGTCCTGGGAGTTGGACCCGTACCAACTCCACGGCCTGCCCGTGAACGGCTGAGCGGCGCTCCGGCGGTGTGCACCCTCCCGCCGCCGGGGCGCTGGCAGGTGCGGCCACCGAGGTCACGTCGGGGCGGGAATCTGGCGACCGCTGCGTGATGTGTGTATGGTATTGTTTTGTTGTTGATCGGTGGTGGCAGCCGGTCAACACCGCCGAGACACACCTCACTTCCGGGGGAACCATGCACGCTGTCCCTGGCGCGGCGCTCCGCCGCCGCCCTCGCGTCCTCGATCTGTTCTGCTGCTCTGGCGGTGCCGGGATGGGCTATTGGCGCGCCGGCTTCGACGTCGTCGGCGTCGACATCACACCCCGCCCGCGCTACCCCTTCCGCTTCATCGAGGGCGACGCCCTGGACGCCATGCGCGAGATGTGCCAGGAATTCTCGTTGGTCCACGCCTCCCCGCCGTGCCAGGCCCACACTGCCCTGACCAAGGGGACCAACCGCGGCCGCCGCTACGTCGACCTCATCCCGCAGATGCGCGAGCTGTGCCAGTGGTACGGCGTCCCGTGGGTGATCGAGAACGTCTCCGGCGCCGACATCCGCAAGGACCTCACCCTGTGCGGCGAGATGTTCGGACTGGATGTCATCCGCCACCGCCACTTCGAAATCCACTGGTGGGGCGGTGAGCCCATCCAGCTTGCCCACATCAAGCACCGCGGGCCGGTGCGAGGCTGGCGCCACGGCGTCTACCGGGACGGCCCGTACATCGCCGCGTACGGCAAGGGCGGCGGCAAGGGCACCGTCGCCGAGATGCAGGCCGCCATGGACATCACGTGGACCGACGTCCATGAGGAGCTGACCGAGGCCATCCCGCCCGCCTACACCGAATACATCGGCCGCCAGTTCATCTCCACCGGCGAATGGGGCGCCGCCCTCATGCCGGACGCGGGCGAGCGCCTCGCCGCCCTGGCCCGCCCGAACTACGCCCTGGCCGGCTGACTGTCGCGCCCGGTGGGCAACGCCGCCCGGTGGCGGGCCTTCTCGTCGTCGTGATGAATCTATGGTATTGTTGTCTCGTTGGTCGGTGGTGGCAGCCGCCCGGCAACCGGATTCGCACCCACCCGCCGCCGGGCCTCCAGCCCGACGGCCTTGTCGCGAGGAGAAACAACATGGCTGAGGCATCCGACGGCGAAGACGCACGCTGCGGCTGGCTCCTGGACGCCCACGACGAGGACGGGCCCGCCGTCCGTGAGTGCGGAGCGACCCTGCACTTCACCGAGACCGGATTCCACTGCGACCACGGGCACTCCCACACCGACGCGGAGACGCGTCACGCCCAGGGCTGGGACTACGCCCACGACGAGACCGAGGCATCGCTCCTCGGGCGGGCGGGCGTCATCGGTATCGGCATGGACGGGAACCCGTTCTGACCCCCCTCCCCGGGGCGCTGCCAACTGGCCGCGCCCCGGGGAATTCGTCGCTGCGGTGCCATACGAGCCGCCCTCACCCATTTCCTGAAACCAGAGACGGAAGAATCAAGATGAAGCGAACCGCCGCCCTGCCCACCGAAGGCGACCTGCTGCGCACCGAGCTGGCCGCACTCGGCCGCCACGCCTTCCTCGGAGGCGACAGGGGGATCACGTACCTGATCATGGCCGTCGACCCGGCCGCCCCGGACGACGAGAGCGCCGCCTACAACGTCCCGCACGTCCTGATGTACGCCGGCGAGCAGGCCGACCGGCCTGCCACCGAACACCGCGAGCCCTGGTCCGCGCACCTGCACGGAGCCGAGGGCGACTACGTCGCCACCATCTTCGACGGATCGCGGGCACCGCTGGACGCCGCCGCCGACGCGGCCCTGTGCGCCCGCGAGGTGACCGCATGGCTCGCCCGCTACCTCGGCGACGTCCCGCCGCACCCGGAGCGCTTCCGTACCTCGCACTGACTTCGCACCATCCCAGGCCTGGCGGCAGTGGCAGCCGCCAGGCACCGAGAATCCCACCCCGGACCATGAGGACGCCCATGGACATCACCACCCGCCTGCAGCTGCTGGAAGCCATCCGGCGCGCCGACCAGGCCGACGCCGCACACACCGCAGCCGGCCGCGCCTGCACCCGGGCCACCCGGGCCGCCGCCGACGCGCTGGAGGAGGCGCAGCAGACCCACGCCGACTGCGGCCGCCGCAAGCAGGCCGCCCAGACCAAGCTGCGCCGCACGTTCGCCGCCGCCCGTACCGCCAACCGTGAACTCGCCGCCCTGTACGCCCCGCACGCCCGCGGCCGCGCCACGGGCGGCAAGCGCCGCTCGGACGTCGCGGCCGGCATCCTGGACGAACTGGCCGCCATGCCGCCGGAGATGATCCAAGCCGCCGACGCCCTGGTCATTCAGTCCAGCGCCGGTAAGGACTCGCTTGTGATGCTCCACCGGCTCGCGACCTGGGCGGCCCGGGCCGGCTGCACGGACAAGGTCGTCGTGGTGCACTGCGACCTGGGCGACACCTCCGAGTGGCCCGGCGTGCGCGAGCTCGCCCAGCGCCAGGCCGAGCGGTACGGACTGCGCTTCGTCGCCATCGACTCCGAAGGTGGCCTGCTCGGCCTGGTCGAGAAGCGCGGCATGTTCCCCGACGCCACCCGCCGGCTCTGCACCTCGACGCTGAAGCGAGACAAGGCCAACGTGCTGCTGACCGCGATCGTCACCGCCCTCGGTCTGGACCGCCAGGCGCTCATCATCAACTGCCTCGGCATCCGGGCCGCCGAATCCCCCGCGCGCAGCAGGAAACTGCCGCTGTCCATCGACGCCCGGACCAGCAACGGCAAGCGGCTCGTACTGACCTGGCACCCGATCTTCGCTCTGTCCGACACCGAGATCTGGCAGGAGATCGCAGCCGAAGGCCTGGAGTACCACCCGGCCTACGACGCCCTGATGCCGCGCCTGAGCTGCGTGTTCTGCGTGCTCGCCGGATTCAGCGTGCTGGTGCGCGCTGTCCGGCTGTGCTGGGCGCTGGGCCTGCCGCTGCCGGAGCAGTACACCGAACTGGAAGCCCGGATCGGTCACCGTTTCAAGGAGCAGTACAGCCTCGCCGACGTCGTTGCCGAAGCCGCCCGGATCGAGGCCGCCGAAGGCCCGCTGTCCTGGAGCCGCGGCGACGCGATCCGTGACCAGCTCGGCGAGGCGGCGGCCGCCGCCTACCTCGAACGACTCGCCCTGGCTGCCTGATTCCGTCCCGGGCCCGTTCCGCGGGCCCGGGACAAGCCGCTGCTCAACGAGGGGGCGACACTCCTGACGTGTGAAGTGTAGGGTATAGTTGTATTGGTCGATCGTGGCAGTCGGCCAACCCAATCGAGAACACACCCAGGAGAGTCATGACCGGATCACCGACCACGCACCCAGGACTCATCCGCACCCGCGTCACCCTCGACGGACCCCGAAGCTACGAGGCCGTCCTCAACCCCTCCAACCGCTGGAACGGCTTCGTCTCCCCTCTCTTCACGCTCGACACCGTTCGGCAACTCGCCACCGACACCCAGACCATGGCCACCGAATACGGCCACGACTGCGCCGACACCGTCCACGTCATCGACGGCGGAACCGACACCGAAGGCGCGCCCGTCGCGGTCGTCCTCCATATCCGGTGGCAGTACATCGAAGAGGGCCCCGCCGAGATCACCAGCATCATCACGCCCACCACAGACCGCCTGTACGGCATCGGCGGGTGGGAGTGGACCTGGTCCATCGCGACCTGGGAATGCGCCTGCGGCCGGTGGATCGACCACCACATCACCCCCTGCACGCACTGCGGCCGCGACCGCACCGACGACTTCGCCCTGGCCGCCTGAAACCGACCGTGCCCGCCGCATCCGGGCGGCGGGCACGGTCCATCCCGAGAGGGACGCCTTGACCATCAATCCCAGCTGCCCGGTCGTCGTCGTGCCGTGCAGCGCAGCCAAGCTCTCCACCACCGCGCCCGTCCCGGCCGCGGACCTCTACGTCGGATCGTTCCACCGGCTGTGCCGCCGGGCCGCCCACGCCATCGCCAGCGGCACCGGCACCGTCCTGGTCCTCTCGGCGGCCCATGGCTTCGTGATGCTCGATGAGTCCCTGGCCCCGTACGAGCTGCGCATGGGCGAGCCCGGCAGCGTCCAGCCCGACCAGTTGCGCGCCCAGGCTGAACTTCTCGGCCTCCACCACGCCCGACAGCTGATTGCCCTCGGCGGCCGCGCCTACGTCGAAGCCGTCGCCGCCGTCCGGCCGGACGTCCTGCGCCCTCTGGCCGGCTGCCGCGGCATCGGCCAGCAGCGTCACCGGCTGTCCCGCATCGCCGCTGCCGAGCAACCGCTGCTCCTGGCGCAAGAGTTCGCCGACGGCTCGAGTTCGCCCGCCCGCCCATCCGCCGGCCGCTAGGCTGCTGACCAGGGCGAGCCGACCGCCCATCCGCCCGACCGGCGCCCACGCCGCCAGTCGCTGGGAGAAGGTCCCGCGGGATCCGGCACACGAGCACAAAGACGCTGAACGATCCACCCCTCTCGGCGGGTGGCGTGGGGGCCGGCCGGTCGGGAGACGATCGTGACCAAGCGCACCGCCCTGCAGAAGCGAGCTCGAGCGCTGCAGACCGAACGGGGCATCGGCTACCACGCCGCCCTCAACCTGGCCCGGGAGCAGACCGACGTGCGGCGCACCATCACCGCCACGCTGCGCCCGGGCGAGCGGCCCGGCCGTCATGTCCTGACGGTCGAGGGCCGCGACCACACCGTCTTCGATGGCGATCTGGGGCGGTGCCTGGACGGCTGGACTCCGTCGCCCAGTCAGGATGTCGGCCGCCTCTTCGCGACCGGTGCCGGGCCGCTCGAGCTCGTCCGCGACGAGCAGGGGCAGCTCGAGGACCAGGCCGACGCCGTCTGGGCCGGCACCGACTGCAGGCCCTTCGGCGCTAATGGGCCGGGCATCTTCGACACGCACCTGCCGTACCTGTTGGCCGTCGTGGCCGTGTTGGAGGCTGCCGGCGCCTGCATCGCCGATTTCGACCTCTACACCGACGAGGACCGGCGCATGCACGTCACCTTGGCGGCCCGTCCCGACGACGTCCCGGACGACGAGGACGACACCCGCCGCTGGGTTCTGGCATGGATCGACGACCGCGGCTGGTTCACCTTCCTGGAGCCCGGCCCGGGCGAGTCCCTCGGCTCATGCGTCAGCGAGCTGCCGCGCTCGCTGATGGAGCTGCCCGAGGACGTCGCGGCCGCCGTCGCCGCGGACCGCACCCTGGTGCCGGCGCCGCGCACCGACCGGCCGCTGCCCGGCACGGAGGAGACCGGCCGCGGCTGGCGGCCCCCGGCCGACTACGTGACGGATCCGGAAGTCGCCGGCGAGCCCGGCGAGGTGTGCCTGGACCTCGAGCGCGCCCTCGCTGCGTACTGCCAGCACCCCGCCTGGCTGACCGGCCGCGAGCGGCAGCTGGCAGCCGGCCAGTGAGCGGCCGGGACGACGACGCTGCCTCCTGGACCGTCCTCCAGCGGCTGAAGTGCCCCAGGTACCAAGTCCTGGGCTACTGGCCGCACGAGAGCACCCAGACCCCCTGCGCCTGCTTGACCGCAGAGCCGGAGCGCCCGCCTCTGCGAGGTCCGCACCCCTCGTACGAGGACCCGTATTCCGAGGACTATCTCCCCGGCTGCCACGACGGCTGGTAGCCGTATTCCGACAAAGGCCCCCGCCGCCGGCGGGGGCCTTTCACCTTTCTGCGCGTCCCCGTCCCGGCGAGGACAAATGGCCTGTGAGCTGCGGGAATTGATCCAGGAGAGGCGCCCGCCCTATTCAATATCGGACCCCTAATGGGATATAGTTGTCTTGTTGGTCGGCGGTGGCAGTCGCCAACACCGAAAGCACACGCCCCGATTCAAGGGAGAACTCCGTGCCGTTCGATCCCGACAACCCGAACGAATCCAGCTCCTTCAGCACCCTGTACCCCGACCGGCTCATGGACGAGTCCGTCCGAAAGCCAACCGACCTTCTCAGCCTCACTGAAGCCCTTCCCGGCACCATGCCGTACATGACGCTCCAGCTCACCGCCGGACTGGAGATGCACTACCGCCCCGACAGCCCGGACGCCTCCAACGACGTCGCGACCGCCCTCGCCTCCCGTCTCGGCCACGAGGGCGCCCACATCAACGGCGTCGTCCACTTCACCGGCGAAAGCGGCGAGGCGGACGACGCCCCCGGCATGGATGACGAGACCTACTGCGCCCTGTACGAGGAACTGGCCGCAGTGTGCAACGGCCTTGGTGTCCGGCTGTGGCGCAAGTTCCGGCCCGGGGACACCGTGCTCGTCCGTCCGGACGACTACGCCCCCGGCGACACGTTGTGGACCAGCGGCGGCGCACACCGCTTCATGGGCCTCGTCGACTTCCCGGCGGACTCCAAGACCGCCCAGATGTTCCCCGGCGTGCAGTATTTCCAGTGCGAGGACGACTTCCGTATGACCGCCAGCGGCTCGTCCTACCCGACCCGCGCTGAGCACGCGCCGCCCGGCTACTGGCAACGCACCGGCAACCAACTCCTGCCCGCCGCCCACTGACACCCCGCGCCCGCCCGGGCCGGTCCCGGGCGGGCCCTCGCCGAGGAGATGCCCATGCGCACCACCGTTGACCACTTCACGACCGCTGAGGAAGTTGCCCTCGACCAGGCGCGCGGCCTGGCTCGCACGATCGCCGACACCCTCACCGCGATGCACCCGAGCGCTGCCTACCTGGTGATGCACCACGACGAGGACGACGTCCTGTGGCTCCACAGCATCCGGGACGCCGCCGGCGGCATTGTGTGCGACTTCGAAGGCCCTCTGGGCTCGGCCACTCTCGCCGACACCGAACTGCGCCAGGCGTGGGGAGAGCTGGACCCGCACCGACCGATGCACCTGCTGCACCTGGCCCGCCGCATGGAGGGCGTCGGTGGATGCTTCGACATCCTGCCGGAGTCGGCCTACAACGAGGACGACGCCGGCGACGACGACGGCTTGCTCTGCCTGCTGCTGTGCGACCAGGCCGAGCCGGAGATGTGGGACTGGGGCGGTGACGCGATTCTGCGGCCGTACAGCGCTCCCAGGCCCAACGGCCGCACCTGAGCCCCCGCCGCCCGACCAAAGACGCCAGACGGCTGCCCGGCAGCGCCTGCCGGCCGTCGACCACACCACACTGAAAGGCACCGCGATGCAACACGGCACCAACAACCTCGACTACTCCGTCGCCGGCGAACCCTGCGCCAGCGTGGCCGACCTTCGGCCGGGCGACCAGATCCCCGTCCTCGGCGGCGCCGCACTCCTCAGCGTCCTGGACATCAGCCATGACCCCGACACCGGCGCCACCAGCCTGCACATCGACGCGGCACCCAGCGGGCCCGGACCGTTCCTGCTCCCCACCGCCAGCATGGTCAACGTCCGCCGGCCGGAGCCCGAACAGGCGAAGCATACGGGCGAGGACGACGAAGAGGTCACGGTGACCGTCTCGCTGGCCGTCACCGAACAGGTCACCTACGAATTCGAGACCGAGGTCCAGATCCCTGCCGGCGTAGCCGGCGACGCCGACGCGCTGCACGAGTACCTGGCCGACGACGAAGAACTCTGGCTTGACTCCCTCGACCCTTCCGGCGCGAACGGCTACCTCAGCGTCAACGAGCGCAGCCTGGACACCGCCGAAGTCGTCCTCGCGGCCTGAACATCCCACCTACCCCGCCGGCCGCTGGCTCGACAGCGGCCGGCGGCCACCCGCGACACCGAAGGAAGATGCCGTGCCCGAATATCAGGTCACCTGGACGATCAGCCTGGACGCCTCCAACCCCGTCGCTGCCGCGCGCCAAGCGCTCGCCATTCACCGCAACCCCGCATCCTGGGCCACCGTGTTCACCGTCGAGAGCGACACCGAGACGGTCACCGTGGACCTGGACCCCGAATACCAGGACCCATCCGGCAACGGCAGCCCCCAGGTCACCCTCGCCGCCTGACGGCAGACACCCTCCAAGCGCCCCGGGGCAGCCCTGAGCCGCCCCGGGGCGCACCTGTGCCCCAAAGGGGGCGCAGCACGGGCCCTCCGGGCCGCCAGAGGCGATACGGCGGCCCACCTCTCCCAGCCCGAACGACAATTGGGCGTAGCGCGGCGGGCAGGGCGCGGCACTGCGAGGGCGCAGCGTTGCAGCCTTTGCTCCGGGGCGGGGCGCTGCGCCGTCCGTGCCGTGCGGTGGTACGGGTCCGCTGCGCTTCCCCGTACCACCGCACCGCGTGCCGGGCGGCCGCTTCGCGCCGCCCGGACCGAGCGCTCCGCGCTCTCACGCGCCGCGGGACGGGCCAGTCGGTCACCGGCCGCTCCGCGCCCGGCGCCCTCGCTTCGCGCTGCCCCATCCCTTCCCCCAGGCTCTACGCGCCTGGGGGTGGCGACACGGCCCGCACAGCGCCCCGCCCCGGAGTACTGAAACTGCCTCTGACCTCGGAAATCACCTCAAAAAAGATCCCCGCAACGCCATCATTCGTGACCAAGATTGGATATAGTTGTCTTGTTGGTCGGCGGTGGCAGTCGACCAACACCGAAAGCACACACCAATTCATAGGGGACAGCTATGCCCGTTGCCGCTCCAGACACCCAGGCCTTCGCGTTCCTGGTCCAGCCCACCGGCAGGTTCCGCCTCCTGCACTGGGACACCGTCGCCACCCCGCACGCCGCGCTGCGCGCCGACGCCGTGCGACCGGTCGACATCACCACGCAGCTGACCATGTGGGTCGACGACGACGCCACCGCGTTTCGCGTGCAGATGAACGCCCCCGCCGTCGGCCTCCTCCTCGCCTACCAGGAGCGAGTTCACCCGTACTACGGCGACGTCGTGTTCACCGGCTCCACAGACGCCGAAGGCGCACCCCGCGGGCTGACGGAGGACCAGGCACTCGCGCTCCTGGACCGCTACCTCCAGCGGCGCGCACAGCTTCCCCGCGCCCGCCGTCACTGACACGAGGTCACTACCGGGGCCCGGCGGAATTCCGGGCCCCGGAGTCACCCGACTTTTCCCGGGAGGAAACTCATGAAATTCACGATCATCGGCGACTGGTACACCGTCCCGGATCTTGCCTCAGCATTCGCCGTAGTCGCCGAGGGAGATACCTACGAAGAAGCCAAGGCGAATGCCGCGGTATCCATCCTGGAACACTTCCCGCATCGCGCCGACGGCGAGGACGGCGAGACCCCGGAAACCCTCTGGGGCGGCGACTATGGCGCCTACGTCGTCGGCGTATTCGTCGGGGATCTCAGCAGCGAAGCCGTCGAAGGCCCGACGTTCGAGCTGATCGCATGACCGCCGCCGCGATGCTTCAGACATTCACCGTCGTCGGGCTGCGCCTGGACGTCGACATGTCCGAACTCCTCGTCGCCGCAGTCCTGCCAGGCCCGGTCGCCGACGACGTCGTGATCCTCGCGACCAGCGAGGAGGAGTTCACGCGCTGGGCCGGGGACTTCGATGCACCCGACGCCGATACGGCCGCCGCCATGGCGTACGAGCACATTCGCACCGACCCCGACTGGACCTGACCGGACCGTCCCGGGGGCGCAGCCACCCAGCTGCGCCCCCGGCCCCAAATCCCCTTCGCATTACGGGAATTACCGGCGCGATATTGATCCAGAACTCTTGAAATGCATTCTTTGGGAATGCATAATTGGAGCATGCCGATCGGCGGTGGCAGTCGACCGGAAGCCGGAAACACACGCTCCGAACTGAGGGAGAACCCATGACCGACGCGAACGCTCGCCGCCACCTCTCCGCCGCCCCCGCCCCGGCTCCCGCACCCGAGCCGGAAATGCCGTTCACCGAGGCCGAGATGGAAGACGCCATGGGCTTCCTGCTGGCACGCATGGTGCCGCTCACGCAGCGCACGGGCCGGAAGATCGAAGAGATCATCGAAGCCGACATCTTCGGCCTGCTCGCCCTGGCCTACATCGCGGCCCTGCGCACGAACCCGCCACTGCCCGCAACCGGCCCGGCCCAGGAACTCGACGCGCTCGCATTCTCCTTCTACGTCCGCATGCTCGCCAGCGCCCCCCACGGCTTCGACGACGTCACCGACCTGATCGTCCTCGACAGCATCCAGTGGTGCACCCCGCCGCTCGACCCCGCCGCCCAGGCCCGCGCCCTGCGCCTCGTCCAGGACTGACCGCCCCGGGGCGCAGCCGACGCGCTGCGCCCCGCCCGACGGCAGGGGAGTGGCACCCCTGCCGCACCGACTACACCCCAAGAGAGGCAGCTCCATGACCGACAAGCCCTTGATGGACGGCGCGGCCAACCCTGACAGACTCAGTAACGACGCCATGCGCTGGACGCCCGAGCCGATCCAGCCGGCCGAATCCCTAACCGAGATTTTCGGCGAGCCCATCGACGTCTACACCCGTGCCATGGCCATCGAGGACGGCTCCCTGAAGGAAGTTCCCGCCGACGTCGCCCAAGAGGCCGGACTCACCCTCCCCGTCGCGCTGACCGCCTCGGCCTGGGCCGACAACGTCGCATGGAGCGACGAAGACACCGACCGACAGACCGTCCAGGACGAGACCGGCCGCCTGTGGGACGTCCTCTGGATGACCGGCGTCGCCCTGCGCCGCCGACGCAACCTCGCGATCCTGCGCTTCCCGGTGGAGCTGCACCGCGTTCCGCGCGACGGCCGCTCCCGCGACGCCAGGAAGACATGCGTCGTTGCCGAGATCACCGGCGGCGACAACGGCGAACCGGTGCTCACCATCTCGCAGTACGGCCAGGACTGACCCACGGGGCGCAGCAGTCGGCACAGCGCGGGCACCCTAGGGCGCAGCGCCTTTGCCCTCTCCGGGGGGCGGGGCGCTGCGCCGCCCGCGTCGCACGGTGGGGCGGTCCGCTGCGCTCCCCACCCCACCTCGCTGCGTGCCGGGCGCTCCGCTGCGCTGCGGCCCGGTCCGAGCGCTGCGCGCTCTCACGCACCCGGGGCCCGGCAGCCGGTCGTCGGGGACGCTGCGCGCCCCGCTCCCTCGCTTCGCGCTGCCGGTCCCCTCGGCCCACGGCGCTGCGCACCATGGGGCGGCGACACGGCCCGCACAGTGCCCCGCCCCCCGGGCACCAAAACTCCTTCTGGCCTGGGAAGTTGCGCAAGAAAGATCTGCGCCACACCCCCGAATGTCACTCGTGTGGGATATAGTTGTCTTGTTGGTCGGCGGTGGCAGTCGGCCAACACCCGAAACACACACTCGCGAGAAACGGAGTCACTCATGACCCGCACGCCCGACGCCCTGCTCATCACCGCCGAAGCGGACATCGTCCCGGTCAACCTCCCCGCCGACACGGGGGCCCGACTGACCGTCATGCGCTCCGTGATCCGCTGCGAGAACGTGGACGTCGTGGGTCTCACCAGCCAGCTCGACATGTGGCTGGACGACGAGGGGCTCTACAACCACCCGGTCAACAAGATCGCGACGGCCCTGGCGGTCCGCTTCGGCTTCACCTGGCAGGACTATCACGGGCCGGTGCTGCTGACCGGCGGCGCCGACGCCGAGGGCGACACCCTGCCGCTCAGCAAGGACAAGGTCCTGGCGCTGCTCGCCAGCCTCGGCGATCTCTGAGACCCCCGACGGCCGGAGCGGCTTGGCTGCTCCGGCCCCGGGCGGCGGGGGAGTGGCACCCCCGTCGCCGCACCGAGAACACATCCGGGAGAGGAACCCACCCATGCGTACTCACGCCTCTGCACAGCTGATCGGCGGCCGTTCCCACCAGTGCGACGCGACCGCGACGTTCACCGTCGCCGGGACCCGCGCCTACGCCCTCCTCGACGGCATCGGCAGCAACGACGCCGTACGTGACTGGACCCGCACCTACGCCCGCCGCCTTGCCCGCGCCGCCGCCCTTACCGGCGCCGAGGCTGGTCTCCGCAGCGTGCACGCCGCTGCGGCGGCCGAGCCGGGCCGTGACACCTGGGAGGCCGAGTTCATCCCTGCCGCTGTCGCCGTCGTCGCAGTTGCCGCCCCGGGCAAGCCGCTGGAAATCGCATGGTGCGGCGACTCGCGCGCCTACATCGACACCCCCGACGGCCTGCACCGCTACACCAAGGACCACAACATGCGCCAGGTCCTGCTGGACATGGGCCACGAACCCGGCCCGTACTCCCGTAACCGGGTGACGTCCTACCTCGGCGACCGCACGGCCGACCCCGCCATCGGCAGCGTCACCGCACCCCAGCGCGGGCGGCTGCTCCTCCTGTCGGACGGAGCGTACGAGCCGATTGAGGATGCGGGGCTGGACGTTGCCAAGTACCTGACCGGCGGCCCGCAGCGTGCTGCACGCTCGCTCACGGCCGCCGCTATCGAGCACGCGTCCAGCCGCGCGGACAACGCGACCGCACTGGTCGCCGACCTCGGCTGACACCGCATCAACCCAGGGTCGGAGCAGATCGGCTGCTCCGACCCCCGGCGGCGGGGGAGTGGCACCCCCGTCCCACCGAGAACCCACCCCGAGAGAGGGCCCCGTGATGAGCGTCCGCACCGCCGAGACCGTCAGCCAGTCCGTCAGCGTCCTGACCCTGTCGGCCCGTATCGCTGAGTCCGGCAGCGTCACGGACCGGCCGGAGACTGTCCGCCCTGTGGGTTGGGCGGCTGTCTACGCGGCAGCCGACCAGTCGTGGGAGCGGGCGGCCGAGTCCCGGGTCAACCGGGAGGTCGGTCCGTTGCTGACCGCGATCGCGTCGGCTGAGCCTCCGGCCGACGTTGCGCACCTGTACGCGTCCGTGGAGAGCTGGCGGCGCGCAGAGGTAGCGGAGACGCGTCGGACCGCCAGCAAGGAGGCGTACGAGCGTGTGGTGGACGAGATGCGTCGGGACGCTCTGGCAGCTATCGACGCCAAGGGCGCGGCCTTCCAGCCGGTGTCGTGGGAGGAGTCGGCGCGGGTGTTCCGTGTGCAGGGTGAGTGGACGGTGTTGGTGTCTGTGAGCGGGACCGATCACGCGGCCGTACGGGAGGCGTTCGCGGCCGGTCTGCCCGGCAGGCGCGATGAGATCCTGGCAGACGCTCAGAAGCGCATCCCGAGGGTTTCCGGGACCGTTCGGGCGTCCGGCGACACTCCGGAGAAGGTGCGTAAAGCGTGGCGGCGGGACCGGCGCCAGGGCACCGCGCCGAAGCCTGCCACCGGTTGCTACTCGCCCGGCAGCTGGGTGACGTGGCAGCACCCCGAGACTGGCGAGGTACTGACCGGCATTGTCACGAAGTGGCTGCCCGGTGAGCGGAGTGACGCGGTTCGGCGCACGGTCGTCCCCTCGGACGGCAGCGAGGCGCTCACCATCGAGCTGGCTGCCGGTGCGAAGCCGACGGCGGGCCCGTGGACTGCTGTCTACCCGTCGGGCCTTTCCGTCGCGATGCAACCGGGGTTGGTGCAGCCTGAATTGACGGTCTGAAAGTAACGAGCGAGGTTGGGAAAGGGCCCCGAAAGGGGCCCTTTCCCTTTTCGGTTCCCTTGTTTGTTTTCTTTCAATTCAGCGTTTTTCCGTGTTTCTGGTGGGGCTCGGATTCACGTCACTCGTCTCTGACTGCATGTCAGATTCAACAAGTGTGACGTCATGCCAAATGTTGGACGTCTCGGAATTCGGTTCGGCCCGTTCCCCCTCGGTCACGTGAATTAGAACCCAGGTTTTCCGGCCGTAATGCCGCTCCTGAATTCAGGCGCCGGCACTCCCATTCAATTTAAATTCGCGCGCCCCGTATAAACCCCGTTCCGCTGCGCCCGGAAGGGCGCCGCAATCCACCCTCGAACCCGCACGGAACCCTCCCGGGAACCCGCCGGGAACCCACCCCCCGGGCACCCTCGGTCCCCACTCCCCGGTACCGCCGTACAGGTACGGTCACCCCCTACCCCACCCCCTAGGCCCCGACAGGGGCCCCACCACCCCTCTCAACACCCCGTCACCCCTCCCATCAGGGAGGGGACATGGAGCAACAGCCCAGACTCTAGCCACGCCCCAACTACGAAACACCCCCGCACCCCCACGGCCCCGACAGGGGCCCACCCCCCACCCCAACCCCCACCCCAACACCCGCCCCCAACATGTCCGCCAACGGCGGACACCCCATCACCTAACCCACCATCAAATTCCCCAACGGGGAATTAAAAGAAAGCCTGAAAGGCTTTCAACAATCCACAACCAGAATTGCCGAAAGGCAATTCAACGCGCCCCAAATAAACCCCGAAGGGGTTTATCCGAAACCACCCCGAATTCGCCGCAAGGTGAATTCCTGCGGAATTCCGCCGAAAGGCGGAATTCAATAGGGAGCGCCAGCTCCCTCCGCCCCGCACTTTCCTGGCCATGGCCTCGGTGCAGGGCGGCATGGACATCGAGGAGGTCGCGGAGAAGACCCCCGAGGCCCTCGCC
>NZ_JBFAJH010000030.1:0-90931 GCF_040655115.1 Streptomyces atratus | reverse complement strand
AGCCCACGTCAGGGCAGACAGAAGCACCCCCGGCGCGCGCCACGGGATTTACCACGCCCCCGGCGCGCACCGAAGGTGCGCTGGATCGCTGACCTGCTGGTTCTTCTGGTTTCTGTGATATCGGGCGGATCGGGTCGACCTGTTTTCAGGGGTGCACGACGTGAAGCGCGTCGTGTGCTCACGAACGCCGCTGGCCTGCCGTTCCGTGGGTCCGTACACGGGTGGTGGGTGTGTTCCCTCGATCTCGGCCCGGACGGCGGCAGGTCGTCTCGACGCTCGGATGAAGTTCGTTCTGACGGGCTGTCACGTGTGCAGCGAGGTGGCCGTGCCGGCTGCTCCGTCTCAGGCCAGACCTGCGCGATGAGGCTCGTGGCCGAGGGCGGCGCCGCGGTGCCCCCGGGCGAGGTCGGCGAGATCGCGATCCGTGGCGAGAACGTGATGACCGGCTACTGGAACCGCCCGGAGGCCACCGAGGGAGCGATCAGAGACGGATGGTTCCGCAGCGGCGATCTGGCCCGTGTCGACGAGGACGGCTTCTACTTCATCGTCGATTGCAAGAAGGACCTGATCATCCGCGGCGGCTACAACGTCTACCCGCGCGAGGTCGAGGAGGTGCTGTACGAGCACCCAGCCGAGGCCGCGGTCGTCGGCGTGCCGCATCCGGTCCACGGAGAGGAGATCGCGGCGGTGATCACGGTCCGGCCCGGCGCCCCTGCCACGGCCGAGGAGATCCGCAACCACGTCAAGGACCGGGTGGCCGCCTACAAGTACCCCCGGATCGTCACCTTCACAGCCGAGCTCCCCAAGGGCCCCACCGGCAAGATCCTCAAACGCGAGATCGTGGTCACCGACCGGTGAACCACGGGCCGACGGACCGCCCTGGCTCTCCTCCTCCCTGCTGCTCCCGAGGCGGGTGGATGTGGTCCGTGGGAATATGAGAGGGATTTGTTTCCGGCCAGTAGATGGCGGCAGGAGCGGACATGGAGATCAAGCCGCAGGCGGCGATCATCCCCAAGGACACCGCCCAATTCGAGCAGGGGAAATACGGCCCCGTTTTTCCGAAGACACCGGCGTGCTATGGGTTCACCATCGTCGCCAAGGTCAAGCTCGGCCGCGCCGACGCGATGCGCGACTACGGCTATGCCTTGGCCAAGGCTTTGGAGGAAGACCCCCACCTTCTCGCGCCACTGAAGTTGCACTACCTGCGCTGGGTGCTCTTTGACGACGACACGCGCTTCATGTATCAGGGGATCTTCGACACCGACTTCGACAAGTACACCGAGGACGCCATCGCGCTTTTCGGCAAGGCGGGGGTGAACACGGCCTTCGAGAACCTCGAAGGATTCCCCGAGGACTGGCGGACCAACCCTGAGGCGTTCGGCAGGTTTGTGCGCGAACACCACTGTCCGAGCTTCATCGAGTACGGGGAGTACCCGTACGTGTCCGCTGATGAGATCAAGAAGGCTCTGCGGATCAAGGGTGCCCTGTCGGAGATGCTCGACCAGTTGCAGTGAGAGCGGGCTGTCGCGTGCTTGTCCCATTGCGGATCGGAGACGAGATGAGCGAGGTCAGGACCGCGCGCACCTACAACCAGAACCACATCCCGCGCGAACGCACCCCTGGTCGGCGACGGGTGAGCATCTACGTCTCGTGGAGCTATCCGGCCGAGGCGGGCAGGAATCCGGCTGAGCTGGACAACCGGTTCTCCACACTGACGGAGGTCAGACGGGTGGCGTGGCCTGCCTACGAGGACCCGAAGTGGTCCGACCCGATGCAGTTCCAGCAGGGCATCGCCGGCTCACTGGAATTGTTCTTCTGGGCCTGGGTGCCGTTCCAGGAGTTCGTCGAGGAGGTCACCGGGCACCCCGTCCCGGTGTATCAGCGCATCGACCAGGCCGGATTCCGGACCCCGCTCGACGAGCGCGTACTGGCCGACACCGACACCCTTTTCGTGTTCGGCCTTGACCACATGGTCACCGGGCAGGAGGCCCAGCCCGAGGAGGTCGAGGCGCTGCGGGCCTTCCTCAGCCGAGAGGACGCCTGTCTGGTCCTGGGACCCCACCATGACGTCGGGGCAACGGATGATCTGGCCGCGCGGGACGTGGAGTACCACCATCACGGCGATCCCTTGGTCCCCCGCCAGCAGCGATTCGCCACCTACGTCCGGGGCCTGATGCACGGCCTCGCGGTGCCGGTCGAGAACCGCTACGGCCTGCGCCCCGCGGTGCGGGAGAAGAACAAGATCGCCCCGCTGTCCACGGTCGGGGACCTGGACGCCAAAGGGTGGCTGAACGGGGTGACGAACTTCAACTTCCACATGCATCTGCCGCACTACGCCGTGACGACCGACGAGCCGGATGCTATCCATGTCCTGGCAAGGCAGCCGATCGACACCTCCAGGCCGCATCCGTTCACTGATGCCGGCAACACCGAGTTCAACATGTTCCTGTGGATGCCGCCGAGCGGTGAGCGGGCCGGCGATGTACTGCTGGCGGACTCCACGATCTTCAGTTCGCTGTTCGGAGGCGACGAGAGTCTCAGGAACTTCTGGCGGAACCTCGTCTCGAAGTAGCGCCGCAGGGAGGTGGACCGTGAGCGAACCCACGCAAATCGCGTTGGAACTCGACGACATCCAGCGCGGGGTTCTCAGCCCGCGGCCGACTCCCTACGCGGCGACATATCTTGTGTTCCGCGTCGATGACCGGGCCGACGGTCGGGAACTGATGCGGCGCGCGAGCGCGGTGGTGACCTCTGCCGCCGACCCAGTCAGCCCCCTGGGGGACACATGGGTCAGTGTCGCCGTCACCTGTCACGGTCTGGAGGCGCTGGGCGTGCCGCGCGGATCACTGGACTCGTTCGCCTGGGAATTCCGGCAGGGGATGGCCGCCCGGGCCACAGCGCTGGGCGATGTCGGCGAGAGCAGCCCCGAGAGCTGGGAAGCGCCGCTGGGCACGCCGGATGTCCATGTGGTGCTCGCGGCGGTCGCGCCCGACGTCCCGCGGTTGGAGGCGGCCGTCGATCGGGCCCGGCCCGCGTACGACGGCCTCGCCGGTGTGACCGCGATCTGGCGGCAGGACTGTTACGCGCTGCCCACCGAGACCGAGCACTTCGGCTATCGCGACGGCGTCAGCCATCCGGCCGTCGAAGGAAGCGGCATCCCAGGGTCCAACCAGCTGGAGGTGCCATTGAAGGCCGGGGAGTTCGTGCTCGGCTGTCGGGACGAGATCGGCGGTATCCAGACCCTGCAGCCGGAGGAACTCGGGCGCAACGGCAGCTACGCGGTCTTCCGTAAGCTCCACCAGGACGTCGCAGCGTTCCGGCGCTATCTGCGGGACAACGCCACCGGCCCCGACGACGAGGAACTGCTCGCGGCCAAGATCATGGGACGCTGGCGCAGCGGAGCTCCCCTGGCGCTCAGTCCGCAGCACGACGACCCCGCTCTCGGTGCCGACCCGCACCGCCGCAACACCTTCCTGTACGAGCGCGACGATCCGGCGGGATTCATCACGCCCGGCGGCTGCCACATCCGCCGGGCCAACCCCCGCGACGCCTCGGTGGCGGGAGAGGTACGTCTGCACCGCATGATCAGACGCGGCGCCGCCTACGGTCCGCCGCTGCCCGAGGGAGTTCTGGAGGACGACGGGGCCGACCGCGGCCTGATGTTCGCGTTCATCGGAGCCCATCTCGACCGGCAGTTCGAGTTCGTCCAGTCGCAATGGATGAACGACGGCGTCTTCTTCGGCTCGGGCAACGCCAAAGACCCCGTCACCGGATCCCACGACGGCGTCACCGGCTTCACGATTCCCCGACGGCCGGTGCGACGACGCCTTGCGCCCCTGCCGCGGTTCGTCGTCACCCGCGGCGGCGAGTACTGCTTCCTGCCGGGCCTGAGCGCCCTGCGCTGGCTCGGCGACCTCCGGGACTGACAGGGCCGCGCCGCGCGCGCCGGCACCGCGGGTGCTCCGCCAACTGAGGGGAATGCCTCAAGGACACCCTGCACATGCTGTTCAACGCCGTCACCGTGATCTTCATCGCGGCGACCATGTTCGCCGCCGGGCTCGGGGCCACCATCCCGGCGCTGCGCGGCATCTTCACCGACGTCCCGCTGCTGTTGCTCGCGCTGCTCACCAACATGGTGGTCATCCCGCTGCTGGGCTGGGGCATCGGTGCACTGTTCAGCCTCCCCTCGGCAGCGTTCATCGCGCTCGTGCTGGTCGCCTCGTCCCCGGGCGGGCCCTTCGGGGCGAAACTGGCCATGGTGCAGAGCGGCGACGTCGTCGCGGGAGCGGCCATGCAGGTGCTGCTCGCCACCGTCGGCAGCCTCACCTTCGCCCCGACCGTCAACGGCATCCTCACCGCCGCCGACCTCGGCAAGGGCATCTCCCTCGATGTCGCGACGCTGGTGCGGACCGTGGCCCTCCTGTAACTCGTACCGTTCGTCATCGGCCTGCTGCTGCGCCGCTACGCCGCGCCCACCGCACGGTCGTGGCACCCCGCGGCGGCCGCGGTGTCGAACGTGACCTTCCTGCTCGTGCTGGCGGGCATGCTGCTCGGCAACTGGAGTGACGTGGTGGCACTCTTCGGCTCACTCGCCCTCCTCGCGGGCTTCGTGCTCGCAGCCGCCGCCTTCGCCGTCGGGACCCTGCTGGCGACAGGTCCGTCGGTGCGCCGCACCACCATGGGCGGCGTCGCCGCAGTACGCAACGCGGGGCCCACCCTGGCCGCGATCGGCATCGCCTTCGGCGACCAGCCCGCCGTCCTGGGCGCGCTTGCTGCGGTCCTGCTCAGCGGTCTGGCAGCAGCCCTCCCGATCGCCATCGTGCTCAGTGGCCGTCGAAGCCGCCCCGCAGCACCAGTCGACACGCGCTGATCAGGCCGTTCGCTGCTCCGGGCGGCCCGGTCACGCTGGTGTGAGCGTCTGCTCGGTCCAGATGGTCTTGTTATCGGCCGCCTCAGCCAGCTCTTGGCAGGTCACCGCGATGTCCAGGGTTGGGTCCACGCGCTCACACACTGCATCGAGGATGCCCAGCCGGATACGAGCCCTTTCCCGGTAGGTGACGTCGTGCTCCGACTTCCGTAGCGGCCGATCTTGTGTGTCTGGCTGCGTTCGGGGGTCGTGGAACGGCAGTAAGCCGCCTCAAACGGGTGGTCTCTCCACCGCCGGGGGATCGAAGAGGTCGGCGCACGTCCGTCGTTGACGCTCGTTTGACGCTCCGGGCACCCCGCAGCCTGCCCATCGGGTCGAGAAACTCAGTCTGACCTGCAGATTTCCCTGGCCACGTGGTGGGCGACCTGTTTCCGATGACCTCGCACGTGGAGTGTGTGGCGATCCTGGAGCCTGCGGACAAGGGTGCCTGACCTGCGGTTCTGTGGCGGGGGTGGGTGGCTCGACCTGTTTTCCTCCATCTAACGGGTGAATTGGACAGCCTCCCCGCCCGAGCTTTTGACGTGCGGCTTCACGACGCACGGCAGTCGGTACAGGGGCGACTGCCTTAACTCGTAGGGTTCTTGACGCCCAGGTGACGCTCTGCACCGGGACGAGCGAGCGCGTGCCCGCGCGTGCTGACTGGCCGGAAAACAGAGGTTCGGGCCGCCAAGCTGGTAGTCGACTTGCCCGGGTGGCCGTCGAATGGTGACGGGCGCCCGTCGCCCCCATTGAGCGTGCGGTCCGGCGGGACACTTGATGCTCGCCTGACGCATGTCTGGTGGAGCTTCGGATGAATCCGATCTGGCATACCGGCCGGGCGTGGGCGGACCGCATCCCGAGGATCGGCTCCAGGGCATCTTGGCCCTGACTGCTGAAGCCCCGGCTAGTACGGGGGCACTGAGAGGTTTGATCTCAGAGCGACGGCCAGCGGTGGATGCGGTCCAGGACGACCGCCGTGCGGCGACCGCGCTGCGCCCTCTGCGCCGGTGAGGAAGGTCACCGGATGGGTAGGGCGACGTTGTCGGTAAGCAGCTGTCAGCGCGTTGTCCACCAGCTTGGTTCGCGGGTGATCGGCGGTCGCCCAGCCGACCATGCGCCTGGAGGCGATGTCGCTCGCCCAGGCCCGCGTCCTGCAGCACCGGATCGGTGCCCGGCCGACGCGTGCCGCAGTCCGTGTGGAGGCGGAGCGGTCGGAGGCACCGTGGTCCTGCGCAACTACGGGCACGGAGGTGCCGGCGTCACGCTGTCGTGTGGGTGCGCCGAGGAAACTCGGGACCTCCTTTGAAATCGGCGCGTGAGCGTTCCCGGCCGCGATCACGAGCAACAACGGCACTACGCCTCAATAGAGTTGAGATACGGTGGGGCCATTGTTGCGGTCGGGAGAACGCGCGCCTCCCGATGAATCGGAATCTCGGGGGCTTCGATGGATCCCTATCTGCTCACACTGGCTGGTACCGCGGGTACGTCCCTGGTGACGCTGCTCGTCGGTGAGGGGTGGCAGCAGACGCGGGACGGAGTGGTGACCGTCTGGCGCCGCTTCAGTCCGCAGGCCGCCGAGGAGGTCGAGCGGGAGCTCGACGCGTCCCGGACTACCGCGCTCGACGCCGCCGACAGCCCCGACCTCGCCGGACGGCTGGAGGGCCAGTGGGTCGGGCGGTTCGCCGCGCTGCTGGGTGAGCACCCGGGAGCCGCCGACGCCCTTCGGGACCTGGTCGAAGAGTGGCAGCGGCGGACGCCCGACGGACAGCGGATCGACGGGGGGGTGCACCTGGAGGCGCGGGCTCAGGGCAACGCCCGCGTTTACCAGGCGGCCAGGGACCAGCACATCAACGAACGATGAGCGATCGGGACAACTGGGGAGACGACGCGCGCGTACGCCCCCGAACCTACGGCCGTGCCTCCGACGACGCGCAGGTGTACCAATCCGGTGCCAACCAGTACGTGACCCACATCCACATCGCCGCCGAGGCCAGGGGCCGGGCCGCGCACGAGGCGCGTGAACGGGCCGACGTGGTCGTTCAGGTACTGACCCGTGCCGTCGGGGAGTGGGCGGCACGCTGTCAGGAGCTGGGGGAAGAGGTCCGCAAGGCCAAGGCCGAAGGACGCGCCGAGGCGCACGCCGAGTTTATGGAGAAGCTGCGGAACGCCGAGCTGCGCGTCATGCAGGCCCAGCGGACGATGCGGCAGGCCGAGGAGGAACGCGCCAAGGCCGAGGCGCTGCTGGCCCAGGCGCAGCAAGAGCTGGCACGTCATCGGCGGGCCGCCGATCGGGACGGGGAGGAAACTCCTCGGCACGGTCCCACCAACCTGTCGCGGGACAGGCAGGAGACGGAACAATTCTCTGACCTTCTGGAGCAGGCCGAGGCGGAACTTGGCGCCGTGCGCGAGGAGCTGCGACAGCTCGGTGATGAGATCAACGGGCAGGGCGACGGGCGGCACACCGCGCAGGTCATCGAAGGACAGTGGACACAGCAGCCCGGGACGGGCGAGCAGTTGGGTCCCGCCCGGGCGGTCGCTCCGAACGGCGACGGTGGTGACCCCGCTGGCCGCACGCCTGCCGGGACCGCGAACCGGACGCCGGTGCCCGGTCCGCCCCGGCGCTTGCTGATCGGCGTGGTGTGGGTGCTCTGCGCGCTTCCGCCGTGGGTTCCGATGTTCGTCGTCACGACCAACCGCGCCGCGTTCGCGTCGGATGCGAGCCTCTGGGGGGTGCTGTCGTTCACCTTCGGCACTGTGCTCGCGGGCGCGGTGGTGGTCATTCTCGGCCTCTTCCTTGCAGGGATGGCGGCCACGGTAATGCTGGACCGGGACTCGGAACTGAACACCGGCGTTCCCGCGTTCCTGCTCAGCATCGCGGCATCCGCGGTCTTCTTGGTGGCCGCCTTCTTCACGCCTCTCAGCTGGCCGGGTCCCGCCGGAGAATGGGGGCGGGGCCTCGCGTCCGCCGTGGGCCTGAGTTAGGCGCGACCGGGGCCGACGGCGGACGGTGTCCTCGGAGGGATCCTCGCCGACTTCCTTGCCGCGCTCGACGCCCGCGATCAGCCCCCTGCCGCGCGGCAGCCCCGAACTGGCCCTCGACGCCGTTGCGGTGCACAGTTAGCCACGCGACATCGACCAGGACGGCGCGGGCGCGATGGCTCCGACCTTCGCCTCGCACATCCGCCTCTGCGAGGTGCCGCCCCTCCCAGGACGTGCGCCGCCCCGCCGTCCGCGACCTGGGTGCCCACAGACGCGGCCCTGGTCGCGCATCTTGGTGTCGAGCTTGGACAGCGGCTCGTCCGAGAGTAGGACCGGGGGAGTCGAAGACCCATCCGCGGTTGTTGACGCGGGGTCTGGCGTGCATCCGCAGCGATTAGGCACCGCCGATTTTCTACGATCTGCTCCAGAGGCCAGATTCGGCGCCTCGCGGAGACTGACCAGGGACGCCTTCGGCAGGGCGTCCCATCGCGAACTGATCCTCACGTCAGCTGTGACGCTCCTTTGACGCTCCGGGCACTTGGGAGCCACCCTGTAGACCAGATAAGTGCCGTCTGACCTGCAGGTTTCCTCGTTAGCGCTCATGGTGGCGTCTTTTCGATGACGCATCACGTGGAGTGCGTGGCGATTCTGGAACCGGTGGGGAAGGGCGCCTGACAGCAGGGCCAAATGGGGTTTCGTCCGCTACGTCGTGAAGCCGTTCACCAGGATGAGAGCGATAGCGGCTGCGTACGGGCGAATCGCTAGGCCGCTGTGTATCCGCCGTATGCGTTCCCTACCTTGGCAGGCGACAACTTCCGCAAAGCTGGCCAGGCGATCGGTCACCCGTTCTGCACGGATGAGCGGCGACGAGGGGAAGGACCTCGCTCCCGGCCCGGAGGCCCTGGCCAAGGTTACCCAGGGCCTGGGCGCCACCATCGACCAGCTCGGCGAGATCGGCGACAGCACCGGCTCGGTGATGGGCAAGGGTTTCTCCCAGCGCGCGATGACGGACACGGCGGCCGGGGGCTGGGCAGACGTGGAGAGCGACGCCTCGTCGCCCTAGGTGTTCTGTCCATGGAGGTTGGTGACAGCGATCACGGTCGGGTGATTTTGAACGAGTGAGGGCCTTCCGGGTTCGGTGTGGATTGCGACATCGCCACCGACCAGAGAAGGCCCTCATGCCCCACCGTAATGCACCCCTGACCGAGACCGGCCGCCTGTGTCTGGCCCGCTGCGTCGTGGAAGACGGCTGGACCCTTCGCCGGGCCGCCGAACGCTTCCAGGTCTCGCCCACGACGGCCCAGCGGTGGGCGAGCCGCTACCGCGAGCTGGGCGAGGCGGGCATGACCGACCGGTCCTCGCGCCCGCATCACAGCCCGCGCCGGACCCCGACCCGTACCGAGCGGCGGATCACCAAGGTCCGCGTCCTGCGCCGGTGGGGGCCGGCCCGTATCGCCTACCTCCTGGGGCTGAACCCCGCGACCGTCCATCGGGTCCTGACCCGTTACGGCCTGGCCCGCCTGACCCACCTGGACCGTGCCACCGGCCGCGTCATACGCCGCTACGAACGTGAGCGCCCCGGCGAACTGGTGCACGTCGACATCAAGAAGCTCGGCAACATCCCCGACGGCGGAGGCCACAAGACCCTCGGACGCCAGGCCGGCCGCAAGACCCGCTCCGGCGCCGGCTACAGCTACCTGCACAACGCCGTCGACGACCACTCCCGCCTCGCCTACAGCGAGATCCTCTCCGACGAGAAGAAGGAGACCGCCGTCGGATTCTGGCAGCGTGCCCACGCGTTCTTCGCGCAGGCCGGAATCACCGTCGAACGGGTCCTGACTGACAACGGCTCCTGCTACAAATCCCATCTCTGGCGCAACTCCCTTGCCAGACAGGGGATTTCGCACAAGCGGACCCGTCCCTACCGGCCCCAGACCAATGGGAAGGTGGAGAGGTTCAACCGCACCCTCCTCGACGAATGGGCCTACGCCAAGCCCTACCGGAGCGAGGCCGAACGACGCGACGCCTACCCCGCATGGCTGCACACCTACAACCACCACCGCGGACACACCGCGCTCAAGGGCCGACGACCCGCCAGCCGCGTCCCCAACCTCGCGGGTCAGTACACCTAGGTGTCAGTGAGCCTGTTGGAAGGCGACCGCGTCAGGGTTGTGGGTGAGCCACCATTGGCACACGTTCCAGTGGTTGTCCGTGACCCTGGCGTCGTCGAACGTCACGACAGCCACGACGGGGCCACTGCAGTTGGGGCTCGGTGAGGTGTGCATGCTGCACTTCAGTGGTTTGTCGGGTGACACCTTGTCGATGGCTGTGATGACGGACTTCATGGCGGGAGCCTACGGCAGTCTGCGGAATTGCGGCCTGGAAGTCTGAGGCCCCTGGCATGATGCCCGGCCATGGGGAAGAGAGACGACAGCGATGAGGCGTACGTCATTGACCTGTGCAACGAGGTACTGAGGGGGACAGCCCTGGCCCAGCACAAGTTCGACTGGCTTCTCGGAGACCCCGACACGAGGGGCCGGCGAGCCAAACTGCCCGTCGATGCTTACTGGCCGGGGCATCAACTGGTTGTCGAATACAGGGAGTTGCAGCATGACAGGCCTGTGCCGCATTTCGACAAGCCGGACAGGCTGACTGTCAGCGGTGTCCATCGAGGTGAGCAGCGGGCCTTGTACGACGCGCGGCGCGACACCGAGATCCCCGCCCACAGGCTGCGACTGGTGGTCGTCCGCCCCGCCGACCTCGACGCGGACAGCCGCGGGCGCCTGCGCCGAAACGCAGAGGCCGACATCGCGGCACTCAGGAGGATCCTCGCGCGTGACAGCGACGAGGACCGGGTCACGGATGCCTTCCGGACTTGGCTACTGACCGAGGGCTGGACACCGGTGACTCCGACCGACCGTTGGACCGACATCGAAGCGATACGCCGGAGCGAGCGCCTCATCGGCGAAGTCAAGGGACGAACCAGTGAGAAGGGCATCGACGCCGACATTGCATATGGTCAGCTCCTGCGGCGTATGACCAGCGGCCTGCCGGATACGCGATACGCGCTGGTCGTCCCCACCTCATCGGTCAAGGCTGTCCTGCGCGTTCCGCCACAGGTACGACGACTACTTCGCATCGACCTGTACGAGGTGACAGACGACAATCACGTGCGACAACTGCCGTTGTAACCGTTGCCCCTCGCCGGATGAGTGGCCGCGCGCTTGGCTCCGCAGCCGGTACAGAAATTGGCTTCCGGACGGCTGTGGCTCAGCCCTTGAAGCCCTCGCCTGATGATTGGGCGCTGATCTCATCTCGATGGGTGCGCCCCGTGAGAGAGCGGCGACTCTCAGGTCACCGGTTCAGTGGAGAAGCGCTTCGGTTCCAAGAGCGCTGCGCGTGCACCGTCGAAGTCGGCAAGTCTCGTCGATAGCGTGGCCACGGCCAATCGCACCGGGAGTGCTGCCGAGAACTTGAGTCCGCGCACTGCTCGCTGATCGACGTCAGGGAGGACCAGGGCCGGTCCGGCCTCAAGCGCGATGCGCCACATATCCTGGGTCAGGTCCTCGCGTAGGCGTAGGTAGCAGTCGGTCGGGCGTTGCACCGGGTCGGCGATCGACGCCAGCGTCGCGCCCAGCGTCGCGTTGGCGCGGTATCCCGCCCACGTCCACCAGCGGACGTCGTTGCCCTGCCGAACCACCAGGGTCCCACCGGGGTGGGCCAGATGCGGCGCATCATCGTTACGCCATTCCTGGAGGCAAACTTCGGCTCGCCGCGTGAGAGAGACAGGAGGGTCCGCGCCCAGGAGGACATCCCGCATGGCGCGCGTCAGCGCGTACGACAGTCCGGCGAGCATGCCTCCCGACCGCTTGGCGACCCCGCCGCTCTCGACCGGCTCGACGAAGACACGTTTCCGTCCCCAGTCGATGAACGTCACCTGCCAGCTACGGCCGGCCAGCAGCAGCCGTCGTGGGCCCGGGCGTTCCTCGGTGAGTACGGACGGATCCATCCGGCCGATCTCGGTGCGCCCGGACAACACGGTGAACTGCGGTGGTGGGGTGAACGAGGCGGTCAGCTCGATGAAGTGCCGTCGCCCGAAACGGTGTTCGGCCTCGGGGCCGATGAACAGCATGCCGCCGTCGGTGTCCAGGAAGCCCCCCTCCGTCAGGTGACGCAGGATGGGAGTTGCTGAGCGGTCGAAGGGCGCGAGGCCGTTCCACTGCTCGGGCCACAGCTGGTCGCCCAGCTTGTGTTCCTGGAGCGTGACGGAGAGCAACTGCTGGGCGACGAGGTGGCGGGGCTCGGGCGGCGGGACGACCGGCTCGACCCAGCCGCGGCCCCAGAGGAGTAGGAGCCCGGCTGCCTGCAAAGCAGTTCTTCCTCGCCGGCGACGTGGTGGTAGATGCTGGACTTGCTCAGGCCGAGGCGCCGGGTCAGCTCCTCCATGCCGGTGCAGTCGTAGCCGCGCTCGTTGAAGACCGCGACCGCGACTTCCAGGAGAGAGTCACGGTCGTAGGCGGGCCGCTCTCCGCGCCGTGCGGGACGTCCGATGGGCGTGTCGCTCACCCGACCATTGTCTCAAGACGGCGGATCACGCCGTGCGCTGGTCATTGATCCTGCGGAGTTTGCCGAGGGAGCGCTCCAGGCTCTCCGGCTCCACGATCTCCACTTCTACGCTCACGCCGACGCCGTCCTTGACTCCCTTGGCGATCGCGCGGGCGGCCGCTTCGCGCTGCTCGGGCTCCGCGCCGGGCTCGGCCTCCACGCGGACGGTCATGTGATCCATTCGTCCCCTTGTGCTCAGCTGGATCTGGAAGTGCGGGGCGACGCCGGGGGCGCGCAGCACCACCTCCTCGATCTGGGTCGGGAAGACGTTCACCCCACGCAGGATGATCATGTCGTCGCAGCGGCCGGTGATCTTCTCGATGCGGCGGAAGGCGGTCCGGGCGGTGCCGGGCAGGAGTCGGGTCAGGTCGCGGGTGCGGTAGCGGATGATCGGGAGCGCCTCCTTGGTGAGCGAGGTGAAGACGAGTTCACCGCTCTCACCGTCGGCGAGGACGTCATCCGTGAACGGGTCGACGATCTCAGGGAGGAAGTGGTCCTCCCAGACGTGCAGGCCGTCCTTGGTCTCCACGCACTCCTGTGCCACGCCGGGGCCCATCACCTCGGAGAGGCCGTAGATGTCGACGGCGTGGATGTCCATGCGCTCCTCGATCTCGCGGCGCATCTCCTCCGTCCACGGTTCGGCGCCGAAGATGCCCACCTTGAGGGAGGTGGAGCGTGGGTCCACGCCCTGGCGCGCGAACTCGTCGAGCAGGGTGAGCATGTAGGACGGGGTGACCATGATGATCTCGGGCTTGAAATCCTGGATGATCTGCACCTGGCGTGCGGTCATGCCCCCGGAGGCGGGGATGACGGTGCACCCGGCCCGTTCGGCGCCGTAGTGCGCGCCCAGGCCGCCGGTGAACAGGCCGTAACCGTAGGAGATGTGCACCTTGTGCCCGGGACGGCCGCCGGCGGCGCGGATCGAACGGGCGACCACGTCCGCCCATGTCGACAAGTCGTTCTCGGTGTAGCCGACGACGGTGGGGCGGCCGGTGGTGCCGCTGGAGGCGTGAACTCGGCGGACCTGGTCCATGGGTACGGCGAACATGCCGAACGGATAGGTGTCGCGCAGGTCGGCCTTGGTGGTGAAGGGGAACCGGGCCAGATCCTTCAGTGTGTGGCAGTCGTCGGGCGTCACGCCGGCCTGGTCGAATTTCCTGCGGTACAGCTCGACGTTGTCGTAGGCGTGCCGAAGCGTCCGGCGGAGGCGGCGCAGCTGGAGGTCCTCCACCTCCTCCCGCGACATCCGCTCTGCATCGTCCTGCAGTTCCGCAGGCAGGGGCTCACCGCGGCGGGGGCGGACGTCCACCGGTGCGTTCGGTTCGCTGATCATTGCGGCTCCCTCGATTCCGTGCTTCGGATGCTGCGGCTGCGGCCGCGGAACTCCGCGATCACCGTCTCGCCGCGGATGACGCTGACGTCATAGATGCCGCTGCGGCCGAAGCGGGTGATCTCGCGAGCGGTGGCCGTCAGGACGTCTCCCTCGTGGGCGGGCGCCACGAAGGTGACGTCCGCCCCGGATGCGACGGTGATGGGGCCGTGGCTGTTGCAGGCGCAGGCGAAGGCGGTGTCGGCGAAGAGGAACAGGTATCCGCCGTGGGCGGTCCCGTGCCCGTTGACCATGGACGCCGTCACGGTCATGCGCAGTACTGCGGTTCCCCCACCGTGCTCCAGCAGTTCGATGCCGAGAAGGCGTGAAGCCCGGTCCGCGGCGAACATGCGCGCTGTCGGCTCCGAAATCGCGGGCGTTGCTTCCGTCACGGTTTACACCACCTTGTGTCCCGACCGAACATTCGGTTAGCGTCGGCATGGCCAAGTAATCAAGCCATGCCAGGGCCTGTCAAGAGGTGAGTCATATGCAACATGCAGCCACTGAGGTGCCCGACTTCTTCGCACGTCATCGCACCCTGCTGGAACAGGCGGTGGCTGCGACGGAAAGCCGGGAGCACTGGACGCCCTATCCCGAGTCGCCCAGCAAGTCGGTGTACGGCGAGGACGCTGCCAGGTTGGGTGAGGCGGCCTTCCGGGAACAGATCGGCAGGCCGTTCGACCTGCCCGGACATCCGGGGGAGGGACGCGTGGCGCCCGAGGAGCACTCCCCGTACGGCTTCCCACTGGGCATCAGCTACCCCCGGCTCTCCCCGACCGCGGCCGTGGCCGCCGCCAAGGACGCCAGGGCAGCCTGGCGTGCGGCCGGCCCGGACGCGCGCGCCGGCGTCGCTGCGGAGATCCTCGCCCGGCTGAACGCGGCGAGCTTCGACATAGCCCACGCGGTGCAGCACACCACCGGCCAGGCGTTCGTCATGGCCTTCCAGGCGGGCGGCCCGCACGCCCAGGACCGGGGCCTTGAAGCCGTCGCCTACGCGTGGGCGGCGCAGAAGAAGCACCCGGCCGCCGCCCGCTGGAGCAAGCCGCAGCGCAAGGGCGACGCCCTGGTGCTGGACAAGAAGTTCAGCCCCGTCGGCCGTGGTGTCTCACTCCTCGTCGCCTGCAACACCTTCCCGACCTGGAACGGCTATCCGGGCCTGTTCGCCTCGCTCGTCACCGGCAACCCGGTCGTGGTCAAGCCGCACCCAGGTGCCGTGCTGCCCCTGGCGATCACCGTGCGCCTCGCCCGCGAAGTGCTGGCCGAGGCGGGCTTCAGCCCTGACCTCGTCCTTCTGGTCGCCGAGGCGCCCGGCGGCCGGGACGCCGCCACGCTCGCCCTGGACCCGGACGTGCGGATCGTCGACTTCACCGGTTCCACCGAGTTCGGCGACTGGCTGGAGACCCACGCCCGCCAGGCAGTCGTGTACACGGAGAAGGCCGGCCTGAACACGGTCGTGCTGGACTCGACCGACGACTACCGCGGTCTGCTGGGCAATCTCGCCTTCTCGCTGTCGCTGTACAGCGGGCAGATGTGCACGACCCCGCAGAACCTGCTGCTCCCGCGTGAGGGCATCGCCACCGACCAGGGCCGACGGACGGCCGACGAGTTCGCCGCCGACCTGGCCGCAGCCCTGGACCGGCTGCTCGGCGACCCAGCACGCGCCGCCGGCACGCTGGGCGCGATCGTCAACGACGGTGTGCGTGATCGGCTGAAGGACGCGGCCGGCGTCGGCCGTACGGTGCGGGCGTCGACGTCCGTCGAACACCCGGAGTACGCCGAGGCGGACGTGCGGACGCCGCTCGTGGCACAACTGGACGCGGAGGCCGACCGGGAGGCGTACAGCCGGGAGTGGTTCGGGCCGGTGTCGTTCGTGATCGGCACCGACTCCACCCGGCACAGCCTGGAGCTGTTCCGTGAGATGGTGCGCGCGCACGGGGCGCTGACCGCCGCCGTCCACTCCACCGACGAGGAGGTGCTGGCCGCCGCCGAGGAGGCTGCCCTGGACGCCGGTGTCCACCTGTCCGAGAACCTCACCGGGCAGATCTTCGTCAATCAGTCCGCCGCCTTCAGCGACTTCCACGGCAGCGCCGCCAACCCCGCAGCCAGCGCCACCCTGTCCGACGCGGCCTTCGTCACCGGCCGCTTCGCCGTTCTGCAGTCCCGTCGTCCCGTCGTCACCGCCGAGGAGTCCGTCTGATGCCCGAAGAGGTCTACCTGATCGACGGAGCCCGCACCCCGCAGGGCCGTTACGGCGGCGCCCTGGCCTCCGTTCGTCCCGACGACCTGGCTGCCCTCGTCGTCGGCGAGGCCGTGCGCCGCTCCGGCATCCCGTCCGAGGCCGTGGACGAGGTGATCCTCGGCGCGGCCAACCAGGCCGGTGAGGACAACCGGGACGTGGCCCGTATGGCGGTCCTGCTGGCCGGGCTGCCGCACACGGTGCCCGGCTACACCGTCAACCGGCTGTGCGCCTCGGGCCTGACCGCTGTCGCCTCGGCAGCCCAGGCGATCCGCGCCGGCGAGGCCGACCTGGTCGTGGCCGGCGGCGCGGAGTCCATGACCCGTGCCCCGTGGGTGATGCAGAAGCCGGGAACGCCCTGGGCCAAGCCGGGCGAGGTGCACGACACGTCGCTGGGCTGGCGGTTCACCAACCCCCGCTTCACGGCCGCCGACCGTGCCGTCCCCGCAGGTGCCGGACCCGAGACGGTGAAGGTCACCCTGTCGATGGGGGAGACCGCGGAGGAGGTCGCGGCCCTGGACGGCATCACCCGTGCCGAGTCCGACGCCTTCGCGCTGCGCAGCCACCAGCGGGCCGTCGCCGCCCAGGAGGCGGGCCGCTTCGACCGCGAGATCGTGCCCGTCCCGGTCAAGGACGGCGAGGTCACACGGGACGAAGGTCCCCGCCCCTCCACCACGCTGGAGAAGCTCGGCACCCTCCGCACCATCTTCCGCAAGGACGGCATCGTCACCGCCGGCTCCTCCTCGCCGCTGTCCGACGGCGCAGCCGCCCTCATCGTGGCGAGCGCGGCGGCCGTGGACCGGTACGGGCTCACCCCGCGGGCGCGGATCGTCACCTCAGCCTCGGCCGGCGTCCAGCCCCACATCATGGGCCTCGGCCCGGTGCCCGCCACCGAGAAGGCCCTGGCCCGGGCCGGATGGCAGGCAGGGGACCTCGACGCGGTGGAGCTGAACGAGGCGTTCGCCGCTCAGGCCCTGGCGGTGATGCGCCGCCTGAAACTCGACGAGGACAAGGTCAACGCCGACGGCGGCGCCATTGCGCTGGGCCATCCGCTCGGCTGCTCGGGCGCCCGTATCCTGCTCACCCTGCTGGGCCGCCTGGAGCGGGAGGACGCCCGCAGGGGGCTCGCGACGCTGTGCGTCGGCGTCGGCCAGGGCGTCGCGATGCTGGTGGAGCGGGTGTGAACGCCATGACCTACGAGACCCTCCTGGTCGAGGAGCGTGACGACCGAGTGATCGTCACGCTGCACCGGCCCGAAGCCCGCAACGCCATCAGCGGCCGGATGATCAACGAGCTGCACGACGTCTGCGACGAGCTGGAACGTCGGCCGAAACTGCTGCTGCTCACCGGGCACGGCCGCGTCTTCGCGGGCGGCGCCGACATCGCAGAACTGCTCGAGCGCGGCCGGGACGAGGCCCTGCAGGGCATCAACAGCCGCCTGTTCGAGCGGGTACGGCGCCTGCCGATGCCGACCGTCGCCGCGGTCGACGGCTGGGCCCTGGGCGGCGGTGCGGAACTGGCCTACGCCTGCGACCTGCGCATCGCCGGGCCCGACGCCGTGTTCGGCAACCCCGAGCCAGGGCTCGGCATCCTCGCCGCTGCCGGCGCATGCTGGCGGCTGCCCGAGCTGGTCGGCGAGTCGGTCGCCAAGCAGGTGCTGCTCGCCGGGCGGAATCTCGACGCGCAGGCGGCCCTGGCGGCCGGGCTCGTCATCGACGTCGTGCCCGTCGAGAAGTTGCTCGACGAGGCGCACGCGCTGCTGGACCGCATGGCCCGGTCCTCGGCCACGGCCCTGCGCCTGACCAAGCTCGTCGTCGACTCGCCGGGTGCACATCCGGTCGCCGACGACCTGGCTCAGGCCGTGTTGTTCGAGGGCGAGGACAAGAAGGACCGTATGACCCGCTTCCTGGAGAAGAGGAGCCGAGCATGACAACCACCGCACCGGCAGTCGTCGGGGTGATCGGCGGCGGCCGCATGGGCGCCGGTATTGCGCAGTCCTACGCGACCGCCGGCTCGGCCGTCATCGTGGTCGAGAGCGGCGCCGAGGCTGCGGCCGCGGCCCTGGACCGCGTGGCCACGGGACTGCAGCGGGCCGCCGAACGCGACCGGCTCACCGAACCCGCGGACGAGATTCTTGCCCGGGTGTCCACCGTGGAGTCGGTGGACGCGCTGCCCGCCGAAGCCGACCTGGTCGTGGAGGCCGTCCCGGAGGACTCCGCGCTCAAGGCCCGCGTCCTCGCCGCCGCCGAACAGGCGGTGAGCACCACGACGGTCCTGGCCAGTAACACCAGCTCTCTGTCCGTCACCGAGCTGGCCGCCGTTCTCACCCTGCCCGGCCGCTTCCTGGGCATGCATTTCTTCAACCCGGTGCCCGCCTCGGACCTGGTCGAGATCGTGGTGGCGCCGGGCACGGACGCCGCCACGGTCGAGGCGGCCTTGCAGTGGACGCGCTGCCTGGGCAAGAAGGACGTCGTCGTCAAGGACTCGCCCGGTTTCGCCAGCAGCCGCCTCGGCGTGGCCCTCGGACTGGAGGCCATCCGCATGGTCGAGGAGGGCGTGGCGGAACCCGCGGCCATCGACGACGCGATGCAACTCGGCTACAAGCACCCCATGGGTCCCCTCCGCCTGACCGACCTGGTCGGCCTGGACGTGCGCCTGGCCATCGCGGAACACCTGCACGCCACGCTGGGCGAACGGTTCGCCCCGCCGCAGCTGCTGCGCGAGAAGGTCGCCCGGGGCGAACTCGGCCGCAAGACCGGACAGGGGTTCTACGCATGGCGGTGAGCGAAGCGGCGCAGGCCGACGAACGCACCGTCGAGTACTCCCTGCGGGACGGCGTCGCCGTCATCGAATAGCGTCGGCCGTCGAGGGCGCCTGCGTCGGCGCCGGTCTCGGCCTCGAGCTCCGGGCCGACCTCCGGGTGGCCCGGAGCGCCCGATTCTCCACCGCGTTCACCGGGACCGGCCTGGCCGCCGACAGCGGGCTGAGCGGCGCGCCGGCGCAGACGGTCGGACCGTCGCGGGCAGCCGCCCTGATGCTGCTCGGTGACCGCTGCGACGCCGAGGCGGCCGAGCGGTGGGGTCCCGCATGGTGCCGGACGGCACCGCGACCGAGCAGGGCTTCGGTGTGGCCCGGCGCGTGGCCACCGGCCCCAGCGCCGCGTATGCCTAGGTGTATTGCCCTGTGAGGTCAAGGCGCTGCTCCGGGCTGCGGTGGGCGGCGACCTGCCCGCTCTGCTGGAGGCGGAGGCCATGGTGCGGGGGCGGCTCGGGTGAACGGAGGTCCACCGTGCCGCCGTCTGCGCCTTCCTCCACGGCCGGCCACCCTCCTTCACCGGGAACCGACCGCACTCCGGCACTTGCCAGAACCCTGGAACCTCGTCATATCATCTACCGAACGAACGGTCGGTAGGGATTGGTGGTACGGATGACTGCACAGCAGGCCGGCTCGTCGGCCGCACTTGACGCTCCACCCGCGCTGCAGGAGCACTTCGAGTCGACGATCGCGCGGGACCAGCGGATCGAGCCGCGTGACTGGATGCCCGACGGCTACCGGAAGACGCTGATCCGGCAGGTGGCGCAGCACGCGCACTCAGAAATCATCGGCATGCAGCCGGAGGGTGAGTGGATCACGCGTGCGCCGTCACTGCGCCGCAAGGCGATCCTGTTCGCCAAGGTGCAGGACGAGGCCGGGCACGGCCTGTATCTGTACTCGGCGGCCGAGACGCTCGGCGCCGACCGCGCGGACCTGACCGAGCGACTGCTCGAAGGGCGCCAGAAGTACTCGTCGATCTTCAACTACCCGACGCTGAGCTTTGCCGACGTCGGGGTGATCGGCTGGTTCGTGGACGGCGCGGCGATCTGCAACCAGGTGCCGCTGTGCCGTTCTTCGTACGGGCCGTACGCGCGGGCGATGGTGCGGATCTGCAAGGAGGAGTCGTTCCACCAGCGGCAGGGCTACGAGCTGTTGCTGACGATGATGCGCGGCACCGAAGCCCAGCGGGAGATGGTGCAGGACGCGGTGAACCGCTGGTGGTGGCCGTCGTTGATGATGTTCGGCCCGCCCGACGACGACTCGCCGAACTCCGCGCAGTCGATGGCCTGGAAGATCAAGCGGCACAGCAACGACCAGCTGCGCCAGCGGTTCGTCGACATGACCGTCCCGCAGGCCGAGAAGCTCGGCGTGAATCTGCCCGACCCGCAGCTGCGCTGGAACGAGGAGCGTGGCCGGCACGACTTCGGCACCCCGGACTGGGACGAGTTGAAGCGCGTCATCACGGGCGACGGACCGTGCAACACCCAGCGGATGGAGCGGCGCCGGACCGCTCACGAAGAAGGCGCCTGGGTGCGCGAAGCAGCGACCGCACACGCGGCCAAGCAGGCAGCGAGCGCGAAGAGGGGAGCGGCGGCATGACCTCCGACAAGCAGGGTTGGCCTTTGTACGAAGTGTTCGTGCGCGGCAAGCGCGGACTCAATCATGTCCATGTCGGCTCGCTGCACGCTGCCGACGACGCGATGGCGCTCACGCACGCGCGCGACCTGTACACCCGCCGCAACGAGGGCGTCAGCATCTGGGCGGTGCGCAGCGAGCACATTGCGGCCTCCACGCGCGACGAGAAGGATCCGTTCTTCGCGCCCAGCGCCGACAAGGTCTATCGGCACCCGACCTTCTACGACATCCCCGACGACGTCCCCCACATCTAGGAGCAGGGCATGAGTGACGACCACGTCTACATGACGCTCGCCGAGGGACACGAGGACGACGCTCGGTGGGCCTACGGCACCGGTTTCGAGGATCCGCTGCACGGCGTGAGCTCCGCTGTGCCGGACGGGGTCGACCGGGCCGGACTGGCCGAGCTGTGCTTGGCGTTGGCCGACGACGCCCTGGTCAGTGCCCAGCGCCTGGCCGAGTGGACCACCCGCGCACCCGAGCTGGAGGAGGAGGTGGCGCTGGCCAACATCGGGCTCGACCTGCTCGGCCAGGTCCGCCTCCTCTACGCCCGCTGCGGTCAGGTCGACGGCACGGAACGCGGCGAGGACGCCTACGCCTATTTCCGTGACGCGGACGACTTCCGCAACGTGCGCCTGGCAGAACTGCCCAACGGCGACTTCGCGTTCAGCATCGCACGGCTGCTGGTGTTCGCCAGCTGGCGCCTGGCCCACTTCGAGCGGCTCACCGCCTCCGCCGACCCGGTACTCGCCGCCGTCGCGGCCAAGGGCGTGAAAGAACTGACCTATCACCGGCAGTACGCGGCGGAGTGGGTCGTCCGGCTCGGTGACGGCACCGCGGAGTCCCATCGCAGGATGCGCGCCGGCCTCGACGACGTGGCCGCTCACCTGGGGGAGTTGTTCGAGGTCCACGACGCGCGGACCGAGGTCCTCGCCGTGCTGCGTCAGGTCACGGAAGCGGCAGGGCTGCCCCTGCCGGACGTACCGCCGCTGACGGCCGGCTCCGGCCGCGAAGGAGCCCACACCGAACACCTTGCCCCGCTGCTGACCGAGCTGCAGAGCGTGGCCCGCGCCCACCCGGAGGCGACATGGTGACCGTGCTCACGGACGCCCGGCGCATCGCCGAACAGGTGCCCGACCCCGAACTGCCCATGCTCACCCTCGCCGACCTCGGAGTGTTGCGGGACGTGACGGTGGCCGCCGACGGCACGGTCGTCGCCGTACTCACGCCGACCTATTCCGGCTGCCCGGCCATGTCCGAGATGCGGGCCGGCGTGGCGGCGCGGCTGAAGGACGCAGGCTATGAGCGTGTGGAGGTCCGCACGGTCCTCGCCCCCCCGTGGACCACCGACTGGATCACCCCGGAGGGGCGCCGCAAGCTCGCCGAACACGGCATCGCACCCCCCGGACCCGCACCACGCCCGTCGCCGGGTCCCGTGCCGCTGAGCCTGTCCACCACTCGCAGAGCCGTGCCCTGCCCTCGCTGCGGTGCCACCGACACGGAGGAGACCTCCCGCTTCGGCGCCACCTCCTGCAAGGCGCTGTGGCGCTGCCGGGCCTGTCGGGAACCGTTCGAGTACGTCAAGGAGATCTGATGGAGGACCTGTTGGCTCCCGATGCCGCCGCCCTCTCGCCGGTGCGGCGGGCGCGCCGCCGCCCCGCCTTCCACGCCTTGAAAGTGGCGGCAGTGCAACGGCTGTGCGACGACGCTGTCGCGGTGAGCTTCGACATCCCCGGTGAGCTGGCCGAGGAGTTCGCCTTCGCACCCGGCCAGTCGCTCACGCTGCGGCGCGAAGTCGACGGGCGGGACGAGCGGCGCTCCTACTCGATCTGCTCCCCGGTGGGTGCCCGGCCCCGCATCGGGGTGCGGGCGGTGCCCGGTGGACTGTTCTCGTCCTGGTTGGTGAACGAGGTGAGGCAGGGCGACACCATCGAGGTGATGGCCCCGACCGGCGCTTTCACCCCTGATCTGTCCACGCCCGGACACCACGTGCTCATCGCGGCCGGCTCGGGCATCACACCGATGCTCTCCATCGCCGAGTCCGTCCTTGCCGCGGACGACCGGTCCCGCGTCACCCTCTTCTACGGCAACCGGCGCACCGACTCGGTGATGTTCGCCGACGAACTGGCCGACCTGAAGGATCTCTACCCTGCCCGGTTCCAGCTCGCGCACGTACTGTCCCGCGAACCGCGCGAGGCCGAACTGCTGACCGGCCGTCTCGACGCCGACCGGCTGGCCGCGCTCATCGACGGCCTGGTCGACGTTCCCGAAGCCGACCACTGGTGGCTGTGCGGCCCCCACGGCATGGTCCTGGACGCCCAGAAGGTGCTTGCCGAGCTGGGAGCGCCCAGTGACCGGGTCCACCAGGAACTCTTCTTCGCAGGCGAGGGGCCCGCCGCCGTACGCCACGAGGATCCCCGGGCCGACGGACCGGTCAGCCAGGTCACCGTCGTCCTGGACGGCCGCTCCACCACCTCCGCGCTCTCCCGCGAGGCCACCCTTCTCGACTCAGCCTCCCGCGTACGCCCCGACCTGCCATTCGCCTGCAAGGGCGGCGTCTGCGGCACCTGCCGCGCTCGGGTCACCGAGGGCGAGTCGGACATGCGGCGCAACTACGCGCTGGAACCTGCCGAGGTCGACGCCGGGTATGTGCTGACCTGCCAGACCTTCCCTGTCTCCGACAGCCTGACCGTCGATTTCGACAGCTGATGAGCAGATGCCGTACGTGTCACCTCTCGGTCTGCTGCCAGACGGAGGTGAGCGCCGTGACGGGGTCGGGGTCGGCAGGTGCCGCCGGCCACCATTCGCCGTCGTCTTGGGTGTAGGGGTACCAGCGGGTGTCGGGGCCCAGGCGCAGCTGGATGCCGTGGTCGGGGAGGGTGAGGCGGTTGCGCCAGGCCCTGAGGGCGACCGGGGCGGTGGTCATTTCGGTGAGGGCCTCGGTCAGGGCGGTGCGGGCGGTTGTCATCGCCGTCGGGTCGGGGGCGTGGGGGTGTTCGGCGACGGTGATGCCGGTGGGGCCGTCGTGGCGCCAGGCGCGGGTGAGGCGGGCGAACGCGTTCGGTTTGGCACCGGTGTTCTGGATGAGGTGGTGGAACCACTGGGGTCCGGGGTTGCTCGCGGCGATGCGTACCGCGTCCTGGTGCTGGGTCAGGTGCAGGTTCGTGGTGTCGCCTGTGAGCAGCCGTGCGGCGCGTGTGGCGGTGTCCGCCATGAGGCGTTCGAGGTCCGCGGTGGACAGACCGGTGCCGGGGGGTGGGGCGGCGGGCAGTGCGGCGGTGTGGGGGGCCGGTTCGGGGAGTTCGGGGAGGGGTGGAGTGTGTTCGGCCCGGGCGGTCCAGGCTGCGTATGCGCCGGCGGCCGGGAGGCCGGCTGGGGCCGATGGTGTGGAGGTCGCCTGGGAGGCCGTACGGCGGGCGCGCAGTTGGCCGAGGACCTCCTCCCGTCCGCGGCCGCGCAGGGCGAACACCACGAAGGGGTCGGCGTCGATGGTGGCGGCGATGGCGTAGCAGAGCGCGGCGGCGTGTTTGCAGGGGTAGCCCCAGTCGGGGCAGGAGCATTCGGGGTCGAGTTCGGTGGGCTGCGGGAGCAGGGGGACGCCGGCGTGGCGGGCGTCGTCGACGAGTTCGGCGGGCATCTCGCCGTCGAGGAGGGCGGCGAGATGCCCGGCCCGGGCCGCGACGGTGTCGAGGAGGGTGTCCCACTGGGCGTCGGTGAGGACGGGCAGGTGGACGGCGGAGCGGTAGGGGCGGGGCCTGCTGCCCTGGACGGCGGCTTTGACCTGGCCGGGGGCGATGGTGACGGGGCCGACCATGCCCTGGCGTGCGTAGGTGCGTCCGCGGGACAGGCGCGCCGAGTCCAGGGTGGAGTCCTCCAGGGCCGTGACCCATGCCTGGCCCCACCAGGTCGCGGCGAAGGCACGCCTGCCGCGGGTGGGCGCGCGCCGCGGGCCGGGGACGGAGGGGCTCATGACTGCCTCCCCAGGGCGACGAGTTCGGCGAGATCGGAGTCGGACAGTTCGGTCAGAGCGGCCTCACCCGAGCCGACCACGGCGTCGGCGAGCGCACGCTTGGATTCGAGCAGCTTCGCCACCTTGTCCTCCACGGTTCCCTCGGCGAGGAGTTTGTGGACCTGGACGGGCTTGTCCTGGCCGATGCGGTAGGCGCGGTCGGTGGCCTGGTCCTCGACGGCCGGGTTCCACCAGCGGTCGTAGTGCACGACATGGGTGGCGCGGGTGAGGTTGAGGCCGGTGCCCGCGGCTTTCAGGGAGAGCAGGAACACCGGCACCTCGCCGCGCTGGAAGCGGTCCACCATCTCCTCGCGCGCGGTGACGGGGGTGCCGCCGTGCAGGAAGAGGGTGGGGACGCCTCGTTCCGCGAGGTGTCTCTCCAGCAGGGTCGCCATCTGCTTGTACTGGGTGAAGACCAGCGCCGACTCGCCTTCGGCGGTGATGGTGTCGACCAGTTCGTCGAGGAGGTCGAGTTTGCCGGAGCGGCCGTGCAGCGGTGTGGACTGGCGCAGGTACTGGGCGGGGTGGTTGCAGATCTGCTTCAGCGCGGTGAGGAGCTTCAGGATCAGGCCGCGGCGGGCGATGCCCTCGGATTCGGCGATCTTCGCCATGGTTTCGCGGACCACCGCCTCGTACAGGCTTGCCTGCTCGGCAGTCAGCGGGACGACGCGGTCGGTCTCGGTCTTGGCGGGCAGTTCGGGCGCGATGCCCGGATCGGACTTCCTGCGGCGCAGCAGGAACGGGCGGACGAGACGGGACAGCCGTTCTGCGGCCTGCGGGTCCTCGCCCGACTCGATCGCACGGGCGTGGCGCTCGCGGAAGGCGTTGAGTGGGCCGAGGAGTCCGGGGGTGGTCCAGTCGAGGAGCGCCCAGAGTTCGGAGAGGTTGTTCTCCACGGGGGTGCCGGTGAGTGCGACGCGGGCGCGGGCGGGCAGGGCACGCAGCTCGCGGGCGGTGACGGCGTAGGGGTTCTTGACGTGCTGGGCCTCGTCCGCGGCGATCAGCGACCAGGAGTTCTCGGCGAGGGCCTCCCGGTCGCGGCGCAGGACGCCATAGGTGACCAGGACGATCTCGTCGTCGGCGAGGTCCGCGAGGTGGCGGTCGCCCCCGTGGTACCGGCGCACCGGCGTGGCCGGCGCGAACCGGGCCGCCTCGCGCTGCCAGTTGCCCAGCAGCGAGGCGGGGCAGACGACGAGCGTGGGCCCCGCGGTCGCGGGGTCGGTCTGGCGGTGCAGGTGCAGAGCGAGCAGGGTGACGGTCTTGCCCAGGCCCATGTCGTCGGCGAGACAGCCGCCGAGACCGAGCTCGCACATTTCGGCCAGCCAGGCCAGGCCCCGCTTCTGGTAGTCGCGCAGCGTGGCCTTCAGAGCGGCGGGCTGGGCGGCGGGGGTGCGGGATTCGGGGTCGCGGATGCGGGCGACGAGGTCGCCGAGCGCCCCGACCGCCGCACAGCGAAAAGTTTCCCCGTCCCGTTCCACCTCGCCGGTCAGCGCGGCGTCCAGCGCCTCCATGGGGGTGAGCGGTTCCATCCGGCGGCGCCTCGCGCGGGCCACCAGCTTCGGGTCCGCGACCACCCACTGGTCGCGCAGCCGGACGAGGGGGCGGCGTGCCTCGGCGAGGGCGTCCATCTCGGCCTCGGTGAGCGGTTCCCCGCCGAGCGAGAGCTGCCAGCGGAAGTCGAGGAGGGCGTCGGCGTCGAGCATGCCGCCCGCGCTGGAGCCGGGCGCGGTGCGCTGCCCGATCTCCGCGGTCGCGGTGAGTGCCTTGACCAGCTCGCGCGGCCAGTGCACGTCGATACCGGCGGCGCGCAACGTGTCGGTGGCGTCGCCCAGCAGGTCGAAGGCTTCGTCGTCGGTCAGCCGCAGCTGGTCCGGAGCGGCGTCTTTCAGCAGCCGGTCGAGCGGTGGCCAGACGCGGGCGCCACGGCGCAGTGCGAGCAGCGTCTCGGTCTCGGCGCGCGGGCCGAGCAGGCGCTCGGTCTCGGCCGGCTCGCTCCACAGCCGTGCGGCCTCCACGACGAGCGCCGGATCCGCCGCGGTGTGCAACTGCAGGACGGCCCGGAACTGCCGACGCCGCCCCTCGGGTACGTCCACCCGCAACGAGACCCTGACGTCGGCGGTGAACGCGGCGGCCGTCTCCTCGGCCCATTCGCGCAGCGCGGGCACCGCACGCGTCTCTCGCCAGGCGTACGGCAGGGCTCCCATGGCGAGCGGAACAGCGGGAGTACGGACCAGTTCGTCGGCGACCGCGTCGCAGAACTGGCGTACCAGCGCGGCCGGTTCGGCGATCCGCAGCGGCGCGGGCCCGGGCTCGGGTAGGCAGTGGGCGTGTGGCGGGAACGCGGCGGCGAGGGCGTCCAGTGTCTGCCGCTGGGCGGCGGTGAAGGGGCCCGCCTTCCAGGTGTCGTAGCCGGCGTCGGTGAGGGCCGGGTGGAGACGGCCGTCGGCGAGCAGTCGCAGCGCCAAGCGGGCGGCGGACTGCCAGGCGGCGGCGGACGGGTGCGGCGGCTGTGCCCCGGACAGCGCGGCGACAGCGAGGGCGACGGGTAGTGCGTAGCCCTCCACCTTGCGCCGTCTGACCGAGCGGCCGTGCGGCAGCACCAGCTCCGCCGCCTCGGTCTCGACGACCGCGGGTGCCATGCCCTCGGCAGTGGCTGCCCCTGCGGGCTGCCAGAGCAGCAACCGGCCGAGGCGGGCGGGCTCGCCGGGCAGGAACACCGCCGCCCAGCCGTCGTTGAGCCGGCTTCGCGCCCAGGCAGCCGACTCCGGTGCGGCCCATCGCGGCACGCTCCTCGTGCCTGTGCCCTGCTCCCGTACGAGGACTCGTGCCACTCTCTTCGCCTCACCGTCGTCCAGGCGGTCTTCACCGCGCCTTCGGCCACCAGCAGGTTCCGCCCCTGTTGTCACCGGCGGGATTGGGCCTTGTTCGCCGCGGTACGCATGCGTTTGGCCAGCCGCTTGTCGACGCCGCGCAGGCCCTCACCCAGTTCGGCGAGCACCAGGGCGGTGGCTGGGTGCTCCACTCGCCACAGCTCGTCCACCCGCTGTTCGAGCGCCTCCGGCGCCGAGTTCCAGTTCTCCAGGAAGCCCTGGGTCAGCTCCTCGCTCTCCTGAGCACCGGCGAGGATCGACAGTCCGTCGACGAGCAGCCACGATCCGGCCTCCTCCGCCCGCGCCGGGTCCATGTGTGCTTCTGCCCCAAGGCGTGCGCCCAGGGTCGCGGTGGCCACCTGGCGGCACCCCTCGACGTCGGAGTCCGCCGCCTTGCGCAGCACGCGCCGTGCCCGGGGGTCGTCGAGCTCGGCCAGCACCAGTTGGGCCACGGCACGCTTCGCCGCTGCCTCGGAGCCGTCTCCCGCGCATGCGTCGAGCAGCCCTACCGCGGCATCCGCCGCCGTACGGTGCGCCAGCCACCCTTCGACCTCCCGGCGCATCTCCTCGGGGGAGTAGCCCAGGAGCCCCTGGAGCAGAGCGCCGGCGTCGGCTTCGGCGTACTCACCGAGCAGGGGCGCGGGCACACCGCACTCCATCAGATAGGCGCGGAGCCCGTAGCGGCCGAGCGGGGTGAGCCGCATGCGGTGCCCGCACTTGTCGTCCCACGACCGGTCCGACGCCGCCGTCGAAGTTCCTGAACCGCCGCCCAGTTCCTGTCCGGCCATGGAGTTCAGGAGTGTGCGCAGAGTCTCCTCGGCCGAATCGCCGCCGTCACCGGGCTCGTACTCCACCGCACCCAGCAGGGCGAGCCCTTCCCCGAGCCCGCGGAAGGACGCCGCGAACAGCGCCTGGAAGAGATCGAACTCCGGCCCGTGCTCGCCCACCTCGCGGGCCTTCGCACGCAGGTCGTCGACATCCACCCAGGCGTCGTCCGCGGCGTCGTACAGCAGGCCGACCAGTGAGTCGGCGATCTCGGCCGTCAGCTCGCCCAGCTCACCGTGCCACCCGTCCAGCACCCCCGTCTCACCGATCTCCTCCAGCAGATCGCCGATAGTGGCGGCCCAGAACTCCGGAAGGTCCTCACCGGTGAAGTCGGTTGCCGCGCCACCCCACGCGCGGCCCCCGCTGATCGTGATCAACCCGCCATCCACGGCGAGCCACCACGGATCATCGAGAACGGAAACGTCCTTGGCGCTGCGCAGCGATTTCAACGCACGAGCCCGCGCGACGGCATCGGCATACGGCGAGTCGTCGCCGGCCAGCTTCCACAGCTGGAGCTCCTCGACGGCCTCACGGGCGAGCGCGGGCCGCAGCACCCGGCCTGCGGTGACCTGCCGTCCCTCGCGGCACCAGGCGGCGAGCCGCAGCGCCGAGTCGAAGAGCGGAACACCCCGCACGGCAGCGACAAGGTCCTCCTGCGGCGCCAGGGTCACCGGGCGCAGCACAGGCACATCCTCCGCCGGTCCGTCGGCTCCGGCACCGACCGGATCGCCCACCCAGCACTGCCCGCAGGTACACAACGCCACGTCCTCGGCGGTCAGCCGACGGACACCGCCGCGCCCGGCCCGATCACCGGCCGACGGCTTCGCTCCGCCGGACACCGCGTCCGGCGTCAACCGGGCCAGCCGCGCGGTGATCCCGTCCCGGTCGAAGGCCGACGGATCGTAACCGGCCGCCCGCAGTTCGGCGACGAGCTCACCGTACGGCCCATTCCCGGCCCCGTCCGGGGTGTCGAGGAACTCCAGCACCTCGGCCAGCCCCCACACGCCGCCTATGTCCTCGGCCGGTACATCGGCACGACGCCCGCCGACGCAGCGCACCGTCCGCTCCGCGCCGTCCGGGCGGGGCAGTGCCTTCTCCAGCGTGATCCCGTGCTCCCAGTCGTCGCCGAAGTCGTAGACGTAGCGCAGCCGTGCTCCCTCCTCGGCCAGCACGTCGCCGAGTGCGGTGGCGTCCTCGTCGCCGACCCCGCGGCCGAAGCCGAGATCGATGTCGGTGAGTCGGGCCGTGTCGCCGTACCCCCGGCCGAACTCGTCGGTGAAGAGGTGCAGATGGCCACCGTGCCATCCGAAGGCGACCTGGATGGCGTCGTGCAGCGTCCCGAGTGACGTGTCGGACGGCAGCACAAGGCGCCGCCACAGGGGCGGTCTCGTACCGTGCAGCACGATCTTCAACTGGAGATCGGACGGGGCTGTCTTCCCATCTCGCCACATCTGCTGCTCCCACCGCTCCGGGGCCACTCGAACGGCCCCATCATGGCGCTGTCCGTGTGCCCAGCTCAAACCCGGTTGTGGCGGCTACCGTCCTTTTGGGCACACACGGTCCCGACGTCGCCCGCAGGGGATATCCTGTGCCCTCGCGACCATTCGCGGGCAGCACAGGCGCTCGGGAGCACATGGCCCTACCGGCCACGGTTGTCGCAGCCCTCGACGTGTACAGACGCAGCGCGATGTCGACTTCGCACTCCTGCCCGGTGGACGGGTCGGACACGGTGAAGCGGGCGGACAGCGGGGCGGTCTCCAGTGCCCGCACTTGCCGGCCCCGGGCTTCGAGACCGCCACGGAGCGCCGCCGCGATGTCGGCCATGGGCGCCGGGTTCTCGGTGGCGACATCGAGGTCCCGGCTGGGGCGGTTCACGAGGCGGTGCGCCCGCACGGCGTATCCACCGGTGGGTGCGGCAGGAGCCCATCGCGCCCATGTGGGCGAGGGGGCCAAGCCCCCTGCGCAGCAGGGGGAGGCCGAACGTGGCGTCGTGGGTGAGGACACGAAGACGGGGTGGGCGTCGCAGACCGTGACGCAGTAGCTGAGGATGGCCCCGGCCTGGCTGAGAGCGGCGGCGAAGCCGACCGCGTCGAATATCAGCATGCGGGGCGGGGCGCGTCGACGTGGACGGACAGGTGCTCAGTGCAGGTGTCGGCGTGGCGCCGACGTCGACGAGGCCGGTGCGGCCGGCTCGGAGGTGCGCGCGGGCATGTGCCGCGACGGTCTGGTCCTCGCACCCGCGGAGGAGGGCCGTGTCCGCCCTGCCGAGGTCGGCCACCCGACCAGCGGCGCCGCCTCTGCCTACCCACGACCGAGGAACCGGAGCACCCGACCTGAGCGCCGGGCCGCAGCCATTCGCACCCGCCGACAGCCACGAACCTCCACAGTCAACCCAGCTCAGCCGACCCGCCCGAAACGGGGAGGTCAAGGCACCTGCGCCCCAGAAACCGCACATCGAACGCCACCAAACACTTCTGCCGGGAACACAATGAAGTGTGTGGGCATCGCTGCGGCGGAGCTGCTGGAGAGCACGGCCGTCGGAGGAGGCGCGGCGCTGCGATGCGATGCCCATTGTTTCCGCTCCTGGGCCAGGGGCAGGCGGATGAGTGAGTGCCTACGAAAGGACCGACATGAGTGCCGGAGAGAAGGCCAAGGCCAAGACCGAGCAGGTTGTCGGGAAGGCCGTCAGGAAGGTGGCCCACGCGGTGGGTAACGAGACCACCGCAGCCAAGGGAGCCGCACTGGAGGCCCGGGGCAAGGCCCGGGGCATCAAGGAGAGGTCGAAGGACAGCTTCAGGCGCTGACCACGCCACGTCGTGGGCGGAGCCGGTGCGAGGCGCGAGCAGGTTCGTGCGTCCGGCGGTGCGAAGCTGTGCCTGGCGCTGCAGGGGCTTGCCCAAGGCGCACATCGCGTCGCACCGGCCCACTCCGGCGCGCACGCGTGCGGCGTGCCGGGGCGCCTCAACGACATGCTGATCACCGGATCAGCAGCACCCGCGTGTCAGGGGACGACGGGCTCATCTGCCTTGAGGGCGCCGAGGAACCCGTCTCGCTAGACGACTGCCCCGCGCAGGCGCCCGGCGGTGAAGGGGACGGAGCCGACTCCGGTCCGGCCGTTGCGGGAAACCCGGCGGTCATCATGAGCAACAAGCCCGGCTCGTTCGCCTGGGGTGTCCTTGCCAACCGCCACCCTGCCCTCATTCAGCAGGTACGAGCCGCTTTCCCGTACGGCCGTCGGCAGCACGAGGCCCTCGATGACCTGCTGGACGAGATCACCAACGGCGCCGTCGAACCGCTCGACTCCGAGGACCACGATCACGAGCACTGGGCGGACTCGGGGCGGGGGCACTTTGGGCGATCCTGGTACGACGCGCCCTTCCTGTGGGCGGAGAGCTACTTCTGCCGCAGGCTCCTCGGCACGGTCGGGTACTTCGGTAACGGGCCATGGCAGGGAGTCGACCCCTTCGCGCCGTTCAAGCAGGCCGAACTGCGCGGCGAGGCGGTGGAGGAGGAGCTGCGGGCCCTGGACGCTCGCAGACGCGCCGGCCGATGAGCGGGCTACAGCCCTGCTCCATGCCCTCGCTCCGGGGCAACCGCGCGGATCTCGGCCTCCGCGTCTCGTCGGGGGAGGCGGCGGCCGGTAAGGCCGCCGCCTCTGCGCTGGTCGCCGACGACAGTGCCTTGCTGTGGCAGCTCCTGCCTGCCGGACGCTCCTCGACTGTCGCCGTGGTGGCCGACAACGCGGGACGCGAGCTGATCCCGGACCTGATCCTCATCGACCACCTCCTCGAACACCGGTATGCCGAGCGGGTCGTGCTCCACGTCAAGCCCTACCCGTACTACGTCTCCGACGCGATGACGGCGGACGTGGTCGACTGCCTCCGGCGCCTCACCGAGGCGCCCGGCGAAGCGGGGCGGATCGGCGGCCGACTGTGGAAGGCCATGGCGACAGGAAGCCTGGAGGTCCGCACCCACGCGTTCTTCCCTTGAATCAGTTCTTGCTGTTCAGGGCGTTGGCGTATTGCTCGGCGGTGACGGGTTCGAGCCAGGCGGTGCCGTCGCCGTCGCCGACGACCATGGCGATATGGGCCATGAAGGTGGTGTCGGTGGCTCCGTGCCAGTGCTCCTCACCGGCCGGGCACTTGACGATCTGGCCGGCGCAGACGCGCACGACGTGGCCGTCGCGGGTGCCGACCAGGCCGGTGCCGTCGGTGATGTAGAGGGTCTGGCCGTTGGCGTGGGAGTGCCAGTTGGTGCGAGCCCCGGGGGTGAAGCGGACGAGGGCGGAAGCGAGGCGGGCGGGTTCGGTGGGCGTCTCGATCGGGTTGAGGTAGACGTCGCCGGTGAAGCGTCCGGCCGGGGCCGTGAGAGTGGGGGTCTCGGTGATGTGTTGCATGGCAGTTGTTCCTTGACCGGGTCGGGGTGGGCACTGACGGACGGGTGCGTCGGTATCAGTCATCGCGTTCGTCGGCGATCCTCTTGAGCCGGTTGATGGCGGTCATGGCGTTGGGCCAGCCGGCGTAGAAAGCCAAGTGGGTGATGGCCTCTGACAGTTCGTCGACGCTCAGGCCGTTCTGCAGCGCCACGCCCAGGTGGTAGGGCAGTTGTTCGGTGCGGTAGAGGGCGGCCAGGACGCTGACGGTCACCAGGCTGCGGTCACGCGGTGAGAGGCCGGGGCGCTCCCAGATGTCACTGAAGAGGACATCGTCGGTGACCTCTACGAGCTTGGGAGCGATCGCCTCCAAATCCTTGGGGGCGGACTGCTTGGTCATGGTGTCACTTCCTTCTGTGCAAGGGGTCGTTCCGGCGACTTCCGGTTGCTGGTTGCGTGGTCACCGGGCGACGTAGCCGCCGTCGACGGGGAGAGCGACGCCGACGACGAACCCGGCCCCGGGGCTGCACAGCCACAGGACGGCCTGGGCCATCTCCTCGGCGGTGCCGAGCCGGCCAATGGGCTGGTTGGCCTCGGCCTCGGCGCGATCCAGTTCTCCTTTGGCGGTCATGGCGCTGACCATGGGGGTGTCGATGGTGCCGGGGCAGACGGCGTTGATGCGGATGCCGCGCGGCGCGTACTCGAGGGCCGCGCTGGTCGTCAGGCCGATCACGCCGTGCTTGGAGGAGTGGTAGGAGGCGCGGCCGGGGATGCCGACCAGGCCACCGAGGGACGAGCAGTTCACGATCGCGCCGCTGCCCTGGGTCCGCATGTGGCGCAGTTCGTGCTTCATGCACGCCCAGATGCCGCGCAGGTTGATGGCGTGGACCCGGTCGAACTGATCCGCGCCTTCTTCGGCGGCGTCGGCGGGCGGGATCTGGATGCCCGCGTTGTTGTAGGCCATGTCGAGGCGGCCGAAGGCGTCGACGGTGCGGTCGACCGCGGCGGCCACCTGCTCCTCGTCGGTGACGTCGCAGGGAAGGGCGAGGACCTGGCACCCTTCGTCGGTCAGCTGCTCGGCAGCCGTGTTCAGGGCGGTTTCGTCGATGTCGGCGAGAGCGACGGCGGCCCCGGCCCCGGCGAAGGCACGGGCGGCGGCCAGGCCCATGCCGGACCCGGCGCCGGTGACGAAGGCGACCTGCCCGGTGAAGTCGTACGTGGGGTTCATGTGGGTCTCTCCCAACAGGGGCTGTGCGATGCGGACTTGGGGAGGGCGGGTTCAGTGCGCGGACGCCGGCGGTCGGGGTCGGCGTCGATGTGGCCGAGGATCAGGAGGTTCGCGTCGGCGGCGGGGCCGTCGCGGTGGAAGAGGGCGAGGTTGCCCCAGGGCGCGTAGCAGGCGAGGTCGCCGGCCTTGGCCGCGGTCGGCTCGGGGGCACCGGCGGTGTTCAGCTTGCGCGGCGGGCAGCCGATCCGCTCGGTCCCGTGGAAGTCCTTCAGGTCCACAGTGAGCGGGAGCAGGTCGGCGAGGTCGCGGGCGGCGGGGTTGTCGTTCAAGGTGGCGTCGACGGGGCGGCCGTCGAGCGTTACCCGGATGTGCAGGGCGGGTTCCTCTCGCGCCGCCCGGCGGCCGCTGCGGGGGAGGATGCGGTGGGCGACGTGGCTTGTGGGGAGTGGTCGGTGCAGGCCGTCACGGCCAGCAGCAGCGCGGCGGCGGGTACGGCGCGGAGGGCGGTCGGGTTCATGGCTGTCGTCACCTGCTCACCCGGTCGCTCGGCGGCCCGGTCATTCCGGCATCGGTTCGGCGTAGTGCCGGAACCCGGCGCGTTCGATGTGCAGGGCGTACAGGCGCTCGGCCAGGACGGCGGGACTGGAGTGATCCGCGTCGGGGCGGATCGCGCCGGGGACGATCAGCTGCGCGGCATGGATGTTCTCCGGGGCGAGCGCGTCGTGCAGCATCGCCGCGTACGCGCTCTCGCCGGCGAACGCGATGGAGGTGCCGGCCCGTTCGGGGTGCGGGCGCACGGCGCTGCCCCCGTTGACGAACAGCAGCGTGCCGCGCCCCAGGGCCCGCATGCCGGGCAGGACCGCGTTCACGGAGGTGACCGCCCCCTTGACCGAGAAGGCCAAGGGGGCGTCCAGGTCGGTGGCGGTGGTGTTCAGGACCGGCTTCATGAAGTCGGTCCGCGGCACCGGGCTGTATTGGAGGATCTCGACGGGCCCCAGATCATCGGCCGCCGTCTTGAGGGCCATGATGAGAGAGACGGGGTCGAGGACGTCGGCGGTGTAGCCGCGCGCCCGGATCCCGTCGGTGTCCAGCGCGGCGGCGAGGCTGTCGAGGCGGTCGGCGTTGCGAGCGAGGAGCGCCACGCTGTGGCCGGCCTTTCCGAAGCGGCGGGCGGTGGCCAGGCCCAGGCCGGAGCCGGCACCGACAAGAGCGAACGTGGTCATGGTGAATCCTTGGCAATGGGCACAGGGGCCGGGCAGTACACGCCCGGCCCCAGGCTGTCGGTCAGGGGGTGAGGAGTGCCTTGATGGCGCGGCGCTCGTCCATCGCCCGGTAGCCCTCGGCGACCTGCTCCAGCGGGAGGGTGAGGTCGAAGACCTTGCCCGGATCGATCCGGCCGGTCAGGACGCGGTCGATGAGGTCGGGCAGGTAGCGGCGCACGGGGGCGGGACCGCCCCGCAGGCCGACGTGGGAGAAGAACAGCTCCTGCCCGTCCACGGCGACCTCGTGGGGGACGCCGACGAAGCCCACGTTGCCGCCCGGGCGTGCCGAGCGCAGGGCCTGCTGCATGGACTGGGCGGTGCCGACGCACTCCAGCACGCTGGCGGCGCCGATCCCGCCGGTGAGGTCCTTGACCCGGGCGACGCCCTCCTCGCCGCGCTCGGTGACGATGTCGGTGGCGCCGAACTCCAGGGCGAGCTTCTGCCGGGACTCGTGGCGGCTCATCGCGATGATCCGCTCCGCGCCCATCTCCTTGGCCGCGATCACGGCGCAGAGGCCGACGGCGCCGTCCCCGACCACCACGGCGGTGGAGCCCGGCTTGACCTCGGCGGCTTCGGCGGCCCACCAGCCGGTGCCCATGACGTCGGAGACGGCCAGCAGGCCGGGCCAGAACTCCTCGGCCGGGACGTCGTCGGTGGCGACCAGGGTGCCCTGGGCGTTGGGGATGCGCACGTAGTCGGCCTGGCAGGTGCTCATGAACTCGCGGTGCAGGCAGTTGGACTGGAAACCGTTGCGGCAGTTCGCGCAGGTGTTGTCCGAGGTGGCGAACGAGCCGACGACGAACTGGCCCGGCTTGACCGAGGTGACCTCGCTGCCGACTTCCTCCACGAAGCCGATGTACTCGTGCCCCATCGGATGCGGGTCGCCGGTGGGCTCGACGCCGCGGTAGGGCCACAGGTCGGAGCCGCACACGCAGGTGACGGCCGTGCGGATGATCGCGTCGGTCGGGTGGAGGATCTTCGGGTCGTCCAGGGTCCGGAAGCGGATATCGCCGGGGGCGTGGATCACTGCTCCGCGCATGAAGGGCTCCTTACGTGCTGAGGCGTGCTTCGGCCGGGTGAGCCGGCCGCGCCGGGTACAGGTCGCGGACCGGGCACAGGCGGCGGGCCGCCCGAGCCGGATGCGGGCTCGTCACCGGCCGCACTCACGGCTGGAGGACGAGCGCCACGTCTTCCAGGTAACCGGCTCTTCGCGCGCGCAGCGAGTCACTGTCAAGGGGTGTACTGGCAGTGCATCCCTTTGGCCGCGTGCGGGACGTACGGTCGAGGGGTGGACAACCGTGAAGAGGTCCGCGAGTTCCTCACCTCGCGGCGCGCAAAGATCACCCCGGAGCGGGCAGGGCTGCCGTCCGGCAGCCGGCGACGTGTGCCCGGCCTGCGCAGGAGTGAGGTCGCCGCGCTCGCCGACATGAGTGTGGAGTACTACGCCAAGCTCGAGCGCGGCAATCTCGCCGGAGTCTCCCCGGCGGTACTCGAAGCCGTTGCCCGCGCCCTCCAGCTCGACGACGCCGAACGCGCCCACCTGCTGAACCTGGCCCAGGCCGCGGACGGCTCCGACGCCCTCACCCGCCCCCGGCGCCGCACCACCCGGCAGTGGAACCCGCACCGCAGCCTGCAATGGACATTGGACGCCATCACCGCCGGGCCCGCGTTCGTCCGCAACGGCCGCACGGACATCCTCGCCGCGAACCAGCTCGCCCGCGCCTTCTACACCGACGTCTACCTAGCCCCCGGAAACCAGGCGAACCTGGCCCGTTTCAACTTCCTCGACCCGGCCTCGCGTCGCTTCTACCCCGACTGGGACACCTTCGCCGATGTCGCCGTCGCCATCCTGCGTAGCGAAGCCGGCCGTAACCCCCATGACAAGGACCTGCACGACCTGGTCGGCGAACTTTCCACCCGCAGCGACGAGTTCCGCACCCGCTGGGGCGCCCACAACGTCCGCCACCACGGCACCGGAACCAAACGCTTCCACCACCCGGCCGTCGGCGAGCTCACCCTCGCCTTCGAGGGCTTGGAGATGGCCGCCGAACCCGGCCTCACCCTCACCATCTACACCGCCGAACCCGGCTCCCCCTCCGAAGAGGGCCTGCGCCTCCTCGCCTCCTGGGCCGCCACACAGGAAGCCGACACCGCTACGGAACCACCGGAGCCCGACGAGCGGGCGCGGAGCATGCAGTGGCCAGGCGGCTGAGTGTGACCGATCACCATGGTGCGACCGCACTGCGGCTTCCGTAGCAGCTCCCCCAAGAAGAACAGTTCGGGGTGAAAATGCCCTGAATCGGAGTTCTCCGGTGTGGAGGCGCACGTGCTGGGCCTGGAACTCGTCGTCAGTTGGCTGACTGGCCCGGACGCCGTTCAGGTCTCCGCCTGGCCGTCCGGTTCCGCTGCGGGGGCCTCCGGGACGTTGTGGCGAAGCTGGAGGAACGCGGTGGCGTGCGGGCTTGCCCCGTCGCTGCCGGTGCTCATCGCCGCGCGCGTCGTGCAGGGCGTCGGCGCGGCCGTCACCATGCCGACCTCGATGGCGCTGGTGCGCCAGGCGTTCCCCGACCCGGCCCGCCGGACGCGTGCGGTGGGTGTGTGGGCGATGGGTGGCGCCGTGGCTGCCGCCGCGGGCCCGGTGCTCAGCGGTCTGCTGAGCCTGCTTGTTCCGGATGTCTGTTCTCCCGTTCGGAGATGCCCTCCCTGACCTTGGCCAGTGCTCCGCCCCGTGGTGACATAAGCCAACTGTAGTAGAGTTACTACTATGAGTGAACACGGTTTGGAGAAGCGGCAGTTCGGGCATCGTGCCCGACTGGCACTGTCCCCTGCCGGGGTTCGCACGGCGGATGATCAGGCGCACGCGGCCCGCACGGTGTGGAATCTTCTCCACGCGTGGTGGCGGATGATGCCGAAGGAGAAGCGGACTCTCGCGAACGCGGACGCCGCGATCCGACAAGCCCGCGAGGACATCGACTTCCTGGCCGTCCTCCCCGCCCAGGCCGCGCAAGCGGTACTCAAGACGTACTTCCAGGCGTGGAAGAACTGCTGGGAGGGCCGCGCCGACGCCCCGAACTTCAAGGGCCGGTTCCGCACGGTGATGTCCGTGGACATCCCGCAGGGCCGGGACCTGAACATCACCCGCGTGCACCGCCGATGGGGCATGGTCAACATTCCCAAGGTGGGCCGGGTCCGCTTCCGGTGGACCAAAGACCTTCCGGTCGGCAAGCGTGCAGGCGCGGAGAACCGGATCACCGGGGCACGACTGATCAAGGACGCGCTCGGCTGGCACATCGCCTTCCGTGTTTCAGACCTTGGAGGTCAAGCCCGATCCCCACCAGGGGCCGGACGTCGGCATCGACGTGGGCGTCACCGTGCCCCTGGCCCTCTCGGACGGCGAAACGTACGAGCACGGCGAATGGCTGACCGGCAAGGAGAAGGCCAGGCTTCTGCACCTGGAGCGGCGCGCCGCGCAGCGCAAGCGGCACCGCAAGCCCGGCGAGCGCACCAGCCGCCGGCTGCACCGCATCTACGACCAGATCGCAGGACTGCGCGCGAAAGCCAAGCGCCGGGCCTTGGACTGGCAGCACCAGACGACCACCGCCATCGCCAAGCGGTACGGCACCGTCGTGGTCGAAGCACTCACCATCACGAACATGGTCAAGTCGGCCAGGGGAACCATCGAGGAGCCGGGGAAGAACGTTGCCCAGAAGTCTGGGCTGAACCGCTCCATCAGCGGGGAGGCATGGGGCCGGACGGTCACCATGCTGACGTACAAGACCGCCCAGCGAGGCGGCACCCTGCACAAGGTCCCCGCCCCCGGCACCTCCAGGCGCTGCTCGGTGTGCGGATTCACCACGCCCGGCAACCGGGAGAGCCAGGCCGTGTTCGTGTGCAAGAACCCGGACTGCGGCTGGTCGGGCAACGCCGACCACAACGCAGCCCGGAACGTCTTGCACCTGTACCGGATGGGCCTCGCGCTCATCCCGGCTGCCGGGAGGGCAGTCGTCAGGCGCGCGAAGCGCGTCAAGCCCGCTGCCGCAAGGTAGGCAGGAATCTCCTGGCTTCAGACGGGAGAGCACTTCAACGGACTGGATGCTTGCTCATGATGGAGACGCGGTTGAACGCGTTGATGGTGATCGCCACCCAGATCACGGCGGAGATCTGGTCGTCGGTAAGGACCTGACGGGCCGTGTCGTAGGCGGATTCCTGCGCGGTGGCGTCGGACGGCACAGTGGTCGCCTCCGCCAGCGCGAGAGCCGCGCGTTCTTTGGGCGTGAACAGTTCGGTGTCCCGCCAGGCCGCCAGCACACCCAGCCGCTGCGTGGTCTCGCCCGCGCGCAGGGCGGCCTTGGTGTGTACGTTGAGGCAATAGGCGCAGCCGTTGATCTGCGACACGCGAAGGTTGATCAGCTCTACGGCGACACGGTCGAGCTCCGCGTCGGCTGCGGCCGCGCGAACTGCTTCGGATGTCTGGACCAGCGTGTGGTAGGCCTTCGGGCCCTGCTTGTCTATGAAGATCCGCTGGACCGCAGGCCCCGTCGTCTCGCTGCTCAACGTGGGGCTCCTTCGTGGCCGCTTCCGGCTGCCTTGTTGCGTCGTGTACATGGTTCCGCCATTGTCCTATGATCAGGACGAGATTGTTGAACGTAAAACTATCGCATGGAGTGGGAGGCGGTCCAGGGTGAGCAATATCGAAGCAGAGCCTGTCGAATCGCGGCGTGGGGGTCTGGGGGACGGCGGACGGTCGACGCAGGCGCCACGGGTGGACGTGCTCTCCCCGCGTGACGTGCCCCTGGGTGGCCCGCGGGCGATGACCGTACGGCGCACGCTGCCGCAGCGCGCCCGGACCCTGATCGGAGCCTGGTGCTTCGCCGATCACTACGGGCCCGACGACGTCGGCGAGACGGGCGGCATGGACGTCGCCCCGCATCCGCACACCGGTCTGCAGACGGTCAGCTGGCTGTTCAGCGGGGAGATCGAGCACCGCGACAGTCTGGGGAACCACGCCTTCGTACGGCCTGGCGAGCTGAACCTCATGACGGGCGGGTACGGCATCAGCCACTCGGAGGTTTCCACCCCGCGGACCACGCTCCTGCACGGCGTCCAGCTGTGGGTGGCACTGCCCGACGAACACCGGCACGCGGAACGGGACTTCCAGCACTACGTACCCGTGCCCGTACGGATCGACGGGGTCGAGATCAGGGTTTTCCTGGGCTCCCTGGCCGGGGTGGTCTCCCCGGTGCGGACCTTCACGCCTCTGCTCGGCGCCGAGATCATCCTCGAGCCGCGCGCAGCGATCACGCTCACGATGGACTCCGGTTTCGAGCACGGCCTCCTCGTCGACCACGGGGACGTCCGCATCGCCGACACCCTGCTGCGCCCCTCGGAGCTGGGCTATGTCCACACCGGAATCAACACGCTGACGTTGACGAACGAGTCGGAAGGCGAGGCTCGGGCGGTGCTGCTCGGCGGAACACCCTTCGAGGAAGAAATCGTCATGTGGTGGAATTTCATTGGCCGTAGCCATGACGATATTGTCCGGGCTCGGGAAGACTGGCAAAGCTCCTCCGATCGCTTCGGTACGGTCGAGGGGTACGCGGGGGAACGTCTCCCCGCGCCGGCCCTGCCGAACGCCACCATTGCGCCGCGCAGGAATTCACGTCGCTGACCCACAGCTGAGAGGAACCCGATGAGCCAGCCTTCCGCCGCTCCGATCGTCGAGCGGAAAGACACCAGGCACCGCTACGAAATCCTGGTCGACGGCAAGCGCGCCGGCCTGACCGCGTACCGCGACCGCGATGCGCAGCGAGTCTTTTACCACACGGAAGTCGACGACGCCTTCGCCGGACAGGGTCTGGCCTCGCAGCTGGTCAAGGAGGCGCTCACCGACGTGCGCAACTCCGGGAAGCGGATCGTGCCGGTCTGCCCCTACGTGGCCAAGTACCTCAAGAAGCATGACGAGTTCGCCGACATCACCGATCCCGTGACCCCCGACGTCGTGCAGTGGCTGGAGGCGGAACTCGGCTGACAACTCGCATCGACGAAGCGGCCACCGGCCGCGACGGCGTATACGAGTAGCGCACGGACTCTGTCCTCGCAGCGCACAATTCCATCCACAACTCCTCCTCATGTGATTGCTGCGGTTGCTGTCGGGGTGGCTGAATGCAGCGGCGTGCCGTTCTGTGTGAATGGTCGCGCGGCGACGGGCCATAAGAAACCTGCATGTGAAGTGCGGGTACGGCTCTCGCGCAGCACCGCCTCGCCGCATTCGCGAGAAATGAGGCCGTCCGCGGCGTGAATTGCGCGGCGGCGCGCGAAGTTCCCGGTGCCGTAGGGGCCTGGTCGGCCGCGGATCTGCCGGACCCGCCCCCCGTTCCGTACACCCTGCCGGGCAGGTTCCACGGAGGACGCCGTAGCGGGCCGGGAGCGGCCGGCGCTGGTGAGGAACCGCGTGCGGTATCCGGGCGAGGGCGCGCCGGCGGTCGTCCTGGGGGAGGACCGCTACCGGGCCGGGCGAGGGGTCGCCCAGGTCATGACCCACCGTCGAACCACTGCCCACGGTGGTGACGCCGTCAGCGGCATCCGACGACTCCGTCCCGCTGTACGGCGGCGTGAGAGACACCGCCCTGCGAGGGGAGGCTGGGCAGCCGTTCGAGGCGGCCGCACTGCGGGAACCCGGTCGAGCCAGATCCTCGGACTCCTACCGCGCGGAACCCCGACACAGGACACAATGAGCGTTGATGACCGACAGCGCCACCGCCCCGGAGCCCCGGCCCGACGCATACAGCCCCTTCGCCCATCTCAGCGTGCCGAACACAGCGCTCTACCGGCAGGTGATGAGAGCGTTTGTCGACGCCAAGGAGCGGTTCGCCGTCCATCTGCGTCCCGAGGACGTACACGCCGCGCTGCCCGCCGTCGAACGTCCGGCCGACCTGGACACCGTGGCCAAGGCGCTGGACAGCCTCGTCGGGTGGGGGAACCTGCGCGCCGACCCCGACACCGCCCGCGTCACCGCCGTCGAGGACTTCTACCGCAAGCGGTTCATCTACCAGCTCACCCGGGCGGGAGAAGCGGCTGAGGAGGCCCTCGCCGGATATGACGCGGCGCTCGGCCGGCGCGGCGCCCTCCAGGCCGTCGCGCTGCACGACATCGTCACCCAGTTGCGGGCCCTTCTCGTCCTCGCCGCCGACCAGTCGCCCGACCCCGCGAAGACCCATCTGGCGCTCGACGCACTGGCCAGCCGCTTCGGAGCTCTCGCCGACAATGCCCGCGCGTTCATGGGATCGCTGCAGCGCACGATCGACCTGCACGAGGTGGAGGAGCAGGCGTTCCTTGCCTACAAGGACCGGCTCATCCAGTACCTGGAGCGGTTCATCCAGGACCTGATCACCCTCGGTGGGCGCATCGCCCAGCTCATCCTGAGCCTGGAGGCGGACGGCCGCATCGACGTCCTGCTGCGGGCAGCCGCCGCACGTGAGGCCGCCGACGCCACGCCCGAGGAGGCCGGGCAAGCCGAGCAGGAGGCGTACGTGCGGTGGGCCGGACGCTGGGACGGGCTCGGGGCATGGTTCATCAGCAGAGACGGGCGCGAGTCGCAGGCCCGGCTGCTGCGCGGTCGGGCGCTCGGAGCGATTCCCCAACTGCTGGCCGTCGTACGGGCCCTGGGCGAGCGCCGGGCCGGGCGCTCCGACCGGTCCGCCGACTTCCGGACACTCGCCCGCTGGTTCGCCGAGGCCCCCGACGACGACTCCCGGCACCGGCTCTGGCGCACCGCTTTCGGACTCCACCCCGCACGGCACCTCACCGTCGACGCCGACACCCTCGAGGCCCGCGCCGCCCGGCCGGTGTCCGCCGCCACGCCCTGGGCGGCGGCCGAGCCCCTGCGGATCAGTCCCCAACTGCGCCGCACCGGCAGCTACGAGCGGCGCGGCAAGCCCCGCAGGGTCGAGGACCGGCAGGAGCGCCGCCGCCACCTCGCCCAGGTGGCCGCCAAACAGGCCGCCGAGACCGCCGCGGCCCGCGCCCGGCTCGTCACCGAGAAAATCACCCGCCTCTCCGAGCTCGGCGAGCTCGACCCGACGTCCTTCGCGCTCTTCCTCCAGCTGCTCGGCGACGCCCTCGCCACCTGGCGGCCCGGTATGCGGCACACCGTGGCCACCAGCAACGACGGCTCCATGGAGATCCGGCTCACCGCCCTCACGGACAGCCCGCCTGCGCAGATCCGGACGTCCTCCGGCACCTTCCGAGGGCCGGACCACCTCATCGAGATCGTCGACCTGACGGACGGAGGCCACACGTCATGACCACAGCGCTTGCCGAGGTTCTCGACGGACAGCACGCCGCCGACCTGCGCAAAGCCGCCCGCGCGCTGCTGAAGCAGCCCCTCCTGCTCGCCCGCGGCCGGCACGCCGACGAGTTCCGCCTCGTCCGCCGCCACGCCTCCGAACTGCGCAACTGGTTCGACCGCAACACCGGCTGGTCCCTCCACGTGGACGCCGAGGCCGCCCGGCTGCGCAAGGTTCCCGGCGTCCTCACCGATCCCACCCACCCTGCGCGCGAGGCCAACCGTGCCGCCGTCCCCTTCACCCGCCGCCGGTACGTCCTGCTCTGCCTTGCGCTCGCCGCCCTGGAGCGAGGTGAGGCGCAGATCGCACTCGGCCGCCTCGCCGACCAGGTTGTCCTCGACGCGGCCGACCCCCAACTCAGCCGGGCGGGTGTCCAGTTCACGCTGGACCGCCGTGACGAGCGTCTCGACCTCGCCGCCGTCGTACGGCTCCTGCTGAGCCTCGGAGTGCTACGGCGGGTCGCGGGCGACGAGGAGGCGTACGTCAAGGGTGCCGGGGACGTACTGTACGACGTCGAGCGGCGGGTACTGGCCGGGCTGCTCGCCACCCGCCGGGGCCCCTCCACCGTGCACGCCGAGACCCTTGAGGACCGGCTGGACGAACTCGTCGCCGAGACCGCCCTCGACAGCGACGAGCTGCGCTTCCGCGCCATGCGGTGGTCCCTGACCCGCCGCCTCCTGGACGACCCCGTCCTCTACTACGACGAGCTGACCGACGCCGAACTCGGCTATCTGACCCGGCAGCGCGGCTTCCTCACCGCTCGTATCACCGAACTGACAGGACTCGTCGCCGAAGTCCGGGCCGAGGGCATCGCGATGGTCGACCCCGACGACGACCTCACCGACGTCCGCATGCCGGATCAGGGCACCCACGGCCACGTCACCCTGCTGCTCGCCGAGTACCTGGCCGCCGCGCCCGGCCCCGTCACCGCCGAGCGGCTGGAGCACCGGGTACGCGAACTCGCCGCCGCGCACGGCGCGTTCTGGGCCAAGTCCGCCCGGGAGCCGGGCACGGAGACCGAACTCGTCGGCCAGGCCGTCGCGCGGCTCGCCGCCCTCGGGCTCGTCTCCCGCACCGCCGACGGCGTGACACCCCGCCCCGCCCTCTCCCGATACGCGGTCGGCGAGGCCGTCGTACGCGAACCAGGCACCGTACGCCCGCCCGCGCAGCGAAAGGCCAGACAGCAGTGACCACGTACCCGCAGTCGCCCGTACCGCCCGCCCCGGGGAGGGCGCGCTGGCAGCCCCTGCGTATCGGACTCGTCGACCTCTTCCACTACGACGTGGAGGAATTCCACTTCCGCGACGGACGCCTGCTGCTCCGCGGCAACAACGGCACCGGCAAGTCCAAGGTGCTCGCACTCACCCTGCCCTTCCTCCTCGACGGAGACCTCGGCTCCCGCCGTGTCGAACCGGACGGCGACCCCGGCAAACGGATGGAGTGGAACCTCCTCCTGGGCGGCGAGCACCCGCACCCCGAACGCCTCGGCTACACCTGGATCGAGTTCGGCCGCGTCGACGAGACCAGCGGAGAGCAGCACTTCCGTACGCTGCTGTGCGGGCTGAAAGCCGTCAGCGGACGGGGCATCGCCCGCCACTGGTACGCGGTCACCAGCCTGCGCGTCGACCACCGCGCGGAGGCCGCCGGTGACGGGGTGCTGCGCCTCCTCGACTCCACCGGCACAGCGCTCTCCCGGGACCGGCTGGCCGAAGCAGTCACAGGACACGGCATGGTGTACGACCAGGCCAAGACCTACCGCAGAGCCGTCGACGAGGCACTGTTCGGTCTCGGTGAGCAGCGCTACGGAGCCCTCGTCGACCTGCTCATCCAGCTCCGCCAGCCCCAGCTGTCCAAGCGGCCCAACGAGGCCGCCCTCTCCAGGGCACTCACCGAAGCCCTGCCGCCCATGGACCAGGCCGTCATCGCCGACGTGGCCGAGGCATTCCGGTCCCTGGACGAGGAGAAGGAAGGGCTGGCCGCCGCCTCCGCCGCCGAGCGCGCCGCCGCCACGTTCCTCGACCACTACCGGCGATATGCCAGGGTCGCCACCCGCCGTCGCGCCCGGCTCCCGCGCGGCGAGCACTCCCGCTACGAACACCTCCAGCGGGACCTGGCCGAGGCACAGGCCCAGCACGCGAGGGCCGAGGTGGAGCGGGAGGCGACCGAGCGGCACCTCGCCGTGCTGGCCGAGACCGAGGTGCGTCTGCGCGCCCAGGAGACAGCCTTGCGCGGCGGCCCCGAGATGCGCGACGCACGGGAACTGGAACAGGCGGCCCAGGCGGTGGACCGCACCGCCCACGCCCTGAGCCGGGCCAGGGACGACCAGGACCGGGCTGTACGCGACCACACACGGGCACAGGGGCGGCTCGGCGCCGCCGAGAACCGGCTGCGGACCGCCGAGCAGCGGGCCGAGACCAGCTACCGACAGGCCCGGGAGGCGGCCACCGCCGCTCGGCTGGAGCTGCCCGCCGACGACCGGCTGCCCGAGCCCGAACTGCGCCGCGCCATCGAGGATTCGGTGGACCGCCGGCGCCGCACACTCGCCCACGCGGAGACCCTCGCCGAGGCAGCCGAGCAGACGGCAGCCGAGCGCCGCCGCGAATCCGTACGCCTCGACGAAGCCGACGCAGACCTCGACCAGGCAGTTCAGGGGCACTTCCGCGCGGAACAGGCAGCCGCCGACACCGGCAGGGCACTGCTGGACGACGTACGAGAACGAGCCCGGGCGTGGACCGAACTCGCCTACCCCGACCCGGCCGGCCTCCTGGACGAGCTCCAGGAGTGGACCGGACACCTCGACGGCCCCAACCCGGCACGCGTGCACGCCGCTCGGGCCCACAGCGCCGCCTCGGCCCTCCTGGCCGACGAGGCCGCGGACGCCGCACGCCGCCGGTCGGAGCTGACTGCCCGGATCGACCGAGTGCGACAGGAACTGAACACGCTGGAAGCCGGCGGGCGCCGGGCGCCCCAGCCCCCGCCCACCCGAACGCCGGGGCTGCGTGAGCGCCTTTCGGGAGCGCCACTGTGGCGACTGGTCGACTTCCAGGACGGGCTGTCGGAACCGGAGCGCACCGGTCTGGAAGCAGCCCTCGAGGCGTCGGGGCTGCTGGACGCCTGGGTGCAGCCGGACGGCTGCGTACGAGCCGCGGACGGACACGACGTGCTGCTCTGCCCGACGACCGGGCCGGTCGCCGGCGCCTCGCTCGCGGAGCTGCTCCGCCCGGCGCCGGCCCACAGGGACGCCCGGGCCTCGGCCATGGGCGAGGAGACCGTGGCCCGGCTGCTGGCCGCGGTCGGCGCAGGAACGGACAGCGCCGCGGACACCTGGGTCGCGATGGACGGACACTTCCGCATCGGTGCCCTCACCGGCCGATGGGCCAAACCCGCCGCCGAATACATCGGAGAGGGGGCCCGGGAGGCCGCACGGCGGGCTCGGATCGAGGAACTGGGCACCGAACTCGCCCGGCTCCAAAGCGAGTCGGAGGACGTTGTGGCACGGGCTGACGCCGTCGCAGCCCGACGCCGTACCCTCGATGCCGAGCTGGCCGACGTGCCGGACGCGAGCCCTCTCACCCGGGCACACGCCACGGTCACCGCCGCTGCGGAGACGGTACGCAGCGCCCGCGCGCGCCGTGAGGACCGTGCCGCCGGCATGGCCGAGGCCGCCGAGCGCGCAGCGGAGGCGGCGGCCGAACTCGCGGAGACCACCGCCGATCTCGGTCTGCCCGCCGATCGGACCGGCCTCGCCGTGGTACGCGACACCCTCACATCCCTCGCCGCCCTCCTCGCAGCCCTGTGGCCGGCCCTGCGTGAGCGCGGCGAGGCGGCCCACCAGGCGGAGGAGGAAGGAGCCGACGCCGCACGGGCCGCGGAGCGGGCCACGGAACTGGCGCTCCGTTCGGAGGAGGCCGGGCAGGAGGCGGCCGCGGCGCAGCAGCGTCATCTCACGCTGCGCTCCACCGTCGGAGCGGCCGTCGCCGAACTCGAGCGACGGCTCGCGCAGACCGCCGAGGCGTTGCGTACCTGCGAGGCCGACCAGCGGCTCGCCGGCCGGCGCCACACCGAGGCGGAGAAGGCCGCGAGCAAGGCCGAAGGCAACATCGAACAGCTGGAGAAGAACCTCGCGGAAGCGGCCAGGACGCGTGCGGAGGCCATCGCGGCACTTCAGCGGTTCACCTCCACCGGCCTGATCGCGGTCGCCCTGCCGGACGTCACCGTGCCCGCCATGGACAACGGTCCCTGGGCGGCCACCCCCGCCATCGCACTCGCCCGCGCCATCGAAGCCAACCTGTCGACGACCGATGATTCCGAAAGAGCGTGGGAACGGATCCAGCGGCGGCTCAGCGAGGAACTCAAGACCCTCCAGGACAGTCTGTCCCGGCACGGGCACACCGCCTCGGCCCGGATGGTGGAGGACGGCATGGTCGTCGACATCGTCTACCAGGGCCGAGAACGAGGTGTACCGGAACTCGCCGAGGCGCTGGCCACCGAGGTGGCGGAACTCACCCGCATCCTGTCCGCGAGGGAACGGGAGATTCTCGAAACGCACCTGATCACCGAAGTCGCCGGCACCCTCCAGGAGTTGATCGGCGCCGCGGAACGGCAGGTGCGGGACATGAACGCCGAACTGGAAGACCGTCCCACCTCCACCGGCATGAAGCTGCGCCTGGTGTGGCGGGCCTCTCGCAAGGCGCCCTCCGGTCTTGGCCGGGCCAGGGAACGGCTGCGGCAGTCGGCCGACGCCTGGACTCCCGAGGACCGGGCGGCCGTCGGCGAGTTCCTCCAGGAGCAGATCGCCCGACAGCAGACCGACGATACCTCCGGCAGCTGGCTCGAACACCTCACGGCCGCACTCGACTATCGATCCTGGCACGAGTTCGCTGTCGAGCGGCACCAGCACGGGCGCTGGGTCCCCGCAACCGGACCGGCCTCGGGAGGCGAGCGGGTCCTTGCCGTCTGCGTGCCCCTCTTCGCCGCGGCTTCCTCGCACTACGCCAGCGCGGGCAGTCCCCACGCTCCGCGCCTGGTCACCCTCGACGAGGCGTTCGCCGGGGTGGACGACGATTCGCGCGCCAAGTGCCTGGGGCTGCTGCACGCCTTCGACCTCGACGTGGTGATGACCAGTGAACGGGAGTGGGCCTGCTATCCGCAGGTGCCCGGGATCGCGATCGCCCAGCTGTCGCGGATCGACGAGGTGGCGGCGGTCCTCGTCACGCGCTGGGAGTGGGACGGCACCAGGCGGACGCGCCGCCAGGACCCCGTACGGGCCGAGAGCACTATTTCCGGACCGCGTGCCGAGGCGTCGACAGGACCGGGACGGCAACCGTGAAGCCGGCATCCGCGTCCCCGGCCGACATTCCCCGGCTGCACCGCCTGCTGGGCGATCCCGGGCTCGCCTGGTTGGTCGGGCGTGTGCGACGCCGACTGGAACGCGGGCAGCCGCTCACCGGCCCGGTCGTGCTCAGCGCGCCGACCGAGGACCAGCGGGCAGCCGCCGAACGCCTGCTGGGCCGTATCCCGGGGCGCGGTCGCTCCCTGACCGTGCGGCTCGAAGCGGTCGACGCGCTCCTGCGCCGTTCGGGCATCAGCCCCGGAGGCCTGGAAGCGGCTGTGACAGCGCTCACCGGGCCGGTCGTCCTGCTCGGCCCGGCACGTGAGGCCGAGGAGCAGGCCTGGCGGGACGCGTATGCCCCGCTCGACGTCCTCGCGAACCGGAATTCCGCCCTCGACGCATGGGCCGACCGGCTCCGCGGCGACGGCCTGGTACGGCGCCTCGCCCGTACCCCGGCCGCGGCCCGTGCGCTGCTCGGTCAGGTCGCCACCGCACTGTGCGCCCTCCCTTCGGAGGAACCGGTGTCTCTTCCCGCCTTCTCGGCCCGCGTCCTCGGCGGCGCTCACGCTCTGGACGACGGGACCCCGCTCGCCACGCTCACGCTGTCCGGTGTCCGGTCCGTCACTGGTTTTCCGGACGGTACGGGAGCTGAGTGGCGGAGGCAGGCATGGGCGTCGGCCGGCCTGCTCCGTGACGAACTCTCCTCGACCGTCCTCACCCTGAACCTGCGCGGCACACCTGCCCTTGACTGGATGGCCGATGAGGGTGAGCCGGCAGTACTGACCCTGCGACAACTGACTCGCTGTCTCCCCGCTGCTCCGACCCCGGCGGTCCGGATGTGTGAGAACCCTGCCGTGCTCGCGGCCGCGGCCGAGACGCACGGCCCGCGGTCCGCGCCCCTCGTGTGCCTGCAGGGCCAGCCGTCCGCTGCCGCCCTCACGCTCCTCCGCCACCTGCACGCACTCGGAACAACCCTCTACTACCACGGTGACTTCGACTGGGGTGGGATGCGCATCGCCTCAGCACTGATGCGCCATGTTCCCTGGCGTCCCTGGCGCTTCACCGCCGCCGACTACCGTGACGCGGTGCGCGCGGGCGTCGGCGGTCCGCCCCTCACCGGCCGACCGACCGAGGCTTCCTGGGACTCGGATCTGCCCCGCGCTCTCGCAGAACTGGGTGTCCGCGTCGAGGAGGAGACCGTCCTCGGCACGCTGCTGTCCGACCTGTCGCACCCTTCGGCACTCCCTCCAGCAACGCCGCCTGCGCCGCCGGGCGAGGGCCCACGTGCCCTTGCTCGACAGGCGCGTCCAGGGGCCGCGGCGGACGCCCGAGCAGTTCGACGAGCCGATCGGTGAACCTTCCCGGGCAGGAGCACGGCCCGGCGCCGAACCCGTCGATGCTACTTCGAACCTCGCCCGGCAGTTATTACCCGGAAGAGTGACTGTGGCCTGCCGGCTTCCCCGGCGCGCGGGGAAGCCGGGGAAGGGGCGGTTGCAGAGGTCAGAGCCACGAGGGTGAGCAGTGCGCACACGGGGTAGGCCCAGCCGAGCACAGCGAGAGCCCATGGGTAGTCGAGCGAGGTGATCCGGGGGTGGAGTTGTACCAGCCAGAAAGCGAGGTGGCAGGGCAGTGTCGTCGCCCAGGCGGCCTGAGCGGCTGCGCGCCAACGGGTGCGGTGCGGGGTGTGGAGGAGCCAGAACAGGGCGGGGAGGGCCCAGACCCAGTGGTGGGACCACGAGATGGGGCTGGCGAGGAGGCCGAAGACCTGCACCGCGAGGAGGCAGGCGAGCCGGTCGGAGCGCTGTGCGCCGCGCACCACGGCGAAGAGTGCCAGCACGCCCACCAGGGCGGTTGCCGTACACCATGGGGCGGACGTGCCCACATCGTGGCCGAGGGAGCGCGAAAGCGCCCCGCGCAATGACTGGTTGAGCCCGGACCCGACGGGGCCGACCCGTGCGGCATCGCCCACCGCATGGAGCCAGAAGTCGCGGGAGGGCCCTGGCGCCAGCCACCATCCGGTCGCCGCCGCGGCGAAGAACGCCACGGCCGACCACATGGCAGCTGTCCAGCGCCTGCGGATGAGGAAGTAGAGACCGGTGACCGCCGGGGTCAGCTTGATCGCGGCGGCGATTCCGACACCGAATCCCGCCGCGGCTGCCGGGCGCTGCTGGACAGCGAGGACGACCAAGGCCGCGAGCAGCAGATTGATCTGCCCGAAGGCGAGTGTGGTGGTGACCGGTTCGGTCCACATGAGGGCGGCGCTCCACAGCAGTACCCGCTGCCGGTGCTGCTCGGGAGGTGTGTCCGGGGCGGCGAGGCGCAGGCTGCCGTGAACGAAGGCGACCAGAGCCAGGAGCGAGGCCGTGGTCCAGACGGCGGCCGCCAGCGGGAACGGGAGCGCGGAGAGGGGAAGGAAGAGGGCAGCGGCGAACGGGGGGTAGGTGAAGGGCAGAGGGAAGATGTCGGGGCCGGGCAGGTCGAGCCGGAAGGCGTACAGGTCGCCGGAGAGCAGATGGGTGGAACCGGTGCGGTAGACCCGTAGATCCACCATGCCGGAACGGGTGCAGGCGGGGATCCACACCAGCAGCAGCATCACCAGGGAACTCACGGCCAGCACCCATGTCGCTCGGCGGGCCAACGCGGTCCGCACCGCCGGCAGTGGTGGCCACCGAAGCTGTGGGTCCTGCGGTTCTCGGCCACTTGGCGGAACGGCGTTGTCGTCCACGGCGGTTGTCATGGCTGTGCGCTCCAACTTCGCTCGATCGCGGGTGAATGCCCGGGAAGCCCCGGCCGGAGGACCTCTGCCGGCAGGCGTGCCGTCTTCACGCCACCATCAGGGTGAAGGCGCCGGGAGCCGGCTTGTTTCGGCGGATCCGGTCATGGCCAGGGCTGCCCGCTCCCGACTTCGCTGAGCTGTCCATGCCAGGTACACCATGGCCACCGACCCCCCGATGGCGGCGGCGACCGCATAGGTCCAGGTGGGCCCCCGGCCCGCGGGCAGCACCAGCAGGAGCAGAGCGACCACCGCCCCCTTCGCCCGGGCATCCGCCAGAGTGCGCCACGCCACCACAGCCAGCGGCACCCCGCCCCACAGCAGGTACCACACCTGCAATGCGGGAGCACAGATCACCAGGGCCAACAACCCCATCGCCGCAGCGCGTTCCGCCCCGTACCGGGGAGCACGCCCTATGCAGAACACCACCGCGCCCAGCCCCGCCAGCGTCCCGACCGTACGTGCCGCGGTCACCGCCCCCGGCGCCGCGTTCCATCCCACCGCGGTCGCGGTCCACTCCAGCACTCGGCCCACGTCCGTACTCACCGACAGCAGCGTGTACACCTCGGTCGGCGTACGCACGGTCCGCAGCCACCCCCAGCCCTGCCCGCACAGGGCCACACCCAGCCACAGCGTCCCGCCGGCCACCAGGGCGATCCCCAGGGCGCGACCGCAGCGCCGTCGCCAGCCCGACTGTGCGGCCACCGCCACCATCGCGGCACACCCCAATGCCACCGCGGCGGGGGCCTTCACCAGCACGGCCAACACCAGCACCGCAGCGCCCAGACCCCATCGCCCGAAGCGAAAGGCCACGAAACCGGCCATTATCAGGCCGACCATCAGCGCCTCGTTGTGCGCCCCGCCCACCACATGCGCCAACACCAACGGATTGAGCGGCGCCGCCCACCAGGCCCCTCCACCGTCGGCGCCCGTCTGCTCCGCCAGCCGCTGCACCGACCACGCCAGTAGGGCCAGCCCGGCGAGCGCCACCAGCCGAAGCCCCACGGCCGCGGCGACCACGTGATGCTCCCCGGTCACCGATACCACGCCTTGGCTCACCAGCACGGACACCGGCCCGTACGGGGACGGTGCGTCCCGCCACATCTCCGGGACATTGGCGGCGAGCGGGCCGCCCAGTGCCGCCGGGCCGACCTCGTAGACATTCCAGCCGCGCAGGGCCAGGGCACCTTGGGCCATGTAGCTGTAGACGTCAGTGCTGAACAGCAACGGCGCGGGCAGCAGAGGCAAAGCCCAGCATCCCAGCGTGCTCCACCGCTGCCTCCGGCTCATCACCGCACCGGCGCGCAACAGCGTGCCCAGCTGCCACCAGGCCCACACCAGCAGCCCGAGTCCGGCATACGCCGCCGTCGCACCCACCGCTGTGACGAGCGGGCCCGGTGCTCCCCACACGCCGTCCCGCACGCCTTGCGGCAACGCACCAGCGCCCCACGCGCCCGCCGAGAGCAGCACGGAACCCCACATGCCCCGTCGCGTCCATACCCGGACCACGCTCCCCACCGTTCTCATTCGGCCGAATCTAGATTTCTCCCCGGATCGCCAAACCAGCACCCGGAAAATTGAGGGCGAACTCAGGATGTCGGCCTGTTGTCCACGGTCAGGTCCGTGACGGGGGCAGTCCGATCCCACGCGTGAGGAGTGACCTGGTTGGGGTTCTCGCGGGGTGAATCTTAGATCCTCTCGCCTGGACAAGGGGTCGCCGACATGATGAGGGGCGTGCGATCGCCGCCGAGATCAACCGCATCCGCCGCGGTGCCACGGTAGAAGCGGGCCTGTGCCGGGACATGGGTGACGCGGACGTCGCATTGCCGATGGTGCAGGTCACGCACCCTGAAGGGCAGTATTCCAGAGGTCCGGATGTGCGCAGAACGTCACTCCCATCAAGATCAAGATCGAATGGTAGGAAATGCAAGGTGAATGCCGAACTCCGGCGGGTGGTGGACGAATTGCGCTCCACTGCTGCCACGCGAAATGAGTGGAGCATGATGAATTCGCTTCCCGCCGGGGCTCGGCCAGAAGGAATCGGAGCCGGCCTGCCGGACTGGTTCCGGGAGTTCCTTGCCGTGTGCGACGGGGCCACGTGCGGAGACGTCACCGTGTTCGACGCGGCGACGGTCGACAGCATGCAGTTCTACGCGGACCCGGTCGAGGGTGCCGAGGCCGGCCTCGGCCGCAAGGAATGGTTCTGCCCCGGTGTCGTCTCCGACGAACCGTTCTTCGTCAACCGGTCGACGGGGGCGGTCTTCCACTTCCCCGACACCGGGGTCGAATGGTGGATGTCGTCCGTCTTCGAGAAAGCGGCCGACGACTTCACCACGTTCTTCCTGGAGTGGGTGGCAGGGCCGCGCTACATACACCTCACCGGCTCCGAGGCGGAGGAGCAGTGGACCGGACTTCTGAGGCGGTCGGGCCGACTGCGAGGATGAACGAACGACGGAGGCGCTCGTCCGGGGGTGGCCCGGCCGAGCGCCTTTCGTCTGTTCCGGTCCTGTGCGGCGCACCGTAAGCGCATATGTCGAAGGGAATGTCCAGTGGAGTACGTACTGCAGTGGCTGACACCCGAGTCCTGGGACGAGGAGGGCATCCTCGATCTGGACGCGGGCGCGGTCGCGTCGGCGGGCGAGTGGCCGCAGCCCGTGCGTGAGGCTCTGGAGGTGGCCCGTACCTATGGTCTGCCGAACGAGGTGTACGGGATGTTCTACCCGTCCGAGCAGGGCGCCGCGTTCACCCGGGTGACGCCGAAGGCGGGCGAGGGTCCGTACTGGCGACTCGGCCGGCACGAGTCCTCGCACGCACTGGAGTACGTACTCGACGAGGAGGGGCGGGTCGTGATCCCGGACCCTTCCCTCCCCGAACCCCGTTTCGTCAACAGCTCGCTGCTCGCGTTCCTCGACGCCCTGGCGGCGTGGGACCACCGAAGCGAGCACCTCGACGACTTCGACGATCTGGAGCCGGACGATCCCGAGGAGGAGGACGACCCGGCCGAAGCAGCACGGGTCGCCTTCGGGCTGAAGATCAGGGACGGGCTTCGCGCCCAGGACCCGGATGCTTTCAGGGACGACATTGCCACCTGGTGGCAGCGGGTCTACGAGGAAGTGGAGCTCGACGCCATCTGATGTCGGGCGCAACGCTCACTGATGCCCAGAAGGAAGCGGGGCCGGGTCACCGGCCCCGTTCCGGGTTTCAGCGAGCCGGCCAGGAGCCGTTGGGCGCCACAGCAACGGGACGGCCGGCTCGCGCTCGCAGGCGAAGGACGATGAGAGGCCCACGGCCCGGTGTCTCTCGTGGTGAGCGCTGTGCCGGATACCGACACCCCCGGCTCCCTCTCCCATCCCTCCAGCCTGATGGCCGGCGAGGCGTACGAGGCAGCCGCGACCCACGGGCTGCACACCGGGCGGCCGGCTTCGACGAGGTCTACGGCAGCCCGTACGTCGAGTGGCTCGCCGCCCACCCCGAGGCCGCCCCCACCTTCAACAAGGGCCAGGCGGGTCTGGTGCCCCCGCGCCTCCTGCCACTCCTGGAATCTGGAGCGCGGTCGGCAGCGTCGCCGATGTCGGCGGCGGCAACGGCCCGGCACCCGGCCGCGCTGCTCGACCTGCACATGCTGGTGCTGCTCGGCGGTCGGGAGCGCACCGAGTCGCAGTGGCGTGCCCTGCTGGAGCGGGGCGGTTTCGACACCGTCGACATCCACCGGGGAGCCAGGGCCGCGCTCGTCGAAGCCGTCCCTCGCTGACCCCTGGCCCACCCCGGGCGCGGTCCTTGCGCAGGGCCTCCTCCGACCAGGCATCCGGCCAGGGGGACCTAGGTCCCCCCTGGAAAAGGGGGGCAGGCCCCATGTTCCTGGAGCGGTCGCGGGACAGACTGATGCCTGCAGGGATCAAGAGGTTCCGCACCGAGGAGGCCCGGATGACGACAGCCGCACCGCCCAAGCTCTGGCAGCCGCCGCTGCGGGGGCTGGCCCTGGTGGCGCAGAAGGTGCCTCAGCTCGCCCTGTTCGTCCTGATGGTGATCTCCCTGGTCTATCTCGGCCTCGGCGTGGGCGTCCTGCTCCTGCCACTGGTCGTGGTCGCCGTACGGAAACTGGCGAACCGGTCCCGCAGGCTGGCCCACGCCTGGTCGGGGGTCCGGATCGCCGAGCCGTACGGTGAACTGCCGCCCGGGGAGCCCGGCTTCTTCGGCCGGTGGCGGCGCTGCAGGCAGCTCCTCTCCGACCCTGCCACCTGGCGGGACATGCTGTGGACGGTCGCCGACCCCGTCGTCGGCACCGTTCTCGCCCTCATGCCGGCGGCGCTGCTCGTCTACGGACTGGAGGGCTTGGTCTTCCCGTTCGTCTGGGACGGCCTCGTGTCGGCCGGATACGACGACCACTACGCAGGACTGATTCATGTGCACGGCGAAACCGGTCTGCGTACCTGGCTGATGCCCCTCGTCGGCATGGGGTTCATCGGGCTGGGACTGTGGACAGGACCCAAACTGCTCACGGCCCACGCCCGCTTCACCCGCACCCTGCTCGGCCCTCGCCCGAGCATCGAACTCGCCGCGCGGGTAGGCCACTTGACCCGTACCCGGGGCGCCGTCGTCGACAGTCAGGCGGCGGAGCTCCGCAGGATCGAGCGCGACCTCCACGACGGGGCGCAGGCCAGGCTCGTCGCGATGGGCATGAACCTCGATGCCGTCGAACAGCTCCTGGACTCCAACCCCGAGGCGGCGCGCGCCCTGTTGATGGAGACCAGGGACTCGTCCTCCAAGGCGCTGAGCGAACTGCGCGACCTCGTGCGGGGAATCCATCCGCCGGTCCTCTCCGACCGGGGTCTGGGAGACGCCGTACGGGCCCTGGCACTGGACAGTCCGCTCCCTGTCGACGTGGTCGTCGACCTGCCCGGCCGACTGGACGCCCCCGTCGAGTCCGCCGCGTACTTCGCCGTCAGTGAACTGCTCACGAATGTGGCGAAACACGCGAAGGCCGGGCGGGTATGGATCGACATCAGGCACGACGTGGACGCCCTGCGCATCAGCATGACCGACGACGGGGTGGGTGGCGCTGCGGCATCCGCGGGAACGGGGCTGAGCGGAATTGAGAGCCGCATTGCCGCATTCGACGGAATACTTGCCGTGAACAGCCCTCAGGGCGGACCGACGATGGCGACGATGGAGATCCCGTGCGCATTGTTCTCGCCGAAGACCTCTTCCTTCTGAGGGAAGGCCTCGTGCGCCTCCTGACCGCCCATGGATTCGAGATCGTTGCCGCCGTGGACAACGGCCCCGCACTCCTGGACGCCCTGATCGAACACCGGCCGGACATCGCGCTCGTCGACGTACGGCTCCCGCCCACCTTCACCGACGAGGGCCTGCGCGCCGCCATCGAGGCGCGCAGCCGGATCCCGGGCCTCCCGGTGCTCGTGCTCTCGCAGTACGTGGAACAGCTCTACGCCCGTGAGCTGCTGGCAGACGGTTCGGGCGGGGTCGGCTATCTGCTGAAGGACCGCGTCTTCGACAGCCGTCAGTTCATCGACTGCGTACGCCGGGTGGCCGCCGGCGGCAGTGCGATGGACCCCGATGTGGTGGCGAAACTCCTGGCGGGCAACGCCTCCGACGCCCCCCTGGGCAGGCTCACCGCCCGGGAACGGGACGTGCTCGGACTGGTGGCGGAGGGCCGCTCCAACGCCGCCATCGCCGGGCGGCTCGGTGTCAGCGAGAAGGTCGTCACCAAGCACACATCGAATGTCTTCACGAAACTCGATCTCGTACCGTCCGACGACGACAACCGCCGCGTTCTCGCCGTCCTCGCCTATCTGAATTCCTGACAACTCTCGCCGCGAGCCGCTGACCCGCTGGAGCACGGCGCGCACCACGCTCCTCGGTGACGCGGCCCACCCGATGCTTCCGCATCACGGGCAGGGCGCCGCCCAGGTCATCGAGGACGCCGTCGTCCTGGCCTGCCTCGCCGATGTGGGGGAGACCCCGAGTCCGCAGGACATCGCCGCGGCACTGCGGCGGTACGAGACGGTCTGCCTGGCCCACACCGCACAGGTCCAGTTGGGCGGCCGCGACAGCGGCTCGCAGCCTGGGCGGCGGCCCGTCCGGTCTGCGGGCCCGCAAACAGTCCGGCCAGGAGTTGAAGGCGCTCGTCGCGGACACCTCCTGGATCCAGCGCCACGACGCGGAGGCGGCGCTCGCCGAACAGCCCGCCGCCTGAACCGCCCCCCTGCGCACCACCCGCCCTTGCCCCGCACGTTCCACACCCTGGACGAGGAGTCCTCATGTCACGACCGCACCGCTGGGCCGACCGGCTCCTGAAGATACCGGGAGGAAGGAAGGGCAAGTGGCTGACGATGATCACCTGGCTGATCATCGTCGCCGCGTCCGTGCCACTCGCCGGACAGCTCTCGGAGATCGCGAAGGACGAGCTGACCATCGAGCTGCCCCGCGGTGCCGAGTCCACCGATGTCGCCGGGCTCGCCGACCGGTTCGCCGACGGCAAGATCTCCCTCGGCATCGTCGTCTACGTACGGAACAGCGGGCTGACCGCCGAGGACAAGGCCAAGGTCGCCTCCGACATCAAGGAGTTCGCGACCTTCGCGGCCGGTGAGGTCGGGTCGGCCGGGCCGTCCGACGACGGCAAGGCACTGACCGCGTTCGTGCCCCTCGACAAGGAGGACAGCACCGTACTCGCGGACAACGCGGAGAAGGTACGGAACCGGGCCACCGCCGGCCGGCCGGACGGCCTCGAAGCGAAACTCACCGGCCCGGCGGGCAACTCGCTGGACGCCGCCGACGCCCGGGAGTCGACCGGTCGTGCGCTGACCCTCATCACGGTCCTCGTCGTCGCCGCCCTGCTCCTGATCACGTACCGCAGCGCCATCCTGTGGTTGTTGCCCCTGCTCACCGTCGGCGTCGCGTTCCTCACCACACAGGCCGTCTCGTACCTCCTCGCCAAGGGATTCGGGCTCACGGTCGGCGGTGGCAACGAGATCGTCGTGACGGCACTGCTGTTCGGTGTCGGCACCGACTACGCGATGCTGCTGCTGGCCCGCTACCGCGAGGAACTGCGGGTCCATGAGGACCGGCACGAGGCCATGCAGACCGCGGTCCGCAGGGCAGTCCCCGCCATCGCCGCGTCCGCGGCGACCGTCAGCATCGGGCTGCTCTGCCTGACGCAGGCGGACGTCGGCTTCAACTACACGCTCGGTCCTGCCGGGGCCACCGCCGTCATCTGCGGTCTCGCCGCGATGACCACGCTCTTCCCGGCTGTTCTGGTGATCCTCGGACGTTGGGTGTTCTGGCCCCATGTGCCGCGCGCCGGAGTGGCCGTGAAGAACGCCAACCACCGCCTGTGGGACCGCATCGGCGGCAGCATCTCCCGCCGTCCGCGCCTGGTGTGGATCGGCTCCGCCCTGGTCCTCACCGTGCTGGCCTTCGGCTCGCTCGGCCTGAAGACCGGTCTCGACGACGACCACCTCATCGTCGGCAAGCCCGGCTCGATCGCCGGGCAGGAACTCCTCGCCGACCACTACCCGGCCGGCCAGAGCAGGCCCGCTGAGGTGATCAGCAAGGCCGAGGCCGCTCCCGCGGTCGCCGCGGCGCTGCAGGGCATCGACGGGGTTGCCGAGGTTGCCTCACCGGAGAAGTCCACGGACGGCACTCTCGCCAGCACCCGGGCCGTACTGAAGGACAGCCCGGACAGCGCGGCGGCTGCCCGTACGGTCGACCGCATCCGCGCCACGGTGCACGCCATGCCCGACGCCGACGCCCAGGTCGGCGGCCCCACCGCGATGGCACAGGAGAAGACCGAGGCGCAGGCCCACGACCGCAAGGTGGTGATCCCGTTGGTGCTCGCCGTGGTCTTCCTCATCCTGATCGTCCTGCTCCGGGCCCTGGTCGCGCCCCTGCTGCTGATGGCGACCGTGGTGCTGTCCTACTTCGCCGCTCTCGGCGTCAGCCGGCAGCTGTTCCAGCACGTCCTGGGATTCCCGGCGGTGGACATCCAGGTCATGCTGATCGGCTTCCTGTTCCTGGTGGCACTCGGCGTCGACTACAACATCTTCCTCATCCACCGGATCCGCGAGGAGGTCGGCCACCGCGGCCACCGCGCCGGCGTACTGAGCGGCCTCACCTCCACCGGCGGCGTCATCACCAGCGCCGGCGCGGTGCTGGCGGCGACGTTCGCCGCGCTCACCACGGCCCCGCAGGTGGCGTTCATCGAGATCGGCATCGTCGTGGCCATCGGTGTCCTGATCGACACCTTCCTCGTACGGTCCGTTCTCGTCCCGGCCCTGGCCCTGGATGTCGGCCGCACCTTCTGGTGGCCGGGCCGCCCCGTCGGCACGGACACCGGACCGCCGGCGGCGAGCGAACGGCCCATGTCGGCCGCGGTACCCGCGGGCAGCCGGGGCGGTGGTGTATAGCCCGGATACAGCCAAGGGCGCGCGTCGGCGTGCTCCCCCGCCGAGCTGCCGACCGACCGGCCGGACCCCGTCACCCAGGGTTTCCGAGGGGCCACCCATGAAACTCCCGTTGCCGCGAGCACGGTCGACCGGCTGACGAAGGCCGCACGCTCGACGTCACGCCGTTCGCCTTTCTGCTCGGCGGATTCCAGCGGCCGGCCGGGTCCGCAGACGAGTGGCAAAGGTTTGCGGGAAGATTCTGCAACATCTTGCGGTCGTACGGGCTGCCCTGCTTGACTCGCCTGCCGACAGCCACAGTTGCCGGTCGGCCGGAGAGGAACACCCATGAGCGCCGAGACCGACGTCCTTGTCCTGGGAGGCGCGGGCGTCGACACGATCGTGTACGTCCCGGAGCTGCCCCTCCCGTACGCCGACAGCTACATGATCCGCCCCGGGATCGAGACGCGGGCGGGGCAGACCGGGGACTTCGTCGCGCTGGGGGTGAGCGCCCTGGGACTGCGCACGCATCATCTCGACATGATCGGCGACGACCACGCAGGTGACCTGGTCCGGGCGCTGCACCGCGAGCGGGGCATCGCACTCACCGAGGTCCCGCTGCCCGGCGGTACCAAACGCGCCGTCAATCTCGTCGGTCCCGACGGGCGGCGGCTGTCCCTGTACGACGACAGCCGGTCGCAGGAGGGGGACCGGCTGCCGGAGGCGACGGTCCGGTCCCTGGCCGCGGCGAGCCGTCATGCTCATGTCTCGATCTCCTACCCGTGCGCCTTCGCCCTTCCCGCGCTGCGGGAGGCCGGAGTGACGATCTCGACCGACCTGCACAACTGGGACGGCGTCAACCCCTACCACGAGTCGTTCGCCCACGAGGCGGACCTCGTCTTCGTCTCTGCCGTCGCCCTGGCCGACCCGGAGCGGACCATGCGACGGGTCGCCGAGCGGGGACGTGCCCGGGTGGTCGTTGCCACGGCCGGAGCCGAAGGTGCCTATCTGCTGGCCGACGGCGAGGTGACCCGGATTCCGGCCGTCACGCCCCCCGGGCCGGTCGTGGACTCCAACGGCGCCGGTGACGCCTTCGTGTCCGGCTTCCTCCTCGGCTGGCTGGCCGGCGAACCGCCGCAGCGGTGCGGTCTCTACGGTGCGGTGGCCGGAGCCCACGCCTGCACGGTGGAGTCGACGCGAACCGATCCGATCGGCCGCGACGAACTCCTCGCCCGCGTCGCGGAGCCGGCAGGCTAGTGCCGCGTCAGGCAACGTTCACCCCGTAGTTCGTGTCGCGCCGACCGAGTTCCGCTCCCGGTCGGCGCGGCCGGTCCGGACTGGCCGGCATGGCCGAGCGGGTGCAGGTACGGGAGATCGACGTTGACGAAGGTCGCAGGTTGCTGCGGACCATCCAGTGCAAGCCAGCATGATCCGCCGCTACATCGCCTGGCGCAACGGGCACGTCACCGACCCGAGGCTGCGCAAGGTCGTCGCCAGAGCGAATGTCGCCTGACGAGCCAGCCGCTACGGCAGGCTCCAGGCGAGCACGACCGGCTGCTCGTGCTCCAGGCCCAGGATGCTGATGGTGCCTGGACGCGGGTGGCCGAACAGTCGGCTGGCCGACGGGTCCAGGCCGAGCCAGCGCGAGGTGAGAACACGCTGCAGGTGACCGTGGGCCACGATCGCGACGTCACCATCGTTCAGCAGCGGCCGCACCCGCTCCAGCACCGCGTCCGTGCGCGCGGCCACCTGATGGAGCTGTTCGCCCGGATGGTCGGCGTCGCCGGGGACGACGCCGTCGCGCCACAGATCCCAGCCCGGCCGCATCTGCTGGATCTGCGCCGCAGTCAGGCCCTCATAGCCGCCGTAGTCCCACTCGACCAGGTCCGCGTCGGGCGTGACGCCGGACAGGCCCGCAAACTCGGCAGTCCGCAGCGCGCGGCTCAGTGGACTGCTGAATATGGCGACCAGGGCGCGGCCGGCCAGTTTCGGGGCGAGCGCCTTGGCCGCGGCCACGCCCGCATCCGTCAGCGCGAGATCGGTGCGGCCGCCGTGCTGGCCCGTCCGGCTCCATTCGGTCTCACCGTGCCTGATCATTATCAACTCGCCCATGGCCGAGGACGCTATCCCACATCGAATACCGGGCGAACGTTGCCTGACGCGGCACTGGTCCTGTCGGTCGAACTGCCGTCGTCGCGCGGTGGACGGCAGTGTGACGACAGGCCCCAGGAGCGGGGCCACGGTCCGGACCGTCAGCTCCAGGGGGTCTCCGGCGGTCGGGATGGAGACCGCCGAGCAGGTCGTGCAACAGGGCCGCGGCCTCGTCGGCCTTGCCTCGGCGATCTCGTCGCCGGCCCGGGGGCCGGAGTCAGGTGGGCTGTTGGACGTCCAGGAGGAGATGGCGGGGTCCGCGGAGCATGGCGCTCTGCCGGTAGGGGGGCGGGTCTTGGACCAGGGTCGCGGCGTTGAGGTGGGGGATCAGCGCGTCGAGTGCGGTCTGGGCTTCGATGCGGGCGAGCGGTGCGCCGTAGCAGAGGTGGATACCGCCGCCGAAGCCGAAGTGCTCGTTGTCCGTGCGGCCGGGGTCGAACCGATCGGGCTCGTGAAACCGCTTGGGGTCGCGGTTGCCCGAGGCCAGCGCGAGCACGACGAGGCTGCCTTTGGGGATGGAGGCGCCGGCGACGTCGATGTCGGCGAGGGGGATACGTTCCCGCATGTGGACCGGGGGCTCGTAGCGCAGCAGTTCCTCCACCGCGCCGGGCAGCAGGTCGGGGTCGCGACGCAGCCGGTCGAGCTGGTCGGGGTGGCGCAGCAGGGTGAGGACCCCGTTGGTGATCAGGTTGACCGTGGTCTCGTGTCCGGCGATGAGCAACAGGATTGCGGTGCCCGCGAGTTCCTCGCGGGTGAGCCGCATGGCCGGGTCGGGTTCGTTGATGAACGCGGACAGCATGTCGTCGCTCGGACGGCCGCGGCGCTGTTCGGCGAGGTCCACCAGGTACTGGCCCATCTCGGCCCGCGCCTGGTGGCCCGCCCGGTCTTGCTCGGTGGTGTCCTTTTCGGGCTTGACGTCGGCAGTCGCGACGAGCACGTCGGACCATTGCCGGAACAGCGGTTCGTCCTCGCGTGGAACACCGAGCAGTCGGCAGATGACCGTGACGGGCAGCGGGTAGGCGAAGTCGTCGACGATGTCGATGTGCTTGCGGTCCCGGAGCGCCTCGAGCAGTTCCTTGGTGATGTCGGCGATCTGGCCGCGCATGGCGTCGATCCGGCCGGGGCTGTGCGGTGGGCCGAACGGCCGCATGGCCAGGGTGCGCAGCCTGTGGTGCTCGGGGTCGTCGAGTCGCAGGAAGGGTGGCTGCGGCACTTTCTCGGACGGACCGCTGGGCGGGGCCGGACGGTTGCGGGGATCGGTGCTGATCCGCGGGTCGTGGAGCAGAGCGGTGATCTCGTGGTAGGTGCCGACCAGGTAGCTGCCGTCTGCCTGCCGCACCACGGGCCCCGCTTCGCGGAGTTCCGCGTACAGCGGGTAGGGGTCGGGGCGGTTGGCGTAGTCGGTGATCCGTTCCAGCAGGGTGTCCGCGGTCATGATGTGGCTCCTCGGGGACGGGCGGAAGGGTCAGCCTTTGGGCTGCACCACGGTCAGCCGGCGGTCCGGCAGGTAGCCGGTGAGCGCGACGGTGGGGCCGTGGGAGAGCCCCTTCGGATCCGGCACATCGGAGGGAACCGGGATTTCGGCCGCGATCGCACGGTCGGCCGCGCCGGGGGCGGGCGGGAACGGAGCGGCGGTCTCGATCAGGTGCTGGTAGTACTCGAGCGACTTGGCCATGTTGACGGTGACCGCGGCGGTGACCCGCCCCCGGTAGCCGTACACCATCGCCAGACGGCGCGCCTCCAGCGAGCCCTGCGCGATGACCACCTGATCGGAGAAGGCGGGGACGCCCACAGACTTGATGTTGAGCCCGAACTGGGTCGACCAGAACGCCGGCACCGCAAGGTGGGGACGCCTCAACGGCCCCGGATTCACCATGTTGTGGGCCGCCACCTCGGCCTGCGTGACCGCGTTGCCCCAGTGCTCCAAGGAGAGCATCTGGTACTCGAACAAGGGGTGCGGGAAGCGGGAGACGTCACCGGCCGCGAAGACGTCGTCGGTGACGATCCCGTACATGTTGAAGGCCCGGCACCCTGCGTCGCAGGCGACCCCGCGCGGGCCCGCCGCAAGGCCGGAGGCCGCCAGCCACTCGACGTTTCGGACCGCCCCCAACGCCACGACACACACGTCCGCCTCGACGCGGCTGCCGTCGGACAGGTCCGCACCGATGAACCGGCTGCTGCGGTCGCCGCGCAGGGCGGAGACCGTCACCCCGCACCGCAGGTCCACCCCGTGGTTGCGCTGCATCGCGGCGGCAAGTTTCGACAGCGTCCCGCCGAGCGCGCCCACCAGGGGGCCAGGGCCACGTTCGGCGACCGTCACCTCCAATCCCCGTTCCCGGCAGGCCGAGGCGATCTCCGAGCCGGTGAAGCCCCCGCCGATCACCAGCACCCGCCGCGGCCCGGCGGCCAGTCGCTCGGCCAGCCCCCCGGCGTCATCGCAGGTGCGCAGAGTGAAGACCCCGTCCAGGGCGGCCTCCTCCGGGTTGGGCCAGGGCCGCGCCCGGGTCCCGGTGGTGATCAGCAGCCGGTCGTACGGCAGTGCGTCCCCGTCGGCCAGCAGCACCCGCTTCCCCATGGGGTCCAGACCGGTGGCTCGCACCCCCAGCCGCCACTCGGCGTCCGGATCCCGGCGCATCGGCAGCCCGGTGGTGTCCGCCGCCACCTGGCCGAGCAGCACTTGCTTGGACAGCGGCGGTCTGTCGTAGGGCGGGCAGGCCTCATCCCCCACCACGGTCAGTGAGCCGGTGAAGCCCTCCTCGCGCAGCGTCTCGGCGGCCCTCAACCCGGCCAGAGACGCGCCGACGATGACGATCCGGCCCTCCCGCAGGTCACCGGTCACCCGCGCTCACCTCCTCACCGACGAGGATGGCCTGGACCGGGCACGCCGCCGCGGCCTGGCGCACGCGCTCCAGTTGATCCTCGGGGACCGTTGGCGTGTACAGCAGCGCCTCCTCCCCGTGCAGTCGGAACACCTCTGGTGCCAGGAACACGCACTGCGCATAGCCCTGGCAGCGCGTGAGGTCCACAACGATCCGCATCCCACCACTCCCTCTGTCGCCTCACCCCTCCTCCTTTCCAGAGTGAGGGAAGAATCGGACACTCGCCCGGCTACTGCGTCGGAGGCAGGACAGGAGCAGGGTTCGCAGGCAGGAGAAACGCGGACAGTGACGGGCCGTGGCCGGGCCTGTTCCCGGCGGTGGTCTCCGAAGGTCCCCATGAGGCGGAAGCTTGTCGCCATCCCGGCCGCCGGCCTGCGGGTTGCGGAACAGCCCGCAAGGGCATCCCCCTTCCGGGGCGTCGGTCGTACCGATCACCCGGGGCTCCTGGCCGCGGTCGCCGCGGAGGTCCCGCGGACGCCGGTTCCTGCTCCGCCACCTCGGTACGTTCTCGGGTGGGTTCACGGCTCGGCCGGCCCTTACTGGTCTCGTACAGGTTCGTCGGCCATACTGCCCGCCGTGGAGCAGCGCATAGATCCGAACACTCAGCCCGCGTACGCCGCAGGGACAGACCCGGCGTACATACCTGGTCTCACGGCCCCCCTCACCGTCGGAACACCCGAGGCGGACCAGGAGAAGACCGAGGAGCCGGCGCCCGAGGGTGCCGCCCCTGACGACGCCCTTGCGGAGGGTGCCCCCGGGGGCACCGCCGCCAATTCCGGCTCGGAGGACCCAAAGGACGGGGAGCAGGAGGAACACGAGAAGGACGAGAAGGGCGAGAACGGGCCCGTATTCGAGGTCAGCGACCGGCGGGGTTCGATCACCGCGGACCGTGACGGCATCCGGTTCCGGCTGGACGACCAGGAGGCCGAGTTCCACTGGGACGAGGTCGGTGCGGTCGAGGTGAAGGTCCCCCGGTTCGGGCGCCGGTTCACCGTCACCGTCCACATGTCGTCCCGTCGCTGGTTCAACGCCGAGGTCGAGGCGGCCGCCAGGAGCAGTCTCAAGACGTGGGCGGAAGAACTCGACGTGGTGCTCGACGCCTACTTCGAGGAGTAGCCCTGGGCGGTGACGGAGGGCGGCCAAAGGCACGACCGGATCATGGGCGGACTGCCTCCGGATCCGGTGCGACGTCACCGAGACGTGGACCTGAGTCGCCCCGTCGTCACGGGCGACACGCCCCGAGCGCTGAAACACGGGTGAGGGACCGGCCTCCGCGGCCGGGTCCCTCACTCGCGATGCGTCCCTACCAGCCGGTGCCGAGCCGGGCCATCCGTTCGTGCGGCAGCGGGCTCGGCCGCGTCCGCGTCGGCGATGCGTCGCGCCCCGCGCGACCGGAGCAGCTCGGTCGCGGACACGAACGTCTCCAGCGGGACCTCGCAGATCCCCGGTGGCTGCCCGGCGCCGCCGAACCAGCGGACCGACAGGGCGGTCAGGCCCTCCCGCGCCGGGATCCGGCATCGCTCGTCCTCGATCCGTCCACCTGACCCGGCAAGGACGAGGACGCCGGTATCGCTGCCCCGTGCAGGCGTGGCGAGGAACCGTTCCTGGGCGGTGGGCAGGAGTGAGTCCCGGCTCACCGGTACGCCCCGAACGGTCCTGGGCGCACTGGTTCTCCGCTTTCGCGTCCCGGTCGGCGACGCATATCCCGTATGCGGTCCCTCCCGGGCGGGCGGAATCCCTACGACCTGGCCATATGGGTGTGGCCGGAGGCGACGGGGAGGCCCCGAACCCTCTCTCCGGTGACACGGGGGCCCCGACCGCTGACGCCACACCCGGCGTCCCGGACCGCACCGGGAACGCCACGCACACCCTGCCGGGCATACCCGCAGCTCGTCACACCGTTCACCCCATCGTGTCCATGTTCGCCACAACGATGCGTCTGCCCAGCAGTTGTGAACCCCTCTCACGCGCCCCCGCGCACACCGCTGTGCGGAACGGTGAGCGCGTGTTCGAGGATGCCCATCGGCCGGTCAGGCGTCGGCGAGGACAACCGAACGGGTCAGGTGGCGGGGGCTGTCCGGGTCGATGCCGGCGGCCTCGGCGCGGGCGATCGCCAGACGCTGTACGCGGACCAGTTCGGCCAGCGGGTCCAGGCCGCTCGCCACCCAGCGGGCGCCGGTCGACGCGACCTGCTCCTCAAGACCCTCGGGTGCGGGACCGAACACCCAGGTGGCGGTGCCGGTGGTGGCGATGCTGATCGGACCGTGGCGGTACTCCATCGCCGGGTAGGACTCGGTCCAGGAGAGCGACGCCTCCTTCATCTTGAGCGCGGCCTCGTTGGCGAGACCGACCGTCCAGCCCCGGCCGAGGAAGGTGAACTGGGCGCACTCCAGCAGCCCTTCGGGCAGCGGCTCGGCCAGTGCGGTCTCCGCGTCACGGACCACGGCGTCGGTGTGCAGGCCGAGGTGGGCACGGAGCAGCGTGAGCAGCGTGGTGGCGAACCGGGTCTGCACCACGGACTGCTCGTCGGCGAAGTCGAGGACGACGACATCGTCGGCGGATGTCATCACCGGAGTGTTCGGGTCGGCCGTGATCGCGACGGTACGGGTGACGCCACGGAGCCGGTCGAGCAGCTCCAGCACCTCGGTCGTGGTGCCCGAGCGGGTGAGCGCCACGACCCGGTCGTAGCTGCGGCCGAAGGGGAACTCCGATGCGGCGAACGCGTCGGACTCGCCCTGTCCGGATTCCTCGCGGAGCGCGGCGTACGCCTGGGCCATGTAGAACGAGGTGCCGCAGCCGACGACGGCGATGCGCTCGCCCGTGGCGGGCAGGGCGGCCGACTGGCTCTGAGCCAGGTCCGCGGCGCGACGCCAGCACTCCGGCTGGCTGGCTGTCTCAATCTCGACAAACGACACTTTTGCGCTCCATGTGAGTGTGTGAATGCTCGTTCACGCACGTTATACACGTTCTACAATCATTATCAAGCATTCTGCTTGCATGGGGCTTGACTGATCGGCGCCTTGTGCGACCCTTGCGCTTGTCCGGTGACACTGCCCAAGGGGATGGGTGCTCGAATCCCGGGCCCGTAAGGAGAGTTCACTTGTCCAGGGATGCCCGGTGGGACGCGCTGCTTGAGCTGGTCGGCAAACATGGCCGGGTGGAGGTCGAGGACGCCGCGACGACGCTGGACGTCTCGGCCGCGACCATCCGCCGTGACCTGGACCAGCTCGCCGAGCAGCAACTGCTCACCCGAACCCGCGGCGGCGCCGTCGCGCACGGAGTCTCGTACGAACTGGCGTTGCGCTACAAGACGGGACGCAACGCCCCGGAGAAGCAGGCCATCGGCCGCGCCGTGTCCGGACTCGTGGCGGTGGGCGAGGTGGTGGGGCTGACCGGCGGCACCACGATCACCGAGGTCGCCCGCTCGCTGGCCGTGCGCTCCGACCTCGTCGGTGACACCGGCCCCGGGGCCGGGGGGCAGCCGACCCTGACGGTGGTGACCAATGCCCTCAACATCGCCAACGAACTGGTGATACGGCCGCAGATCAAGATCGTGGTGACCGGTGGGGTGGCCCGGCCGCAGTCGTACGAGCTCACGGGGCCGCTGGCCAGTGGCGTACTCGGCGAGATAACGCTGGATGTCGCCGTGCTGGGCGTCAACGCGATCGACACCGAGCGTGGGGCGTACGTCCACCACGAGGGCGAGGCCAGCATCAACCGGCTGCTCGCCCAGCAGGCGCAGCGGGTCGTTGTGGCCGCCGACTCCTCGAAGATCGGCAAGCGGGCCTTCGCCCGGGTCTGCGATCTCAGCCAGGTCGACTTCCTCGTCACCGACACCGGCATCACCCAGGACGCGAAGGCCCGTTTCACCGAGGCCGGCGTCACCGTCATCGCTGTGTGAGAGTGACGCCGGCCCGTCCGGCGGTGACACCGTCCCGCGTTGTCAGGCGCGGGGCGCGGTCCACTGCTGGTCGGCCCTGCCGGTGCAGTCGCGCAGTTCCACGCGGTGCCCGGTCTCGTTGCCGCCGGGAGCGTACAGGCACTGGCCGGTCGCGTCGTTCACGATCGAGCCGTGTGCGCCGTACGTCCAGGTCGTCAGCGGTCCGGGTGTGCCCGCACACGTCGTGATCGTGACCGGGACCTTCTTGTCGTTCCCGGCCGTCTCGGGCGCGGCGGTCAGGCAGAAGTTGTTCACCAGGCGCAGCGTCCGGTCGGCGCCGTGCACCCAGCCCTGGTCGGTGCGGCGGTGGCAGGTCTCGACGACGGCGGCCCGGTTCTCGGCGGCGGCCAGATCGGCGTCCTCGGCCCATTCGAGCTGGGCGTAGTCCACGCCGTCCACGTCCAGGCAGTTGCCCGCCCGGTCGGTCACGGCGTCCCGGGTGGAGTTGCCGATGCCCAGGACCTGCTCGCCGCCGTCGGGGCCGATCGTGCTGGTGACGTTGGCGCAGTCACCGTTGTTCTCGGGCCGGGTGGCGGTGGCGGTGACCTGGGTGTTGTTCAGGGTCGTGGCCTTGGGCAGACCGAACGTGGCGGCGCTGTAGGGCTGCTGCACACAGGTGGAGCGGGTCATGCTCCACTCGTAGTACTCGACCCAGTCGACCATGCCGGCCGTCTTGATTCCGGTCGCCGGCGTCAGGATGCTGCCCAGCTTGAACGAGGTGTGGGCGGTGGTGTCCTCGACGGTGGCGCCGAACCAGCCGCCGCCCTCCGAAGCCACGTTGAACGTGTAGGTGTGACCGGCCTTCCACGGGACATTCATCCGGCAGCTGTAGCCGGTGCCCTCGCCGCCGAAGTCCTGGCACCAGCTGCCCTTGCTGCCGGGCTTGGCCTGGTTCACGTCCCAGACGGAGAAGAGGAACAACTGGTCCTCGCCCCCGTTGTCCTGCATGCCGATGTAGCCGCCGTTCCCCTGGTTGAAGCCGAACTGATGCGACCAGAAGGTGTGCGAGGTGAAGCCGGGGTCGGCGGTGACCGTGGTGCTCCAGGTCACGGACGACAGGTCCGGCGTCCCGGCGGGGAAGGCGTAGTGCGTGTACGTGCCAGGGGTGTCCCCCCAGCCGTCCTCATTGGCGTTCGCCGTGCCTGCCGTGGACATGGCGATGCCGGCTACAAGTGCCAGTGCCGCGACGGCACTTCCGGCGATGTGACCGAGCCGGCCGAAGCCGGACCTGGACGTGCGAGAGCTCATACGGGCTTACCCGTCTCTGCTTGAGAATGTTGGGAGATGTGCTCATCAGCGCAAGATCGAGCACGAGGTCGCATCTTGGACCCGCTTTGACCCCACTGGCAAGAGGTTCGGCGATCTCGTCAAAGGTGCTTCGATGCCCCGTCTGCGCCCGACCCGGGGTCACAACAGGGTTAAAAGGGACCTTCTTCAGACTTTTTCCATGTCTATAGATGTTCGTTACCTGGGTGGAATGAACAACTCTTGCCATCGAGGTGCACCGTCGTGAACTATGTGGCTGTCGCCGCGAGGGAGCAGCGGCCGCACCGTCACCGGTGCGTGCCGCAGCCGTGATCGCGGGACACTCCCCCTTGCTCCATCAGCCCTGGAGGTGCCTGTGACGATGGCAGATGCGCCGGTCTCATCCGTGCGGTCGCCGGTGCCGCAGCCCCGTGACCCCGATGACGCGGACTCACCCGCCGGGAAGAAGCGAGCCCAAGGCCGAATACGGCAGCCGCTGCGGTACCGACTGAAGCGGGACAAGGCGCTCCTGCTGTTCTGCCTGCCGGGCGTCCTGTACTTCGTACTCTTCTTCTATCTGCCGCTCGCGGGCAACGTCATCGCCTTCCAGGACTACCAGCCGTTCCTGGGCTTCAAGCAGAGCCCGTTCGTCGGTCTGGCCAACTTCACGGCGCTGCTCGCCGAGCCGGAGTTCTGGAGCGCGGTCTCCAACACGCTCCAGATCACCGCGATCCAGCTGCTCCTCTACTTCCCCGCCCCGATCGCCCTGGCGCTGCTGCTCAACTCGCTGATCAGCGAGAAGATCAAGCGATTCATCCAGACGATCGTCTACCTCCCGCACTTCCTGTCGTGGGTGGTCGTCGTCGCGATGTTCAAGCAGGTGCTCGGCGGTGCGGGTTCGGTCACCACGCTCCTGATGGAGCACGGGGTCAACATCGGCAACGTGATGACGGACCCCGGCACCTTCAAGCTGCTGATCACCGCCCAGGCCATCTGGAAGGACTGCGGCTGGGGGACGATCATCTTCCTGGCCTCGATCGCCTCGATCGACATGGGCCAGTACGAGTCCGCCGCCATGGACGGCGCCGGCTGGCTCCGCAGGATCTGGCACATCACCCTGCCGGGTATCCGGCCGGTGATCCTCATGCTGCTGATCCTGCGGCTCGGCGACATCCTCTCGGTGGGATTCGAGCAGATCATCCTGCAGCGCGACGCCGTCGGAAAGGACGCCGCCGAGGTCATGGACACCTACGTCTATTACCACGGGGTCATCGACGGTGACTGGGGGATGAGTACGGCCGCCGGCCTGATGAAGGGCGTCATCGGATTCGCCCTCATCCTCGCCGCCAACAAGCTGGCGCACCGCTTCGGTGAGCAGGGAGTGTACCGATGAGTCAGCAGCCCCTTGCGACCCGACTGCGCACGGCGCGATTCGGCCCCCGGGGAACCACCCGCAGCCGCACGGCGTCCGGCCGTCCGCCCTGGATGGAGCGACCGCACTGGTACGGGCAGGGCGCGAAGGCCGTGGCCCTGATCGTCCTGACCGTGATCGTGCTCTACCCGTTCGTCCTCGCCGTCGGCACCAGCCTGGCGAGCCGCGAGGAGCTCAACGCCAACGGTGGCTACGTCCTGCTGCCGAAGCACCCGACGCTGGAGGCGTACCGGGTCATCCTCTCCGGCGGTGTCGTCACCCAGGCCGCCGTGGTCTCCATCTTCATCACGCTGATCGGTACCGCGCTCAGCCTGGCGTGCACGGTGATGATCGCGTACGGAACCTCACGGCCCGGCACGGTTCTCGGAAAGCCGATCCTGCTGATGGTGCTGGGCACGTTCCTCTTCGCCCCCGGCATCATCCCCACCTACCTGGCGGTCCAGCAGTTCAAGCTGCTCGACACCTATGCCTCGCTGATCCTTCCCGTACTCCTCAACGCGTTCAACATCGTCGTCGTCCGCTCCTTCTTCCAGAGCATTCCCGAGGAGCTGTACGACGCCGCGCGGATCGACGGCGCGGGTGAGGTCACGGTCCTGTTCCGGATCGTCCTTCCGCTCTCCAAGGCGGTTCTCGCCGTGGTCGGTCTCTTCTACGCGGTCGGCTACTGGAACAGCTTCTTCAACGCGGTGCTCTACCTCAACGACTCGGGTAAGTTCCCCATCCAGGTGATCCTGCGCTCCTACGTCCTCAACGGTCAGAGCATCAACGCGCAGGCCATGGGAGTCCACGCGATTCCGCCCGCGACCTCGCTGCAGATGGCCGTACTGATCATCGCGATCGTGCCCATCTTCTGCGTCTACCCCTTCCTGCAGAAGTTCTTCGTCAAGGGCGTCCTCACCGGGGCGATCAAGGGCTGATCCGTCCACGCGGACATCGCCCCACGCACGTCACACACTTCAAGGAGCACCCATGTCCACACACCTGTCCCGGCGCGGCTTCATGGGCGCGGCGGGGATAGCCGGCCTCACCGTCGCGGGCCTGTCGTCCCTGACCGCGTGCGGCAGTGGCGCCACCGTCAGCAAGGGCGGCGCCAAGGCGTCCGCCAAGCTGAAGCTCCCGACGTACGTCCCTGCGCAGACCGCCCCCGCTGACCTCGCGGGCAATGCTGCCGGACTGGACGCCACGTACCTGCGCTACCCGAAGAAGCTCACCAAGTCGGTGGCCCAGGCTCCCGGTGACGGCAGCCGCATCACGGCGCTGACCGAGACCTTCACGACGCCCGCCCCGGCCCAGGGCAAGAACGCCTACTGGCAGGAGCTGAACAAGCGCCTCGGTTCGCAGTTCGACATGACCATCGTGGTCGAGGAGGGCGCCGGCTACCCCGGCAAGTTCAACGCGATCGTCGCCAGTGGGGACATCCCCGACCTGGTGTGGTTCCCGCCGAACCAGGGCCTCCAGCACGTCCCCGAGCTGCTGGACGCCAAGTTCCACGACCTCACGCCGCACCTGTCAGGTGACGCGGTCAAGAAGTACCCGAACCTGGCCAACCTGCCCACCACCGCGTGGAAGACCGCCGTCATCAACGGCAAGATCCGCGGTGTGGCCGTCGCGTACGGTTCCATGGGTCAGGTCTACGTCGTCAACCAGGACTTCTGGAAGCCGGTCGGCGGCGCCGAGTTCACCAGCGCCGAGGACTTCCTCGCCAAGGGCAAGGAACTCCTCGACGCCAAGCGCAACAAGTACGTCCTGGAGCCGGCGTACGTGAACCACGTCGGCCAGTTCGCCCAGTGGTTCGGCGCGCCCGCCAGCTGGCGGCTGGAGGGCGGCAAGCTCACCCACCTGTACGAGACCGAGGAGTACCTGGAGGCTGTGGCCTTCGCGGTCAAGGTCCGCAAGGCCGGTCTCTTCTGGCCGGACCCGAACCTCAGCACCACCATGGAGAAGGTGGCGCAGGGCTCGCTCGGCGCCTATGTGCAGTCCTTCCCGAGCTTCCTGACCGACGTCAAGACCTACGACTTCCCGTTCGGCCTCATCGTGCCGTTCGCCGGCAAGGCCGGTGCCACCCCGTCGTACACCTTGGGCTACGGCTCGGTCGGTTACACCGCCATCTCCAAGAAGGCGGACGCCAAGCGCGTCGAGATGCTGCTGCGCGTGCTCGACTACCTCGCCGCCCCGTTCGGCACCGAGGAGCGGCTCTTCCTCGACAACGGCATCGAGGGCACGCACTACACCCGTACCTCCAACGGCGACATCAAGCTCACCGCCAAGGGCAACGCCGAGGCCGTGACCACCGCCATGCCGCTGGCCTTCCTCGCCAACACCCCTGAGTACATCTACCTGCCCGGCAAGTCCGAAGTGGCCTCGAAGATCCACGGCTGGCAGGAAGAGCTCCTCAAGATGGGCAAGGCCAACCCCACCAGCGGTCACTTCTCGGACGCCTCGACGAAGAAGGGCGCCTCCATCGGCACCGCGGTGAGCGACACCGTCCTCGACGTCGTCGCGGGCCGCAAGCCGATCTCCGCCTTCCAGGACCAGGTGAAGAAGTGGCGCTCGGGCGGCGGCGACGAGATCCGAGCCGAGTTCGAGGCCTCGATCGCCGGTAAGTAGTCTCCGCCCGCACCACCCGTACAGACAGAAGGGACCCCCGTGTCAGACCTGCGACTCGGCGTCATCGGGCTCGGCCTCCGCCGCTCCATCGCGATGTCCGCCCACCACCCCGGACAGGGTTCGGCGATCACCGCCGTCTGCGACCTCGACCCCGAGGTGCGGCAGCGCGAGGCCGAGCGCTTCGGCACCGATGTCGCGGTCGAGGACTACAAGCTGCTCCTCGACCGGGACGACCTCGACGCGATCATCATCGCCACCCCGGACGACACCCACGAGGTCATCGCCATCGACGCCCTGCGGGCCGGCAAGGCGGTCTTCGTCGAGAAGCCGCTCGGTATCACCGTGGAGAGCTGCGACAACGTCCTGCGCGCCGCGTACGAGACGGGGACCCGGCTGTACGTCGGCCACAACATGCGCCACATGGGCGTCGTGCGGCTGATGCGCGACATCATCGCCCGCGGCGACATCGGCGAGCCGAAGGCCGTGTGGGTGCGGCACTTCGTCGGCTACGGCGGTGACTACTACTTCAAGGACTGGCACGCCGACCGGACCCGCACCACCGGACTGCTGCTCCAGAAGGCCGCGCACGACATCGACGTGCTGCACTGGCTGGCCGGCGGCTACACGCGCCGCGTCAACGCCCTCGGCGACCTCCTCGTCTACGGAGACCTGCCGCGCCGCGAGGCGGACACCCCGCGCCCGGACAACTGGCTGCGGGAGTTCGACTGGCCGCCGACGGCCCGCAAGGACCTGCACCACATCGTGGACGTCGAGGACGTCTCGGTGATGAACATGCAGCTCGACAACGGCGTCGTGGCCGCCTACCAGCAGTGTCACTTCACCCCGGACTACTGGCGGAACTACACCGTCATCGGCACCGAGGGGCGGCTGGAGAACTTCGGCGACAGCCCCGGTGACGAGGTCAAGGTCTGGAACACCGGACCCAGCGGATACCGCGCCGAGGCCGACATCACCTACCGGGTGCCGGAGGCAGGCGGCTCGCACGGCGGCGGAGACACCCGGATCATGGAGGAGTTCTGCCGGTTCGTCCGCGACGGCGGCGTCACCGACACCTCCCCGGTCGCCGCCCGGATGAGCGTCGCCGCCGGAGTCCTCGCGACCCGCTCGCTGCGTGAGGGCGGGGCACCGTACGACGTGCCGACCCTCGACCCCGAGCTGATCGCTTACTTCGAACGCGGTCAGGACCGCTAGAACGCCCTGGCCGGAATCTGACCGGGAAGTGTCGGACAGGGCTTCGGCCCTGTCCGACGGGTTTCACTCGCACACCGTGCACCTCGCCCCAGAGATACACGCACGAGAGCCCGATCCCCCTTCCCCCCGTCGGAAGCAGGTGCAACGCAGAAACTGCGTGGGCGCGTCGGGAGGTGTCCCGGACGGGACGGTCGCTCTGTTTTCAGCCATGCTCGGTGGGTAATCGACCCCTTCCTGTTTGGCGGCCGCTCGATCGGCCATGACCGAGAAGCGTGACACCGTCGGGTGAAAGGAGCTCGAACATCCGGAAGATGTCGTACAGGGGTGAGAGCGCCCGATCCCGTACCGTCACCGCCGCACCGCGACCGGCGTGATAAAGAGTGACTTTGCGCCAAACGGACCCCTCGGTGCCAGAGTTCGAACGCGTTGCCGGATCACGGTCGGCATAATCGCGTCCATGTCGATCACGGGCGGAGACTTCGTCGAGCTGGGCCGGGACCTGTACGCATGGCTCCCGCCGAAACGGGGCTGGGGTTTCGCGAACTGCGGCCTCCTGACGTCACCTCGTAGGGCGATCTGGATCGACACCCCGTACGACCCCGTGCTCGCCGGCCAGTTCCTGGCCGAGTCCACGAAGCGGCTGCCCGAGGGCGCCGCCGTCGACCGGGTGATCGTCACCCACGCCAACGGGGACCACTTCTGGGGCGCGGGCGTACTCCCGGACGCGGAGATCATCGCGACCCGCGAGGCCCGGGAACACATTCACTACGAACCCACCCCGAAGCAGCAGCACGCGCTCGTCCAGGGAAGTGATCCGGCCACCGCGCTCGGAGAGTACCTCAAGCGCCACTTCGGCCCGTTCGACTGGTCGCGGACCGAACCCGTGCAGCCGACCACGTACTTCACCGGCGAACTCGAACTGATCCTGGGGGAGTACCCCGTCCGGATGACGGCTCTGCCCCCCGCCCACACCACGGGTGACCTGATCGTGCATCTGCCCGCGCAGCGCACCGTGTTCAGCGGCGACGTCATCTTCGCTTCCACGCCGGAACAGCCTGGCGACCACCCGGTGCACTGGGCGGGCCCCCTCTCCCACGTGATCGCCGCCTGCGAACAGGTGCTGGCCACCGGCGCCGAGACCATCGTCCCGGGCCACGGACCGGTCCTCGACCCGGCCGGCGTGCGCGCACACATGGGCTACCTCGAGTACGTACGGGAACGCGCCCACGCTCTCCACGCGGCCGGGGTGCCCGCACTGGACGCGGCCCGCCGGGTGATCGCCGAGGGGCGCCACCCCGAACTCGGCCTGGCCGAACGCCTTGTGGTCACGATCGGCAGCGAGTACCGGCAGCTCGACGGCTCCGAACTGCCCGGCGTGCTCCAGGTGATGACCGATGTCGCCGTCGTCGCTCATGAGGTGGAGCAGTCCCGTGGGGCGGCAGACCACGAGCGGTGACACCCGGATCGAGGAGCGGCAACGGGTCGACGCGGCCGCACGCGCGGCGATGCGCGGCCCCTCCGCCAGGATTCAGCCGCTGCTCAACTCCCAGCCGCTGCTGCACAAGCCGCATGACAGGTCACGCGCCGACGCGGGCGATGAGCGCAACGCCTCCGCGTACGCCGATCTCGTCACCGTCGTCCCCACCCTCGTCGCCGACGGACACGCCCGGCCCCGCCGCGACCTCCCCTCGTACTTCCTCGGCCATCCGGCCGGTCTGGACAACGACGAGACTGTGCGTCAGATCACTTGGGTCATGAGCGCGGGCCACGACGCGACGACCAACCTGATCGGCAACGCGTTGCCGCACACGCTGACTGACGCGCTACGCCGGCTTCCTGAACGGCGGAGCGACGGCGGCCCACGAGGCGATCGACGAGGTCCTGTGGCAGGACCCGCCGCCGGCCGATTTCGCCGCGCACTGCCCCCGCCACGACACCGAGTTCCACGGCGTCCGGCTGCGCGCGCCGGGCAACTGCTCCCGCTCTCCTCGCAGAGACCAACACCCAGTCCCCGCCAGCCCCTTCGGAACCCGGCGTGCGCTCCGGAGGCAGCGCCCGTCCGTCCTGGTCGGCGGGGCCGCACCGGTGCCCTGCGATGCAGCCGGCACTGCTCATCGCGATGACCGCGATCGAGCAGCTGACCAGCCGGCCGTGTGATGCGGAGCTGGCCGTTCCGGCGAGCGAACTGATCTGGCGGCCCGACCTGTTCCACCGCGCGCTGGTGCATCTCCCGGTCCGTTTCCCCCCGCTCGACGTGACCGGCGACGCAGCGCTTTCGGCACCGCAGGAGGTGTCGATCAGCCGCTGACCCGTGTCGGTGGTACGCCGAACGGGTGAGGGGCGCGAGAATTGCCCGATGAACAGCGAGCGCAGCCGGCGCAACGCCGACCGAAGCACAGACGGGGTGGTCCGGTGAGCAGGTACGACAGGTATGACGTCACGGACGAGCAGTGGGAGGGTCTGGCCCAGGTCGTACCGCTGCGCAGCCGTAACGAGTGGCCGTCAAGGGTCGACCACCGCGCCGTCCCCGACGATCACGAGACCGTTGAGCAACGTCGCATGGTCGTGCTGCGGGTGCAGGTCTTCGCGGACGCGCGCGAGGTGGCCGAGTATCTGGTCGCACAGATCCCCGTGCTGCTCGATCTGACCAGTGCGGAGACCGATGTGGCCAAGCGGATCCTGGACTTCACCAGCGGTGTGGTCTTCGGGCTCGGCAGCGGAATGCACCGCGTCGACCGGAACGTGTTTCTTCTGTCGCCGGTCGGCATGGAGGTCGAAGGGGTCACGGGGGCGGGCGTCCCCCGATCGTAGGAAGGTCGTGCGGGCGGAACGGTTCGCCGGTCGCCGGTGTGCGTACGGTCCGCTCATGACTGCACGCTGCCCGGAGAACCCGTGGGCGACCCCAGTGACATCGGCCGCCCGAGAAGTCCGAACCGAGCCCGTCCGAACCGAGCTTGTCCGTTCCGCCGGTCCCGTCGTCACGGAACTGCGGCTCTCCGCCTTCGCCTCGCACCGTGGCGCCGTCCTCCCGGTGGGCCCGCTCACGCTGTTCGCCGGGGCCGGCGGCAGTGGGAAGTCCAGCGCGCTGCGGGCGTACGAGGCGCTGGCCCGGCTGGGCGCGGGCGACCCGCTCGACGAGGTGTTCCCGGATCCGGCGGCGTACGTGCCCGAACGGGCCGGTCCCGACGCCCAGGGCCGCCGCGGCTTCCGGATCGGCTGCACCGCGACCGGCCCGGCAGGACCGGTCCGGCTCGACCTCGCCGTGCAGGCCGAGCCCACCCTTCGGATCGTCGGCGAACGGCTGACCGGCGGCGGCGAGACGCTGCTGACCACCGCGCTGCGCGACCTCAGGGGCTCGACGGTCCAGGCGTCCTGGCACACGGCCGGCACCGTCCCGGTGACCCGGGCGCCGCTGCCGGACGACCTGCTCGGCACGGCGCTGCTGCCGCTGCGGGTCGCGGGCACGACCGAGGGGCAGTTACAGGTCCTTGCCGCCGCCGAACAGATGGTCGTGGCCCTGCGCTCCGTCTTCGTGTGCGAACCGCAGCCGCAGCGGATGCGGGCGCCGGTGCCCGGTGGGGAGGACCGGCTGCGCCGGGACTGCGGCAACCTCGCGGCGGTACTGGAACGGACACACACCCAGTGCGGACAGCGGCACGCCCGGCTGGTTGCGGCGGCCGCTGCCGGATGCGCTGGGACGGTGAGGGGGCTGGGCATCGAGCGGCTCGCGAACGGGTTGCTGCGCGCCGTGGTGGAGCGCGACGGCGGTCACCTCACCCCGGTCGGGCGGCTCGGCGACGGCGAGTTGAGGTATCTGGCGCTCGCCCTGGTCCTGCTCACCGGCCCCGGCGTGCTGGCCATGGACACCGCGGCGGAGGTGCCGTCGGCCATGCAGACGCTCACCGTGCTGGTCGACGGGCTGGACCGGGACCTGGACGGACGGCAGGTGGCGGAACTGCTGGGCCTGGCCGCGTCGATCGGCGCGACCGGGCACCTCAGACTGGTGGGGACGGTTGCGGAGGCGGCTGCCGGACGGGCCCGCGGGACGGCCGGTGCGACGGTGGTAGACCTGGGACCGTGAACGGACTCGATGTACAGACACTGCAGCGACGGCTCGCCGCGTTCGCGGCCGCCCGGGACTGGGAGCAGTACCACACCCCGAAGAACCTGGCGGCCGCGCTCAGCGTCGAGGCGTCCGAACTGGTCGAGATCTTCCAGTGGCTGACGCCGGAGCAGTCCGCGCGGGTGATGGAGGTGCCCGAGACGGCGCATCGGGTGGCGGACGAAGTCGCGGATGTGCTCGCGTATCTGCTGCAGTTCTGCGAGGTGCTGGGCATCGATGCGCTGGCGGCGCTGGCGGAGAAGATCGATCGGAACGAAGCGCGCTTTCCGGTTCCGAAGCCCCCGGAATCCCAAGACCGTCACTCTTCGGAGTGATCGATTTCTTCACAGTCGACTTCGTGTCCACAGATTTCCGAAATCCCCTGGCTTTTCGGTGCCGCTCCCCTCACTGTGGGTAATGGATGAGGTGAGCGGGTTTTCGTTCGGACGGGGGCAATACATGGAAGCGGAGCGGCTCATAGAGGTAAGTCGGCGGGCTCTGGCGCAGAGCCGGGGCGCGCCGTCCATCATGGCGGAGGCCTGGCAGGTCCAGGCGCTGGCCCAGGCGATCGGCGAGCGGCTGGCGGCGTACGGGCCGAAGACACTGCGGGGTGAGGCACGGGAGCTCGGTGAGATCGGGGGGAGCGGCGGCGGTGCGCCGGATCATCCGGTGGTGCGAACCGGCACGGCGCGGGCCGCGCAGCTCTCCGAGGTCGCCGATCCCCGGGCGGCCCTGACCGGTCTCGGCGCGCTGCTGGGGGAGATGGGGATGGCCCTCGTCGCGGTGGCCTGCGACACCGGCGAGGAGAGCCTCTACTGGCAGTGCATCGAGGCGATCGATGCGGCCGACGAGGCGCTGGACCGGGTGCACGGGATGCTCCGGCTCCTCGCCGAGCAGGACCGGGAACAGGACCGGCAGCGGGAGCGGGACGGTGCGTACGGTGCGGTGCGCGGACCGGCGGGCTCGGCGGCGGGCCAGCCGTGACGGTGCGGGGTCGTCACGGCGGGGCGTTCGGTGGGGCGGCGCCGGGCGGGTGCGAGGAATGACCGGTGCTCGGAGGTGCAGGATGGAATCATGGATCTTCGAATCTTCACCGAGCCCCAGCAAGGGGCGAGCTACGGCACCCTGCTCACCGTCGCCAAGGCCGCCGAGGACCTTGGGTTCGACGCGTTCTACCGCTCCGACCACTATCTCCGCATGGGGGCGGGCGACGGGTTGCCCGGCCCGACCGACGCGTGGATCACTCTCGCCGGGCTGGCGCGCGAGACCAAGCGGATCCGGCTCGGCACGCTGATGACCGCGGGGACTTTCAGGCTCCCGGGTGTCCTCGCGATCCAGGTCGCCCAGGTCGACCAGATGTCCGGCGGACGCGTCGAACTCGGTCTGGGGGCAGGCTGGTTCGAGGAGGAGCACAAGGCGTACGGAATTCCGTTCCCCAAGGAGAAGTTCGGCCGGCTGGAGGAGCAGCTGGCCATCGTCACCGGGCTGTGGGCGACCGGGATCGGCGAGAAGTTCAACTACGACGGGGCCTACTACCAGCTCACCGACTCACCCGCGCTGCCCAAGCCGGCACAGGCCAAGGTGCCGATCCTGATCGGCGGTCACGGTGTGACGCGTACACCGCGGCTGGCCGCGCAGTATGCGGACGAGTTCAACATTCCGTTCGCCTCCCTCGAGGACAGTGAGAAGCAGTTCGGCCGGGTCAGGGAAGCGGCGAAGGCGGCCGGGCGCGGCGCGGACGACCTGGTGTACTCCAACGCCCTGGTGGTCTGCGTCGGCAAGGACGACGCGGAGGTGGCCCGCCGGGCGTCGGTCATCGGGCGCGACGTGGAGGAGTTGAAGGCGAACGGGCTCGCGGGCTCGCCCGCCGAGGTGGTCGACAAGATCGGCCGGTACGGCGAGATCGGGGCGTCGCGGATCTATCTCCAGATCCTCGACCTGAACGATCTGGAGCACCTGGAACTGATCTCCTCGCAAGTCCAGTCCCAGCTGAACTGACCGACGGAGCTGCAGGAGCAGCCACGACCGGAAGGAACACCTGTGCAACCCGCCCGCCCGCTGGCCGCCGCGCTCGACGAGTCCACCGTCCTCCTCGACGGCGGTCTCTCCAACCAACTGGAGGCGCAGGGCTGCGACCTGTCCGACGAGCTGTGGTCGGCCCGGTTGCTGGTCGACGAGCCGGGGCAGATCGAGGCCGCGCACCGGGCGTATGTGCGGGCGGGTGCGCAGGTGCTCATCACCTCCGGCTACCAGGCGACGTACGAGGGGTTCGCGCGGCGGGGGATCGGCCGGGTCCGGGCGACGGAGCTCTTCGCCTCCAGCGTGGAGCTGGCCCGGCGGGCCGGTGCGGCGGCGGATCGGGAGGTCTGGGTCGCCGGCTCCGTCGGCCCGTACGGGGCGATGCTCGCGGACGGCAGCGAGTACCGCGGCCGGTACGGCCTCTCGGTCCGGGAGTTGGAGCGCTTCCATCGGCCCCGGATCGAGGCGCTGGCCGCGGCCGGCCCCGATGTGCTGGCGCTGGAGACGGTGCCGGACACCGATGAGGCCGAGGCGCTGCTGCGGGTGGTCGATGAATGCGGGCTGTCGGTCTGGCTCTCGTACAGCGTGGCGGGCGACCGGACCCGGGCGGGGCAGCCGCTGGAGACGGCGTTCGGGCTCGCCGCCGGGCACGACCGGGTGGTGGCCGTGGGGGTGAACTGCTGCGATCCGGCGGACGCGGACCGGGCGGTGGTGACGGCGGCCGAGATGACCGGGAAACCCGTCGTCGTCTACCCGAACAGCGGGGAGCGGTGGGACGCCGAGGGCCGGGGATGGACCGGTGGTGCCACGTTCGACCCTTGCCGGGTGAGGGGCTGGCAGGAGGCCGGTGCGCGGCTGGTCGGCGGCTGCTGCCGGGTCGGGCCCGGGCTGATCGCGGAACTGGCCGGGCTGCTGGAGGCGGGGCCGAAGGCGGGGAGAGAAGAACCCCGGACACCCTGAGGGCCGTCCCGTGGATGCCACGAAAATGCCTGGTCGAGGGCAGTGATCCAGACCATACTCGGACGTGTGTTCCTGACCATCAGTACGACCGGCACCCCTGAGCGCCCTGCGACCGACGTCGGCTTCCTGCTGCACAAGCATCCCGAGAAGGCGCAGGCGTTCTCCACCTCCCACGGCACCGCGCATGTCTTCTATCCCGAGGCATCCGCCGAGCGCTGCACGGCAGCCCTGCTGCTGCAGGTGGATCCCGTGGCGCTCGTGCGCCGGGGCAAGGGCAAGGGCCGCGGCGGCGCTCCCGACGCGGCACTCGCGCAGTACGTCAACGACCGGCCGTACGCGGCGTCCTCGCTGCTCTCCGTCGCGATGAGCACCGTCTTCAAGTCCGCTCTGAACGGCGTGTGCCGGGCCCTGCCCGAGCGCGCGGCGGCGCCCCTGCCGCTCAGGATCGAGGTGCCCGCGCTCCCGGCACGCGGTGGCGCGGAGCTCGTGACGAAGCTTTTCGGTCCGCTCGGCTGGACGAGCGTGGACGCGGTGGCCGTACCGCTGGACGAGCAGTTCCCGGAGTGGGGCGACTCGCGGTACGTACGACTGGTGCTGGAGGGCGAGTTGCGGCTCGCGGACGCGCTGCGGCAGCTGTACATCCTGCTGCCGGTGCTCGACGACGCCAAGCACTACTGGGTCGCGCCCGACGAGGTGGACAAGCTGCTGCGGGCCGGTGACGGCTGGCTGGCCGACCACCCGGAGCAGAAGCTGATCACCAGCCGCTATCTCTCCCGGCGCTGGGGGCTGACCCGGCAGGCGATGGAACGGCTTGAACTGGTACGGCTTGCCGAGCTGGACGACCTGGCGGTGGAGAGCGTCGACAACGCCGTGGACGAGACGACGGACACCGAGGAGAAGCCGGTGCCGCTCGCCGAGCAGCGGCGCGAAGCGATCCTGGAGGCGCTGCGGGCCGCCGGGGCGAGCCGGGTGCTGGACCTGGGCTGCGGACAGGGGCAGTTGGTTCAGGCGCTGCTGAAGGACGTGCGCTTCACGGAGATCGTCGGCGTCGACGTCTCGATGCGTGCCCTGACCATCGCCTCGCGCCGGCTGAAGCTGGACCGGATGGGCGAGCGGCAGGCCGGCCGCGTCACGCTGCGGCAGGGCTCGCTCACGTACACCGACAAGCGGCTGGGCGGGTATGACGCGGCCGTGCTCAGCGAGGTCGTCGAGCACCTCGACCTGCCGAGGCTGCCCGCGCTGGAGTACGCGGTGTTCGGCTCGGCCCGGCCGCGGACGGTGCTCGTGACGACGCCGAACGTGGAGTACAACGTCCGCTGGGAGAGCCTCCCCGCCGGGCACGTGCGCCACGGCGACCACCGCTTCGAATGGACCAGGGCCGAGTTCCGGGGCTGGGCGCAGGAAGTGGCGCGGCGGCACGGATACGAAGTCGGCTTCGTGCCGGTGGGACCCGATGACCCCGAGGTGGGGCCGCCGACTCAGATGGCCGTGTTCACGAAGACCGCCGAGGACGACACGGAGAAGGACGACACGAAGAAGAAGGAGGCGAAGGCAGCATGACCGACAACGACACCGAAAAGAGCACCGACGCGCACCGCACGCTGCCGGTGACCGACCTCTCCCTCGTCGTGCTCATCGGGGCCAGCGGTTCCGGCAAGTCCGCGTTCGCGCGCAAGCACTTCAAGCCCACCGAGATCATCTCCTCGGACTTCTGCCGCGGCCTCGTCGCCGACGACGAGAACGACCAGAGCGCGAGCGGTGATGCCTTCGACGTCCTGCACTACATCGCGGGCAAGCGGCTCGCCGCGGGACGGCTGACCGTCGTCGACGCCACCAACGTCCAGGCCGAGAGCCGCAGGCAGCTGGTGCAGCTGGCCCGGACCCACGACGTGCTGCCCATCGCGATCGTCCTCGACCTGCCCGAAGAGGTCTGTCAGGCGCGCAACGCCACCCGCCCCGACCGCGCCGGCATGCCCCGCCACGTCGTCCCGCGCCACCGCCGCGAGCTGCGCCGTTCGCTGCGGGGCCTGGAGCGCGAGGGGTTCCGCAAGGTGCACATCCTGCGCACCGAGGAGGAGGTCGACCACGCCGACGTGGTGCTGGAGCGCCGCTACAACGACCTGCGTCATCTCACCGGTCCGTTCGACATCATCGGTGACATCCATGGCTGCAGCTCCGAGCTGGAGACCCTGCTCGGCAAGCTCGGTTACGTCGACGGCGCGCACCCCGAAGGGCGCACGGCGGTCTTCGTCGGCGACCTCGTCGACCGCGGCCCCGACAGCCCCGGCGTGCTGCGCCGCGTCATGTCCATGGTGGCGGCGGGCAACGCCCTGTGCGTGCCGGGGAACCACGAGAACAAGCTCGGCCGCTACCTCAAGGGCCGCAAGGTCCAGCACACCCATGGGCTCGCCGAGACCATCGAGCAACTGGACCGTGAGGACGCCAGGGACCCGGCCTTCCGCGAGCAGGTACGGGAGTTCATCGACGGGCTCGTCAGCCACTACGTGCTGGACGAAGGGAAGCTGGTCGTCTGCCACGCCGGGCTGCCCGAGAAGTATCACGGGCGCACTTCCGGACGGGTCCGCTCGCACGCGCTGTACGGGGACACCACCGGCGGGACCGACGAGTTCGGCCTGCCGGTGCGCTACCCGTGGGCGGAGGAGTACCGCGGCCGTGCCGCCGTGGTCTACGGCCACACCCCCGTGCCCAGCACCTCCTGGGTCAACAACACCCTCTGCCTGGACACGGGCGCGGTCTTCGGCGGGAAGATGACCGCGCTGCGCTGGCCGGAGCGCGAACTCGTGGACGTACCGGCCGAGAAGGTCTGGTACGAGCCCGCGAAGCCGCTCGTCACGGAGGCACCCGGGGGCCGCGAGGGGCGTCCGCTCGACCTGGCCGATGTGCAGGGCCGACGGATCGTGGAGACGCGGCACATGGGCCGCATCTCGGTGCGCGAGGAGAACGCCGCGGCGGCGCTCGAGGTGATGAGCCGGTTCGCTGTGGACCCGCGGCTGCTCGGCTACCTCCCGCCGACGACGGCGCCCACCGCGACCTCCCACGAGGAGGGCTTTCTGGAGCACCCCGCCGAGGCCTTCGCCCAGTACCGGGCCGACGGGGTCGCGCAGGTCGTGTGCGAGGAGAAGCACATGGGCTCGCGGGCGGTGGCCCTGGTCTGCCGTGACGCGGACGCGGCCCGCGAACGGTTCGGGGTCGAGGGCCCGACCGGGGCGCTGCACACCCGTACCGGACGGCCGTTCCTCGACGACGCCGCCCTGACCGAGGTGATCCTCGGCAGACTGGGCACGGCCGTCGCCGCCGCAGGACTGTGGGAGGAGTGGGACACCGACTGGGTGCTGCTCGACGCCGAGCTGATGCCCTGGTCCCTCAAGGCGGGCGGGCTGCTGCGCTCCCAGTACGCGGCGGTCGGCGCCGCGTCCGGTGCCGTACTCCCCGAGGTCGACGCGGCACTCGCGGCAGCGGCGGTCCGCGGTGTGGACGTCGCCGACCTGGCAGCCCGTCAGCAGGACCGGACGGCCGACGCCGCGGCGTTCACCGACGCCTACCGTCGCTACTGCTGGTCCACCGAGGGCCTGGACGGGGTGCGGATCGCCCCGTTCCAGATCCTCGCCGTGCAGGGGCGCTCACTGGCCTCCGTACCGCATGACGAGCAGCTGGCCTGGCTGGACCGACTGGTGGAGCACGACCCCACCGGCCTGCTCCAGGTCACCCGCCGACTCGTCGTGGACACCGGCGACGAGGCGTCGGTCCGTGCCGGTACCGACTGGTGGCTGGAGATGACCGGCAGCGGCGGCGAGGGCATGGTCGTCAAACCCCTCGCCGCGCTCGTGCGGGACGAGAAGGGCAGGCTGGTCCAGCCGGGCATCAAGGTGCGCGGCCGGGAGTACCTCCGGATCATCTACGGCCCCGAGTACACGCGTCCGGAGAATCTGGAGCGGCTGCGTTCCCGGTTCCTGGGCCACAAGCGGTCGCTGGCGCTCCGCGAGTACGCGCTCGGTCTCGAGGCCCTGGACCGGCTGGCCGAGGGCGAGCCGCTGTGGCGGGTCCACGAGGCGGTGTTCGCGGTACTCGCCCTGGAGTCGGAGCCCGTCGACCCGAGGCTCTGACCGCAGCCGGAACGCGCCGGGATGCGATGCCGGACCCGGCATCGCATTCGGTGGCGAACTCGGTGGCGATTCGCCGGGTGAACGGCGCTCCGCGCGGTGAGGATGGAGGCATGGGATTCCATGTCGACTCCGAGGCCGGGCGGCTGCGCCGCGTCATCCTGCACCGCCCCGATCTGGAACTGAAGCGGCTCACCCCCAGCAACAAGGACGCGCTCCTCTTCGATGACGTGCTGTGGGTGCGCCGCGCCCGGCAGGAGCACGACGGCTTCGCGGACGTCCTGCGCGACCGCGGGGTGGAGGTGCACCTCTTCGGCGATCTGCTGCGTGAGTCCCTGGACATCCCGGTGGCCAAGCGGCTCGTCCTCGACCGGGTCTTCGACGAGAAGGAGTACGGCCCGCTCGCCACCGAACACCTGCGGGCCGCCTTCGAGGAGCTGCCCACGGCCGAGCTGGCCGAGGCGCTGGTCGGCGGTATGACGAAGCGGGAGTTCCTGGAACGGCACAGCGAGCCGACATCCGTCCGCTTCCATGTCATGGACCTGGACGACTTCCTGCTCGGTCCGCTGCCCAACCACCTCTTCACCCGGGACACCTCCGCCTGGATATACGACGGGGTGTCCATCAACGCGATGCGCTGGCCCGCCCGGCAGCGCGAGACCGTCCACTTCGAGGCGATCTACCGCCATCACCCCCTCTTCACCGGCTCCGAGGCGGGAGCCTTCCACCACTGGTCCGAGGGGCAGGACGACTATCCGTCCACCATCGAGGGCGGCGACGTCCTGGTCATCGGGCAGGGCGCCGTCCTGATCGGGATGAGCGAGCGCACCACCCCGCAGGCGGTGGAGATGCTGGCCCGCGGACTGTTCGACGCCGGTTCCGCCCGGACGATCGTGGCGCTCGACATGCCCAAGAGGCGCGCGTTCATGCACCTCGACACGGTGATGACGATGGTCGACGGCGATACGTTCACCCAGTACGCGGGGCTGGGCATGCTCCGCTCCTACACCATCGAGCCCGGCAGCGGACCGCGGGAGCTCAAGGTCACCGACCATCCGCCCGAGCACATGCACCGGGCCATCGCGGCGGCGCTGGGTCTGGACTCGATCCGGGTCCTCACGGCCACCCAGGACGTGCACGCGGCCGAACGCGAGCAGTGGGACGACGGTTGCAATGTGCTGGCCGTCGAGCCGGGCGTCGTCGTCGCGTACGAGCGCAACGCCACCACCAACACGTATCTGCGCAAGCAGGGCATCGAGGTCATAGAGATCCGCGGCAGCGAACTCGGCCGGGGCAGGGGCGGTCCCCGCTGCATGAGCTGCCCGGTGGTCCGCGATCCGGTGTAGGCACGAGCGGTGCCCGACCGAACGGGGGAACGCCGGGCCGCACGGGAGTGCGGACGACGGCACGGGAGCACCCGAGACTGTATAGCGATGCGTACTCTCGTATAGACTTCCAGGGAACTGTACGCGCGACCCTCGCCCGACCCAGGAGCAGTCACCATGGCCATAGACCTCGCAGGCCGCCACTTCCTCAAGGAGCTGGACTTCACGGCCGAGGAGTTCCGCGGCCTGATCGACCTGGCCGCCGAGCTCAAGGCCGCCAAGAAGTCGGGTGCGGAGGTGCAGCGGCTGCGCGGCAAGAACATCGCGCTGATCTTCGAGAAGACCTCGACCCGCACGCGCTGTGCCTTCGAGGTCGCCGCCGCCGACCAGGGTGCCTCCACCACGTACCTCGACCCCTCGGGCTCACAGATGGGTCACAAGGAGTCGGTGAAGGACACCGCTCGCGTACTCGGCCGGATGTTCGACGGCATCGAGTACCGCGGTGACAGCCAGGCGGCCGTCGAGGAGCTCGCGGCGTACGGCGGTGTCCCCGTCTTCAACGGGCTCACCGACGACTGGCACCCGACCCAGATGCTCGCCGATGTCCTCACGATGACCGAGCACAGCGACAAGCCGCTGGAGCGGATCGTCTTCGCCTACCTCGGCGACGCCCGCTTCAACATGGGCAACTCGTACCTGGTCACCGGTGCGCTGCTGGGCATGGACGTCCGGATCGTCGCTCCGAAGTCCTACTGGCCGGCCGAGGAGGTCGTCGCGCGGGCCCGCAGGCTCGCCGAGGCCAGCGGTGCGACTGTCACCCTCACCGAGGACGTCGCCGAGGGCGTCCGCGGCGCCGACTTCGTCGCCACCGATGTCTGGGTCTCCATGGGCGAGCCCAAGGAGGTCTGGGCCGAGCGCATCACGGCGCTCGCGCCGTACGCCGTCACCATGGACGTCCTGAACGCCACCGGGAACACCGACGTCAAGTTCCTGCACTGCCTCCCGGCCTACCACGACCTCGGCACGAAGGTCGCCCGCGAGATCCACGCCGCCCACGGGCTGACCGAGCTGGAAGTCACCGACGAGGTCTTCGAGTCCGCTCACTCGATCGTCTTCGACGAGGCCGAGAACCGGATGCACACGATCAAGGCCGTCCTGGTGGCGACCCTGGCCGCCGCCTGACGGGGCGCCGCCAGGTTCTGTATGAACATGCGCCCGATTGGGTGAACATGCAGGCAATTGGTTACAGTGGTTCCACTTGGTGGGGTTCGAGCTCGCGGGCTCGGACCCCATTGTCGTGCCCGATGTGTTCCCCCCCACGGAGCCGGCCGGAGCCCCCCACCAGCTCCGCGCGCACGCCCCACATGCTCCACCAGAGAAGAGATCATCCCCGTGAGTCCGCTCCGCCCGCAGAGCCTGTCGCCCCGGCCGGGACTGCGCATCAAGAGCCCCACCCAGCTGGTCGCCGAATCCGGCGCCGACCTGGAGGGGCACGGCCTCAAGCGCACCATGGGGCTGTTCCAGCTCGTGTGCTTCGGCATCGGCGCCATCGTCGGAACCGGCATCTTCGTCGGCCTCTCCGGCAGCGTCGCCGAGGCCGGTCCCGCCGTTGTCGTCTCCTTCGTCCTCGCCGCGATCACCTGCATCTTCACGGCGTTCTCCTTCGCCGAGCTGGGCGGCGCGATCCCGGTCTCCGGCAGCTCCTACTCCTTCGTCTACGCCACTCTGGGCGAACGCACCGCGTTCCTCGTCGGCTGGTGCCTGCTGCTGGAGTACGGCGTCTCGGTCTCCGCGGTCGCGGTCGGCTGGAGCCAGTACGTCAACGAGCTGCTGAACAGCCTCGTCGGCTGGCACCTGCCCGCCGCCCTGTCCGCCGGGCCCGGCGACGGCGGCGTGATCAACCTCCCCGCCGTCGTGGTGATCATGATGGCCGCCACCCTGCTGGTGCGCGGCGTCCGGGAGAGCGCGGGCGCCACGGCCGCGATGGCCGTCCTCAAGATCGGCATCCTGATCGCCTTCTGCGCCATCGCGTTCACCGCGTTCGAGGCCGGTCACCTCTCGCCGTTCGCCACCCACGGCGTGGCCGGGATCACCTCCGGCGCCTCGCTGGCGTTCTTCTCGTACATCGGCTTCGACGCCGTCACCACCGCCGGCGAAGAGGTCAAGAACCCTCGCCGGAACATCCCGATCGCGATCATGATCTGCATCGGCGTCGCCACCCTGCTCTACTGCGCGGTCGCCCTCACCGCCATCGGGGCACTGGGCCCGGACGCAGTCTCGGACAAGCCGGCCGCGCTCTCGCTGATCGTCGACCAGGTCACCGACTCGACCGTCGGCGGCGGCATCATCGCCTTCGGTGCGGTCGTGGCCATCGCGTCCGTGGTGCTCGCGGTGATGTACGGGCAGACCCGCATCCTGATGTCGATGTCCCGTGACGGCCTGGTCCCGCGGGTCTTCGAACGCGTCTCGCCGCGGACGGCGACGCCCGTCGCCAACACCTGGATCGTGGCCACCGTCTTTGCCGTTCCGGCGGCCTTCGCGTCCCTTGACGCGGTGGTGAACCTGACCACCATCGGCACGCTCGCCACCATGGTGGCGGTCAATATCGCGGTGATCGCGCTGCGCCGCAGCCACCCCGGGCTGAAGCGTTCCTTCCGGGTGCCGCTCTACCCGGTCAGCCCGATCCTGGGCGTTGGCTTCTGCCTTTATCTGATGTACGGGACGGGCTGGGCGACCTGGGTGCAGTTCGTGGTCTTCCTGCTGGTCGGCGCGGCGGTGTACGCCTGCTACGGGCGACGCCGGTCCCGGCTGGCCGGCGCGGAGCGGGCCTGAGAGCGCCCGCCAGAGGGTGTCCGGCGGATCAGTCGCCGGACACCTCCTGGGACTGAGAGCCTGTCGGGTGACCTTCGATCGGAGAGCGGACGCGGCATGGTGCGTGCGATTCCAAGGCGCCGGGATGGCCTTGTAGCGGAGCTACCA
>NZ_JBFAJH010000029.1:0-91162 GCF_040655115.1 Streptomyces atratus | reverse complement strand
CCGGTACTCGGAGACGGGTACGCCGGGTTCGGAGAGCGGCCTGGAGAAACGGGCCGGTGGCAACACCGGAACCGCGCTTCAGGCCGACTCAACCGGAACGGGATGCCGTGCGCGCCAGCCGCCGGGCTGAGGGTGCGCAGCGTCGCCGCTGCCGACCCAGTCACGCCCAACTGCTCGGGCGGCGGGGTCCCGAATGAGCGCGAATGTCATCGCAATGACAGTGCCGATGCCCTCTGCCTTGCCTGCCAGCCAGCCAGCCAGCCAGCCAGCCAGGCAAGTTCACCAGCTGCAATGAGGGACGCGCTGGCAACCTCAGCTTCCGGAAACCTTTTCGCCCGTGCCTCCGCCCTGCCTATGCTGCGACCCGCCCCTTTCCTCGACTGACGAGGCCGACATGCACCAGTCATGGAACAGTGACCGCCGCCGTACCGCGATCGGTCGCTCTAGCCTCTCCGTGCCGGCGCGCCAGGCTCTGGCCGACCGCCAGCTGCACGCGGACCGCACGATCCTCGACTACGGCTGCGGCCGAGGCGGCGACGTCGCATCCCTCCAGCGCCTCGATTGCAAGATCACCGGTTGGGACCCCTACTACAGCTCGAACGCGCCGGTGGCCCCCTCCGACGTCGTCCTCCTCACCTACGTCCTGAACATCATCGAGGACCCTGTCGAGCGTCGGCAGACGCTCAAGGAGGCATGGAGGCTCGCCACCTCCGTACTCATCGTCTCGGCTCGCCTCACCTGGGAGCGGTCCAAAGTCCGCGGCCTGGAGTACGGCGACGGCCTCCTCACCAGTCGGCAGACGTTTCAGCACCTCTTCAGCCCGGACGAGCTCCGGATCTACGTCGAGGAAGTCACAGGAACACGTTGCATATCAGCGGCCCCCGGCATCGTGTACGCCTTCAAGGACGACTCAGCCCGACTGGGCTACCTCGCACACCGCATCGTCCCCGACGCCGAGTGGCTCGCTTCAGCCGATACCGCTTCCGCTATCGCCTCCCTGGTCGACTACGTCCAACGGCGTGGCCGCCCGCCCCGTGTCGACGAGATGCCCCGGTCGATGGCCGAACAGCTCGCCCACCTGAAACCCGGCGAACTTAAGCGCCTCATACGCGACTCCGCCGACGCCGAGAAGGTCACCGAGGGCGCCAAGCGCACGACGCTGAACACGCTGCTGTTCCTCGCAGTCGAGCTCTTCAACGGCCGAGGCCCGTTCAGCAGACTCCCCCTCGGCGTCCAGCTCGACGTCCGCTCTTTCTTCACCTCGTACAAAGAAGCCTGCAGGCGCTCCGACCGTCTGCTCCTCAAGCTCCGGGACGACACCTATATCCGGGGCGCCATGAACGCATCCAGCGTCGGCAAGATCACCGCGACCGCGCTGTACGTGCACCGCCGGGCGATCGACCGGATGCCGACAGTCCTGCGCCTGTACGAGCACTGCGCCTCCGTCGCCGCCGGCCGCCCTCAGGAATGGACCATCGCCAAGCTGAAACACCAGGGGCGAGCCATCAGCTGGCTCGGCTACCCGGAATTCGACAAGGACCCACACCCGCGGATCACGTCCTCGTACCTGGTAGATCTCAAGACCCTCGAGACCTCGCACATGTCCTACGCGGACTCCGCCAACCGTCCTCTGCTCCACCGCAAGCACGAATTCCTGGCGCCCGACGACTCGGACGTGCCGCGTTACCTTCGTCTGACCGAGTCCGAGCTACGCGCTGGCCTCTACGAGAATCCGCACCTGATCGGCACCGAGAATGGCTGGGAGGCCGAACTGATCAGGTGCGGTCGCATGCTTCGGGGACACCGGCTAGTCCGACGCCCCGAAGACTGAGCAGCTCAAACCGTCAGGGGGCATCCGGTTGCATGTACGCGATAGTCTCCGCCAAGCCGTCCGGGTCGAAGTCCGAGACCTGCCCGGGGAACCACGAGAAGCGGAGGCCATTGGTGGCCACCTCCTCCGGGAGGCCCATTGCGGTCAGCACATGGCTCGGCGTGTACGAGGCGCTGGTGCATGCGGAACCGGTCGCCACGGCCACCTGGTCCTTGATCCGTACGATCAGGGCCTCAGCGTTGAGCCCGTCGAAGGTCACATTGAGGATGTGCGGGACCGCGTGGTCGACATCACCGTTGATCTGGAAGCGGGTCTTCCCGAGCGCTGCGAGCAGACGCTCCCGCATCGCCTTCGCGTCGCGCTCCCAACTCGACCGGTTCTCCTGGAAGACCTTGGCTGCTTCGTACAGCCCCATGATCAGTGGCACGGGGAGGGTCCCGGGGCGCAGCTTTCGTTCCTGCCCGCCGCCGAACATGATCGGCTCCAGCGGCACCTTGTCCCAGCCTCGACGCCGGGTCACCAGAGCGCCGCTTCCCTTGGGTGCACCGATCTTGTGGCCGCTAATGCTGGTCAAATCGATGGGTGCCTTCAGGTCCTCGGGAACCTTTGCGTACCCCTGCGCGGCATCGACGTGCAGATAAGTCGCGGTCTTCTGGAGCTTCTCCGCCAGCTCGGCCACCGGCTGGATGACACCCGTCTCATTGTTCACGTGCATTAGCGAGACGAGCAGAGTGTCCGTCCTCAGCTTCTCCAGCACGGCCTCCGTGGAGATCCGCCCCGAGGGGCCGGGCTCCAGGAAATCGACCTCGAACCCCCGCTTTTCCTGCAGATGCAGCAGGGGCTCGATGACCGCCTTGTGCTCGATGGCGGAGGTGATGATGTGTTTCCGGCCGCGCTTCTCGCCGTACGGGGCCATGCCGAGCAGCGCGATGTTGTTGGACTCCGTCGCTCCACTAGTGAAGATGACCTCTTCGGTCCTCACACCGACTGTCCCGGCGAGGAACGCCCTGGCCTCCTGGACTGCCTTCTTTGCCCGGGATCCGTACTCATGGGTGCGGCTGCCGGCGTTGCCGAAGTCTTCGGTCATCCAGTGGAGCACCACATCAGCCACCCGCGGCTCCACACGGGTCGTCGCCGCCACATCCAGATACGCCACCACCACACTCACCCTTCCCAGAGCAATCATCCCGCCGGGTACGTCAAACCGTTAACGTACACGCATGCGCGGCTGACGCACAGCGCGGCGCCTGAGAGTTGTCAACGCAGACATCAACGTATGTCTTCCCGGGCAGGAACGCCCTTGGCTCGAGCCGGGCGCCCCCCAGACATGCCGGTGCGCCTTACGTACGTGAAGATAACGTAACTTCAGCAAGCTACGTACGTTAACTGGATGACGTACGCTAGGGTTGCCGGGTGGAGATCAACGCAGCGAAACCAGCCACCAGAGTCGTAGCTCCGCGCACCTCAACGGGGTTCGAGTACACGTTCCCTGCGATCCGCGGCATTCAGGCAGGGCGCGAGTACTACGTCTCGATGTGCCCCCTGCGCCTCATCCCAAAGATTTTCATCTTCGACGAAGACGAGCTCTCGCCCGAACTGCGCGCCCAGCGGGTCCTCAACAAGGGGCGCCTCCCGGCACTCACGAAGTACATTCTGGATAATCCAGGGGATTACGTCTTCAGTGCTCTGACCGCATCCGTGGACGGCGACGTGGAGTTCGACCATCTCGGCTCCGACGGCAACGCCTTCCGTACCGGTCAGCTGCGCATCCCCATGGACTCTCGCTTCCTGATCAACGACGGCCAGCACCGACGCGCAGCCATCGAGCACGCCCTCAAGGAAAACCCGGACATCGGCAACGAGACAATCGCCGTCGTCTTCTTCCACGACGCGGGGCTCGCCCGCTCGCAGCAGATGTTCGCGGACCTCAACCGGCACGCGGTGCGTCCGGCCCGGTCCATCGGCGTCCTCTACGACCACCGGGACAGCGAAGCCCAGGTCGCACGTACACTGGCCGGCCAGTGCAAGGTCTTCAAGGGCTACGTCGAGATGGAGAAGAGCACCCTCTCCGCCCGTTCCCGAATGATGTTTACCTTGAGTGCTCTCTACTACGGCACCCAGTCCCTCCTCCAAGGCCTGGAGATCGAGACAGACACCGCAGCCGAGCTGGCGCAGGAGTACTGGGAGCACATCGACACGACGCTTCCCGAGTGGGAGATGGTTCGTAAGCGAGAGCTCTCGGCACCCGAGATGCGGCGCGACTTCATCCACAGTCACGGAATCGCGTTGCATGCTCTCGGCCGTATTGGAAATTCCCTATTTCGAGACTCCACCGCGCCCAGTAAATGGAAACGGAAACTCTCCCCTCTGAAAATGGTCGACTGGACTCGGGCGAATGCAGACTGGGAGGGCCGTGCCATCGTTGGCGGCCGCGTTTCCAAAAGCCACCAAAATGTAGCTCTTACAGTCAACTACCTGCGCAATCACCTGCGCCTCGGCCTCAGCGCCGAAGAACAGCGGGTAGAGAACGCATACCTGCGAGGCGAAGCATGAGCACCATCCCTCTGCAACTCGGCATCACGCCTGTCCGGCGGAAGCCGTTCGACGGCCAACCCCTCGGAGAGGTCATCGCCAAGCTCTCAGAAGAGGTGCGTGAGCTTTACACCGCCGACCAGGTGCCCTGGGTCATCGGATATAGCGGCGGGAAGGACTCCACCGCGGTCCTTCAACTCGTATGGAACGCCGTCGCTGCCCTGCCGGCGGAGCAGCGCACCAAGACGGTCCACGTCATCAGCACCGATACCCTCGTCGAGAACCCCGTCGTCGCGGCGTGGGTGACAACATCCCTGGAGACGATGGAGAAAGCCGCCGTCGAGCAAGGCCTACCCATCGAGCCTCATCGCCTGACGCCGGAGATCAAGGACACTTTCTGGGTCAACCTGATCGGTCGGGGCTACCCGGCGCCCCGCCCCAAGTTCCGCTGGTGCACCGAGCGCCTCAAGATCAAGCCCTCCAACTCCTTCATCCGGAACGTTGTGGCAGCACATGGCGAGGCGATCATGGTGCTCGGTATCCGTAAGACCGAAAGCCAGGCGCGCGCCCGTGCCATGGAGAAGCACGAGAAGCGACGCGTCCGTGATCGTCTCTCCCCCAACGCAAACCTTCCCAACTCCCTCGTCTACAGCCCGGTCGAAGACTGGACCAACGACGACGTCTGGGAGTACCTGATGCAGAAGCCCAACCCTTGGGGCTACAACAATCAGGATCTCCTCACCATGTACCAGGGCGCCTCCGGCGATGGCGAGTGCCCGCTCGTGGTCGACTCAACCACTCCCTCCTGCGGCTCCAGCCGCTTCGGGTGCTGGACGTGCACGCTCGTCGAGCAGGACAAGTCGATGTCGGCGATGATCCAGAACGACGAGGAGAAGGAGTGGATGAGGCCGCTCCTGGACCTCCGCGACAAGCTCGACGCCCCATTCGGCTACTTCGAAGAGGGCGAGGAAGGACTCCCCGCCGGCCGGAAGCTCCCGTACCCCCGCCCTGACCAGCCGGCCCGAGACTTCCGTCGCATGAACGGCAAGGTCATGGTCTACACGCGCCGGACCGACGGCGAAGAGGTCCCGATCCACGGCCCGTACCTGCAGAAGTTCCGCCAGAACTGGCTCAAGGACCTGCTGGATGCCCAGACCTGGATTCGCGCCAACGCGCCGGAGCACGTCAAGAACATCGAGCTGATCACCCTCGACGAGCTGCACGAGATCCGTCGCCTCTGGGTCTTCGACAAGCACGAGGTCGAGGACTCCCTGCCCCGTATCTACAAGGAGTCCACGGGCGAGGACTTCCCGGGCGGCCCTCTGGACGAGCAACTCGTCATGGGCGCGGACGAGATGGAACTCCTGAAGGAGCTCTGCGGGGACGACGGCCTGCACTACGACATGGTCCGTGAGCTGCTCTCCGTCGAGCGGAAGTACCGGACAATGTCCCGACGCGCTGGCCTCTTCCAAGCCCTGGAGACCGCCGTAAAGAAGGGTTACTACGAGGACAGCACCGACGCCATCGACTTCGCGCAACGCAAGAACAAGTGGCGTGAGGAATCGCAATCGCAGACCCACCTGACCCTGGACGAAGAAACCAATATCGATGCTACTGCGTAAGATCACTCTCGAAGAGTTCGGGGCTTACCGCGGCACCCAGTCGCTGGATCTGACCACCAAGAAGAACAAGCCGATCGTCCTCGTCGGCGGCCTCAACGGCTGCGGTAAGACGACCCTCCTCGACGCCATCCAGTTGGCACTGTACGGGCCGCGAGCGCGTTGCAGCGGTCGAGGCAGCAAGTCGTACGAGACGTACCTCCGCGAGAGCATCAACCGGCAGGCCGACCCGACCCGCGGTGCGCAGATCACCCTCGAGTTCACGGTCACGGTGAACGGCACGGAGCACTACTACAAGGTGGTCCGCAGCTGGCACACCAGCGGCAAGACGACGCTCAAGGAATTCCTGAATGCGTTCGTCGACGAGGAGTACGGCTCCAGGGCGAAGCCGGGGCGACGCGTCGAACCTGAGCTGAAGTACAGCCGGGTTCTCAGCCAGGAGTGGGCCGACCACATCGAGAGCCTGCTTCCCCTCGAAGTCGCCTCGCTATCGTTTTTCGACGGAGAGAAAATCGGATCGCTCGCCGACCCCGAGCGCGCGGCATCGGTCATCGAATCGGCCATCCACTCGCTGCTGGGTGTCAGCACCGTCCAGCAGCTCCGTACGGACCTGCTCGCGCTCCAGCGCCGGCAGAAGCTGTCGGACGAAGAGCAGCACCTGATAGACAAGATCCACGCGGAGGAGCAGGAACGGCAGGCGGCCGACGCCGCTCTGGAGAACGCAGAACAGCGGGCCGCGCAACGCAACAGCGAGCTCGTCAAAGCTCGGCGCACTCTCGAAACGCTGGAGACTGCCTACAAGCAGGAGGGCGGCAACCTCTTCGAGCGTCGCGTCGAGATCGAGCGCGAGTACGCGCAGGTTTCCGCTCGCCTCGCCGACATCCGCAGCTTCCTTGTCCAGTTGGCTGCAGGCCCGCTTCCGCTCCTCATGATGGAAAGCCACCTCAAGGAGCTACGCAAGCAGGCTGGTCGCGAGCGGACGGCAGCCGAGTCCCACCAGGTACTGAGGGTGCTCGAAGAGCGTGACCAGTGGCTACTGGACATGCTCCCTGACGAGGCGAAGGCCGCCGTAATGGAGAAGCTGGAGGCTGACCGCGCCAAGCGCGCCAAGTCCGCCGGTCTCAAGGTGGATCTGGGCCTCTCCCAGGACACACTCCCCCAGCTGTCGGCACTCGACGAGGCACTCAGTCGCGACAAAGCACGAGCTGCCGAGCTCCTTCAGCAGGCGGCGGAAGCCGCCGAAGAGCGTGTGCAGCTGGAGCGTCAGCTGGCGGGGGTACCGGCAAAGAGCAAGGTCGAGGCCATCCAGAAGAAGCGTGCAGACCAGCTCCAGGAAGTCGCACGGCTGGAGCGGGAGCACGAGAATAGCCTCAACAACGTCGACGAGTTGAAGCGCCGCCTCGGATACGTCTCCGCCTCCCTGCGGCGTGCCCACGAAGAGTTCGTTCGTACCAAGGTGAAGGCCGAAGAGGTCGAGCGGATCATCAAGTACTCGGAGAAGGCCCGGAAGACGCTGGCACAGTTCGGCGATGCCCTCCTCAAACGGCACATCAGCCGCCTCGAGGTAGCAATGCTCACGAGCTTCCAGACCCTCATGCGCAAGCAGGGCCTGGTGAACGACCTCCGCATCGATACCGACAAATTCACGCTCACCCTGACTGACGCCGACGGTGAGCCGATCGACCCCGGCCGTCTCAGCGCGGGCGAGCGCCAGCTACTCGCCGTCTCCCTCCTCTGGGGCTTGATGAAGGTCGCCGGCAACCACCTGCCCAGCGTGATCGACACGCCGCTCGGCCGGCTCGACAGCCGCCACCGTGAGCACTTGGTGGACCGATACTTCCCATACGCCAGCGACCAAGTCCTCCTCCTCTCCACCGATGAGGAGATCGATGAGTACCTGCTTGGCCGCCTCAAGAAGTCCGTCGCCCACACCTACACCCTGGTCCACGACGACACCACCTTCACAACAAGCGTCGTCGAGGGTTACTGGTGGAACGCAGGAGCCAGCAATGTCGCTTGAGACCATCCGCCTCGCCACCGCAAGCAAGGACCGCCTGAGCCGTCTGAAGCACACCACCGGCATCACCCAGTGGAACGTCCTGTGCCGCTGGGCCCTGGCGCTCTCCCTGGCGGACGCCTCTACCCCCCTGGTTCGTGAGGTCGTCACCGACTCCAACGTCGAGATGTCCTGGAAGACCTTCGCCGGACCCCACGGCGACCTCTACCTCGCCCTGCTCAAGCAGCGCTGCGTGGCCGATGGACTGGAGCCGACGGACGAGAACGTCTCCAATACGCTAACGATCCATCTGGCCCGGGGGGTCGGATACTTGGGTGCGCACAAGGAGATGACGGCGATCGAGGGGTTGATCGGGGCCGTAACAACCGTCTGACGTCAAGAATCGCCCAGGGCCGACTCGCCTGCGTGGGTCGGCCCTTTCCTACACCCCCACACGATGCGACCAGTCATCAGCAAACACAGATCCACTTAACTCATCGACACATAAGCTGCGCTACATGGCATCGGGACATGGCAGCACCTCGCTTCAGCTCTACCTCGTCGGCATCGGTGAGGTCCTGCGCAACAATCGCCTGATCGTTCCCCAGTTCCAGCGCTCGTACTGCTGGAAGGTGGAGCAGGAGGTCCTCGACTACTGGACCGACCTGAGCCGGGCGATCAACGGCGGGGCGAAGGAGGAGTACTTCTTCGGCACGATCGTGATCACCCAGGACGGCGACGGGACTCGGAAGCGGATCATCGACGGCCAGCAACGGCTGGTCACCTCCTCTCTCCTGATCGCTGCCATCCGCGACGAGCTGCGAGCCCTGGAGGGGAACCTGCTCAAGGCGGACGACTCCCAGGCTGTGGGCATCAGCCGCACCTTCCTGGCCAGCAAGGCATGGAACGACAGGTACGCGGAGTCGCACCTCAAGCTCAACGAGAGCGACAGCCCCGACTTCCTCGGGATCACCACTGAGACCGCGCTCCCGGGGAAACCCACAAGGACCGACTCCGACATCGTCAAGGCGTACCGGTTCTTCCGGGAAAAGGTCTCGCAGTTCCGCAGCCTGCATGGGATGGACGCAGCCAACGTCCTCGAGAAATGGGTTAGCTACATCCAGCACCGGGCGCAGCTCGCCGTGGTCGAGACCCCGACCGAGGCAGACGCCTACGTGATCTTCGAGACTCTCAACAACCGAGGCGCCGACCTGACCACCGCGGACCTCCTGAAGAACCACCTCTTCGGAGCCGCCGGTGAGCAGCAGAACCTCAACGCAGTGCGGAACAACTGGCACCAGTCACTCGGGACGCTCCAGCTCGGGGCCGCCGATGCGAAGTTCACCAAGTTCCTGCGTCACTACTGGAGCTCGAAGGTCGGCAAGATCACCGAGCGCGATCTCTACGCGGAGATGCGCAAGGAGGTGACCCTCCGACAGGAGGCGCTGCTCTTCTCGGAGAACCTTCTGTCAGCCGCACACACCTCCACCGCGCTCTCCAACCCGGAGAGCGACTTCTGGGCGACCAAGTGCAGCGGCAACGGTCACCGTCCCGCTCTCGACACGCTCGCCATGTTCGGCCTGGTTCCCAACAAGATCCTCCTGCTGGCGGCAGTCGAGCACTTCCACTCCCACGAGCTCGAGAAGCTCCTCCGGGCCATGGTGAACTGGTCAGTGCGCGGCATGATTATGAGCATGATGAACCGCGGCCGCTTTGAGGACCAGTACTCTCAGATCGCGGTCGCCATCCGGAAGGGCGAGGTCACCACCACCGCGCAGGTCCGACTGCGCGTCGAAGACCTCATCCCCTCCGACACCGACTTCAGGGAGCAGTTCGCGCTCGCCACCGTCGGAAGAAGTGACTCCAAGCTTGCCCGGTACTACCTGAGCGCCTTGGAGACGACAAGGCGAAAGGAGTCCCAGCCCGAGTTTGTCCCCAACAGCAACCCGAGCCAGGTCAACCTGGAGCACGTGTTCCCGCAGAACGCCAAGGAAGCCGACTGGGAAGACTTCATCGAGGAGAGCGGGGACAAGCAGGACGCCGCCAGCTGGGTCTACCGCATTGGCAACATGGTGCTCCTGCAGACTGGAGTGAACTCTAAGATCGGGAACAAGTCGTTTGCCGAAAAGGTCGAGGTCTTCAAGGCGTCGGGCTTCGAGCTGACCAGAAAGATCAGCGAGAAGAGCGCGTGGACCCCGGACAGCATCCGACTTCGGCAGACCGTCCTTGCCGGGCTCGCTGTCAAGACCTGGCCGCGCTGACGCAGGGCACACCAGTGGTGGCAGCTGAATGGATTCCGGCTGCCACCCTGCCCTGGAAAAGAGGCTTTACCAGTCCAGATCAGCGCTGGCGAGGATGTCGCCAACGTCGTCCTTCTCTTCCTCCGGCGGCGTCCTAAGTCCCTCGAGGACGAGGTTCGAAATGATCGTGTCCAGGTCCTGGTCGGACTGACGATTTATAAGGGTCTGCAGGTGGGACAAGCCGGCGTTCGCGTACTCCTCGAAAATGAGGACCCGCTCGGGCTGGCGGTCCGCACTGAGGATCTTCGGGTCGTCGGGGCACTCGACGGCTCCAAGCATGTCGAGAAGCACCTCCCCGTAGTCCCGGCTCTCCATGAGCGCGAGGCGGATCGGCTCGTCGGCCTCGTTCAACGGCTGGCGCTCACCTCGGCGGCGGCCGAGCAGCGCGGCGAACATCATCGCTTCAACCATGGTCGCAAACGTCCCGGTCTTTCTGTCGGTGAGCTTACCGAGCAGATCCTCATGCTCTTGGGGACGGCGAAATCGGTCCGAGTAGGCCATCAGAAGGTCACCTTCTCCAAAACAGTGTGCTCAAAGTCGCCGTGTGACACGTACGGAACCTCCCGGTTGTTGATCACGATCATCTCTTCGTCCGCCGACCGGTTCGGTGTGTAAGAGCGCAGTACGTACATCTGATTGGCAGCCTGCTGGAGGTTCTCCAGAACCTTGCCCCGCGCCTGCGACTGCGAGAGCAGGGTGATGATCTGGGAGGTCAGCGCCGGCAGGGCCTTGGAGATCTCTTCCTGGTAAGTCAGGTCGAGGCTGCCGAAGGGGGCATCCATGACGACCGGGTAGACACCGCCGCTGCCGGTCTCGATGGTCACCTCCCCCTTGTTCTTCTTTCGAGCACTGATGTTCCTGGCAACCTCCGAGACAGCGCCGACGAAGCTGAGGCCGAGGATCTGGTTCTCGCCGGTGGAGCGGATGGCCACTCCGCTCGCGGTGTGCAGCTCCAGCTCGAAGTCGTCGTTCAGTTCGGGTACGTAGCTCTTAATGAAGATCCGGGAGAAGACCGCCTTGACTTTCTTGTCGAGCTGGTCGCGGACTTCCTCGGTCTTGATCTCGAGGATCTCCTTCAGCGCGGCACGCACCTTCTCGACGAGCTCGACCTGCTTCTGAACCTTGCGAGCCTTCTCGCTCTTGCCCTCAGCATTCCGGTACTGACGGGCTGTAGCCTCCGCCTCCTGCTTGATCGCGGCGACCTTGTTCTCGGCCTCCTTGTACGCGACGCGGGCGTCAGTCTCCTTGGAGACATAGTTCTTGCGGCGCTCGATGAGGCGCTGAACATCCTGGATGTCCACCCCCTCCAGCTGCCGAACGACATCGGAACGCTCCGCTTCCAGCTCGCTGATCTCAGCGTCCGCCTTCTGCAAGTCGGAAGCATTGAGGGTGAGCTGCTCCAGGAGCTCCTGGCGCCTCTCCTCCAGGTTCTTCATCTTGCCGCTGACCCGCATCCAGCTCTCCTGGACGTCCTCGAGGCCAGCGTTGTACTTGCGCTTGTCCAGCTCCTCGTACTCCGGGGTCCCTTCGCGGACCTCACGACCGCACATGCACAGGTGGGCTTCGAGGATGTCCTCGATGAAGCTGCGCTGGATTCCTGCGGGCAGCTGGCGGCGCTCGCGCATCTCGTCCGCGAGCTCAATCACCTTGGTATCGATGCCGTTGGTAAGGGCCAGGAAGCCGTGCCGCGACAGCAGCTCGCGCTTGCGGCTCTTGTACTCCGCGTGCCGGTCATGCGCGGTCTTGATCCGGCGGGTCAGTGAGTCCCGCTTCTTCTGGAGCGGCTCCGCCTCCCTGTTCTGGAGCAGGGCGCGGTCAATGGACTGGACTTCCTTCTGGAAGGCACTGATCTCTTCGGAGAGGCGCAGCATATCTGCTACCTCTTCCTTCTCGCGGGTGGCGAGGTGGCCCATTTGGTCGGACAGCTGCTTCAGCCTCCTGTCCTCCTTGGAGTCGATCTCGCTGGCGAGCTTTCGGGAGACCTTCGGCAGGTCCTCCAGAGCACGCTCGATGGCCTCCAGATCCAGAAGCGTCTTGATGGCCTTCTGCACCTCCTGGTTCTTGCCTTCGCCTTCCCGCTTCTCGTCGCCGGAGAACATCTTCTCCATGCGCTCACCGTTGAAGAAGAAGAACTGGCGCAGGCCCTGGGGAAGGATCTTCTCAATCCGGTCCTGGCCGTTGTGGATGCTCTGGGCTTCGCCGTCCGTCCCAATCTCTGTGACCGTCAAAACAGGCTTGACGGACTCCTGCTCCTCTTTCTCCTTGGTGACGGTCACCTGCCGGACCGCGGAAAACCGGGTCCCGTCGTGCTCGAAGTCCAGCCGCACCGAGGCCGTGATGTCCTCCCCGAACGCCGTGTCCGCCCATGCCTTGTCGTGAATGACGCGGTGCTGCTGCTCCACGTCGTCCGAAAAGGTGCCGTAGAGGGCCCAGGCAAACGCGTTGAGCAAGGTGGTCTTGCCGGCACCGTTGTTTCCGAAGATGAGGACGGCGGGCTTGCCATCCTCCACGGATAGGTCGAGGACCTGCTCGCCGTAGAAGGCACGGAAGTTCTTCAGCGTCAGTTTGAGCAGCTTCACTTGGTCAGCTCCCTCACGGTCTCGATAATCTTCGGGACGACCTTGCTTGTCTCCCTGATGTGGATATTCTCGTTCTCCAGGTTGATGACCTTCTGGACGAGGATCCTGGCTTCCCGCGGCAGCTCGTTTAGGACGTCACGCACCGTTCGTGCAGGAGGCTGGCCGGCTGTTTCGTCGCTCACGGGTGTGACTCCTGGTTGTTGAGGTAGCGGGTACGGAAGGAATGGGGACTTGCAATGGGGTCTCAGGTGTCGAAGAGGCCGTAGCGCTCGCGTACGGGGCGGAGGACATTGAGGGTGTCCCCCTCGTTATCCGCGAGGTAGGCGAACTCTTCGACGCGGGCCAGCTCGCGGCGGAGCAAGCTGCGTTCGGTCTCGTACTGGATCGCGTCCCCGCCTGCGGGAGGCACGACGACGAAGTCGATGATGTCCGCGCGCTCCTTGCCGGGCGCCTTGCGCAGGACGCGACCGCGGCGCTGGATGAACTGGCGGGGGTTGGAGGAGCTAGACAGGAGGTAGGCGGTCCGGGAGGCCGGGACGTCCACGCCTTCGTCCAGGCAGCGCATGGAAGAGATGACCTGGAGGTCGTTGTTCTCGAAACGGCGCAGGATGTCCAAACGGGCGGAACGCTTCGTCTCCGAGGTGTAACGGGCAGCGGGCATGTGCAGCTCGTTGCCGACCATCTCCATGACCTGGTCGATCTGGCGCGGGCCGTCGGTACCTTGCTCGAAGAGAAGCGGGTGCTTGCCCTCAGCGCAGTAGATCAGCTGGTGGCTGGTGTCCCAGCGCTTCTCGATCTCCGCGTGGAGGATCTCCAGCTTGCCGCGGGCGTGGCCGATGATATCGGCGCGCTTCTTCAGGAGTCGGCCCAGCGGGCTGTCCCGGTCGGCGGTCTCCTTCAAATCCGTGCCAGCCGCGATCAGGCGGGCGATCTTCGCGCTGGTCTCTGCGTACAGCTCGGCTTCTTCGTCGTCCAGCTCCACGAGGAGAGGCGTGTAGGTGTAGCGGCACAGGGCACCGCGGTGGATGGCTTCGCCGATGCCCATCTCGAAGACGACTCGGTCGAAGTAGTCGGTGAGGGCGTCGGTGCCCTCCTCATCGAACCAGCGCTCCGGGGTGGCGGAGAGACCGAGGCGGTACTGGGCCTTCTCCGGGAGGCGGGTACGCAGGTGCGCGGCGCCTAGGTTGTGGGCCTCGTCCGCAATGAGGAGGAGGTGCCCCCGGTAGGAGCCGAGCAGGGTCTGGAAAGCATCGCCGCCGAAGGTGGCGTTGGTGGTAACGATGACGCCGCCACGGCTACCTCCTAAGGCGATGCTCTGGAGCAGGTTGTGGGCGCGCGGGGACCATTTACTGGTCGACTCGTAGGCGCGCAGCGGTGTCACGCCGAACCACTCGACGTCCTTGGCCCACTGGTCGACCAGATGCTGGTACGGGGCCACAACGACAGTGAGGAGCGAGGCGAACGCGTCGTTCTGTCGCAGGAGCGTGCCGAGCTGGGAGGCGGCGGAGAGTGCGGTCAGGGTCTTGCCTGTGCCTGTGGCCATACGGAGGATGCCTCGGCACTGATTGCGGAACCAGTTCTGGACGGCTTCCTTCTGGTAGTCGCGGACCTTCAGGCTGGGCGGGATCGCCAGGGTGCCGGGCAGAGGCAGCGGCGTGGTGCGGATGGGGGTTCCGCCGGTCGGCAGGTCGTCCAACTCATACTGGTCGGCGGTGGCCAGTGCGCTGCGCTCGACAATCACCTTGGCGGCCTCGGTGAATGGGATGACGCGCAGCATCTGCGTGCGGTTCTCCCAGAGATCATCGAAGTCTTTGCTTATGCGCGCGGCTCGACGTGTGTCGCCCGGGTCCCAGCTCCGGTAGACCTCGATCGCCTCGAAGTTGCCGACGAGACCGGAGCGGGTCTCGTTGGCGCTGCCCTTGAAGGCGATGACGTCTCGACCGTCCCGGAAGACACCGATCTTCTCGTGGTACATGCCGACGCGGCCCCGTTCTTCGACGTATGCCAGCTTGAAGTCGACTCGGTTCTCGGCTACCAGTCGTCCGAGCTTGCCGAGGCTGCGGGCTGCCCGCGCGTCCTCGACCGCTTGCTCCAGGTCGCGGAGGGCAGCGCGCTGGAGGACCTCGCGCAGCGCGTAGCCGTTCTCGATGTCCTTGATGTCGGCCGGATCGAGGTAGGGGGAGGCAATGATCCGCATGGTGCCGCCGCGTGCGGTGAACTCGTCGATTCCCTGCCCGAGTGTGGCGACCACGGACGCGGCGAAGTAGCCCACGGCCCGATCGTAGGTGGTGGAGGCGGCGAGGGCAGGCAAGTAGAAGTCCTCGACCAGGTTGTTACGGTCGCTGCGGTAGTCGGACTCCGCGCCGCAGTCGCGGAGGAAAGGGGAAGCCGCCATCAGATCAACCCCAGGTGGTCCATGAGGTCGTCCACGTCGGGGGCCTCGTCGACGGGGCGGGGCTGCTGCTCGGCCGACGCGTCGGTCTCAGAGGTGCGGGCTGCGGGGACAGCTGCTTCCTCGGAGCCCAGGTCTTCCCCTATACGGCGGACGACCCCTCCGCGTGCGGTGAATGGCGCAATGGACATGGCGGCCCGCAGGCTGGACTCCTTGATGTCGAAGTCTCGGCGAAGAAGCGCCACGACCTTGTCTGCCTCGACCTGGCCGCCGTGGGCATCGACCAGGTCAGAGATCAGTTCCTTGATCGGCTTGTACACCGGGAGGTGCCACTCAGCCAGCGCCCACTGGTTCCGCTGGCTCCGGCTGAAGCGGGCGTCCCCTTCGATCTGCTGCCGGAGATAATGGATCCCGATGGCGACGTCCGTGCGCTCCTTCAGCTCCTCGACAGTCAGCGGGGCGTCCGCCTCGCGCAAGGCGGCCTCCACCTTGTCGAGGCGCTCACGCTCACGCTGAAGCCCGCCGCGCGAGCCGGCGCCGCCGGCAGCCTCGGTGATCGAGGCGGGCGCTGCGTCTTCTCGGGAGGAAAGCCCCTGGGCCGGGATCGCTGCAGCGGAGGGTGCAGTCGTGTAGGAACCGGCTTGGAGGCACCAGGCTCCCCTGGCCGTGATCGCGAAGCGCGCATCCGTGAAGAGCGCCTCTGTCACTTCTCCATGTGGCACGACTCCGTCCAATGCCCCCTCGATGAGCGAGGTGCTCATGCCCTCAGCGCAGCCTTCGAGGAGCTGCGCGATGAGGTCTCCGGGCGACGCCTCCAGACCCGCTTCGCCGGCATCCGCCAGCGCGCCTGCAAACGGAATGGACCCGTCACTCTCTGCTTCCCTTTTTTTGACTTCCTCGGCCGCACTCGAAGGGCTATCACCCTCCGTAGCACTTTGCTCCGCCGAGCCCCCTTCGCCCTGCACTACTCGACGCCGCTCGGAATCGGTGGAGCGATTCTGCACAACCCAGCCCTCACTCGCCGTGAAGGTGGCGTCGCGGAGCATGCGCGAGACCACTCCAAGCTCCCCGTCCGCCTCCTCCGCCTCACCAAGAAGGTTACCGAGAGTAAGATTGCTCTCGCCGTTCATATTTACTAGCAGGAGGGCGGACAGCTGCTCGACCAGCTCGGACAGCCCGCCGGAGACGACAGCGGTCTCAATCGGCTTGGGCTTGGAGCGAGTCAACGAGATCTGGTTGCCCTCACAGTCAAGACCGCACTGGATCAGCCACCGACGCAGGGTGTCGAGATCGCTCGGGACAGGCACCTGGCGTGCATCGAGAAGAGCGGAGGCTGTCGACAGGCTCATCACCTCACCGACATCAAGATCAAGGGCTCTCACCGCGGCGGCGGCACACTCTTCCAGATCATCCATGAAGATCCACTGTCCGGTCGGGGACGCGGAGGTGGTCGCATCCAGCCAGCGCATGCCGGTGAACAGGCGGAGGACGGTGAGCCTGTCCCCAATATTCTCGCCAAGCCAGGCGTGGCGGTCCAGAAGCGAACTGACGAGGCAAGGTTTCCGCAGGTCAAGCTCGGCGTGCTCTATCCAGGCACAGAGAATCGAATCCCCCTCGACACTGCGGTTGAACTCGTCCATGAGGAAGTTTCGGCACTGCCGCGCAGTCTCCCGAAGAAGGGCATGCTGGGAAGCAAGTTCACCCAGCGGAACTGGAGCCTCTGCGCAGAAGTGCTGCAGGACGAGGTCCCGGTTGAAGCTGCTGAGCCCCTTGTACCAACGGTCAAACGCGTTCATGGCCTTCAGAGGTAGGAGGGGACGATAGTCAGCGCGGTGGGAGCAGTTCCTCATCACACGCGGCGATCGGGTGGCCGATCATCACACGCTAAAAGGCGTCATTGGGTTGTTCGTTCCAGCACACCCCTCTCTCCTGGTAGACCAGCGACAGCACTGATGCCAACGGTACGGGCGACGCCTTAAATTGACCCATGGTTCCCTGAACTGCAGTAGACGCGGACGGCGGCCGCGGTCCTACAGCCTCACGCCCGCCTCAGGGCGGTTGCAAGTTCCGGGATCGCGTAGATCGTCCGTGCCCGGCGGGAGTTGACGTGGCAACAGCACAGGCACGAGACCGGTGATCACCAGGGTGTCTATGCCAGCTGATCACATTGAGGTCCCGTGCCTGCCGCTCCATCCTCCCCGATCCCTGCCGTCCTGGCGAAACTGGGCCCCCTCCACCAGCACGACACCGGCCGCCTGCGCGCCCACCTCCGGCGCGTACCCGACCCGCGTTCGCGTCGCGGGCGGTGGTATCCCCTGGCCGGCTTGCTGCTGATCTGCGCCTGCGCAGTCGTCTCCGGCGCCCGGACCATCACCGAGATCACCGAGTGGGGACAGCGCGCCACCACCACGGTGCTGGAACAACTCGGCATCCGCCGCCACCTGCCCGGACGTCGACGCGCGCCGTCCCATGCCACCCTCACCCGGCTCCTGGCCGCCCTCGACGGCGATGCCCTGGACGCCGTGATCGGCGCCTACCTGGCCGAACACGACCACACCGGCGTCGGCACCACCGGCCCGGCGCCGCGGCCGGCGATCGCGGTGGACGGCAAGGCGCTGTCCGGCTCCGCGCACCGACAGCAGCGCCACCGGCACCTGCTGTCCGCCGTCACCCACGCCCCCACCGTCACCCTGGCCCAGCAGGATGTGGGGGCCAAGACCAACGAGACGGCCGCCTTCCGCCCGCTGCTGGAACCACTCGATCTGACCGGCGCCGTGGTCACCTTCGACGCCCTGCACAGCGTCAAGGACCAGGTCCGCTGGCTGGTGCAGGAGAAGAAAGCCCACTACATCGCGGTGATCAAGGGAAACCAGCCGACCGCGTCGGCCCAGGTCAAGGCCCTGCCATGGGAGCAGGTACCCGTGGCGCACAGCGTCTCCGGGACCGGGCACGGGCGGCGGGAGTCCCGCTCGGTCAAGACCATGGCCATCGCGGCGAACCTGGGCGGCATCGCCTTCCCGGAAGCGCGGCTGGCCCTGCGCATCCACCGGCGCCGCCAGGAGAGCGGCAAGCGGCAGACCCGGGAGACGGTCTACGCCGTCACCAGCCTCGATACCCACCAGGCCAGCCCTGCTGACCTGGGCGGATACGTGCGCGGGCACTGGGGAATCGAAAATTCCAGCCACCACGTCAGAGATGTGGTGTTCGCCGAGGACGCCTCCACCGTCCACACCGGCAGCGCGCCGCGGGCGATGGCCGCTTTGCGGAACCTGGCCATCGGCAGGCTGCGACTGCTGGGAGCGGACAACATCGCCAAGACAACCCGAGCGATCCGGGACGCACCCGAACACGCCGTCTGGATCTGGGGCATCACCGACAGCCCGCTCCTACCGGGAACTTGAAGCCGCCCTGATCAACTCCTGGAACACGACAGCGAAACCGTTCACCTGGACAGCGACCACCGGCGAGGTCCTCGCGAAGGTCCGACTCGTAGCAACCAATGTGAAGAAACTCGTCAATAACAACTCGAACTGACATGAACAGGATCACGAGACACTAGTCACTCACGCCCCGCGGTCACAGCTCGCGTAGGGCGGTGAGAACCTGCCCCATCACGAGCGGGGTGACTTCCGGACCACCGGCGGACGGGCCGGTGATTGCTTCCTTGGGTTGCGTCGGCACCTCGGCCCAGACGGTCTTTCCTGGAGGAGACGGCTCGGGGTAGTAGCCCCAGCGGTTGGCCATGGTCTGGGTCAGGAGCAGTCCTCGGCCACCGGTGGCGTGGCCGTCGCTCGCTCGGGGCGTAGGTGGCCGCGGATCGCGGTCGCTGACCCCGATGAGGACGCCGGGCATCACCTGGCAGTTCCCGGCAGGGGTCATCAAGCCTGGAGGCAAGGCAGAGACCACCACGGTGCGCGAGACGCTGGACGAGACAGGGGTCCACCCGGCAGCCTGCGCCACTTGCGGCAACGACCGGGTCCTGGTCGCCCTGACGCCCGAAGGCCAAGACATATGCGGGACTTGTACGGGCACGGAGGGTCTCGACTTCCTCTGCCGCAGCTGCGGCCGGGCGGGCCACATCCACACCGACGGGATCTGCGCCCGCTGCGTCATCGGCGAGCGCGCCCGCGAGCTGTTCGCCGGTCCGGACGGCACGCTGCCCGAGCAACTCCAGCCACTCGTCGACGCACTCACGAACGCTCCCCGGCCGCTATCCGTCCCCCTCTGGCTTCGCGATCGGCCCAGTGCGGCGCTCCTGGCACAACTCGCCACCGAGCAAACCGATATCACCCACGAGGTGGTGGACGACCTGCCACAAGACGCAGCCACCCGCTACATCCGCGAGGTGCTGGTATCCACTGGAATCCTGCCCCACCGCCAGGAAACCCTCGCCCGCCTTCAGCTCTGGGTCAGGGACACCGTGCGAAAACTCCCGCCGCACCAGCTGCGGATCATCCGTCCGTTCGCCGAGTGGTGCGTGGTCCGCGACGCCAGACGCCGCGCGACGCGCGGCCGTTACACGACGGAAGCTGCTGCCGCCGATCGCAGAGACATCACGGTGGCCACCGAGTTCCTGACCTGGCTGGACGCGCGCGACATCGAGTTGAGCGCCACCACCCAGGAGGACATGGACCTCTGGCTGACGAGCTACCCCACCCGCAGCCGGGCACTGGCGACGTTCATCCGGTGGACCACCGCCCGCGGCCTCACCGGCAAGCTCGTGCTGCCGTCTCGCCGAGCGGCGCTCCCCGCCAGCTTCCTCCCTGATGAGGAGTACCAGGCGCAACTCCGGCGATGCCTCAACGACGAGTCCCTGCCCCTGGAAGTACGGATCACCGGTGCGCTCGTCCGGCTCTACGCCCTGCCGATCACCCGGATCCTCGCACTCACGACTGACCGCTTCCACCAGAACGATGCCGACTCCGCCTACCTCACCATCGACCGCAACCCCGTCCTTCTGCCTCCCAAGCTGGCGCGGCTCATCGAAGAACAGATCAGCCGGCCAGCCGGCGACTCGATGTTCCGCCAGCCCTTGCCCGACACACCACGCTTCCTGTTTCCTGGCCGACCGGCGAGCAGGCCCCTGAGTTCAAGCAGGCTCCAAAACCTCATGAATCAGAACGACCTGCCCAGCCTCTCAGCCCGCAACACGGCCATGATCGAAGCGGTCAGCGTGTTGCCGCCCATCGTCGTCAGCGATCTGTTCGGTGTCACAACCAGCAGTGCGTACCGCTGGGCTCAGTACGCACAGAACAGCTGGGCCGACTACCTCGCCGTTTGTCAGCCCGACGAGAGGTGAACGGTGCCGCTCCCCCGCTTCTCCAAGGACCGGGCGGCCGACGTAGGGAGCCGGACCGCACGGTGACGACCCGTCGGTCCGGCAGTCGCGGTCCTGATTGTGCTCACGGTCCGTGTGCGGTGACTCTTCCGTCGGCCGTCACCTCGTAGACGGCGATGCCCAGCCTCTCGCGGACGTGCTCCGGCACGCGGAGGGCGTGCCAAAGACCTGATGTTGGGACGACGAGCGCATACCGCACGCTCACGCTGGGTGGTGCGGTCATCCGGCGCAGGAGCTGCCCGTAAGCGATGTCGGCGTCGATGTCAGGCTGGCTCGTGTGCCCTTTCGCTTCGGCGATGATGCGTTCGCCGTCCCGTTCTGCTTCAAGGTCGGTGTGCCGGTCGGTGGGCGGCACGACGGTCCAGCCGGCGTCGGTGAGCCAGGTGCGGAACGCATCGACGACCCGGTCCTCGTCTCTGGGCCAGGCCTGAAGCACGGGTGTAAGGAGCGCACCGATCGCCACCAGATCCGCCTGCCGGTCTCGGCGATGCAGGCGGCCCCGTGCGTCGGCGTCGAGGTCATCTGGGCGGATGACCGCGAGGCGAAGCTTGTGCGCGGGAATCTCGCTGTCCCGGCGTGCGTCGTAGAGGGCCCGCTGCTCGCCGCGATGGACGCCGCTGACGGTCAACCGGTCCGGTTTGTCGAAGAACGGGACCGACTCATCGTGCTGGCGCTCCCGGTACTCCACCACAAGCTTGCGCTGCGGCCAGTAACCATCGACGGGCAGCTTGACGCGGCGCCCGTCAGCGCCGGGGTCGCCGCGTAGCCAGCCGAAGCGGTGCTGCCGCTGCGCGACCTCACCGAGATACTCGTCGCAGAGGTCGAGGACATATGCCTCATCACTTTCGGATCTCCCACCCATGACACAGCATCCTGCCAGGCACCCCTGACAAGCCGCCTCCTTTGGGCGCTCGGCCTGGTCGCCCGGGGCGCCGCTGTAGTACTGGGTACCGGTTCGAGGTCTTCCGTGCCCCGTTCGACGCGAGCGTGATCCCGGTATGGCGGCGGTCCTCGCTATGCTCGGGTGCGGTTTGAACCAACCATCGCAGCCTGGTCGGAGGACTTGACTTGATGTCGACGCCTATTGCGCTGGTCGCCGTTGTCGCTATCGCAATGCTTGTCTCCGCGTGGCTGCTCTGGAGATTCTCGCGAAGCACCACCACCGCCTCGGGCGGGCACACCACACCAAGCGCCACGGCAGTGGTTGAAGTTCGCCCCGAGTTCCCTCCAGCAGGGCTTCTGGTCCCCGAGGACGTTCTCCGATCCGTCGGCTCGACGTCCGCCGCGATCTGGGATGCGCTCGAAGCCGCAGCGACGCCAGTCGCTGTCGAGTACTACCCGGTCAGCGAGCCGGAGGTCGCGAAGTTCCGGACTGTGCCAGTGAACGCGGCGGCTCAGCAGGCAATGGCCGGGATCGTGGAGGCCCTCAACCCAAAGAGCCCGACGTTGTTCCGGGTGGTGCTGCCAAAGGGTGCAGAGCTCGTCAAGGCCGTCGGAACTTCCGGGTTCAGAGGGTTTTCTCGCAGCGGCGGCAAGACAGCACATGCCGTTCTGAAGCCTGTCGCTGCTGGAGGAGCAGTCGCGGCAGGTTGGCCGGTGCTGGCCGTCGCCGGAACTGTCCTTGCGGTGGACATGGTGGCTCAACGTGAACAGCGGGCGCACCAACGCCGAGTTGAAGCCATCCTGGGCCGCCAGGAGGAACGTCACTACATCGAACGGATCAAGGATCAGCGGTCGGCCGATGCTCAGTTGTCCCGCGCGATCAGCCTGATGCTTGACGGCCGCAATCCAAATCTTGAGCTCGCCCTAAATCGTGCGGACGACGAGTTCTATCGCTCTCAGCAGTTCTTGGAGAAGCACCGCGGCGTCATCGACGAGCTGGTGGACGACGACGGCAAGGTCGACTATCGCCGCTTGGAGGAGACTCTTGGCGGCAGGGAGAAGGAGACTGACCACTTCATCCGGGAGCTTCACTTGGCGCGAGCGGCGATTGCGATACGACGCAAGGCAATGGTTGCCGACGCGGCATCGCTAGCGCTCGCGGATCCCACCAATCCTTACGCTGCACTGCGGAAGTTCGTGGAGTCGCAGGTTCATCAGTTGGAGGACGCTGATGCGGTCGCGACCGAACTGACCGAACGCCTCACCCAGGTTGAGCTCAAGGGCCGTTGGCACGACTCCGACAAGTCACTGGCGGCGCGACAAGAGCGGCTCCGCGACCAAGTCTCCCCGCCCAGAATCGATGGCGACACCGAGATTCGCTACCTCATGACGTCTTCCGGCGAAATCCTCCAAGTCCTTCCGCCAGCCGAAGACGAGCCCTTGCAGCTCGCGCAGGACGAGTAGAGAAATCACCGTCTTCCGGCCGATGCTCGCCCCACTCGACCTGACCGACATCAGAGATCCCCTGAACGACGCCGCCCTGCCTGGTCACCAACCATCGATCGCGCCGGAATGCTCGCCACCCCGGAGGCCCGCTGGGGAATAGCGCGCGCATGGAACACTGCCTCTTCCCCAGTCCACCACGATCGCGTGGCCGTGCAGCGGCTGCCCGAGCGGATCGACCTGGTGCGCTACCGGGTCTTCGAGGGCGGCCTGTTGAGCCTGCTGCTCGTCGACTCCTCGCCCGGTTCGCCGAACGTCGTTTCGCCCCGGCGGAGCCGGGAGCGGGATGCGGCGGTTGGCAGTGCGCCGTTGGCACCGGTGGCTCCTTCGCCGGCGGGTGCCGGACTCGTCCCGGAGTGCTTGCGGGACCTGTACGCGGAGCTGGACGACGCGCTCACGGCGTGGGGCGAGGTCGAGGTGGCGCCGCTGTGGCACTACATCGCTTACCGGCGGCTGGTGAACGTCGCGTCGGTGATCTTCCGTCCGAAGCACGAGGCGATCCTGGTCTATCTCAGAGTCGACCCGGACACGGTCGCGCTGGAGGAGGGTTTCACCTGGGACATGCGCGGCGTCGGGCACCTGGGGACCGGGGACCTGGAGGTGCGTCTCGTTTCGGCGGCCGACCTGGAGAAGGCGGCGCCGCTGATCCGGCGGGCGTTCGAGGCGGCCTGACGCAACGAGAAGGGCGGCTGGCGCATCGGTTACTCGATGCTCCAGCCGCCCTTTGGCGTCCGCGGCCTGCCGGCCCCGGGTCCTTCGCTCTCATGATCACGCCTCCGGTCCGGCCAGGGAGAAGTCGTCCTTCGTCAGCTCGGCGCGGAGCCGCTGCTCGGCGACGTCGGCGTAGTGCGAGGACAGCTCGACGCCCACGAAGCGACGCCCCTCGCGAAGAGCCGCGACGCCCGTGGAGCCGCTGCCGGTGAACGGGTCGAGGACGGTGCCGCCTTCGGGGCAGATCTGTACAAGTTGCTGCATGATCTCGACAGGCTTCTGGGTGATGTGTACCCGGTCCTTGCGCGGCTGGGAGGCGATGAAGTGGCCGGGGAGGTATAGGTCCCGGCTCTTGGCCAGGCTGCCCTTGACCCCCCAGGTGATGAACTCGGCGGACTGCTTGAAGCCGCCCTTGCGGGGCCGGCTGGCGGGCTTGATCCACGGGATCGTGCCGCTCCAGGTCCACCCCGCCATCTGCAGGGCGTCGGACGTGGTCGGCTCCTGGCGCCAGTCGGAGAAGACGACGGCGACCGCATGCTCGGTCGAGGCCCGGTACGACTCCGTCAGCAGCTCGGTCAGCCAGGAACGGTACGAGCGCTGATCGCGGTTCTCCCCAGGGAAGTTGGCGAGGTCGTGCGCCGAGTTGCTGGTGACGTACTTGGCCCGCGCGGTGCGACCGGTGCGGTCCGAACTGGTCCGTCCGCCGGAGTTGTACGGCGGGTCGGTGATCACGGCGTTGACGCTCTCGTCCGGGAGGGTCTTCAGCACGGTCAGGGCGTCGCCTCGGTGCAGCGTGTAGCTCATGTGGTGGGCCTCTTTCAGGGCACAGCGGGTCTGGGCCCGCACCGGACGGCACTCAACCGAGTTCATCTCGGGCGGGGTTGTGCCGGAGGTTAGCGGCGATCTTCGGCCGGGCCTAACGAGGTGGACCGCGCTGTGGGCCTGGGTTCGCGAGTCGTTTGGTGCGGCCGGAATCCCGGTCTACTGTCTCGCCGTGTCACCGGGCCGGAGCCTCGCTGCACCCCCGTTGACCTGCGCTTATCCGTGTTGTCTCCTCCGAACGAGCTGCGGGTATGGCACATCGTCCCTTGTTCCGCACGCCGTCAGGAGCCCCGGTGTACTGCCTGAGATTACGAGCGCGGTCGGCGGCCGCGCGTGACCTGAGACCGGTGTCCGGGAGCTATCAACTCCCCCGGCCCGGCCCCGCCTAGCGGCGGATGCACATCGGCGCGGTGCCGACGGCTTTGCACGAGAAGTCGGCACCGCGCCTCCTACGAACACCGAGGAGCCGCTGCGATGCAGCATGCCCTGATACGCCCGCGCCCCGATCCGCCGCCGTCACCCGGCCGGCACCGCCGCCTCGGTGAACGGTGGTGGCGGTGAAGAAGACCACCGGGGCCGTCGTCGGTCTCTTCGCTTCCGGTCCGCTGCTGCTGGCCGTTCCGGTCCTCGCCATCGGAGCCTCCGACGCCTTCGCGTCCTGTTCGACCGGCGGCACACAGGCTGTGGATACCGCAGCGGTGGCCACTCAGGTCAAGGCCATCCTGGACGGTGGCAAGGGAAGTTCGGTCTCCGTTCCGGGGCTGGTTGATCCGGCCGAGCAGGTGCCCAACGCCAAAACGATTCAGGCGACCGGCGTCGCGATGAACATTCCGGCCCGGGGGCAGGTCGTGGCCCTGGCCACTGCTCTGCAGGAGAGCGGGCTGCGGAACCTGACCTACGGTGACCGCGATTCGCTAGGGCTGTTCCAGCAGCGCCCGTCGCAGGGCTGGGGAACGGCGAACCAGATCCTCGACCCGGTGCGCACCTCGACCAAGTTCTACGAGGGGCTGAAGAAGGTTTCCGGCTGGCAGTCCCTGTCCGTCACCCAGGCTGCCCAGGCGGTGCAGCGGTCGGGTTTCCCGGAGGCTTACGCCAAGTGGGAGCCTCTGGCCACCGCCTTGCAGCAGGCCATCGAGCCCCTGCTGCAGAAGGCTGGCGCCCCGTCACCTACCCCCTCGGCGTCCGGCTCGGCCAGCGTCGGCAGCCTTTCACCCGGTACCGCGGGCGGCTGCACGACGGACGGGGACGGAACCGACTTCGGGACCATCCCGGCGGGCGCGGTGCCGGATGGGTACGAGATCCCGGCCACCGCTTCACGAGAGGTCCAGACGGCAATCCGCTGGGCGCTCGGGCAGCTCGACACTCCGTATCAGTGGGGCGGGAGCTGCACCGACTCCCACGGTAAGGATCCGATGGGCCGGTGCGACTGTTCCTCTCTGATGCAGCAGGCGTACAAGGCCGCCGGGGTCGCCCTGACGCGGACGACGTACACGCAGGTCAAGGAGGGCAAAGCCGTGTCGGTCGACGCTCTCGAGCCGGGTGACCTCCTCTTCACCGAGGGGACGGCCAGTACCCCTGAGCACGTCGGCATGTTCATCGGCCAGGGCCTGATCATCCACGCTCCGCACACCGGTGACGTGGTCCGCATCACGACCCTCGCGTCCTGGAAGTCGCAGGTTCTCGCGACCCGCCGAGTCGTCTGACCGGCACCTCCCCTCCCCCTTCTCTCGCACTGCCGCTCCGCTCTCTCGGGCTTCAGCGTGCACCAAATCGAACTGGAGTTCTTGATGTATCTCGCCGACAAAGTCGTTCAGCTTGCCTACGACCCCGGGATCAAGCCGAACGAGGGCGGGTTGCCGGGCCTGGCTGTCCTCAAGCAGGTGATGGGCTCCATCAACCTGTTCGGCATCATCGCCGTGGTCGGCGCTCTTGCCGTCAGCGCGGGCGTGTGGGCCTGGGGCCACCACTCGGGCGGCCACCAGGCCGAGGCCAACGGTAAGAAGGGTGTGCTGGTCAGTGCTGGTGCGGCCCTGCTGCTGGGTGCCGCGAACGGCGTGGTGGCGTTCTTCAGCACACTGGGGTCCCAGGTCCAGTGATGGCTTCCCGCTCCTCGAACCCCGGCGGCGCCTCCCTCGTGCGCCGCCGGGCGCTGCTCGGCACCGCCGTCCTGGTGGTGCTCGTCGCCCTCGCCGGCCTGGCCGCCTACCTCACCCGCGACGGCAGGGGGCCCACCGAGTCCGCCGCACGGCCGTCGAGTTTGGCGGCTCCCTCTTCCTCGGCGGTTTCGCCGTCCGGGTCGCCCTCGCCGAACGCACACTCCGTCGCCCTCCCGGTGCCGCCGAACACGCAAGACCCGGTCATGTTCGGGAAGGCAGCCGTCGAAGCTCTGTGGTCCTACGACACCCGCGCGTACTCCCAGGCGGAGCTGCTGTCCGCTCTGCACGGGTGGTTGACCACCGAGGCCGAGTACGCCGATTCGGCCTCGGTCGACAAGGTCGTCCCCTCGCCCGTGTTGTGGAAGGAGATGGCCGCCAACGGCCAGTTCGCCACCGCCAAGGTGAACGAGGGGCACTTCCCGAACGCGTTCACCCAGGCCCTGCAGGCGAATCCCGGCGCGATCACGCAGGCGTACATCTACGCCGTCACGGTCTCCGGCAAGCAGTCGATCGCCTGGAAGGGTTCGCCCGCCGGTGGTGCAGAGAGCCGTGTGGCCACCCTCGCCGTCCAGTGCCGTCCCGACCAGCCCTGCGCCCTGGTCGGCGTCCTGCCATCCGTCGCGCCCTGACTCTTCACGTAAGTAAGGAGGTATCACCATGGGAGTCTGCGACTTCCCTTTGATGGACAAGGTGTGCGGCGCCGTCGACTTCGCCGCCAACCCCGCCGGGGCTGTCACCGACGGCATCGGGGCGTGGATCGCGAAGTCGTCCGGAGAGCTGGCCGCCAGCGCAGCCGATCTCGCCGCCAAGGCCGTCAACGCGACGACCGCCATCGATCTCAACGCCACGTGGTTCAGGGACAACTACGAACTGCTGCTGCCCATCGGGCTCGCGCTGACCGTCGGAACGTTCTGCATCCAGCTGATGCTCGCGGCCTGGCGACGGGACGAACGCGCCCTGGCTCTGGCCGCGGTCGGCACCATGACCGGCGTCCTGTTCAGCTTCTGCGCCATCGCCTTCACCTCTGTCGCCATCACCGTGGTCGACGCCTTGTCCGACGACCTGTTCCAAGCAGCCAACACCTCCGTCGACGATGCGATCCGCCGCGTGGTGAAGGTCAACCTGCTGGGGGCGATGTACGGCCTGGGCTGGGGAGTGTCGGCCTTGGTCGCCCTCGGGTGCGCGATCGGCGCGTTCCTGTACTGGGGGGTGATGGTCGCCCGCAAGGTCGGTGTCCTGGTCATGGTCGCCCTCGCCGTCTTCGCCGGAGCCGGCGGAGGCTGGGAGGTCGCCAAGCGTTGGCGGCGTGGCTGGATCGAGGCCACCGCCACCCTGGTCGTCTCGAAACTCCTGATGACCGTGGTCTTTCTCATCGGGGTCTCGGCGATGGGCAAGTCGGATGCCAGCGACGGCATGGCCGCGCTGTCCGACGCTATGGCCGGCATTGTCGTCATGGTCCTGGTCCTGCTGTGCCCGTACGCGACGTACAAGTTCGTCCACTGGGCCAGCGACGGCGGTGGCCACGACGACCTGCACCGCACGGGCGTCGCTGGCATGGCGGTCGCCGCAGGGGCGGCGAAGACCGCGGGCACCCTGGCGATGCGGGCCGGTAGCGGCGCCGGCGCTCCCGCCCCTCAGGGCCCGAGCAGGGTTCCCGGCGCAGGCACCGACGGTGTCGTCTCCGGCATCGACCCCTCGGGCGGCAACCTCAGCAAGGAGGGGATCGACGGCGGTCCGTCCAAGCCGCAGACCCACTTCCGCGTACCGCCGCTCATCACCCGGCCCGGTGAAGGCGAAACCGGCGGTGTCGAAGGGGTCACCTCAGGTGGTCAGGTGACTGCTGTGTCGGCCCCAAGCAGCAGCATGGCCGACGCGGGGGCTGCGCCGCCCGTCAGCACTGCCCCTGATGGCGGAGGCGTCCCTGCCGCATCGCCGCCGCTCTCTTCCGGGCCGTCGGCCACCGGTTCCCCGACGCCGGCGAGCTGGGTCTACCCCAGCCAGCCGCCTTCGAGGTCCTGACCCACCACAGCCGGGGGCGGGCTGTACTCACAGCCCGCCCCCGTACCCCGCGCCGCCGATCACCAGAAACGAAGCCCTGCCATGACCTCCAGAAGAGCGCCGCGCGCCTCGCCCTTTGTCCGCTCCCATCGTCTGGAACCACCATGTCCGACAAGCACTCGACCGAAGCCGCCCCGGCCACCGTGAAGTTTCCCCACCGCAGCCGACGCGGCGTCCTGCTCGGTCTGACCGCCCCGCAGCTGATCGTGGTCGGTCTCACTGGCCTTCTCCTGCTCGCGGTGATCCTCACCCGCGGCGTGGTCGGCGCTCTCGCGCTCATTCCGCTCTGGGCCGTCATCGCCCTTCTCGTCTTCGTCCGCCATCGGGGGCGTGCGCTGGCCGACTGGGCTCCGATCGTCACCCGGTACGCCCTGCGCCGGGTACGGCGTCAGCTCGTCTGGCTGACCCGACCCTCGCACCGCCCGGTCCGCGAAGGACTCCTCCACCTGCCCGGCACCGCGGCCAGCCTGCGCGTGCTCACCGCCCCCGACGGCCGGTACGGTGCGGTCCACGATCCCCACACCGGCACGCTGACCGCCGTCGTCAAGGTCTCCTCCCGCGCCTACGCGCTGCTCGACCCGGGCACCCAGAACTCCAACGTCAGCGGCTGGGGACGCGCGCTGGCCGCACTCGCCCGGACCGGGCAGGTGGCCAGGATCCAGGTGATCGAGCGCACCGTCCCGGACTCCGGCGATACCCTGCGCCGGTACTGGGAGGAGCACGGCCGGCCCGAGGCCCCCGTGGCGGGGGCGATCTACAGCGAGCTGATTCAGAGTGCGGGCCCGGCGGCGGCCCCGCACGAGGCGTACGTCGCGGTGTCGCTCGACGCCAAGGCAGCCCGACGGCTGATCAACCAGGCCGGAGGTGGCCTGACCGGCTCCTTCAGCGTCCTGGCGCAGCTGACCTCGACCTTCGACCAGGCCGCACGGACAGCCGGGCTCAACCCCACCGGGTGGCTCACCGCCCGCGAGATCGCGGCCGTCGTGCGAATCGCGTACGACCCCAAGGCCCTTGCCGCGCTCGATCGTTGGTCCACCGCCGGTCGTCCGGAGGCGGAGCCCGCCGCTGCCGGCCCGGTCGTGGTCGTCGAGAAGGCGGACCACATCGCAACCGACTCGGCCGTCCACGCCACGTACTGGGTGGAGAACTGGCCCCGTACCGAGACGTCGGCGGGCTTTCTGCACCAGCTCCTGTTCACGGCCGGGGTCCGGCGCACGCTGTCGCTGTCGTACGAGCCGAAGGGGCTGGACGCCGCTCTGCGCGATGTCCAGCGCAGGAAGGCCAGCGTGATCGCCGATGCCGCCGAGCGGGCCCGGCGCGGTCAGGTCGACTCCGAGGCGGACTCGATCGAGTACCAGGACATCAAGTCCCGTGAGCGTCAGCTCATCGCCGGGCACGCGGACATCGCTATGACCGGGCTGCTGACCGTCTCGGCCGACTCCGAGGAGGAACTCCGTTCCGCGTGCGCGGTCGTGGAGACCGCAGCGGTCGGTGCCCAGCTCGACCTGCGGCCGCTCACCTGGCAGCAGGCCAAGGCGTTCACCGCCGCCGCCATGCCGCTCGCCCTCACCGTCTGACGCCGATCCCACTGAAAGGGCACTCCATGTCCCGCACCTCCGGCACGACCGCGCAGGACTTCGTGCCCTTCGCCACCGCCGCGCTCGACTTCCACCGCGCGCTCAACCTTCCGGGCGGTCCGCTCGTCACCACCCGCACCGAGCTCGACGCCCTGCACGCCCATCTCGTCTCACTGCACGGACTGCTCGACGCCCACACCGCCCGCACCGGGCACCTCGTCCCGGCCGAGGGCGAGCGGCTCCGTGCCGCCCGTACCCGTATCTGGCAGGCCGCCGACCACGTCCACGCCGCCTACCACGCGGCGCCCCGGCCGGGCTCCGGCGAGGTACCCGCGCCCGAGGGGTTCCAGGCGGGCCTGCCCGAAGGCGCCCCCGGACTGACTATCTGCCAGCGCCACCAGCGCACCGCGGACCTGGTGCGCCGCCGTACCACCCCCGCTGATCTGCACGCGCCGTTCACCGGCCTCGTACGCCGCTGACCCGCCTTCCGTCTGGAGAACCGTTCATGCCCCGTACCCGCGCCAGCGCGACCAACCTGTTCGTCCCCCGCAAGTCGTCGCGGGCCGAGCAGCGGGCTGCCCGTGCCGGTTTCGCCGAGGCCCGCCGCCAGGCCCGCCTCGCCGGAGCCCCGCCCAAGCGCCGTGCCGAGGAGACACTCGACCCGGAGTTGCGGCCAACCTACCCGCCCGCTGGACGCCCCGGCCCGTCCTCGGCACGGGGCGGCAAGCTCGGCCTGCCCGCCCACCGGATGACCACCGCCACCGTGTCCGGGGCCTACCCCTTCCTCGCCGAGGGCGGCCTGGGCGCGGAAGGCATCTTCATCGGAAGGGACGTGCACGCGGAGGCGGCGTTCTGTTACGACCCGTTCTCGCTGTACTCCAGCGGGCGGATCGAGGGCTTCACGAATCCGAACGCCGTCCTGGCCGGGATCATCGGCATGGGAAAGTCTGCGCTGGCCAAGTCGATAGCCACCCGGGCAATCGCCCACGGCTACCGGGTCTACGTTCCCTGCGACCCCAAGGGAGAGTGGACGGCGGTCGCGCAGGCACTCGGCGGCTACAGCATCGCGCTGGGGCCGGGGCTCCCGGGCCGGCTGAACCCGCTGGACGCTCCGGCCCGGCCCGCCTCGGTGAGCGAAGGCGACTGGGTAACCGAGGTCCGAAAGCGCCGCCTCCTGCTCCTGGCAGGTCTGGCACGCACCGTGCTGAAGCGCGATCTCCTGCCGATGGAGCACACCGCCCTGGACCTCGCCCTCGACTTGGCCGTCGCCGAGGCCGACGCCAGCGGCACGGTGCCGCTGCTCGGCGAGATCGCGCACACCCTCGGCTCGCCCGAGCGCCTCGACCGAGCCCTCGGCGACCAGGCCGGACGCATGGGGCCGGCCGCGCAGGACCTCGCGCACGCCCTGCGCCGGCTGGTGCACGGCGACCTGAGCGGCATGTTCGACGCCCCTTCGACGGTGACTTTTGACCCGACCACCCCGATGCTGTCCATCGACCTCTCCCGCCTCGGCGGCTCCGGCGACGACACCGCGCTGGTCCTCGCAATGACCTGCGCGAGCGCGTGGATGGAGAGTGCGCTCGCCGACCCGGACGGAGGCCGACGCTGGGTGATCTACGACGAGGCGTGGCGGGTGATGCGGCACGTCGGTCTGCTGGAGCGCATGCAGTCGCAGTGGAAGCTCTCCCGCGGGCTCGGTATCGCGAACTTGATGGTCATTCACCGGTTGTCGGACTTGCTCTCGGCAGGCGATGCCGGCTCGCGCGGCCGGGTGCTTGCCGAGGGCCTCCTGGCCGACTGCTCCACCCGCATCATCTACCGCCAGGAACCAGACCAGCTCGCTGCCGCTGCCTCGCTGCTCGGCCTGACCGGCGTCGAGACCCACGCGGTGTCCGCCCTGACCAAGGGCCGGGGCCTGTGGAAGGTCGCAGGCCGCTCTTTCATCACGCAACACATCCTGCACCCGGCCGAGCGCGAACTCTTCGACACCGACGCCCGCATGTCGGCCTAAGCTCCGCCCCCACCCGCTCGCTACCGCCTTCCCGGCGGGCACCGGCACAAGAACGAGGACCAACCGTGCCCACTTCTCCCAGTTCTCCCGCACCCAACGAAAAGCCCCCATCGGCAGTCACTGACCGCCTGGCGTGGCGGCAGCATGTCCCGGCGTTGGCCTCTGCCGCCGCCGGCATCAGGCAAGCGTCCGACGCCTGGGACGCGGTCTCGGACTCCTTCTGCGACGAGGACGGCTGGCCCATCGACGAGAAGTGCTACGCGGACGGCAAGGTGGCCCGTGACGCCGAAGCGTGGAAACACGTCGAGGTCTTCCTCGCCCACGGCCCCGAGGTACTGGCCGGGGTCCGCGCCGCCACCAGCGAGACCGACTACGCCGAGGGGCCGATCAGCGAGGACCTGCGGCGACTGCGCGGAATCGACACCACCCTGGAACAAGCAGGCCAGATCCAACAGGAGTGGGATCAGGTGATGGCCCTCATGGACGTCTCGCAACCCGGCTCGCGGGGGATCTACGAGAGCCAGGCTACGGAGATCCGCAACTCCGAAGGCTGGCACTACGCGGACGAGTTGTCCCTCCAGGGCCCGGCGCTCGCTCGGGCCGCTGACCACCTGGCCAGTCGGCTGGATCCCGGCCAGTCCCCTCAAGCCACACGTGCCCGGGTGGCCCTTGCCCGGTCCACCTCCGTCAACCGCACGGCCTCACCCGCTTCGCCGCCCGTCTCGCCCGCGCCGAATGCGCCGGCCCCGCGTCGTTCCCTCTGACGCCTCTACCACCGAGTTCCGGCCCGACCAAACCGGCCGATCGCCAGATCCTCATGAAGCCCACCGCCCCCATGCCCCACCTGCCTGCGGCTCCCGTCGTGGCTGCCGGGGCACCCTGACACGGAGAAACTCATGTGCCCCGATCAACCCTTGGCCTCCCTTCGACAGGAACACGGGTACGGACACCTCACCGTTCCCCTTCGGCAGCGCGGCCTGGAGTGCACCGTCGAGTACGGCCTCAGCGACTAAATCGTCCACGCCGCACTTCCCGACGGCAGTTCGCTGATCGTCTCGCCACCCCAGGAACCACCGGCCGACCATCCTCCAGGGCACCCCGAAAGCTGGTTGGTGACCCGATGGCATCCCGACGACTCCACAGTCCACGAAGTGATCTACGACTCGGAGCCCGACGGCCCCCACGCCCGGCGCGGCGGCAGTGTCCCGAGCTTGCTCGCCGCCATCGACACCGCCTTGACCAGCTCGGCGTGCCTCCACGGCCGGACTCCGCCTCGCCCCGTGTGAGTGCTGACCTCGCGCTCTCACCGACCGTCCGGCGCATGGCCCCGGCACCAATGCCGGCGGCTTCGCCCGTACGCCCCGCGCCGCCACCCGCCGTCCCTCGTCCGTACCCGGTCGCTGACCGCTCCCCGCATCGGAGTGCGCCATATCCCGCACCAGCAGAACCGCCTCGCCCCCCGACCGCCCAGCTCCCCGCGCCTGCACCGGATGGATCAGCCATGCCCACCCACTACGACTCGCTTCCCGATCTTGCATTCGGCCACCACCCCGACTACGGCATCGTCGCCGCGAACCCGAAGAACCTCGCGGCCAGCGCGTGGATGCTGAAGCGGTTTGGCTTCCGCCCCGTTCCGAACCAGCCGACGCTGTACGCCCTGGACGATCAACAGCGCGACGGACAGGGCCGTACCACCCGGGCCGTCGCGCTGCTACGCAAGGCCGGCTACCAGGTCGACGTCGATGCCGCCTTCGACCCCTCACTGGCCTCCAATGCGGCTCCGACCCGTGACAGCTCGCCGCGTATTGAGCCCGATGTCGCGTTCGCCGAGCACCCGCGGCTCGGCATCATCGCAGCCACCGACGACCACTCCTCCGCTCTCGGCGGCCGACTCATCCTGGAAGAACACGGCTGGCGGCAGAACCCGGTCCTGGACATCTACACGCTGCCCATCACCACCGACCGCAGCGAGGCCCTCGGGAAGGTCGCCGGTGCCATGGTGTCGATGCACCGATCCGATCTCCAGGTCGCGATCCATCCCAGCCTTGCTCAGGACGTCGCAGCACGCCGCGGCTCTGTGCCTGCGGCAGCCACGTGCCACGAGCACGACCCCGGTCACCCCGCTCGCAGCGCCCTGTCCAGCGCCGTCGCGCTCGCCACCAGCCCAGCCCGCGCCTGTCTCTCGGGGTCGGGCCCGGCGCCGGTTCCCGCTCCCGCCTCCTCCGCTCCGGCTGCTCGGCCGGTCGACCCGCGCATCGCCTTCGCCCACAACCGCTGACCCCACTCCCGTAAGGAACGGATCCAATGGCAGTGAAGACCATCTGGCAGATCTCCCATTCCTGTGGCCACCCGGACGAGCGCGACCTGTCCGCGCGGGCGGCCGATCGTCGCGCGGGCTTCGCCGAGTGGCTCGCCAGGCAGGAGTGCACCGCCTGTTGGCGTGCCTCCAGGGAAGACGACGAGCAGGACAAGGCCGCCTGGCTGAAGGCGAAACGAGCCGAAGAGCAGGCCGAATCCGAAGCCTGGTCGCAGCAGTACCGGATGCCTCCTCTGGAGGGAACCGAGCGAGCCGTCGCCTGGGGAGTACGCTGCCGCCACCAGATCCTGGCCGCCGCCTACACCGCCCTGGTCCTCGAAGGCGAGGCCAGCGAACCGGAGTGGGAGGAGATCGAGGAGGCCGCCCGCACCATCACCCGTGCCGGGTGGTGGCTCGACCAGCGCTCCTCCGGACCCGACGACCTCACCGAACTGCTCCAGGCTGCCACCGAGGCCGACCGGCCTACCGAGAACCCCCACTTCTGACCGTCCGAAGCCGGTTACGGGTAGGGCGCGCAGGGCGGCCTTCGTTCACTCAACAAGCACTACTCGCGGACACCGCCACCTACGTCTCCGGCCACCGACATCCGCATCGGCTTGCTCATCGTCACTGTCGGCAGTCCCGCCGTAGCCCGGGGCCGGCTCTCGTCTCTCGCTGACGGTCTGGCCCTGTCGGTCACGCCGTGAGTCTGCCGGTGCCCCCCTTCCGCTACAAGACCAGCCCCCGGACCCAAGTCCGCCCATCCGGTGGGGAACACGTCTGCCGCCTGCCCCCACCACCCAGCCCGGAAATCCAGCACAACGATCAGGGAGCAGCTGTGCCCGAGTTCTATTCAAGTTTCGGCGAGGCCGCTGGTGCCGCGATGCAGCACAACATTCGGCTCGCCTACCGCGGCAAGCCGTCAGGTTCCAGCCTGCCGCCGGCCCGAGACCTGCCCCAGCCTTCTGCCGACCCGCACTCCGTCCCCGGGATGACCTCCCAGCTCACCGAGGCCGCGACGCCCGAGGAGGTCGCCGAAATCCTTGAGGAGGTCAACGATGCACTTGTCGGGGCTCTGCCGCAGCTGACCGAACTGGTCCCCGCTGCCGCCGACTGGACCCGCGTACGTCTGACGTTCGACGACCCGCACCACAACCCCACCTACGAGACCTGGACTCGGTTGGCCGCCGCACACGGCATACTCCAGGACGCCCAAGAGCAGTTGGAGATCGCCGAGGACGGGGGAGCTGCGTGCCCGACCAGACTCACCGATCCCAGGCACCACGAGATGGTCAACGTCCTGCGGACCAGGGAGCCGGTCAGTGACGTCCTTGGTGCCGGCTCAGTAGTCTCCAGCCCGGCGCCTTCCAACGACAGTCCGGAAGTGAAACGGCAGCGTGCGGCCCGTGCCTCTTCGCCGAATGCCTCCGCCCAGCGCTCGCTGCCCCCGGCCAGTTCTGCCGAGGCTGCGGCAAGCGCTCCGCCTCCCCCGATCCCTCGCACCCGATAGCCAGACCATCAACTCCCTTTCCGAACAGGAGCCGCCGCGATGACCAGTAGAAGAGCACCGCGTGCCCCACCCCCATCACTCGTCTGCGCTCATTCCCAGGACCCACCATGCCCGCACCACGTACCAGCGCGCCCTCGACCACCACCGGGTCGGACGCGCTCCTCTATCTCCTCTTCGGCCTGCTCGGCATCGCGCTCGCCTTCGGTTCGCTCGCCTGGTTGACCGGCAACGTCAGCAACACGTTCTTCGGTGCTGGGCCTTGGGCCCCGTACCGGGCCACCGACGCGTTGCTTCACCCGGAGGTGCTGTGGCCGCATCTGAGTCCCACCGCCCTGCTGGTCGGCGCGCGGATCGTCCCCGGCCTGCTGTCCCTCTGCCTCACCGTCCTCGGCCTGGTGCTGTGGATGCGGCTGCGCGGCGGCGCGAAGAACGGCCTGGCCCAGAAGGTCGACCTTGCTCCGCTGCTGGACAAGGAGATCACCGCGAAGGCCCGGAGCCTGCGGCCGTCCCTGAGCGGTCGGGAGTGTAAAAGAGGTCGCTCCTGCTGACCGCGGCATCCTGCTCGGCACCCTCTCCCCCGGGCGGGCCGATGTTCGCGCGTCCTGGGAGGACGTGATCGTTGCGATCATGGCCCCGCGCAGCGGTAAGACGTCCGGGCTGGCGATTCCCGCGATTCTCGCGGCCCCCGGTCCGGTGCTGCTGACTTCGAACAAGGCGGCGAACGACGCCTTCACCGCGACGGTGGACGCCCGTGCCGAGGTCGGCACGCTCTGGACTCTGGACCCTCAGCAGATCGCCCACCATCCGCGCGAGATGTGGTGGGACATCCTGGCTGACGCCCGCGATCTGGCCGGCGCGAAACGTCTTGCCGGGCATTTCGTCGCCGCCAGCGTGGACGAGTCGAACGGCTCCGACTTCTGGTCCACCGCCGCGTCCAACACGCTCGGCGCGCTGTTCCTCGCCGCTGCCGGCCATCGGCGGCCGATCACCGATGTCCTGGCCTGGCTCGCCTCCCCCGCCGACCGGACCCCGGTCGACCTGCTTACCGATGCCGGCCACGACGCGGTCGCGGCCCAGCTACAGGGCACCGTCTCCGGCGCGACCGAGACCCGCGACGGTATTTACGAGACCGCGAGGCAGTACGCGAGCTGCCTGCTCGACCCCGATGTCGCCGCATGGGTCACCCCCGCCAAGGATCTGCCCGAGTTCAAGCCCTTCACCTTCGCCACCTCCCGCGACACCCTGTACCTCCTGAGCAAGGACGGCGGCGGCAGCGCATCCGCGATCATCGCCGCGGCGGCCGACGCCGTGATGCGCGCGGCCGTCATCGTTGCCGAGCGCTCCGGCGGACGGCTCGACCCGCCTGCCCTGTGCGTCCTGGACGAGGCCGCCAACGTCTGCAAAATCTCCGACCTCCCCGACCTCTACAGCCATCTGGGCAGCCGTGGTGTCATCCCGATGACGATCCTGCAGTCCTACCGGCAGGGCCAGCGGTGCTGGGGCGAGGCCGGCATGGACGCACTCTGGTCCGCCGCCACCATCAAGATCATCGGCTCGGGCATCGACGACGCCGACTTCGCCGACCGCCTCAGCAGGCAGGTCGGCGACCACGACGTGCAGACCACATCGGTGTCCACCAGCAACGGCGGCAAGTCCACCTCGGTCAGCATGCGCACCCAGCGGATCCTGCCGCCCGATGCGATACGCGCCCTACCCAAGGGCAAGGCGCTGCTCCTGGCCACGGGTATCCGGGTGGCGATGCTCGATCTGCGGCCCTGGTACAAGGAGCCCTCCGCCAAGGTGATCGGCCCGGCCTCCGCCCGCGCGACGAAGGCCATCACCGAACGGGCCATCGCAAAGACTCTCGGCCGTGACGGCTTCGGACTGTCGGCATGAGTGCGCCCACGCCGCGTCCCGGGCGGCTCGAACGTTCGCCGGTCGTTCTGCGTGACGGGCAGTGGTGGCTGGTCAGTGGGGCAGACTCGGTTCTCGCCGCCGACCCCGTGTTCACCGGTGTGCTGGACGGCTTCGCCGAGGCGATGGCCGCTGCCGACCAGGCGGTCGCCGACCTCCGTATCCGGCAGAGCGAACCTCCCGCTCCAGACACTGGGGGGGAGTGATGAACCCGCTGCTGCGCGCGGAGCAGGCGGTACTCGGCTCGGTGCTCCTCGACCCGGGCCAGATGGCGCATCTTGACTGGCTCGCGCCGGATCACTTCGACCGGCCGGTCCACCAGGCGCTGTTCGCCGCGCTGCGCAAGCTCCGGGCCGACGGCCACCCCGGACTGGCAGCCGATACATCGGTGCCGCTGTCGTGGGTGACCGATGCGGTCGAGGAGGCCGGCCACCACGTACGGGGGCTGAGCGCGGTTTACGCCCACACCCTTGTCTCTTCCTGCCCGCGTCCCGAACACGCTCCGGCGTACGGCCGCATGGTGCTGGAGGGGGCGATCCATCGCAGCGTCACCGCGCACGCGATCCGCCTTCACCAGGCGGCTCGCGCCGACGCCCTGCGGGGCGAGGTCGAGGGAGCCCTGCACCACGCGGACGTTCTGACCGGGGTTCTCGACGAACTCGCACGGCAGTGGGGCACCGAACCGCGCCCGGTCCCGCCCGCTACGCCGCCGGCCACCGCTCCGGCCGCGCCGCCGCCGGTTCGGGCCGGTCAGGTCGCCGAGGACGAACGGTTCCTTCTGGCCGTCCTTGTTGAGCGGCCGAGGGCCATGGACGAGGTGGTGGGCTGGCTGCGGCCGGGCGACTTCGCCGACCCGGCCCACGGGCAGCTCTACCGCTGCCTCGGCGCGCTGAACCACCGGGGCGAGCCCATCGACCGGATCACCCTGCTCTGGGAGGCGCAGCGGCGCGGTCTGCTGGCCGACGGCACGCTGTCCGGCGGGCAGATCACCGCCATCTGTGACGGTGTGGGTCCTGGCAGCGCCGAGTGGCTCGGTGAGCAGGTGATCCGTTCCTCGGTCACCCGCACCGCCGTCACCTCTGCTCGCACCATTCGGGGCTTGGCGGAGAACGAGTCCCTGTCCCCTGGGCAGCTCATCAATCACGCCCTGCACGCGCTCGGTCCACTCGACGACGTACGTACCCGCTGGCAGACGGCGAACGGCCACTCTCCGCCGTCGCCGGCCCCGGCTTCTTCGTCGAACGGGCCTCCTCCTGCGCGGGTGCACGCCGCTCTCGCTCGCAGCACGCCGCACCCGGTCTCGCCGTCCTCGGCCCGAACTCGCTCTGCGCCCGGCCCTGCTGCCGTGCGATCTCCCTCGCGCGGCCACAGCTGAAAGCCCCCGTCCTCTGTTCGTCCTCTCCTTTGGGATTCACCGTGAACAACACCCCCAGCTCTGACATCTCTGCCCTGAGTGCCACGGCCTCGGCCTTCGACGCCCAGCGCGGCAAGCTCCCGGTCCCTGGGAACTACCGCCGCTTGCCCGGCATCGTCGCCGTCGCCAGGCAGATATCCGAACTCGGCGAGCTGATCACCGACCTGGGCCATGAGGTCTTCCTCCGTGCCGCCGCCCAGGACCACGAAGTCCACACGGCCCGGGTCATCGCGGGCTTCGCTGCCGCTGCGCGACCTGCCGGCGAGGCGGCGTCCGCCCTCGGGGAGACGGCTCACCAGCTTGCCTTCCTGAACCAGACCGAGCATCTCCGTAACCGGCCCGACGCCCAGGAGGCCCGGGAGGCAGCAGTGCGGGTGATGGAAGACGCTCTCGGTTCGGCGGACACGGCCCTGCGCGAAGCCGCCGACTCCCTTCACGCCGCATCGGCGACGGTTTCGCCTCTGTCCGTACGGCTCCGAGCCGCCCGTAGCCGGTCCACGACCACAGCTCCCGCTCCCCGACCCGCACCTCCCGCTGCCACGCCGGCAGCGGCTGCACCGGGCCGGATCGTGCGGGGGCGGTGACATGCGGACCAGCAGCGTGCGCCCGCCGTTGATCGGCTCGCTCTGCTCCGGGTACGGCGGGCTGGACCTCGGGGTGCAGTCCGTGCTCGGCGGCAGTCTGGCCTGGCATGCGGAGGTCGATCCGGGCGCCTCGCGCATCCTGACCCGGCACTGGCCCGGGGTGCCCAACCTGGGCGACATCACGACCGTCGACTGGTCCAACGTCCCGCCGGTGTGCGTCCTGACGGCGGGCTTCCCCTGTCAAAGACGTCTCGGTCGCCGGCCGACGGGCCGGACTCAACTCCCAGACCCGCTCCGGGCTGTGGCTGCACGTCGCCCGTGCGGTCGAGGCCCTCCGACCCTGCCTGGTTGTGATCGAGAATGTGTGCGGCCTCCTCACCTCACCCGCCGGTTCCCCTGGCGACGTGGAATTCTGCCCGTGGTGTCTGGGAGACACCCCAGGCCGGCCTCCTCTGCGAGCACTCGGTGCCGTACTCGGATCCCTGGCCGACCTCCGGTACGACGCGAGGTGGCTCGTGCTTCGCGCCTCCGACATCGGGGCCCCGCACCGCCGCGAGCGGACCTTCCTCGCCGCCTGGCCCGCCGAGCCCCCTGCTCAAGACGCCGACCAGCAACATCGGCAGGAACGGCGGTTCACAACACCCCGCCAAGAGGAAGAGCGGGGGCCACGGACCGAACCTGGCCGACGAGGTGGAGTGGCTCCTGCCCGCCCCGAAGGCGTCGGACGGAACCAAGGGCTCGCCCAACCAGCGGCACGGCAACGGCGACATGACCCTGTCGAGCGCGGCAGCGTCCCTGCTGCCCACACCACCGACCCGCGACCCGGGCGCCCCGGAACGCCGACCGGGCAAGGGCCAGCCGCGTCCCTCGCCAACGGTGGCTCTGCCGCTCTGGAAGCAATCGGAGCAGACCGACGATGGGGTGCGTACGCAGCCGCCATCACCCGATGGGAGACGCTCACCCGCCCTGCCCCGGCGCCCACCGACGCGGCCGGACGGCTGCGTGCCGACTTCGTGGAGTGGATGCAGGGCCTCGATGCCGGCTGGGTCACCGCCACCCCGGGGCTCGGCCGCCCCGCTCAGCTCACCGCGCTCGGCAACGGTGTCGTACCCCAACAGGCCGCTCGGGCGGTGCGGTTGCTGGCCCCTCCCTTCCCTCGCTGCCCTCGCTGCGCGGCGGCCTAGCGCCCGGCTACCGGGTTTTCCCGGCCGGGCCAAATCGCGGCTTCTCCGGATCCTCTTCCCCATGTCGCCGTCCCACAGAGGGAGCACGCCCCGATGTCCGACACCAGCACGACCGCCTTCGGCCCCGAGCCGTTCCGTGTCCCCGACGGGAACCTCGACGACCTCGCCAGCAGCCTCGCCAAGACCATGGCCGAGGTCAGGCAGCACGGCGTCCTCCTCGATCGCCTCGGCTCCGAGCCCACACCCGTCCCCCAGCCGACCGACGATGCTCCGGCAGCAGCAGCGGGCTCCGAGCCGGCGGCTGGCCCCACCTCGGTGTTCATCATTGCCTTGGGCGGTGAGGCGTACGCCGTCGAACTCGCCGCCCTCAGTGCCTGGGTGAACCACCTCTTCCTCCCGATCTACGGGCGAGAGATCAGCACGACCCGCCCGTGGTGCGCGCGGTGGCAAGAACACCCCGAAGCCGTTGCCCGGCTGCATGCCCTCTGGCTCGCGTGGCAGCAGCTCACCGACGCCGAGGCCGGCCTGTCCGGTCCCTCGACGTGGCACCGCGACCACCTCGACCAGACACTGGTCCACCTCCGTGCTCCCGACGGCCCGTTCGCCGCGTGCACGACGAGCCCGACCCGGCCCAACCACCGCGTGCTGGCCACCCCCGCGCCCGAGCCGTTGGGGCTGGCGGCATGAGTGACGTACTCAACCCGGGAAGGTCGATGTGAGCCGCGCCCGCTTCGCCTTCGCCGCGCACCCGGACGCCATCGCTGACCTGCGGGAGCTTCCCGACGAGATACGTGATCTGGCGCTGCTGGAGCTGCAGAACCTGGTTCACGGAAGTGACGACTGCCTGCCGTTGAAGGGCCGTCTCGCGGGTTTTCACAAGGTGTACGTCGACCCGTCCGTCTCCTATCGGATGGTCATCCAGTTCCGCCCCGCCCCGCCCACCTCGCACCACAAGCGCGAGATCTATCTCGTCGCCGTCGGCAGCCGGAAGGAGTACGCGGTCTACCGCACGGCCCACCTGCGCACCGGCTCCCACCAGAACGTCGAGACAGCCTCCGCCGCCGAAGCCCGCGTGCAGGCCGCCTGTTCCCGCTCTCCCCGCGCGGCAAACCAGCCGACGCCCCTCCCAGTGGCGGCGGCCCAGCCCACTGCCACCGCTTCCCGAAAGGCTCCCCACCGATGATCGTCGACCGCGCCCCGCTGACTCGTGCCGAACTGGCGGGCCTGCTCACCGACGCCGCGCAGAGTGTCTCCGGGATCCTCACCGCCGAGTACCCGACGGCTGCCAGCCGCTCCTATCTGCACCCCGTACTGGGTGCGCTGTCGGCCGGACCGAGGGTGATCTGCGAGCTGAACGACCGGCTCGAAGAATTCTTGGCCGCCGAGCCGCGCCCCGCGACGCCGGCGGGTCTGTTCACCCTGGCCTCCTACGCCTCCGCGCTGGGATGGCTCACCGAGTCCCTCGCCGAACTCACCACCTCGGTCGACCAGATCTGCACCCGCGTCGGCATCCCCACACAGCCACCGGACCCGACCTTCACCACGCCCGACGGCACCGAGCTCGACTTCGCCTTCAGCGACCTGGAGTTGACGGAAATCCGCACCGCCGCCAAGGCCGCCCACCTCCCGCCGGGCGACTACGTCGCCGTGCTCTCCGAGTCCCTGCTCGCCGTCACCCGGATTACCGACGCCTGCATGGAGATCTCCAGCGGCCTCCTCGACGACGCCACGTACGTCCTCGGCAAAGCGACCGACCACGTCTGGATCAGCGACGGCCCGGGCCGCCTGCCCGCCCTGGTCCGTTCACTGCTCGCCCGGATGGAAACCGCCGAGTGAGCCCCCACAACCCGTTCCAGAGCCGGTGATGTGGCTCATTTCCACGGCGCCCGTGTGCGGCCGAACGGCCCGTTCCACGGCGTACGCAGGCGCGTCCCCCTCCCCCTTTTCTTCTTCAGGAACTTCCCATGACCTTCAGCTCGGATGATGAGCAGTGGCGCGAGTACCACGTCAGCCCCCGCTACCTCGCCGGATCAACGTTCACCGGTGACCCCGCTCTCCGTCCGCTCCTCGACAGCGGCTGGTTGCTGAACGACGACGACCTGGGCAACGTGTACGTCAACACCCCTGACCAGCGGGTCCGCCTGGCCTACCTGCCCGAGGGCGACGACGACGCCCTGTGGAAGATCACCGCGTACAGCTCGGACTACGCGACGCCACGCTGGCTGGTCACCTTCCAGAGCGGCACCCCCACCGAGATCGTCGCCGGATTCACCACCGCGCTCGCCGCCGCCTACGCCGAGGGCCCCGATTCCTACCTCCACCACGGCAACAGCACCCTGACCGCACTGGATGCCGGCACACCTCTGGCAGCGGCGGGCTGGAGCCACAGCTACAGCCCCGAGAACGTCTTCTTCCAGTCGCCCGACCACCTGGCCGAGGTCTACCTGCGCCACAACCACCTTGACCACACCGCCGAGATGCGGGGCCATCAAGAACGCTGGCTCACCCTTGCCGGGCCGCCAGGAAACCAGTGGTACGCCACCGCTTCCTCCTTCACCCCGCAGAGGCTGGTGACCGCGATGAACACCGCCCTCACCGACCCGTCACCAGTCATCCGTTACGGCTATGACCTGCAACGCCTTCCCCCACAGGCCACCGCGACACCGGTCAAACCGCGTATACCCACGCCCCTGGATATCCGCCGCATCCAGGCAGCCAACTCCCGCTCCACGGTGCTGCCGACGACTACCGCAGCTCGCCCCGTAACCCCGTCGCCGCGTTCGCTGCCAGCTCCGCAGCCCCTGCGCTCCGGGTACGCCCGCTGACGAACACGCCCTCTCCCCAAACCATTTGGAGCAGCTCATGTCCAACACCACCGCACTCGACCAGGCCACAGCCATGATCGAGAAAGCCTGGAACCGCCCCATCGACGCTCTGGCATCCCTCGCAATCCGCCGCCCCAGCGACGACCCGCTCCTGCGCTCGGCCATGCGCATCCGCTCGGCCATGGTCATCACCGACAGCGCCGCGACCGTGCACCAGGACCGTCTGCACGCCCTGACCCGCCCCGGCCACGTGCCGGCCTTCTACGACCTGGAACGGATCACCAGCTCAGCGGCAGACCTCCGCGTCGCCAAGGCAGAGAGCAGTACGTCCCTGCAGGCCATCAGCCACGTGATCGAAGCCCGCGAAGCCGCCGCGACCACGGCCTCGGTCCCGGCAGTCCGACTGGCCCAGGCCGCCGTCGCCCGCTCCGGGCACACACCACGCCCCCTGGGCCAGGTACCCGATCAGCCCGCCCCTTCGGCCGCTGCCGGCCCGCCGGTGGCCGACCCGGGGCCGCGCCGCTGACCGGTCAGGCGAGGTCCTCGTCGCGGTGGGCATCCCCGATGCGGGAGCCCACCGCGCGGGCCAGCTCCTCCAACGTCAACTCGATACGACACCCCTCCGCGATCCGCTCCTCCACCACCGCGCCCTCGTCCCAGCACCCGTCGCACTGCGTACCAACAGCCCACTGGCCGTCAGCGACCACCGCGATGTCCCCGACCGTCCACGGCCGCCCTGCAGCGCGGATCTTTCGCTCCAGCCCGACTCGGTCCCGGTATCTGCCCGGCTCCGCCACCCCGGTTCCTCTCCCCTTCGGTTCTGTGCGGCCCGTTGCCGCGACCCGGATACGACAACCGGGTCCGCTCATCCATTCCCGGAGCCGCTGGCCATCTGCTGCCAGCGGCCAGTTCGCCCACGGCAGACGCCGCTTCCCGGGAAAGGACTACGTACTTCTGCGCACCGCATGCCAACGTACGGGTGTTGGGAAAAACCGCAGGTCAACGAAGGGATCGTCCAACCGTGAACGCCTCCGCCACCCTCCTGCCCGCCGTCGTCCGCCCCGCCGTGGAAGACCGCTGCCGGCTCTCCTCCGACCACTGCGCGGCCCCGGTCCTCGACCTCCTCAACGCCCTCGGCTGGACGGTCGTCGACACCCCGGAGGCCAACGTCCACGCTACGAGCCCGGATGGCCGTATCTACGTCGGCTGGCTCCCCGAAGATCCCGCCGCCTGGCAACGCGACATCGTCTGGCAGATCCGGGTCCAGCCCGCCGAAGACGCTCCATGGGTTCAGGAATTCGACCTCCACGCCCCTTCCGAGGCCGTCGCCGGATTCATCGCCGCCCTCGTCGCCCACCGCTGACCACGTCACCACACCGCGCGCTCCGAACAGCACCAACCAGACAGGAGGTTCCGGCCATGCGCATGCTCCTGGCTACCCGCCCCGGCCACCGCCGCACGTGCGCCTACGTCCGACGAGGCTGCACCTGCTACTACCTACCCGGCCAGTACGGGCGCCGTTCCAAAACCGTCCGCCGCCGTGCCGCCCGGTACGCCGAACGACGCCAGTGGCAGCGCGACTTCGCGGACACCGCATCCGCATGACGCTTTCAAGTCGCTGAACAACCACCGCTCTCCGCCACAGCACCCATGCGATCCGGCATGAAGAAGGGACCGCACCACATGACGCGCGACAAGATGATGACCCGACGCGGGATGCGGCGCTACAACTGCTGCCCCGGCCACAACCCCCGCTCCTACCACCACGGACGTGAACGCGCCGCGAGGACCGCGAATGGCGGCAGGACATCGGACTTGATATCCCGCCCAACGTACGTGGCCCTGTCCGGCTGCCCTGACGTGCAGACGAGTCGGCCTTCCCCGCACCCGCCCTTCCCTACCGATCTTGGAGGCCTTCCGTGCCCCGCCACCTGACCGTCGGCCATGTGCTCCGTCAGCTCCAGGAGCTTGACCCCAACCTGCCGATCCGCCTCGCCGTCAACCCCGACTTCCCCTTCGCCCACCACGTGGGAGCCGAGGTCATCGTCCGGGACGGCAAAGCGTTCATCGCCGACGACGGCCAGGAGGGCTACCTCCCGGCGTCCGTGGGCGAGGCCCTCAACTGGACATGACCAACCCCATCAACGCCCTGGAGGTTCCTATCTCGTCGCACGTCCTTCCGCTCCACAGCATCGCCGCGCACCCCATGCCGAGCGGTGTACGCGGCGCACTGGTCCAGCGCGTCTCCGTCCCGCCCGACGGGGCCGCTCGACATCACCTGGCTCGCCGCCGAATCCCCGAGGCTCCCTCTCGGACGCATTCGCCTCCGCTGGGAGCCGGCCTCCCCCAGCGGCTGGAACGTCACCGCCCATCTGGGCCTGGCCACCGCCGAGGTACATCTCGCTTCCTGGCCTGCCGCGCCGGACGACTGGCCCCTCCTGGTCCGCCCGACCATCCACGAGGTACTCGGCCTGTGCGCCGCCCTCACGGTCGCGACCTCCGCCCTCGACCTCTCGAACCGCCTCGCCCAGGCCTGATCGGGACCGCAGCGCCTTCCTCCAACTCCGCAGCCAACTCGTCGAGGGGCCGGGCCTCGGCCACCGCATCGGGGCGCCTACGAGATGCGGGGGACGTCCTGTGCCGTGCGTGGGTCACGGTGCGTCGGCGGGCAGCCGAGAAGCTCTGTGCAGGGCGACCGCCAGCCCCTGGCGGCCTGGGCTGCCAATGCCGCTTCTGGCAACCGTGCCGTCGACCCTCTCTTCGCTGCCCGGACCGCATGTTCCCCACAGGATCCGAGGTCCGTCGAAGACCTGACCGGTGCGCTCTCCCTCCAGCGTGCCCCATCGACTACTACAAGACTCGCGGGGACGGACGGGACGGCAGTGCATATTCGTGAAGCGCTGTCACGGTCGGCCGGGCGTGAGTCCGGTCGTTCCTGCCGGTCCGCCCCGGGCGACTTCACCGTAATCCGTCCGACTGTCCGGTCGATGCAGGCGGACGAGCCGTTGTGTTCGGATGGCTGGAAGTCTCTGCCCGACATTGCATCAGGTGTGATCTAGGTTACCTTCGGGGGGACTGAATGGAGAACCGTGATGATTCGGGGCTGGGAAGCCGATCCCTCTTCACCGCTGGTGCGCCGCCTGGGCAAATCCCCCACCGAGCTCGGGACCACGGGCGGCGAGCAGGGATGCCCGGACATCTGGGAACTGGAGAACGGGGACATCGCCGTCGTTGGCCGCGACCTCACCGATTCCTACCTGCCTAACCTTCCCCCGGGGCTCGTCGTCGCCCCGGACGAACGGATCGTCGTAATCCCCCGCAGGACAGCCGCTGCGGCGAAGGTAGACCTTCCCGATGCTTAGCTCACAGGCCGACGGCCCGGGCCAGCGCCTCGGACTTGACGACTACTCCGAGGACTTCGGTCGCCATTTCTGGCGTTCCGGCTCCGAGGGGTTCTGGAAGCTCGAACGTCAGCAGAGCTTCCAGGAGCCCGGGGTGGAGAGCTGGGAGGCTTTCCGCAAGGGGCATTGGGACGAGTCCCTGGCGCTGATCGAGGGACAGCGGGGTCACTATGAGGAGTACCTCCGGCGAATCGCCAGAAGCGGGTTCGTCCTCCACCGTGTCCGCTGTGTGGAGGAGCCCATCGCTCCGTACCTCCAGTGGGAGCTTCACCTGCTGAACCTGAAGGCCCAGTGCGGGGAGGATACGAGAGTCCTCGGCGGGGACGGCATTCTTCGGTACGAAGCGCAGCACCCGCTTCCGGAGGTCGTGGTCCTCGGCTCCTCGGTGATGTACGAGGTGCTTTATGACGACGACGGGAAACTCGCCGGCGGTATCCGCTTCGACGATCCGCGCGTCATCTCCCGGTGGCGGAAGACGATCCAGGAGATGCACCGGGCTGGTGAGCCGTTGGGCGACTTCTTCACCCGCCGGGTCGCCCAACTGCCTCCACCGACCGTGACCGAGGAGTAGGGCCGAGTGATCCCGCCCGGAACTCGGTGGAGAGTCCGGGATGGGCATGAGAGTTTCGGCCGGATGCCGGTCGCATCACAAGGGCTGCATATGCGCATTATCCTGATTTCATACTCCGCACAGGGCTTCGCCCTCCTGCACCGCGTGTGCGAGCGGGCCGGGCACACGCCCGTCGCTTACCTGCATGCGCGATCGCTGCGGCCGGGCGAGCCGACGCGACGCGGTGCGGGCGATGTCGTGGGCGAGATCGTCGACGCCCTGCCGAACGGAATGGATCTGCTGATTCCGGGCCGGAAGAGTATGTTGCCGCACATCGTCGCGGGGTACCAGGCCGATCTTATCGTCTGCTACGGCTTCCCCTGGAAGCTGCCGCCGACGGTACTCCGGTCGACGAATTTGGGTGCCATCAACGTGCATACGTCGATGCTGCCGAAATACCGAGGCCCCATTCCGGTCAATTGGGCGATCAGGAACGGCGATAAGGAAATCGGTGTCAGTGTCCACTGGATGGAGAGCGAATTCGACTCCGGCGGGATCCTGGCCCAGGAGGCGGGGATCGCGTTGGGCGACGATGTCGCCCCCCAGTTGTTATGGGAAGAGGTCGACCGATACATCGAGCGGCTTCTGCCCCGTGCGCTTTCGCTGGCCGTAGCCGGTTCGCCTGGTGCACCGCAGGAGGAGGGGTTGGCCACCTACGCGGGGTGGATGGAACCCGAGTTCTCGCAGATCGACTGGAACACCTCCAGGGAAGAGATCCACAACCAGGTGCGCGCTATCAGGTTCGGCAGTTCGGGAAGATCCGGCCCAGTTGCCATGGTGGCTGACCGTCGTCTGCGGGTTCTGCGCACATCGTTGCAGCCGACGGACGGAATCAAGGTGACGTGTGGGGATGGACCCGTATGGATCACGGAGTCGGTACCGGTGGCGGACCCCGAATCCTGAACGGGCACCGATCCGCCGCGTGTCAGTTCGGGTCTGGTGACGTTGCCTCCGCCAGGGAACGCCGGTACCGCACGAGCTTGTCCCGGATCCCCCTCGTCCACGGGTGCTCCGGACCGAGTACCCGCTCGCGCCATTCCCTGACGACTTCCGCCTGTTCGATAGCTTCCCGGTCCTCGCCGACCGTGTGCAGGACGTTGCTGAGCAGGCTTCGTGCCGCCAGCGTGATGGGGTAGCCGGTTCCAAACCGGTGTTCGTGTGCCGCCAGCGCACGGCGGGCCGACAGCAGTGCTTCGGAGTGCTTTCCGGTGTTGAGCAGCGCTCCTGCGCAGTTGAGATCGGCCGACAGTGTGATCGGGTGGTCCGGGCCCAGCTCACGACGACAGTCGGCGACCAAATCCGTTCCTGCCAGTGCCTCCCGGTCCAGGTCCGGACCGGGAGGCAGTTCGAGCAGACACGCCCTCGCCTCCAGCGTCAGCGGGTGCCATGGGCCCAGCAGCGCAGCTCGCCCGGCAACCGCCCGGTGCATCAACTGCACGGCTTCCGTCACTCGATCGAGCCAGACCAACGGGCGGGACAGATGGAGGCAGGTGGTCAGGGTGTCCAGCGCCTCGGGACCGCAGACCCGTTCGAAGTCGTCGAGCAGCCCGCGGTGGAGATTCGCTGCCTCCTCGAGGCGCCCCAGACGATCGGTCGCCTTCCCGATCCGCTGCCGCAGACGCAGCACCAGGACGTGATCGTTTCCTAGTCGTCGTTGCACGAGAACCGTCGCCTGTTCGGCCATGGCCAGCGCAGATGCGTAATCGCCGGAACGATGCTGGGCCGTCACCAGACGCAGGGCGCAGATGGCAGCGGACTCGGCGGTGCCGATCGTGATCTCGGGCCAGGTGATGACGCGGCGAAGCAGCGCCAGGACATGTGGGGCGAGGGTGGTGAGCAGGCTGTCACGCAAGCCGCGTTCCGGGGACGCGGGTAGGGAGCGCAGAAGAAGTCCGGCCGCCGCGGCAGCGAGTTGGTCGCGTTCACCGGCCGGAGTGACGCGCGCGACGCTGTCGAGCAGCACTCCGTGCGTACGCAAGCAGCGGATGTCGCCGGGAACGAGTTCGGTGAGCGAGTGGTCAAGCAGCCCCCGAAGCGACAGTTCCACCCGGTCGGCGGGCAGGGGCAGGTCGAACCGGACGTTGGCCAGCAGCGACAGGGGCAGCGGGTCGTTCGCCCAGCAGGCCAGAAGGCGCAGCAGGGTGACAGCCTCGGGCAGGTTCTGCCCGGCCAGGGAGTTCAGCGAAAGCTGCCACGTTCCGCTGACCAGGTGACGCGAGTCGTTGCCCGCGTCGATGGCTCCCTGGTCGATCAGTTCGATGGGATCCGGACGCTCCTGCAGACGACGCCCGTACTCCTCCATCGTCCAAGGGTCGATCACCTGGTGGGCCAGAAACCCGCCGGCCAGAGTCAGAGCGAGCGGCAGGCGGCCGAGGCTGTCGGCAATGGCGGCCGCGTCCTCGGCGGAACCCGTTCCTGGGGCGAGATCACGCAAGACCTGAGCCGCCTCCTCACGCGGCAGGACATCCACGTACAGCAGCTCGGCAGCAGGCCACCAATGGCCGGCGGCCTGTCGTGTGGTCACGAGGACAGTTCCGCGTGGGCTGGTGCGCAGCCATCCGCCGTCCCGCAGCACCGCTGGGTCATCGGCGTTGTCCAGCACCAGCAGCCATGGTGCGTCGGACCGGTCGAGATGGTCCCAGACCAAGTCTGCGGCCGCGCGTAAGCCGTTGCGCGCGGCCATCAGCTCACCGTCGCCGGCGCCGCGGTCGGCGGCCACAGCAAGCATCCCGGCTCGCAGGGATGCCTGATCGGAGGCGTTGACCCACAGTCCCAGGCGTCCGCGTTCCCGGGTTGCGTGTTCGAAGAGTGCGCACGCCACCGCCGTCTTTCCGCATCCGCCCAGGCCGTGCAGGACGAACACAGTGCTTCCGGCGTCCTCGGATACCGCCTCTTTCAGGCGCCCAATTAGTTCGCCGCGATCCCTCAGGATCGCCGGTGCTCGGCCAACGGGCGGATGCCGCACCGAGTCCGGGCCGGCCCAGGCGGCGCCGTGATGGTGGTGCTCGGTGATGTGCTGGTCACCGGAAGCCTGGTAGACGCGCCCCTGATCAGTGGCCCGGCCGTCGTTGCGGCCGGTCACCGCTGGTCGACGTTCAGGTCGCGGCCGGCCTGGTAGACGCGTGAGTTGCCGGAGGCGGTCGCACGTTGGGTGACGGTCGGGATGGCGGGTGTGCCGGGGTCGAGTTCGGTCAGCAGGGAGCGCAGTTCCGCCACCAGCTCGGGGTGCGCGACGAGGAGGCGGCGAATGCGGCCCTGCCACTCCGCCGCGATCTCCCGCTCGGTCTCCACGTCACCACTGCTCTGCGCGCCCAGGAGGTCCCGGCGCGACGTGTCGAGCTGGGCGCCGACTTGCTCCTCGTGGTCCGGCCGGACACGTCGCCACAGACCGACCACGCCGTTCCGCACGCCGTTCCACGTGTCGGTCGCCAGCAGCGTCGCGATCGTCGTCCCGGCGGTGCCCGCTAAAAGGGTAATCTCCGCGTCCATCCTTTGCCCTCCCTCGATCCGGCCCGGGTCACAACTCTAGGGAGACGACGCAGTGTCAGTACACCGGACTTTCAGCGACATTTCGCGCCGTCCTCGGCCCACTGCCGCGGACCTACCGCTCCCAGTCGTCGGCGTACCCCCGTATCCCCTCAGGCCGGTACAACCGAAAGTGCTCAGCTTCCTTGCCCGAGATGAGGGTGCTCGGCGTAATCGGGAGGCGACACGGGCGGGGGATGCGGAACACTTCGGCCAGGTGATCGCGATGCAGCCCGTCCTGGAGATATACGCACCTGACGGCTTCGGCCTCTGCCTGTCGCCGAGTTCGAGTCGTTTTACTTTCTGCCTCACAGAGTCGAACTCCGCTACGTCTTCAACGCGATCCTCTACGTGAACCGCACCGGAATTTCCTGGAGATATGTCCCGCACAACTTCCCAGGCTGGCCTGCCGGCCTCGGCAAGCGACACGCCGTCCACGGTCTCGACCAAGTGACCAGTCGTCGTGCTCATCAGGTTCACTCCTTCGGGGAGATCCACACCTGATATCCATGGCGCTCCCACTCTGGTCAGCGGCGGGGTGGGCGGTTGCGCAGGTCGGTGGCGAAACGAGCTGCTGCCGTGGGCGCTGTCCGGTTGCTGGTGCGGTTGCTCGCGGTCTTGGGTCGGCTGGTGCCAGCTTGTGGGCGGCGGGCCGCTTCGCCCGGGTGTGCGGGGAGCTGGGCGAGGCGGCGCAGGCGCCAGACCAGGACGTCGTTCATGTCCGCGGCTGTGTCGAGTTCACGCATGTCGATGGCTTGTTGCAGAAGGGCCTTGGGGTCGTGGCCCGTCTGTTCGGCCTGAGCAAGGGTGGCGGCCAGGGCATCGGTCTTCGTCGACGAGCTGTCTGCTCGTAGCCCCTGTTCCGGCAGGGCTGCGCGGATGGTGGCCTCGTGGGTTCGGCGTTCGGCTTCGGGCAGGGCGCGGCCTTGGTCACGCAGTGCCCGCATGGGCGTGGCGGCAGCCTGGCGGTAGGCGGCTCGTAGGTGCTCGGCGGCCTGTCGGGAGGCGTGGGCCTGCTGGGCATGGCCACGTGCGGAGTGCCAGCGGGCGGCGGCGAGGGCGACCAGGACCAGGGTGGAGACGAGCATGGCGGTGGTGCCGCCGTCCTCGCCACGGCCGAGAGCGCTGCCGGCCTGGATGATGCCCCGGGCCGCCGTGCGGATCGCCCGGGTGTCGGCTCGCTCCGATCGGACGTGACTGCGGGTGGCACGCTCGAAGGCCCTGGCGGCCGCACCCAGTTCGGCGCGGGTGGCGGCCGGGGAGGTCTGGGCGACCGCGTCCAGAAGTTCTCCGACTCCGACGAGCTGGGCGGCGGCTTCGTCGTCGTCGCTGTCGAGGAGGACGGCGGCACGCTCGGCGATCCCGGTGGCGCTCCGTCGCTCTCGGGCGGGCGAGGACCAGTCTGGTCGGCCGCCGGCGGCCGAAGGCGTTGTCCGCTCTGCGGTACCGTCGGCCAGCCGGAGGCGGATCTTCGGAAGCGACAGGTCGGGGGCCAGTTTGGAGCCGGGGTACCAGACCGGTTCGCCGTGGCGGTTGCGGTCGCCGGGCAGGGCCACGTTGTAGCCGAGCGCGTCACCGGACGGGGCGTGGCGCATTTTCACGCGCAGGCCCGCCTCGTGGAGCCGGGTGAAGAACTCCTTCTCGTCGTCCGCTCCCGCGACGGCCTGGCGGACGGCTTCGCGGAGGGTCTCGCGGGAGGTCTCGGGACGGCCGGCACGTTCGGCCTTGAACTTCTCGGCGCTGGTGGGGTTTTTCGCTGCGGTGCCGTCGCCGGCGTTCAGGCGGCGCAGGCCCATCTCCTTCTCGATGCGGCGGCAGGTGGCCTGGGCCTTGTTGAAGTCGTAGTTGAGGCGGGGGTTGCGCAGGTCGCCTCGCACCAGGGTGGCGACGATGTGGATGTGGTCTTCTGCGTGGCGGACGGCGATCCACCGGCAGCCGTCGGGATCACCGTCCGGGGCAATGCCGGTGGCGTGGACGATGCGTTGGGCGACGGCGTTCCACTCCTCGTCGGAGAGTCGCCGGTCGCCGGGGGCGGTCCGGACCGAGCAGTGCCACACGTGCTTGGCGGGCGCGCGGTCGCCGGCCTGCTTGACCCTGAGGTCGAGGGCGGCGGTGAGGCGGGCGAGGGTGACTTTCGGATCGGGGTCGGGGCTGGTGTCGCGGCCGGGGTCGGGGGCGAAGCCGTCCCAGGAGCCGACGAGGTGCGCGTCGGTGTGCTCCTCGCGCTTGCCGGGGCCGTAGAGGTAAATGAGGAGTCCGTGGGTGCGGGAACCGCGTCCGATGTCGGGAACCATCACAGCCGCCTGTTCACCAGGTCGTTCGCCGCGTCGTCGAGGCGGCCGAGGAGCCGGGTCAGAACGCTCAGTGCGTGTTCGAGTTCGCCGGCGCGCGGATGGCTGCCGCTGTTGAGGACGTAGGCGATTTGGTTGATGTTGTTGCCGATGCGGGCAAGCGCGGTGCGCAGCGCGGCGAGTTCGTCGATGGCCGCGTCGAGCCGGTCGTTCCTGTGCATGGCGACGGGCCCGCGGGCGGCGGTCAGGCCGGCGGTGGCGAGGAAGCGGGCGACGGTGACGCCGCGCTGCGCGGCTGCGGCGGCGATCTCGGCTTTCTCGTCGTCGGAGAGGCGGGTGGTCGTCTTGCGGGTGCGCTCGCTCGGGTTGCGGGTGCGGCGGCGCGGTTTGCGGTCGGGGAAGGCGGGCGTGCTCGGGCTCGGCTGCTCGCGGTGGTCGTCACGTTCGGCTTCTCCCCTGGTGACCGGCGCCCCCTGGTGCCGGTCACCAGGCTGGTTCCCGAGCGCCCTCGCTCGGGGCCCAGCCGGGCTCCCCCCGCCCTCCTGGGCGGGGGCAAGTGCGTACGACGGGCCGTAGGACCGTCGTACGCGATAGCTTGCTCCGCCAGGAGCCGTCGTGGGGTCACACTCCAGTCCGGACGTGGGGACCGCCGGGTCGTTGGCACTCACCGGGTCGTCTCCGGGTTCTGCTGCCGGATTTCGCGGACGAGTTCCTCGATCCAGTCCATGGCCAGAACCGGGTGGTGCAGGGTCCAGGAGCGGGTGTGCGGGGTTCGTTGCACGATCCAGGTGTTGTCGGGGGCGGACTTGGCGTGGTGGAGGTGGCCATGCTGGTGCAGGACGGTCAGCCAGGAGTCGACCTCGGCGGGGGTGGCCGGGCGGGTGCGCATGAGGTGCTCTCCGCTTCTCTTCGGGAGGGTGTGGGGGTACCTGTCCGGGGGCGGGTGACCTGCCGGGGTGTCCAGATCGGTCACCCGCTTCGTGCCGTCCGGTCAGTTCCGGGTGGAGGTGACCGGCTGTCCGTGCTGCGCGCGGAGCTGGGCCATCAGGACGGTCAGCGTGTCGCTGGAGAGCGGGATCTGCTGACCGCGGATCGCCTGGGCGACCACCTTGCGGGTCAGCTTGTCCTCGGCCCTGACCGCTGACCGGGCGATCTTCAGCAGCTCCTCGGTGTCCGGGTCAGGCCGCCGGTCACTGGTTATGCGGGTGCCCCGGTCAGTGACCGGCCGCGGAGTGACCGGCCGGTCGGTGACCGGCGCGGGGCTGTCCTGGCGGCCGGTGACCGGCGGCGCGGTGTCCGACTGTCCGGGCAGGTCAGCGGCCTGGTGCGGCTGATCGTGCTGACCGGTGACCGGGTCACCGCTGTCCGTGTGGGTGCTGTCCCCGGTCAGTGACCGAGGGATCGGGGTCTGCTTGTCCGGGGACGGGCGCGGCCGGTCGGTCAGGGCAGTGACCGACTGTCCGGCGCTGACCTGGCCGGCCCGGTCGGCCCGGGTGACCTCGACGCCCTCGGGCCGGTCAGCCTGACCGAGATGACCGGGGTGACCGGGGTCGCTGTCCTTGACCTGTCCCCGGGCTATGAGGATGTAAAGGTGGACAGCGCCGGCCAGGGCGAGCGGGGCGATGGTGGACAGCGCCGCGACCACCGTGTCCCCGAGCCGCAGCCCTGTGACCGCACCCGCCTCCTCGTTGAGCCTGACCGCGTGCAGCGCGTTGGCCCAGATACTGGCGGCCGTCGCCGTACCGAAGAGGGTCCAGACATAAAGCCGGGCGCGCAGGGGTGCGTCGCGCAGGACCAGCAGGGCTCGTACGCCGTAGGCGATGAACCCGTCGATCACCAGGGGGAAGAGGTAAGTCAGGAAGCCGCGGATGTGGATGGCGACAGCCATCTGCTGGAGGGCGTCGTACGACAGGGCGCAGCCCGCGCCGCCCAGGGCGATGACGACCGTGCGGTCCCAGCCGGTGATGTGCGCCGTCCTCGGCGCGTGCGCGGTGCTCATGCCGCCGTCCCGAAGTCGACGCGACCCAGGCGCTCACCGTCGGCCGCGGGCGGCGGGACGGTCTTCGTCGCCGGCTCCAGGTCACGGTGTACGAGTGCCCGGCGGGTTTCGCGGTACAGCTTCTGGGCGTGTTCCTCGGTGATCTTCAGGAGCCAGGCCAGGCGCTGTTCGGTGAGGCCGTGGCGGTAGGCGGCCTGGACGACCGCGCGGCGTTCGGCCTTGGTGAGGTGGACGTCGCGTCCGGCGATGGTGGCGTTGACGCGGCTGTAGTCGAGGCGGTGGGCGAGCTTCTCGTGCAGCGGCCGGCGTTCCTCCTCCGTCAGTCCGCCCCGGATGCCGTCGGTGTCGTTGTTCTCGAGGGCGGCGTCCAGGCAGGCGCGCCGCATCGGGCACTGGCCGCACAGCGACTTCGCGGCGGTGATCTTGGCGGTCTCGTCGGGCTCGGGGAAGAAGATTTCGGGGTCCACCGGGTTGTACTCGGTGGACTGGCAGACGGCCTGGTCCTGCCAGGTGTGGTCGCCCAGGGACCGGTGGTGGGTAGGGCTGATCGTCGTGGTGGTCATGCGGGTTGCTCCGATCGCTCTCCGCGCACAAGGGGCGTCGGCGGAGGGGTGCGCTGGGTCGTGAGGTGCATGGGGCGGCGCGCTGAGGGCGCGGCCCGGTGGGGCGGCCTGTGGTGGGTCAGGCTGCGGCGCGGTGGCGTCTGCGGTCGACCGGTTCGAACTCGACCCGGGTGGTCATCTGGGCGAGGCGGGAAGTGACGCGGTCGCCGAGGTAGGCCTTGAGGTCCTTGATCGCCAGGTTGGTGGTGATCAGGGTCGGGAGCATGTGGTTGTAGCGGCGGTTGATCAGCCGGTACGTCACTTCCTCGACCCACTCGGACGCCTTGGCCGCGCCGAGGTCGTCGATGATCAGCAGCGGCACGCGGCTGTAGATCGCCAGTTCCCGCTCGCTGTCGACCCCGGGCCGGGGGCGCAGGTCTGCGTACAGGTCTGCGGCGGTGGTCGCGCGCCAGCGCACGCCGGCCCCGCTCTGTACCAGGAGTCGGATCGCGCCGTATGCCTGGTGGGTTTTGCCGGCGCCGACGACGCCGGCCATCAGCAGGCTGGGTCCGGTGGCGACCTGCCGCCGGGCTCCCGGGCTGGGGGCGACCGCCGCCTGGGCGACGTCGCGGGCCCAGGCCAGCACCTGGGGGTGGTCGGCGATGGCGGCCTGGTAGCGCGGAGGCATCCCTGCCGACAGGGCGTCCAGCGGCGAGAAGGGCTCGGGGTCGTCGGCGATTGCGGCGACAGTGGCCGGGTCGATGTGGCGGGCGGCCAGAATCCGGGCCATCCGGTCCAGGGTGCCCTCGCTGGCGAGGGTCTGCGGTTCGCGTCGGTTACGGGTACGCATCACAGCTCCTCGGCGTAGGCGGCGGCAGCGTCGGCCGGGTTGGTCCACGCCTGGTGAGCGGGCACGTTAGGCCAGCTTCCCGGCCGTACCAAGCCGCCGGACCTCGCGTTCATGGCCTCGTTGACCAGGCTGGTCAGCACGCTCGGGTGCTTGGGGTTGGCTGCGAAGTTCCGCAGCCCTGCCCGGATGTGCTCCGGAGCGATGCCCTCGGCCAGGAGCTTCTTGGTGATCCGCCCGAGGTGTCCGATCACGTCGCTGGGCGGACGCTCCTCGCAGGCAGCGATGTACTCGCCGACCAGCTGATTGGCCGAGACGGTGTCTGCGGGCGCCGTGCGCCCCGTAGGGAAAGAAGATCCAGGATCCAAGATCCTAGATCCAGGCGCCGAGCCCTCCCCGAGGCTTCGGGGAAGGTTCGGGGAGTCATCGGCGAATGCGTCCTGACCTGCGTTTTTCGTGCCCGTGTGGTTATGGGTGCCGACCGTGCCGTCGAGTGGGTCCTGCTGGGCGGTGGGAGGCCCGCCTGTGTGGCCGGGAGGTGTCGCGGCGGCTTGGGCGGGCAGATCGAGGACTCGGGGAATGTTCGACGAAGCCTCGGCGAACACTCCGGGAGGAGTAGGCGGTGCCTGCGTCCGCTCGGTGCAGGTGCCCTTGCAGGGTGCGCACCGGTGGGCGGCTTGGTGCTGCGGGCAGGAGGGCAGGCGGGACTGGCTCGGCTTGTCAATCTTCTGGTGCTCGGACCAGGTCGCGATGTGGAGGTAGCGGCGGCCGTCGCAGCCGGTGTACCGGCAGATCAGGCCCGCGTTCGCGAGCTGCTGGAGGTCGTCCTCGACGTGGACCGAGGTGTGTTCGGCGCGCAGGGGCCAGAGCAGCCCGGCGATGATCGCGGCGTTGTCGCGGTGACGGCCGTGGTCATCGGCCTGGGTGAGCAGCCCGAAGAAGGTCCGCTCGGCCTCGACGCTCACTTCGGCGAGCGACTCGGAGGTGAACGCCTCCGGCTTGATGGTGCGTATTCGCGCCATGTCAGCGTCCCCGGTCGGCCGCGAGGTCGCTACGGATGAGGGTCGCGTCGGCGAGGTCGAAGATGTGCGGCCGGGTCCAGTACGCCTCCGGCCAGACCCGCAGGATCCAGCGGGCCGCGACCCTGGCGGCCGTCCGGCTCAGCTCCACCGTCTCGCCGGCCTCGCCTTTGGCACTGGCGTGCGGGTGGGGCCGGGCCTGGCTCGGGTCGGTAAGGCTGACGCGGATGGTGACCGCGCCCGGGATCATGTCGATGAGCTGGGCGGCGAGGCGGTGCTGGCGGTCGGTCTCCGGGCATGCCGGGATTCCGCTCGGCGTGGCGAGCATGCGATACTCCGTTGTTCGTAGGAGCGCGGTGCGGTGGTTCTCCTGTAAAAGCCCGCCGCCCGCGAGATGTGAGTCGGCCCCTCTGGGGCGCCGGCCTGGCGCTCCGGGAGTTGGTAGCTCCCGGGCACTGGGCCCCTCTTCCCTGTCTCTTGCCTCTCGTTCGTTGCCCCAGCGCCGGTAGGCGGCCTGCTGGGACCAGGACCATAGGGTGAGCCTCGTTACAAGTCCACCTCTCGCACCTGCCCTGACCAGGCAATCACCACTCCAGTGGATGAATGTGCGATCAACATACACCGCAATCGCGACGCTCCGTCAACCACAGTGTCGCCATTCGATACGATCGAACGAGTAGCACCACTGAAGTGGATGAACTCATCCTCGCAGCGAAGGGATCCGGAATGGCCACAGAGCGGCAGTTCGCGGAACTGCTCGACCGGCTCTTCAGAGACATGCACCCCAAGGGGCGAGGGCCGTACACCTACGCCGAGGTGTCCGCCGGCATCCGGGAGAGCACGGGGACATCCATCTCGGCCAGCGCCATTCAGCAGCTTCGGACCGGCTCCAATCGCAACCCGAAACTGGAAACGATCAGAGCGTTGGCCACCTTCTTCGGCGTGCCTCCGGCGTACTTCTTCGACGCCAAGGAGTCGGAGCAGGTCGAAGCCGAGTTGGCCCTCCTGACGACCATGCGGGACGCCGACGTCCGCGCCGTAGCCCTACGCGCCGCCGGCCTGTCGACCGAAACGCTCTCGACGATCAGCGGATTCATCGAAAGGGCGCGCGCACTGGAGGGGCTTCACGACGCCCCTGCGAAGCCGAGCGCGTGACGGTTGTCACCACGCCGATTCCACACCGCGAAGATCGACGCCGAAAAAATGCACTATGCACCATTTTTAAGCTTGATCAACTGACATCCAATCAACAACAGCCATTCCCTGCATTCCCCCAGCCCATTCGCGCGTGATCACTGTCGTATCGTGATTCGGCCGAAGAACGCTTCGGTAAGACATCGAACCGGAGCAGTACGTTGAACCTGCGCAGTCACTTCGGTCGGGTGGGCAACAGCGCGGCAAGATACCCGAAGCACAAGGAACTACTCGCCGCGACAGAGATCCCTGACCCGTTTGATGTACAGGTCTTCTGCAAGATGCTGTCCGCGCAGCGCGGCCGGACCGTGTACCTTCACAGCACTCCGGGAATCACGTCCAGCGGAGTTCCCTGCGGGGCCTGGATCGCCACGGAACGGGCCGATCACATTTTCCACGAGGAATCGACTTCCCCGCTTCACCGCACACACATCGTCCTCCACGAAGTAAGCCATATGCTGCTGGAGCACACTTCGTTGCAGGTCGAGCGGATGGCGCACCTCTTCTCGCGAGTTGACGCATCAGCCGTGAAAAGCGTGCTTGGACGCGCCAGTTACAACACGGAGGATGAGCGAGCCGCCGAGCAGCTCGCCGACCTTCTTGCCAGGAAAGCCAACTTGTTTTCCCCGAACGAGACCCGAAGCGACCCCGTACTGCAACGCCTCGACGACGCGCTGAGCGACTCCTGATCCGATGGCCTCCCTCATCCTCGCAGCCCTCCTGTGGATCGTCACGGTGTGGCGCGCTCCGGCCGCCTGGCGTGTTCCGGCGAAGCGCGCTCTTTGGGTAGCGTTCTTCGCGCTGTCCATAGCCATGACCATCCGTCCGGACGGTGTCTCTTCGGCTCTGGATTCCTGGTTGGGGATCCACAACGTGGCGACCCTCTGCAAGCACCTGGCAGGCATCACGGCCGCCTACGCCGTACTGACCTTCGTGTATGACGTGGCACAGGAGCAGGCCACCTCGCTCCGCGGATCACGTCCGCGCATCGCCGTCCCTCTTGCCGCCGGAGTCGGTCTGACCCTGCTGTTCTTCGCCGCTCCGCAGCCCGGGGAAGCCACCGACCTTCTCACCGACTTCGCCGACGACTGGCGTATAGCCGTCTACGGCGTCATCTGGTCCAGCTACCTCGGTACGGCTCTCGTCAGTGCCACTCGACTGTGCTGGCGATGGGGTCGCCTCCCGGGAGCCGGCCTCCTGGGGCGCGGGCTTCGGATCACCGGCTTGGGAACGGCGCTGGGGATCGTCTACGCGGGGCACCGTGTACTGGCCTTGATGCTTCGATACTTCGGCTTGACGCCGCTATCCCCTCGGACTGATGAAAACGTCAGCAGCGCCCTCTTGTTCGGGGCTTTGGTCTTCATCCTCGCCGGAAGCACCTTGCCGGTCGTCCGTCGGCTCCACCAATGGGGCCGCGCCCATCTCGCTCTCACGCGGCTCTACCCTCTCTGGCTTGAGCTCACTGCCGCTGTCCCTTCAGTGCGTCTCGATCCACCGCGCAGCAGACGAGCGGATGCTCTTCTTTTCCGCCACACACGCGGTCGCCTGTATCGACGGGGGATAGAAATCCGAGACGCGATTCTGGATCTCGGGGACCATGCCTCCCCGACCCTGCGGTCCGAGGCCGCAAGATACGTCGCGGAGAAGGGCCTCATAGGCGCCCAGGCCGAGATATATGCCGAGGCGTGCTGGATCGTCAGAGCCAAGGAGGCGCGGGAAAACGGAGACGCCCGCGTGGGTGAGCACACAGCCCCGGCCAGTGGCGGTAAGGACCTTCACAGCGAAGTCGAAGCTTTGAGGCACCTGGCAACAGCCTACGAATCAGCACTTGTTCGAGAATTCTCCTCCGCCCGGAGTTCAGGATGAAACTCACTTCAACTCGCCTAGCCCGCATAGTCACCGACGCCCTTGCGCCGGCTTACCTCGTGATAGCCATCCTGCTGATCATCGGCTGGCACAGCACGAGAAGCCCCGAAGGGCTGGCTTGGGGGCTCCTCGCCGCGTTGTTCTGCGGCGGCATTCCCTTCGCCATCATCCTGTTCGGCGTGAAACGCGGGTCATGGACGGACAAGCACGTCAAGGTCCGGTCCCAGCGTGCCGTCCCACTCACGGCGACCATGGTCTCCGTGCTCGTCGGCATCCTGATCCAGGTCGTCTTCGACGCTCCCCGTGAGCTCTTCGCTCTGGTCATCGCCATGCTCGTCGGCCTGGCGGCCACCATGGTGGTCACCGTCTGGTGGAAGGTGTCGGTGCACACCGCCGTCGCCGGTGGAGTGGCCACGATCCTGGCACTCGCCTTCGGGCCGCCCATGGCCGGCCTCGCCCTTGTCGTCGCCGCCATCGGGTGGTCCCGCGTCCAACTCCGAGACCACACCATCGCGCAGACCATCGTCGGTGCTCTGCTGGGCGGAGCTGCCGCTGCCGTCACGTTCGGGCTCCTCAGGTAGCGCGGTTTCGGTGAGCGGCCCAGCTCGTACAACTCGACGAGTGCGAGTGCGGCATCACGCCGCTGGCACAGGCCCGATTCGCCGCCGAGCTGACGCCAGCGGTGCGTCGGCGAGTGCCCTGATCAGAGGATTCCCTTCCATGTCCACGGCCGCGGACCGGATCGACCGCGCAGGCAGTCGATCCGGTACTGCGCTTGGCTGATCCATTCTTCGTTGCCGGCTGCATGCTGGGCGGCGTACGTCGCCATCCGCAGCTCTCGGGCGCGCGCGAGGATGGGATAGCCCTCCCACTCCGTGACGTCGTGCCCGTAGGCCGCACAGAACTGGTCGTACTCGCGCATGGTGACCGCGCCCGTGGTCTTCGCGCGCACTGCGGTGGATACGAGATCCCACTCCGGAGGCCCCACGGAGAAGCGCTCCAAGTCCATCATCAGGACCCCGTCGGCCGTGCGGACGAAGTTGCCGGGCCAGGCGTCGCCGTGCACAGCCCGGTCGGGGAGACCGGCCGGCCGCTCGGCCCAGGCCGCTGCGAGGTCGCGGTGGAGTCCGTGCAGCCACTCCCTGTCGTCGTCGCGGATCGTGGTGGCCGCTTGCAGTCGTTCGCCGACCCGGACGAACGGATCGAGGCACCCCAGCTCAATGTCTGGCTTGGGCAAGGAGTGGAGCTGCGACAGGAGTTGGGCGACGTCTTGAACGGAGCCGTGCTCCTGCGGTGGAAGTTCCGCCCAGAAGGTCACTGGCCTACCGCCCGCCTCGACCGGCTGCTCCACGTCGATCAGGCGAACAGCCGCGACGTTCTCCTGGGCGAGCCAACGCGCGACGCGCACCTCACGGGCCGCCGCAGCGCTCTGGCCCGCCCGTGATATCCGTACGATCACCCGCCTGCCCGGTAGCCGCCATATCTGGTTCTCGGCCAGACGCAGTGGTTCCGCCCCGGCGGAGTCCAGTCCGACTGCGGAACATGCCTGCTCCAGGACGTGACGCGCAGGCGCGGCTGCCGCAGAAGTCATGCGGAAACCGTAGCGGCGATCCGATCGCGCAGCCCCGAAGCCTCTTGGACTGTCCGATGCTTCGAGGCGAAGCGACCGAGCTGTCGTAGGTCGTCGGCGGCGCGCCGGGAGGTGGTCCGACCTACCTCGTCCAGGGCCTCGTGGCCGAGTGCCGCCGCCTGGCGGGGGTCGCCTTTGGCCATAATCAGGGAGGCCAGTTTGGTGCGCGAGATCGCACGGGACCGCTTGTAGGCGTCGGTGTGTCCCTTCACCGCTGTGCCGAATCGGCGGGCTGCTCTGCCCGGGTCCTGTCCAGCAAGGATGGCGAGATCAAACAGGGCATGAGCTGTGTCCCCGTTGTGCTGCGCCTCGTCGTAGTAGGCCATCCACGGCGAGTCTTCGGCAGGCCGGGCCCGGGTGAACGCTTCATCCGCGGCGCCGACGGCCGCCATGGTGTCGCGCACGTTACCCATTTTCCCGAAAGCCCTGGCCCGTGCCGTGTGAAGCATCGCCTGCTCCGTCGCGGACAACCGGTCGGCGCGCACGAGTCCCTTCTCGGCGTAAGTGAGGCCGTCGTCGGGGGCTCCGATCCACACGGCTTGCCGTGCGAGGAACGAGTACGTCTTGGCTCGTAGATGCCAGTCGCCGGCCTCCTCGGCACAGTCTGCTGCGAACCGGAACGTCTGGGTGGCGTCATCGTGGTGGTAGGCATCGAACGCAGAGGCGCCCACCACGATGCCGAGTCTCGATACAGAGGCGAACAGTTCGGTTCGCAAGTGCTCGGGGCACTGGGCCTGCAGCAGACCGGCCGACCACTGCATCGCTCGACTGGCTACATCACGCACCATGCCACCGCCACCCAGCTCGTTGTCCATGCCGCTGATGGAGGTGGCCGCGGCCAGGACCTGGTCAATGTGGCCGGGGTTGACGTGTACCGGGAGAGACAGCTCTGCGGGGGCGAAGACCTCGGTGAGGTCGAGGGGTGCAACGGCGGCGAGGCCACCGATCTGGAGGAACGAGCGTCGAATCACGGGCTCATGGCTCCCAGGGCGAAGAGTTGGATCGTCTCTGCCCAGGATGCGGCTTGTCGGAGCCTGAACGGGCAGCTGCCCCCTGCCCGTTGAAGCCTTATCGGCATCAGCCCGCTTTTTGTCGGCATCGCGGTTACCGAAGACCATCGGCCACGCGCGGTCGAACAGCCCACCTGTGCGGAGGACGTCATCGAGCCGTTGAGCCACGTCGCGACGGCAGCTTGGGTACTTGCCCTTCTCGATCGACAAGATCATGTCGTCGCTGACCTGCACCAACCGTCCCAGCTCCTTGGCCGACAGCCCTTGCTCCAGGCGCAGCCTGCGCAGCTCGTTCCCGAACCACTCCTGGGCGGAGGCACCCGGATCGAGCTGCTTCATTGGCTGCGGCATGTTCTGTCCCCGAAGTCGTTGATGCCGAACTCTTCATCTGTCGGCATCAGGCTCTGCACGCTCTCGGTGCGCTCTGCCTAAATGGTTGCTGATCGGTTCCATTCCAGTACACACCGCAACCCACCCCTGCTGAAGGGGTTCTGGCAGAACGGAGGAAGCAGCGATGGAACTACTCGTCGACACCCGTGATCGGGACGCTTCTGTTCGAGCCACGTCCAGAAGCGTGGGCGGCCAACTCGACATGAGTTTCGAAGTCCGGGCCGAAGATCTGGTAACCGTCAGGGACATCGTCGCGACGCACCTTTGCTGGTGGCGCATCGACAACGGCACCGCGCACCGCATGCTGACCGTGGTCAACGAACTGATCACCAACGTCTTGCAGCACACGGCGGCGGACGCCGACGGACGCCGGATGGCCAGCCTGCTCCTCCAGAAGGTGCCGGACGGTGTCACCGCCATCGTCCGCGACCAGGACCCTTGCCCGCCCGTATACGCGTCTCCGGACACTCTGGCCGAAGAGGGGCGCGGTCTGATGCTGCTGCGCGCCTTGGCCGACGACACGTCCGTATCCGTGACCCCAGCGGGCAAGGACGTGTGGGTCTTCATAGGGACCCCGGAAGCCCCCGAGCACTTCTAACCCCCACGGCCGGCACTTGGCCCTCCCCCAGGAGTTCCGATGTCCCTCACCGCTCTGGTTCCGGAGAACGACGTGGTTCCTCCGCCGGCCGACGAGCCCAGCACCCCGCGGTGGACACCTCCACTCGACGCAGAGGGCTTGAGGTCCGTCCTGGAGCGGATCAAGGACTGGAAGCCGCTCGATGTCGAAGAAGTCTTTGACGACCTCGACACGGCAATCGGCAATCAGCCGCCGCCGGTCACGACGACCGGCGCCTTGGTCGACCGCCTCCGCAGCCACTTGAAGCAGCTCAGCGACATCGCCGTCGCGGACGAGCAGTTTCCGCCCACCCGAGTGATGGTCCAGCTCGTTGAACGAGGTCTCCCCTTGAGGGGCGAGCGAACGCCGGCCGCACACCAGCAGGCTGTCGGCCTTGCTCGTCGCCTGGCCTTCGTGACCTCCGACCTGGCCGAAGAGCTGATCGAAGCCCGCTACATCACGGAGGCGGAGTGATGCACAACCCCAGCGCTGTCAGACACCCGCCCGTGACCGCCACGGCGGCAGCCCTTCCGCGAGACGCGTACGACTTCGACTATTACGAGCGACGACTCTCCGACACCTGGCTCTTGGAGAAGAGCGTCGCTGTGCGCACCCTGCGTATGCCCTTCCTCGCGGTCCCCGTCGGGGGCACGCGGCGAGGCGGGTACTACCCGGTGTCGTGCTTCTGCTACGGGCTCAAGGTCCGTGACCTCCTTCTTGAGCAGCCCGGCTTCCCCAACCCCCGCTTGCGGTTGTCGTCCTATCCGGACACCGGCCCCGTTGTCGAGTGGGGCGAGAAGCCGCCGACGCTCTGGGGCGACCGCAGCATCACCACCCTTGGCCGCTTCTACGGCTACAGCGAAGCAGCCATCGCCGACTTCATGCAGCGGCACCACACGACTCCCTCTTCGGCAATCTCCGTTCCGTGCTCCCCCACGGCACCGTAACTCGCCGAAGAGGGCCCAACTTCCCACCCGAGAGGACGAGCACCATGTGTGCGCACAACCCGCCGTGCCCCACGGCTGAGGCTCCCGACAGGGAGGCCGCGCGCCCCGTCACGCGCCGCCCTGAGCAGGGCTGGTGTGTTAGCTGCACCTTCTTGAGGTCGTTGGTCACTGCGATGTCCGACTGCCCAAGGAGTTGTGTGTGACGTCGCACCTGCGCAATCAGCTGATGGAGGGGCGGGCTGTCCTGCCCCGCGTCGGCTCGGTCGTTCAGCTGGAGACCCAGCACCCGGCGTACGCCCCGAGGAGACCCCGTGATCACCGTCCGAATGGGCAAAGTTCAGAGCGGTACGTACTACCAGATCAGCACGCCGGCGGCGAGACCTCGCGCACGCTCGGCCGCGTCCTCGATATTCCTCAACCGCTCCGAGATCTGCCGGACACACTCGGTGTGTGTTTTCGACGGATCGGTGCGCGGAGCCACGACTTCGAGGTTGCTGCGAATCAAGGCACACTCCGTCAGGAAATCCGTCACCTGGTCCGGGAACACTTTCAGGTCGCCGGTGGCCAGAGCCGGAAAGAAGCTCGCCCCGAGTGAGCGAACGGCGTCGGAACCCCACACCGAAGTACGCCAGCGCTCGAAGCCCGCGAGGTCCGAACTGCCCTCCGGAACATCCAGCACATCCACCTGGCCGTCCTCACCGACGACGAAAACATCCACCAACAAGCTCATTAGTCCAGTGGATCATGGCCAGGCAACCGCGGTCCACGCGATTTCTCCTGCAGCCCGGCATTGGTCACCGAAGCCACTGACCACTCGATCGGCTGAAGTGCAGAGAAGGAGCCTGCTGTGCAACGGAGTGCTTCTCTTCGAGGTTATGTCGATCTCGGACGCGGAAGAGGCTGCTGACCAGGGGCACTACGAGACGGACATGTCTTCGTCAGGACCGGAGGCATTCTCCCTGCGGATCGAAGCAGATGAGTCCGTGCTCGTGGGCCAGCGCAGCGGCGTACTCGGACACTTCCTCAGCCTTGCCATAGGACATGAGCAGGTACACGATCGGGCCCGATGCCTCGTCGAGGACCGGTGGCGACGCCCATACGACACTGCACTCGTCGTCGGGGTATCGCGCCACGAGTGCTTGCACGTAGGCCGTGATGCGCGGCGCCGGAGGCACGACGACATCGTCCGATTCCAGGTAGCGCTCGTAGAGCTCGTCGTAGGTCGAGCCCGCTTGGCGATTGTCGAGGGGACGGTCACCGTCCCAAACAGCAAGGTCGTAGCTCATAGGCGCATCGTCGCAGGCAGAAGCTCCGCTGGCGCCAGCAGGCCCCGAGATCGAACCTCCACTCGTGACCCGCAAGAGGTCCTAGGCCAGGGTGCGGAGGCGGCGGATTTCGCCGTGGGCAGTCTCCAGTTTCCGGGTGAGGTCAGCGACCTGGTCGCGGAGTTGCCGATTTCGTTCGAGTGCGGTCTCCAGCCTGCGTTGCAGGGAGGCGTCGCTGGCCGCGTGCCGAGGAGCACGGTGGGGCGCCGGGGCTCGCTGCTGGAGCTGGTTAATCGCGGTGATGAGGTCGGTCTGCGTGTATAGCCATGACCTGGAGACACCGGCCGCGTTCGCGATGCCAACGACGGTGGGCCGTTCGCTGCGGCGAGCTGCCGTCTTGATGGCTTCTTCGGCGCGCTCGCGTGCCTGCCTGCTGCGTGTCTTCGAGGCTTCGACGAGGAAGCGGGCGTTGTCAGCCGGTGGCATCGAGATCGGTCACCTTCCCGCCGGCCACGATCTGCTGCGGTCCGGCCTGCTCCAGGGCGTCGATGATGGTGTCGAGCTTGCCGAGCGTGCGGGTGTTCTTCTCAACGATGCGCGACAGCCCGGCCTCCTCGGCGTCGCCGATGAGCTTGCGGGTCTCCTCGCGCTGGCGTCGGTGCTGGTCGAGGAAGTCGCCGGTGGTGATGAAGAAACGGCAGTCCAGACAAGGGTTCGCGTACTCGCAGTCCGTCTGGATCGGAGCTCCGCAGTAACCGTTCGGGAGACTGACCTTGGCTCGCACCAAGGACAGCCGCATCCAGGTCGCATCAGCAAGCGGGTGGTCCGCGGGCAGTGCGACGGCTTCGCCTTCGGCGTTGACCTTGAGGGACTTCTCCCAGTGCTCGCGCAGGGTCTTCTGGTGCAGCCGGGCGTAGACGGCCGTCATCTGCGGCGACATGTGGTCGAGCAGTTGCTGGACGATGTGCTGCGGGACGTTGGCGTTGATCAGCCGGGTGCCCAGCGTGTGGCGGAACTGGTGGAAGGTCACGCGAGCTGGGCGGCCGTGCTCGTCGATGAGGCGGATGCGCTCCAGCCAGGTCTCCATCTGTTCGCGGCACCAGGTGTCCGAGACGGCCTTGCTGCCGTTGAGGTTGGCCATCCAGCCGGGGAACAGGAAACGGCTTCCGGTGGGGAAGCGGGCCTGGACGCGCTTTCGTTGTGCGGCGATCTCGTCTGCCAGGGCCTGGCTGATGGGGAAGAACGCGATGCGGCCGTGGATCTTGTGGTTGACCCAGGTCAGGTAGGGGGGCGCCGGTGTCGTCGTGGGTGACGCAGTCGAACCGCAGGCGCCGGGCGTCCTTCATCCGCAGGCCGCAGGAGATCAGCAAGGGGACCATGAGGCGGAGGTCGTCCGTGGAGATCAACGCCAGGTTCTCGGGGTTCTCCATCTGCCGCATCAGGTGTTCGGAGATCCAGCGGGGCTTGGCCGGCGGCGGAGGCGGAGCGTCGTTGTAGATGATGGCGTCGCGCGGCAGGACCGGCTGCCAGTCGTGGGCGCGGGCGTCGGCGAGGAAACGGCCCAGCGAGTTGACGGTGGCCCGGCGGGTGAACACGTCCGGGTAGTCGACGGCCAGGGCGGCGAGCCACGTCTCGATCCTGGCGCGCGTCAGGTCGGCCGGCGCGGCGTGCGGCGGCAGATGTCCGGAGAGATGGGTCAGGGAGCGCAGGTTCTGCGCGACGGTGTTGACGCTGATGTTCGTGCTGATGCGCCAGCGGCACCATCGTTTGGCCAGCTCGCGCAGCCAGGGCTGGGCTATGCCGCCGAAGCGCAGGTAGCGCGTCTCTCCTTCGGCCAGGGCGAAGTGCCGCAGGTCCCAGACGTCGCGCGGGTACTGGTCAGCCCATGGATCATCGGCGATGAGCAGGTGCTCCAGGGCGAAGCGGGTGTCCGCGATGAAGCGGAAGGCCACCACGTTGTGACCGTGGCGTTTCCCGCCGGGTCCGAGCGGGGCGACGTGACCGCGCCAGGTGCTCTCGTCCCAGTCGAGGAGGCTGGTGATGGGTGCCTCGCAGGCCCAGGTGACCTCGCGGCGGACGTCGCGGGCGGGGGTGAAGCGCAGTCCCTCGTCGAGCCGGTGTTGCAGACCGAACTGGAACTCCAGGCGCAGGGCGGGAGTCAGCTGGTCCAGGCGGATCTTCGGGTCTCCGCGGTGAGCGAGGTCGTCGTACCAGGTGTCGAGGGTCGGCCGGCCGTGCTTGCGCCACCGGTTGTGGTGGGTGTGACACAGCGGAGCGTCGGTGCTGTCGGTCCAGCGCAGGCAGTCGGGGAAGTCGCAGATCCGCTCGGCGGACCAGGGCTTGCGCGGCGGTTGATAGAGGGTTCGTCCCAGCCAGGATTCGAGGGGTGGGCGTCCTGCGTGGTTCCACCGCGAGGCGTGGCGGTGACACAGACCGTGGGCGGCTCGGGCCCGATTGCACCCGGAGACCCGGCAGGCCGAGACCTGGCGTCGTTCGCGCAGTCGCGCATCCTCCTGAGCGGACCAGCCGTCCAGGTCGGCTGGTCGCCCTGCCGCCGCCCAGCGGTGGTGGTGGGTGCGGCACAGCTTCAGCCGGCCCATGGTCAGCGTCGTCGGGCAGGCCGGAACGCGGCACTCGCCGGGAAAGAACACCGGGCTGTCCCGCGGTGGACAGAACACCTCGGCCCGGAACTCCGGGCGCACCGTCTCCATCAACTTGGCCAGCAGGCCGTCGGAGCCTGCTCTCGCGCGGGGCGTTTTCACCGGGCCGGTGCCCTGTCCTTGATGATCCCGGCCGACAGGAGTACCCGGCGATGATCCTCGACATCGAGGTGGCTGTAGATCTCGGCGGTGGTCTGCGGGCTGGCGTGCCCGAGGAGTTCGGCCACGACCTCGATCGGCACCTCGGCCCGCAGCAGACGTGTGGCGTAGGTGTGCCGGCAGACATGCGGCGAGAAGTGCGTGATGCCGGTCCGCTTCTGCAGGCGCTCGACCAGCTCGTTGACGTTCGCTCGGGTCATCGGGGAGCCGATCGGCGCGCGGAAGAGGTTGGCGAACACGAAGTCGCAGTCCAGCGTCCCGTACTCGCTCTCCATGTAGGCGGCGTAGCGGTCGAACAGCTCCGGCCGCACCGGGATGATCCGGCCCTTCATGCCCTTGACCCGGGCCTGGTTCGCGTTGTTCTCGCGCGGAACGACGTGCACCTCGCCCTTGCGGAGGTTCAAGTCAGCGTGCCGCAGGCCCAGTGCCTCGCTGATCCGCAGCCCCGCTTCGTCCAGGAGCGCGATCAGGAACCGGTCCCGGCGCCGGTTGCAGGCGCTCATCAGCCGCCGGACCTCGTCATCGGTCAGCGTCCGGGGCGGCTTGCGGTGGGCGTGGATGCGGATCGGGCTGTACTCGACCTCGCCCCCTCGCTGGGTGTGCGCCAGCATCGGGGTGTAGGAGCCTGTCGGCTGCCTGGCCAGCAGGTTTCCCAGCAGCGCGGGCACGCTCTCGTCCCGCCGGGCGTGAAACCGATAGAAGGACGCGAGCGCGGCCCGCTTCCTTTGCAGCGTGGTGTTCTCCAGCGCCTGGCCGACACCCGGCAGCACGAACACCTCCGGCGCTCGGGCCGGCTTCGGGCGGCGCAGCCAGTCGAAGAACTGGGCGACCACCTCCAGCCGCACACGCCGGAAGTCCAAGCCCATCTGTCCCAACCAGACGAAGAAGTCGCGCAGGTCGTAGGCGTAGCCCTGGACCGTGTTCGGCGATGCACCCCTCGCCGTCAGGTGCGCGAGGAAGTCCTCCACGTCATCGACGGGCAAGCCGTCGTCCCCCACCACGGTGTAGGAGACCGGACCGTCCTCGGACAACCGCAGCCTCTGCACTGCGAACGACACACCACACCCCGGAATGACATGGACAGGCGAACAGAACCCGTCCATGTAGCACCGAAAGGCCCCTTCGTGGCAGCGATTTGGACATCAAAGACACCCACAAGACTGATGGACATAGTCGAGGACACCGGCAAGCTCCTCCCCGGCGGCCATATCGTCACCCCGCACCGGTCTCTCGACACAGCGAGGGCAGCCTCGTGAAGCGGACCAGCGCAGCGTCGAGACTCGTCCCCTACATCACCTCGCGGGAGGGCGAGTACGGCGCACCAGAGTCGGAACTCACGCTGAGCATGAACGCCTTCGGCTCCGTGCGTCTCGCCTACCACGACGAGACACCGACCGACCGTGGCCCGCACGGCGAGCTGTGGGCGCGGTGCTCCCAGTCGCTCAACGCTGCTGGGATGCCTACGGGCAAGCCGCAGTGGCGCTTGGTCAACCCCGCCCGGCAGCTGGCGGCTATGCAGCGGCTTCGGTGCCAGATCGGCTTCTGCTCGGCCGAGACCGACCGGGGGTACGTCTTCCTGGCCGGAGCCGCGGAAGACCCGTCTCATCGCCCCGGTGAGCCGGTGAGGACGGCCCAGCCGCCGGTGTGCCTGGAGCACGTGCGACCCGCCATCGAGCTGTGCCCGCACCTCCGGAAGGGGCACGTCGCCTTCCTCGCGCGGGCGACATCGGTCTGGGGCGTTGTCGGCTCCCGGTACCGCCTCACCGCCACCGGCCTGGAGCCGCTTCCTGCCGACGACGGCGACGCACCGGTCGAGTACGGGCATTCCCAGTTGGGCTGGTTCCTGGCGAGCCAACTCGTACGCGAACTGTGCGACTACGAGGTCGTCCATCTGGATGATCTCGCGTCCGTCACCCAGACGGCCGCCCGGAGGTCCTGAGTTGAACAGACAGGACCTCCGGGCGGCTCACCACCGGCGCTGGAACCCTCGCGCGCCGTCCGGCACGACACGCCCCTTGGGCGGTCCGACGAGAACGGAGAGCGTTCGCCAATAGCCTCCCGGCCCACCGGCACGCCGTGCCGACCTACCTCCCCCCGAACACGAACGACCGAAGGAAGTTCATGACGAACACGACCGTCGATCCCGACGAGGCGACCCGCCTGCGGAACAAGGTGGTGGACGAGCTGTGCGCGGACGGCAACATCTCCTCCCCGGAGATCGAAGCGGCCATGCGCAAGGTGCCCCGGCACGAGTTCACGCCCAACACCCCGCTGGACAAGGCGTACGACGCGTACGCCGCCGTGATCACCAAGACGGACGAGCACGGCGTGCAGCTCAGTTCCGTCTCCGCCCCGCAGATCCAGGCCATGATGCTGGAGCAGGCCCAGGTGAAGCCCGGCATGCGGGTGTTGGAGATCGGCTCGGGCGGGCTGAACGCGGCCTACCTCGCCGAGCTGGTCGGCGAGGACGGTGAAGTCGTCACCGTTGACATCGACCCCGTCGTCACCGGACGTGCGCGCCGCCTCCTGGACGAGCACGGCTACGGCCGCATCCACGTCGTTACCGCCGACGCCGCCGAACCCATCCCGGACTTCGGTGTGGTCGACATCGTGATGGTGACCGCCGGGGCCTGGGACATCTCTCCGGCGTGGACCGCGCAGCTCAGGCAGGGCGGCCGGCTCGTGGTGCCGCTGCGGATGCGGGGCTTGACCCGGTCGGTCGCCTTCACCCAGCTCACGGGCAAGCACGGCAGCTATCTGGAGAGCGAGTCGGCACGAATCTGCGGCTTCGTCCCGATGCAGGGCTCGACCGCCCACCGGGAAGAACTCCTCCTGGTCAACGGAACCCCGGAGATCGGGCTCAAGTTCGATGACGGCCTGCCGGCCGACCCGCACCGCCTCGACAACGCCGTCACGACACCGCGCCGCGAATCGTGGACCGGCGTCACCGTTCGTATCCAAGAACTCATCGACACCCTGCAGATGGCGATGGCGATCAGCCTGCCGGGCTTCTGCACGATGGCCGTCGACGAAGACCTGGACACGGGCCTGGTCACCCCTGTGAACAAGCGGTTCGCCCTCGCTGCCGTCAAGGACGACACCTTCGCCTACCTCGTCACCCGCCGCACCGAGGACAACAAGCACATCGAGTACGGCGTGCACGCGCTCGGCCCGCACGCGAAGCAGCTCGCCGACGAGATCGCCGACGTGCTGCGCGACTGGGAGGCCAACCGGCGCGGCGGCCCCAGCCCGGTCATCCGGGTCTATCCGGCCAACACCCCCGATGACCAGATCCCGGCCGACCGAGTCATCGACAAGGTGCACAGCCGGATCTCGCTCTCCTGGCCCTCGGCGTAACGCCGGAAGCCAGGTAGCCCCGCACCATCCCAACAAGAGGAAGGCACATCATGACGAGCGCCACCCTGGCCCCGCCCGCCCCGCTGGCGGGCCTGGACGACGACGACTTCGCACCCCTGGACGTGAAGGTCGTCATCGCCGAGCACGCGTACGGCAAGCTCATGTGCTCCACGGGCGACGGCTGCGGCACCACCTGCGCGACCGGTGCCTCCGCCTGTGGTTCCTTCACGGAGGACCCGGCCTGATCCAGGCCGGGTCCTCACCGGTGGGCCGGGCGAAGCGCTTCGCCCGGCCCATCGGCCCTCTCCCTCTCCCTGCGCCGCCTGACGGAAGGGCCTCATGGCTTCCCGAGCAGTCGCCGACTACCAGTGGCAAGGCGTTGCAATACTGCGCGCCACCACCAGCCCCGGACCGGCAGACATCCCCTCTACCCTCAACCTGGACAACGTGGCCGTCACCCGCGGATGGCTGAACCGCATCTGGCAACGCGAGGACTTCCGCAGCGCGCTGGAGCTGGCCGCCCCTGTCCTGTCCGACGCCATCGAGGCAGTCGTCCAGGGCCGGCAGGTCGAGCCCCGTCACGTTCGCCGCGCCGCGCTGTCGACGGTCTCCTACCTCCTGCGCTGGCAGCACCGCCCGACCCCGCTCGGCCTGTTCGCCGGCACCGCCCCGGTGTCTGTCGGGCCCCGGGCGAGCGCGCGATGGGGCGACAAGCACCGCGCGATGATCCGGCCGGACGCCGAATGGGTCACCGACATGGTCCTTCGGCTCCAACGCACCCCCGCGTTACTGAAGCGGTTACCGCTCGTCGCCAACAACGCCGCTCACACGCGCGGCGACCGGCTCGTGGCGCCGGGCCCGCCCTCCGACGGCCACGCCGTCCTTCTGGCCCCCGTCGAGGTATCCGTCCGCAATTCCCGGCCGGTGGCCGCCGCCATGGACGCGGCCCGCGCCCCCGTCCCCTACGGCGAACTCCACGGCCACCTGCGCGACAGCTTCCCGCAGGCCACACCGGAGAAGATCGACGCTGTCCTCCTGGACCTGGTCGAGCAGCAGTTCCTCATCACCAGCCTGTGGGCGCCCATGACCACCGTGGACGCCTTCCAGCACCTGTGCCGCGAACTGGACCGGTACCAGGCGGACAGCGTCCCCGAGGTGCGGGACCTGGTCCACGCGCTGTACGCCCTGCGTGACGACGTGTCCACCCACCAGCCGACGCTCTCCGACACCAGCGTGAGCGCCTTCTCCGCGCGGATGCGCGCCCTCACCCCCGTCACACCGACACCGCTGCTCATTGACACCGCCCTCGACTGCGGGACCCAGCTCCCGCACGCCGTGATCGCGGAAGTGCAAGCAGCCGTGTCGGCCCTGTACCGGACCACCCCGCAGCCCTACGGCTACCAGCACTGGCGCGACTACCACCGCCGATTCCGGGCCCGGTACGGCGTCGGCGCCCTGGTCCCGGTCATGGAACTGGTCGCCGACAGCGGCCTGGGCCTGCCCGCCGGATACGTCGGCTCCGAACGTGGCGCCGCCCTGAAGGTGCGCACCGACCGCGATGAACTGCTGCTCGCGCTGATGCAGCAAGTCCTCCTGGACGGCCGCGACGAACTGCGGCTGACGGACGACATGGTCGACGCCTTGGAGAAGGCCGCCGGAGAAGACGAGCGGCTGTTCGTACCCCGGGTGGAGGCAGCCTTTGAAGTCCACTCACCCAGCACCCGGGCCCTGTCCAGCGGCACCTTCGATGTCCTCCTCACCGCGGTCCCCCGCCCCGGCAGCAGCATGGCCGGCCGGTTCGCCCACGTCCTGCCGCCCGAGCATCAGGACGCGCTCGCCGCCACGTACCACGGGGCGCCGGACGCCCTCACGGCGCAGCTCGTGTTCCCGCCGCGCCGCCACCGCAACGAGAACGTCACCCGTACACCGAGGCTACTGCCGCACGTCATCGAGCTGTCCGGCCACCAGGAGACGGACGAGACGACGATCCCTCTCGCTGACATCGCCGTCACCGCGGACCCGCGCAGCTTCCACCTCGTGCAGCTCTCCACCGGCCGACGCATCGACGTACGCGTCCTGCACGCCCTGGAAGGCGGGACACAGACCCCACCACTGGCCCGGTTCCTCGCCGAAGTGGCCAACGGGCGGTACGCCGCCTACAAGCCGTTCGACTTCGGCGCCGGCTCCCGGCTCCCGTTCCTCCCCCGGGTGCGCTACCGCCGCACCATCCTCACGCAGGCCCGATGGCTGCTGATGGCCGACGACCTGCCCGGCCGCAAAGCCTCGACCGAGGAGTGGGAGGACGCCTTCACCGCCTGGCGGGACCGGCTACGGGTCCCCATGCAGGTCGCGATCATCGAGTACGACCAGCGCCTTCCACTCGACCTGTCCCACCCGGTCCACCTCCGGGCCCTGCGCGCCCACCTTGACAACGCCCGGCGTCTGGAGCTGCGCGAGGTCCCGGACGCAGACGCCCACGGATGGATCGGACGGGCACACGAGATCTGGCTCTCTTTGAGCCGGTTGCAGCCGGAGACCGCCGATGTGCCCCGGCCGCGCCCCGCCACGTCACCGGTCCCCGGGCGGCACCTTCCGGGGGCCGGTGACGTCCTGCTCGCGCAGCTCCACGCCCACCCGCGTCGCTACGAGGAGATCCTGAGCCGCCACCTGCCCAGCCTTCTCGCCGCGTTCGGCGACACCCCGCCGGTCTGGTGGTTCACCCGGCACCGGGAGATGGCCCGCCCGGACGCCGACCAGCACCTCGACCTCACGCTGCAGCTGCCGCCGGACGCGTACGGGGCCGCCGCGCAACACGTTCGTGCCTGGGCGGACAGCCTGCACGGGGCCGGTCTGGCGGCCGGGCTCGTCCTGGCTCCCTACCAGCCGCAGACCGGGCGCTTCGGCGGCGAGGCGGCCATGGACGCCGCGCACCAGGTGTTCGCAGCGGACTCCGCCGCCGCCCTCGCGCAGATCCAGCTCACCGAGCGCACCGACGCCGTCGCTCCACAGGCCCTCGCCGCGGCCAGCGCTCTGCACCTCGTCACCCCCCTGGCGCCGAACACCGCGGCGGCCGAGGAGTGGTTGGTGCGCAACCTCCCCCAAAGCACGGGGCGACTGAACCGGACCCTGCGTACCCAGGTGCTCGAACTCGCCGCGCCGGACGGCGCCTCCGCGCTCGCGGCCCTCCCCGGCGGCCCTGCGGTCGCCGAAGCATGGCGGACCCGCGCCGTCGCCGTGGACATCTACCGGCACACCTTGACCGGCCAGCGTGATCCGCTCGGCGTCGCCCGGTCGCTCCTGCACCAGCACCACGTCCGGGCCCTGGGCGTCGACCCGCGCGCCGAGGAGACCACGATCCGGCTCGTACGAACCGCGGCCCTCCAGCACCGGATGGCGGCCCGATGACCGCGCCGGCCGCCACCACCGCGGCGATCCTGGAGCAGTACACCGCCCACCTCGCCCAACCCGCTCCGCCGCCCCCGGACGAGCCTTGGACGGTGCAGTCCCTCGCCGACGGCGCCGCCGGAATCAGCCTGCTGCACATCGAGATGGCCAGCCGTCACGGCGGCTCCTGGCGCCCCGCCCACCGATGGATCACCGCCACAGCGGCCGGGCACATCAGCGCGGCCGACACCGCCGGGCTATTCCTCGGCGCCCCGGCCCTCGGCTTCGTCCTCACCACCGTCCCGCCGTCCTTCCAGCACCTGTACGAACCGGCGCGCCGGACGCTCCACCAGCACATCACCGATCTCGCCCACCGCCGCGTCGATGCCGCGCTCACCCGCATCCGCAAGGGCGACCTGCCCACCTTCGCCGAGTACGACCTCTTCTACGGCCTCACCGGCATCGGGGCCTACCTCCTGCGCGCCGACCCCGAAGGGCTCGCCCTGGAACGCGTCCTGCGGTACCTCGTCGCCCTGACCCGCCCACTCGCCCCCGGCGGTCGTGGGCTGCCCGGCTGGTGGGTCCGTCACGACCCGGCACGCGGCAACTCCCCCCACTTCCCCGGTGGCCACGCCAACTTCGGCGCAGCACACGGAATCACCGGCCCACTCCTCCTCCTGGCCCAAGCCCTGCGCCGCGGTATCACCGTCAACGGCCACCACGAGGCCATGTGGGCCATCTGCGAACACCTTGATGTCTGGTTCCAGCTCAGTCCCTCCGGCCCCTGGTGGCCCGAGCACATCTCGCGCCGTGACTTCGGCCGCGGACACCCTCACCATGACGCCCCCGCCCGGCCGAGCTGGTGCTACGGAACCACCGGCATCGCACGGGCCGGGCAACTCGCCGGGCTCGCCCTGCGCGCCCCCGACCTCCAGGCGTTCTACGAGGACGCCCTGTACCGCGCCCTGACCGACCCCGAACAGCTCGCCCACGTCACCGACACCGGCCTGTGCCACGGCTGGGCAGGCATCTACCAGACCGCTACCCGCGCCGCCGCCGACGCCCTCGACCCCCGCCTCCGGGCCCTCCCGAAGCGCCTCGGCGACACCCTCGCAGCGCACGCCCAGCCCAGCGGCCTCCACGCGACCGGGCTGATCAACGGCGACGCCGGCACCGCGCTCGCCCTCACCACCTACGCCTCACCGCAGGCCCCAATCACCGGATGGGACTCATGTCTCCTGATCAACTGACCCAGACGAAACCGAGCCGGGTCCAAGGTGCGGTCTTCGCTGTCCTCACCGGACTACCGATCGCCGACGCCGCGCACCAGTACCGGATGGACGCCGTGGCCCTGTCCGACGCCGTCAAAGTCTACGACCAGGCCGGCCGAGAAGCCCTGGACCGCCACACCACCACCGACTGGTGGCAGGCATACCTCCACTTCCCCGACTGGGCGAACGCCGACACCACCTTTACCACTCACGTACTGCCTGTTCTGCGAAACGCTGAAGCCGCTGGCACCGTCGACGGCTGGTGGTACACCCGCAAGCACCCCTGCTGGCGCCTACGCCTACGACCTACGACCGGGCCCGGGACCAAGTTGGCCGTCGGCGACGACTTGGACCGCCTCGTCACCGACGGGCACCTCCAACAGTGGTGGCCCGGCATCTACGAGCCGGAAACCGCAGCATTCGGAGGGACGGCCGGCATGACGGCCGCGCACGCCCTGTTCATCACCGACAGCCGGGAAGCACAGCAGTTACGGCAGCGCGGCAACCTGGCCGTGGGGCCTCGCGAACTGTCCGTCCTTCTCTGCACACTCATGATGCGTGCGGCCAAGCTGGAGTGGTACGAGCAGGGGGATGTCTGGCACCGCGTCATCAGGGACGAACACCGCTCAGCCATCCACGATGTCCCGGCAGACCTTCTCACCGCCCGTTCCAAGGAGATCCGTCCCCTGCTCCTCGCCGACAGCGAAGTCGTGCTGCGCGTCGGCGGGCCGCTGGAGCCCGTTGCCGAGTGGGCCGACGCATTCCGGCGCGCGGGGCAGGCGCTCGGCAACGCTGTCCAGGAAGGAATGCTCGACCGCGGGTTGAGGCAGGTGCTCAGCTACCACGTGATCTTCCACTGGAACCGTCTCGGGCTGTCCATGCGAGGACAGAGTATCCTGGCCTGGGCAGCCAGGGCGGCAATCCTCCACACGGAGAACGGGGTGTGACCCGCTACGGACAGAGCCTTTTCCAACCTCAGGTTGAGGCGTGGCGAAGGACGAGCACTGCCTTCACGATGCCGGCGATCCGGTTGGTGCTGCAGCGGAGCTTGCGCAGGAGTCGCCAGCACTTGAGGGTGGCCATGGCCCGCTCGCCGAGGCACCGGATTATGGCGTGGGTGCTGTTGTGGCGTCGCTTCCATCCCTTAAGGTGGCGGCCCCGGAAGAACACTTGGACGAGGTGGCCGCACCATGGTACGCCTTGTCCGCCCAGCACTTCAGTCCAGCGGCGGCGAAGTCTTCGACAATCCCGGCGGTCAGATCATGGGTGGCTCCGGGCAGCGCGGGCAAGGCCCACAGCAGCCGACCGAAGGGGTCGGTCAAGACCTGGACGTTCATACCGTGGCGCTTATGTTTCCCCGAGTAGTACGGGGTGTCGGTGGCGATGCGGTCGATGGGAAGAGGATGACGAACGCCTTCGTCCGGATGCTGTCCATCGCCTCGGCCAGGGTCGGGATAGTGCGGCCAGCACCTCGACGCCCTCGCGTATGTAACGGAACACCGTCGCGATTCCGATGCCGAACCCTGCGGCGGGCTGAGCGTACGTATCACCGCACCGCAGGTGCGCCAGGGCCTGACGGTCGACCGGCAGGCGGCGCCGCCTCGTCCCGATCTCCTTCTGCTGGGCCGTGAGTTGATTGGAAAGGGCTCACTGAAACCCGCTTCAGTTCACGGACGAGAGGTCCGGCGGCTGGATCGCCTTGCCGTCCGAGTAGAAGGTCTTAATGCCCTTGACCCCCTTCAGCTCGATCATGTGTTTCAGCGTCGTCTCGAAGTCGTCCTGGTGGTACGAGCTGAAGGAGTCCAACCCGGCGTCGTGATCGTGGTCGGTCGACGGCTGGTCGGTCGTGATGTACACGTAGCCGTCCGACTTCAGCTCCATCTTCGTTATGGAGATCCCCAGGGGATCCAGGCCCATCTCGTACCAGTCATACAGGGCCCTCCTGTTGTCCTCGAACGCCTGCTGCATGGGCGACAGGGTGGACTTGTCAGACGGGGCAGCCGTGGCATCGCGTGCGGGCTTCGGGTTCTTGCCCACGTTCCGGTCATCCCCATCATCCACGACAGCCTTCGTGCAGCCGGACGTGTCCTCAGGGTGCTGCTCGTGACACCACTCCGCCACCCTGGCCGAGCAGTCGACGACTTCTTCGAGGTCGGCCCTACTCTCCTCGGCCATGGCCCTAGCGCACCCTGGCGGCCCGTCGTCACCTCCAACCGTGGCCCAACCGACGATGCCGGCCAGCACCACGACCACGCAGACAAAGAAGATCACCAGACGCTTTCGACCGAAGCTCTTAATGATCGTTTGCATGTAGATGCACCCCCATGGTCCGTAGCTGGAGGATCATATGTGTTGATTCCGTGAGCGGAAGAGGGGGCCCCGTGAACACGGCATTATCGACACTCTCGCGGAAGTCGGCGACCAACCCACTGCGTACGCACGACCGGCTATACCGGCGCACCATCGAGATCCGTGACTCGGTCCTCACTCTCGCCGACCACGCACCGGCGGAACTGCGCGGGCGCGCCTACGACCACGCCACCTCCCTCGGCTTCATCGGCGCCCACGCCGACATGACCGCCAAGGCCTGCTGGCTCGCCGTCGCCCGCGAGGAACGGCTCCGCGGCGCGGCCACTGGCTCCGGCGAGCCCATGCCCCCCGCCAGCGGCGGCCGCGACCTCGCTACCGAGATCCGCGCCCTCACCACCCTCAGCACCGCTTACCGCTCCCGCGCCACTCAGGACTTGGATGTCCTCGACGGCGTACCGAAGGGGCAGGTGGCTGACGGGCGCGGCGTAGCGGAGAGTCTCCTCAATCACGTCGTCCCACGACGCGATTCCCCAGCCGGGATCACACCAGCGGCGTTCCACGATCCAGGCGACTCTTGACCGCGTATCCGATGGGCAGGGCCGCTCACCGCCGATGGCGCCAGACTTGCCGCAAGCGCAGCACTTCGGTCGTCCAGTGAGCCTCAAGCTCCGCGTCCGGGACACGGTCACGACCGAGGTTGTGGCGGACGTGGCGGTACAGCCAGTGCAGCGAGGCGTCCGTGCTGGTGATCAGTATGGACAGCAACGGCTCGTCCGCCGGTGTCTGCCAGTCCAGGGCCACAAGCAACTCGCCCTGGTCATCGGGGTGAAGGTGAGGCAATGCCCCGCCCATGCGCAGACGGAGATCTCCCCAGGTCAGTAGTCCGCCGCCGCTACGGGCCACGTCTGCGAGCACCTCGCGGGCCACGTCAGCCAACTTCTGTACGGTTTCCTCGGAAAGTCGCTCAGGCGCCTGCGACTCCTTCGTGCCGCTCCTACTCTGCGGAGAAGACGCATTCCGTGCCACGACGTTCCCCCCAACCGAAGCTGGGCGTTGACGCTCCGCAGGTTGCTGCTCGCGCACCCCCGTCTCCCGGCGCTCCACTGCTGTCGTCTGCGGCACAGACGCCGATCTGCTCGCCGGGCCACGGTCGGCGAGCTGCCCGCTGCCGGATGCCGGAGGTCCGATCGGGCGACCGATCAGGCGATCGAGTTCGTCCAGAACACGGTCCCCCTGCATTAGCCACTTACGGAGGCTGTTCTTCTGGCCGCAGGCGTCCTGATGCAGCTGGACGTGGGCCTCGCCCTGTCGGATCGCCTGCGCCAGGCGCTGGGCGCGGCTCCCTTTCGTCCGGTCCCGCGTGGCAGCCGCCTGCTTCAGCTTCTCCCGCATCTCCGAAAGCTTGTTCCGCGCCGTGAGGAGGTCCCCCTGCGGTGGTGGCGACGACGTCGGCTGCTCCTTGACCGCTGGCTTCACTGGCGTGACCGATATAGGCGTCGTCCGGCGTCCGTATGCCCCGTGCGCTTTCTTGATCTCAGCCTGTCTCCACCGCTTCATAGCGGTCTCCGAGGCCGGGACATCGGCCCCGAGTGAGCGGAGGATGTCGCTCAGGTAGGGCAGCGGGTGTCCGAGGTGTGTGACCACCAGGACGCACAGCAGCGGACGGTCCGGGCTCAGCGGCTTGTCCACTTCGACCAACAACGCCTGCCGTCTGGTATCCGGCAGGTGGATGAGAGCGCGGCCGACCCGCTCGGCAAGCCTGCTCCACGTGATCGTCTTGCCGCGAGCCGCCACCTCTGTCAACGCCGTGCGGAGCTCGGCCGCTATCTCGCTCCGCCTGCGTATCTCGCCCGCACTCGGCTTACGGGTGGCCGGTGCGCGAGACGCCTTGGGAAGGGGTGCGTCGACAGCAACGCTGGGACGCCACAGGCCGGTGCGTTCCGCCTCCAGACTGTTGAGCTTGACGAGGCCGTCGGCGCGGACCGCCCACGACGAACCGGCTCCCTCGCCAGGTTCCGTGACCAGCAGCCGCACCGCGCCGGACAGCCGGTAGACATACTGCTCCACAGGAGCCGGGACGCCTTCGGGCAAGGAGAGATGCGCCCGGACGATCCGGCTCCCCGCCGGCTTGACGAATCCGGGCACCAGGTGTCGTCCGGTCGCGGCGAAGGGCGACTGCGCTGTGGGCGCGGCCTCTGTGTCCACCGCGAACACAAGCTCGGCGCCACGCAAGGAGAGGATGCCGGGGAGTGGCGCGTTACGGCTGCCGCCCTCACGGACGATTCCCTTGGCGCGCAGTTCGTCCAGGGCAGGCGTCAGGAGGCCGCTGCTGGTCATCAGGCAGTCGTCCAGGGAATCCCAGACCAGGGGCTCCTTGGCCGTCATGGTGCCGATGAGAACGCGTCGCTCGTTGCCTTCGGTGACGCATCGCGCCCGCAGCGCATAACCCTGACGGGCCAGCGTGTCCTGCAGGGGCGCTCCGTCCCGCCCGAAGACCCACTCGATGTGCTGTTCCTTGGCGCTCAGGCTGTCCGCGGCCTCGCGCCAGCTCCGGTAGTCCTCCGGGTGCAACTCGAACCGGAGATGCTGCCGCGTGGCACGCAGCGAGAACTCGACGGCGTCACCCGGACAGTGTCCGAAGCTGCGCAACTCACCTCGGACAGCGTGTCCTTGGTCCGCCAGCCATCGGGTGACATGAGACTTGACGAACAGATGGTCGGCACTATCCACGCTGCCGGAGGTCCGGCCGCAGGTCCGTCTTCCGGAGTGGTCCCGGTTGTGGGCGAAGTGGCAGACCTTCGTCTCGTACCTCTTGCTCCGTAGGTTCTCCCCACAGCCACCGAGAAGCGTGCCGCACCAGAAGTCGTTGGTCCCGAACTGGCGGCGGAATTCGTCCAGGTTGTGCGGCTCCTCGGGAAGGATGACGGGCCGGTCAGAGTCTGGTCCTCCCATCACCGCGGTCTGAACGAGCCGGGTGTCGATCAGTGTCACCTACAGTCCCCCCAACGCCCGGAAGCGGTCAGGGACCGGGCGCGTCACGAAAAGCCGTGGATGCACCTTACGCCCCGGGCAACAGCGCCAGCAGCAGGGGCACCCTCGCGGGCAGAGTGCCGCCTGACTGTCGGGGGCGTCTGAACGCGGATCCACTTTGGCCGATTGAATCGTGGGGCCGAGTCGCGGGGCGGCGTCCTGCTCCAGCAGGCGTGGGGGCTGAACGAGACCGCCCCGTTCGCCACCCACCTGGCCGTGGAGCGCACCCTGGACAAGGTCGGTTCCGCCGGCCTCCCCATGCCTTTTCCGAGATGCGCGTCGTCGACGCCGTCACCGACGAGCCGAGCGGCAGCGGGCGACCATCTGGACGGAGGTTCGGGTGCGGTCGCGGACATGTAGATCACACAGAAGTGGTCGTACTCGCGCGCGGTGACTGCGCCCGTGGTCTTCGCGCGCACTGCGGTGGATACGAGATCCCACTCCGGAGGCCCCACGGAGAAGCGCTCCAGGTCCATCATCAGGACCCCGTCGGCCGTGCGGACGAAGTTGCCGGGCCAGGCGTCGCCGTGCACAGCCCGGTCGGGGAGACCGGCCGGCCGCTCGGCCCAGGCCTCTGCGAGGTCGCGGTGGAGTCCGTGCAGCCACTCTCTGTCGTCGTCGCGGATCGTGGTGGCCGCTTGCAGCCGTTCTCCGACCCGGACGAAGGGATCGAGATACCCCAGCTCTATGTCTGGCATGGGCAAGGAGTGGAGCTGTGCCAGGAGTTGGGCGACGGCGCTCTCGTGCCTCGCCCCGGAGCAAGGGGGCCACTACGCCGCAGCTGACGCGGCGCGGCAGATGGGCCGCCCGGCCGTCTTCCTTCCCGGGCGCACAATGCACGACCTGGACATGGCCGAGCTGGAAGGCTTCCTCCGCGAGCACTGTCCAATCCGCTCGACGCCGGGGCAGACAGCGGCTCAAGTTTGCGCCTAAGGCTCACCGTCCCGATCGTGAGCGACACGTTGGCGACTTCCTGAAGTAAGGATGGATGGGCCGATTCTCCAGTTTACGGGCGGGGGCAAGCGGGTAGTCACAGGTCCTGCCCGGGACCGGTCCGGTTCCCGTTCGGCCATGTGGCATCGAACTCACCGCCAAGGTCACCCAAAGGGCGTGTCCAACGCCTCTGTCCTCCCGCTTCGCGACCTACGTTGTCCCGGTGGAGCAGCACAGAACACGTCCCCCTCGGCACAAGCAGTCGTCGCAGCAGCCCCCGCAGTCCCCGCAGGGCACCCTCGACGAGGCCGCCACCGTCTACCGGACTGTGAGCTCGCCCGGCCCGCGGGGACGCCCGGTGCCGCCCGCCGTGCTCGCACTGCGCCGACTGCCCAGTCCTCGGCTCACCGGTATCGGTGCCGGGTTGTTCGCCGCCGCCGTCATGTTCTCGCTGGCGTGCCTCGACTGGCTGCTGTTCGACGGTTCGTCAGTGGTGTACGGGGTGCTGTTCCTGCCGGTCAGTGCGCTGACCGCACTGTGGGTGCGGCCCGCTGATCTGGTGACCGCGCCGATCAGCGTGCCGATCGCGTTCGCCGTCGGTGTGATTCCGATCGCCGGAGGCACGGGCGGCTTCGGCGGGCAGACGATGGCGGTCGTCACCGCGCTCGCGGTCCACGCCGGCTGGCTGTACGGCGGCACGCTCATCGCGGGGCTCATCGCCACCGTGCGCAAGGTCCGGCTGATGCGGCAGCGCCGGCGGCGGATGCTGCTGGCCGCGCGGGCGGCGCGGCCCAGCCGGCGTACGAAGGGGTAGCTCCCCGGTCAGCTGCCCGCCGCGGCCATGGCCGCACCGACGATGCCCGCGTTGTTCTGCAGCTCCGCGGGGATCATCTCGGCCCGAACGTGGTTGATCAGCGGCAGGAACTTGTCCGCCTTGCGGCTGACCCCACCGCCGATGATGAAGAGTTCGGGCGAGAACAGCATCTCCACATGGGTCAGGTACGTCTGCACCCGGTGCGCCCAGTGGTGCCAGCTCAGGTCCTCGTCCTCCTTGGCCTTCGTGGAGGCGTGCTTCTCGGCGTCGTGTCCGTTCAGCTCCAGATGGCCGAGCTCGGTGTTGGGCACGAGCTGCCCGTCAATGAAGACAGCGCTGCCGATCCCCGTACCGAACGTCAGCATGATCACGGTCCCCTTGCGGCCGCGCCCGGCGCCGAACGTCATCTCGGCGATTCCCGCCGCGTCGGCGTCGTTGAGGACGGTCACCGGAAGGCTCAGCTTGTCGCCGAGAAGGGCGCGGGCATCGGTGTCGATCCAGCCCTTGTCGACATTGGCCGCTGTGCGGGTGACACCGCTGGTGACCACGCCCGGGAAGGTGATGCCGACCGGTCCCGACCAGTCGAAGTGGCCGACCACCTCGGCCACGCAGTCGGCCACGTCCCTGGGCGTGGCCGGGTGCGGTGTCAGTACTTTGTGGCGCTCCTGCGCCAGGTCTCCGCGGTCCAGGTCCACGGGAGCACCCTTGATCCCGGATCCGCCGATGTCCACGCCGAAGATCTGCATGCGACCCACGGTACGGTCCCGCGCCGCGCCGCGCCCCACTTCCCGGGGCACGGGCCCGCACCCCGGGGGTGATGCGCGGGTTGGACGCCGCCCCACCTATGTGTGCGGGTTGGACGCCGCCCCACCCACGTGCGCGGGTTGGACGCCGCCCCACCCATGTGCGCGGCCTCTTACTTCGCGGAGAGTGCCTCAGCCTCTGCGCGCAGGTCCCGGCGGAGCTCCTTGGGCAGCGAGAAGATGATCGACTCGTCGGCCGTCTTCACCGTCTCCACGTCCGCGTAGCCACGCTCGGCCAGCCACTCCAGCACGCCGTCGACCAGCACGTCGGGGACGGAGGCGCCGGACGTGAGGCCGACCGTGGTGACGCCCTCCAGCCAGGCCTCGTCGATCTCGTGCGCGAAGTCCACCAGATGGGCGGCGGGGGCGCCCGCGTCGAGGGCGACCTCGACCATACGGATCGAGTTCGAGGAGTTCTTGGAACCGACGACGATGACCAGCTCGGCGTCCTCGGCCAGCTTCTTCACCGCGATCTGACGGTTCTGCGTGGCGTAGCAGATGTCGTCGCTCGGCGGCGAGAGCAGCTGCGGGAACTTCTCCTTCAGCGCGTCCACCGTCTCCATCGTCTCGTCGACCGAGAGCGTGGTCTGGGAGAGCCAGACGACCTTCGACTCGTCGCGTACGGAGACATGGGCGACGTCCTCGGGGCCGTCGACCAGGGTGATGTGGTCGGGTGCCTCGCCGCTCGTGCCGATGACTTCCTCGTGGCCCTCGTGGCCGATCAGGAGGATGTCGTAGTCCTCCTTGGCGAACCGGACCGCTTCCTTGTGGACCTTGGTCACCAGCGGGCACGTCGCGTCGATCGTGGCGAGCCTGCGCTCGGCGGCCTCGGCGTGGACGGTCGGTGCGACACCGTGCGCGGAGAACATCACGATGGAGCCCTCGGGGACCTCCGCGGTGACGTCGACGAAGATCGCGCCCTTCTTCTCCAGCGTCTGCACGACGTACTTGTTGTGCACGATCTCGTGGCGGACGTAGATCGGGGCCCCGTACTGCTCCAGGGCCTTCTCGACGGCGATCACGGCACGGTCCACGCCGGCGCAGTAGCCACGGGGCGCGGCGAGCAGGACGCGGCGCGAGGTGCCCGCACTCGGGTCGGTGGCGGGTGACGGGCTGGGCGTAGCAGTCATGCGTCCCATCGTAAGGCCGTACCGAACAGGCGCGGGATCGGCCGGGTCGGGAGACTTGCCGATACGCGACGTACGCCCCGTGCGCCCCGTACGCGACCCTGTCCGCGCGATCCACGGAGGGCTCATGGCCGGCAGCAGCACGGACAGGGCAGGACTTCGGCGGACGCTCGGGTTCCGGGATCTGGTGGTGTACGGGCTGCTGTTCATCGCGCCCATGGCTCCCGTCGGCATCTTCGGCACGCTCGACGCGAAATCGGGCGGCGCGGTCGCGCTCGTGTACGTCGCGGCGACCGTCGTCATGGCGTTCACCGCCTTCAGTTACGCCCAGATGGTGCGGGTCGCCCCGCTGGCCGGTTCGGTCTTCACGTATGCGCGCAAGGGGCTCGGGGAAGGGCCCGGGTTCATCGCCGGGTGGATGGCGATGCTGGACTATCTGCTGATTCCGGCGGTCGCCTATCTCTTCTCCGGGATCGCGATGAACTCGCTGGTGCCGTCGGTGTCGCGGTGGGTCTGGACGGCGCTGGCGGTGGTCGTCACCACGCTGCTCAACCTGTGGGGAGTGCGGGCTGCCGCCCGGGTCGGCTTCGCGGTGCTCGCGATGGAGATCGCGGTGCTGGCGGTGTTCCTGGTGTCGGCGGTGGTCGTTCTCGTTCGGGACGGGGCGCAACGCGGCTGGTGGACACCGTTCACCGGGGACGCCGGCTTCTCGACGACGGCGGTGCTGGGTGCGGTGTCGGTGGCCGTGCTCTCGTATCTGGGCTTCGACGCCATCGCCTCGTTCGCGGAAGAGGTCACCGGTGGCTCGGAGAAGGTGGCGCGGGCGGTGCTGTTCTGTCTGGTGCTCGCGGGGCTGCTGTTCGTGGCGCAGGGCTATCTGGCGGCGCTGCTGGAGCCGATGACGTCGGCGGAGCTGGCCGCCGAACCGGCCAGGCAGGGGTCGGCGTTCTACGACACGGTCGACTTCGCGGTGGGCACATGGCTGCACGACCTGGTGGCGGTCAGCAAGGCGATCGGGGCGGCGTTCGCGGCGCTGGCCGGGCAGGCGGCGGCAGGGCGGCTGCTCTTCGCCATGGCCAGGGAGCAGCGGCTGCCCTCGATGCTGGCCCGGGTCGACCCGCGGTCCGGAGTACCACGAGTCGCGATCCTGATCGCCGCGGCGGTGACGCTGGTGGCAGCGGTCTGGGCGGCCCGGCGCGCCGACGGCCTCGACCGTCTGGTGTCGGTGGTCGACATCGGTGCGCTGACGGCGTTCGTCCTGCTGCACGCGTCGGTGATCGGCTGGTTCGCCGTACGCCGGATGGACGGGCCGCCCAGCTGGTGGCGGCACGTGCTGGTGCCGGTGGTGGGTGCGGGGGTGCTGATCGCGGTGATCGCGGCGGCGACGGCGAGTGCGCAGGCGGTGGGGGTCTTCTGGCTGGCGGTGGGGATGGTGGTACTGGCGTTGCAGTGGGGGCGGCGCCCGGCTGCATAACGGCCTCCCCACGACAGGAAGTGGTTCGGCGAGCGACGTCGTGCGGCTTCGGCGGCAAGGCGGAGGAGGGATTCGGCGCGGAGCGTCGGTGACTGACGACAACGCCGCAGGCCGAGTCGCAGGGCGTCGGGAGCCCACTCCTTGTCGTGGGGAGGCCTTGAGGGGTCTCTCGCGTGTCGTCGGGCTGCCTCGTTGTCCGTGGTGGCGGATACGCTCGCTCGCATGGCTCTCAATACGTCCGCGGAAGCTCCGCTGCCCGTCGGCGAGGTGTCACGGCTGATCGGGGGATGGATCGACCGGCTCGGTGCCGTCTGGGTCGAGGGGCAGATCACGCAGCTGTCGCGGCGGCCGGGTGCCGGGGTGGTGTTCCTGACGCTGCGCGACCCGTCGCACGACATCTCCGTGAGCGTGACCTGCTTCCGTCAGGTCTTCGACCGGATCGCGGATGTGGTGACGGAGGGTGCGCGGGTCGTCGTCCTCGCCAAGCCCGAGTGGTACGCGCCCCGCGGCCAGCTGTCCCTGCGGGCCACGGAGATACGGCCGGTCGGCATCGGTGAACTGCTGGTCCGGCTGGAGCAGCTGAAGAAGTCCCTGGCCGCGGAGGGCCTCTTCGCCCTGGACCGGAAGAAGCCGCTGCCGTTCCTGCCGCAACTGATCGGTCTGGTCTGCGGTCGGGCGTCGGCGGCAGAGCGCGATGTCCTGGAGAACGCGCGGCGGCGCTGGCCCGCGGTCCGTTTCGAGGTGCGCAACACCGCGGTGCAGGGCGTGCACGCGGTGAACCAGGTGGTCCAGGCGGTGAAGGAGCTGGACGACCTGCCGGATGTCGACGTGATCATCGTGGCGCGCGGCGGCGGCAGTGTGGAGGATCTGCTGCCGTTCTCGGACGAGCAGCTCATCCGTACGGTCGCCGGGTGCCGCAAGCCGGTGGTGTCCGCGATCGGGCACGAACCGGACTCCCCGCTGCTCGACCTGGTCGCGGATCTACGGGCGTCCACGCCGACGGACGCGGCGAAGAAGGTCGTGCCGGACGTGGGCGAGGAACTGGACCGGGTGCAGCAGCTGCGGGACCGGGCGCTGCGGACCGTACGGGGGCTGCTCGACCGGGAGGAGCGGGGACTGGCCCATGCGCTCGGCCGGCCCTCCATGCAGCAGCCGCAGCGGATGGTGGACGAGCGTGCGGCGGAGATCGACGCGCTGACCGGGCGGAGCCGCCGGGTGCTGGGCCATCTCCTGGACCGGGCGGACTCGGAGCTCGCGCACACCCGGGCGCGGGTGGTCGCGCTGTCGCCCGCGGCGACGCTGGAGCGCGGCTACGCGGTGCTGCAGCGGCCGGACGGTCATGTGGTCCGCTCCCCCGCGGACGCCGGGGCGCCGGGCGACGAGCTGCGGGCGCGGGTGTCGGAGGGCGAGTTCACCGTGCGGGTGGCCGAGTGACGTACACACTGCGGCGCCGTTTCGGCTCGGACCTGGTTGTCGTACCTCACACATAGGGTGGCTCACATGACGGACGACGCGACAACGGCACCTGCCGCCACGGACACGCTCGGGTACGAGCAGGCGCGGGACGAGCTGATCGAGGTCGTGCGACGCCTGGAGGCGGGCGGCACGACGCTGGAGGAGTCCCTCGCGCTGTGGGAGCGCGGTGAGGAGCTGGCCCGGGTGTGCCGGCACTGGCTGCAGGGTGCGCGGGCCCGGCTGGACGAGGTGCTCGCCCAGCCCGGGAAGGACCAGCCGGACGAGCAGGGCGACGCGGGCTGAGCCCGGTCCCGGAATAGATCCGGCGCGCCCGGTGGTTGTGCGCCTCGTCAGAAGTCGGGGCGGCCGGGTGCACTTCGCACACGTTTGTGGAGTGGATCACTCAGGTCAGGTTTTAGTTGAAAGTTAACCTACCTCTCGGTTACGGTCGCCGTATCGCTTGATCCGCTGTTCGTTCGGAAGGTAATGACCGAGATGTCCCTCGCCCTTGACCCCGCTGCCCAGGACCTCCTCTTCCGCGAGGCCCGCACCGCCAACACCTTCACCGACGAGCCGGTCTCCGAGGAGCAGATCCAGGCGATCTACGACCTGGTCAAGTACGGCCCCACCGCCTTCAACCAGTCGCCGCTGCGCGTCGTCCTGGTCCGCTCCGACGACGCCCGCGCGCGCCTCGTGAAGCACATGGCCGAGGGCAACCAGCCGAAGACCTCCACCGCCCCGCTGGTCGCGATCCTGGCCGCCGACAACGAGTTCCACGAGGAGCTCCCGGCCCTGATGCCGCACTTCCCGCAGGCCAAGGACGCGTTCTTCTCCGAGCGCCCGGTCCGCGAGTCGTCCGCCGCGCTGAACGCCGCCCTGCAGGCCGCGTACTTCATCATCGGCGTCCGCGCCGCCGGCCTGGCCGCCGGCCCGATGACCGGCTTCGACGCCTCGGGCATCGAGAAGGAGTTCCTGGACGGCGACCACAGCCTGCTGATGGTCGTCAACATCGGCAAGCCGGGCGAGGACGCCTGGTTCCCGCGTCTGCCGCGTCTCGCCTACGACGAGGTCATCACGACCGTCTGAGGCAGTCCGGCCGTACGGGGAAGGGCCGCGGAGCACGTGCTCCGCGGCCCGTCCCCGTAGGGCCGGGATCGCGGGCGCACACCGCGCACGGAGACCTGGGAGCGGCCGCGGAC
>NZ_JBFAJH010000028.1:86403-91422 GCF_040655115.1 Streptomyces atratus | reverse complement strand
GCTGCAGTGGGCCCAGCCCAACGGTGCCGAGGAGCTGGTTGACCACGCCGCTGTCCTGGAGCAGCACCACCCAGGCGAAGGTGCGCACCAGGCCCTCGCGCATGTCCGGTACCGGTCAGGACAGCCGCTTGACCGCGGCTGCCACACGCTCGTCCGTCGCCGTGAACGCCACCCGGACGAAGTGGTCGCCCGCCTGTCCGTAGAAGTCGCCCGGTGCCACCAGGATGCCGAGCTCCGCGAGGTACGCCACGGTGTCCCAGCACGGTTCGTCGCGGGTCGCCCACAGGTAGAGGCTCGCCTCGCTGTGCTCGATCCGGAAACCGTGGGCCTCCAGCGCCCCCCGCAGCGCGCTGCGCCGGTCCGCGTACCTGGTCCGCTGCTCAGCCACGTGTGTGTCGTCGCCAAGCGCCGCGACGGTGGCGGCCTGGACCGGGGCGGGCGTCATCATCCCGCCGTGCTTGCGGATCAGCAGCAGTTCGCCGAGGACAGCCGCGTCGCCCGCGATGAACGCCGCGCGGTATCCGGCGAGGTTGGAACGCTTGGAGAGGGAGTGGACTGCGACGATGCCCTCGTACGTGCCGCCGCAGACGTCGGGGTGGAGCACGGAGACCGGCTCGGCCTCCCAGCCGAGCTCGAGGTAGCACTCGTCGCTGAAGACCAGCACGTCGTGCTCGCGCGCCCAGGCGACGATCCGGATCAGCTCGTCCTTGGACAGGACCCGGCCGGTGGGGTTGGACGGCGAGTTCAGCCAGAGCAGCTTGAGTCCGGCCGGATCGAGCTCGGTGGGGTCGTCGTAGACGACGGGCTCGGCGCCGCAGAGCCGGGCACCCACCTCGTACGTCGGGTAGGCGAGCCGCGGGTACGCCACCTTGTCGCCCGCGCCGAGACCGAGCTGGGTCGGCAGCCAGGCGACGAGTTCCTTGGAGCCGACGACCGGCAGCACGTTCTCGTGCGCCACGGAGACCGCGCCGAGCCTCCGCTCCACCCAGCCCGTGAGGGCGTCGCGGAGTTCGGTCGTCCCCCACACCGTCGGATACCCGGGGCTGTCCGCGGCGGCGACGAGCGCCTGCTGGATCAGCTCCGGCACGGGGTCGACGGGCGTGCCGACGGAAAGATCGACGATGCCGTCCGGGTGGGCCGCAGCGGTCGACTTGTAGGGCGCGAGCTTGTCCCAGGGGAAGACCGGGAGGCGGGAGGAGACTGCTGCGGACACGGATCTCTGCTTTCTCGTACGAGGGTGACGAGGATGGTTCGGGTGATTTTGTCCGGTGCCGGGCCTGCCTGCGGCCCGGACCGGAAAACACCTCGGCCCCGCACGGTGACGAGCCGTACGGGACCGGGGCGGCGCACGTGCCGGCCGCTGATTACTGGTTCTGCGGCGGCAATGCTGCGATGAACGGGTGGTCGCGCTCGATCAGACCCAGCTTGGAGGCACCACCCGGCGAACCGAGGTCGTCGAAGAACTCGACGTTCGCCTTGTAGTAGTCCTTCCACTCCTCCGGGGTGTCGTCCTCGTAGAAGATCGCCTCGACCGGGCAGACCGGCTCACAGGCTCCACAGTCGACGCATTCGTCCGGGTGGATGTACAAGGACCGCTGGCCCTCGTAGATGCAGTCGACGGGGCACTCTTCGATGCAGGCCTTGTCCTTTACGTCGACACAAGGCTGCGCGATGACGTAGGTCACGCTGTCGTTCCTCCTCGGTAGGGCGTTGGCTCTCGCGCGGGAGCGCGGCGTCGTCGATGCCCGCACCTAGTATCTCCGTTCCTGGGCACGAACCGAACAGGAGGGGCGGAGAGAGCTGTGGAATTCACCATCGGCGGACGGGCTGAGGTCCGGATTACCCCGGCTGACGTGGGCAAACGGGTATCAGTCCGGCGTCGTTTCGAGGACGACGCGGCGGGCCGGCAGTTCACCGACACCGTAGGGGTTCTCACATCCTGGAACAATCATGTGCTGTCGATCACACCGAAGAGCGGTGAATCCGTCCACATCGCGGAATCCTCGCTGGTGGCGGGCAAGGTCGTCCCCTCCGCGCCGGCCCGGCGCCGGGGTCCGTCGGCCACGTTCGCCGAACTCGCCCACGTCTGTGCCCGCGCCTGGCAGCCGGTGGAGAGCGAACCGCTCGGCGACTGGCGGCTGCGCGCGGCGGAGGGGTTCACCCGCCGCGCCAACTCCGTACTGCCGCTCGGCGATCCGGGGGTGCCGCTCGGCGAGGCGCTCGCGCGGGTGGAGCGCTGGTACGAGGACCGCGGGCTGCCCGCGTACATCCAGACCGCGACGGGCGCGGAGGGCACACAGGAGAAGCTGTGCGCGGAGCTGGAGGAGCACGGGTGGCGGCGCGAGGTCACGGCGCAGGTACGGATCGCGGCTCTGGCGCCGATCGGCGATCTGGACGCGGACGTCGCGCGGGTGCGGCTGAGCCGGGGGATCGACGAGGCGTGGCTCTCCCGGTACCAGCGCTTCGACACCCCGGGCCCGCATGTGCTGAAGGTGCTGGGCAGCGGGCCCTCGGTGTGGTTCGCGACCGTGCCGGGTGACGCGGCGGGCGACGCGCCTGCCGCGATCGGACGGTGTGTCGTGGACGGGCGCTGGGCGGGCTTCATGGCCGTCGAGGTCGATGCCGCGTACCGGCGGCGGGGCCTCGCCACGGCCGTCATGGCCGCGCTGGCCCGGCAGGCCCTGGACGAGGGTGCGTCGGCGGCGTGGCTGCAGGTGGAGGCGGACAATGAGGAGGCGCGTGCGCTGTACGACGGGATGGGGTTCGTGACCCATCACCTGTACCACCACTTCCGGGCAGCGTAGGGACAGGAGCGTGTCCCCCATGAACCGAGGGCTGAACCCACGGCAGCAGTTCGCCGAGGAGGCACGCGCCGAACGCCCCGACCTCGCTCTGCTCTGTCTGCTGCTGGCCGCGGAGGCCGACCCGGCGCTGGACGCGGACGGGATCGACGCTGCACAGATCGAACTGGACCGGCTGGCGGGACTGCTTCCGTACGGGGTACGGGGCGGACGCGCCTGGGCCTCGGCGCTGGCCGGACTGCTCGGCGAACGGTGCGGGTTCGAGGGCTCGTCGGCGGACTACCAGCGGCTGCAGTCGTCGCTGCTGCACGAGGTGCTGCGGCGCCGGCGCGGGCTGCCGATCCTGCTGTCGGTGGTGTGGATCGAGGTGGCGCGGCGGGCGGGCGCGCCGGTGTACGGGGTGGCGCTGCCGGGTCATTTCGTCGTCGGGTTCGGCGATCCGGCGGAGCAGGTGCTGGCCGACCCGTTCGCCGGTGGCCGGCCGATCACCGGCCAGGACGCGAAACTGCTGGTGACGGGGGCGACCGGTGCGCCGCTCGTGCCATCGATGCTGGTGCCGGCCCGGCCGCTGGAGATCGTGCTGCGGATCCTGAACAACATCAGGGCGTGGGCGGCGGCCCGTCCGGAGTGCGCACGGGTGGCGCTGTGGGCGGTGGACCTGTCGCTGCTGCTGCCCTCGCATCCGGCGCGGCTGCGCTACGAGCGGGCACAACTGCTCGTACAGGCCGGGGAGTTCCTCCGCGGGGCGGAGGAGATGGAGGAGTACGCGGAGCTGGTGGAAACGGTGGAGCCGACGGCGGCGGAGATGATCCGGGGGCGGGCACGGGCTGCGCGGGCCTTGCTGAATTAGAGGTACGGGGGCGTGGGGAGCGGGGTCGTCCGGTGGACGTTCCGTCCTCGATGGCGGGCCGGGCCGGAATAGCCGCCCGGCGGGCTCGACATGTTCGCCGGGCGGGCTTGAAGCGGTCGCGGTCAGGCGAGGGGAGCCGCCGTTCGTACGGACCTCGCGCTCCTCGTGGCGGTCGGCGAGCGTCTCGGCGTCGAGCATCACGGCGTCCGGCTCCCTGCGGGCGGTGGTGGGTGGCTGCCAAGGGTGCCCTGGATCGGGTCGGAACGGCCGCACAGGCCCGAGGGCCGCCCGAGGGGGCGCGTGGTCCCTTCTGCGTGCCACACGCGCCACTCCTCACACCGGCCCTGTAGGGCCTCTTGAGTGACGCGGAGGACGCCGCCAGGTGATCACGTGCGTACAGGACGCCGCCAACCAGCCAACTCTACAAGCGAGTTCGAGGTAAACGCGAGGGCCCCCGGCGTCCCCGAACGCATGGCGCATCACCATGAGGAAGCGTCAGCAAACGGGTGGGTCCGCGGCGCCAAACCTCGTTACGCCACGCTATGCAGTCCGATGGGTGATTATCGGAAATTCACCACCCGAAGGGCCCACGGCGTAGCTCCAATGCACAGCTTCCCGATGGCGTCGAGTCGCATTCCGGTTAACGGTGGATCACGTCGCAACTGCGCCACCTTGAGTCGGCAGTCCGTCACTCATCGCAGTCGCGTCGAAAGGAATGTGTTCAGATGCGCTCTGCCCGCACACTGTTCGCTTCGGCCGCGATCACCGCGGTCCTCGCCATCACCACTCCTGCTGCCCATGCCATCACGCTGACCGATGACTGGGACGGCGGCTCCTCCTCCAGCAGCGACGACCACGGCGGCGACTCCTACGGCAACGACGACCGCGGCGACGACCGCGGCGACTCCTACGGCAACGACGACCGCGGCGACGACCGCGGCGACTCCTACGGCAACGACGACCGCGGCGACGACCGCGGCGAAAAGGGCCACCACGGCGACAAGGGCGAACACGGGGAAAAAGGCCACCACGGCGACAAGGGCGAACACGGCGAGAAGGGCCACCACGGCGAGAAGGGCGAACGCGGCGAAAAGGGCCACCACGGCGAGAAGGGCGAACGCGGCGAAAAGGGCCACCACGGCGACGAGGGCGAACGCGGCGAAAAGGGCCACCACGGCAACAAGGGCGACAAGCCCCGCGGCGGCGTCCACACCGGTGGCGGCGCCATGGCCATGACCGTGGCCAAGGAGTGGCAGCCCGGCAACGACTCCGACGACCACTCGAAGAAGGACGGCGGCGACGAGGGCGGCTACGGCGACGACGGCGGTGACGACGAGGGCGGCTACGGCGACGACCACGGCGACGACG
>NZ_JBFAJH010000028.1:0-86305 GCF_040655115.1 Streptomyces atratus | reverse complement strand
CGAGGGCGAGCACGGCAAGAAGGGCCACCACGGCGACGACGAGGGCGAGCACGGCAAGAAGGGCCACCACGGCGACGACGAGGGCGAGCACGGCAAGAAGGGCCACCACGGCGACGACGAGGGCGAGCACGGCAACAAGGGCCACCACGGCAACAAGGGCGACAAGCCCCGCGGCGGCGTCCACACCGGTGGCGGCGCCATGGCCATGACCGTGGCCAAGGAGTGGCAGCCCGGCAACGACTCCGACGACCACTCGAAGAAGGGCGGCTACGGCGACGGCGGCGGTGACGACGAGGGCGGCTACGGCGGCGGCGGTGACGAGGAGGGCGGCTACGGCGGCGGCAGGGGTGGCGACCAGGGCGGCAAGCCCCGCGGTGGCGTCCACACCGGTGGCGGCGGGACCGCCATGACCGGTGGCGGTCTGGCCGCCGGTTCGGCGCTGCTCATCGGTGGGCTCGGCGTCGGTGCGTACAAGGTGCGCCGCCGTCAGGCCACGGGCGGCGCGGTGGCCTGAACGAACTGAACCGCTGACCGGCCGCGCAGCTGTCGCGGTCGCCGCCCCGCGGGGCGGCGACCGCGGCGGCTGCGTTTCCCGGTTTCGCTGACCGGCCGAGCACCAACCGACAGGTGCCACAAAAAGAACAGAAGAAAGGCACTCCCCCATGGCCGCCCCGCAGTCATCCGATTCGCCCCCCTCCCGGCCTGGCTCCCCCGCCATCGGCCGCGCCCTGCTCTGGCCCGCGGCAGCGGCAGGGCTGGGCCTGCTCCTGATCTACAACTCCCTCGGTGTCTCGGACGACAACAAGCCGTTGACCACCCCCGCGGTGCTCGCACCCGCCGTCCCCGGGCCCGGTGTTCCCGGGGCCCCCGCACCCGCCGCCCCCACTGCTTCCGCCGCTCCCTCGGCCTCCGCTTCCCTCCCGGGGCTGTCCATGCCCCACTCCGAGCCGAAGCGGCTCCGGATCCCGATGATCGCCGTCGACGCCCCCTTCACCCCCCTGTCCATCGGCCCGACCGGACAGCTCAACGCCCCACCGCCCAACGACAAGAACCTGGTCGGCTGGTTCAAGGACGGCGCGACGCCCGGTGAGCGGGGCGCGTCCATCGTCGCGGGTCACGTCGATACGACGACCGGCCCTGCGGTGTTCCTGCAGCTCCAGTTCCTGAAGCCGGGCGCCACGGTCGACATCACGAGGGCGGACGGCAGCGTCGCCTCGTTCAAGGTCGACTCGGTGGAGACCTTCAGCAAGGCGAACTTCCCCGACAAGCGGGTGTACGCCGACACCCCGTCCGCCCAGCTCCGCCTGATCACGTGCGGCGGCAACTACGACAGGAAGGCCAAGGACTACAAGGACAACGTGGTGGTGTTCGCCCACCTCGACAAGGCAACGCGCGCCTGAACGACCTGAACTAACGGACGTTCTCCCTCCGTTCCAACTCCTTGAAGAAGTGATGACGGGTATGGCCGCCCGGGATCCCACCGCCACTGCCGGTCTCCAGATAGCCCTGCCGGAGGTAGAAACCGGGCGCCTGGAAGGACATCGACGAAACGATCACGGAGGTGCAGCCGCGCGCCAGAGCCTCGTCCTCAGCTGCTCGCACCAACCGGGCGCCCCACCCCTCGTGACGCCGGTCGGCCCGTACCCACACCTCGGAGATCCCGGCGCACCCGCCCCAGGTCCAGCCGACCAGCCCCGCCACCAGGTCACCCGCCTCGTCGGCGACCCGCACCGAGAGCCCCCGGTCGTCGTGGGCGCCCGTCGCGTTGTTGTTGAAGGCGGTCAGCTCTTCGCTCAGCCGGGCGGAGAGCTCCGTGTCCTCCGCACCGACGCGCAGGTTCACGCCCGCGCTCCGTCCCGTCGTCATGGAGCAGGAGTGTGCCAGCTTCGCTGGTCCTGCGAAACCGGAATGTGTCCAGGTCAGGGCGGCCTCGAGAGCTGTCTCTCCCTCGCCCCGTCAGGAGGGGCCCCGGGGCAGGCCCTCCAGCGGTCCGGGCCCGGAGAAGAACGCCTCGGCGGCCGCGCGGTCCGCCGCCACCCCATCCGCGAGGGCGCGCCCCTCCACCTCGGCAGGTGCTGCCGCCCTCCCGGGGCGGACGCTACAGCCAGCCCTTCTCGCTCGCGATGCGCACCGCTTCCGCCCTGTTGCGTGCCGCCGTCTTCTGGATCGCCGTGGACAGGTAGTTGCGGACCGTGCCCTGCGAGAGATGCAGGGATGTGGCGATCTCCGCGTTGGTGGAACCGTCGGCCGCCGTGCGCAGCACGTCGCGTTCTCGTTCGGTCAGTGGGCTCGCGCCGTCGGCGAGCGCGGCGGCCGCCAGGGTCGGGTCGATAACGCGTTCGCCGGCGAGCACCTTCCTTACAGCTTCCGCGAGTTGGGACGCCGGGGCGTCCTTCACCAGGAACGCGTCCGCGCCCGACTCCATCGCCCGGCGCAGATAACCGGGGCGGCCGAAGGTCGTGACGACGACGACCTTCACGGCCGGGAGTTCGCGGCGCAGCACGCCCGCCGCTTCGATGCCGGTCATTCCCGGCATCTCGATGTCGAGGAGGGCGACATCGACGGCGTTCTCGCGGGCCGCCGCGAGGACCTCGTCACCCCGGGCGACCTGGGCCACCACCTCGATGTCGGGTTCCAGGCCGAGCAGCGCCGCGAGGGCCTCACGCACCATGGACTGGTCCTCGGCAAGGAGGAGTCGGATCATGCTCATTCACCGGATCCTAGGCCGGTTCCGAGCGGAACACTGAGGGTGAGGATGAAGCCTTTACCGGAACCGGAACCGGAACCGGTGGCCCGGGTGGTGAGCGTGCCGTCGACCGTGGCAAGTCGTTCGCTGATGCCGGTGAGGCCGTTGCCCGCCTTCGTGCCGGAGCCGCCCCGGCCGTCGTCCGTCACCGTGAGTTCGAGGACCCGGCCGTCGAGCGTCTGGCGGAGGGTGAGGGTGACCGTGCAGCGGTGGGCGCCGCTGTGGCGTACGACATTGGTGACGGCTTCCCGCAGCGCCCAGGCGAGGACCTCCTCCGGCTTCTCGGGGAGTTCGTCGGGGGCGTCGGTCGGGATGTCGGCGGTGATGCCCGCGGCGGCGAGTGCGGTACGGGCCCCGGCCAGTTCGCCGAGGAGCGTGGGTCGCCGGTAACCGGTGACCGCACCGCGTACGTCCACCAGCGCCTGGCGGCTGACCTGTTCGATGTCGGCGACCTGGAGCGCCGCCTGGTCGGGGTGGTCGGGGAGCATCCGCCCCGCCAGCTCGCTCTTGAGCGTGATCAGGGACAGGGAGTGGCCGAGCAGGTCGTGCAGATCGCGGGCGAGCCGCAGCCGCTCCTCGTTGGCGGCGAGCTGGGCGACGGTGGCGCGGGCCTCGCGCAGCTCGATCGTCGTACGGATCATCTGCCGTACGCCGGTCATGGCGAACCCTCCGAGCAGTGCGGGGAAGACCAGGGCGGTGAGGACATCACGCGGGTGGTCGCCGGTCAGACCGATGCCGACGAGTACGGCGGTGACGACGGGGATCAGCCACCCGGCGGTCCGCACGGGGAGCGTGGCCCCGACGGTGACGGAGACGTACACGAAGAGGACCAGCCAGGAGGTGCCCAGCGTCAGGGAGAGGACGACTGCCAGGGCGCCGAGGAAGGCGATCGTCACCCCGACCCGGCGGCGTTCCAGCGCCTTCGAGGTGTGGCGGAAGACCAGGACCAGGTACGTCCCGACGAAGACCACCAGACCGAGAGCGCCCAGCGTGGAGGCCCACGGGGTGTGGTTGCCGTCGGTGAGGTCCTTGACCGGGGCGCTCATGAACGCGAGCCAGATGCCGATCCAGAGCAGCTTGACGCCCACCTGACGGCGCTTGGTCGGCGGGCGCCCGATCCCCACGAACGTCTCGTCGTCGTTCACGCCTTCAGGGTGTCCTTCCGGTAGAGCCAGGCCGCGCCGCCCGCGAAGAGCAGGAAGTAGACGCAGAGGATGGCGATGTCCTTGGTGTGCGGCGAGCCGCCCATCTCGACGGCCTGGCCGAGTGCGGCGTACGCGTGGGTGGGCAGCCACTCGGAGATGTTCTGGAGCCACTGCGGGAAGGTCGCGCTCGGCATCCACAGACCTCCGAGGATCGACAGACCGAAATAGATGATCATGGTGATCGGGCGGACCGCGTCCCCGCTGGCGACATAGCCGATGGCGACCCCGAGCGCGGCGAAGACCAGCGAGCCTGCCCAGATGACCCCGACCAGCGCGAACCACTGCCAGGTCTCCATCCGTACATGCTTGACGACGGCGGCGACCAGGAACACGACCACGATGCAGGGCAGAGTGACCATCGCGGCGCTGGCGATCTTCGCCAGGACGTAGCCGCGGCTGGGCAGCGCGGTCAGGCGCAGCTGGCGGACCCAGCCCTTCTCGCGCTCCTTCGCGATGCGCTCGCTGTTGCCCATGAGGACAGCGGTCAGCGCGCCGAAGGAGGCCATCGAGACCATGAAGAAAGCCTGCAGGGTCAGATCGGTGTGCGGGACCCTGTCGGTGGTGTTCCGGGTGCCGGAGATCAGCAGGTAGATGAACGACGGATAGATGATCGAGAAGAACATGAACTTCTTGTTCCGCAGGGTGCGGGTCACTTCGAGCTTGATGAGCGCCCACGAGAAGAAATTCAGCATGCGGTCCTGGCCTCCTCGGCCTCGGTGATGGCGACGAAGGCCTGCTCCAGGCCGAGTCCTGCGACTTCGAGTTCGCGCGGGTAGAGGCCGAGCGCGTAGACCGCGTGGACGGTCGCGTCGGCGTTGTGCGACTGGATACGGACCCGGTTGCCGCCGATGTCGAGCGCGGACAGGAACGGCAGGCCGCGCAGGGCCGATTCGTCGACCGCGCCCTCCAGTTCGAACGAGATCCGGCGGGCTCCGGCCTTCGCCTTGATCTCGGCGGCGGTGCCGTCGGCGAGGAGCCGGCCCTTGTGGAGGACGAGGACGCGGTCGGCGATCGCGTCGGCCTCTTCGAGGTAGTGGGTGGCGAACAGGACGCTACGGCCCTGCTCGGTCTGTTCGCGCATGGTGGCCCAGAACGCCTGGCGGGCGGTGACGTCCATACCGGTGGTCGGCTCGTCGAGGACGATCAGGTCATTGGCCCCGGCGGTGGCGAGCGCGAACCGTACGCGCTGCTCCTGGCCTCCGGAGAGTTTGTCGACCATCCGTCCGGCGATCGACGTGATGCCCGCGCGAGCCAGCACGTCGCCGACCGGATGCGGCCGCGGGTGCAGATCACAGGTGAGCCGGACGATCTCCTCGACGGTGACGTCCTCCATCAGGCCACCGGTCTGCAGCATCGCGCCGACCCGGCCCTTGGCGATCGCCTCCTGCGGGGACGCGCCGAAGAGCCGGACCGTGCCGGAGTCCGCGGTGCGCAGACCGAGGAGCAGGTCGAGGGTGGAGGACTTGCCGGCGCCGTTGGGGCCGAGGAGTGCCACGGTCTCGCCGGGGTGCAGGTCGAGGGTGAGCCCGTCGACGGCGCGTACGTCTCCGTACGCCTTGCTGACCTGATCGAAGCTGACCACTGCGGCGTGCGCGGTGGTGGCTTCGGTGGCTGTCGTCGTCATGCGTCCAGCCTGGCGGAGTGGGGTCTGGGCCCGGCAGGGTCACGGGTCGTGAATCAGGGATGACAGATGTCATGTCCTACGCATGACGCCGCCCCCCGGAACGGAGGACGGCGTCATCGGGATCCGTGCTTCGGTGGTGCTATCCGTTGCCGTCGAGGGCGATCGTGGCGGTGCGCTCGGCGGGGGTCCCGCCGAGCAGCGCGGTCTGCATGGCGTGTGCCACGTCGTCCGCACTGAGCTGGTGCTTCTTGCCGTCACCCTTGGTGATCATGATGCCGTCGAAGACGCCGTCACAGAGGGTGTCGATCGCGGTCTTGTTGTAGACCTCGACCAGCCGGCCGTCGACCGCCTTCATGGAAAGGATCTGCGGCAGCGACTTCGCCGGTCCGAACTGGATCTGCTTGGACCCTGCCTTGATCGTGATCAGGCCGGACATCGCGGGCTTCGCGAAGTCCTTCATCGCGCGGTCCAGTTCGGCCTGGGCGATGGTGGGCTGGCGGGTGGTGACCGGCAGTTGGACCGTGGCGGCCTTGCCCGTCTGCACCTGGGCCCGGTACGCGTCCCGTACTGAGATCATCGACCTGTTGACGTCCAGTGTCTTGCCCACCTTGCCCGGGACCGCGACGGCCTTGCCCGGCTCGAACTTGATCGTGCCGTCGTTGGCGGAGCCGGAGACACCCGCCAGGTCCGTCAGCGCGACCCCGAGCTTCTCCTCGTCGACCGGGATCACCGGGTCGGCCTTGCGCTCGGCGCCGAAGAGGGAGCCGATCACCGAGACCGGGTTGTAGTCGCTGCCCGCGGCGCCGCGCACGGTCTCCACGCTGTCCAGCGCGAGACCGGCCTTCTCCGGGGCGAGCTTCGCGTTCTTGCCGTCGACGGACAACTGGAGAGGGGCCTTGGCGCGCTCGCCGAGAGCCGCGTCCAGCCTGGCGACGCCCTGCTCCTTCGTGCCGCCCCCGATGTCGACGCCGAGGACGGTGGTGCCCTTGGGTACCTCGGAGTGGTTCAGCAACAGCCCCGCGCCGTACGCGACACCGGCCAGCACGACGACGCCCGCACCGAGCAGGACCAGCTTCGAGCGGCCCTTCTTCTTCGCGGGGGCCGGGGCAGGGCGGACGGGGGCGGGCGCCTGGGCGGCGGGGCCGCCCGGTACTGCCGGTCCGCCGCCCATCGGGTCGTTCGGGTTACGGGGCGGCAGGTCGGCGCGCGGACCGGGTCCGCCCGGTCCGCCCGGTCCGCCCGTGTTCGGGAAGAGGGACGGGGCGGACGGCGAGCGGTGCTCCGGCGGGACGACAGGGATACCGCTGTTGACCGTCTCTCCGGAGACATGACTGCCGGGGCCCGGCGGTGCGAACTGCGGTGTGAGGACGGCCGTGTCGTCGGACATCCTCGGGGGTGCGCCACCGGGAGCACCGGGGGCGGACGGTCCGCCGGGACGCGCCTGGCCGGGACCTGCCGGGCCGGGACCTGCCGGGCCGGAGCCGGGGCGGGAGCCGTCCGGTCCGCCGAGGTTCGGGGTCAGGGACGAGGTGCCGGTGACCGGGCCGGCCGTGGGGCCGGACGGGCTCGGCGTACGCACACCGGGATTCGGCGTGGCACGCGGCTCGCCCGGGACCGCGGAGCCGTCACCGGGGCGGGGTGCGCCCTGGTCGCCGGCGCGCTGCGGTCCGTCCGAGAAGTACGGCAGATCGGCGCGCGGTGGAGTGGGAGCACCGGATCCGGTACCCCCGCCCGCACCGGCGGATCCGGAAGCGGCGCTGCCGGCCGGGCCGACCGCAGCGTCGACCACCGACGTGTTCGCCGGCGCCTTGCGCGGAGCGAACCAGTCGCCGCCGCTCTTCTCCCTGGCCGGCTTCTCGGCGCTGGGGTCCGCACTCGCGTCTCTCGCGTCGGCGGCCGGTCCGCCCGGTGTGCCCGGCCCGCTCGACACACTCGGCGCGCCGCCGGACGCGGGCGCGCCCGGGCGCGGTGTGCTGCCCGTGCGCTCACGCGTGGCGTCCGCGTCGGCGTCACTCACCGGCGTACGCATCACGACCGGCGGGATGGGCCGCGAGCCGGGGATGTTGATCCGGATACGCGTCGTCAGCGTCGTCTCGGTCCTCGGCTCTTCGGACTGAGACGGATCCGCAGGCTCCGGGGTCTCCTCCGGGGCGTCCTGCGAAGGGTGCAGCGACGGATACTGGCGTGATCCGTACGGCGGCGTACCCGAGGGATACGCGGCTCCCCCGCGCCCCTGGGGGCCGGTGGACGAACTGTCAGTTTCACGACTCAAAGCAGGTTCTCCCGATTGGCTCCGCCGCCCGTACTTCCCCCGTGCCGCAGGCCAGGGGACGGCTCGGCGCGCGAACCACCATACTGGCCGCCACCGCCAGACTCCCCGCGACCGGGGGAAACGGCGTGCGCCTCCCGGACGGACAGGGGGCATGAGGGGATCGGACGTGGCACTTTACTTGCCAGGTCGGCCGTTGTCGGCGCCCTGTTGGGGCGACCGCGACATGGTGGCACACATCACAGCGACGACCATCCCGCCCAGCATGAAAAGGGTGAGGCCCAGTTCGTCGCCGAAGACATAGTCGCCCTCGGGCCGTCCGCCGAGGAGAACGATGACCGAAATCAGCCAGCCCGCGGCGGGCGCGAGGGCGCCGATCTGGGTCCCGATGAGCAGGCCGCCTCCGTAGAACAGTCCGCCGCAGGCCACCAGCGCGAGCAGCAAACCGGCCGGGAACCAGGCGGCTTGGACGAACGCTCCCGCGAGCCCGACCAGCGCACCGAGGACCGCGAGGCCCAGGTAGGCCCCGATGCGGCCCGGGTTCAGGGGTGCGGCGAGACCGGTGGGCACGGGCTCCCGGGTCGGGGCGTCGGTGCGGGGCTGACGCTTCTTGCCACTGCTCATGTCCGTGCTCCCGACTCCGCTCCGGGCACGTCCTCCGCACGTGATGTACCCGGTACGCCCCGTACGCCCGTGAAGAGATCGTGTTCCCGGGCACCCGCGGGCGCTCCGGACGTTCCGCGAACCAACTCGTAGTACTCGGTGGTGAAGACGGGCTGACCCAGATCGTTCGAGAGGGCGAAGAACGGGCCGTCCACGGCGATCTGGGTGCGGTGCGCCCGCATCGCCGCCGACTTGGCCGCCGCGTGGGCGGCACCGTCGATCTCCGCGGTGATCCGGGTGTCGTTCACCACACCGGGTACGTCGTCGATCGCGGCGATCCCCGGGAAGGCGTCGGGAGCCGTCGCGCGCAGTCGTGCGAAGGCCTGTTCGGCGACGGACCGCGGCACCCGGTTCCAGTAGATCTTGTCGATGGCGTGCGGGGCACCGAGCTCGCTGCGGTACGCGGGGTCGGCGGCCAGGTCCGCGGCACGCATCGCGACGCGGTGCGCCTGGATGTGGTCGGGGTGCCCGTACCCGCCGTCGGGGTCGTACGTGACGAGGACCTGCGGGCGTACCGAGCGGATCACCTCCACGAGGTACCCGGCCGCGTCGTCCACGTCCGTGTTCCAGAAGGCGCCGGGGCGGTGGTTCTGCTCGGCGCCCATCATTCCGGAGTCGCGGAACCGGCCGGGTCCGCCGAGGATTCGGTGGTCGGTGACCCCGAGCTCCTTCATCGCGGCGGCGAGTTCACCGATGCGGTGGTCGCCCAGGGTGTCGTCCCGGTCGGCCGCGAGATGGGCGAGTTCGGGCGGGATGACCTCGCCCTCCTCGCCGCGCGTACAGGTCACCAGGGTGACCTGGGCGCCCTGGGCCGCGTACAGGGCCATGGTGGCGCCGTTGTTGATCGACTCGTCGTCGGGGTGCGCATGCACCAGGAGCAGACGACGGCCGGGAAGGTCCGTCATGGGACCCACCCTACGAGCCGACTGCCCTGCGGGCCGACCGCGGAGAGGGTTGGGCACCCGAAAGACAGACCCCGGATCAGAACTTGATGCCGCCGATCATGCCGGCAACATTCGTGGTCACCTCCGAGATGGTGGGTGCGATGGACGAACTTGCGAGATAGAAACCGAGCAGCATGCAGACCACCGCATGTCCGCCCTTCAGTCCGGATTTCCGGATCAGCAGGAAGACGACGATCGCCAGCAGCACCACCGCCGAAATCGAGAGTGCCACGGCGGTTCACCTCCATCAGTACGGTCGGGACGGGCAGCACACATGGAGCCAGCAGGTTCATACCCACCGAGCGCTACGGATCATAACTATCCGTGCCACCGCATTGATCGGGGCACAGCAGCACAAGGGGCGCACGACCGGGCGGTCGGGCGCTATGTCCGATTCCCCGCACCCTCCGATCAGGCCCTAGGGTTCGGGGGTATGACCTCGCAGAAGCTCTCGTTTCCCCGTCAGCACGCCAGAACGCAGCGGTTCACCCTCGGCGCTCCGCGTGCGTTCACCGTCTCACCGGACGGGGAGCGGGTGATCTTCCTCCGGTCGGCCTCCGGCACGGACCGGACCAACCGGCTCTGGGTGCTGGACCTGGCGGACGGCTCCACGCCGAAGGAGCGGGTCGTCGCCGACCCCGAGGCGCTGCTGGGCGGTTCGGCGGAGAAGCTGTCCGCGCAGGAGCGCGCACGGCGCGAGCGGAGCCGCGAGGGGTCTGCGGGGATCGTCGGCTACGCGGTCGACTCCGCGGCCGAGTTGGCGGCGTTCGCGCTCTCCGGGAAGGTGTACGTCGCCGAGTTGCGCGCCGGGACGGCCCACGCGCTGCCGGTACCGGGTCCGGTGCTGGACCCGCGTCCGTCGCCCGACGGGCGCCATGTCGCGTACGTGTCGAAGGGCGCACTGCGCGTCGTGGGGGCGGAGGGCGACGGGGACCGGGCGCTGGCGGAGCCGGAGGGCGCGCACATCTCGTACGGTCTCGCGGAGTTCATCGCGGCCGAGGAGATGCAGCGCTCGCGCGGCTTCTGGTGGTCGCCGGAGTCGGACCGTCTGCTGGTCGCACGGGTCGACGACAGTGCGGTGAAGCGGTGGTGGATCGCCGACCCCGCGCACCCGGACCGCAAGCCCGCCGAGGTCGCGTACCCGGCGGCGGGGACGCCCAACGCGGAGGTGCGGCTCCTGGTGACGGACCTGGACGGGGCCCGTACCGAAGTGGTGTGGGACCGGGCCCGGTATCCGTATCTGGCGCAGGTGCACTGGTCGTCCGACGGCGCCCCGCTGATCCTGGTGCAGGCCCGTGACCAGCGCAGTCAGCTCTTCCTCGCGGTGGACACGGAGAGCGGTGCGACGCGGACGGTTCATGTCGACGAGGACCCGGTGTGGCTGGACCTGTTCCCCGGGGTGCCCGCGTGGGCGCCGGACGGGCGGCTCGTGCGGATCGTGGACGAGGGCGGGGCGCGGGTCCTCGCCGTGGGCGACCGGCCGCTGACCGGGGCGCAGTTGCAGATCCAGGCGGTCCTGGACATCGGTGAGTCGGACGTCCTGGTGTCGGCTTCGGCGGGCGAGGACGCGACGGAGCCGGAGATCGGGCAGAGCCATGTCTACCGGGTCAACGAGCTGGGCGTGGAGCGGGTCTCCGAGGGCGCGGGGGTGCACTCGGCGGTCCGGGCGGGCGAGGTGACCGTGCTGGTCTCGGCGTCGCCGGAGCGGCCCGGCACGGAGGTGCGGGTGCTCCGGAGCGGCAAGCAGGTCGCGACGGTCGCGAACCACGCGGAGGAGCCGGTTCTCACGGCCCGGGTGCAGTTCACCGAGGGGGGCGCACAGCGGATTCCGTGCGCCGTACTGCTCCCCACCGGCTATCAGGAGTCGGATGGTCCGCTTCCGGTCCTGATGGATCCGTACGGTGGACCGCACGCGCGACGGGTCGTCGCCGCGCACCATCCTCACCTCACCTCGCAGTGGTTCGCCGACCAGGGCTTCGCGGTGGTCGTCGCGGACGGCCGCGGCACTCCGGGGCGCTCCCCCGCCTGGGAGAAGGCGATCAGGGACAACCTGGTCCTCACTCTGGACGACCAGGTGGAGGCGGTGCACGCACTCGCCGAAAGGTTCCCGCTGGATCTCTCCAAGGTGGCGATCCGCGGCTGGTCGTACGGCGGCTACCTCGCGGGCATGGCCGTGCTGCGACGGCCCGACGTCTTCCACGCGGCCGTCGTGGGAGCTCCGGTGACCGACCTGCGGCTGTACGACACCCACTACACCGAGCGCTATCTCGGTGACCCGACGACACAGCCCGAGGTGTACGCGTACAACTCGCTCCTCACCGACGAGGGGCTGTCCGAGGCCGCGGACCAGGTCCGGCCGATGATGATCATTCACGGGCTGGCGGACGACAACGTGGTGGTCGCGCACTCGCTGCGACTGTCGTCGGCGCTGCTCTCGGCAGGGCGGCCGCACGAGGTGCTGCCGCTGAGCGGGGTGACGCACATGACCCCGCAGGAGCAGGTTGCGGAGAATCTGCTCCTGTTGCAGGTGGACTTCCTGAAGCGGGCGCTGGGGCTGGACAGGTAGGGGCCCGGGCGCCCGGCGAGGCGCCCTGTCCTCGGTCTCCCCCCATGGCCTCGAAGGAGCCTCAAAGGCCTGGGGGCGCCCTAGACGGCTTCCGCCGACCGGGGCGGGCCCTACCAGCCCGGTGGGGGCCGGGAGGGCGGCGGGGGCCCGAACACGCCGGGCTGCGGGTGGCCGTAGCGCTGGTCCTGGGGAGTGGGGGCGGGGTGTTGTCGGGGAAGCCTCTGCGGGCCAGGGCCGACAGCACCACCGCTCCCGCGATCGTTTCGAAGAACCACGTCAGTACCCCCGCCCACGAACCACTCGGGGTACCTGGACGGGTACGTGACGGCCTGGCGGATCTCCCAGGCGATCACGACCGCTCCCGAGGCTCCCAGCAGCAGGAACGTCGTGACGGAGGCGCCCCGGCCGGGCCGGGTGGGCGGCTGCTCGTGGAAGTCTCGCGGCGGTCTGCGGCCCGCCCCCGCGGTGACGATCAGCGCCGACCCGGCCGCGAGCGCCACGAAGGCGCAGATCAGGGCGCGGGTCCGGAGCTCGTCGGGGAATCGGTGTCCATCCCGTCGGCGCCGATGTTCCAGAGCCCGGGCAGTCGCACCGCGAGAGTGGTCACTCCGGTGGCGACCAGGGCGGCCGCGGCCACCGTGGACCGCACTGCGGCGACCGCGGCGACCACGTACACCACGAGCATCGCCACATCGATCGCCGACGTGGCGGGCCCGACTTTCGGTCGGGCGTCGACGTAGCCGGCCCAGTACCGCCACAGTTCGCCGGGATCCCCGACGGCCCTGACATCCCGCACGAGCCAGCCCGCGACGGTCACCGCGAGCACAGCACACAGGACGGCACCGGTGGCTCTTGTCCCGCGCGTGAGTATCACGCCTGCGATATTCCACCGGGTCCGGTCACCCGACAAGGGGGACGCCGGAACCCCGGTTGAAACGGGTAACCGGCCGGAGGGACATGACAGCCCCCCGACCGGTTCACGGCACCCGCACGGCCGTACGTTGTCCATGCTGGCGCGTTCGTATATCGGACCTGCGACGGTCAAGTTGCCCGCGCGTTAACGAATCCGGGGTGGTTCCCGGCAACGGTCAGCCCAGTTGGGCGCCTCCGGGCGGGGGCGGCGGTCCGTCGCCCCCGCCCGTACCGTCGTCGGGTGCAGCGGGCTCCTCCGGCCCGCCCGGTTCCCCGGGCTCCACCGGCTCCGTCACCGGCGTCTCCAGCAGCCCCTCCGGCGGAACCACCTGCTTCTCCTCCGCGAAGTGGCACGCCGAATCGTGTGCGGCCGGGGTGTCCGTCAGCCGGAAGACCGCCGGGACCGCGAGCAGCGGCACCTCGAGCTCGCACCGCTCCTGCGCCTTCCAGCAGCGGGTACGGAAGCGGCAGCCGGACGGCGGATTCGCCGGGGACGGCACGTCGCCGTGCAGGATGATCCGCTCGCGGTGCTCGCGCGCCATCGGGTCCGGCACCGGCACGGCGGACAGCAGTGCCTGGGTGTACGGGTGCGTGGGGTGATCGTAGATCTGCTCGTCCGTACCGATCTCGGCGAGCCGGCCCAGATACATCACGCCGACCCGGTCGGAGATGTGCCGAACGATCGAGAGGTCGTGCGCGATGAAGACGAAACTCAGGTTGAACTCCGCCTGCAGCCGGTCGAGCAGGTTGATGACCTGTGCCTGTACGGAGACGTCGAGGGCCGAGACCGGTTCGTCGGCGACGATGATCTCGGGGTTGAGGGCCAGCCCGCGCGCGATGCCGATCCGCTGGCGCTGGCCGCCGGAGAACTGGTGCGGATAGCGGTTGATGTACTCCGGGTTGAGGCCGACGACATCGAGCAGGTCCTGCACCTTGCGCCGCCACTCGCCCTTGGGCGCGACCTCGGGGTGGATCTCGTACGGCTCCCCGATGATGTCGCCGACCGTCATCCGCGGATTGAGCGAGGTGTAGGGGTCCTGGAACACCATCTGGATGTTGCGCCGCACGGCCTTCAGTGCACGCCCGGACAGCTCGGTGATGTCCTCGCCCTTGTACTTGATCGAGCCGGACGTCGGCTGTTCCAGATGGACGAGCATCTTGGCGACGGTCGACTTGCCGCAGCCGGACTCCCCCACGATGCCGAGGGTCTCGCCCGCGGCCAGCTCGAACGAGACCCCGTCGACCGCCTTGACCGCACCGACCTGCTTCTTGATCAGGATGCCCTGGGTCAGCGGGTAGTGCTTGACGAGGTCGATCACCTCCAGAATGGGTTCGCCGCCCGCGCGGATGCCCCCCGGTTCAGCGCGCATCGAGCGTCTCCTTCCAGAAGTAGCAGGCGCTCTCGCGGTGTTCGGCCACCTCGAACAGCGGCGGTACCTCGCCGCGGCAGATCTCCTGGGCCATCGGGCAGCGCGGGTTGAAGGCGCAGCCGGGCGGGATGTGCAGCAGGTTGGGCGGCAGCCCCCTGATGGCGTACAGCTCCTGGCCCTTCTGGTCCAGCCGCGGGATCGACCGGAGCAGGCCTTTGGTGTACGGGTGGGCGGGCGCCCTGTAGATCTCGTGGACGGGGGCCGACTCGACGATCCGGCCCGCGTACATCACGGCGATGTAGTCGGCGACGTCGGCGACCACGCCGAGGTCGTGGGTGATCAGGATGAGGCCCATGTTGAGCTCGCGCCGGAGCTCGGCGAGGAGGTCCATCACCTGGGCCTGGACGGTCACGTCGAGGGCGGTGGTGGGTTCGTCCGCGATGATCAGTGACGGTTCCAGCGCCAGCGCCATGGCGATCATGATGCGCTGGCGCATGCCGCCGGAGAACTGGTGCGGGTAGTTCCCGACCCGTTCCTTCGCTGCGGGGATACGGACCCGGTCCATCAGCTCGATGGCCTTCAGCTTGGCGTCCTTGCGGGACATGCCGCGGTGCACCGTGAACATCTCGCCGAGCTGCTCCCCCACGCTGAGCACGGGGTTGAGGGAGGACAGGGCGTCCTGGAAGATCATGGCCATCTGCTGGCCGCGGACCTTCCGGCGCTCCTCGGCCTTCAGTTTCAGCAGGTCGCGACCCTTGAAGAGGATCTCACCGCCGCTGATCCTCCCCGGCGGCATGTCGAGGATCCCCATGATCGCCTGCGCGGTGACCGACTTGCCGGAGCCCGACTCGCCGAGCACGGCGAGCGTCTCGCCCTCGGCCACCGAGTAGTTGACCCCGTTGACGGCTTTGGCCACCCCGTCCCGGGTGTGGAACTCCACGTGCAGATCGCGCACTTCGAGCAACATGGCAGCGGGCTCCTCAGCGCAGCTTGGGGTCGAGGGCGTCGCGCACCGCGTCGCCGAGCATGATGAAGGCGAGCACGGTGATCGCCAGCGCCCCGGCGGGCCAGAGGAGCATGTGCGGGGCGTTGCGGATGTAGTTGGCCGCTGCGGAGATGTCGATGCCCCAGGAGACGGCCGGCGGTTTCAGGCCGACGCCGAGGAACGAGAGGGTCGCCTCCAGAGAGATGTACGTACCGAGGGCGATGGTGGCGACGACGATCACGGGGGCCACCGCGTTGGGGGCGATGTGGCGGAGCATGATCCGGGAGTTGGAGGCGCCGAGCGCTCGGGCCGCCTGGACGTAGTCGTTCTGTTTGGCGGTGATGACCGAGCCACGTGCGATACGGGCGATCTGCGGCCAGCCCAGCAGGACGATGAAGCCGATCACCGGCCAGACGGTGGAGCCGGGCACCACGGAGAGGAAGACCAGGCCACCGAGGACGACCGGGATGCCGAAGAACACGTCGGTGAGACGGGAGAGGACCGAGTCCCACCAGCCGCCGAAGAAGCCGGCGAAACCGCCCAGGATGCCGCCGAGGAGCGAGACTCCGACGGTGGCGCAGACACCGACGGTGACCGAGGCCCTGGCCCCGTAGACCGTACGGGTGTAGACGTCGCAGCCCTGCCCGTCGAAGCCGAACGGGTGGCCGGGCTGGGAACCCTCCTGAGCCTTGCCCAGGTCGCAGTTGAGCGGGTCCTGATTCGTGATCAGGGACGGCCAGATCGAGATGATCACCAGGAAGAGGATGATCAGGGCGGAGATGATGAAGACCGGGTTGCGGCGCAGGTCGCGCCAGGCGTCGGACCAGAGACTGCGGGGTTTCTCCGCCGGTCCGGTCCCTTCGGGGCCGCCCGGGGTCTTCTCCAGGGTCTCCCCTTCCTCGATGGCGAGGCCCGTGCCCGCACCCGCTCCTCCCGCGGAGATCGCTTCGTCCGGCGTCTGCTCAGGCATAGCGGATCCTCGGGTCGAGTACGGCGTACAGGAGGTCGACGATCAGGTTGGCCGCCAGGAAGACGAGGACCAGGATGGTGACGAACCCGACGACGGTCTGGGAGTTCTGACGCAGAATGCCCTGGTAGAGCTGGTAGCCGACGCCGTGGATGTTGAAAATGCGCTCGGTGACGATCGCCCCTCCCATCAGGGCGCCGACGTCCGTACCGATGAAGGTGACGACGGGGATCAGCGAGTTGCGCAACAGATGCCGGATGACGACCCGGCGCCTGGGGAGGCCCTTGGCGACGGCGGTACGGACGTAGTCGGCGCGGGCGTTCTCGGCGATCGAGGTCCGGGTGAGCCGGGTGACGTACGCCAGGGAGACCGAGGCGAGGACGAGCCCAGGGACGAGGAGTTCGTTGAACGGCGCCTCCGAAGAGACGGACGGATCGATGATCCCCCATCTCACGCCGAGGAGGAGCTGGAGCAGCAGACCGGTGACGAAGGTCGGGACGGAGATGACGACCAGGGTCAGGATCAGCGCGGTGGTGTCGACGGGGCGGCCCCGGCGCAGACCGGTGACGACGCCGAGGGTGATGCCGATGACGACTTCGAAGACGATCGCGATGATGGTGAGCCGGATGGTGATGGGGAAGGCGGTGGCCATCAGCTCGGTGACCTTCTGGCCGTTGAACGCGGTGCCGAAGTCGCCGGTGAAGACATTGCCCATGTAGGTGAGGTACTGCTGCCAGACCGGCTTGTCGAGGCCGAATTCCGCGCGGAGCCGGGCTGCGGTCGCAGGGTCGCACTGGCGCTCGCCGCAGAGACCCGCAATGGGGTCACCCATCACGTTCACCATGAGGAAGATCAATAGCGTGGTGCCGAAGAAGACCGGGATCATCTGCAGCAGCCGCCGGATCACATAACGTCCCATGAGGGGCTCCGGGGGTCGCGGGGGGCAGTTGCTCGGGGACGGGGAAGCCGGGTCCTACGTGACCTTGATCTGCTCGTACACCGGGACGCTGAACTGGTTCAGCGAGACATGGGTGATCCGGGCCGAGTGGCCCGCGCTGCCGTTCTGGTACCAGAGCGGGATGACGGGCATCTGCTCGGCGAGGACCCTCTCCGCGTCCTGGAACGTCGCGACGGCCTTGGCCTTGTCGGACTCGGCGTTCGCCTTGTCGATCAGGGAGTCGAACTGTTTGCTGCTCCACTTGCCGTCGTTGGACGAGGCGTTGGTGTAGTAGGTCGGCTGCAGGAAGTTCTGGATCAGCGGGTAGTCCATCTGCCAGCCCGCGCGCCAGGGTCCGGTCAGCTTCTGCTGGGAGACCTGGCTGCGGAAGTCGGCGAAGGTGCCGACCGGGGCGCCGACACAGGCCTTGTTGTTGCCCAGCGCCTTGTTGATGCTGTTGCAGACGGCGTCGACCCACTCCTTGTGCGAGCCGGTGTCCGCGTTGTACGAGATCTTCAGCTGGCCGCCGGGGATCCCGCCGCCCTCCTGGACCAGCTTCTTGGCATCCGCCGCGTTGTACTCGCACGGGGCACCGCAGAGCCCCTTCTTGAAGCCGCCCTGCTCGCCGAGGACCGGGGAGGTCCAGTCGGAGGCGGGAGTGCGGGTCTTCTGGAAGATCTGGCTGGTGATCTGGTCCCGGTTGATCGCCATCGACAGACCCTGCCGGACCTTGATCCCTCCGGGTGTGTCCCACTTCTTGTCGTAGAAGGGGAAGGCGATCGTCTGGATGATGCCGGCCGGGGTGTTGATGTAGCGGTCGCCGAGGTCCGCCTTGACGTTCTTCAGCTGCGAGGCCGGTACGTCGTCGACGAGGTCGAGGTTGCCCGCGACCAGGTCGGTGTAGGCGGTGTTGTTGTCCGTGTAGACCTTGAGGTCGATGCCGCCGTTCTGCGCCTTGTCGTCACCGGGGTAACCGTCCCACTTGCGCAGGCTCATCAAGGAGCCCTTGGTGTACTTCTCAATGGTGTAAGGGCCGTTGCCGACGGGCTTGGCCACCCAGGCGGCATGGTCGGTGAAGAAGGCCTTCGGCAGCGGTGCGAAGGCCGGGTAGCCGAGGGTGTCCGGCCAGAGCGAGAACTTCTGCGACAGCTTGACCGTGAAGGTCTTCGGGTCGACGACCTTGAGGCCGGAGAGCGTGGTCGCGGAGGCGTTGCCGGTGTTCGGGTGGACCTTGTCATAGCCGTCGATATATCCGAAGAAGTAGGCGTTCTTCTGATTGTTCTTCAGCAGGGCACCGTAGTTCCAGGCGTCCACGAACGAGTGCGCCGTGATCTTCTCGCCGTTGCTGAAGGTCCAGCCGTCCTTCAGAGTGATGGTGAAGTTCTGCGAGTCGGTGGACTCGATCTTTTCGGCCAGCATGTTCGTGGCCGCACCCGTCTTCGGGTCGTACTTCTTCAGCCCCCGGAAGACCATGTCGAGGACTTTGCCGCCCTGCACCTCGTTGGTGTTGGCGGGCTCCAGCGGGTTCTGCGGGTCACCCCAGGAGGAGCTCACCACATTGGCGCCACCGCCACCGCCGCCGCCCCCGCCGCCGCAGGCCGTCGCCGTCAGGGCAACCGCCACCGCGCAAGCGGCCCACTTGGCTTGTGTGGCTCCGCGCATGGAAAGCCTCCTTATCGGTCTTCATCGCATGTAGAGCCAAATATCACCTCATCAATGGACCAATGCATCAGCACTACGGCCGTCCGTGCGACCCCGTCACCGGAACGGCCGGATGCCCCCGCATAACGAAAATGCGTGGACGCACGACAGGGCGCCCGGAACCGTCTGGTTCCGGGCGCCCTGTCGTTGTATGCCCGTCGGGGCAGGATCACGCAGCGCCGACGACGTCCTTCTCCTCGGCGAAGTGGCAGGCCGACTCATGTGCGGCCGGGGTGTCCGAGGACTTGAAGCGCTCGGGAACCGCCAGCAGCGGCGTCTCCGTGGCGCACTTGTCCTCGGCCTTCCAGCAGCGGGTGCGGAAGCGGCAGCCCGAGGGCGGGTTCGCGGGCGACGGGACGTCACCGACGAGCACGATCCGCTCGCGGCCCTCGCGGGCCTCCGGGTCGGGAACCGGGACCGCCGACAGCAGCGCCTGGGTGTAGGGGTGCGTCGGGTGTTCGTAGATCTGCGTGTCCGTACCGATCTCGGCCATCCTGCCGAGGTACATGACGCCGACCCGGTCGGAGATGTGCCGGACGATCGACAGGTCGTGCGCGATGAAGAGGTAGGAGAGGTTGAACTCGTCCTGCAGCTTCTCCATCAGGTTGATGACCTGCGCCTGGACGGAGACGTCCAGGGCCGACACCGGCTCGTCGCAGATGATGATCTCGGGCTGGAGCGCGAGGCCACGGGCGATGCCGATGCGCTGGCGCTGACCGCCGGAGAACTGGTGCGGATAGCGGTTGATGTACTCGGGGTTGAGACCGACCACATCGAGCAGATCCTGCACCTTGCGGCGCCGGTCACCCTTCGGGGCCACCTCGGGGTGGATGTCGAAGGGCTCCCCGATGATGTCACCGACCGTCATACGGGGATTCAGCGAGGTGTACGGGTCCTGGAACACCATCTGGATGTTCCGGCGGACCGCCTTCAGCGCGTGCCCGGACAGCTTGGTGATGTCCTGGCCCTTGTAGAAGATCTCGCCGGCCGTCGCCGTCTCCAACAGCATCAGGAGCTTGGCGACGGTGGACTTGCCACAGCCGGACTCTCCGACGATACCCAGCGTCTCACCCTGGTGCAGGTCGAAGGAGATCCCGTCGACCGCCTTGACGGCACCGATCTGCTTCTTGAACAGGATGCCCTGGGTCAGCGGGAAGTGCTTGACCAGATCGCGCACCTGGAGAATCGGTTCGCCCTGCGCGACCGGCGCCTCGATGGCGGCCACGGTCGCCGCCTCGGTGGATGCGTCGACCGTCTCCACTTCGGTGACGTTCGGGGTGGCGTCCACGGACTCCTTCTTCATGTCAGCCATGGATCGTCTCCTTCCAGAAGTGGCAGGCGCTGCCGCGGCCGACCAGCTCGGTGCCGTCCTGCTCGGTCACCGGGCTGAGTACCGGAATGTCCGTACGGCAGATGTCCTGCGCGGCGGAGCAGCGCGGGTTGAACGCACAGCCCGCCGGGATGTTCTGCAGGTTGGGCGGGAGGCCCTTGATCGCGTACAGCTCCTGGCCCTTGTGGTCCAGGCGCGGGATCGACTGGAGCAGACCCTTGGTGTACGGGTGGGCGGGGCGCTTGTAGATCTCGTGGACCGGGGACGTCTCGACGATCCGGCCCGCGTACATCACGGCGATCTTGTCGGCGACGTCCGCGACCACACCCAGGTCGTGCGTGATCAGGATCAGGCCCATGTCGAGTTCGCGCTGAAGCTCCGCCAACAGTTCCATCACCTGTGCCTGCACCGTCACGTCGAGCGCGGTGGTCGGCTCGTCGGCGATGATCAGGTCCGGCTCCAGGGCGAGCGCCATGGCGATCATGATGCGCTGGCGCATACCGCCGGAGAACTCGTGGGGGTAGTCCCCGACACGCTGCTTCGCGGCCGGAATGCGCACCCGGTCCATCATCTCGATGGCCTTGGCCTTGGCGTCCTTGCGGGACAAGCCGAGGTGCGACCGGAACATCTCCCCGAGCTGGAAGCCCACGGAGAGAACCGGGTTGAGCGAGGACAGCGCGTCCTGGAAGATCATCGCCATCTTGGCACCGCGCAGCTTGCGGCGCTCGTTCTCCGGCATGGACAGGATCTCCTGGCCATGGAAGAAGATCTCGCCACCCGCGATGCGGCCGGGCGGGCTGTCCAGAATGCCCATGATCGCCTGCGCGGTGACGGACTTGCCCGAACCGGACTCACCGAGCACGGCGAGGGTCTCGCCCGCGTTCACGCTGTAACTGACACCGTTGACCGCCTTGGTCACGGTGTCGCGGACCTTGAACTCCACGTGGAGGTCCCGGACTTCGAGCAGCGGGGCGGCCTTGGCCGGTCCGCTGCCGACGCCGGCTGTCTCGGCGCTGGTCATGTCATCACCTTCGGCTTGCTTGCTCAGCTTGCTTGCACTCATCGCGGTGCCTCACCGGAGCTTCGGGTCGAGTGCGTCGCGCAGACCATTGCCCAGCAGAACGAAGCCGAGCGCGGTGACGACGATGGCAAGGCTCGGATACGTCCACATGAAGTCCTTGACTCCCATGAAGTTCCGGCCGGCCGCGATCATATTGCCCCACTCGGCGACCTCGGGCGGTACGCCGACGCCGAGGTAGGAGAGCGACGCCTCGGCCACGATGGCGATACCGACGTTGCTGGTCGCGTAGACCAGAACGGCCGTCAGCGAGTTGGGCAGGATGTGCTGGCGGATGATCCGGAACCGGCTCGCGCCCAGTGCCCGGGCGGCGTGCACGTAGTCCATCTCGCGCACCGAGAGGATCTGGCTGCGCAGCAGACGGGCAAAGGTGGCCCAGGAGAAGATACCCAGCGACAGCACGACGGGCAGCACTCCACGGCCCATCAGCAGAATGACGACGATGGCGCCGATGAGCAGCGGAAACGCGAAGAAGATATCCGCGACACGCATGATCACCGAGTCGATGGCGCGGCCGAAGTAACCGGCCAGGGCACCCAGGATGATGCCGATCGAGCAGGCCACGAAGATCGAGGCTATACCGACGATCATGGCGATCCGGCTGCCGTAGACGAGACGCGACAGCTGGTCGCGGCCGAGCGCGTCGGTCCCGAGCAGATGCTCTCCGTTCGGCGCCTGAAGGGTGTTGGTGAGGTCCTGCCTGAGCGGATCGAACGGCGCCAGGAGAGGCGCGAAGATCGCGACCAGGACCAGAACGACCAGGATGACGAGACCGACGACAGCGAGCTTGTTGGCGAGGAAGCGGGCCCGGATGTCGGCCCACTGGCTCACCCGCGCTACGGCGGGTTCGGCGCCCGCCGCCGCTGTGCCGGGTTCGGCCACCGCCGGCCCCTCCTTGCCCGTGACGAGTTCAGTCATGGTGTAACTCCTATTTCGGACGACTCGGCCGGATCAGGCGAGGCGGATACGCGGGTCAAGGGCGGCGTAGAGCAGATCGACGATCAGGTTCAGCACGACGAAGACCGCCACACCGATCGTCACGACCCCCACGATGATGGGGTTGTTGTTCTGCTGGATCGCGTTGACCAGCGCCAGCCCGATGCCGTCCCAGTTGAAGATCGTCTCGGTGATGATCGCGCCGCCGAGCAGCGATCCGAAGGAGATACCCACGTAGGTGACCACCGGGATCACGGAGTTGCGCAGGATGTGCCGGAAAAGAACCGTGGCGCGGGGAAGTCCCTTGGCCACCGCGGTCTTGACGTAGTCGGCACCCATCACTTCGAGCATGGTGCTCCGGGCGATCTGCGCCACCAGAGCGGCGTCGATGATCGCCAGCGTGAACGCGGGCAGGATCAGTGAGTTGACGGTGCCGTCGGAGATGAGCGGGAACCATCCCAGCTGGACCACGAAGATCCACTGCATGATCATGCCGAGCACGATGGATGGCACGCCGATGGCCAGGGTGGTGGTGAAGGTGACCGACACGTCCCAGATGGAATATCTGCGCATCGCGGCGATCACACCGGCCGCGATACCGATGATCACGTCGAAGATGATCGCGACGACGGCCAGCTTCGCGGTGTTGACCAGCTTCGGACCCAGGATCTCGGTGACCGGGCGTCCCTGGGTGTAGTCCTGGCCCAGGTCGCCGGTGGCGAGCTTGCCGACGTAGGTGCCGTACTGCACGACCAACGGCTTGTCCAGGCCGTACTGCTTGTGGAGCTGCTCGATGACAGCCGGATCACGCGCCTTGTCGCTGCCCGCGATCTGTCCGACCGGATCGCCCGGAAACACGAACAGACAGGCGAACAGCACCAGGGTCGCGCCCAGGACGACCACGACCAACTGGCCGAGCCGACGGACCACATACCTTCCCATGACTTACCTCTCTACCTCACTGCGCCTACCAGAGCAGTGCCCTCGCCCCGGATGCGGGGGGGTGGGATTTGGGGGGCGGGGCGGTGGATCGCACCACTCCCGACGGGCATCGGGGGCCGTGGCGCTGAGCGCATGCTCAGCACCACGGCCCCCAATTTCGGTGCCGCTTTTGAGCGGCGACCGGCTACTTCAGGCTCAGCTCGGCGAGGTTCGGGTCCTCATGGAAGTCCATCTTGACGTCCGCGAACTTCTTGGTGTTGACGAGACGCAGCTGGTGACGGTTCCACAGCGGGATGAGCGCGACGTCGCCCATCGCGACCTTCTCGGCCTCCTTGTAGATCTCGTTGCGAGCAGCGAGCTCCTTGGTGCCACGGGCCTTGGCGAGCAGGTCGTCGAACGTCTTGTTGCTGTAACGGCCACGGTTGTCACCGGTGACCTTGCCCGACTCGTCCTTGTTGATGGACGAGGTGGACAGCAGCGGGAACAGGAAGTTGTCCGGCGTCGGGTAGTCCGCACCCCACGCGAAGCGGTAGGCGCCCGTGGCCTTCGGCTTCTGCTGGTCGGCGAGGAGCTCGGCGAAGGGCTTGCCCGTCGCCTTCACCTTGACGCCGAGGACGTCCTCCAGCTGCTGGGCGATGGCCTGGATCCACTCCTCGTGGCCCGCACCGGTGTTGTAGCCGATGTCGATGGTGGTGCCGGGCTTGAGACCGGCCTCCTTCGCCAGCGCCTTGGCCTTCACCTTGTCCTGCTTGACGCAGGAGGTGCAGAGGTCCTTGGTGTAGACGTCCTTGAAGACCGGCGGCAGGATCGTCGTCGACTTGGACTGCATGCCCTGGAAAACACCGGCGATGATGGCGTCGCGGTCGATCGCGTACGACACGGCCTCGCGGGCCTTCACCGACTTCAGCGGTCCGTTGTCGGTGATCGGCAGGAGGTAGTTCATGCCGTTGGTGTCCTGCTCGAGCCACTCGCCCTGCGGGTCGTACTTGGCCTTGGCCGGAGCGAGCTGCGGGGTGGGCATACGCGCCCAGTCGAACTGGCCCGACTGGAAGCCCTGGTATTCCAGGGTCGAGCCGTTCTGGGAGTTGAGGATCGAGATCTCGACCTTGTCGAGCTTCGCCTTCGCCAGACCGTAGTCGTCGTTACGGACGAGCGTGATCTTCTTGTTGTGCTCCCACTTGCCCTGCATCTTGAAGGGGCCGTTACCGATGGGAGCCACGTTGTACGCCGCGTTCTTGGCGTCACCGGCGGCCTTCGGCACCGGGCTGAACACGGTGTGGGTCGTCTTGATGTCGAACTCGAAGTCCGGCGCCGAGAGCTTCACCTGGAGGGTGTTCGCGTCCGGGGCGCTCAGGCCCGACATCGTCTCGGCCTTGCCCGACTGCACGTCGTCGAAGCCCGCGATGCCGGCCATGTGGTAGGCGACGTCGGAGGCGGCCTTCTTCTGCGCGACACGGTTCCAGCCACGGATGAAGGACTCGGCGTCCACCACTTCACCGTTGCTGAACTTGGTGCCGGCCTTGATCTTGAAGGTCCAGGTCTTGCCGTCGTCGCTGACCTGCTTCGACTCGGCGAGCACGGGGATGACCTGGCCATCGGCCGTGGGCTCGTACAGACCCGAGAAGAGGTTGTCCGTGACCAGGATGCCCTCGGACTCCTGGGCGTTGTACGGGTCGATCGCGACAGGCTCGGTGATGCCGAGACGGAACGTACCGCCGGCCTTGCCCGAGCCCCCCTTCTCCTTGCCGGAGCCGTTGTCGTCGTTACCACCACAGGCCGTCGCAGCCAGGGCGATGATTGCCGCCCCCGCGACCCACTTGGCGCTCTTGGCACCACGCATGGGTTTCCTCCTCATGAGTCCACTTGTTCACTGCAAGAGGGGGCAACCGATATCGCGCCGACACCCCTGACGGCGAAGATCCGTTACCCCAGTGTGCTCGTGAGTCGGCGCTCCCCAAGGCGCGTGACCCATTGACCCGAGCTCAATGGAGCCAACTATTAAGTACGACCGGACTGTAAACCACACTTAAAGGGTCTCGGTTTGACAACATCAACAGGTCGCGGGCGGCCGAAATCTGGACAAAGCGATCCCAGACAGACACTCCCGAAACGGACCGTTAACACGCGTTCCGGAGAGCGACATCCGATAACCGGACACACGGCTCACAAAAAGGAGTTGTGCACCGCCGAGCGCAGCACCCTGTCGCACCTGGGGGGGCACGGGCGTGCAGAGGTGCCCCGCAGACCCGCGTAAGCGGATCGGCTGGGCACGCGCACGGACACGGCCGCCCGGGTCGCAGATTGCCCGCCCGGCGCCGGCCGTGGTCGTCGGCACAATCACCGACGCCGAACCGGCAAGCGCGGTCGCAGCGGCCGCCGAAGCGATTCACATCCTCACGGTTCCCCATTCCGGTCCTGTGCGGACGACGCGGCCACGCCATCACCCTCTGCATCGACCACCCCGTTGCCCACGCGAATCGCGAATGATTCACATGTGCAATCTCAACTCCGTCGGTCGATGCGCCGACGCCGATCCTGACAACCCAACGGGGCCACAGGATCAGCCATTTGAGGAACCTTTGAGTTTCGATGGTGACAAGCGTATGCTTCCCGATCGGAAATATGTGGGCAGCAGCGTGTTCCCAGTCGCGGATATCCGGCTACCTGTGCGGCCTGGAGAGACAATTCGGGAGAAGCAGCCGGAAAAGAGGCATGGCCCCCGCACGCAGTGCGGGGGCCATGCCTCATGTCTGACGCATCGTCCGCCCGGTCCGACGGACCGGACCGGGCGGACCTGCGGCGGGTCAGCGCTTGGCGCGCGACGCGGCGCGGCCGCGCTCCTTCTGGTCCAGGACGACCTTGCGGATACGAACGGTCTCCGGGGTCACCTCGATGCACTCGTCCTCGCGGCAGAACTCGAGGGACTGCTCCAGCGACAGCTTCCGGGCCGGCACCACGTTCTCCGTGGTGTCCGCGGAGGCGGCACGCATGTTGGTGAGCTTCTTCTCCTTGGTGATGTTCACGTCCATGTCGTCGGCGCGGGAGTTCTCGCCGACGATCATGCCCTCGTAGACCTCGGTGCCTGCCTCGGTGAAGATGACACCGCGCTCCTGCAGGTTGACCATGGCGAACGGCGTCACCGAACCCGCGCGGTCCGCGACGAGGGAGCCGTTGTGGCGGGTGCGCAGCTCGCCGAACCACGGCTCGTGGCCCTCGAAGATGGAGTGCGCGATGCCCGTACCGCGGGTCTGCGTCAGGAACTCCGTACGGAAGCCGATGAGACCGCGGGACGGAACGATCCACTCCATGCGGACCCAGCCCGAACCGTGGTTCGTCATCGTCTCCATGCGGCCCTTGCGGGTCGCCATCAGCTGCGTGATCGCACCGAGGTGCTCCTCGGGGGAGTCGATCGTCATGCGCTCGATCGGCTCGTGCGTCTTGCCGTCGACCTGCTTGGTGACGACCTCCGGCTTGCCGACCGTGAGCTCGAAGCCCTCACGGCGCATCTGCTCGACGAGGATGGCCAGCGCGAGCTCGCCTCGGCCCTGGACCTCCCAGGCGTCGGGGCGCTCGGTGTCCAGGACGCGGAGCGACACGTTACCGATCAGCTCGCGGTCGAGGCGGTCCTTCACCTGACGGGCGGTGACCTTGTGGCCCTTGCCGCCCTTGCCGACGAGCGGCGAGGTGTTCGTGCCGATGGTCATCGAGATGGCCGGCTCGTCGACCGTGATCAGCGGGAGCGCGACCGGGTTCTCGGGGTCGGCCAGCGTCTCGCCGATCATGATGTCCGGGATACCGGCGATGGCGCAGATGTCGCCCGGGCCCGCCTTCTCGGCCGGCTTGCGGGTGAGCGCCTCGGTCATCATCAGCTCGGTGATGCGGACGTTGGACATCGTGCCGTCGCGCTTGATCCAGGTGACGGTCTGGCCCTTGCGCAGCTCACCCTGCTCGACGCGGCAGAGCGCGATACGACCGAGGAAGTTGTCGGCGTCCAGGTTGGTGACGTGGGCCTGCAGCGGCGCCTCGTCGTCGTACTCCGGAGCCGGGACGTGCGCCAGGATCGTGGTGAAGAACGGCTCCAGGTTCTCGCTGTCGGTCGGGACGGTGCCGTCCTCCGGCTTGGTCAGCGAGGCGACGCCGTCACGGGCGCAGGCGTAGACGATCGGGAACTCGATCTGGTCCTCGTCCGCATCGAGGTCCAGGAACAGGTCGTACGTCTCGTCGACGACCTCGGCGATCCGGGAGTCGGGACGGTCCGTCTTGTTGATGCAGAGGATGACCGGCATCTTCGCGGAGAGTGCCTTGCGCAGCACGAAGCGGGTCTGCGGGAGCGGGCCCTCGGAGGCATCGACGAGCAGCACGACCGCGTCCACCATCGAAAGACCGCGCTCGACCTCGCCGCCGAAGTCGGCGTGGCCGGGGGTGTCGATGATGTTGATCGTGATCGGGTCCCCGCCGTCCTTGGGGTGATACTTCACCGCCGTGTTCTTGGCGAGGATCGTGATGCCCTTCTCACGCTCCAGGTCGTTCGAGTCCATCATGCGGTCGTCGAGGTGCTCGGCGGCGTGCGCGGCGAAGGCGCCGGCCTGCTTGAGCATGGCGTCGACCAGCGTGGTCTTGCCGTGGTCGACGTGGGCGACGATGGCTACGTTACGGATGTCGTGGCGCGTGGGCATGGGTGGCTTGCGCTTCTCTCGGATCGTGGGATCAGGCGTCTCAGTCGGTCTCAAGTCCTCGTACGCCCGCCGGGCGGACACGCCACGGCTACCCCCCATGGTACGGGGCTGGCGCCGTGGCGACTTCCCGGGCAAGGGTTACCGGCCGCTCACGGACGGCAACCGACGCCTCTGGTTTCGCGGGCCGCGGCCGGGGCGTTCTCGCCGAACGCCTGGTCACAGCCGACCACTCCGCTACCCGGAACACTCCGGTTCGCCACATGTCCGACGGTCTGCTCCCCTTTCCGCTCCCCCCGTGACGGAGGAGCGGAAATCGGCCTCGAACAGCCGGAGGGTGCTGTACGCCACATACGGGCCGCCCTGCCGCACGACGGCGCCCCTGTCCGCCGCGTTCCGGATCGGAGCCGTGTCGCCGCCCTGCGATACGGCGGGAGCTCACCTCTCTCGCCCTTCGTGTTTCTACCTCGGTGGTCGTGTCTTCCGGTGAATTTCACCGGCGGTCACGGACACGGTCCCTCCGGGGCAGCTCCACGCGGCAGTCGAGCGACTTCCAAGAGGGAGGGGATGCGCGGTCGTGGGGGTGTCGGCGCATTGGTTGCCCGGGTCAACAGGTGGCCACGACCTTGCCCGCCGAGCACCCGGCGGGCAAGGGAATTGAGCCGCTTCTGAGCCTTCCGTTGCGGTCCTGACCTGCTACTTCTTACGGTTCGCGGGGGAACCTGCCGCTTGGGGCTTCTTGAAGCCGATGTCCTGGTAGTGAGGGACTCCGAAGCCGAAGGCACCGACGTTCGCAAGCTTCTTGTTGGTGGCCACGAGCTGCGGGCGCTGATACAGCGGAATCGATCCTGCAGCGGCCCAGATCCGGGCGTCCGCCTGCCTCATCAGGTCCCGGGCAGCCCCCTCGTCGAGCTCGGAGACCGCCTGGTCGAAGAGCTGGTCGATGTGGTCCGTACCGATGCGGGTGTAGTTCTGCTCGACGAGCAGCGATCCGTCGGTGGCGGGCACCGGCTTGGCGAAGATCGGCCGGTCGTCGGTGGCCGGGTAGGCGGTGGCGGGCCATGAGTACAGCGCCAGGTCGTAGTCGCCCGAGGCGACATGGTCCTTGAAATAGCTGGCGTCCGAGACCTTGATGATCTCGGTGGAGATGCCGACCGAATCGAGCATGGCCGAAATCTTGTCCCCCACGGTCCGCAGCGACTCCGAGCCGGGTCCGGAGGGCAGGACGAAACGCAGGATCAGCGCCCTGCCGTCCTTGCCGAGGGGGCCGCGGACTCCGCCCGCGGCCCTGGCCGGGGCCGCCGGAGCCGCAGTCCCCGCGGGGGCGTAGGCGCCGGCGGCGCCGCCCGGCCCGCGTTCCTGGGCGGTGACCTTCTCGCGGGTGACCTCGGCAGGGCCGGTGTCGACGACGGCGCGGGCGTAGGCGTCCGAGAAGGTTCCCGCCTGGCGCAGCAGGGCGGCGCTCTGGACGGCGGCGGCCGGAGCGGGGGCGAGGATGTGACCGGCCCCTTCCGCGTCGCCCGGCTTGTCGTCGCCGCCGAGGATGTGCCTGCCGTCGCCGCTGGTCGGCTGGTGCTGCGCACCGGCGTCGTCCGACTTGCCGTCGCTCTTGTCCGCCTTCGCGGCCTTGTCCGCCTTCTCCTTTTCGGCCTTGTCCTTCGTCTTCTCGCCCTCGCTGCCTGCCTTCGTGCCGCCGGACTTCTTCGTCGCGCCGTCCCGCGTCCAGCCGGCGTCCGCCAGTAGCGCCTGCGACTCCTTGGTGTCCTGGTCGCCGAGCGCCCCGCTGTTGTCCTGGTAGCCGGGCTGTCCGGCCACTGCAAGGTGGCTGCCGAGCGGGGCGGCGGGCAGACCGAGCGGACTCAGTACGGCGTCGGCGAGCTCCTGGCGGTTCAGGGCCCGGGCGACCGCGCGGCGCACCCGGTCGTCGGCCAGTGGCCCGGACTCACCGTTCAGCGCGAGCTGGGTGTAGGCGGGCCCCAGGGACTTGCGGAGAACGTAGGCGCGCAGCCCGTCCTGCTCGGAGGCGTACACCTCGGCGGCTGCCCTGGTCTTCTCCCTGGCCGCCTGGGCGACCGCAGCCGCGTGCTCGTCCGAGCCGTGCGCCACGGCCCAGGAGCGCAGCGCGGCGGCCGGGCCGATCTCCGAGCCGGGGCCGTGGGTGAGCGGCTGCCCGTTGCCTCCCTTGTCCCGTCCCGCCGCCACGATCCGGTGCGCCGCCGCAGCATCGACATCGGCGACGTCGACCTTGCCCTCGACCAGCGCCGCGGTGCGGTCCTTCGGCTTGACCGCACGGAAGACGATCGAGTCGAGCTTGGCCTGGCCGCCCCACCAGCGCGGGTTGCGGACCAGGGTGATGGTGCCCCGTCCCTGGTCCACGCCGCGCAGCCGAAACGGTCCTGCGGTGGACTTGAGCGTGGTCCGCGCCCCGTCGTTGAATGCTGCCGGGGAGCTGGTCATCTCCTTGGGGTACAGCGGGGAGAAGAGGGAGCGCCAGTCCGCGTACGGCTTGGCGAACGTGACCCGGACTTCCAGGTCGTTGGCGCCGCGCTCGATCCGTTCGATCCGCTCGTAGCCGGCGTTGCGGGCGGTCCAGAACGCCGAGTCCTTGCCGCTGAGCGCCCGCCACTGGGCGACGAAGTCGGGGGCCCCGATCTCCCGGCCGTCGCTCCAGACCGCCTGCTGGTCGAGCCGGTAGAGCACGACCTGCTTGGGCTCGCGCTCGACAACCTTTGCGGAATTCAGATAGTCCCGGTTCATCTGCGGGGTGCCCTTGGCGTCGAGCGGAAAGAGCGTCGGCAGCAAAACCCCGGTGATGCGTGTGGTGGTGGCGTCGGCGTCCGCCTGGAAGGCGTTGAAGGTCGCGGGCATCGCGTCGATCGCCCAGTTGACCGTGCCGCCCTCGGCGACATGACCCCGGCCCGCGGGGGCCACGTCCTGCGGAACGACGGTGGCGGCGGTGGCCTGATCATCCGAACTGGTGCACCCGGCGAGCGCGGGGATCGTGAGCACACCCGCGACAAGGAGCGCGAGCGGGCGGCGCTTTCGGACCGTCCCGCGGGGGACGCCGACGTGGGACATGGCTGATACCTCCGGGGCCGGCCCGGCCCACCCGCACTCGAATGGACCAGATGATGCGTATTTAGTGGCATTTACTGTTGATCGCACTGATTCCGCTCATCCAATGAAGGCGCCCACGCGCGCGGGACAGCGCAGACACGGCGCGCAGCCCGCGAACCTCACCCGGGCGGCGGAGTGCCGAGCAAAGACAGGGCGGCCCGCTCCCTTCCCAAAGGTGGTGTGACGCGCGACACTCGCATGCGCATGAGCATTGCCGCCCGCGACCGCAGAGGTGAGAGCAAGTCATGTCACTGCAGGACGAGTTGACTGCTGTTCAGCGCTGCCTAGACGACCTGGCCCGCACCGTCGGACGGCTGGAGCGGAGCCTTGCGCAGCTGCGCGCGGCCGACGCCGGTCCGCAGCCACCCGGAGCCGCCGCCGGCACCGACCCCGTCGACGGCGTCATCACGATCACCGAGGCGCCGTACGACGCCACCTTGTGGACGGACTCGGACGACGAGGGTCTGGGCGTCCGCGGCAGGCACGCCCCCTAGGAGAGTTCCTTGGCCACCGGCACAGAACCAGGTACGGAACCATCTCAACGCAACGATCCCGTGCGGCGCGGCGCACGTACCGCCCGGCGGTCCGGCGTGCACGACGCCTCGCGGGCCGCCATCGCCGCCCGCCATCTGCGGACCGACCGCTGGTGGCTGGCGCCCGCGGTCACCGCGGGCGGGCTCCTCGCCTTCATCGTCTACTCGACCTGGCGAGCCTTCTCGAACGCCGACTACTACGCCGCCCCCTATGTGTCGCCGTTCTACTCGCCCTGTCTGGCGGAGAACTGCGCCCCCATGCGGCACGGCCCGAACTGGGAACTCTTCGGCAGCTGGTGGGGCCTCTCCCCCGCCCTGCTGATCCTGGTCTTCCCGCTCGGCTTCCGGCTGACCTGCTACTACTACCGCAAGGCCTACTACCGGGGCTTCTGGGCCTCCCCCCCGGCCTGCGCGGTCGCCGAGCCGCACAGGACGTACACCGGCGAGACCCGCTTCCCGCTGATCATGCAGAACATCCACCGGTACTTCTTCTACGCCGCGGTGCCGGTCGCCGGGATCCTCACCTACGACACCGTGCTCTCCTTCCGCGACGAGCACTACGCCTGGGGCCACATGGGCCTCGGCTCTCTGATCTTCCTGGTCAACATCACGCTGATCTGGGCGTACACCCTCTCCTGCCACTCCTGCCGGCACATCATCGGCGGCCGGCTGCGGCACTTCTCCAAGCACCCGGTGCGCTACCGGCTGTGGGGCTGGGTGGGCCGGCTGAACGCCCGGCACATGCTGCTCGCCTGGTCCTCCCTGATCAGCGTGGCGCTCGCCGACTTCTACGTGTATCTCGTCGCCTCCGGCGCCTTCGACGATCCGAGGTTTTTCTGAATGACTGAGCTCGAACGGCAGCAGTGGGACGTCGTCGTGGTCGGTGCCGGAGGCGCCGGGCTGCGCGCAGCCATCGAGGCACGGGAGCGCGGGGCCCGTACCGCGGTCATCTGCAAGTCGCTCTTCGGCAAGGCACACACGGTCATGGCGGAGGGCGGAATTGCCGCCTCCATGGGCAATGTGAACTCCGGGGACAACTGGCAGGTGCACTTCCGCGACACCATGCGCGGCGGGAAGTTCCTCAACCAGTGGCGGATGGCGGAGCTGCACGCCAAGGAGGCGCCGGACCGGGTCTGGGAGCTGGAGACCTGGGGGGCGCTCTTCGACCGTACGCCGGACGGGAGGATCTCCCAGCGCAACTTCGGCGGCCATGAGTACCCGCGGCTCGCCCACGTCGGGGACCGTACCGGCCTCGAACTGATCCGCACCCTCCAGCAGAAGATCGTCTCGCTGCAACAGGAGGACTACCGCGAGCACGGCGACTACGAGGCCCGGCTGAAGGTCTTCCAGGAGTGCACCGTCACGCGGGTGCTCAAGGACGGCGAGCGAAGCGGGGTGGGGGTCCCCCCCGGCCGAAGGCTCGGGGGGAGGGTCAGCGGCACCTTCTGCTACGAGCGTGAGTCCGGCCGCTTCTTCGTCCTCGAAGCGCCCGCGGTCGTCCTCGCCACCGGCGGCATCGGCAAGTCCTTCAAGGTCACGTCGAACTCCTGGGAGTACACCGGCGACGGCCACGCCCTCGCACTGATGGCGGGCGCACCCCTGCTGAACATGGAGTTCGTACAGTTCCATCCGACCGGCATGGTCTGGCCCCCGTCCGTCAAGGGGATCCTCGTCACCGAGTCGGTGCGCGGCGACGGCGGGGTGCTGCGCAACTCCGAGGGCAAGCGGTTCATGTTCGACTACGTCCCCGACGTGTTCAAGGAGAAGTACGCGCAGTCGGAGGAGGAGGGCGACCGCTGGTACGAAGATCCGGACCACAACCGCCGCCCGCCCGAACTGCTGCCGCGCGACGAGGTCGCCCGCGCCATCAACTCCGAGGTGAAGGCGGGCCGCGGCTCACCGCACGGCGGCGTCTTCCTGGACGTGTCCACCCGGATGCCGGCCGAGACGATCCGGCGGCGGCTGCCCTCGATGTACCACCAGTTCAAGGAGCTGGCGGATGTCGACATCACGGCGGAGGCCATGGAGGTCGGCCCGACCTGCCACTACGTGATGGGCGGGATCGCCGTCGACTCGGACACCGCGGCAACCGTCGACGTGCCCGGTCTGTTCGCGGCGGGCGAGGTCGCGGGCGGTATGCACGGCTCCAACCGGCTCGGCGGGAACTCCCTCTCCGACCTGCTGGTCTTCGGCCGTCGCGCCGGACTGCACGCCGCCGAGTACGCGAGCGCGATCGGCGATCCGCCGGTGGTGGACGAGGAGCAGATCGACGCGGCGGCGGCGGAGGCTCTGCGTCCGTTCAGCGCCGGGGACTCTGACGCCGTCGGGGAGCCCGCGGAGAATCCGTACACCCTCCACCAGGAACTCCAGCAGACGATGAACGACCTGGTCGGCATCATCCGGCGGGCACCCGAGATGGAAGAGGCGCTGGAGAACCTCGCCGCGCTGCGGATACGGGCGCGCCGCGCCGGGGTCGAGGGCCACCGGCAGTTCAACCCGGGCTGGCACCTCGCCCTGGACCTGCGGAACATGTTGCTGGTCAGCGAGTGCATCGCCCGGGCCGCGCTGGAACGCACGGAGAGCCGCGGCGGTCACACCCGCGAGGACTGTCCGACGATGGAGCGCTCCTGGCGGCCGGTCAATCTGCTCTGCCGGCTGTCCGAGGACGGTGCCCTGGCACCGGGCGGCCGGATCGAACTCGTACGGAAGACGACCGACCCCATCCGACCGGACCTGCTCTCCCTCTTCGAGAAGGAGGAGCTGGTCAAGTACCTCGCCGAAGAGGAGCTGTACGAGTGAGCGGCTACGAAGCCCGGTTCAGGGTCTGGCGCGGCGACGCCGACGGCGGTGACCTGCAGGACTTCTCGGTCGAGGTGAACGACGGCGAGGTCGTCCTCGACATCATCCACCGGATCCAGTCCGGCCAGGCGGGCGATCTGGCGGTGCGCTGGAACTGCAAGGCCGGCAAGTGCGGTTCGTGCAGCGCGGAGATCAACGGACGGCCGCGGCTGATGTGCATGACCCGCATGTCGGTGTTCGACCGGGACGAGACGATCACCGTCACTCCGCTGCGGGCCTTCCCGGTGATCCGCGATCTGGTGACGGACGTGACCTTCAACTACACCAAGGCACGGGAAGTGCCCGCCTTCGTACCACCGGAAGGGGTGAAGGCGGGCGACTACCGGATGCAGCAGGTCGATGTGGAGCGTTCGCAGGAGTTCCGCAAGTGCATCGAGTGCTTTCTCTGCCAGGACACCTGCCATGTGGTCCGCGACCACGAGGAGAACAAGGCGGCCTTCGCCGGACCGCGCTTCCTGATGCGGGTCGCCGAGTTGGACATGCACCCCCTGGACGCCGCCGCCGAGTCGGGACTCGACCGGAAGGCGACGGCGCAGGAGGAGCACGGGCTGGGCTACTGCAACATCACGAAATGCTGTACGGAGGTGTGCCCCGAGCACATCAAGATCACGGACAATGCGCTGATCCCGCTGAAGGAGAGGGCGGTGGACCGCACGTACGACCCGCTGGTGTGGCTGGGGAACAAGATCCGACGGCGGGAGGCTCCCTGACGCGGGAGCGGCGGTGGGGCGGGCCCGACAGTCTCGGTGGTGGGGCACCTGCGGCCGGCGGGGCGGCGGCCGCTTCTGAACCATCTGCAGAGCATGCACGCGAGTGTTCGGAGAGCCCACGCGGCCTGTCCGATTCGCACGGCCCAAGGGATTCACACAGTCCATACAAGGGATTCACATGGTCCATACAAAGGAGAGGTGCCAGGGCGAAGCAGACCATTCTCGGCCGTGTCACCCAGCCGGCAAAGGCCAATATCAACGCGCTGCTGGATCAGGCGGAGGATCCGCAGAAGATGCCGGACCAACTGATCCGCGACTACACGGCGAACGTCTCGGAGGCCGAACAGGCGGTGGCGGCGACCATCGGCAATCTGCGGCTGATGGAGCAGGACCACGGCGAGGAGGTCGCCGCGGCCAAGGAATGGGGCGACAAGGCGCTCGCCGCCAGTCGCAGGGCCGACGAGCTGCGGGCGGCGGGCTCTGCGGCAGAGGCCGACAATCCGGAACGGCGGCCGCTCTGACACCAGGTCCCGGTCCCGCGCTCAGAACATGCTCAGCAGCTGCTCGACCGTGCGCTCGACGGCCGGTTCCCCGTCGGGCAGCGGCAGTTCGAACCAGACGGTCTTGCCGCGCGGAGTCCGCCTCGAACCCCAGGCCGCACTCAGCAGTCCGACCAGCTGCAACCCACGCCCGCCCTCGTCCGTGTCGCGCGCTCGGCGTCGCCGCGGCTGGACGAGACCTGCGTCCCATACCTCGCACACGAGCGTACGGTCGCGCAGCAGCCTGAGCCGGATCTCACCCTCGCCGTAGCGCAGGGCGTTGGTGACCAGCTCACTGACGAGCAGTTCGGTGGTGTCCACCAGGTCGTCGAGCTCCCAGGCGAGCAGTTGACCACAAGCCAGTTCGCGGGCGCGGCCGACGGAGCGGGGTTCGCGCGGCAGCCGCCAGTCGCCGACCGCGTCGACCGGTAGCCCTTGGATGCGAGCCATCAGCAGGGCGATGTCATCCTCGCCGTGCCGGGTGTCGAGGGTGGTCAGTACGTGGTCGCACACGTCCTCGAGCGGGAGCTCGGCTTCGATGAGGGCATCGCGCAGAGCCTGCAGTCCTTCGTCGAGCGGGTGGTCGCGGGACTCGACGAGACCATCGGTGTAGAGGGCGAGGAGGGCGCCCTCCTTCAATTCGACCTCGACTTCCTCAAAGGGTTCGCCGCCGACGCCGAGCGGCATCCCGGGCGGGACGTCGAGCAGCAGGGCGGGTTCGCCCGGTTCGACCACAACAGGGGGGAGGTGTCCGGCGTTGGCGAAAGTGCACCGCCTGGTGACCGGGTCATAGACGGCGTAGACACAGGTCGCCAGGTAGACCTCGGAGAGATCTGCGTCCCGGGCCTTGTGGGACGCTCGTGACGGCCACTGGGCGCCCCCGAGGCCGTCGGAGGGGGTGCTGGCACCGGGGGTGCCCAGTCCGCGGGCGACCTCGTCGAGCGCGGAGAGCACCTCGGCGGGTTCCAGGTCGAGGAGAGCCAGAGTCCTTACTGCGGTGCGTAGTTCGCCCATGGCGACGGCGGCCCGCAACCCACGGCCCATGACATCGCCGACCACCAGGGCAGTGCGGTGTCCGGGGAGTTCGATCACGTCGAACCAGTCGCCGCCTACCTCGGTCGCGGTGTTGCCGGGGAGATAACGGCAGGCGATGTCGAGACCGGCGGCCTCGGGATCGCCCGGTGGCAGCAGGCTGCGCTGGAGGATCAGTGCCCGCTCGTGCTCGCGCCGGTAGAGGCGGGCGTTGTCGATACAGACGGCGGCGCGGGCGGCAAGTTCGGTGGCGAGGGCCCGGTCGCGTTCGCCGAAGGGTTCGCTGCCTTTGGTGCGGGAGAACTGGACGAGGCCGACGACGGTGTCATGGGCGACCATCGGAACGGCAAGGGTGGACTGGACGAAGCCGTGGTCGTCGCCGGGGACGTCCTCGACGCGGCCGGTCCGCAGGGCTACGGAACAGGGGGAGCTGAAGGAGTAACGGTGAACGGCGCCCAGCGCGGGCGGGTCGGTGGCGCCGTCGGACGCGGCGCCGTCCGGGGCGGTGGTCGGCAGGACGTCCGACACGGCGCTGGCGAAGGCGACACGGCGCAGTTCTGCGGATCCGCCGACGGACTCGTGGTGGAACGAGCCCAGACTTCCGGGCGGCGCCTCGTCACCGGTGAGCAGTCCCTGGTAGAGGTCGACCGAGGCCAGGTCGCAGAAGCCGGGTACAGCGACGCCGAGGAGTTCGCGGGCGGTGGTCTCCAGATCGAGGGAGTTGCCGATGCGCGCGCCGGCCTCGTTGAGCAGGGCCAGGTTGCGGCGGGCGCTGGCGGCCTCGCGGGCCGCGATGTGACGGCCGGTGACGTCGGTGGCCAGTCCGGCTATGCCGATGGGGCGGCCTGCTCCGCTGTGCACGCGGTAGAGGTTCATCGACCAGTGGCGGCGCTCGGCGTCGCCGGGCGCGGTGCCGACGAGTTGGAGATCGGTGACGGAGTCCCCGGTCTCCAGAACACGCCTGAGCGTGGCGGTGAGCCGGTCGGCCTCGGGGCGGGCGAGGTAGTCGTCGACCGTGCGGCCGCGGTGGTCGTCGGACTTGCCGCCGAAGACGGTGGCGAAGCGCTGGTTGGCGCGCACGACCGTGAAGTCTGTGCCGAACAGCACGAAACCGAAGGGAGATTGACCGAAAATTGCCTGCGATGCCGCAAGGTCCGTCTCGATACTCCGTAGGGCGCGGACGTCCACGACGATACAGAGGGCGGCCCGTTCCCCGCGCTCCGTCTCGCTGGGCATCACATAGACCTCGGCGAGACCGTGCACGGCGTCCTCGCCCGGCATCCGAAAGGGGACGAGGCCCGTCCACTCCTTGCCGTCGAGTATCTCGCCGACCCGGCGATGGCCGCCGGTGCGCAGCTCTGCGGGCATGAACGTCTCGACCGGGTCCCTGCCCACCGCCTCGTGCGCGGCAATGCCGAAGAGACCGGCGGCCCGGCGGCTCCACTGCTCGATCAGCCCGTCGGAGCCGATCGAGAAGGAGGCGACCCTGATGTAGTCATAGATCGAGCCAGGCGGGCTGCTCTGCCACACGACGTCGCCCGCTGTCCCAGGTATTTCGCTCACGCGACCGTCCCCTCCAGCTCACACACCGGACCGGTCCTGCCCGCAGTATTCAGCACTACGGCGCTTACCGACACGGCGTTCACGATCACAGCACGGCCACAGTCCCTTTCAGCCAGGTTCTGCCCGGCCTCTGGTGATCGCTGTGCGTCCCACCCCACTCCTAACCAGGGAGGGCCAGCTCGAACCACACCGTCTTGCCACTCTTTCCGCGCCGGGTCCCCCAGCGACGCGCGGAACAGGCCACCAGCTGCAGTCCTCGACCACCTTCGTCGTCGGGTCCGGCAGGGTGTTCGGTGGGCGGATCCGGAAGCGGATCGGAGACTTCCACAAGCAGTCCGGGGCGGGCGTCCGGAACTTTGCCGTCGAGGTGCGGGCGCACCAGCCGTACACCGATGGGGCCCGAGGCGTAGCGCAAGGAATTGGTCACGAGCTCGCTGACCAGCAGGACGGTCACATCACCGACGGCCGCGTCGAGCCCCCAGCCGCGCAGCGCCTCGTGGACCGCATGCCGAGCAGTACGCACGGCGCCCGGCACAGCTGGAAAGGTCCACTCGGCGCAGTCGCCTTCGGCATCGATCACGCCGATCACTTCCCAAGACCAGCAACGAGGAACGTCGTGTTTAAGGGGTCTAATCAGCACATACCCGATATTTAAGGCGGACTATCGCTGGAATCGACACCTGGGGCGTACGGGTGTATGGCGACGTGCGCACCGAGGGGACGTGCCTGATCAGCGGCGCGCGCCGCCCGGCAGGCTCCGAGTCGGCGCTGTTCCGGTCCCCGTCGGCGCGGATCCGGTCGGCGCTGTTCCCGTCGGCGCCGTTCCGGTCGGGAGGCGGCGCATGGCTTCGGCGACGGCGGGCCGGTCCTGATCCAGCCAGTCGACCTCGTCGCCCTCGCCGGGCCCGAGCCAGCGCAGCTCGTCGTGGTCCTGAAGTGGAACGGGCACACCGGACACCAAACGCGCGGCCCACACCCGGAGTACGTATCCGGGCTTGAGCGGCCACTCGCCGGGAATGCGCTCCAGCGGCTCCGTCTCGACGCCGAGTTCCTCGCGGAGTTCACGTACGAGCGCCTGCTCGCCGCTCTCCCCCGGCTCCAGCTTTCCACCGGGCAGCTCCCAGCGGCCGGCCAACTCGGGCGGGGCACTGCGACGCGCGGCCAGCAGGCGCCCCCGGTCATAGACAGCTCCGGCCACCACCACGCGATCATTCATAGGCCGGAGCGTAGTCCCCGGTTCCGCCCCTCACAGGTCTCCCCCGCCCCGCACCGCCCCCGCGATCGGTCCGTGGGTCAAGGCCGGGCGCTCTGCCCCATGCGCTCCACCCAATAGAGCTGCTCGTGTCCGCGGTTGTCGAGCTTGTCGGCGATCCTCTGTGCCTCGTCCTGCGTGGCATACCTGCCGACGCGGTACCGACTGCCGTTGTCGTCCTGCCGTATCACCAGCCAAGGGAGCACGGCACCGCTGTCGCTCATCGCGTCCCTCCCGAGCATTGAGCCCCTCCCCTGTACAGCGTGCACGTCTCGAAGGATCCCCAGGAAACCGCAGTACGCATATGCCCGAGCCTACGCCTGACCTTTACGCAACGGATAAGTAATTACACAAAGAGATACCAATCCGGCCAACGCGAAGGGGGCGCACCCACTCGGATGCGCCCCGCCCCCGGTGCCTCACGGATCAAATCTGCCGCTTGCGCCTCCGCCACCTCTGCCCGCTCCGGCGCCGTGCGCAGCGTCGGCATCGGCATGACGACCGGGCCGACAGCCGGGTCCTTGCGGCAGACGCCCCCGCACTCCGCGTCCAGCGAGAGAGCTCGACAGCGAGCCCGCGATCAAGCCCACCAGCGCGCGAACCGCCGCTCACCTGACGGGAAGGTGGTAGGCGATCCGGTAGCGATCCGCAGGCACCACCACATCCGCCGTCTCCACCGCCCGCCCCGATGCGTAGTATGTACGCCCGATCACCATCACCACATGGCCCGGCACACCGCCGAGAGTCAGGAGCTCCTCCGCCAGCCCCGGACGCGCGCCGACCTGTTCGACCACGTTGTCCACGACGACATCGATCGCGGCCATCCGCTCGACCACCCCGCAGCCGCCCAACGGGCCCTCCTCCGGCAGCATCACCGGCGTGCGCCCCGTGACGGCGAGGGGCTCCCAGGAGGTGGAGAGCATCATCGGTTCCCCCGCTTCCCGGAAGATGTATCTCGTACGCATCACCCGGTCGCCCGCCTCGATGCCGAGCCGTTCGGCGATCTCCGGACTCGCCCCTTCCTGCTCGCTGCGGGACTCCCACGTCCCCCGCACCCCGTCCGCCGTCTGCTCCTGGCGGAACGGGCTGGCACCGGCGCCCGAACGGTATCCGGAACGGGCGATGCGACGCGGGACCGGGCGCTCGCGCACATACGTACCGGAACCGGAGCGCCCCTCGACCAGCCCCTCTGCCATCAGCACCTTGCGCGCCTCCAGCGCGACCGTGTCGGAGACTCCGTACTCCTCGCGGATACGGGCCTGCGACGGCAGGCGCGTATGCGGCGGCAGCGAGCCATTGGCGATCTTCTCTCTCAGATCGCTCGCAACGCGTAGATAGGCGGGCTGCTCACCGAAAGTCACAGGGCACTCCCAACAGGTTGACAGTCTGCAACAGCCTGGCAACCGTCGGTTGTGGACCGCAAGCGCAGGCCAAAGTTTCACCCGAAGTGATGATTTGGCGCCGTCCTGCACATACCCGGGACGCGATCACCCCGGATCATCCGCGATCGGCCTCAACCGTTTCTATCGGGCATCCACGGGCGCGACCTCCAGGTCAAGGACCTGGACACGAGCGGGCCCCCCGCCAAGCTCACCCACATCACCTACCCCTTCGGCAACGCGAGTGCCGACGGCACGTGCGTGGCCGGACATGCGCCCGTCAAGACGGACGCCGGGGCGGACCACGTCCGTCCGCTGGACGCCGCCGGGCCGGTGGACGGCGTCGCGGACACCGGCACCGAGCCTCTCGCGGGCAACTTCGATCAGCTGCGTGAGCTCACGGCCAAGCACCCCGGCCTGAAGGTGATGATCTCGGACGACGGAGAGCCGACCCGCCGTCGACCAGGGCCTGGGCCGGCGGTAGCAGGCGAGAGGGTGTGGGGGCGGCCGCCCCCACACCCTCGGTCCGTTCAGCGACGCATCGTCGTGATGATCAGAACTGCAGGGCCCAGGAGTTGATCTTCCCGGTGTCGGCCGCGGCATTGTCACTGACCCGCAGCTTCCAGGTCCCGTTGGCCACCTCCGACGAGGCGTTCACCGTGTAGGCGGTGATCACGTTGTCGGCGCTGCCGCCCGTTCCGTACGCCTTCAGGTTGTAGACCGACCCGTCGGGCGCGACCAGGTCGATCTTCAGGTCGCCGATGTAGGTGTGCGTGATGTCGACGGGCACGCTCAGCGTCGCAGGTGCGTTGCCGGTGACACCGGTGACGGTGATCGGCGACTCGACCGTGGAGTTGTCGCTGATGGTGTAGCTCGTCGCGTTCTCGAACCTCGGGCCCGGCGGCGTCGTGGTGCCGCTGCCGACGTTCAGCAGCCGGTTCGGCGAACCCGTACCCGGGCTGGTCACCACTCCGGTGCTGGCCGCGGCGACCAGTCCGGCGGAGACCTGCGCAGGGGTCTCGCTCGGGTGGTCGGCCAGATAGAGGGCCGCGGCGCCGGCGACGTGCGGGGTCGCCATCGACGTGCCGGAGATGGTGTTGGTGGCGCTGTCGCCGGTGTTCCAGGACGAGGTGATCGACGAGCCCGGGGCGAAGATGTCCAGCACGCTGCCGTAGTTGGAGAAGCTGGAGCGGGCGTCGGTGCTGGTCGTGGAACCGACGGTGATGGCCTCGGTGACGCGTGCCGGGGACTTGGTGGAGGCGTTGGTCGACTCGTTGCCCGCGGCCACCGCGTAGGTGATGCCGGACGCGATGGAGTTGCGCACGGCGGCGTCGAGGACGGAGTCCGCCCCACCGCCCAGGCTCATGTTGGCGACGGCGGGCTTGACGGCGTTCGCCGTCACCCAGTCGATGCCCGCGACGACCTGTGCGGTCGTGCCGGAGCCGCTGTTGTCGAGGACCCGCACGGCGACGATCTTCGCCTTCTTGGCGACGCCGTACGCGGAACCGGCGACGGTACCCGCCACATGCGTGCCGTGGCCGTAGCCGTCCTGGGCGGTGTTGTCGTTGTCGATGGCGTCGTAGCCGTACGAGGCACGGCCGCCGAAGTCGCTGTGGGTGATCCGGACACCGGTGTCGATGATGTACGCGGTGACACCCTCGCCCGCGTTGTCGGGATAGGTGTAACTCCGGTTCAGCGGCAGGGTCTTCTGGTCGATCCGGTCCAGTCCCCACGAGGGCGGTGACGGCTGGGTGCCGGAGACCGTGAAGGTCCGGTTCTGCACGACGGACTCGACGGCCGGGTCCGCGGCGAACTTCTTCGCCTGCGCCTCGGAGAGCTCGACCGCGTAGCCGTTGAGGGCGGCGCGGTAGGTCTTCCTGATCGTGGCGCCGTACTCCCTGGCGAGCGCCTTGCCCTGCGCGGAGCCGGCGTCGGCCGCCGCCTCGTCGAGCGTGACGATGTAACTGCCGCTGATGGCGTCCGGCGCGCCCGCGTTCTCGATCCGGCCTTCCGCCGCGGTCCCGGCCGCGGTGGCGGGGAACACCGCCGCGGCGGAGAGCACGAGGGCCGCGCCGGCTATGACGCTCGCCGCAGCGATTCTTCGACGCGCGTGGGGGGTGTGACGCATCACTGACATGTGAGGGGTCCTCCTGAATCGCCTTGCGCTGGTGTGGCGTTGCGAACCGCTTGGGTACGGAAGCGAACGCTGTACAACATGAACATGACAACCATGCGGTTGACAGATTCGACGTTGCCCGTTCCCCGCTGTCAGCGAAAGATTGACCGATCCATGGGAATCCCACAAGACGGCCTTGCAGTGCGCCATACCTTTGCCATTCACCCGCCACACGGCTGACATGCTGGCGGGCATGGCCACATATCTCTGCCCGCAGGACGGCACCCGCGCCGACACCACATCTCTGACCTGGTGCTGTCCGGTCTGCCGTGGCCCCTGGGACCTCGACTTCGAGCCGGACACACCGCTCTGCGTCAACGCGCTTGCCGGACGCGTCAATTCACTGTGGCGTTACGAAGAGGTGCTGCCCCTCTCCTCGCCCACCACCAGCCTCGGCGAGGGTCGCACGCCGCTCGTACCGCTCACCGACACGGTCTCTGCCAAGCTCGACTTCCTGATGCCGACACTCTCCTTCAAGGACCGCGGCGCCGTGATGCTCGCCGAGCTGGCCCGCCGTCTCTCCCCCGGTCGCGTCGTCGCGGACAGCAGCGGCAACGCGGGAACGGCCGTCGCCGCGTACTGCGCGCGGGCCGGACTGCCCTGCACGGTGTACGTCCCCGGGGGCACGTCCCCGAAGAAGACCGAGCAGATCCGGGCCCACGGCGCCCGCCTGGAAATCGTCCCCGGCGACCGCGAGGCCGCGGCGTCGGCCGCCAGGACCGCCGCCGACTCCCCCGGCACCTTCTATGCCTCGCACGTCTTCAACCCGTACTTCCTGCACGGCACGAAGACGTACGTGTACGAGATGTGGGAAGACCTCGGCGGCAGGCTCCCCGACGCCATCGCCGTGCCGGTCGGCAACGGCACGCTGCTGCTCGGCGCGGCCCTGGCCACCGCGGAACTCCTCGCCCAGGGTCTGATCGACGCGCCACCCGCCCTGATCGCCGTACAGGCCGAGGCCGTGTCGCCGCTGGCCACCGCGTTCCACCGGGGCGAGCACGACCTCCCCGGCCCTCCCGGCCGGGCCGCCCCCGCCGCCCCCACGCTCGCCGAGGGCATCGCCATCCCCCGCCCGCCGCGCGCCCGCCAGATCCTGGCGGCGGTGCGGGAGTCGGGCGGCACCTTCCTCACGGTGACGGAAGATCAGATCCGTACCGCGCAAAGGGACCTGGCGGCCCGCGGTTTCTACGTCGAGACGACCGGGGTCGCCTGCTGGGCGGCGGTCGGCGACTGGACGGACCGCAGCGTGGTCGTACCCCTGTGCGGGGCTGGGCTCAAGACGGGCCTGGCCCCCTGATCAGGGGTCGGGCCAAGTGAGCGCCTCGCGCAGCCCGGCGTAGGCGTGCCCGATGGGGGGCTTCCCCCTGTATTCGCCACGTACCCCTGCACCGTGTCGACGGCGACAGGACGGGCGAAGCAGGCGAATCTGTTGCGCTGCTTCTCCTCCGCCCAGGCCATCGCGGCCGGGTCGATACGTTCGCTGACCAGGAGGGGGAAGCAGGCGACGCCGGTCTGCATGCCGACGAGCGGCCCGCCCTTGTTCTTCTTGGCGACGCGAGCACCTGCGTGGTGAACGTGTCGATGACCGGGACGGTGATCTCGGGCACGGCGGCGGCCACGGTGTCGGCCCGGCTTCGGCGGGGCCTTTTGCTGTTCAGGGGCGCTTCGAGTACGCATGCGAAAGCCCCGGCAGCGCACTCGTCGTCCGTCGGAGCACCGGTCCGGCTCCGCGCCGGACCGGTGTCTTCGCGTGGCCGGGAGGTGCCGGGACGCGTCCGGGTCAGACCTGCTCCTGGAGCATCTCGTTCAGGCGGCGGGACAGTTCGACCCGGCGTGTCTTCAGCGTGGCGGTGCGCGGCAGTTCGGCCAGCGGGATCTGGACGGGGTCGGCCAGCTGGGGGTACGCGGCGACGGCCGCGCGCCAGCGGGCCGGGTCGAGCGGCTGGTCCCGGTGGGTGCAGACGACCGGGATCGCGTTGCCGTCCGGGCCCGGCACCACGACGACCTCGGCCAGTTCCTCCAGCTTGTCCAGCACGATGTCCTCGATCTCGAGGTTGCTGCCCACCCCGGGGATCGTGTCGAACTCCCGGTCGAGCATGTGCAGGCAGCCGAACGCGGTGCGGTAGCCGACGTCCCCGGTCCGCCACCATCCGTCGTGCACGTTGGCGTCGTAGCGGTCCTGTTCGCCGTGGTAAGTCTTCGCGATCCCGTCCCAGCGGACGTCGATGAAGCCGGGGTTCTTCGACGAGGGCCGCTTGCCGTCCTGGCTCACCAGCCTGACCCGCGCGCTGCCCGGCAGGGGGTAGCCCACGCAGCGGCCGTCCATCCGGTGGGCGGACCTGCGGTAGTACGGGCGGCCGACCGCGGGGCCGACCTCGCTCTGCCCGTAGATCTGGAAGAACTGCGCCTTCTGCCCGGAGGAATGCAGGAGCCGGCGCACCGTTCTCGGATGGATCGCGTCGAAGGTGCTGCTGAAGTACTTCACCGACGCGAACGGCTTTCGCGGATCATCGGCCAGGTCCTCCCACGCCAGGAAGGAATTGGGGAGCGCCTCGATGAGCCATGGGCGGTGCTCGGCAAAGAAATCGGCGACGGCGTCGGGGTCGCCATCGTTCACCAGCAGCACCGGCATCGCCTTGGCGAGGCACAGGGCCATCGCCGCGAACATCCGGGAGTGGCCGAAGGCTATGTGGATCGCGACGGCCCCCCGCTTGCGCATCAGCCCCAGCAGGAACAGCTGCGGGCGGAGCCGGGTACGCATCGTCCGCGGCGTGTGCACGACCAGCTTGGGCAGGCCTGTGGTGCCGGAGGTGTGCGTGATCATGGCCGGCTCGTCCAGGCCCTGGAACACCGGCCGGACCGGAGCCGATCCGGCGAGCTCGGCGAGCGAGACCGCTCCTGGTCCGCAGTCGCCCACACCGATCACGCCCCGGGTGAGCTCCGCCAGCGGCACGTCGGCCGCGGCCAGCGCATCGAGCTTGGGCCCGTCGGTGAGCAGGTGCGGCTGGTCGAGCCGTTCGAGCAGGGCGGCGAGGGCCTCGAAGTCCAGCGTGTGCGACAGCATCACCGGAACCGCGCCGGTCCGCGCCACCGCCGTGGCCAGCAGCCAGACGTCGAAGTTCGCCGCCTTGTAGATCACCACGTGTTCGCCGGGGCGCACACCGGCCGCGGCGATCCGGTTCGCGAGGTCCGCCGTGTGGCCGGCGAGTTCGGTCACCGTCAGGCTCCGCCCGGCCTCCGGCAGGACGTCGAGATCGTGATCGAGGGTGAGCGGCATGGAGCCGTTCACCGCCGCCGCTCTTTCCGGTACGACGCCGAGGTAGAGCCCGCGCTTGTGTATCGAGTTGTTTCCCATGAGACCTCCATCCGGATCCGCGTCGATCCCGTTCTCCGATTGACGGCGGTTCCCTGTCTTCCGGTGCCGGCGGATCACAGCGTCCGGCACCGGACTTGGCCCTGACTGGCCGACGAATTGGCATCTTCTTGGCCCGTGCGACGCACGGCGGAACCCGGCCGGAACTGATGCGCCGACATCGCTTTTCCGGTAACGGCGCCGACACATCGCGGTGATGTCCGCCCCGATTCGGGGGCGGTTCAGCGGTCGCGGTAGGCGACCTGTTCGGCCATCTCCTCCAGGCGGCGGCGCCAGCCGGGAGGCAGGAGGGCATCCTCCAGGGCCGCGCGGGCGTCGACGACGAGGGCGGCGATCCGCTGTTCCACTTCCTCACGGACTCCGGAAGCGAGGAGTGCGTCGCGGAGTTCGCCGGGGTTCCAGTCGGTGTGGCGGCCGTCCTCGAGCAGGCGGGCGACCGCGGGGTCCTTGGCCGCGGCCAGGGCGATCAGCAGGGTCATCTTGTGCTCGCTGAGGTCCAGGCCGGTCGGCTTGCCGGTCGTCTCCGCGTCGCCGAAGGCGTCGAGGAGGTCGTCGCGCAGCTGGAACGCCTCGCCGGCCGCGACGCCGTACTCCTCGAAGGCCGCCTGGAGTTCAGGCCGTCCGGCGATGGACGCGCCGAGGGCGAGGGGCCGGTGGATGGTGTAGCGGCCGGACTTGCAGACGGCGACCCAGCGGGCGAGGTCCGGGTCCGGCTTCAGCTCCGCGGCGAGGGTGATGTCCAGCTGCTGGCCGATGATCATCTCGGTGACCAGCTCGTTCCAGACCTCCGAGGCCGGGCCGGTCAGGCGGCCCGCGAGCCGGTTGGCGTAGCTGAGCGCCAGGTCTCCGGCCAGGATGGCGATGCCCTCCCCGTACCGGCGGGACTCCCCGGCCCAGCCGCGCTCGGCGTGGACGCCCGCGTACGTGGCGTGGACGGTCGGCACCCCGCGCCGGGTGGGCGAGTTGTCCATGATGTCGTCGTGGATGAGGGCGAAGACGTGCAGCAGCTCCAGCGCCGCCGCCGCGTCGACGACCGTGTCGTCGTCCGCCGCGCCCCCGGCCGCCAGGTAGCCGCTGACGCAGAAGAGGGGGCGCAGTCGCTTCCCGCCCGCCGCGACCAGCTCCGCGATCGCCTCGACCGGCACCGCCACACGGGCGTCCACGGCGCTCCAGCGCGCCGCCTCGGCGCTCAGCAGCTCCTCGATGCGCGTGCCGACCCGGTCCAGCAGCTTGGCGCAGGTCTCGTCGGCAGTGCCGTGGTCGTCGTCGGCGCCACCGCCGACGTCCTCCTGCGGCGTCCGCTCCTCCAGCTCCGGCGGCAGTTTGAACACCACGTCCTCGGTGGTGCTCACCTCGGTCTCGACCTCGGTGAACCCGAGCTCCGCGAGCCGTTGCAGGACCTGCTCGACCAGCGCCTCGGGCACACTCGCGCCCGCGCTCAGCCCCACGGTGCCGACGCCGTCCAGCCATGTCGGGTCCAGCAGGTCCGGGCCGGGCAGCAGCCGGGCCTTCGCCCCCGTGGCCTGCGCGACCTCCACCATCCGCAGCGAGTTGCTCGAGTTGGCCGACCCGACGATGAGCACGAGGTCGCTGCGCCCGGCGATCGCCTTCACCGCGTTCTGCCGGTTCTGGCTGGCGTAGCAGATGTCCGCGCTGCCGGGGCCGGTAAGCCCGGGGAACCGCTCGTGGAGGACAGCCACGATCTCGGCCGTGTCGTCCACCGACAGCGTGGTCTGGGTGAGGTAGGCCGCCGACGTGCCCGGCGGGAGGTCGAGCCGTCTGGCCTCCTCCGCGTTCTCCACGACGACCGTGCGGTCCGGGACCTCCCCGTAGGTGCCCTCGATCTCCTCGTGGTCGGCGTGCCCGATGAGGATCAGCGTGTCCTTGTCGCGGGCGAACCGGCGGGCCTCCTGATGCACCTTGGCGACGAGCGGGCAGGTCGCGTCGATGACCTTGAGCTCACGCCGCTGGGCGTTGCCGCGCACCTGCGGGGACACCCCGTGCGCGGAGAAGATGCAGACCGCCCCGACCGGCACCTCTTCCTCCGAGTCGACGAACCGGGCGCCCTTCTCCTCCAGTTCGCGGACGACGTGCTCGTTGTGCACGATCTGCTTGCGTACGTACACCGGCGCACCGTGGACCTCGAGCGCGCGTTCCACTGTCTCGATGGCCCGGTGCACACCGGCACAGGCGCCGCGGGGCTCGGCGAGCAGGACTCGGCGCAGGGCGGACGACATGGTTTCCCCCTCAGATTGCTCGGAACAACTTCGACGGTCCGCGTTTCGGGCGCGGTGGCCGGGGCCGAGGAGAAATCGCCCGTTTCCCGGAGATTCGCGCGGAGAGCTCGAACGCCCGAATGATGTCGTCCCGCAGGGTGCGAAATTCCCTGCGGGTGCGGCTTTCTCGGCAGTGCTCGCCGAACCGCGAAGAGCATCATCGACCGCATCACTTGCCGGGGACTGAGGAGCGGATTGGCACCGGCTTGGCGGCAAGCGGACACCAATCCGTACAACAGTCGGGGCCAAGTCACCGATTGCATCCTTTCCCTCGCGGCCGACCTCGGCAGGAGGCGCCGCGACGCATTCCGTGCCTCTCCGCGCCGGCCTTTCCCGGCACACATGCGCCTGAAGAAAATTCTCCGCCGCGCGGTCCCGCCTGCCCGCGCCCGTACTGCCCCCCCGAGGAAGCGAAAACACATGAGCGGTCTCATCGTTCCGCCCGGCCAGGGCCGAAAACTGGTCACGAAGGCACAGGACGTGACCTTCAAGGTCACCGCCGCGGACGGCTCCTCCCTTTCCATGTTCGAAGTGGTCGTGCCGCCGGGATTCGACGTCGGGGCGCACACCCACACCCATTCCCAGGAGTTCTTCTACGTACTGGAAGGGGAATTGGAACTCCTCGCCTTCGAGCCCGCCGAGCGGACCGCGGAGAGCTGGCACGGCTGGGAGTCCCCCGGCGGCGACCGCGCCGTCCGTGCCGGCGAGGGCAGCTGCATGTTCGTCCCGCCGGGATGCCCGCACGCGTTCCGGAACCCCACCGACGAGCCGGCGCGCATGCTCTTCCAGAGCTACCCCTCGCCCGACCACGAGCGGTACTTCGAGGAGATTGTGGAGATCTTCGCCGCGGGCCGGTCGGTGGACTCCGACGCCGTGCAACGGATGCGCGAGCGCTACGACGTCAACCAGATCACCCCCCTGCGCTTCGATCCCCCCGCCCGGCCCGACTTCGCTCCGGCCGCGCACCACGCGGCGTGAGGACAGGTGACGACCGATGACCTTGGACACCATTCCGCTCGTCCATGCGAGCCTGGGAGACAGAGAATTCGCGGCCGTCGCCGAGGTGTTCGCCTCGGGCTGGCCGGCCGGCCAGGGCCCCAAGGGGAAGTCCCTGGAGGCCAAGCTGGCCAAGCGCTACGGGGTCGGTGACGCGGTCTCACTCAGCAACTGCGGCGCGGCTCTCCACCTGGCCATGCTGGCACTCGGCGTCGAACCCGGCGACGAGGTGATCGTCGCCGACTACACCTTCCCCGCCCCGGCCCACGCGGTGCGCTACGTCGGCGCGACCCCCGTCTTCGCGGACGTGCGCGCCGACACCGGCACCGTCGACCCGCAGGCGGTGGCAGACCTGGTCGGCCCACGCACGGTGGGCGTGATCGCGGTGGACACCGTCGGCCTGCCCGCCGACTACACCGAGCTGATGGCCATCGCGGACCGCCACGGCCTGTTCGTCGTCGAGGACGCCGCCTGCGCGGTCGGCGCGACGTACCAGGGCCGCGAGGCGGGCGCGCTGGCGCCGGTGGCCTGCCTGTCCTTCCACGGACGCAAGGGGGCCACCAGCGGCGAGGGCGGGGCCCTGCTCACCGCCGACCCCGTGATCGGGGCGGACGCCAGGCTGCGGTCGTCCTTCGGTATCGGCAGCATCTACGACCAGGCACAGGTCGTCGGTCTGCCGATCCCCTCGTTCACCGACATCGGCTACAACTACAAGCTCTCCGACATCGCCGCCGCGATCCTGCAGGTGCAGCTGGACCGGGTCGACGAACTCCTCGACCGGCGGCGCGCGGTCGCGGCGCGCTACGGGGAGATGCTCGCGGACGAGGAACTGCTCACGCTGCCGTACGTGCCGCAGGACCGCACCCACGCCTGGCAGTCCTACATGGTGACCCTCGATCCACGCGTGGACCGCTCGGGACTCGCCGCCGCCCTGCGCGCCCAGGGCATCGGCTGCGGGCACGGCACCTGGGCCACCCACCTCCAGCCGGTGTACCGCTCCACGCAGCAGTGCCCGGTCTCGGCGGACCTCTTCCAGCGCAACCTGGCCATACCCATGCACGCCGAACTCCGCATGGACCAGGTCGAACGCGTCGTGGAAGTCCTGCGGACCGAGCTGAAGAACCACGCGTGCCCGCACTGAACCCCGGCGCCGAACGCCGCGGGGCAGCCCGGCCCGGCTGCCCCGCGGCGCCCCGCGACCCGCACCCCGCTCTCCGGCGCCCGCGCCCGCGCCCGCACCCGCACCCGCACCCGCACCGCCGCGTACACCCCCCTGTTCCGCTGACCCCGAGTTGAGGAGTGTCCGTGCTTGTCGTCTGTCTTGTCGGGGCGGGGCCGCGCGGTCTGTCGGTCCTGGAGCGGCTGTGCGCCAACGAGCGCACATCCCCCTCGCACCGGGCGGTGACCGTGCACGTCGTGGATCCGTACGCGCCGGGCCCGGGGAAGGTGTGGCGCACCGGGCAGTCGCGCCGGCTGCTGATGAACACCGTCGCCTCGCAGGTCACCGTGTTCACCGACCGCACCGTGACGATGGACGGCCCGGTGGCGGAGGGCCCCGGCCTGTACGAGTGGGCCGCGGACCTCGCCCGGCGGTCCGACACCCCCGAGGCGCGCGCCCGGTTCTCGCCCGGGACGCTGGCCGAGGCGCGGCGCCTGGGCCCGGACGACTACCCCACCCGCGCCTTCTACGGCGCGTACCTGGGCGACGCCTTCCACACCGTCAAGGCCTCGGCGCCACAGCACGTCACCGTCGTCGAGCACCGCACCCGGGCGGTGGCGCTGTCCGACGAGGCCCGGCCGGGCGGTCCGCAGTCCCTGCTGCTGGCGGACGGCACCCGGCTCGCCGGCCTGGACGCCGTGGTCCTCAGCCAGGGGCACGTCCCGGCCGCCCCCACACCCGCGGAGCATGCCCTGGCGAAGGCCGCCGCCGTCCACGGGCTGACCTACATCGCCCCCGCGAACCCCGCGGACATGGACCTGTCGGCGATCGCACCCGGCGAGACGGTGTTCGTCCGCGGCCTGGGGCTGAACTTCTTCGACGTGCTCGCTCTGCTGACCGAGGGGCGCGGCGGCGTCTTCATACGGGACGAACGGGACGGCAGCAGGTTGCGGTACCGCCCCTCGGGCCAGGAACCGGACATCGTCGCCGGCTCCCGGCGAGGCGTGCCGTACCACGCGCGCGGCGAGAACCAGAAGGGCCCCTACGGCCGCCATGAGCCCCGGCTGCTCACCCTCGGGGCCGTCGCCCGGCTGCACCGGCGCGCCGAGGACGGCGAGCGCCTGCACTTCCTCACAGACCTGTGGCCGCTGATCGCCAAGGAGGTGGAGAGCGTCTACTACGGCACGCTGCTGTCCTCGCGCGGCCGAGAGCGCGAACGCGAGCCCTTCGTACGGGACTACCTGGCCGCGCCGGACCACGCGGCCGAGACCCGCCTGCTGGAGGCCGCCCGGATCGCTCCGCGGGAACGCTGGGACTGGGAGCGCCTGGCCCGGCCCCATCTCGGCCGGGACCTGCGCGACCGGGCCGGCTACCGGGCCTGGCTGCTCGGCCACCTGGCCGAGGACGTGCGCGAGGCCAGGGCGGGCAACGTCCGCGGCCCGCTCAAGGCCGCCCTGGACGTCCTGCGCGACCTGCGCAACGAGATCCGCGCGGCGGTCGACCACGGCAGGCTGGAGGGCGGCTCCTACCGGGACGACCTCCAGGGCTGGTACACCCCGCTGAACGCGTTCCTGTCCATCGGGCCGCCCGCCGCCCGCGTCGAGCAGCTGATCGCGCTGATCGAGGCCGGGGTGGTGGACGTCATCGGCCCCGAGGTGCGGGTGTCCGCCCCGTCCCCCGAGGAGCACGGCGGCGCGGGCCGGGCGGCGTTCACCGTCGTCTCCGGCGCCGTGCCGGGGCCGGAGGTGCGGGCGACGGCTCTTGTCGAGGCCCGGCTGCCGGAGCCGGACCTGCCGCGCACCGCGGACCCGCTGCTGCGGAACCTGCTGGAGACCGGGCAAGCCTCCTGCCACCGCATCGAGGGCTCCTGCGGCACCGAGTACGAGACCCGGGGCCTGGCCGTCACCGAACGCCCCTACCGGCTCATCGACGCGGCGGGGCACACCCACCCCCGCCGGTTCGCCCACGGTGTGCCCACCGAGGCGGTGCACTGGGTGACCGCCGCCGGGGTCCGCCCCGGTGTCGACTCCATGACCCTCGGCGACACGGACGCCATCGCCCGCGCCGTGCTCGCCCCGCCCGCACGCCCCGACGCCCCCGCGCCGACCCCGGACCCGTACACCGATCTTGTCGAGGTGAACGCATGACAGCCGACAGCGCACAGACCCGCACGCAGACCGGGAGAGCCGAGTGCGGCCCTGACTCCGGGCTGCTGTCCCCGGTCCGCGCCGGAACGCCCGCCGAGGCGGCCACCTCCGACCTGGCCTGGCTGCAGGCCATGCTCGACGCCGAGGCGGCTCTGGCCCGCGCGCAGGCCGCGATCGGCACGGTGCCCGCCGAGGCGGCGGCCGCCGTCACCCGCGCCGCGCAGGCCGACCGGCTCGACGTACGCGAACTCGCCGTGATCGCGCGCGAGACGGCCAACCCGGTGGTGGGGCTGGTCCGTGCCCTCACCCGGACGGTCGCCGCCGAGTCGCCGGAGGCCGCCGAGTTCGTCCACCACGGCTCCACCAGCCAGGACGTCTTCGACACCGGCGCCATGCTCGTCGCCGCCCGGACGCTGCGCCTGATCCGCGCGGACCTGGAGCGGGGCGCCGAGGCGCTGGCCGTACTCGCCGCCCGGCACCGCGACACCCCCATGGCCGGGCGCACCCTCGCCCTGCACGCCGTTCCCACCACCTTCGGCCTGAAGGCGGCCGGCTGGCGCCGTCTCCTGCTGGACGCCCGGGACCGGGTGGCCGCCCTGCTCGACGGCGGACTGCCGGTGTCGCTGGGCGGGGCGGCCGGCACCCTCGCCGGTTATCTGGCGTCGGCCGCGGGACAAGCGGCGGACGACCACGACGACTACACGGACCGGTTGCTGGACGCCTTCGCCGTCGAGACCGGTCTGGCCCGCCCGCCGCTGCCCTGGCACGCGCTGCGCACCCCGACCGCCGACCTCGTCGCCGCGCTGGCCTTCACCGCCGGAGCCCTGGGCAAGATCGCCGTCGATGTGCTGTCGCTGGCCAGGACCGAGGTCGGCGAGGTCGCCGAGCCCGCGGGGCCCGGGCGCGGCGCCTCCTCGGCCATGCCGCACAAGCGCAACCCCGTGCTGGCCACCTTGCTGCGCAGCGCGGCGCTGCAGGTTCCGCTGCTCGCGGCGGGCGTGACGCAGTGCCTGGCCTGCGAGGACGAGCGGTCGGCCGGTGTGTGGCACGCCGAGTGGCAGCTGCTGCGCGAGTGCCTGCGGCTGACCGGAGGCGCCGCACACACCGCCGTGGAGCTGGCCGAGGGGCTGGTGGTACGGCCTGAGCGCATGCGGGAGAACCTGCACATGACGGGGAGTCAGATCGTCTCCGAGCGCATCTCGGCCGCCCTGGCGCCGCTGCTCGGCAACGCCCGCGCGAAGGATCTGCTGACCCGCGCCTCGGCCGAGGCCGACCGCACCGGCAGCCCTCTCGCCGCCGTCCTGAGGGCATTGCCCGAGGTCACCGCACACCTGACGGACGGCCAGATCACCCAACTCCTGGATCCCGAGGGCTACACCGGTGCCGCGGCCGCCCTGGTGGACCGGGAACTGGACGGCAAGCCGCCACCAAGAAACCGGCAAGCCTGACGTACGACATTAATGCTGTAAAGACGGAAGAATATCCCCTGTATCTGAGAGGCAGATGCCGGACATGCCAATTCTGCACAAGCCTTCGGTGCGCGTGCCGGAATACACCATCACCATGGAAGAGACCCTGGAATTCGCCAGGAAAGCACATGAGGGAAAGCCTCAGCTTCCGCTCGCACTCCGGCTGATAGAGAACACCGGAGTGCAGAAGCGGCACCTGGTCCAGCCCATCGAGAAAACCCTGAACCACCCGGGCTTCGAGGAACGCAACCACATATACGAGACGGAATCGAAGAAGCGCTGCCCGGAAGTCATCGAAGAAGCCCTGGCGAACGCGTGCCTGACGGCCGAAGACATCGACGCGATCATCTACGTGTCGTGCACCGGGTTCCTGATGCCCTCGCTCACCGCGTGGCTGATCAACACCATGGGATTCCGGTACGACACCCGGCAGCTGCCGATCGCGCAGCTGGGCTGCGCGGCGGGCGGAGCGGCGATCAACCGCGCCCATGACTTCTGCATGGCCCACCCCGACAGCAACGTCCTGATCGTCTCCTGCGAACTGTGCTCGCTGTGCTACCAGCCCGACGCCGACGACATCGGCTCGCTGCTGTCCGACGGGCTGTTCGGCGACGCGGTCGCGGCCGCCGTGGTGCGGGGCCGCGGCGCCCCCGGCATCAGCGGCATACAGCTGGAGCGCAACGCCTCCTACCTCATTCCGAACACCGAGGAGTGGATCTCCTACGCGGTACGCGACACCGGATTCCACTTCCAGCTCGACCGTCGGGTCCCGGGGACGATGGAGCCCCTCGCCCCGGTGCTGCGCGACCTCGCCGCAGGCCACGGCTGGGACGCCGGCGCCCTCGACTTCTACATCATCCACGCCGGCGGCCCCCGGATCCTGGACGACCTCGCCAAGTACCTCGGTGTCGACCGCACGGTCTTCCGGCACAGCTGGGGGACGCTGAGCGAATACGGGAACATCGCCAGCGCCGTCGTGCTCGACGCCCTGCGCAGACGGTTCGAGGAGCCCGGGGAACTGCCCTCGGGCGCCACCGGCATGATCGCCGGCTTCGGTCCCGGCATCACCGCCGAGATGGCCCTGGGCACCTGGGTCGCCGACCCGGCCCCGTACGCACAAGAACGCCCGGTCGCCGTGCCGGTGCCGCGCCAGTACGCGGGAAGGAACGCATGAGCGCCACCGGCACGAACAGCACCAGCACGAACGGCGGCGGTCCGACGTCGGACCGGATCATCCGGCTGATCAACGGCTACTGGGCCACCGGGGTCCTGGGCACGGCCGCGACGTACTCGGTCTTCACCCACCTCGAGGACGGTGCCGCCTCCGCGGAGCAGCTGGCCGAGCGCGCCGGGATCTCGCCGCGCGGCGCGCAGGCCCTCCTCGACGGACTGGTCGGCATCGGCCTGGTCGAGGTGGCGGACGGCCGCTACCGCAACACCGCCGAGGCATCCGCCTTCCTGGTGGAGGACAGGCCCGCCTCCCTGAGCGGCTTCGCCAAGCTGAAGATGGGCCACATGGGCTCCCTGGCGGCGCTGCCCGATGTCGTACGCGCCGGAGGACCGCTGACGGACGCGGTGGTGGAGGTGTCCGACAACCCGCACTGGGAGGGGCTGGTCCAGGCCATCGCCGCGCAGTCGGTCCCCGTGGCGCGGATCGCCGCCGACGCCCTGGGTCTTGCGGAGGCCGGGAAGATCTCGATCCTCGACATCGGCGGCGGGTCGGGCGTCTGCTCGGCCGTCTGGCTCGGGCTGAACCCCGACGCCCGCTCGACCCAGATCGACTGGGCGCCGATCAATGCGATCGCCCGCCGGCTGCTCGCCGAGCAGGGCGTGGGCGACCGTGTCAGCCATGTCGACGGCGACTTCCACACCGCCGACTTCGGCGACGGCGACCACGACGTCGTGATGTACTCCAACATCGCCCACCAGGAGGGGCCGAAGGACAACACGGAGGTCTTCGCCAAGGTACGCAAGGCGCTGAAGCCCGGCGGCACGCTGGTCGTCTCCGACTACATCGTCGACGACGACCGCAGCGGCCCGCCCTTCGCGCTGGCCTTCGCAGGGGAGATGCTCCTGAAGAGCCGGCACGGCAACACCTGGCGGCGCTCCGACTACCACGCCTGGCTCACCGAAGCGGGCTTCGAGGACATCCGCTTCCTGACCACCCCCTCCCCCACCGCCCTCGTCATCGCCCGCTGAACCCCACCCACCCGAGCCCCGGTCGGCCCCCGACCGGGGCTCCGCCCTGCTCCCCTCCCGAGAGCGGGCGGGACACCACGACGCAGAGACGGTCTCACCGGCCAAAGACCGACCGGCAATTGGGGGGCGGCGTCACGAGGCCGGGGCACGCACCTCGCGGCGTTGTCGTCAATCACCAGGGCTCCGCCATGGCTCAATCCTCCGCCTTGCGATGCACGCACCCCAGCCCCGCTCCTTCACCCACCCCCCAATTGCCGGTCGGTCCAAGACGCGGGAAGCCTCCGGCCGTGGGCGGTCCCGGGCCGGGAACCGCACTGCCGGAGGCTTCACGTACACACGTGCGGGGCGGAGGGCGGGGCGGCTACCGGTCGAGCTCCGGCGCCTGCCGCAGGATCTCCAGCTCCAGGTGCTGCAGCGCGAGGCTGGGGGAGATCCCCAGGTCCTCCACCATCCGCTTCTGGTGGGCCCGCAGCACCGACAGCGCGTCGGCCTGCCGCCCCGCCCGGTACAGCGCCAGACTCAGCAGCTCACACCCGTGCTCGCGCAGCGGATGGGCCTGCGTGAAGGCCACCAGCTCAGGCACCGCCATCTCGTGGGCCCCCACCGCGATCAGCGTCGCGCAGCGGCCCTCGATCACCGAGAGCCGCAGCTCCTCAAGGCGTACGGCCTCTGGCGCGACATGCGCGGCGCCGGCCATCTCCGTGTACGCCTCCCCTCGCCACAGCGCCAGCCCCGCCTCGAACTCGTACAGCGCCCGCTGCGGATCGCTCCGGTCCAGCGCCTGCCACCCGGCCATGGCGCGCTCGCCGAAGCGGTGGGCGTCGACCTCGACGACCCGGCTGTCCAGCAGATAGCCCCGCCCGCGGGTGCACAGCACCGTCGCCGGCGTCCGCGGCGCCCGGTGCGGCTCCAGAGCCCGCCGCAGATTGGCGATGTACGCGTGGAGTGAGGTGATCGCCGACTGCGGCGGCCGACCGGCCCACAGCTCCTCCACCATCACGTCGACCGACACCAGCTGGCCCACCTGGCTGACCAGCAGCGCGAGCGCCGCACGCTGCTTGGGTGCGCCCAGGTCCACCCATCGGCCGCCGACGGCCGCCTCGATCGGGCCCAGCACCCGGAACTCCACCCCGGCCGCCGGCTGCTGCGGGCTGTGCGAGGAGCGGTCCCCGGCCCACTGGGCGGCGCCCTGCCCAGGACGGCGCACGGTCGCGGCCCCGTCCGGGCCGTCGGCGACCGCTTCGGCGAAGCCGTCCCCGGGGAGACCGAGTCCGACGTCGAGTTCGAGGGCCTTGCTGAAGTACCGCTTCAGTGTCTCGTTCGCCCGTCTGAGCTCCCGGACCTCGCGCTCCAGTTCCGCTATGCGCTGCGTGCTCCCCGCGTTCTCCCCCGACCTCTGCTCAGGAATGAACTCCGCCCCGCGTCTGCCGCCGGCCACAGGGCCGGCGGTCGTCGTGCCGAGTCCAGTTCCCCTGTCCAACGCCTCTGAACTCATTGGCTCTTCCCCCGAAGGTGTGTGTCCGGACATGACCCGGACGACGGATGCGATCGCCTCTGCTGAGGGATCCTCTGCTGAGGGATCCTCTGCTGAAGATCGAGCCGGAGAACCCGGATCTGCCACGGGCCCGGTGCCGCCCCTCCCAGCCGGCACCGGGCCCGTGACAGACAGCCGTCAGCGGCCGTCGAGCGCGAGTTCGCGATCGGGCTCGTCCGCCAACGGCAGGGCGTCGTCCCGGCCGTGGAACAGCTTGCCTGGCCACCACATCCACCGGCCCACGTCCAGGGTCAGCGCGGTGACCAGCACCGAACGGACCACGATGGTGTCCAGCAGCACGCCGAACGCCACCGTGAAACCGAGTTCGGCCGCGAAGATCAGCGGCAGCGAGGCCATCGCCGCGAAGGTGCCGGCCAGCACTACGCCCGCCGAGGTGATCACGCCGCCGGTGGAGGACAGACCGGTCAGCGCGGCGCGCCGGGTGCCGTACAGCAGCGCGTCCTCGCGTACCCGGGTGACCAGGAAGATGTTGTAGTCGATGCCCAGGGCGACCAGGAACACGAACGACAGCAGCGGGAAGGTCGCGTCGGCCCCGGCAAATCCGAACACATGCTCGAACATCAGGCTGCTCACGCCGAGGGCCGCCCCGAACGACAGCACCACCGTCGCCATCAGCAGCAGCGGCGCGACCACCGCCCGCAGCAGCACCGCCAGGATGAACAGCACCACGAGCAGCACGATCGGGATGATCACCTTGGAGTCGCGGGACGCCGCGTCCTCGGTGTCCACCATGATCGCCGTGCTGCCGCCGACCTGCGCGTCGGCGCCCTCGACCGCGTGGACCGCCTTCCTGGCCCGCTCGACGGTACCCATCGCCGCCTTGCTGCTGGGCTCGTCCTTCAGCTCCCCGAGCAGGACGACCTCGCCGCCCTTGGCCACCGGGGCGGCCGCGACGCGGGTGATCCCCGGTACACCGGCCAGCGCGGCCTTGACCTGCTCCGCCGCGTCGCCCTTGGTCACGACGTAGACGGGGTCGCCCGATCCGGCCGGGAAGTGCTCGGCCCGGATCTCCTCGCCGACCGCCATCTGCGGCTTGGTGGTGAACTGGTCCTTGTTGGCGAGGCCGTCGGCCTTGAGCCCGAACGCCCCGAGCGCCATGGCCGCGAGGACCAGCACCGTGCCGATCCACACCACCCGCGGGCGACCGGAGACGGCCGTGCCGACCCGGCTCCAGACGCTCTCCTTGACCACCGACGCCGAGCCGTACACCGGCTTCACCGGCCAGAAGATCCACCGACCGCAGGCGACCAGCAGGGCCGGCATCAGGCTGACCATGGCGAGCAGCCCGACCAGGATGCCGATGGCGCAGGCCGGACCGAGGCCCTTGGTGGAGTTCAGGACGGCCAGCATCAGCAGCATCAGGCTGACCGCGACGGTCGCGGCGCTGGCCGTGATCGCGGGGCCCGAGCGGTACAGGGCCTCCGCCATCGCCTCGTGCCGGTCCTCGTGCCGCAGCAGCTCCTCCCGGTAGCGGGAGATGAGCAGCAGCGCGTAGTCGGTGGCGGCGCCGAAGACCAGCACGGTCAGGATGAAGCTGGTCTGCTTGTTGATGACGAGTCCGGCGTCCTTGGCCAGCAGGTAGATCAGCGCCTCCGCCGTGACCAGGGCCACGCCGACGGTGATCAGCGGCAGCAGGGGCAGCAGCGGGCTGCGGTAGGTGAGCAGCAGGATCGCGAGCACCACCAGCGCGGTGATCGTCGTCAGGGCGCCTCCGCCGCCGAACGCCTTGATCGAGTCGGCTCCGTAGCCGGCCGGCCCGGCCACGTGGAAGCCGAGGCCGTCCGCGTTCTTCTTGCCGACCTCGGTCATCGCGTCGACGACCTTGCCGAGCCCTTCCCAGCCGGACTTGTCCTTGCGTACCTGGACGATGGTCTGGATGGCCTTGCCGTCCTCGGCCTTCACCGGGCCCTGCATCTGGCTCACGACATTGTCGATGCCCTTGAACGCCGCGGCGTCGGCCTGCGCCTTGGCCATGTCGGCGTCGGTGACACCGCCGGACCGGTCGTAGACCACGATCGCGGGCACGCTGTCCGCGGGCATGAACTTCTCGGCGCGCTCGACGACCGCGGTCGACTCCGCGTTGCCCGGCAGCCAGGCCGAGTTGTCGTTCTCCTCGGCGTCACCGAGCTTCCCGGCCAGCATCAGCGCCGGGACCAGCAGGACGGCCCAGAGCGCGATGACGACCCATTTACCCACTCTTCCGCTGGGCAAGGCGGCCAGTTTCCGCATCATGTCAATTCCTCTGTACGTGGTGTTGAAAGGAGGGGTTGTAAGAGGGGCGAACGCGGGGTCGCGACGGCGGTCACCGCACCTCCTGCGGCGCGGCCGACGGGTCCAGAACCCGCGAGCGGACGTGGCCGAGGGCGAGCAGCACCGGGATGTCGGTCAGCAGCGGGAAGTGGTACGAGAAGGGGCGGGGGCCGACCATGTCGGGCGGGCCGCCGAAGCTGCCGTCCGCCTTCTGCTGTGTGAGCAGCCAGGACAGGGCGCGGCCGACGGGCTGCGGGTCGTCGCCGTAGCACAGCGCGATCAGGCCGTAGGCGGTGCTGATGTCGTCGCTGGGGTCGCCGGGCTGCATGCCCCAGCCGCCGTCGGCGTTCTGCGTCTCGCGCACCGTGCGCTCGATCCGCTCGGTCATGGCGGCGGTGCGCAGGTCGTCCGGGCCGGCGGTGGACGCGGCGAGCCGCGCGCGGAACAGGGTGTGCAGACGGCTGCGGCTCCACCCGGGCTCGAAGCCGCCGTCGGCCAGCTGGCTGTCGGCGAGGAACGCCAGGGCCCGCTCCCGGGCCGGCGCGGTGAAGGGGTGCGGCGCGAGCGCGCAGACCGCCGCGGCCGTCATGCACGGCTCGGAGGAGGCGCCCGCGACGTAGGTCGGGAAGCCGCCGTCGGCGCCCTGCGCGGCCAGCAGCGCGTCAAGGCCGCGCCGCATCGCCGCTCCGTGGGCCACCGGGTCGATCGCCTGGAGGAACTCCAGGGCGCAGGAGGTGTCGTCGACGTCGTTCTGCGCCACAACGGGGGAAATCGACCAGCCGCCGGTGAGCGTCGCACCGCGGGAGAGGGAGCGCAGCGGGGCGCCGCCCTGGTGGGCGGTGAGCATCCCCGCCATCCTGCGCAGCAGCTCCGGCTCGGCGCCCGCCGCACAGAGCGCAAGGCCGCCGGTGGCCGTGCACCAGTTGTGCAACTCCAGGACGAACGGGAAGCCGCCGTCGGCGCGTTGGTGGCGCAGCAGCGTCTCCAGGCCGCGGCGCACGGTCTCCTCGTGCCCGGGGACCGAGGCCAGCGCGTGCAGCACCAGCAGGTGCATCAGCACGTAGCCCTCCCACACCGTCGTGGCCGGGTCCGTGGCCAGGAGTGTGTCCAGCGCGGCCTCGGTGGCCTTGTTGCTGACGCCCGTGGCGGTGGCCAGGATCAGCGTGATGGACGCCTCCTGCACCGCGGCCCAGGAGTGCAGGGGGTCGGTGGGGACCTCCCCGCCGCCCGGCAGCTCGGCGTCGGCCGGCAACGGGCAGCCGAGCACCGACAGCACCGCGTACACCATCATGCGGCGGCGGGCGGAGATGAAGCCCGGCGCGGAGCCGAGCACGCCCGCCGTCAGCCGACCGACGAGCTCGGCGTCACCGGCGGTCTCCCGGCCGACGGAGAGCGAGGCGAGGACGCGGTCGAGCCGGTTCGGGAACTCCTGGTGGCCGCGGAGGAACGTCAGCAGGCGGTTTCTGGCCGGGGATTGCGCGCCGGTACGGGTCATCAGCGAGAGTGCGAGCGCAGACTCCAGCACCCGGCTCTCGCACTCCTCTCGTATCGCGCCGTCGGCATCGACTCTGCCGCTTACGTACGAGACCAGCCGGGACGTGGCCTGGCGCACCTCATCCGGGGAGACCTCCTCGGGCCACGGTAGCAGCGTCGAGCGCGCGAGGTCCGCGATTTTCATCCTGTGCTCCTGTCTGGACCGGTGTGAACTGGCGTGGATGGCCTGGGAGTTCGACGGACAAGGCCCGGCTCCGCCGGTCGGAGGAGATCCCCCGACCGGCGGAGCCGGACGCGGGTCAGCGAATGCCCTGCGCGAACCGGAAGAACCGGTGCGGGTCGTACGCCTCCTTGACCCGGGCCAGCCGCGCGTGATTCTCGGCGTAGTAGGAGCTCTGCCAGTCGGGCAGGCGCGGGTCGATGAAGTTCTGGTACGTCTCGCCGTTGGAGTACGGGTCGATCACCGCGAAACCCGCGTCGACGAACTGCCAGGCGGCGGCCTTGGCCTCGTCGGAGACCGGCGCGGCCGCGTTCGAGGTGAGGAAGCTGGCCGAGAAGAGGCTGTCGCGGTGCACATAGGCGGTGGCGGTCCGCGACAGGGTGTTGGCCTTTCCGCCGAGGGCGGAGATCTGCAGCTGCCGCGTCTGCCCGGCGAACCGGTTCCCGTCGAGCACCTCCAGCGCCTTGGCCCAGCCCTCGCGCGGCATCGTCCGCTCGAACAGGCGGCTGCGCCACGTGCCGAACGCCGGGCGCTGGAGCTTGCCCTCGGCAGAGGTGTCGGCGCGGTGGCACTGGGCCACCGTGAGCTCGGAGCACAGGTAGAGAGACATCAGCACCGACTGGTACGGGGCGGTGAACTTCTGCTGGTACGCCGGGGGGCGGCCGACCAGCGAGATCAGCCGGGCGATCTCGGCGTCGAACGCCGGGCCGGTGTCCACCGAGCCGAGGAACACCCCGGCGGTCGGCACCTTCCCGGGCCCGGCGTCCGTCAGCGTGACGTTGACGCCGCTGCCGATCGTCCACGGCGCGTCGGCCAGCCACTGCGTCCAGCCGTCCACCATGTCCAGCGACTGGTCGAAGGTCCACACGAGGTTGACGGCGGCCACGTCGGTCAGCTCGGAGGGAGTGACCGTGTAGGAGGTCACGATGCCGAAGTTCCCGCCGCCGCCACCGCGCAGGGCCCAGTACAGGTCGCTGTGACAATCCGGCGAGGCGGTCACGGTCCGGCCGTCGGCGAGGACCACCTGCGCCGACGTCACCTTGTCGGAGGCGATGCCGATGCTGCGGGTGAACAGGCCCATGCCGCCGCCCTGGAAGAACCCGCCGGCCGCGACGGTGGGGCAGTAGCCGGCGGATATGCCGACGCCGGCCGGGGCGAGCCTGTTCGCGATGTCGACGAGCTGCGCACCGGGGCCGATCCGCGCCGATCCGTCGCCGAGGACCACGGAGTTCAGCCCGGACACGTCGATGACCAGACCCTGGGTCGTGGAGTAGCCGCCCGCGCTGTGGCCGCCGCTGCGCGCGGCGACGGGGATGCCGTTGGCTTCGGCGTAGCCGATGCACCGGGCCACGTCGGCGGTGGAGGAGCAGTAGGCGACCGCCTGCGGGCTGATGGCGTCGTACTGGACCTGGAAGAGCTGCTTGGCCCGCTGGTAGTCCGCGTCGGACGGGAGCACCAGGCGCCCCTGGAGGCTGTCGGCCAGTCGGCTCCACTTGGAGCCGGGGGCGCTGGTCGCGGCCTTCGCGGCGCCGGACAGCGCCGTCGTGGCCAGCGCGACGCCTCCGGCGCCGACGAGGAAGGACCTTCTGTTGATCATGCTGCTTCTTTCGTTTTCGTCGCGTCGAGGGGGGTCGGTCCGGGTCACGGGGCCCGGTGGCCCAGGACGAGGGAGAGGGCCTCGGTCAGGGAGCCCGCCGGGTCCGCCTCGCCGCCTGCGCTGCGCCAGGCCACGTGGTTGTCGGGCCGGACCAGGACGGCGCCCGCCCCGTCCGTCTCGCGCAGGGTCTGCCAGGCGCCGTCGGCGTCGGTGTACTCCGCCGCGTCGCCGACGCGGACCGCGGTGACGGGCACCGAGAGCTTCTCCGCCGCCAGCGCCGCCGCCGCGTGCCACGCCTGCCCGTCCGCTCCGGTGATCAGCACGAAGCCGGTGCCGGAACCGACCAGGTCGTGGGTGGACACCCGCCGGCCGTCGTGCTCGACCCACGCGTGCGGCAGCAGGTGCCCCGGGCGGGTCGTGGGCCGGTACACGTCGCCCAGCGGCGAGCGGGCCGGCGGGCGGCTGCCGTCCGGGACGACCGCGCCCTGCTCGTAGGCGAAACCGGTCTCCACGTCGAGCGCCTGGCACTCGCCGCGGTGGGTGGCGAAGATCTCCGCCGCCCGGGTGCGCTGGGCCGCGCCGACCGGGGACGGGGCGAAGTAGGAGAAGAACACCGGCGTGCGACGCTCCGGCGGCACGTGCGGGCCGAGGCCGACGGCGGCGTCGATGACCACCTGGTGGTGCGAGGCGGCGGACATCGCCCAGCCCAGGTTGTACTGGCCGACCGGCCGCCGCTCCGCCTCGTAGGTGTCGAGCAGGCTCTCGGCGGCGCGGCCGGAGAGCACCGCGGCCAGCTTCCAGGCGAGGTTGTGCGCGTCCTGGATGCCGGTGTTCAGGCCGAGGCCGACGGCGGGCGGCTGGCGGTGGGCGGCGTCGCCGGCCAGGAACACCCGCCCGTGGCGGTAGCGCTCGGCGAGCACCGCCTCCACGGTCCAGCTCGTCACCTCGTGCAGGGTCAGCTCCAGGCCGGGCAGCCCCAGGACCTCGCGGATCCGGGCGGTCACCGCCTGTTCGTCGGCGCGGTCGATCCCGGCCAGGGAGAGGTGCAGGCCCCACTCCTCGCAGTGCTTGCCCCAGGTCGGGCCCATCTCGATGAGAGCGCTGGACAAGTCCTGGCGGTACGGGTTGAGGAACCAGGTGATGAGCGAGCCCTCGTTCCACCACTGCGACAGGTCGGCGGAGAAGTAGACCGTGGTGGCGTCGAACAGGGCGGGCAGGCCCTCCATCCGCACGCCGAGGGCGGGGCCGACCGTGCGGCCGCCATCCGCCGCGATCACGTACCGCGCCGTGACCGTGGTGGTCTCGCCGGTCGCGGTGGAGCGGATCTCGGCGACGACCCGGTCGCCGCCGTCGTCCTCGGTCAGCGAGAGAAGCTCGTGGCCGAACAGGATCCGTCCGGGATTGCGCTCCTCGGCGTGGCGGCGAAGGACCGGTTCGAGGCGCAGCTGCGGCAGCTTGGCCGGCAGGACGGGCCCGGCCGCGTCGTACGCCTCGCGCAGCGCACCGCCGCCGAAGCCGTCGATCTCGTGGATCAGCCGTGCGTCCAGCGGCCCCTCGCCGGTGAGCGTGGTCTGCCAGCGGACCTTGCCGAACTGCTCGGGCGTCGCGGCCTGTTGGGCCACATCACCGTCCAGTCCGTGCTGGCGGAAGATCTCCATCGTGCGCTGGTTGACGTAGTGCGCCTTCGGCAGTCGCGAGGTGTCGGCGCGGCGTTCCACCAGCAGGTGGCCGACACCGTGGTCGGACAGGAAGACGGAGGCGGACAGGCCGGAGCCGCCCCCGCCCACGATCAGTACCGGAACTTCCACTGTTCCCAATGCTTCGTCCTTCCGAAAACGGACCGGGCGGCAAGGAGACTCCAACCGCCTGCGGGCCGTGGGGAGTTTGAGGAGTTTGGGGTGTCAAAAAGAAAGGGGGTGGGCTACACCGGGTCCGCGAGGGCGCCCTCGGTCAGCTGCATGATCTCCGGCACTCCGGAGCCCCACCGGTAGTAGGACTGGAGCTTGTAGTACTCACCGTCGGGCTGGGAGGCGACGGCGTAGACGAACTTCGTGCCGGGGTCGGCGCGCAGCACGTGCTTCACGAACAGATCGATCCTGTCGTCGAGTTCGACGGGAAGACTGGCCGGGTCCGTGGTCGCCACGGCGAAGCAGATCCGCTCGATCTTCGGGGAGTCCCAGTTCAGGGTCACGTAGACGCCGAAGGCCTGTCGGCCGAGCCTGAGCATCTGCTCGGTGGGCTCCGCCTGGTCGACCTCGCGGAGCATCGACCGCACGGACTCCGCAGCGATGCCCCCGACGGGGGGCTCACCGAAGTACACGTTCACGGTCCGGTTGCGGTAGTCGATCCCGAGCAGGCCCACGGTGTCGCCCAGGCCGTGCCGGGCGATGAAGTCGAGGCTCTCGCCCAGACTGCGCGGCATCGACGGGATGCCGGCGAGCTTCGTGACCTGCTGAAGGCCGGTCCTGGGCAGCACCACCCAGATCTTCTTGAACCCCCCGACGACCCCGAAGTCGATGCCGTAGCCGTCGACGGGGCAGCTCTCCCGGATGTCCGGGAGCAGCCTGGCGACGGGGTGGTCCGTCTTCTCCACCAGGCCGTTGTCCAGAGCCAGTTGGTACGGGTCCACATCCTGCGGCACCATGAACCGGCAGTCGAGCTCTCCCGCGCGGCGCGCGCCGGTCGCCACCCTGAACGCGGCCGCGGACTGCGCGAGATCACCCCCGTACAGGTCCAGGATGGGCAGCACCTTGTCCCGCGAACACTCCACCTCCAGCAGCCCGGCCGCTTCCTCGATGGCCGAACACAGAGCCTGCACCGAGTCTTCCGGGGTGATCCCGGCCGCCTCACTCATGGCGGTCACCATCCATACGCTTCATGGCGTCAACCCTCGGCCACGGCTCTTGCCCACCGCTATCTTGTAACTTGCCGCTGACTTGGCGAGGCCGAGCCGTGCGGTCAGGGGTCACAGCGGGTTCTCCGCTCTCGGCAGTGAGTCCGCCAGCAGCAGGACAAGGGGATGGAACCGGTAGCGGTCCGCCTCCTGGGCGTCGCCGCCTCCTGTCTCCGGGTGGATCAAGGAGGCGTCCACGAGGTCTTCCAGGGCGCGCTCCGCCTCGGCTTCGGCGAGGCCGACCACGTCGCCCGCGAGCCGGGCGGTGAAGGGGCCCTGGCCCATCTTCGCGAGCCAGGGCAGGACGGCCCGGGTGGCCGGGCGCAGCGGGGGCAGTGCCCGGGCCAGGGCGCGGGAGAGGTCGAGGTCGCCGTAGGACAGGGCGGCGAGCCTGGAGCGTGGTTCGGCGAGCCGGGCGGCCATCCGGGCCACCGGCCAGTGCGTGCGGGAGGCGAGCCGGGCGCCCGCGATCCGCACCGCGAGCGGCAGTCCGGCGCAGTGGCGCACCAGGTCCCGCGCCGCCGACGGCTCGGCGGCGATCCGTTCCGCGCCCGCGGTCTCGGCGAGCAGCGCCGCTGCCTCCTCGTCGCTCATCGGGCGCAGGGCCACCGTGTGGACGGCGGGCACGGTCACCAGCCGCGCCCGGCTGGTGACCAGCACCGCGGCGTCCGGGCCCGCGGGCAGCAGCGGGGCCAGCTGCGAGTCGCTCGGCGCGTCGTCCAGGACGAGCAGCATCCGGGCCGCGGCCGTCCTGGCGCGGTAGCGCCGCACCAGGTCGTTGAGGCCGGTCCCGTCGGCCGGCACGGCCTCACCCAGGGCGGCGAGGATCTCGGTCAGGACGGCTGCGGGCGGCCTCGCGCCGCCGTGGGCGTCCTGGAGGTCGGCATGCAGCACCCCGTCCGGGAACGCCCGGGCGCAGTGGTACGCCACTTCTGCGGCCAGGGCCGTCTTGCCGCTGCCGGGCATCCCCGTGACCAGCGCCGCCCTGAGGCGGGAGCCCGGGCCCGGCGCACGGCGCAGCAGCAGCGACCTGAGCCGGGCCGCCTCGGCCGTCCGCCCGGTGAACGCGGCGGCCCGGGCGGGCAGCAGGACGAGCGGCTTGCGCGGCGCCGGGGCGCCTTCTCCGTGCAGCATCCGCACATACGCCCCGCTGAGCTGCGGACCGGGCGCCACACCGAGCTGCTCGTCGAGGATCCGGCGGCCCTCGCCGTACACCTTGACGGCCGCCGCCTGCCGGTCCGACCTGTGCAGCGCCGTGATGAGGTGTGCGCGCAGGTTCTCGTCCATGGGGAAGCGGGCGACCAGGGAGAGGAGTTCCGGTACCAGGGCGCGGTGCCTGCCGAGCGCCAGGTCCGCCTCGATCCGGCGCTCCAGCGCCTCTGCCCGCAGGAACTCCAGACGCGGCTGCTCGGCCTGGAGCAGGTGGTCGGTGACGTTCTCCAGGGCATGGCCGCTCCAGCAGTCGAGCGCCAGGCCGAGGAGCCGCCCCGCGTCCTCGTGGCGGCGCTCCCTCAGGGCCTTTTGGCCCAGCCGGTCGAGCCGTTCGAAGGAGAACAGGTCGACCTGGGCGTTTTTCGCGTCGAGTACGTATCCCGAGCCTTTCCTGAAAATCTCCACCGCGCCTTTGAGGCCCTTCCTGAGCCGTGACACGTAGGTGTAGATCTGGGAATTCGACGTGGGCGGCGGGGCGTCTCCCCACAGCGCCGCACTCAGTCTGTCGTCGGCGACCAGGGCACCTCTCGCGAGCAGCAGCACCGCCAGTACGGTATGGATCTTCGTCCCGGACAGCGGGACCGGTCTCCCGAACCGGATCGCGGAAACCGGCCCGAGCAGCCTGAATTCGAGCACCCCTGGCACTTCTGCGCCGGCTTCGTCCGGCTCGGCGATCCCGTCGACGGGCCTGACGGCCACACCACCAGAGTTCAGCACAGCACAATCCGTTTCCGGCGCGCCCTTTTCCCCGTGGAGGCACGTGGCACACCTGGCAGCCCTGATGAAACAGTCTCAGGACTCTAGCGGCGTACATTTTCCTCGCGTTATCACGGCGATTTCGAGCACGCGAAATAGTGGGGAAATCGATACAAAAGCACGGCTCCGTAGGATGGTTTCCGAAAATCATGGGGAATTTAATTCACGACTGGGAGATCCGTTGATGCGCAAGCCCCGTCCGATCGAAGCGGCGTTCATCACCACGGCGTTCCTCTTCCTCCCGTTCCTCCCGCTGTTCGGCGCTGCGGCGACCGGCCCGGGCACGGACGACCTCCCGTGGACCGGCATCAGCGCCGCGGGCGGCACCGGGACCACAGACCTGCCCTGGACCCTGTGACCGGCACGCCGACACGTGCCGGGGGGCTCGGGGGGAGTCAGCGTGCGTCGAGCAGGCGGGCCAGGGCCGCGCCGTCGATCGGCCGACCGACGGGCCGAGACGCCAGGGCCTGCTGCAGCAGGTCGGCGCGCCGCACCCATAGCGGTGCGTTGAGCGCACGGAACTCCTGCCGGGCCCACTCCAGGGGGACCGCGGCGGTGCTGCCTCCCCGGATCGCCTCGACGCAGGCGAGGTTCGTCGTGATCCGGGCCTGCAGGAACCGGTCCCCGACCTCTTCGGCGGCGCGCAGTGCCATCAGCAGGGTGGCGCGCGCCTTGTGCGCCTCGTTCTGCCGCCACTGCGCCTCGCCGAGGACGCACAGCCCGTGGGCCTCACCCAGGCGGTCGCCCTGACCGCGGGTCAGGGCGACCACGTCGTGGCAGACCCGCTCCGCCCGCGCGGGCTGCTCGGCAGACAGCAGCGCTTCGGCGAGACGGTAGAGGTTCTGGGTCCGGCTGCGCAGCGACCCGCCTTCGTAGCTGGCCTCTATCGCCTGGTTGCTCAGTTCGACGCCGCGCTCGGGCTCGCCCTGCTCGATCTCGATCTGGGCGAGCAGCCCCAGGGCGTGCGACAGGCCCGAGAAGTCCCCGGTGCGCCGGAACAGCACAAGGGACTCCTCGCAGTAGCGGGCCGCTTCGGCGAGGTCGCCCGAGAACCTGGCGCACACGGCGAGATTGCGCCGCACGATGGCCCGGCCCTGCGTGTCGTCGCTCTGCTCCAGGTGGAACATGGCCGACAGGAGCCGGTCCCGTGCCTCCTCGTAGCGGCGCTGGTAGATGGCGAGCGTCCCCAGGGAGCGGAGCATGGTGCCCGCTCCGAGCGTGTCCCCCTCGCGCTGCGCGCCCTCCAGCGCGTACTCCGCCGCCCGCCGCCAGTCCTCCAGGTGGTTGCGGGTCTCGAAGAAGGGCACGGACCGCAGCGTCAGGGCCCAGGCGTGGCCGGCGAGGCCGCTCTGCGCCGCCTGCCGCACCAGGCCCACGAGCGCCTCCCGCTCGCCCTCGAACCACTCGATGGGATCGCCGACGAGCTCGCTGACGGTCTCGTCCGGCAGGACCTCCCCGTGCATCACGCCGCGGGGGACGGCCTCGCCCTTGCCGTACAGCTGTTCCTGCGCCGCGTGCGCCAGGGCGAGCATGGCGCCCAGCACCCGCTCCAGGCTCTCCTGGCGCTCCTGCGGGGCGTCCTCCGCGAGGCACCGCTCCCGCGCGAACGGGCGCATCAGGTCCTGGAAGCGGAAGCGGAGCCCCCCACCCGGCGCGGGGCAGGTCTCGAGGAACTGCGCGTCGGCCAGCTGGTGCAGCAGCTCCTCGGAGGCGCGGGGGGTGACACCGAGGACGGCGGCGCCGATCCAGGCGGGGAAGTCGGGCACCCCCAGCATGCCCAGGTGCCGGTAGAGCCGCGCGGCCTGCACCGACAGTGTCCGGTAGCCGAGCCAGGCCCCCGATCGCACGCCGCCCTCGCCCGAACCGGGGATGTCCAGGCGGTCACGGCGGTCCTCCATCCTCGCCACCAGCTGACGCAGCGACCACCGGTGGTCGGCGAGCAGCCGGGTCGCCACGACCCTGAGAGCCAGCGGCAACCGGTCGCACAGCTCCACCAGCCGCTGTGCCGCCGCCGGTTCGGCCGCCACGCGCTCCTTGCCGAGCACGGCGACGAGCATGTCCCGGGCCTCGGCCGCGCTCATCTCCCGCAGTTCCACGCCGACCGCGGCGAACTCGCCGGCCAGCCCGGGCAGCGGGTCCCGGCTGGTGACCAGCACCCGGGCCGGACCGGGCCCCGGGAGCAGCGGGCGGACCTGGGCCGGGGAGCCGGCGTTGTCGAGGACGAAGAGCACCCGCTTGCCGTCCAGGGTGCTGCGGTAGAGCGCGGCCCGGTCCTGCAGGTCGACGGGGATCGCGGCGCCGGGCACGCCGAGCGCGCGCAGCGCCCGGTCGAGTGCGGCCTCGGGCGGGACGGGGCGGCCGTGCTCGTGGAAGCCCTGGAGGTCCATGAAGAGCTGGCCGTCCGGGAAGCGCTCGGCGCGGCGGTTCGCCCAGAGCATGGCGAGCGCGCTCTTGCCGACCCCGGCGGCGCCGCAGATCGCCGCGATCCGCACCGGCGGGCGGCCGTCCGTCGGCTCCAGCAGGCGCTCCAGCAGGTCCAGTTCGCTCTCCCGGCCGAAGAACGGCTCGGGCGGGCGCGGGAGTTGGCGGGGGACGACGGCGGGCGGGGCGGCCATTGCCCACTCCCGCCCGGCGCCCCGGGGCCGGATGCCTTCCAGCACCGTGCGGTGGAGTTCCTGCAGCTCCGCTCCGGGCTCGACGCCCAGCTCCGCCACCAGGATCTGGCGCCCTTCGCGGTAGCACTCCAGCGCCTCGGACCGCCTGCCCGACAGGTGGTACGCCTGCATGAGGACGGCGCGAGCCTGCTCGCGCAGCGGATGCTCGGCGACGACCGGGGCCAGGCCCGCCACCACCGCCCGGTAGCGGCCCTGCTGGAGCAGGAGGGCAGCGTGCTCCTCGGCCAGGTCGAGCCGCAGCTCGGTCAGCCGGCTGACCGCCCTGCCGATGGCGCCGCCGTCCATGCCGTCGAGCACCGGTCCGGACCACAGCGAGAGCGCGTACTCGAAGCGGCCCTCCGCCGCCGGGTCCCCGGCCTCCGCGGCGGCCCGGGCGCTCGCGATGCACTGGTGCAGGTCGAGCAGGTCGACGTAGTGGCCCTCCGCGTGCAGCACATAGCCGGGAAGCACCGTCTCGATGAGGCCGTCGACGCCCGCCTCGTCCCGTAACGTCTTGCGGAGCGCGGAGACGCAGATGGCGATCTGGTTGCGCACGGTGGCGGGCGGGTCGCTGTGCCAGACGGCTTCCGCCAGGGACCGCACGGAGACGACCCGCCCCGGGGTCAGCAGGAGTACGGCCAGAACTGCCCGCTGTCGTGCACTACGCAGCGTCAGCGGCCGACCGTCCACGCTCACCCTCAGCGAGCCCAGCACCTGAAACGACAAGCTGGGCGACACACCGCCTCCATTCCCGGGACAGTGCATGCCCCGACCCCCGTGGAGTCATTGTGCGGACAAGCTTTCGATCTTTACAACAAGGTTCGGCGGCATCTCACGCTATGTGCTGGTCACTTGGGTCCCTCCTGCGTGTCTTCGAAACGTCGCCACCCTCCGTCACCCTCCAGTACGGCGACGGAGGCGTCCGGCAGGGCCTCGCGGTCCACCCTCCCGTCGGCGTCCAACGGCACCTCGTCCAGCAGGGTGAAACTGCCGGGCACCTGGTATCCGGGCAGCCGCCGCCCGCAGTGCGCCGCCAGCACCGCGGAGTCCAGGCCTTCCGCACCGGGGCGCGGCACCACATAGGCGGCCAGGCGGACGTCGCCCGGCGCGGGCTCGCAGCCGACGACGACGGCCTCACTGACGCAGGGATGGTCGTGGAGGGCCTCTTCGGACTCCGCCGGATCGACCCGGTGGCCGCTGATCCTCACCTGGCGGTCGGTGCGGCCGACGAGCTCCGCCACCCCCGCTTCCGTCCAGCGCGCCAGGTCTCCGGTGCGGTACATCCGCGTCCCCGGCGGACCGTACGGATCGGGCACGAACCGCTGCGCGGTCAGCGCGCCGCGGCCCGGATACCCGCGGGCCACCCCGGCCCCGGCCACGTACAGCTCGCCCACCATGCCGACCGGGACCGGCCGGTACTCGCCGTCCAGCACCCGTATCACCGCCCCCGGCAGCTGAGTTCCGGCCGGCACCACGCCCGCGCCCGGATCAGCCGGTACGGGATGGACGCACGGGCCCGCCGACGCCTCGGCCGTCCCGTACTCATGGACCAGCCGGCCGGGACCGAGGACCCCGGCGAGACGCGCTGCCCCGGGCCCCCGCAGCGCCTCGCCCTCGACCACGACCACGCCGGCCAGTGCGGCGGTCCCCGCATCGCCCAACTGTTTTGACAGGAACTCCAGTTGGCCAGACGTCAACTTCAGGAAGCTGAACGGCCCGGCCGCCGCCAACCGCTCCCCCAGCTCCGCCACGTCCAGGTCCTGCGGCAGCATCAGCACCCGTTGCCCGGCCAGCAGCGGCGCCCACATGCCCATCACCGCCAGCTCGCAGGCGATCGACGAGAACACCGCCCCGCCGCCGCGGCCCGCACCGGCCAGGTCCCGCGCCGCCCAGGCCGCGTGGTTCGCCAGCCCCCGGTGTGTGACCGCCACACCATACGGGCGCCCCGCCGCACCCGGCGTGTGGATCACGTACGCCGCCTCGTCCGGATCGTGCGCCACCCCGAGCGCCGCGCCCGAAGCCCGTGCGAGCGCGCTCGCGACCTCCGGATCGTCCACGCACAGCACGCACCTGTCGAACCCGTCGGGCACGTACGCCACCTCGGTGACCAGCACCCGCGCACCCGCGTCGGCGAGCAGCCAGGCCGTCCGGGCCGCCGGGAAGGCCGGATCCAGCGGCACGAAGGCCGCGCCCGCCTTCCACACCCCCAGCATCACCGCGTGCAGATCGGGCCCGCGCCGCACCAGCACCCCCACCACCGAGCCGTGCCCCACGCCCAGCGACCGCAGACACCGCGCCCAGCGGTTCGACGCCTCGTCCAGCCCGCCGAAGGTCAGGGCGAACCCGTCCCCCTCCACGGCGACCGCGGCCGGCGCCGCCGCGGCACGCCCCGCAAAGGCGACCGGCACCGGAACCTCCGACACGGCGGCGCTCTCGACCGATCCCTCGACGGACCAGTGGACCTGCCAGCCCCCGCCCTCGCAGGAGACCACCGCACGCAGCGCGGTGCACTGCGGCCGGCCGGCCTGCCCCGCCAACGTCCGCAGGAGCGACGGCCCGGCCCGGACGACGCTGACCCGATGCTCGCCCATGACCCGCACCAGCGCCGCCGGGTCACGGTCGGCGTCCGGGGCCAGCACCACGGCCGCCCCGGCGCAGAGCGGTGCGAAGATCTCCCACACATGGGCGTCGGAGAGCAGGTCCGCGTGGTGCAGCACCCGGTCCCCGGCGGTCAGCCCGAGCCGGGCGACCGCCGCCGTGACCCTGTCCGCGAAGACCTCGTGTGTCACGACCACGCCGTCTTCGGGCGCGTCGGCGGAGCCGGAGGCGGGCAGTACGCAGGCCGCGGCACCGGGCTCGGAAGCCTTTCCAGAGGCGGCCCACACGCCCTCGGTCTCCGCCGGGACGACGGGAGTGGCTCCCGTCGCGGCCACGGTGTCCCTGGCCGCCGGGTCGCACAGGACCAGCCCGGTCCCGAAGTCCGCCACGAGGACGTCGAGCCGCGGCTGCGGGAGGCTCGCGTCCAGGGCGAGGTAGGGGGCACCGGCCCGCCAGACGGCGAGCAGTGCGACCACCAGGTCGGGGCTGCGGCCGAGCAGCACGCCGACCGGGGCCTCCGGCCCCGCGCCCAGGGTCCGCAGCCGTCGGGCGAGCCGGGCGGAGCGGCGGTCGAGGTCCTCGTAGGACATCCGCAGGCCGCCCGCCACCACGGCGGTCGCCTCGGGAGTGCGCTTCGCCTCGCGCCCGACGAGCCCGGGGACGGTCCGGGCCTGGTCCGTAACGACCGTCGGCGGTGGGGGGGGCATGGGTCTGCGCTCCTTGTCCTGGTCGGTCGCGGATGTCGATCGCAAATGACTGCGGGGCGGGGCGGCTCAGAGGCTGTCGGGCTACCTTCGACCGCCCGGTCAGAGGTAGCCGGACAGCCTCTCAGCCTGACGTTCGACCTCGGCTCAGGCACCCTGTCCGGCCATGCGGCGGCGCAGGCTCGCCGGACGCAGGTCGGTCCACACCTCCTGGATACGGGCGAGGCACTGCTCCCGCGACCCGACGGTGCCCTCGGCACGCCAGCCGGCGGGCAGCTCGCGGTCGTTCCGCCAGATCGAGTACTGCTCCTCGTCGTTGAGCACGACGCGCCAGGTAGCGGCGACGGTCTGCGGTTCGAGCACGGTCACTCCTGTCGGGGCCACGGGCGTTCCACTGAGCCGGACCAGCCTGCCGAGGCCTGCCATACACGAGCTATACGGCGGCTTGTTACTCCTCCACCCCCTGAAGGGGGTGGCTTCTCGCTTTGCCGGTCGGGCTTCGCGACGGGCCGGCCCGGCCCGTAGAACGTTCAGGGCGCCCACTGTGTCGGCGTGCGCGTCGTGGCCGCACACGGTGCAGTGGAACTTGTCCTGGGCGGGCCGGTTCTCCTTGGCGGTGTGGCCGCATGCGGGGCACTTGCGGGAGGTGTTGCGGGGGTCCACGGCCATCACTTCCCGTCCTGCGCTTTCAGCCTTGGCGTTCAGGATCGCGAGGAGCGCCCTCTCCCCGACCAGCATCGTTGATCAATCGGAAGACTTCACGCCCAAGCGCGTGGTTCTCGCCATCCTTGCTCAAGAACGGCGTAGAACTCACCCCCGAGTCGATCTTCGGGTTCTGGCGCCCCTCCCGGCAAGCTTTGCCCACCGAGGTGGCCGGCAAACGACAGGCGCGCCCCGCTACCTGACCGCCCACTCTCTCCACACCTCTGGAGGGTGCACCTCCAGGATCGACGCCGTCCCGCCGGCCACCGTGGTCTCGTACAGCGTGATCCGGTCACCCGGGGCAAGGTGCCTCCACCGCGCCGGCGTCAGGGGCAGGAGGCGCACTGGAGCCCGAGCGCCGGGCGCGAGGTCGGGAGCGAGCTCGACCCACACGCGGGCGATGTCCAGGTCGGATGCCCCGCCCTCCCTCCGGTGGCCGTGTCCCACATAGGCCGCTGCACCCCAGCTCCGGGGATCGGAGTGGATGCGCCGCCGCGCGCGGAAGGCTGGTTCGCGGAGGACCTGGACCGCCTCCCCGAGGCACCCCGCCATACCGAGCTCATCGACGGAGCCCTCGTCTTCATGATGTCGCCCCGGCGGTCCTGGCATGGCCGCCTCGTCACCGCCCTGACCACCACGCTCATGGCGCAGGCGCCGGCCGGCTTCGAGGTCGAGCGGGAGACGACGGTCCGCCTCGATGCCCGCAACCGCCCCGAGCCGGACCTCTTGCTGACGGACCTGCCCTACGACCCCGACCGCACCTGGTACGCCCCAGAGGACGTGAAACTCGTCATCGAGGCCGTATCCCCTGAGTCCGCCCACCGCGATCGCACCGTAAAGCTTCGCAAGTACGCAGAGGCCGGCATCCCTCACTACTGGTGCATCGAGGACGAGGACGGGGCACCCGTCGTCCACGTCTACGAGCTCGACGAACCCACCGGCGCCTACGCGCCCGCCGGTATCTTCCGGGGCGCCCTCCAGCGCCCGGTGCCCTTCGACATCAGCCTCGAGCTCGACAAGCTCACACCGCCCAGAAGCAGCTGAAAAGTCAGCACCATGTCCGCACGGGAAAGCAGTCTCCTGTGCGGGGCTCCGCCGGATCACTCACGACGTGAGAGATCCCGGACTTCGTGGCTATCGGGGCTGCCACGCCCGTACGAGATCCTCCGGCCCCCAGTGCGCGGTGAGCGGCAGATCATCGGTCACCCCACAGCGGGAGACCGCGACCAGTGGAGTATCCGGGGCTGTACCGGGGACGGCGAGCATGTCGCGCACCAAGGCGTCGTACTCGTGACGGCCGAAGGGCTGGGTCTCCAGCCACTTGACCGACCCGACGAAGGACACCTGCCGGGCCACCGGCTCGCGGTCTGCACCGATGAGGTCGATCTCGGGGTTGTTCCGACGGTTCCACCAACCGCCGATGGCCTCGGTCTCGGGCCACTCATCATCGGGCATCAGACGCAGCAAGGACTCGCGGATCAGTGGCTCGACCGCTCGCCCGCGCCAACTGGTCCATGACCGCTCGATGCGTTCCAGTGCCAGGTCACCGCGGCCTCGCTCGATGAGTGGGATCGCACGTGCCAGGAACGCCAGCCAGAACCGCAGATACGGGTCGGCGATCCGGTAGCGCTTGTTCTTGCTGTCCGGCTTGACCGACAGGGGGAGATCAGCAGCCATGACTCGCTTGGCCTGCAGCATGGCCAGCAGCGGGGAGAGCGTGCCGGACGGCAGAGCGTCGGCGCCGCCGGCCTGGGCTGCGATTGCACTGAACGTGCGCTCACCGCTGCCAACCGCTTCCAGTACGGCCCGTGAGTGCGAAGCCTCGGGGAATTCGCCCAGCAGGGACAACTCGCCGGCCACCAGCAGGGGCGAGAGAGGATTGGCGACCGACGCCTGCAAGAAGGCTGTACGCCCCATTCCCGGCCGCCACGACTGCACGATCTCGGGGAATCCGCCAGTGATCAACTGGGCGTCGACGGCCCCTGCGGCGTCGAGTTCGGTCATGGCCTGCACATCGGCCAGGTTCAGGGGGTGGACGGTCATTTTCGCTGCCCGACCGAAGAACGGGCGTCCATACGACTGCAGTGCCTCCATCACCGATGTATCGCTGCCAACCAGCAGCAGAAGCACGGGCTTGGAGGACAAGTGACGGTCCCAGACAGTCTGGAGTGCACCCTCGAATTCCTGATCCTGCTCGACCAGCCAGGGCACCTCGTCGATCACCGCGATGCTGGGTGAGTCAGCGGGTACCGCGAGCGCCAGCGAGCGCAGGGCCTGGTTCCAGTCCTGCGCCTGGAGGCCGGCGACCAGCTCCGCCCCAGGCAGTAGCGACTGCGCGAGCGTCGCGGCAAAGTCGGCGCGCTCCGTCACAGGGTTGCGCCCACGGGTGGCCTGAAACACCACGTACGGCGCTCCCGAGCGGTCGCAGAACTCCTGGACCAGTCGCGACTTCCCTACTCGACGCCGACCCGTCATGATCACAGCCCGCCCCCGAGTGGCTCCAACGCCCTCTGCCACTGTCCGGTACTGCTCAGCCAGCAGCTCAAGATCTCCGGCCCGACCTTGAAACTCCACGACGCACCCCCGGGGACAATTAACGTAGATAGATTCTTACGTAGATTGAATCTTACTTCACCTCGCGACCTGATGGATCGAACGGGGAAAAACCCAGGGGGCGACTCCGAAGAGCACGGCAGTCCTCGATCGCGTTGCGGCCGACCGGCCGCACGCGATTGCCACCGCCCTCGACCCAGGGGAGATCACACCGCCACGAGCCGGACGCGATCGCCACAGAGCTTGGTCATGTCGTCGCTCTCGGAGGTCGACATGACCACGGGGCGATGCTGCCGCAGCGCGGCCTCGGCGACCGCCGCATCGATCGCGTACCTGTGCCCATGCAAACCGGCATCCATCAGCAGCTTCGAGGCCGCCCGCGCCTCCTCGTCGCCCACCGGGACTACACGCAGCCCGGAGAGCACCCAGTTCAGGCGAGGCGTGTTCGTACGGGCGTGGACGACCTCGATGATGGGGAGCGCACTGATAACGACCTCCATGCCGCGCGAGCGCGCTTCGGCAACCAGAGCCACCACTTGCTCGTCGTCGGCGAGCAGCTTCGAGAGCCCCTCGCTGTCGAGGACCAGCGTCCCCTCGTGGCTCAGCTTGCGGCGGGCCACTCGGCCTCCTCGGCGAACACCTCGTCGAAGACTTGCCGCGCCCGCTGACGAGCCTGCTCGGAGACCGGCCCCTTACGGTTCTCGTAGTCCGCCAGGTACTCGTCCATCACCTGACCGCGCAGCTCACGCTCGACCGCCGCGGCGATGAACGCGGAGAACTCCCGCTTGCCACCCACGCCCGGATCGCCTCCGCGGTCCCCTCCGGCAGCGACAGGCTCACCCGCGTCGCCGGCCCGGAGGGCCGCCTCCCCTGCGCTGCCATGACTATGCGCACCCACAGGGTTACGACCGTCGGTAGGATCAGCACCATGAGCAGGAGCAGAAAGTACTCCATCAGCCTGCCCGAGGACCTTGCCGAGGCCGTACGCGCCCATGTCGGGCCCGGTGGCTTCTCCGCCTACGTCGCCGAAGCCCTGGAACAGCGGGTCGCCATGGACAAGCTTCGGGAGATCGTCGCCGACTTCGAGACCGACAATGACGAGCTCACCCGCGAGGAGGTCGAGGCCGCCCGCGCGCTGCTGCGCCACGACCACCGACAGGTCGGCGGTGCCGCCGCCTGATGCCCGGCACCCTGCTGCTCGACAGCGAAGGACTCTCCAAGCTCTACCGCAAGGACCGCACCGTCGTAGCGCTGGTCCAGGCGGCATCAGAGGAAGGCATCCGCGTGGCCACCAGCGCCATGACCACTCTTGAGGCCGATTACGAGCGGATCCACCCGGCCCGCATCAAGTGGGTCCTCTCCCGCGTCGACGTTCACGACGTCACCGGAGAGGTCACCGACGAAGCCGCCGCCCTCCTTCGCGCCCATCATCTCCACGGCCACGAGTACGCCATCGACGCCGCCTTCGCCGTCATCGCCCGGAACGCGCCCCGGCCGGTCACCGTCCTCACTTCCGACCCCGAGAACCTGACGCTCCTGTGCGGCCCATCCGTAGAGGTCGTCAAGGTCTGAAGCGCCGACCACAGCCACGCCAACCCGGTCGGCCGTCAGCCACAGCCCTTCACGGACGAGGACTCCGACCGACTCACGATCGACAACGGTGAGCTGGTGGTGGTGTGGGTCGTGCACGTCGGGCATCGCTCCACGGTTCACGACACCTGATCCTGCGCCAGGAACACGTGCGGTCGGCCGGAATCCGCTGGAGGTAGCGACACCAATGCCAGGACCGGCCGGCCGGACGTCAGCGGCGGCTGCTTCCATGGCGTCATGAGCACTGTGCACGACACCGCCGCCCTCCTCCCCGACCCCGCCGAACTCCGCGTCCATCTGCGCGCGTTGGCCGTCCTGGACGCCACGATCGGCGACGATCCGCGGTTCTGCTGCTACATCTTCGACGCCGCCTGGGGCCCCGGCGAAGAGGCAGCCTTGATGGAGAACGGCTCGGGGGACGACTTCTCCGTCCTCTTCACACCGGCCGGCGTGCTCATAAGCGGCTTCGACCACGAGTCGGAGATGAGCCCGTACGGGACGGACGACGAGCAGGTCTGGCCCGGCGTCATCGACGAAGTGCCCGCCCCGTTGCGCCCGCTCCTGGACGAACCCGCCTTCCGTGATGAGGGCATCGACGCCCCTCGGGTCACCGCCTGCCTGTGGCGGGAGACCGGCGACACCATCTGGCGCACCGGCTCGGCCATCACCTTCCCCTCCGGTAGCGAGGACGCGGACGGCTCCGGCTTCCTCTTCCGTCTTCTCACCGACCGCTCCCCCGAGGCCGTCCAGGCCCACTTCGAGGACTACTACGAGCGCCCCGTCCCCCTCGACGCCATCCGCCACGTCCTCGCCGGACACCCCCTCACCCCCGCGGTCGCCGCGGCCCTCAACCCGGCCGTCCTCTCGGACAACGCACTGCTCCACAGGATCGCCGCGCATCCCGAGGTCGCCTCCTACCTGGCCTGCGACGGCGAGTTCGACCTTGCCCGCACCGACCCGATCGAGTCGATCGCCCTGCCCAACGGCCTCCCTGTGGTGCCCGTCGCCGGCTGCAACGCGGGCGGCACCCACTACCTCTGCAGCCCGACCGTCCCCGACGGCCCCCGCCCTGTCCTCTACACCGACTCCGAGGGTCGAGCCTCCCTCATCGCCGAGTCCCTCGCCGAGGCCCTGACCCTCGCCATCGTCCTCCCGTCCTGGCACGACGCCCTGGCCGGCTTCCGTCCTCCTGCCCTCAACTCCGACTACCTCGACGACCACCCGGACCACCCCACCGTCCGCGACCGCCTCCTCGCCGCACTTCGGCTCCCTCCGGCCACCGACCGGGAAGTCCTGGACCGCCTACTCACCACCGCCGCCCGCACCGTCCCCGACGGATTCCTCCCGCACGTTCCCGATGAGGAGGACTCCGCCTTCCAGCCGATGCTCGAACTGTCTGCCGAGTAGGGCCGCCCCCACCCGACCGGGTCAGTGCCTCGTCGTGCGACAACCGGGGCGCGAGGGCCGAACCCGTCCGCTGCCGACACCACGTCAGAATCCAGCACCATCCCAGCACGGGACATGCGAAGGGGCCGCCTCTCAAAGGAGTCGACCCCATCTGACCTGCATGTTTGCCAGCATGGCAACGTGGTGTTACTTCACCCGCTCACACATTGAAGCGGAACTCCACCACGTCGCCGTCCTGCATCACGTACTCCTTGCCCTCCATGCGGGCCTTGCCCTTCGCGCGGGCCTCGGCGACCGAGCCCGTCTCGACCAGGTCCTCGAAGGAGATGATCTCCGCCTTGATGAAGCCCTTCTGGAAGTCGGTGTGGATGACACCGGCCGCCTCGGGGGCCGTGGCGCCCTTCTTGATCGTCCAGGCGCGGGCTTCCTTCGGACCTGCCGTGAGGTAGGTCTGGAGGCCCAGGGTGTCGAAGCCGACGCGGCCGAGGGTGGCCAGGCCGGGCTCTTCCTGGCCCATGGACTGGAGGAGTTCGAGGGCCTCGTCGTCGTCGAGTTCGATGAGCTCGGACTCGATCTTGGCGTTGAGGAAGATTGCCTCGGCGGGGGCGACCAGGGCGCGCTGTTCGTTCTTGAAGTCCTCGTCGACCAGCTCGTCCTCGTCGACGTTGAAGACGTAGAGGAAGGGCTTGGTGGTGAGGAGGTGCAGCTCGTGGAGGAGCTTGCCCTTCTCGGTGCCTGCCGTGATGCCCGCGTGGAAGAGGGTCTGGCCGGACTCCAGGATCTTCTGGGCCTCCTCGACCGCGGCGAGGACCGCGACCTTCTCCTTCTGGAGGCGGGACTCCTTGGTGAGGCGCGGGACGGCCTTCTCGACGGACTGGAGGTCGGCGAGGATCAGCTCGGTGTGGATCGTCTCGATGTCGTCCTTGGGCGAGACCTTGCCGTCGACGTGGACGACGTTCTCGTCCTTGAAGGCGCGGATGACCTGGCAGATCGCGTCGGACTCGCGGATGTTCGCGAGGAACTTGTTGCCGAGGCCCTCGCCCTCGCTCGCGCCGCGCACGATGCCGGCGATGTCCACGAAGTCGACGGTGGCGGGGAGCAGCTTCTGGGAGTTGAAGATCTCCGCGAGCGTGTGCAGACGCGCGTCGGGGACGCCGACGACGCCGACGTTCGGCTCGATCGTGGCGAACGGGTAGTTGGCCGCCAGCACGTCGTTCTTGGTCAGGGCGTTGAACAGGGTCGACTTGCCGACATTCGGCAGACCGACGATTCCGATACTAGTACTCATGAAGCAAACGTCCGCTCAGGATCAAGAAGGGTGGGATCGGCCGTGACGCCAGGCATGCTCACCGGCTCCTCGTTTCCACAGCAGCCCAAGCGCGCCATCATCTACGTGCGTGTATCACGGTACAGGGACAAGGACGAGAAGATCTCACCCGAACTCCAGATCGATGCGTGCAACACGCTGGCGGAGCGCGAGGGCATGGTCGTCATCGACGTCCTGCAGGACCTCAACCTGAGTGGCAAGTACTTCGCGAAACGCCAGGTAGAGCAGATCATCCAACGGATCAAACGGGGCGAAGCGGACGTCGTCCTGGTATGGCGTTGGTCACGGTTCGGGCGTGACGCGACCTTGAGCTCGTACAACATCAAGCGTCTGGAGCAGGCCGGCGGAGAGATCCGGGCGGCGAAGGAGGATATCGACACCTCCAGCAGCGGCGGTCGGCTCGGCCGGAACACGCACTTGATCGTCGCCGAGTACGAGGTCGACCGCAGTCGTGAATCGTGGATGGAGACCCACGACCACCGACGCAACCGCGGCGTCACTCACGACGGTCAGCTCCGATTCGGTTACGGAAAGTGCCGACGCCCTCTGGAAGGGGACCCTGACTCCCGTTGCGAGAAGTGCCGCGTGGGAGCCCTCCACGTCGAGGAATCGGAAGCCGCCTACGTACGGGAAATGTTCGAGCGCCTGTCGGCCGGAGAGCCGATGAACCGCATCGTGGTCGACATGACAGCGCGCGGCCTGCGCACTCGCGAAGGGGCGGTCCTGACCATCGGCAAGTGGTACCGGATGCTCGACAGCGGATACCAGGCGGGATACGTACGCCACCAGCCGACCAAGTACCGGAAGGAGCTCGGGAGCAGCCACGTGGATGCTCCCGGCATCGAGTGGATCAAGGGGATTCACAATCCGCTCGTTCCCGAGGATCTCTGGACGGCGTACAAGGCGCGGCGAGGACGCAAGTCGGGCAGCACGCGGGACAATTCCCCGGCTCACAGCGTGACGGGCCTGATCTACTGCGATCTGTGCGGCTGGCGCATGGTATCCGGTAGCACGAAGTACAAGCGGAAGAACGGTGACAGCGGGATTTCGGTGTTCTTCCGCTGCTCGGCGAAGGTTCGCGGGGCCACGTGTTCGGGTGGCACGGTGCTCCTCACCGTCGTGGAGGAGGCAGTCCGCTCGTTCCTGGCGTCGCGGGTCACTCCGGAGGGAGACACCATCGCGGCGACTTCGGCCAGGGAGGCCGCGGCGACCCCGGTGGCACGGCCCGTCGAAGTAGATCAGTATGCCCAGCTCAACGAGCGGAACGCCGAACTGGAGCGGCTTGTCACGCTCTACACCAAGGGCATGATCAAGCTGGAGAGCTACGAGCACCGCTATCGGGAGCTGACCGACGCGATCGCCAAGCTGGAGGCGCAAATCGAGCAGCGGGAGAACGTGCCGGTGCCGGCCGTAGCCCCGAGCCCACAGGTGTTCCGGGGCATCCTCACCGAGTGGGAGGGGCTGGAGGCTTGGGCGAAACGTCAAGCCCTGTCGATGGTCGTCCACCGGATCGTCGTCCGCCCCGGGCCCCGTGGCACGAAGGACAAGGTGCGGATCATCCCGGTTGAGGATGCCGAGAAGTACAGCCCTCAGGCGGCCTTGCCGACTCCAGGGCGTGCCTTCGGCGGGGCGGCGGTTGCCCGCGTCGACGACGAGCCACTGGAGGAACTGAGCGATGCGCCCTGATCCCTCCACTGCTGTCCGACCGCGTAACCGATGAACTCGTAGAACCGGCTCCACGGGTCGTCGGTGGCGGTGGCGGTGGCGGTGGCGATACGAAGATTCGGAATCGGCGGCATGCAGGAACTCCCGGCGGCAGGACGTGAACCGCGTCGCGGGACTGGCGACGGCCTGGTCAGGATCCGGAGATCCGAGGGTTTGGCCAGGCCGGGAAAGGGTGGTAGGTGCGCGCCCCTGGGTGGTGGCGACAAGTGCTGTTCTTGGACGCCGAAGGGCGGTTGCTCCACCAGGCGCGCGGTGGAGCAACCGCCCTTTTCCATGGCCGAGAACCCGAGACCTGCGGACGTGTGGAAACGCTGGGCAGACCAGCAGTTACCCCACAGCTCGAACCCACCACGAAGGACTGAAACGATCACTCGGGAATCAAGCCGGTGGATCCATGCTCGGTAGCGAGACCTACGCATTACAAGGGCCTGCAAGATCATCCCGGGTGGTGCTGGACGGTACCGCCCAATCTCATTCCCGCTGATCAGAGACGTGCAGCCTTGATCGCCATTGCGCCTGGTCCACCCTGGTGCCACCCAGTCCGCTCACGCAGCGCTCACCTCAGACCTTCGCCCCGCATCCAGCAACCGAGCGGTCCGAACTGTCAGGACGGATGCCGCGACCCAATGAAATTGCCCAGTGGAGTCGCGCTGCTGGGGCGAGTACTCATTCTGAGATTATCGGTCCAGGTCTCACCCAGTGGTCATACAGCGGCGGGGCGCTGACACGGCCGAAGCAAGGACGGCCACGACGGCGACACAGCAAGAAACCAGAGCGCCCGATTCTGCTGATCCTGGCGCTTGGCGGTGTCGAGGACCGCGGTGAGAACCCTCTCTGTCAGCCTTGGGTGAGACGCCCCGCTTCGGCGGGTTAGCCTGAGAGGGCACGACAGGAGAACCACCCCCTCATGACCAGCACCAAGCCCGCCGGATCCGACCCGGCTCCCCGGCCGAAGCGCCGTACCTTCACCTCGGAGTACAAGCTGCGGATCGTCGCCGAGTACGACGCCGCGCCCCGGAACGAGAAGGGCGCGGTCCTGCGCCGGGAACGGCTCTACCACTCGCATGTCAAGGAGTGGCGGGCCGCCCGGGATGCCGGGGCCCTGGAAAACCTGGTCGACCGCCGGACGAGTCCGGCCCGTGCGAAGAAGTCCGCCGCGGAGGTGGAGAACGAGAGGCTGCGGCAGCAGGTGGAGCGGCTGCAGAAAGATCTGGCCCGGAACAAGGCCGCACTCGAGGTGATGGGAAAAGCTTCCGCGCTCTTGGAAATGATCTCCGAGAGCGCGGACTGAAACACGCCGTCGACCCGGTGGTGGACACCGCGTTCACCGGTGTCGAGGACCAGCTGGGCGTCACCGCCGCCTGTCGGCTGACCGGCCGGTCGCGGGCCACTCACTACCGCAGGCTGCGGCCCTCACCGGAACGGAAACCCAGGAAACCACAAGCCCAGCCCTCGGCCCTGACGGCCGAAGAACGGGCTGCGGTACTGGAGTTGATGAACAGCGACGAGTACGCCGAACTGCCGCCCGCCCAGATCTGGGCCCGCGAGCTGGATGCCGGGCGCTACCACTGCTCCGTCTCCACGATGTACCGGATCCTGCGCGAGCAGGGCCAGTCGGGAGAGCGCCGAAGACAGGCCACCCATCCTGCCAGGGCGGTGCCCGAGCTGATGGCCACTGCCCCGTCGCAGGTGTTCACCTGGGACATCACGAAGGCGGCCGGACCGGCCAAGGGCGTCTGGTATCACGCCTACGTCATCATCGACATCTTCAGCCGTTACATCGTCGGCCACACCGTTGAACGGGCCGAATCAGCCGAACGGGCCGAGGAGCTGATCCGCGAGACCATCGCCCGCAACGGGATCGTGCCCGGCACCGTGCACGCGGACCGCGGCACCTCGATGACCTCCAAGAAGGTCTCCCAGCTGCTGATCGATCTGGGGGTGACACGCTCGCACTCCCGGCCGAAGGTCTCCAACGACAACCCCTACAGCGAGGCCCAGTTCAAGACCACGAAGTACATGTCGGACTTTCCCGAACGGTTCGACTCGCTGACCCACGCCCGCGAGTGGTTCGACGCCTTCATCGCGTACTACAACCATGAGCACCGGCACTCGGGCATCGGCTGGCACACGCCGGCCAGCGTGCACTTCGGGACCGCCGAGGAGGTCCGCGACCAGCGGGCCGTCACCCTCGCCGGGGCATACGCCCGCCACCCCGAACGCTTCGGCCGCCGCCCCCGACCACCCGCAATACCCCAGACCGCCTGGATCAACGACCCAGCCAAGCGCCGCGAACCCGCACCACAAACCTCATAGCGTCACAACTGTCTCACTGGACTTGAAATATTCGTGCGCCGTGGAAAGCGCTGTTTGACCGAGTGGAGGTGGAAGACCTGCGCCGCGAGCCCCGTCGCAGCGGGGCGAGCGTAGCTGACGGCAGC
>NZ_JBFAJH010000027.1:0-92943 GCF_040655115.1 Streptomyces atratus | reverse complement strand
TGCTCATGTTGCTCTTGCCACTCAACCTGGACTGCTTCCTCCGGGACCCATCCGTCCCAGTATCAGGCTGTCCACTTCAGAGGGGGAACTTCAGTCCCGGCGCACTGCACAACCCCCACCCAGGTGGGGAAGAACCAGGAACCCGGCTCAAGGCACACCACGCGGATGCCAGGGAGAGAATCGCCTCGTTCGGGGGGTGAGGATGTCAACTACGCCACCGTAGGTTTCGAATTTTCGAACTATCGAACAGGAGTGGCGATGCTCACGTGGGCGCCCCTCTGGACATATGGGCGAATCGGTCGGATGATCAAATGAGTATGGTCGGCACCGGATGAGCGGCTACGAAGCATCCGGGTCGCAGCCCCCACGGGGCAACTGCCCAAAAACACCCTCGACAAGGAGCGATCGTGGCGCGCGACATCGCGGCTCCCTTCACTGTTCCCACCCGTCACCAGGAGCTCGCCTCCTGGGTGAACGAGATCGCAGCCATCACCGAGCCGGACCGCGTGGTCTGGTGCGACGGCTCCGAGGCCGAGTACGAGCGCCTGTGCGGGGAGCTCGTGGCCAAGGGCACGTTCACCAAGCTCGACGAGATCAAGCGCCCGAACTCGTACTACGCCGCCTCCGACCCGAGCGATGTCGCCCGCGTCGAGGACCGCACCTTCATCTGCTCCGAGAAGGAGGAGGACGCGGGCCCGACGAACCACTGGAAGGCCCCCGCCGAGATGCGGGCCATCTTCACGGGCGAAGAAGGCAACAGTTTCACCGGTGAGAAGGGTGTCTTCCGCGGCTCGATGCGCGGTCGCACGATGTACGTCGTGCCGTTCTGCATGGGCCCCGTCGGCTCCCCGCTCTCCGCGATCGGCGTCGAGATCACCGACTCCGCGTACGTCGCCGTCTCCATGCGCACCATGACGCGCATGGGCCGGGCCGTCCTCGACGAGCTCGGCACCGACGGCTTCTTCGTCAAGGCCGTCCACACGCTGGGCGCGCCCCTGGAGGAGGGCCAGGAGGACGTTCCGTGGCCGTGCAACTCCACCAAGTACATCTCGCACTTCCCCGAGGACCGCGAGATCTGGTCGTACGGCTCCGGCTACGGCGGCAACGCCCTGCTCGGCAAGAAGTGCTACGCGCTCCGCATCGCCTCGGTCATGGCCCGCGACGAGGGCTGGCTCGCCGAGCACATGCTGATCCTCAAGCTCACGCCGCCGCGGGGGGAGTCGAAGTACGTCGCCGCCGCGTTCCCGAGCGCCTGCGGCAAGACCAACCTCGCCATGCTGGAGCCCACGATCTCCGGCTGGACCGTCGAGACCATCGGCGACGACATCGCCTGGATGCGGTTCGGCGAGGACGGCCGTCTCTACGCGATCAACCCGGAGGCCGGATTCTTCGGAGTCGCGCCCGGCACCGGTGAGCACACCAACGCCAACGCGATGAAGACCATGTGGGGCAACTCCGTCTTCACGAACGTCGCGCTCACCGACGACGGCGACGTGTGGTGGGAGGGCATGACCGAGGAGATCCCCGCGCACCTCACGGACTGGAAGGGCAACGACTGGACCCCCGAGTCCGGCACGCCCGCCGCCCACCCCAACGCACGCTTCACCGTCCCGGCCGGCCAGTGCCCGATCATCGCGCCCGAGTGGGAGGACCCGAAGGGTGTGCCGATCTCGGCCATCCTCTTCGGTGGCCGCCGCGCCTCGGCCGTACCGCTGGTCACCGAGTCCTTCGACTGGCAGCACGGTGTCTTCCTCGGCGCCAACGTGGCCTCCGAGAAGACCGCCGCCGCCGAGGGCAAGGTCGGCGAGCTGCGCCGCGACCCGTTCGCCATGCTGCCGTTCTGCGGCTACAACATGGGCGACTACATGAACCACTGGGTCAAGGTCGGCAGCGACGCCGCGCGGGCAGGGAACCAGGCGAAGCTCCCGAAGATCTACTACGTGAACTGGTTCCGCAAGAACGACGCGGGCAAGTTCGTGTGGCCGGGCTTCGGCGAGAACAGCCGTGTTCTGAAGTGGATCGTCGAGCGCCTGGAGGGCACGGCCGAGGGCGTCGAGACGCCGATCGGCATCCTGCCCGCCAAGGGCTCCCTGGACACCGAGGGCCTGGACCTCTCCGAGTCCGACCTGGACTTCCTGCTCACGGTCGACAAGGAGGTCTGGCGCGAGGAGGCGGCGCTGGTCCCCGATCACCTCAACACCTTCGGTGACCACACGCCGAAGGAACTGTGGGACGAGTACCGCGCGCTGGTCCAGCGTCTGGGATGACGCCCCCGGGCGGCGCCTTCGAGGCGTCGCCCACCCGGGCGTACTCCTGAAGCGCCCCCTTCGATCCCCGCGGCCGGGTCTTCCGACATCCGCCCTGACCTGTGGGGTCAACAGCCCGCCGCGGAAAGGCCCCCGGAATCCCTGACGGTTCCGGGGGTCCCTCGTCATCCTCGCCGTCGAGCGGACCGACCGGAAGGGCACCGGCGCGCTGCCGCCGGCGGCGGTCGCCGCCGACGGCACATTCCGGATCAACGACCTGCCGGGGGCGACCGGCCAGGTGACGTACACGGTGAGCCGCACAGGCGACGCTCTGCACACGGACTCGGCGGCGTCGGCGACGGTGCGCGTCCGGCGGTGGAAGGGCGGCCTCCCGTCGGACGGCCCGGGAACCCCGCTCGTCCGACGGGAGTCAGTCCGTCCGGCCCCGGTCCTCCAGGTACCGTGTGTGCGTCTGCTGCCGACGCGCCTCGGCCTCCCGCTCCCCCGCGACCAGCGACTCCGCCTCCCGGTGCAGCAGCGACAGCTGCTGTTCGAGGTGGCGCTCGGGCGGCTCGGTGCCCGGTGCGATCCGCGTCCACCAGCGGGTCCGCAGATAGGTGTCGACGGACTCCGGGATGTCCTGGTGCACGGCGCGCGACAGGGCGTGGATGCCTTCCGGGTCGGTGGCGAGGGCCTCGGAGACCCAGCCGGGTGCGAGTAGCCCTGCCAGCAGCTCCGTCAGCTCGACGAGCCGCCCGGACGCCGCGGGCGGCAGCTCCACCTCGTCCAGATATGCCCGCAGGGTCACGAAGTCGGCCCGCAGCGAATCCAGTTGGGACGACGGGTCGGGGAAGTCCGGGGCGGGTGGCCGCTCGGGCGGGGCGATCAGCGCACCCGCTCCGTACAGCCCGACGATCACCACGGGCCAGTACGCCCCCGCGAGCCCGGTGAAGGTGAGGGCGAGCCCGGCGATCCCGCAGGCGCTCCCGGTGAGGTTCTTGCGCGACTCGACGTATGCCAGGACCCGGCCCGGCGCTCTACTGGTAGCCACGGATCTCCTCGAAGGCGTCGTCCAGGGAGCCCGGCCCCCGGTCCTTCGTCGCGTCGAAGAGCCGGCCGCCGGTCAGGGAGGCGATCGCGTCCAGCTCCGCGCGGTCCGAGTCGCCGAAGACGACCGGGAAGACGGGGGTGAAGCGGCGCGCGGCCAGGAGCGAACGGTAGAAGTCGGCGAAGTCGTCGGCCGAGTCGCCCGTCGTGTTCTCGCCGTCCGTCATCAGGACGATCGAGGTGAACGCGGACCCGGTGTCCGGACCCAGCCGGTCGTAGGCGGACTCCAGGCTCGAAAAGATCGCTGTTTCGCCGCTCGCGGTCAGGGCGGCGCTGTCCGCCTTGATCGCCGCAAGCCCCGCCTGCGGATCGGCGGGATCGACCGTATGGGTACGCGCCCGCTTCACCGACGACCCGAACGGCAGCAGCGTGACCTCCTCGCGCTCCCGGAAGTCCCCGGTCAGCCCGGTCAGCGCCGCCTTCAGCTTTCGCAGCCGCTCGCCCTTCATCGACCCGGACGTGTCCAGGACGTACACGGTGCGCGAGGGCCGCCGGAGCTTGTTCTCGTACTGGTCGAGCAGCCCGTCGGCGACGGATCGCGAGCCGGGGAAGGGTAGTTCGCGGCGTGCCTCGGCGGCCGGCGGCGCCGCCGGCCGTACGGACGAGACGACCGGGCGGCGGAACGTCTCCCGGGTCAGCTGCCGCTGCACGGCGGGGGAGCGGAGGTACGAGGTCAGGGCGCGCACCGAATCCTTCGCGTCCGGCGAGGCGGCGGAGAGCAGGCTCAGCGGGTAGTCGGCCGTCACCACGCCGTCGCGCGGGCGGATCACCGTCAGCCCGGTACGACTGTCCCGGCCCAGGGAGAGCAGCACGGACTCGTAGTTGATCAGCGCGTCGACCGTGCCCCGCCGGGCGTACGCGGTGGCCAGCCAGCCGGACGAACCGGAGGTCAGCCGCTGGCCGCCGAAGAACTCCTTCATCTTCCCGCTCGCCTTGCGGACATCGGCTTCGGTCAGCGCGGACTGGGCGCCCGACAGCGCCGAAGCGACCGAAACAAGCGCGGCGAAACCGGAGTTGGAGCGCGCCGGATCCGTCATTCCGTACGTCAGCTCCCCGTCGGCCACCGCCCGGTGCACCTGCGACCAGGTGACGCGCGACGGGTCCCAGCCCAGCCGCTTCACCACCGCCGGCTTGACGCCGAGGGCGACCGGCGACGTCATCAGCGGCGTCTCGGAAGTGATCCGCTTCGCCGCCTCCGGGTGGAGCCGCAGATAGTCGTTGGACGACAGCCATACCGCGTCGTACGCCCCGTCCGCCTTCCCGGAGCCGAGCTGCTGGACGGCGTCGAGCGTCCCGGTCCAGGTGGGCCGCACAGTGATTCCGGTCGCCTTCCGCGCCTGCTCCAACAGCGGCTTCATGTCGGCGAGTTCACTGGACACCAGCACGCGCAGCGTTCCGGCCCGCGGAGCGCCGTCGTCCTTCTTCCCGGACGCCGCGGGATCGTTTGCCGCCGAACACGCGGCGATCGGCACGAGGACCGCGGCGGTCAGCAGTGAAGCGAGGGTGCGCGACACCCGCCGGCGCGGCTTTCTCGGTCGGTCCGTCATCCGGGACCACCGCCCTCAAGTGCCCCCGCGGACCGGCTGCGCTCCAAGTGGGTGCCGGCCTGCTGGAGTTCGGATGTCAACGACTCGACCGTCGCCGCCATGGACTCGGTGGCCTGCACCTTGTACATGTCGATCGCGTCCAGCGTCCGGTAGATCTGCTGGAACGCCGTCCGCAGCGTCTCCGCGCCCACCGCCGGGTCGGCGGCGATCCGCTGGATCTCCCCGCTCTGCGTGGCGAGCATCTCCGCATTGCCGCGGATCAGATCCTCCGTGGTGGAGCGCAGCACCTGCACCTGTTCGGTCACCTTGCGCTGGCTCTCCAGCGCCGATGCCAGCATCACGGCTATCCGCAGCGCGGAGACGGTCGTGGTCGCGGCGCGGTCGACGCCCCTGATCAGCTCCTCGTTGTTGCGGCGTACGACATCCATCGCCAGGTACCCCTGCGCACAGACCGCGAGCTGGGTCAGCAGATCCTGGTGCTTCTGCCGTACGGGGAACAGCACATCGGCCCGCAGGGCCGCCCGTCCGCTCAGCGTCGCCAGCCCGTTGTCCGCCAGCACCTGCGCGGCGCCGCGGTGCGCGACGACGACGAGCGGCGAGTAGAAGGGCCGGAGCGGGCCGCCCTTGACGGGGGACTTGCGCTGCAGCTCATCGGCCGGAGCCTTCGAACCGGGGAACGCGAAGTCGTAACCCTTCAGCGGAAGTCGCTCCATGGCCCAGGACCCGGACGTCTCCGCCTTCACGGTGAATCCCTTGGCAGCAAGGGCCTTCACCACATCGGGATCGGCGAAGAACTCCGCCTTCTCCGACCCGATCACTCCACGCACGGTCTTCGTTGCCGTGCTCGTGTCCTTGCTGTCGCGGCCTGCTACGACGGCCACTGCCACTCCGCCGATCAGCAGCACCGCCAGGACGATTCCCACGATGCGTCTCACGGAGGCATCCTGCTCGCGGAAGCCTAAATTCCGGGCGGAGTTGAGTGGACGTCAGGTGAAGTGCGTATCTCAGTACGCAACGGGATCGGCCCGTTCCCTCCGGCAACCCGATCACAGGATGACGTGGACTGCGCCGCAGGGCGCACGCACGTGTGCCGTGCCCGGACGATCCCGGGCACGGCACACGTCAGAGGGATCCCAACGAGGTCAGGACCGCATCTGGCTCTTCGAGAGTGCCTTGTCGGCTGCCCTGTTGAGGTCGAGGCTGTTCAGCAGCTGCTCAAACGGGCTCGCGCCGCTGGACGACTGGTTCGCGCTGCTGGACGACTGGTTCGTGGTCGGCGGCTCGCCGGCCACGAACGGCCCGGTGCCTACAGGCACGAAGGTGATGAGATTCCAAGGCTTCTGGTCCAGGGGAGCGGTACTACCGCAGTCGATACTCATCCCCATGAGCGTGCACTGGAGCTCGTACACGGCCCCGGTCGCGGTGATCACCTTGAAGTTCACCTCCCCGTCCTGGGCCGAAACGCTGGCGGCACAGACAGTGGCGGGGTCGGGGTAGCCGGGGTTTTGATTCGGGTTGGTGAGGTCCTCGCGGAAGTAAGGTCCCGTGCTGGGGTCCTTCCGGTGGGCCCCAAACGCAACCCCGTCGACCAGGAGGACGCTGATCTCCTGAGTGTTGTCGGGGAGAAGACTGTCGACCTCGGAACCGCACCCGTTGGCTCCGGAGGCTCCGGTGGCTCCCGTGGATCCCGTGGCGCCGGTCGCGCCGGTCGCGCCGGTCGCGCCGGTCGGTCCCGTGGGTCCGGTCGGTCCCGTGGCTCCGGTGGCTCCGTTTTCGCCGTTCTCACCCGTGGCGCCGGTCGGTCCCGTGGGTCCGGTCGGTCCCGTGGCTCCGGTGGCTCCGTTTTCGCCGTTCTCACCCGTAGCGCCGGTCGGCCCCGTGGCTCCGGTGGCTCCGGTGGCTCCCGTGGCTCCCGTGGCGCCGCGCGGACCCGTCGGTCCGGTGGGTCCGGTGGGTCCGCGCTTGCCCTTCTCCTTCTCCTTGCACTTGTCCCTGTCGTGCTTGTTTTTGTGGTGGTCGCAGCACTCGTCCCTGTCGTGCTTGTTCTTCTGGCGCTCGCACTTGTCGCCGCCCATAAGCACAGGCCGGTTCATCCCGCCCGGAGAGAAGGCGTTCTGTGCGACCGCCATCGCAGGGCTGGAGAAGCCCAGCACGACGAGGCTCAGCGTTGCCATCGCACCGCCGGCCAGCCACTTGCGACCTCGGGGAACCGGGCCCAGACGTGAGGGGGTCCTGTTCTCAGGACTCATGAATTTGCTCCTTGGGGAACCGAATGGAGGTGGTCTCGAGAGGCATGCGGAGCCTCTGACGCAACATTCGGGTGCGTGTGCAAGAAAGTGGGCGAGACACACCAGACGTTCAGGCGATCGGCAGAGGGGGGAAGGGGGCCGAAAGGGGATAGGACCCCGAAGAGTTGGGCCACGCAGCCTAGTAGTGGTTTCAATCCCGAGTGTGTGTCGGTGCAGCAGGCACACAGGTGGATGGATACGCTCTGCATGCTTCATCAGCTCCCACTCGCCAAATCGAGGCTCGAATGTCCGTCAGCGATTTTCAAGGAAAGATGAATTTCTTCACCAGGGCCAGGAAGCGTGTGGTCAAGGTGGCGACGGTCGCACTCGCCGTGACCGCGACCTGTTCAGGACTGACATGGGCGGCGGTCTCCCTGACGGGAAACAGCGCCGATGCGAAGTCGCCGGTCGCGTGCTCATACAAACCCACCGACGGTGCAAAGCCTGTGGGAATTCCCACCTTCGATGCCTGGACCGCGGCCCGGCCGTACACGGCAGAACTCGTGACCAACCGGGGAACCATCACCTTTCAGGCCCTGACCGACAAGGCGCCCTGCGCCACCAACTCCTTCTCCTTCCTGGCGCGGAAGGGGTACTACGACGGCAGCACGTGTCACCGCGTCACGACCCGGGGGATTTACGTATTGGACTGCGGTGACCCCGAAGGGGAAGGTGCAGCCGATCCGGGCTATTACTTCCAGGACGAGAATCTGGACGGAGCCGAATATTCGGCCGGCACCGTGGCGATGTCCAAGGCGGTCCCCGGCAGGAACGGCAGTCAGTTCTTCATCAGTTATGCCGATCCTGATACTCCCATGTCGTCCGAGTGGACTCCCTTTGCGAAAGTCGTGAGTGGATTGGACGTACTGAAGGAGATCGCCGGGAACGGGACGCAGGACGGATCCTCCGACGGAAAGCCGAAGAAGGCCGTCGTCATCAAGTCGGTAACGGTGCGGCAGGCATCGGTCAGTGCCCCTCGCGAGAAGCGCGGGTGACTCCACCACGCCCCAGGTGTGCCGCTGTTCGGAGTATTCCGCGCGCGCACATGGTGGCTCAGAGCCAAGCCGTGAAGGCTGCTGGCATCTTGAGGTCCTCAGGGTCAGCTTTCCGGAAGGAATAAGTCATGCAAGCCCCACCCACCGACAGTGCCACGCTCCCGGTTCAACAAAAATCAACTGTGGATGAAGGGCCGGTGGTCGAGCCGTCTCGGGGGAGCCGCTCCGACATCCCGTGGTGGATCTGGGCCCTGGCGGGAGCGCTGTTCTTCACATACGCGACGTTGTCCTTGCGTATCCATCAGCGCATGCTCTCCCACAGTTTCGACCTGGGAATCTTCGAGCAGATCGTCCGCTCCTACGCGAATGGGCACCTGCCCGTCTCCGAAATCAAGGGGCCGGACTTTCCCATCCTGGGGGACCACTTCTCTCCCGTTCTGGCCCTGGTGGCACCTGTCTACCGGCTGTGGCCTTCGGCGATGGCCCTGCTCGTGGTGCAGGCGGCGCTGATCGCCGCGAGCGTTCTGCCCCTGACTCTCTGGGCGCGCCGAGCGCTGGGCTCCCCCGCCGCCGCGGTCATCGGGGTCTGCTACGGCCTCTCCTGGGGTCTCGCGAGCGGGGTCGGCTCCGACTTCCATGAATGGGCCTTCGCCGTTCCCCTTCTCGCGTGCTCACTCACCGCTCTCGCGACGGGCCGGATGCGTGCCGCGGTCTGCTGGGCTCTGCCCCTGCTGCTGGTGAAGGAGGACCTCGGGCTCACCGTGGTCGTGATCGGCCTCGTCGTCGCCCGGCGTGGCGACCGCAAGCTCGGGATCACAACCGCCGCAGTCGGTCTGGCGGGGGCACTGCTGGCGACGATGGTGATCCTGCCGGCCTTCAGTCCGAGCGGGTCCTACGACTACTGGCACTGGCTGAACGGCTCGGAAGGCAGTGAGGGTGGGCTGACGGATCTGCTGTACAAGAGCACGATCGGTCTCATCACCCCCGAGGCCAAGATCTCGACGCTCCTGCTCGTGCTGGCCCCGACCCTGTTCCTGGCCCTGCGGTCCCCGTTGATGTGGATCGCACTGCCGACCCTGATGTGGCGGGCTGCCTCAGGTCTCAGTACCCACTGGGGCACCGCCTACCACTATTCGCTCGTGCTGATGCCGATCGTCTTCGCGGCCTTCATCGACGCCTTGGTCCGACGGAACCCGAGCAGGAGCAGCCTGCGCCGATACCTCGCCGGCTCCGCGGCGATCACACTCCTGATCCTTCCGCAGTATCCGTTCTGGCAGCTGGTCCAGCCGGCCACCTGGCGGGGCGATCCCCGCATCGCTGTCGCCCACCGTCTGATGGACCGGATCCCTGACGGCGCCACGGTCCAGGCGTCCAATCTACTCGTGCCCCAGCTCACGAACCGTACGAGCGTCAGCCTCTACGGCTGGGCCGACAGCCGCCCCGATCCTCAGTGGATCATGGTGGACACCTGGGTGCCGTTCAGTCAGCGGTGGCCGCTGAACGTCCTTCAGGAACAGCAGGCCCTGGGCATCGCCCGCGCACAGGGGTATCTCACCGTGGCCAAGGAACAGGGCTTCGTCCTGCTCAAGCGCCCGAGCTGATGTCGTGACGTCGGTCTTCTACCTCACCGAGTTGGAGGTGACCCGTGAAATCAACGGTCTGCCTGAACATGATCGTCAAGAATGAGGCCCCGGTCATCAGACGCTGCCTCGAATCCGTGCGCCCTTTGATCGACACGTGGGTCATCCTGGACACCGGCTCGACCGACGGCACCCAGGACGTCATCCGTGACGTCTTCAGTGATCTGCCGGGCGCCCTGCACGAAAGTCCCTGGAAGGGATATGACGGGAGCCGCAGCGAGGCGATCGACCTGGCGCGTGCCGAAGCGGACTATCTGCTGTTCATCGACGCCGACGACGAGATGGAGGTGAAGCCCGGCTTTCGCATGCCGGAGCTGACCCACGACGCCTACCGAGTCGCACTGCACGACGGACCCCTCACCCACTGGCGCCCCGCGCTGGTCTCAACCCGGCTGCCCTGGCGCTACGTAGGCGTCCTGCACGAGTACATCGACTGCGGAACGCCGTACACCCTCGGGACGTTCAACGGCGCCAACATCCTCTCGGTGGGGGGCGGCGCACGCCTGAGGGGAGAAGGGCAGCGCAAGAAGTACCTGCGCGACGCCAAGGTCCTTCAGCAAGGCCTGATCAAGGAACCCGACAACTCCCGCTACGTCTTCTACCTCGCCCAGAGCTGGCGCGATGCCGGCGAGCCGAAGAAGTCACTCGCCGTCTACGACCGCCGGGCAGGCATGGGCGGCTTCGCGGAGGAAGTCTTCTGTTCCCACCTCTACGCCGCACGGCTTGCGGTAGAGCTCGGCAAGCCGTCGGCCGAGGTGATCGACCGCTACCTCCGCGCGCACGAAAGCCGTCCCTCGCGCGCCGAAGCACTCGGTGAACTCGCACGCTACTGCCGCATGAACGGCCGGCGCTGGCCACTTGCGCACATGTTCGCGCAGCAGGCAGCGCAGATCCCGTACCCGGAAGACATTCTGTTCGTCGAATTCGAGTGGTACGACTGGTGCTCGCTCGACGAACTCGCCGTAGCCGCTTACTGGACCGGAAACTATGAGGAGTCGGAGCGATGCGGCCAACGCCTCCTCGAGGGCGGCAAGGTGCCTCCCGAGCACCACGACCGCGTGGTCGGCAACCTCGAATTCGCCCGGCAGAAGCTGGGATCGAGGGAACTCGTCAACGCCTGACCGGGGGTCGGCGCAACCGCGGTGGCCCGGCCGGGGAAGAGACTTCGCGTCGCAGGCCGGTGCCTGCGGACGAGCCGGCGGCCGCTCGGGACGGCCGGCTGCGGCACACGAATGGCACCCGGTCCGCGCGCCTCCCCGGCCCGCGGACCGGGGCCGTCAGGGGGCGCCGATCGGCTCGGCGTCACGCAGGGCGGCGGTGTGCGCGTCCATGCGCTCGGCGGCGAGGATCGCGGCGGCGGTGTCCGCGCGGGACGCGGCGACGACGAGTGCGCGGCCGGCGAGGGCGAGCGCGCGATGGTGCAGTGCGGCGGGGGCGGGCTGGCTCAGCGCGGCAAGCCGCGCCGGTGGCGCCCCGCGCAGCCGGGCCACCTGCTCGGCTATGCGATCGCCCTGCCGGCCGAGCCCCAGCTCGTCGGTGACGGCGAGCAGGGCGGCCAGATGCCCGGCGAGCTGGATGTCCAGCTCCTCCTCGCGGGTGCGATGGGGGTACTGCGCGTCGTCGGCCATCGAGTGGACCGACTTGGTGCGGATCGGCTCGTACATGGAGATGGCCTCCTGCTCACGGTCAGGAGGCCAACCCTACATTGGATTCAGTCTAAAGTTGAGTGGTGTCGGGATTCGGTTGTTTTCAGGGCTGCCCGTACCCGTCCAGGAAGGCGCCGATCCTGGTCACCGCGTCCCTCAGGTCCTCGGCCGACGGCAGCGTCACGATCCGGAAGTGATCGGGCTCCGGCCAGTTGAACCCCGTACCCTGCACGACCATGATCTTCTCGGCCCGCAGCAGGTCGAGGACCATCTGCCGGTCGTCCTTGATCTTGTAGACGGCGGGGTCGAGCCGCGGGAAGAGATACAGCGCCCCCTTCGGCTTCACGCAGGTGACGCCCGGGATCTGCGTCAGCAGGTCGTACGCGACGTCCCGCTGCTCCAGGATCCGCCCGCCCGGCAGCACCAGATCGTCGATCGACTGCCGCCCGCCGAGCGCCGCGGCCACCGCGTGCTGCGACGGCATATTGGCGCAGAGCCGCATGTTGGCGAGGATCGTCAGCCCCTCGATGTACGAGGAGGCGTGCCCCTTGGGACCGCAGACCGCCAGCCACCCGGACCGGTATCCCGCCACCCGGTAGTTCTTGGAGAGCCCGTTGAACGTCAGCACCAGCAGATCGGGCGCGATGGCCGCCGTCGGGGTGTGCGTCGCTCCGTCGTACAGGATCCGGTCGTAGATCTCGTCGGAGCAGACCACCAGGTTGTGGCGGCGGGCGATCTCCGTCAGGCCGCGCAGCATCTCGTCGTCGTAGACCGCACCCGTCGGATTGTTCGGGTTGATGATCACGATCGCCTTGGTGCGGTCGGTGATCTTCCGCTCGATGTCGGTGAGGTCCGGCATCCAGTCGGCCTGCTCGTCGCACCGGTAGTGCACGGCCGTACCGCCGGCCAGCGACACGGAGGCGGTCCACAGCGGATAGTCCGGTGCGGGTACGAGCACCTCGTCGCCGTCGTCGAGCAGGGCCTGCATCGACATCTGGATCAGCTCGGAGACGCCGTTGCCCAGGTAGATGTCCTCGACGTCGAGGGCGATCCCCTTGGTCTGGTAGTGCTGCATCACTCCGCGGCGCGCGGACAGCAGCCCCTTCGCATCGCCGTAACCGTGCGCCCCGGAGAGGTTGCGCAGTATGTCTTCGAGAATCTCGGGCGGGCACTCGAACCCGAACGCGGCAGGGTTGCCGGTGTTCAGCTTGAGGATGCGGTGACCAGCCGTTTCCAGCCGCATCGCCTCCTCGAGCACGGGGCCCCGGATCTCGTAACAGACATTGGCGAGCTTCGTGGACTGGATGACCTGCATGCCAGCGAGGATACGGTGGTGTTTCACAGGGTGCGCGAGGTTTGCCTGCGGGTTGACCCGCCCGGGGAACCCGGTCCGCCCATCCGGTCTTCCATCGCCATGCACCCGCCGCCCCCGGCCGTGGGAACCCTGGCCAGGGGCGGTGACGCGGCTTGGAATGGGTGTGTGGCGGGCCGGTACGGGTGAGATGCGCCACGCGAACGGGTGCCACCGTCACTCCGGCAGGCGCGTGCCGTCCGGGAGACGGATGCCGAAGTCGTCCGCCAGGACCCGCAGTACCTCGTCGCCGCGGCAGCGGGCCGCCGTGCGGTGCGTGGACGAGCCGGTGACGGCGCGGTGCGTCGTGCAGCTCCGCGTCCGCCACCAGCGCGATCGGCTCCAGCAGCGAGCTGCTCGTGCCGAAGCCGACATCGGCGAGATACCGGGTCGGCTCGCCCGGCACCAGCATGTGGGTGCGCGGCCGTACGACCCCGGGCGCGGCCCCCAGCACCACGCGTGCGCAGAGCAGCGTCACCGTGAATCCGAGCTCGGCCGGCACGGCGGCGAAGAGGGTGTTGTGTTCGTAGCAGTACCCGCCGCGCTCACTGCGTACGAGCTTCGCCTGCAGATCGGCGAGCGCGAGCGAGGGCGCGCTGCCGAGCACGGGGTTGTGAGCTGCTGTCGGTTTGCTGAGCTGAAGTGAGTGGTGGTGAGTGGGAGTGAGTCCTGTCGGTGGGTTCGCGGGGGTGGGAACGGGAGTTCTGGCGCCGAATGGGTGACCTTGACGGCTGGTTCATCGCTGCCGACGGCGAGTCGGGAAAGCGGTTCGGGAACGAGACGATCCGCGTCACCCCGGACCAGGCGCCCGGCGGCGTGAGGAAACCCGCCCACCCACAACGGACCGGCCCCCTGGAGGACCGTCGCCGAGCGGGAAGCGAACGCGGGAACCCAGCGCATCCAACACCGTTCGGGATGCGCCCAGTACGCAGCAGTGGGTCCAAGACCCACTTACGCACACTGGTGAGGAACGGTGTTGTCAGTCATGGAGATTAGGCTGGTCGCAGGCCTCGGAGCGATCAAGTGCCCACTTCCGAGTGGGGGTTGCCACGGGGTGAGTGACCAGGTGAGAGAGGTGGGCCATGGGGACCGTACGCAGGCCGGGGGCGTTCGTCTGCGGGATCGACGCGGCGATGGATGTCATCGGCGGTAAGTGGAAGGTGCTGATCCTCTGGGCGCTGAACAAGCAGACGTGCCGCTTCGGCGAGCTCCGCAGACTGGTGCCGGGGATCACCGAGAAGGTGCTCACCTCGCATCTGCGGGAGCTGGAGGAAGACGGCATCGTGCACCGCGAGGTGCATGCCGAGGTGCCACCCCGCGTCGAGTACTCGCTGACCCCGCTCGGGTACGGGCTCAACGAGGCGCTCGGGCCGCTCGGCGCGTGGGGACGGGAGCACGTGCTCGGCCAGGGCGCCGCTGAAGGTGCTCCGGGTGGCCCCGACGGTGTGCAGGGCGGCCCCGAGGGCTCGCCGCATGCGCGCAATCCACGTGCGAGGGCGGACCGCGTTCCGACAGACTTCGCCGGTGACAGCTGATCCCTCATCCGCCTCTGCCTCGTCGCGGGCGCGCGCCCTGAGACATGTCGCTTCCCTTTCCTCGGGGCGGCCGCTGGACCGGTCTCTGCCGCTCACGCTGAACTTCCATCCGGACCGCATGGCGGGCCGCCGTTCGGTTCTGGTCAAGCCGGCCGAGGACGGCGTCTACCGCTCGCAGTTCGTCACCGGCACCAGCAATGGCGGACTGACCGCGCACCCCGGCGGCGACCGGTGGGGCCGGGAGAGCCGGATCTTCGGCGGTGCGTACGACGGCGTGCCCGGTGAACAGCGCCCGGTGTACGGGGCGTTGAACTTCCGGCGCAAGGAGGTCGGGGCGGCGCCACGGTTCGGCTCGGCGCACTTCCGGCTGACTGCCGAGGCGCTTGCGCGCACCACATTCCGCTACCCGGACAGTGCCGCCGAGCCCACGGACTTCGGCGTCGCGGACCGTATGCGGCTCATCGAACTGGCCGAGACCGACAGTCAGGACGCGCTCAACGACTACATCGAGGCACAGGTGCACGGCCCGGTGGTGCTCGACCGCCGCATGGAGGCCCTGGTCCTCGACCCGAGCCACCGCGGCACCGCCGTGGAGGAGGCGGCCCGTCGACTGCCGTGTGCCACCCAATGACACGCCGGATTCAGGCTCTCCGTCGACGAGTTGCACCACCACGCGGACTACCGCGGACAGGAGTTCGTGGACCTCGGCGCGGAGATCGCGGAGGGCGGCGTGCTCGATCCGCGGATCATCGGGGACGCGGCGCGGACGGGCCGTTACGAGACGCAGTCGCTGAAGATGGTCTGGCACTGCCTGGCCCGCTTCGGCGCACCGGCCGAGCCGCGGGTACCGGCGCAGGCCCGCTGAGAGGTGGCGGACTGCCGGCGGCCGGTACCTCTACGTTCCTGCCGTCGGCCGGCGGGGGCCGGCCCGCGGCGTGTTGCCGGGGCCGCGTGGCGGTGGAACCCGAACCTGCGCGCGGGTGACCGGCCACCCCGTCAGCAGACCGTGCCCGGCGGGCCGCGGTGCCCCTCAACAGGTCGCGCACCAGGTCGAAGTCGACGTCCTCCGCCGTGCTCTGCACCATGCGCACAGCCTAAGCGCTGTCCCGGGGCCGGAAGGGGGTCTTGCCCCGGACCCGTGCACCCCCAACAATGCGCATGACAAAACCGAAGGAACTTCGGTCACAGGTGTTAGAGGGGATCCCCACATGAAGAAGCCTCTCCTCGGCGCGCTTTTCGCTGTTCTGCTCCTCGGAGCGGGAACGGCACCCGCTGTCGCGGCCACAAGCCACGACGCGGACGCGCCGCAGAAGACGACGCAGGCCGAGCAGATCACGGCCAAAGCGGTCGACTTCGCCGGTACGGTCGCGCTCAGCAACTGCTCCGGCTCCGTGGTCCGCACGGCCGCCTCGCTCCCGAGCGATCCGGCGCTCGTGCTCTCCAACGGGCACTGCATGGAGACCGGCTTCCCCGGTCCGGGTGAGGTCGTCCTCGGCCAGAGGTCCACCCGCAGCTTCACCCTGCTGAACTCCGCGGGCAGCGGAGTCGGCACCCTGCGCGCCAGCAAGATCGCGTACGGGACGATGACCGACACTGACATATCGCTGTATCAACTCACCCGTACCTACGCGCAGATCGAGAGCACCTACGGCATCAAGGCGCTGGAGCTCAACGCCGCGCACCCGGTCCAGGGAACCGCGATCACGGTCGTCTCCGGTTACTGGAAGCGCACGTACAGCTGCAGCATCGACGGGTTCGTCTACCGCCTGAAGGAGGGCGGGTGGACATGGAAGGATTCGGTCCGCTACACCTCCGCCTGCCAGACCATCGGCGGCACGTCCGGCTCCCCGGTGATCGACAACGCGACCGGCAAGGTCGTCGCCGTCAACAACACCGGTAACGAGGACGGGCAGCAGTGCACGGTCAACAATCCGTGCGAGGTCGACGAGAGCGGCAATGTGACGGTCCGCCAGGGCATCAACTACGCCCAGGAGACGTACGGCATCGTGCCGTGCATCGGCGCCGGCAGCCAGATCGACCTCAACCGGACCGGGTGCACGTTGCCCAAGCCGTAGTCGTCGGCGTCCCCGTGTGGCCCGGGCGGTTCACGCCCCGCCCGGGCTGCATCGGTCCGAGCCGAGGTTCGAACGGGTGATATGACCCGGCCTCCGCCGTGTCGCTGGCTATGCCCTGGTATCGGAGGCGGCTTCCCATGGGGGCTCGCACTCCATAGAATCCGCCCCCGTGACACATCGTGACCATGCTGTATTCGTCGACACGTCCGGCCGCAGGGGTCGCCTCATGAGGTATGTGGCCACCTTTGTCGGCGTGATCTGCGTCGGATTTGTCGCGATCATCGTGGCCGGCCTGTTCGGCGCGGTTCCCTCGGGCGGCGCCCTGCCCTGGAGCCCGGGCGACGGCGGCAAGGCGCCCGCCCACGCCGAGGAATCAGCACAGCCCTCCGCCCCCACCGGCGCGGAGAAGCCCTCCGCGGTGCCGGCCGCCGACACCTCGGCCGTCGCCTCGCCCGGCGAGGACGCTTCCGGCGCGCCCACCGGCGCGGCCACCGCGCCCGCGAAGTCGACCGCCTCCGCCCCCACGGCATCGGCCGCCCCCGCCCCCGCGACGACCACCCCGTCCGCCTCCCGCGGCAACGGCAACGGCAACGGCAACAGTTCCAGTCGCAGCACCGCCGCACCCGGCTCGACCAAGGGACCCAAGTGACCCGGCACGCCCTGAGCCGCGACCCCCGAGCCCACTGGTTCCTGCTCAGCCTGACCCTGGCCGTCGCCGCCACCGCGCTGATCTTCAGCGGGTACGGACGCCACGAGATAGCCCCGACCGCCGCGCCCTCCACCACCACCTGCGCCACCGAGCCCACGGTGAGCCTCAGCGGCGGTCCCGTCATCCGCCAGAACCCCAGGACCGGCGGTGTCGAAGCCACCGAGATGCCCGGTGACACCGTCGCCCTCACCTACGACGGCGGACCCGACCCCGCCTGGACCCCGCGCCTGCTCGACGTACTGAAGAGCCACGACGCCAAGGCCACCTTCTTCCTCACCGGTGCGCAGGCCGCCGCCCACCCGGATCTCGTCCGCCGGATCAAGCGCGAGGGCCACGAGATCGGCTCGCACACCTACACCGACGCCAATCTCGCCGGACTCTCCAAGCCCCGCACCAACCTTGAGCTGTCGCTCACCCAGAACACCCTGGCCGGCGCGGCCGGCATCGGTACCCATCTGCTGCGCCTCCCGCACACCACCACCACCGGCACCCTCTGCGGCTCCCAGTGGGAGGCCGCGCGCCGGGCACTCATCGACGGCTACGTCGTGGTGGCCGCCGACGGTCCGGACCGGTCACCGCAGCGCGGCGCGGTACGGCAGTTGGTCGGCTCGCCCGCCGCGGTCAGCGAGACCGAGCAGCTCCTGACGGCCGGCGGCGCCCACGACCTTACGTTCACCAGCGTGGGCCACGGCATCGGCATGGCCGGCGCCACCTACGAGGTCTCCGCGCCCGCCCGCTGGCGGGGCGCCGCCGTGGTCGGCGCCCAGCAGGCCGCGCGCGGCTTCGCCGACGCCATGACCTGGCTGCTCGCGATCGCCGGTGTGATCACGGTGCTGCGTCTGGTGATGCTCTTCACCGTCGCCCGTGTCCACGTGAAGCGCGTCCGCGTCAAGCGTTCCCGCAGACGTGGCGCCCCGCGCCACCCCCCGCTCACCGATCCGGTCTCCGTGATCGTCCCCGCCTACAACGAGGAGGCGGGCATCGAGGCGACCATCCGCTCGCTCCTCGCCTCCACCCATGAGTACATCCAGGTCATCGTGGTCGACGACGGCTCCAGCGACCGGACCTTCGAGATCGCCGAAGCGATGCAGGCCGAGGACCAGCGGGTGATGGTGGTCCGTCAGCCCAACAGCGGCAAGGCGGCCGCCCTCAACACCGGTCTGGCCTGGGCCCACTTCGACATCATTGTCATGATCGACGGCGACACCGTCTTCGAGCCGGATGCCGTGCGCCATCTCATCCAGCCGCTCGCCGACCCCCGGGTGGGCGCGGTCAGCGGCAACACCAAGGTCGGCAACCGGCAGGGCGTGCTGGGCCGCTGGCAGCACCTCGAATACGTCATCGGCTTCAATCTCGACCGCCGGATGTTCGACATCATGGAGTGCATGCCGACCGTGCCGGGCGCCATCGGCGCGTTCCGCCGCGACGCACTCGTCGGCGTCGGCGGGGTCAGCGAGGACACCCTCGCCGAGGACACCGACCTCACCATGGCGCTCTGCCGTGACGGCTGGCGCGTCGTGTACGAGGAGAAGGCCATCGCCTGGACCGAGGCGCCCGCCACCGTCAAGCAGCTGTGGAAGCAGCGCTACCGCTGGTGCTACGGCACGCTCCAGGCCATCTGGAAGCACCGCAGGGCCGTCTTCGAACGCGGCCAGTCGGGCAAGCTCGGCCGGCGCGGACTGATGTACCTGATGGTCTTCCAGACCGTGCTCCCGCTGCTCGCCCCCCTGGTGGACGTCTTCGCTCTGTACGGGCTTCTCTTCCAGGGCGCGGGGCAGGCGCTGGTGGTGTGGCTCGGCTTCACGGCGATTCAGGTCTTCAGCGCGGTGTATGCCCTCCGCCTGGACCGCGAGAAGTTCGAACCGCTCTGGACGCTCCCGCTCCAGATCTTCGTCTACCGCCAGCTGATGTACCTGGTCGTTGTCCAGTCGGTGGTGACCGCACTCCTGGGATCCCCGCTGCGCTGGCACCGCATGCAGCGCACCGGATCGGCCACCGACACCCTGGAACGCCAGCCGGCCGGCTGACGCCCTGACCTCTGCACCGGGCCACTGTGCGCCCGGGCCCGTACCCCGGACAGAGTGTGGACGACGAAATGCGGGGCACTCGATGGGCTGGAGGTTGATATCCCATGGTTCCCCTTCTTCTCGTTCTCCTGATCGCCCTGCTTCTTTTCGGTGCCGGATTCGCGCTGAAGGTGTTGTGGTGGGTCGCCATCATCGTGCTGGCCGTGTGGCTGCTCGGGTTCATCGTCCGGCCCGGGAGCGGTGCGGGCCGCGGCCGCTGGTACCGCTGGTAGCCGGGCCGCCGCACACCCGTCCCCGCGCGCCGTGAGACCCCACAGCTCTCACGGCGCGCCCGTGCGTCGCACCGCCGCCTCGATCCCGTCCAGCAGCACGCCGAGCCCGGTGGTGAACGTCTCGCGCGCCTGACGCTCCAGGTAGGGCACCGTGTCGTCGGCCGGTGGCGGCTCGGGTGCGCTCTCGCTCTCCAGGCGGCCGACGTCCGGGAAGCGGTCCGCGAAGTCCGGGGCCACCTCACCGAGCAGCGCCGAGCGGGCGAACCACCACTCCTCGTCGGACTGGCCGGTCACCGCCGCGGCCTGCCGGGACTCGGCGACCGTCTGCGCCGAGCCGCGGACGAAGTGGAACAGCGTGCCGATCAGCCGCCGCAGGAGATGCGCGTCGAGCCCGGTCCCGTACAGGAGGCGTACGAGGGTGTTGAGCGCGGTGTACTCGTGCGGGCCCAGCACCGGCCGGGCCTGGGAGACCTGGAGCACCCACGGGTGGCGGAGGTGGAAGGCGAGGGTGTCCTCCGCCCAGCGCGTGAGGGAAGCGCGCCAGTTCTCCGTGTCCGGGTAGTCGGACGGGAGTTCGGCATGCACCGCGTCGTACATCAGGTCCAGGAGCTCGCTCCTGCCGGGGACGTACGTGTAGAGGGCCATGGCCGTCCGGCCCAGCCGCTCGCCCACCGCGCGCATCGAGAGCGCCGCCATGCCGTCCTCGTCGGCGACGGTGACGGCGGCGCTCACGATCGCGTCCACGGTCAGTCCGGGCTTGGGCCCCGACCGGGCCGGTCCCGTTCCGCCCGGCCCTGTTCCACCCGGTGCCGGAGCGTTCTCCGTGCGCCACAACAGGGCGATCGAACGGCGGGCGTCGCCCTGTCCCGCATAGACCACCACTTGCGACTCCTTACGCCATAAAGTAACTTCGCCCAGACGATTCTTTACGGCATAAGGTATCAGGGAGAAAGAAGGTGCCCGCTCCGATGAGTCAGTCGCTGCCGGTGTCGTACGTCCAGGTTGTGGGCGTGGAGCGGATCACGCCGCGGATGGCGCGTGTCACCTTTACCGGAGATGCGCTGGCCGACCTGATCGAGGACCGGCCGGATCAGCAGATGAAGCTCTGCTTCCCGAAGGGGCGGGGCGCGCCCGTGCTGCCGGAACAGGACGCCGACGACACGTACGGGATGCGGTGGTACGAGGCGTACCTCGCGATCCCGGAGGCCGACCGGCCGTGGATGCGGAGCTTCACCGTCCGGGCGTACGACCGTGAGCGCGACGAGATGACCGTCGACTTCGTGCTCCACGGCGACACCGGACCCGCCACCCGCTGGGGGCGGACCGCGCGGCCCGGGGACGTACTCGGCATGGTCGGCCCCTCCTCGGCGTACGCCCGGCCGCTGCCCGCCTCCGACTGGCTGCTGCTGGCGGGGGACGCGACAGCGCTCCCCGCGATCGGCACGCTGCTCGAAGCACTCCCGGCCGGGATGCGCGCGGTGGCGTACGTGGCGGTCGTCGACGTGGGGGAGGAGCAGCGGCTCTCCTCCGCCGCCGAGGTGACCGTGCGCTGGGTGCACGCGGGGGAGGAGCTGACGGACGTGGTCCGCGCGGCGGAGCTGCCGGGCGGGGCGGGGGCGGGGGCCGCATGGCTCGCGGGGGAGTCGGGGACCGTACGGACGCTGCGCCGCCACCTGGTCGAGGAGCGCGGGATGCCCAGGTCGGCGGTGGAGTTCAGTGGTTACTGGCGGCGCAGGCTGACCCAGGACGACGCCCCGACCGAGGAGGACCTGGCCTGGGCGAAGGAGCGGGCGGAGGAGGGTTCACCATGAGCCGCGTACCGACCGGGACGACCGGACCGCCCGTCCCGCCAGCACCGAGGTCCGCCTGCCGTCCTCGATGACGAAGCGGCCGTCGATCAGGACGTGCGGAATGCCCACCGGCAGGGTGCGGGGCGCCTCGAAGGTCGAGCCCGCCGCCACCGTCGCCGGATCGAAGAGGACGAGGTCGGCGCGGTAGCCCTCGCGGACGTACCCCCGGTCGGTCAGCCGCAGCCGGGCCGCCGGGCGGGAGGTGAGATGAGCGACGCACTTCTCCAGCGAAAGGACGCCCAACCCCCTTGCGTACCGGCCGAGATACTGCGGGAACGTGCCATACGCGCGCGGGTGCGGCTTGTCGCCCTGGAGGATGCCGTCGCTGCCGCCGGTGTGGACGCGGTGGCGCATGATCTGTCGGACGTTCTCCTCGTGGCCGACATGCTGCAGGATCGTCGAGCCGAGCCGGTCGTCGAGGAGCAGCCGCCGGGCGGTCGTCCAGGGGGTCTCGCCGCGCAGTCGCGCGGACTCGGCCACCGTACGGCCGACATGGTCGGCGAGGCCGGGTGCGCCCACGCCGGAGATCTCGATGGTGTCCCACTCGATCGGCACGCCGTGGCAGCCGTCCGAGCCGAGGACCTCCAGGTGGTGGCGGACGGTTTCCGCCAACCGGGGCCGCCGCCCCCGGCCCCCCGGGTCCTCGGTCGCCGGACGGGCTGGAGCGGACCGGTGACCGGGGGCGCTGCCCCCGCACCCCCGCTCCTCGATCGCCGGAGGGGCTGGAGGGCTGAGGACAACGCCCGCAGGGATCAGAAGAACGTGCGGATGTAGTCCGTGACCGTGCCGTCCGCCTCGACGAGCGGAATCAACTGCCACTTGTCGAACGACGTGCACGGATGCGACAGGCCCATGCCGACCCAGTCCCCGACCTCCAGTTCCGCCCCGGCCTCGGTGCGCAGCCACCCGTGCTGGTCGGACAGCCTGGTGACGGTGATGCCGGTGGCGGCCCGCACCGAACCGTCCCGCCCGGACCGTACGACCTGCGCCTGCGGAAGATCGAGGTCGTACGCCGCGTCCCGCTTGCCCGCGTTCACGAACGCCTGCTCGGCGGACGGCCGCGAGACGACCTGGGCCCAGAGACGGAACGCGGGCTGCAGGGCGCCTTCCTCCGGGACCCGGTTGAACGGTGTGAGGCGCAGGTAATGCCCGTCGTCGTGCGAGACGTACGCCCCCGAACGCAGCAACTTGCATACGGGGCGAGTGAGTTCGGGAATCGCGGCGAAGACCTCCGCGACCGTGTCGAACCACGCGCTGCCGCCCGCGCTGATCACGATCCGGTCGTCTCCGGCCAGTGCGGCGAACCGGCCCGCCTTGTCGAAGTCGGCGGCCACCCGGACGAGCCGGTGCAGCCAGTCCCGCACCCGCTCCGCGGACGCGTCCGGCACCTCGCCCTCGTAACCGGCGACCCCGACCAGCCGCAGCGTCCCCACCGCGGCCACCGCGTCGGCGACCGCCGCGCAGTCGGCCTCGGTACGGGCACCCGTGCGGGCGCCCTCACCGGCGCCGAGTTCCACGACCACGTCCACCGGACGTACCGCACCCGCGGCCCGCAGCGCCTCGTCCATCAGCTCGACGCCGCGCACCGAGTCGACGTAACAGATGAAGTGGAAGCCGGGGTCGGAGTCCAGCTCGCCGGCGAGCCAGCGCAGCGCGACCGCGTCGACGAGCTCGTTGGCGAGGAAGATCCGCTCGATCCCGTACGCGCGGTACACCCGGACCTGATGCGGAACGGCGGCGGTGATGCCCCACGCGCCGTGCTCCAGCTGGCGGGCGAAGAGCTGCGGCGCCATGGACGTCTTGCCGTGCGGGGCGAACACGAGCCCATGGCGTTCGGAGTACGTCTCCAGCAGGGCGAGGTTGTGCGCGACGGACTCCGCGGAGAGCGCGAGGACGGGCGTCGTGAAGCCGCCGGTGAAGAGGTTGCGGCGCTCTGCGGCGAGGGCGGCGACCGTGAGCCCGTCGGCGTCGGGCGGGAGCGCCTTGAAGCGGTGGTCGACCCGCTCGGCGGCGAGATCGCCGAGCGTGTGGGGAGCTGTCGCGACGTCTTCGTCGGCGGCGGCCATGGACCCTCCTCGAAATCTGTTCGTTGCATCATATGCAACGCCCGTTGCGCATATCGCTTACGGCTGTCTAACATCCGAGCCGACGCCGGGTCAATGGTGAGAGCCGGTGCGGAGCGCTCAGCAGCGAGGAGCCCAGAGTGTCCGGACCCGCAGCCGTGGGACGAGGTGGAGCCGCCACCGCCGATGTCGTCTGCGTCGGTGAGTCCATGGTGACGTTCCTGCCCTCGCAGCCCGGACGCCTCGCCGACGTCCCGTCCTTCGGCCGCGCGATCGGGGGCGCCGAGTCCAATGTCGCCTGCGCGCTCGCGGCGGCGGGACACCGCGCGAAGTGGGTCGGCCGGGTCGGTGCGGACGGATTCGGCGACCATCTCGTCGACGCGATCTCGGCCTACGGGGTCGACACGTCGGCGGTCCGGCGCGACCCGGACCGCCCCACCGGCATCTACTTCCGCACGGCGGCGGACCGGGCGACGGGTACCCATGAAGTCGCCTACTACCGGGCAGGGTCGGCGGCCTCCGCGATGTCCCCGGCCACCGTTGCGTACGAGGACCTGCTCGACGCGAGGATCCTGCACCTGACCGGCATCACGGCGGCCCTCTCCGCGGACTGCCTGTCCCTGCTCCGCTCCCTCACCGAGCCCCGCCCGGACCGCCCGCTGATCTCGTTCGACGTGAACCACCGCCCGCACCTGTGGCGCCGCGGGGACGAGGGCCCGGGCGTGCTGCTCGATCTCGCGCGCCGCGCCGATCTCGTCTTCGTCGGTGAGGACGAGGCGGAGGAGGCCTGGGGACTGCGGGGCGCCGACGCCATCCGTGAGGCGCTGCCGGAGCCGGCGGTGCTCGTGGTCAAGCGGGGGTCCCAGGGGGTGACTGTCTTCTCGGGGCGCCGCCCCGAACTCCGCTCCTCAGTCGCCGGACGGGCTGATTCCTCCGTCACGACCGTCCCCGCCCTCCACGTGGACGTCGTCGCCGCCGTCGGCGCCGGCGACGCCTTCGCCGCCGGCTTCCTCTCCGCCACTCTCCGCGGGCTCCCCGTCCGCGACCGCGTCCGCCACGGCCACCTCATGGCCGCCGCCGTCCTCACCGTCCCCGGCGACCTCACCGACCCGCCGGCCCGCGCCCACGCCGACGAACTCGTCGCTCTCGACGACGCCGCCTGGGGAAGACTTCGTCTCGGTCCCGGCTGGACGGCAGCCGGTATCGACCGGAGCCCGGCCCCGCAGGAGGTACACCCGACATGAGCCAGACCGTCGACCGAGCACTGAGCATCCTCCCGCTCCTCGCCGAGGGCCCCGCCGACCTCGGCCAGGTCGCCGACCGCCTCGGCGTCCACAAGTCCACCGCGCTCCGCCTGCTCCGTACGCTGCACGAACACGGTCTCGTCTACCGCCAGCAGGACCAGCGCTACCGCCTCGGCGCCCGCCTCTTCGCCCTCGCGCAGGAGGCCGTCGAGAACCTCGACGTACGCGAGATCGCCCACCCCCACCTCGTCGAGCTCAACGCACAGTGCGGGCACACCGTCCATCTCGCGGTGTACGAGGAGGAGGAAGTCCTCTACATCGACAAGGTCGAGAGCCGCTACCCGGTCCGGATGTACTCGCGGATCGGCAAGCCCGTCGCGATCACCGTCGCCGCCGTCGCCAAGCTGCTGCTCGCGGACCTGTCCGAGCCCGAGCGGCGGGCGGTGGCCGAGAAGCTCGACTACCCCATGTACACGTCCCGTTCGGTCCCGAACGCCGGTGCCTTCCTCAAGGAACTCGCCGTCGTCCGCGAACAGGGCTGGGCCACCGACCTCGGCGGCCACGAGGAGTCCATCAACTGCGTCGGCGCCCCGATCCGCGGCGCCGACGGCCGTGTCGTCGCCGCACTGTCGGTCTCCGCACCCAATGTGGTGGTCACGGCCGAGGAACTCCTCACCCTGCTCACGCTGGTGCGCCGTACCGCCGACACCATCAGCCGGGAGTACTCCGGCACCAACCGACCCGAGAAAGCCTGAACCGCGATGACCGAGAAGACCGCTCTCACCCCCAGCACCCACACCACGCCGCCCGCCAGGTTCTCGCACGGCGTCAGGAAGGGGAACATCCTCCAGGTCGCCGGCCAGGTCGGCTTCCTGCCCGCCGACCGAAAGGGGACCGGCCAGGCCCCCACCCCGGCCGGCCCGACGCTGCGCGAGCAGACCCTCCAGACGTTCGCCAACGTCAAGGCGATCCTGGAGGAGGGCGGCGCGAGCTGGGACGACGTGATGATGATGCGCGTCTACCTCACGGACGTGGACCACTTCGCGGAGATGAACGAGATCTACAACACGTACTTCGGCGAGCAGAACCTCAAGGAGGCCCCTGCCGCCCGTACGACGGTGTACGTCGGCCTCCCCAAGGGCCTGCTGATCGAGATCGACGCCCTCGCCGTCCTCGGCTGAACGATCCCCGGCCGATCCGCTTGCCTCACCGCACCACCACGCCGCACGGCGCGGCGCCCCGCATCGAGGGGGCGCCGTGCCGAGCCCCACAGGTCGCGGACGCATCCTGCGCGGTGGTCCGGACCGCTGTCGGCCGAAGTCACCCGTAGGTGGGTTCCATTGACGCTTTCCGGTGATCTTTTCGCGCGCGGTTCGAGGTCTCTCGCGGGTGGGCGGGTCGAGGTGGTCGGACAGTGACCGAGCCCGCCTCGGAGCCTGCCGTCGATCGGCGGAGATCCATTCTGACGTGCGGATACGAATTCTGAACACCGGGAATCGGAACGGAGTCCAGTAACCCTCCGCAGTGGTACGGCATTTAACGAGTATCAGTTTCGTCCGATTTCGCACCGGTGTGTTGCGTGCGAGTCGCCCCCGCACCGCGCGCACCTTGTCGTACTGGCCTCCGAAAAGTGTTCTCTGGCTGGTAAGACGTGGATAAAGTGCTGACGCAGAAGCACGGAGCAGGAGCGATTGCGGCCGTTGTCGTGACGACAACGGCCGGAGCCGAACGGGGAACCAGCGTGCCGACCGCAATAGCAGTGACCAGTGCTGATCTCGTGCTGCCGCCGACCGACCAGCAGACACCGACAGCCGCTTTGCTCCGGGCTCCGGAAGACCAGACCATGGACCAGGCGATCGGCGACATGCATGTGCTGCTGGAGCAGCACGGGTATGTCGTCGCCATCTACTCGGCCAGCCTGCCGGTCGCCCATGAGCGCAGGATGCACTCCGTCAGATCGGTCCTGGAGAGTGACCGGATCGCCCTGCTCAAGGTGGATCTGCCACCGTTGGGCATCGCCGTACTGGTGCGTCAGCTACGTCAGTTGTCGATCTGCGACTTCAGCCCGGGCGTGGTGGCATCCGCCGCCCGGCTGCTGTCCCACTACATCCACGCCGGCGCCCTGCTGAACTCCGTCACCAAGCTGGACCGGGTTCCGGTCAGCCTGAAGACGCACGCCAAGTCCTGGGTCCCGGGTTCCCAGTTCGCCGTACTCGCGGGTCCGAAACCGCAGCTCATCAAGGTCGGACCGACCGTCAAACCTCTGGACGGTCCCGAATTCGCGACGGATCTGCTGATCGCCAAGGGGCAGTCGCAGTCCGAATGGGTGCAACAGACCTTGGCCCCTGCATGGAAGGTCCAGGCCATTCACGAGACCGCCCCGCCTTCCGATTCCTCCGGCTGGTGGGGGACCGGAAAGCTGGTGGAATTTGCCGCTTACCTTCCGGACATCTCCGTGCTGTACCAACTCGTGGCCTCGGTAAGGCGGGAGATCTGCCACTGGTGCGGAATGGAGCTCATCGGGGACCGCTGCGGATTCTGTACGTCACCGCTTCACGCTCCCGAGAACCGAATGCCTGCCAGCGGTGTCCTCGGCCAGGGGGCACCTGCACCACCGGGCTCCTAACGCCTCCGGATTCCTCCACAGCCGCATATATCTACCCCCCGCTCCCCGATCTCCGCTCCTGTGTCTCCGCTCCCTGTCATCCGCCGTCCCCGTCGAACTGCACACAAGCCCCATGGACAGGTCCACGCGCAGACACAGACGCAGATTCAGACATGAACCGAGTCACCGCACATCCTTCTGTCCGCTGCCCCACGCATCCGATACGAACGAGGTTGTCCGGCCCATGAACTCCCGCCAGCGCCGCGGCGTGATACTCCTGCTCCTGTCGGTCCTGTGCGCCTTCGGCGCCTTCGCCGGGGTGCTCTCGGTGATCAGCGACGTCAACTCGAAGGTCGGACCCGAGGTCTCCGCCTACCAGCTGAGGTCCGACGTCGCCCCCTATACGGCGCTGTCCACCGGACAGTTCAAAAAGATCACGATGCCGAAGCGCTGGCTCTCGACCAACGCGGTGACCGATCTCTCCGAGATCAACGGCAAGATCGCCGTTACCCAGCTGCGCCAGGGTTCGCTGCTCCAGTCGGACATGATGCAGAAGCGTCCCGAACTGCAGCCCGGCGAGCAGGAGATCGCCATCATGATCGACGCCGCGACCGGCGTCGCCGGCAAGATCACCCCCGGTGCGACGGTCAACATCTACGCCACCTTCGCCGGGGAGCAGGACGGCGCGGCGTCCCAGTCGAAGGTCATCGTCTCCAACGCCAAGGTCCTGGACGTCGGCAAGCTGACCGCCCTGGAGCCGGGCCGGGACGCCAAGTCGAACATGGGCACCGAGGCCGTTCCGATCACCTTCGCGCTCAACACGCTCGACACCCAGCGCATCGCCTACGCCGAGTCCTTCGCGGAGCACGTACGCCTTGCGCTCCTCGCCTCCGGCAGCGACAGCACCATCCGCCCGGGCGACCGCACCTACACGCTCGACAAGGACAAGTGAGGATCGAATGACCACGAGGATCCTCCCGGCGGTCGGCGACCCCGACGCGGCCAGATCCGTCACCACCCTGCTCAGCCAGCTCCCCGACGCCGAGCCGGGGGCTCCCGTCGGTGACTCGACGCAGCTGATCGACACCCTCGCCCGGCTCGCGGGCGAGTCGCTCGACGAGCTGCCCGAGGTCGTGCTGGTCCATGAGCGGATCGGCCCGGTGCCGGCGCTGGAACTGATCCGGGAGGTCTCGCTGCGCTTCCCCGCCATCGGGGTCGTGCTGATCACCGCCGACGCCAGCTCCGGCCTGTTCGCCGCGGCGATGGAGTCCGGCGCCCGCGGCCTGGTCACCCTGCCGCTGAGTTACGAGGAGCTGGTCAGCCGGGTCCAGTCCGCCGCCCAGTGGTCGGTCGGCGTACGCCGCCACCTGGGCACCGGCGGAGATGTCTTCACCGGTCCCGGCGGCACGGTCGTCACGGTCAGCGGCGCCAAGGGCGGTGTGGGCGCCACCGTCACCGCGGTCCAGCTCGCCCTGGCCTCCCAGGCCTCGGGCCGTACGGTCGCCCTCGTCGACATGGACCTCCAGGCCGGCGACATCGCCTCGTACCTCGATGTGCAGTTCCGGCGCTCCATCGTCGACCTGGCGGCGATCACCGACATCTCCCCCCGGGTCCTGTCCGACGCCGTGTTCAGCCACAGCTCCGGACTCGCCCTGCTGCTGGCGCCCGGCGAGGGCGAACGCGGCGAGGAGGTCAGCGACCGGTCGGCCCGGCAGATCGTCAGCGCCCTGCGGTCACGGTACGAGGTCGTGGTCATCGACTGCGGCAGCCAGCTCCAGGGCGCCAACGCGGCGGCCATCGAAATGGCGGACACGGCGCTGCTGGTCACCACCCCGGACGTGATCGCGGTGCGCGGCGCGAAGCGCACCGTACGGATGTGGGACCGACTGCAGATCCGCAAGGCGGAGGAGACGCTCACCCTCGTCAACCGGTTCATCCGCAACACCGAGATCCAGCCCCAGCTGATCGAGAAGATCACCGGGACCCGGATGGCGAACACGGCCGTCCCCGCGAATTTCAAGGAGCTCCAGAGCGCCGTCGACGCGGGGCGGATGCACGAACTCGATGCCAAGAGCACGGTGAAGCAGGCGCTGTGGGGGCTGGCCGGAGAGCTGGGGATCGTGAAGGTCCCCGAAAACGCGGACAAGCGCGGCAAGTTCAAGAACGACCGAGGCTCGATCGGACGCCCGCGCAGACGGCGCGACGGTGACACCGGGGGCCGTGCGACGACCGAGGAGGCACGTTGAGCCATGGTGACCACCGAGATGAAAGGCCCCGGGATACGGGAGACGCGGGAGGTGCGGGGAGGGCGCTACGGCGACCCTGTCCGTGAGGGGGACAGCGGGAGGCGCGAGCGTGATCGTGGCCAGACCGCGATCGAGTTCCTGGGCGTGACGCCGCTGATCATCCTGCTGATGCTCGTGCTGTGGCAGTGCGCGCTGATCGGCTACACGTTCTCCCTGGCGGGGAACGCGGCGGACGAGGCGGCGCACAAGGGGGCCATCTCGCAGGGGTTGCGGTTCAAGGAGTGCCGGGACGCTGTCGAGGAACACCTGCCGCAGGCTTGGCGGGACGGATTGAAGTCGTCGAAATGCCGTGTCAAGTCCGGCCTGTACACCGCCGAGGTCAAGCTGCAGGTACCGGTCCTGGTGCCCGGCATCCTCAACTGGAAGTTCCCGGTCACCGGCTATGCGGCCGCGCCGCTGGAGGGCTGAGCGATGAGCAAGCGCACGCACACACCCGGCCGGACGGCCGATGTCACCACTCGCCGTGAGCGCGGCCAGGTCGCCATCGAGTATCTGGGTTTCATCCCCCTGCTGCTCCTGGTCGGCCTCCTTGCGATCCAGGCGGGCCTCGCCGCGTATGCCGCCAACCAGGCGGGCACCGGGGCCCGCGCGGGAGCCCGTATGGCCAGCATGTCGACGGGCGACTGCGACGGGCAGGCAGCCAAGGACGCGATGAGCGGCTGGACCGCCAACCGGGCCGAGGTCTACGGACCCTCCTCCGTCGACGAGGTCACCTGCACGGTCAGCGTCGACGTGCCCGACATCATCCCGGGCGTCCATATCTGGGGCCCGGCCGAACGCAGTTCAACGATGCCCCGCACCTGACCCGCACCGCACCGCTGCCTCAGCGGCGGATCAAAAAGCAAGTGGGAACGAGGAGTTACGGAATGAGTCTGCGGGCACGCATGACCGCCCCCGAGAAGAACGGTGAGGGGCGGGAGGACAGCCACATGGTGGCCACCTACCGCGCCAAGCTGCTCGAAGAGATCGACCTGGCGGAGATGTCCTCGCTCGCCGCAGCAGACCGGCGAGCCAGGCTGGAGCGCGTCCTCAGCCACATCATCAGCCGTGAGGGACCGGTCCTCTCGACCGTCGAACGCACCCAGCTGATCCGCCGGGTCGTCGACGAGGCCCTCGGTCTCGGCATTCTGGAACCACTCCTCGAAGACGCGTCCATCACCGAAATCATGGTCAACGGACCGGACCAGATCTTCGTCGAGCGCAGCGGCAAGGTCGAACAGCTCCCGATGCGCTTCGGTTCGCACGAGCAGCTGATGCAGACCATCGAACGCATCGTGTCGACCGTCAACCGCCGGGTCGACGAGTCGAATCCGATGGTCGATGCCCGCCTGCCCAGTGGTGAGCGTGTCAACGTGATCATTCCTCCGCTCTCGTTGACGGGTGCGACGCTCACCATCCGACGGTTCCCGAGGGCGTTCACGCTCCAGGAGATGATCAACGTCGGCTCGCTCGACGAGCAGATGCTGATCCTGCTCTCCGGGCTCGTCCAGGCCAAGCTCAACGTCATCGTCTCCGGCGCAACCGGCACGGGCAAGACGACCCTGCTCAACGCGCTCTCCGGGCTCATCCCGAACAGCGAGCGCATCGTCACCATCGAGGACTCCGCCGAGCTGCAGCTCCAGCAGAGCCATGTGATCCGGCTGGAGTCCCGTCCGGCGAACGTCGAGGGGAAGGGCCAGATCACCATCCGTGACCTGGTCCGCAACTCCCTGCGTATGCGTCCCGACCGGATCGTCGTCGGTGAGGTCCGTGGCGGCGAATCGCTGGACATGCTGCAGGCGATGTCGACCGGCCACGACGGCTCGCTCGCCACCGTCCACGCGAACAACGCCGAGGACGCGCTCATGCGTCTGCAGACCCTGGCGTCGATGTCCGAGATCAAGATCCCGTTCGAGGCACTGCACGACCAGATCAACAGCGCCGTCGATGTCATCGTCCAGCTCACCCGGCACGCGGACGGTTCCCGCAAGGTCACCGAGATCGCCGTCCTCGACTCGCACGGCCGGGACCCGTACCGCATCGTGACCGTCGCCCGCTTCAACGCCCAGCCGATGGCCGCCGACGGGCGGATCTACGGCGAGTTCCAGTACCTCCCGATCCCGCGCAAGATCGCCGACCGTCTCTACATGGCCAGCCAGCCCATCCCGCAGGCCTTCGGAGTCGCCGCGTCCGCCGAGCAGCTCGCCACCCGAGAGGCCAATTAGGTACCTGTGCCATGACAAATCTTCCTCTTCTCACGATCGGCGTCACCCTGCTCTGCGGCGTGACGGGCGTCATGGGCCTGCACGCCTACTCCGGCGGGAAGGCCGACCGGGACGCCCTGGTGGACCGGCTGTCGCACACCGGCCACCTCCCGGAGACCGGGCGCCACCGCCGCTTCCGGGAGCTCGACACCAGGCTGCGCAAGACCGGCTTGGGGCGGAAACTCGAACTGAAGCTGGCCGCCACCGGTCTGGACGTCACTCCGGGCGAATTCTTCGTCTACGCGATTCTCTCGATGGCCGGCCTGTGGATGACCGCCTCGTCCATACTCGCCAGCTTCTTCGGCCCGGTCGCCGCACTCATCGGTCTCTGGGGCACCAACGCCTTCCTGAACTGGCAGCGGACCAAGCGCACCGAGCGCTTCATCAACCAGCTCCCCGAGCTCGCCCGTATCCTCGCCAACGCCACCCAGGCCGGACTCGCGCTGCGCACGTCCATCGGTATGGCGGCCGACGAGATGGAGGACCCGGCGGGCGAGGAACTGGCCCGGGTCTCCAGACGCCTCGCCGTCGGTGAGTCCCTCGACGACGCGATGAGCGAACTGACCGACCGGCTCCCCTCCCGTGAACTCGTCGTACTCGTGACCACGCTCGTCCTGTCCAACCGGGCCGGCGGTACGGTCGTCAGCTCCTTGCGCAACCTCACCGAGACGCTGGAGGAGCGCAAGGAGACCCGGCGCGAGGTCAAGACCCAGCTCTCCCAGGTCACTGTCACCGCCTATGCCGTCCCCATCTTCGGCCTGGGCGCCATGCTCCTGATGAACGCGGTCATGCCCGGTGCGCTTGATCGCATGACCGGCGCGTTCATCGGCCAGGTCGCGGTGGTCATCTCCATCGCCCTGTACGCGATCGGATTCATCGTGATCCGCCGCATGTCCCGGATCGACGTCTGATGGGTGGCGCACACATGGACTTGCTGCTCGCCGGCCTGATGGGCCTCGCGGTGTATGGAGCCATCTCGGGCATCCGCATGTACCGGCGCGACGCGAAACTCCCCGGCGACCTCGCGATTGCTCTGGAGGTCGGCTCCACCCGCACCAGCGCCGTCGGCTCCGGCATCGACCGGCTCGGCATGCGCTGGGCCCCCGCTGTGCTGCGGATGATGGGCCCGAAGGCCGTCAACAAGAAGCGCCGCCAGATCGACCTGGCGGGCAACCCGGGCGGCCTGACCATCGACCGCTACGCAGCTCGCCGCTTCGTCTACGGCGCTCTCGGCGCGTTCGGCGCGCTCACGATGCTGATGCGCGGGCAGCTCTTCCTCGCCATTGTGCTGATCGCCTTCGGCCTGTTCTGGGTCGAGGTCGGCCTCTGGTCCGCGGTACGCGTACGCCGTGACCACATCGACCGGACGCTCCCCGACTTCCTCGACGTGCTGGCCGTCGTGGTCTCGGCGGGTCTCGGCTTCCGCCAGGCGCTGGCCCGAGTCGCCGAGAAGTACGAAGGCCCCTGGGCCGACGAACTCCGCATCACGCTGCGCCAGATGGACATGGGCGTCAGCCGCCGCGAGGCCTTCGACCAACTCCGCAAGCGCAACGACTCGGAACAGGTCGCCATGTTCGTGACCACGCTCCAGCAGGGCGAGGAACTCGGTGCCCCGATCGTCGAGACGCTGATCCAGATCGCCAACGACATGCGGCGCACCGACGCCCAGAACGCCCGCCGAAAGGCTGCCAGGGCCGTTCCCAAGGCGACCTTCGCGGTCACCACCTTCCTGCTCCCCGGAACGTTGGTCCTGCTGACGGTCGGCTTTGTCTATGGAGCCAACATCGACTTGGGCTTTCTCGCGGGCGGCTGACATGAATGACGCGGGCGGCGGAGAGAACGGGACAAGGGAGGTGACAGGCTCATGTCGTTCCAACTCGGCGGAACCCAGACCGGAGTGGACGCGGAGGTGCGCCAGGCGATAGCCGGTCCGGGCTCGCGCCCGGCATTCGCGATCCAGCTCAACGCACTCCAGGCGATGTGCAGGCAGGTCTTCGGCTTCCGGCTCGCGATGATTGCCATGGCCACACCGTCCGCGATCGCCCACACTGCGTCCGGCCCGGCCTCCTGGCTGATCGGCTCGGCCATCCTGGTCACCTTCATGGGCTCCTACGTCCTGTTCCGCGACTGGGAACGCTTCGGTCCCGTTTTCCTGCGCCACCCCTGGCTGTTGGGCATCGACGCCTTCTTCGGCGCCCTGTTGCTGATCACGGCCACGCCCGAATCCACGCTCGCGTACGTCACCGTGTGCACCCCGCTGCTGGCCGGACTCGTCTACGGCTGGCGGGGCGCGGCGGTCTTCGCGGCGCTCCAGATGGTGATCGTCTTCGGCGTGTACGCCACCGGCCCGAAGATGGATTCCGCCGACGCGACAGCCCTCCTTCTCCCCGGCTTCTGCGTGATCGCGGGCGCCGTCGGGGTCACCCTGCGCAATCTGCTCCTCCGATTCGGCACGGCAAGCCAGGCGCTCACCGAGACCAGGGCACGGCTCGCGGTGAACGAGGCGGTGGAGGGCGAGCGCACCCGGCTCGCCCGGGAGATGCACGACTCGGTGGCCAAGACTCTGCACGGTCTGGCGCTGGCCGCGGACGGTCTGGCCGGCTCCTCCGACCGGATGGATCCGCTCACCGTCAAGCACCAGGCCGAACTGGTCGCCCGGTCCGCTCGCCGGGCGGCGGCGGAATCGCGGGAACTCCTCTCCGACCTGCGTCGCGAGTCCGGACTCGACGGGGGAGTGGATGTCGTCGGCGAACTCCGCGCCCGCGCGGACGACTTCACCCGCCGCCACGGACTCACGGCCACCTTCCGGATGCTCAACGAGACCCCGGTCCCGTCCGTGCCGCAGGTGGTCGCCCGCCAGCTGCTCACAGTCGCCTCCGAAGCGATGGAAAACGCCCATCGCCATGCCCATCCCACCTATCTCGTCGTGCTTGCAGGCGTGAAGGGCGATGTCCTGCGCGTCAGCGTGTACGACGACGGGCGCGGCCTGCCCCCGGGCACGACACTCGACGACCTCAGGCGCGCCGGTCACTTCGGTCTCGTCGGCATGGTCGAACGCGCCGCTTCGATCGGCGCCCGTATCCGCATCGGCAAGGGTAAGGCGGCCAAGGGCACCGAAGTACGTCTCGAACTCCCGGTGGCCGCGCTCGTCGCCGGTCCGGAAACACAGCAAGTGAACTGACCCGCTCCACCCCCCACCCCCCATAGATCCTGAGAGGAGGTCGCAGAATGCCGGACGATATCTCCCGCGCTTCGGGCCAGAACTGGGCGGCACAGAATCACACCTCCCAGCACACGTCCTCGCACCTCACCCCGCTCACCTCGGAGCTCAGCTCCTCCGGGTTCCCCATCCCCCAGCAGCCCGCGGCATCCGAGGTCACACCTCCCTTCCCCGCAGCCCCGCCCATGGCCCTCCCCAGCCCCCTGCGGGTCGTCGTCGCCGACGACAACCCCGTGGTCCGGGCCGGCCTGGGCGTGCTGCTCTCCGGCCGTGAGGACATCGAAGTCGTGGCGGAGGCCGTGGACGGCCGCCAGGCCTACGACATGGCCGTGCAGCACCGCCCGGACGTCGTTCTGCTCGACGTCCGCATGCCGGGCGTCGACGGCATCTCCGCGCTGCCGCACCTTGTGCACGTCGCCCCCGTCATGATGCTGACCTACAGCCGCGAGAGCGAGATCGTCCACGAGGCGCTGCGGCTGGGCGCCGGTGGCTATCTGGTGCACGGCGAGTTCACGGCGGACCAACTGGTGCAGGCGGTACGGGACACCAAGAGCGGCCGCGCCCACTTCACCGCGACCGCGGCGAACGCGCTCCTGGCCCATATGCGGCAGGGAACGGGACCACAGGGGCGACCCCTTCCGGAGGGGCTGGGAACGGCGCTGACCACGGGCGTTCCCTACCCGGGTCCCGGATACGACGGACACCCGCCGGGCGCGGTGCAGCAGGACGGTGCGCATGCACACGGCTCCGGTCCCGAAATGGTTCCACCTGCGCCGCAACCGGTCCGATCCGCTCAGGGTCTTTCGCATCTGCAATCATTTATGGCACAGTCTTCACTGACCGGGACGCCGGGAACGGCGCCCAACAGGCAGCAGTACGGGCTGAGTTCTCGGGAGGTGGAGGTCATGGAGCTGATCGCGTCCGGCATGAGCAATCAGCAGATCGCCGCCACCTGCTTCATCAGCGAGAAGACGGTCAAGAACCACATCAACCGCATCTTCACCAAGCTCCACAGCGGCAGCCGCAGTGAGGCGATCGCCCGCTGGCTCGGCACGGCCCCGGCGAGTGGACCCGGAGCACGGGGGACTGGTGGCCGTGGCTGAGATGAAGGTCCGGACACCGCACAGGAGTGCGGGACTCGGGACCCAACTCCCCTTTTGGGCCCGGGAATGGGCCCTGGGACCCTCTGGAAGGCAGGGTGTGCCGCCGTATGTTTCTCATGTCGCCAGCGGGACCGGCCAGGAGGAAGCCGGTACCGCGGGCGGCACCAGAGAAACGTGCGAGTCGGCCGGCTACCGGTCGGCCGAACCCGGAGGGGAACACCATGTCGGACATCACCCTGAAGACCGCCGTCCGAATCAACGGTTGGGCCAACACGGCAGTCAGCGCGATCCAGAAGCGCTACGAGGCCAAGGACCGCGGCCAGACGGCGTTCGAGTACCTGGGCATCATCCTGGTGGTCGTGGCGATCATCGGCGCGATCATGGCCACGGGCATCGGTGGCAAGATCTCGCAGCGGATCGACGGCCTCGTGACCTCCATCACCTCGGGCACGTGATCGAGCGCAGTCGCCGCGATGCAGGGCAGGCCTTCCCTATCTATGTCGTGATGGTGGCGGGCCTGCTCTTCCTCGTGTTCGCATTCTTTGCCGTCGGCAAGGCTGCAGCCTTGCGTAATGGAGCCCAGGGCGCGGCGGACGCGGCAGCTCTGGCTGCAGCGAACGAGGCGCGTGAGAACTTCGAGGCCGGGTTCCTTGCCTCGCTCCCCGAGGACTTGCTCGACGCGTACCTGCAGAGTCATCCGGTCATCGGCTGCCCTGCGGCCCAGGGGTTTGCCGCCGCGAACCAGGCGGACGTCACGGGCTGCTACACGTACCCCGGTGGCTATCGGGACAGGATCAAGGTTGAGGTCGAGGGTCGAAAGCCGGTGAACTCGTCGGTGCTTCCCGGTTCGGAGACGACGCGCGCGAAGGCCACAGCCACCGCCCTGATCGAGTTCCGCTGCAAGTGGAGGTCCGTGGACCTCAACCGCGACAGCATCCGGGACATCTTCTTCTTCACATGCAAAGGTGGCCAGATGCTTGAAATCAGGCCGAGCAGCCCACCGCCCTGGTCCCAGGTGAGCAAGATTCTCTACGACGTGCATCTGGTCGACAATTGACAGCGAATGACGAGTAAAGGAATCAGAACCCATGAGCGTTCGGTGCTCCACCAAGTCCCGAAGGGTTGTGGCGGCCGTCTCGCTGGCGGCAGCGCTGGCCCTGGCTGTCACAGGCTGCGGCACTGATGACGGTGGCGGAAAGACCAATGACGCTGGTTCGTCACCATCCTCTACTCCGTCCAAGCCCTCGGAAGAGGACAAGGGCTCAAAGCAGGAGGACACGGCTGCCGGCGACAATGTGGACCCGAATGTAAAGCTCGCGCAGGCCAATGGTCGCGACGGGCTGATTCTTGTCGTCAATGAGGTAAAGCGTGATAGTGGCGGGTTCGTTACTGTCAGCGGCGTGATCAAGAATGACGGAGACAGTATTCAGAGTGGCGCCCAGTGGTCGGGCAACGAGAGTACTATCGTGGCCAAGAATCCGAATTCTGTAGCAGGCGCGACACTTGTGGACAAGGTCGGCAAGAAGCGCTACTACATCCTTCGGGACACGGATGGGCGATGCCTCTGCACCACCGGGCTGACAGCGATCCCGGCCGGAAAGTCGGTCTCTGTCTTCATGCAGTTCCCGGCGCCACCGGCAACCACCAGTGAAGTCGACTTCACGCTGCCGACGTTCGCCGCTGCCTCGCTGAAGATTTCTGGGTGATGGCCGACATGACCCACACCCTGACACGCCGCAGGCCACCGCGCCTCGCGGGCCACGTCATCGCAGCCACTTTGCTGATGGCAAGCGTCACCGTCCTGGGGGCCTCGCAGGCTGTCGCTGACGACGGTCCGAGCGTGCCGCCCGGCACCGAGGCGTCATCGGTGCCACCTGTCGAGGTGGACGGCAACGACCCCGACCTCAAGATGGCCGAGGGGGCCACACTCGCCCCGGCCAAGGTCCTCGACATCATTCAGGTCGTCGAGGACCAGGGCGGCGAGGAGCGGCGCGAGGACAGCAACGCCAGCATCAAGTTCGCGCTCCAGGCGGAGGTCCTCTTCGGCAAGGACAGTGCGAAGCTGAGCGCCGCAGCCAAGTCCCGTATCGCGGCCGTCGCAGCCGAGATCAAGAAGCAGAACGCCACCAAGGTGCGGGTCTTCGGCTTCACCGACAATCTCGGGTCCTCCGCACACGGCGACGTCCTGTCCAAGCAGCGGGCCGATGCGGTGCACGGCGAGCTGGTCAAGTCGCTCGGATCGACGATCACCTTCGAGATCCGCGGTTACGGCGAGCAGTACCCGATCGCTGACAACAGCACGGAAGAGGGCCGGAAGAAGAATCGGCGCGTGGAGGTCTCCTTCCCGCGCGGCGGCGCTTCCTGACCAAGTTACGTACGCACAGGGCTTGTGTAGGGTCTCAAATTTCTTGGCAGAGCCGCAGTACGTTGTGGCCAACCGAGCGGTGTTCGAGGTAACCACCGTGGATGATCATTCGCTCACGGGTGCCGCTTGCGGGATGCGCATGAAAGAACGGGCCTTTCGGTGGAGACGCGGTTGAAGACGACCGATCTCGCCGGGAGGCCCGTTGCCGCACCAGTTCACTACCGACGCCGTCGGCGAGTCCACTGCGGTCACTCCGGAGTGTGCCTGCTACGTCCACCAGTTCGGGGCGATCGCGCCGGGGCGCCGACTGCGCCGCTATCCGAGCGACATGACGGACGCGGAGCGGGCCGAAGTGCCCGCCGCTTCACGCTCCACCTGCCGCAACACTGGCGATAGGAGCACGATTTCGCCGACCCGTGGACAGCGACCGGCCAGCGCCTGATCACCTGAACAGTGCCGTCAGGGCCTCCGGGGCGCCTGACCCCGGACTCCGGGGAAGGCGTTGACCATCAAGACGGCTGTCTATCCGCGATCCGAACCTGGCGTGGTGGTGTCACCTGGGGTCGTTTCGGGTTTCGTGTAGAGGACTTCGCGGACCTGCTCCGCGGCGCGGAGGATGCTCTCGCTGATGAAGTCGCTGAAGCGGGCGATGTTCTCCAGGCGGGCGGCGGCCGGGGTGTCGCGGCCGAGGATGGTGACGCCCTGCCGTGCGGTCTCGGCGACCTGGGCGATGCCGCGGGCGCTGGCGATCGTCGACTGGTACCAGAGGTCGTTGTCGACGACGTAGCGCTCGCGGCGGCGTTCGTCGCGTTCCCGTCGGACGAGGCCCAGGCTTTCGAGGGCCGCGATCGCTTTGGAGACGGAGGCGGGGCTGACCTGGAGGCGCTGGACGATTTCGCCTGCGGTGAGGCTGCCCGCGTCGGTGGTCAAAAGGCAGGTCAGCACCCGGGATGTCATCTTGGGCAGGCCCTGTTGCATGAAGAGGGTGGTGAACGTCTCCTCGTACTCGCGCACGGCCTCGTCATCGCGCCCGTGGTCCTGCGTCGGCGCCCCCTGCCCGCGGGGCGCGGTCTGCCTGCGCCGGTGGGCGCGGCGTTCGGTGGCGCGGTGGGCCAAGTCGGCGCGGTAGGCGGTGGGGCCGCCGTTGCGCATCACCTCACGCGTGATCGTCGAGGTGGGACGGTCGAGACGTCGGGCGATCTCCGCGTAGGCGAGGCCGTCGGCCAGCCCCAGCGCGATCTGCTGACGTTCCTGCTGGGTGAGTCTGCCTCCCGGCACCGCGATCTCCCTTCGTGCTTCCCTAGTGCCGCCAGCGTAGCGTTCGCTTGCAGTCCAATGCAACGACCAGGACGCCCGTCATTGCGTTAGATTTACGCCCGTTGCAACGAAAACTGGACCTCTACCTGCACTAATGCAGATTGTGCGCAACGGGTTCGTTGCGTGATCCTCGAACGCAACATAGCGTTTCTGGCATCGGAAACAACGAGCGAGCTCGAGGAGAGCATCATGCAGAAGTTCGACACCCCCGCCCAGATCTCCGCCGTCCTGGACATCCCCGCCGGGCGCATCCAGGTCATCGCCGCCGAACGGGCCGACACCACCGTCGAGGTCCTGCCCGCCAACCCCTCCAAGGGCCGCGACGTTCAGACCGCCGAGCAGACCACCGTCGCCTACGCCGACGGCGTCCTGCGGATCCACACAACCGGCCCCAAGAACCAGCTGTTCGGCCCCTCCGGGTCCCTGGAGGTCACCGTCCGGCTGCCCGCCGGCTCGAGCATCGAGGCCAAGGCCGCCAGCTCCGAGCTCCGCGGCGTCGGCCGCCTTGGCGACGTCGCCTTCGAAGGCGCGTACCGGCAGATCAAGATCGACGAGGCGGCGAGCGTCCGCCTCACTGCGGTCGACGGCGACGTCGAGGTCGGCCGACTCAATGGCCCCGCGGAGATCAGCACCGCGAAGGGCGACATCCGGATCACCGAGGCCGTGCGCGGCACGGTCGTGCTCCGCACCCAGTCCGGTGACATTTCGGTCGGCGCCGCCGCCGGCGTCTCGGCCGCCCTGGACGCCGGCACCGGCTACGGCCGCATCAGCAACGCCCTCAAGAACGACGGCACCGCCGAACTCGACATCCGCGCCACCACCTCCCACGGCGACATCACCGCCCGCAGCCTCTGAAGGAGCACCCATCGTGACGAACCTGGCCATCGCGGCGAACGGGCTGCGCAAGTCCTACGGCGACAAGGTCGTGCTCGACGGCGTCGACCTGGCCGTCCCCGAGGGAACGGTCTTCTCCCTGCTCGGACCGAACGGTGCCGGCAAGACCACCGCCGTGAAGATCCTCTCCTCCCTCATCTCCGCCGACCCGGGCACCGGCGACATCCACATCGGCGGCCACAACCTGGCCACCGACCCGCAGGCGGTCCGTGCCGCGATCGGCGTCACCGGGCAGTTCTCCGCCGTCGACGGGTTGATCACCGGCGAGGAGAACATGCTCCTCATGGCGGACCTGCACCACCTGTCCAAGCGCGAGGGACGGCGGGTCGCCGCCGAACTGCTGGAGCGCTTCGACCTGGTCGAGGCGGCGAAGAAGCCCGCCTCCACCTACTCCGGCGGCATGAAGCGCCGTCTCGACATCGCCATGACCCTGGTCGGCAGCCCGCGGATCATGTTCCTCGACGAGCCGACCACCGGCCTCGACCCGCGCTCCCGGCACAACATGTGGCAGATCATCCGCGAGCTGGTCACGGGCGGCGTCACCGTCTTCCTCACCACCCAGTACCTGGAGGAGGCGGATGAGCTCGCCGACCGTATCGCCGTGCTCAACGACGGGAAGATCGCTGCCGAGGGCACCGCCGAGGAGCTGAAGCGGCTCATCCCCGGCGGACACGTGCGGCTGCGGTTCACCGACCCGGCCGCGTACCAGAACGCCGCCCTCGCCCTGCGCGAGGCCTCGCGGGACGACGAGGCACTGGCGCTGCGGATCCCCAGCGACGGCAGCCAGCGCGAGCTGCGCTCCGTCCTCGGCCTGCTGGACTCGGCCGGCATCGAGGCGGACGAGCTGACCGTGCACACCCCCGACCTCGACGACGTGTTCTTCGCCCTGACCAGCACCGCCCCGCAGCCCGGCCCGTCCAGCCTGCCCAGCCAGCCCAGCCAGCCCAAGGAGGATGTCCGATGAGCTCCCTCTCCCTCGCCGTACGCGACTCGTCCACGATGCTGCGCCGCAACCTCCTGCACGCACGGCGCTATCCGTCCCTCACCCTGAACCTGCTGCTCACCCCGATCATGCTGCTGCTGCTCTTCGTCTACATCTTCGGCGACACGATGAGCTCGGGCATCAGCGGCGGTGGCCCGGACCGCTCCGCATACATCGCGTACCTCGTCCCGGGCCTGCTGCTGATGACCATCGGCAGCACCGTGATCGGAACCGCGGTGTCCGTCTCCAACGACATGGCCGAGGGCATCATCGCCCGCTTCCGCACGATGGCGATCCACCGCCCTTCGGTGCTCGTCGGGCACGTCGTCGGCAGCGTGCTGCAGTCGGTCGTCAGCGTGGTCCTCGTGGGCGCCGTCGCCGTGGCCATCGGCTTCCGGTCCACGGACGCCACCGCCCTGGAGTGGCTGGCGGCGTTCGGGCTGCTCGTGCTCTTCGCCATGGCGCTCACCTGGATCGCGGTCGGCATGGGCCTGATCAGCCCGAACGCCGAGGCCGCCAGCAACAACGCGATGCCGCTGATCCTGTTGCCGCTCCTCTCCAGCGCCTTCACCCCGGTCGACTCCATGCCCGGCTGGTTCCAGCCGATCGCCGAGTACCAGCCGTTCACGCCCGCCATCGAAACCCTGCGGGGCCTGCTGCTCGGCAGCGAGATCGGCCACAACGGGTGGCTCGCCATCGTCTGGTGCCTGGGTCTCGCGGTGCTCGGCTACTTCTGGTCGACCTCGAAGTTCAACGGCGACCCGAAGTAACCGCCATGACAGCGCGGGCGGCCTCCCGCAACTCGTCCCGCCCCAGGGCGGCGTACTCCGACACCGCGTCGGCGTACGCCGCCCCGTCGGCGTTCTCGGCCATCCGCCGGGCCCGCTCCGCCGACATCGTCGGCTGGAACTCCCGTAGCACCCCGGCCGTTCGACCGGCGCGAGCAACCGCACCGCGGAAGGGTCGCCCCCGGCAAGGCCCGCCACGGCGAGCCGGTGCAGGGCTCAGGTCACGGACGCGGTCCCCGACATGAGCCACGAGATCCTACAGCCCGGTACCGCGATCACCTCGCGGTACCGGGCCCTGCGGGGTTACAGCAGGTGGTCGGCGGCGCCGGCCTTGATGTCGCGGATCATCTGCTGGAGTGCCTCGCGGCTGTCGGTGAGGAAGTGGTCCTCCGCGCCCGCGATGGTGATGTAACTGTTGCCCTGCTCATCGGTTCCGATCCGGTAGCAGGAGTTCCCCTCGCCGCAGAACGCGTCTTCCCAGTTGACGTCAGGCATCCGTCATCCCTTCAGAGTTGGCGTGCGATGTTGTGGATGAAGTCTCGCGACTTGCCAGGTGGCAGCGCGATTCGCTCCATCCAGTCCAGGTGGGCCCGGTACTTCGCCAACTGCGCCTCCGAGTAGACGAAGGCGGGCCCGTGCGAGCTGTCGATCTGTACGGTGTCGAGCTGAGGTGCCGGTCCCTCCGCGTACAGGACCGTCTGACCCGCTCCGGGGAACGCTCCCGCCTCGAACGGGATGACCAGCAGCGTCACGTTCGGCTGATCGGACTTCTCCAGTAGATGCTGGAGCTGGGCGCGGGCCACACCTCGGCCGCCGAACTGCATGCGGAGCGCGGCTTCGTGGACGATGCCGGTGTACGGCGGTGGCGGGTCCCCGTCCAGAACCTCCTGGCGCTCGACGCGGTGGGCCAGGCGCAGTGCGATCTCGCGCTCCGGCAGTTGGGGGACGACCACGCGGAACACGGCCAGGGCATGGTCCGAGGTCTGGAGCAGGCCCGGGATGTGCATGGAATACGCAGCCCGCATTCGCAGAGAGTGCGCCTCCAATTCGGCGATATCAAGGAGCCCTTGAGGCAGCGTCCCCCGGTATCTCTCCCACCATCCGCGGCTGCGCGGCTGAGCCATTTCGACGAGTGCGTCGACGTACCTGTCGTCCGTGCAGTCGCAATTGCAGGCCAAGGTGCGCAGGCGATCCGGGCTGATGGGGCGTGCTCCGGACTCGATGTTCGAGATCTTTCCGCGGTCCACACCGAGCAGGCCGGCCGCGAACTCGGCCGAGACATCAGCTGACGTGCGCATCCTCCGCAGTTCGGCACCTAGCCGCTTCTGGCGTTCAGTAGGAGACGTCCTCGCTGCCATGCCGTTCCTTTCCGCAAGCGGTCAACGGCAGTCTGCCGCTTGTGTGTCTGACCCGGCCACGAAAGGGTCCAGTTTCCATATGCGTAGGGTTATTTTGCCCTCAAGGCGCTACTTTGGGTAGTGCACTGCTCACGCTGCGATGAGTCGGAAGTGCATCGCGCGGTCCTGCCCGCAACCTCCTGCCCTGGGAGGGGCGGCCCGCGCCAGGGAGACAAGCCACTGCTCATTCAGCAGCGCACGAGCCACCTGTGCGCATCGACGCGATAGAGAGACAGCCAACTCGCCACCCGCACAAGGGGAGTCAGTCATGCCGCAATCTCCGCGCGCCGCGCTCTGCCCGGTAGCCACCGAGGAGCCCGCACCCGACCCGTATCCGTACGCGACCGCGTACCCGCGCCGCTCCGAGCGTGGGCTCGCGCTCAGTCTCACTCTTCCCGGTGATCCGCGGAGCGCGGCGATCGGACGCAACGCGGTCACGGCCTCGCTGCGCGCGTACGGGCTCACTCCGTACATCTGGCCGGTCGCGCTCGTGGTGAGCGAACTGGTCGGCGTCACCTCCACCATGACCCCGGGCCAGGAGCTGTACGTCTCCGCGCGGCACCGCGACAACGCGCTCCGGATCGTCGTCTGGGACCAGCATCCGCGCCACTGTGACCCGGATGCCGTCACGCTCTGCGAGGCGCGGCGCCGACAAGCGCTGTGGCTGCTGACTGCGGTCGTGGACGACTGGGGTGGGGAGTGGGGTGTCTGCGACGCGATGCCGCCGCACGCGGGCACCAAGTCCTGGGTCCTGTTGCCCCGTTGATGTTCGCGACCGGCCGTTGGCGGAGTGCCTGGCGGGGGTGACGAAGCACGGGCGGACCCCGAGGTCAGGCGCCCGACAGGCTCTCGGGGCTCGCCGGTGGTTCGGGGTCCGGTTCCGGTGCCCGCGGCAGGAAGGCGTGCAGCCACCTCTCCGTATGCGCCACATGCGCGGACGCCGCGGCCGCCGCCGCCACCGGGTCCCTGTTCGCGATCGCCGTCGCGATCGCCCGGTGGTCCTCGTCGCTTGAGCGCTTGATGCGGGGGCCCTCGGGCAGGGTGAAGACCTGGTACGCGCGGGAGCGGGCGCGGAAGACTCCCAGGAAGGACTTGAGGGTCGGGTTGCCGCCGACGCGGGCGATCTCCGCGTGGAAGTCCTGGTCGAGCGCCGAGACCCGCTCCGGATCCTCGGTGGCCTCCATCGCCTCCATGTACGCGAAGATCGTGCTCAGCGACTCGGGCGTGATCCGCGCCGCCGCCTGCGCCGCCGCGTGCGACTCCAGGACGCGCCGTATCTCGTACATCTCCAGGAGCCCGGTCAGCGGCAGCAGGTCGACGGTGAGCGAGAGGCTGCCGACGATGTCCTCGGGCCGGAGCTGCGAGACGTACGTACCGGAGCCGTGGCGCGGTTCGATCACGCCGAGCGCCGCGAGCATACGGACCCCCTCGCGCAACGAGCCGCGCGAGACGCCGAGTTCCTCGCAGAGGTCGCTCTCGGGCGGGATGCGCTGTCCGGCGACGAGACGCCCGTCGGCGATCATGCGGCGCAGGCCGTGGAACGCCTGGTCGACTGCGGACATCGCTTCCCCTCCCAAGACATCGACGGCGGCGGTCCGGTGGAACCGCCCACGGTCGAATGTGCTGCCGATCCTACAGACTCATTGGATCTCTTCAGTGTTTCCTTCCCAAGTCATCAGATGACTTCATCGGTCTCAGGTAACCAATTCGTGAACAACCTTGTTCTTTCCCGAGCCCGGTGTCAGGATTCGCCGCAAGTCATCAGACCTCTTTCTGCGACTGTCCGATGTGTCGACGGTGGCGTCCGCCGAGTCGATGAGGCCAAGGGGAGATCTTGAACCACGTGAGCGAGACCTGCGTCACCACGGCGCCCCGCCCCCTGCTGCTGGCCGACGGCCGGCCGGCGATCGAGGCGTGGTCGCTGCTGGCCGCGCACCAGCACCTCAACCACGGGTCGTTCGGGGCGGTCCCGCTCGTCGCGCAGCGGGAGCAGGGCCGGCTGCGCGAGGAGATGGACCGCTCGCCCGGCACCTGGTTCCCGGCCCTCCCGGCACGCGTGGCGGCGGCGCGGACGGAGATCGCCGCGTTCCTGCGGGTTGCCGCCGACGACCTCGCCCTCGTGCCCAACGCGAGCGGTGGCGCGAGCGTGGTCTACGCGAACGTCCCGGCGAGGCCCGGCGGCGAGATCGTCGTGACCGACCACGGATACGGCGCGGTGACCATGGGCGCCCACCGTCTCGCACGCCGCTGGGGCGGCACCGTCCGGACCGCGCGGGTCCCGCTCGACGCCGGCGAGGACGAGGCGTACGAGGCCGTGGCCGCCCAACTCACCGGCGCCACCGGGCTGATCGTCCTGGACCACATCACCTCGGCCACCGCCCGCTGGATGCCGGTGGAGCGGATCGGCGCGCTGGCGCGGGAGCGCGGCATTCCGCTCCTGGTCGACGGGGCGCACGTGCCCGGCCTCGCCGAGGACCCGCTCGCCGGCCTGGACTGCGACGCGTGGATCGGCAACCTGCACAAGTTCGGCTGCGCGCCCCGCGGTACGTCGGCCCTGGTCGCCCGGGGACCGCTGCGGGACGCGCTCTACCCGCTGATCGACTCCTGGGGCGCCGAGGAACCGTTCCCGCACCGCTTCGACACCCAGGGCACCATCGACGCGACGAGCTATCTCGCGGCCCCGACCGCCCTCGACTTCATCGACGGCGTCTGGGGCTGGGACACGGCCCGTACGTACATGACGGAACTCGCGGACTACGCGGAACGCCTCATCGGTGACGCCTTCGCCGAGGCCACCGGCGCCGGCGCCGCCGTGGACGTCGGCATGCCGGTCAACGCGCTGCGCCTCGTACGGCTCCCCGACGGTCTGGGCGCGACCCACGCCGCGGCCGACGCGCTGCGCGACCGGGTCGCCGCCGAACTGGGCTTCGAGGCCGCGTTCACGAGCTTCGGCGGCGCCGGGTACTTCCGCCTGTCGACGCACGTCTACAACACCGCAGCCGACTTCGAGGACTTCGTCGAGCGCTGCGTTCCCGTGCTCGTCGACTGGGCCCGCGCCCCGCAGGCCACATCCCAGTGACCTGCGCGGCCCCCGCCGCCCCCCGCAGATCCCTGTCCTGCATCACCGTCACCGACCCCCTTGAACTGGGAGGACAACAGTGTTGAGCAGAAGAAGGACCGCCACGGCGCTCTGTGTCGCCGCCGCTCTCGTGCTGTCGGGCTGCGCCGTGGGAGGAGGCGGCGCCGCTGACGGCACCGTCACCCTGCACATGGTCGAGAGCCTCACCAACCCCACCCGTACCGCGGTCCTGAAGGACCTCATAGCGGAGTTCGAGAAGCAGAACCCCAAGATCAAGGTCGATCTGATCTCGCCGCCCACCGATCAGGCGGACCAGAAGATCCAGCAGATGCTCCAGTCCGGCAGCGGCATCGACACCCTGGAGGTCCGGGACATCACGTCGGGGCCGTGGTCGACCAACCGCTGGCTGTACGACATGAGCAAGGACCTGAAGGGCTGGGCCGGCTGGAACCAGCTGACGGACAACACCGTCAAGTACGCCAAGGACGCCAAGGGCCGCACGTACTACATCCCGTACGGCTTCTACGGACTCAGCCTCTTCTACCGCAGCGATCTGGTCACCGGGGCCGGCTTCAAGAACCCGCCCGCGAGCTGGGACGACCTCCTTGAGCAGGCCACCGCGATCCAGAACCCGGGCAAGCGCCAGTACGGGTACGCGTTCCGGGGCGGGACGAACGCCAACAGCAACGCCGTGGCCGTCATCGAGGCGTACGTCGCCGACAGGATCGACCGCGAGAACGGCTTCAAGCTCACCGACGGCAGGACGATCTTCTCGGCGCCGGAAGCGCTCACCGCACTCAAGACGTACTTCGCCCTGTTCAAGAAGGCGTCGCCGCCGTCGTCCGTCGCCTGGGGCTACCCGGAGATGGTCGAGGGCTTCTCCAACGGCTCGACGGCGTTCCTCCTCCAGGACCCGGAAGTCATCGCGACGCTCGGCGAGTCGAAGTCGATCAGCCGGCAGCAGTGGACCACGGCGCCGCTGCTCACCGGGCCCAGCGGCAAGGCCGTCCAGCCGGTGGCGACCGCGGGCTGGGGGATCGCCGCGGGCAGCAAGCACAAGGCGGAGGCCACCAAGCTGGTCACGTTCCTCGCCGAGGGCGACGCGGCCACCACGTTCGACAAGAAGAACAGCCTGGTGCCCATTCTGAAGAGCGCCGCCGACGACGCGTACTACAAGACCGGCGCCTGGGCGAGCTACGTGAAGATGACGGAGAACCCGGACGCGTACATCACCGTCACGCAGCCGCGTGACTCCTCCTGGTGGACCGAGTGGATCCAGAAGTCGGACGCCGACATCCAGAAGGTGCTGCTCGGCAAGATGACGCCCGAGCAGCTCCTCACCGGCTGGGACTCCTACTGGACCGCCAAGTGGAAGAGTCAGTGAAGGAGCCGGTGGCGTCCCCCTCCGCGCGGCCGGAGGGGGAGCCGGGCGGGACGCCCACGCCCACCACCTCGACTACGGACGCCGCCGTGGAGGCCCGCCCGGACGCCGGCCCGGATGCCGGTACGGATGCCGGTACGGGTCTCCGCCCCCGCGCCGGCGGGCGCGGCTCCACCGCCACCGCCACCGCCACCTCCGCCCCGGCGGCCCCCCGCCCACGCCGACCCGTCTTCACCGGCCGTCAAGGGCTGACCGTCGCCGCCTTCATGGCCCCGGCCGCCCTGTTCGTCGCGGTGTTCATCTACTACCCGATGATCGCGGGCAGTCAGATGGCCTTCCGGAACTGGAACCTGAACGACCTCACCGACACCTCCTGGGTGGGGCTGAAGAACTTCCGGGAGATCTTCACCGACCCGGTGTTCGGCACGGTCCTGAGCAATACCGGGATCTGGGTCGTGGGATCGATCGTGCCGCAGTTCGTCATCGGGTTCGCCATCGCGCTGTGGCTGCGCCGCCGGTTTCGGTTCCGCGGGCTCTACCAGGCGATGATCTTCTTCCCGTGGGCCATTTCCGGATTCCTGATCGGCATCCTGTTCCGCTGGATGTTCAACAGTGAATTCGGTGTCGTCAACGACCTGTTGGAGAAGGCCGGTCTGATCAACGAGCCGATTCCCTGGCTCGCCGATCCGAAGACCGCCATGGTCGCCGTACTCATCGCCAACATCTGGTACGGCGTCACGTTCTTCGCCATCATGATCCTCGCCGCCCTCCAGTCCATCCCGGACGAGATCTACGAAGCGGCCGAGATCGACGGCGCGGGCAAGGTCCGCACGCTGTTCCGGATCACGATTCCCTCCATCCGGGGAACGCTGTCGCTGACCGTACTGCTCCGCGTCATCTGGATCTTCAACTTCCCCGACCTCATCTTCGCGATGACCGGCGGCGGACCGTCCAACGAGACGCACATCGTGACCACGTGGATGATCACTGTGACCCAACGGGGCGACTACGGAAGGGCGTCGGCGATCGGCCTCATCGTCGTCGCGATGCTGCTGGTCTTCTCGGTCTTCCATCTGACGGCCACGCGCGAGAAGTCGGCCACCGGCGGGAAGCGGGCCACCGGCCGTAAGCCGAGGACACGCAAGACGAAAGGAACAGTTTCGTGATCGGGAAGGAGTCCGCCGCAGGGCGCACGGTCCGTATCCTCTTTCTCTCCCTCTGGCTGGCCGTCACGGTGTTCCCGCTGTACTGGATCGCCGTCACGTCCTTCAAGAGCCCCGGGACGATCTTCTCCTTCCCGATCTCCTACTGGCCCACGCACTTCTCCCTGGAGAACTACACCGGGCTTTTCCGTGAGGCCGAGTTCGGGGTCTACCTCACCAACAGTCTGATCATCGCGACGGCCGCCGGAACGGTGGCGACCGCGATATCGATGCTGTCGGCGTACGTGCTGGCCCGTTTCGAGTTCCGCACCAAGGGCGCGGTGCTGATGGCGGCCCTCGTCACGCAGATGATCCCGTCGTTCATCGCGCTCGGCCCGCTCTACATGATGATGACGGAACTGAACCTGGTGGACAGCCGGTTCGGGCTCACCCTCGTCTACATCGCGGTGTGCATTCCCTTCTGCACGGTCATGCTCCGCGGTTTCTTCGAGAACATCCCGGACGCACTGGAGGAAGCCGCCATGATCGACGGCTGCTCACGCCTCGGGGCCCTGTTCCGGGTGCTTCTCCCGGTGATGAGGCCCGGAATCGTCGCCGCCTTCATCTTCAACTTCGTCAACTGCTGGAACGAACTGTTCCTGTCGGTGACCCTGATGAACGGCGACGCACGCAAGACGGTCCCCACGGCCCTGAACGGCTTCATCTCCAGCTTCAACATCGACTGGGGCTCCATGTCCGCCGCGGCGGTCCTCACCATCGCCCCGACGATGATCCTCTTCGCCTTCGCGAGCCGCCACATCGTGCAGGGGCTCACTTCGGGGGCGGTCAAGGGGTAGGGCGACCATGTCGGCTCCTGCGTCGCGGTGGCCGACGTGACTGGCGACGGCCGTGCGGAGGTCGCGTTCGGCATCAGCGGGGAGGATTTCGGCGGCCTGACCGACGCGGGCTCGTTCGCGCCGCTCCACGGCAGCGCGTCGGGCGTCACCGGCAGCCAGGTCATACACCAGAACACCCCCCGGTGTGCCCGGCGTCGCCGAGAAGGGCGACACGTTCGGGGCGGCCTGTGCCCTCCACGGCGGCGGGCACCGCGACCGGGCCGTCTTGCGGTAGACGTAGGACAGTACGTCCTCATCTTCCAGCGTGGGGCTGACACAGTGCCGAGGAAATGCCATGGGAGCCGAGACACAAGCGCAGGAAGGTGCCCTGAGACACATGACGAACCTGCTGGTCAGCACGACGCTCTATGACAGGAACCGCGAGATCCTACAGGGGCCCGGCACCGCGACCACCTCGCGGTACCGGGCCCTGCGCCGTTTACAGCAGGTGGTCGGCGGCGCCGGCCTTGATGTCGCGGATCATCTGCTGGAGTGCTTCGCGGCTGTCGGTGAGGTATCGATCCTCCTCTCCGAGGACGGCGATGAAGCCGTTGCCGTCTGCATCCGTGCCGAGTCTGAAACAGTTGTTCCCTTCACCGCAGAAGGGATCTTCCCAGTCGATCGCCGGCATGACGAGCATCCTTAGATTTGACGTGAGATGGCGTGGACAAAGTCTCGTGATTCAGTGGCAGTCAGCGAGACATCCTCCATCCAGTTCAGGTGTGCGCGGTACTTGGTGAGCTGCGCGTCGGCATGCATGAATTCGGGCCCGTGTGCGGAGTCGAGCTGCACAGTGTCGAGCTGGGGCACGGCTCCGTGGGCGTAGGGAACTGCGTGTCCGGCGCCGGGGAACGCCCCCCGGTCGACAGGGATAACCCGGAGCTCGATGTGCTCACGCTCGGACATGTCGTATAGGTGCTGCAGCTGCTCCTGCGTGACTTCCGGCTGCCGAACTGCATCCGCAGGGCGGCCTCATGGATGTAGCCCACGTAGTCGACCGGAGATTCGCGGTCGAGCACTTGCTGTCTTTCCATCCGATGGGCTACCCGCAGCTCGATCTCCAGACGTGACAGTGCGGGCAACACGGCGCCGAACACCGCCCGGGCGTACCCATCGGTGTGGAGCAGGCCAGGGAGGTGGACGGTCTGCGCTGTACGGATCCGGGCGGCGTGCCATTCGAGTTCCGCGATGTCCAGAAGCCCTGAAGGCAGAGTGCCCCGGTACTGCTCCCACCACCCGCGCTCGCCCTGCTCGGCCATCTCCACGAGAGCGTCGACGTAATGGGCGTCGGCACAGGCGTAGTTGCAGGCCAGAGTGCGCACGCGTGCCGGAGTGACAGGGCGGACGCCAACCTCCATGTTGGAAATCTTGGTCCGGTCGATACCCAGAAGGCCGGCCGCGTAGGCGGTGGTCGCTTCGGCGGCGAGGCGCATCTTCCGTAGTTCGGCGCCGAGCCGTTTTTGACGCTCTGTCGGTGTGGAACTGCTGGGCATGGGGCTCCTTTTCCGCCGACGCACCCGGCCCGTACCCGACCGCGTACCCGAGGCGCCCCTCCGAGCGTGGGCTCGCGCTCAGTCTCACTCTTCCCGGTGATCCGCGGAGTGCGTCGATCGGACGCAACGCGGTCACGGCCTCACTGCACGCGTACGGGCTCACTCCGTACATCTGGCCGGCCGCGCTCGTGGTGGCCGAACTGGTCGGCGTCACCTCCACCATGACCCCGGGCCAGGAGTTGTACGTCTCCGCGCGGCACCGCGACAACGCGCTCCGGGTCGTCGTCTGGGACCAGCACCCGCGCCACTGCGACCCGGATGCCGTCAGCCTCTGCGAGGAGCGGCGTCGGAGCGCGTTGTGGTTGCTCGCGGCCGTGGTGAACGAATGGGGCGGGGACTGGGGGGTCTGCGACGCGCTGCCGCCACACGTGGGCACCAAGTCCTGGGTTCAGCTGCCCAGGTGACGAGACGCTTCGCGAGCACCTCACCGGTGGTGTGCCGCATACCGCCAGGAACGTGTCGTGACTGCAGGCGCCCTTGTAGGTGCCGTGGGCCCCGGCCTTGGATTGTGTGCGCCGGCGGCCCCGCAACGCAGACGGCGCTCAGACGACCTCGGAAGGACTGAGAAAGAAACCGCCGCGACACACGACGTAAAAGTCTTTGAACACCCGGGGAAAACACCCCTCCCAGCCCAACCCGGCCTCCCGTCACCCACACGGGTGAGCTTGGCCAATTCGGCTGGATTCGTGTCCGGTTGGTCGGCATATGCTCGCGGCAAGGCACGCCTCCTCGCCCGCCGCCTCACCACTCATCTGCCGCCGCCACTCCTGGTGGCGCACGCCCCGGCAACCGCACCACGGCCGCACCCCTTCCAGGACTGCGACGGATGCGACCGCCCCTTCCGCGCTCCCGAACCTGGGCGTTGCCGCGACTGCCGTACCGGCGTACGCGAAGCCGCATGGTCCGTACGCCACCATCCATCCGCACGACCGAAGGACCCCGTATGGTCAGCTCGCCCCACGAGGCGATGCACCGCATCTTCCAGGAGTACCCGGGACTGTTCTCCCGCGTGTCCGAGGTGCTGGGCGTTGCCATCGACCCGCCCACCTCGGTCACCGTCATGCCCACCGACCTCACCGAGAACCGGCCCCTCGAACGACGCGTCGACACCCTGTTACGCATCGAAATGGAGGACAGCGAGCCTTTCCTTCTGGCCATCGAGGCGCAGGGCAAGAAGGATCCGGACAAGCCCGCCAGTTGGGGCTACTACTACATGTACCTGCTCAATAAGTACCGGCTGCAGGCTCTGCTGCTGATCGTCTGCCAGGACCGCGCCACCGCCGAATGGGCCGCACGCCCGTCAGTCTTCGGCAGCGTCGGGCATCCGATCATCACCCTGCGTCCCCTCGTCGTGGGGCCGCACAATATGCCGGTGATCACTGATGTGGCCGAGGCCCGCAAGGACCTGGCGCTCGCCACACTGGCCGCGATCACACACGCAGGCGATCCGGACATCGGTGCCATACTGAAAACACTGTCTGCCGCTCTGCGGGAGGCCCCGGAAGCAATCGCCGACCCCATCGTCGAACTCACCGCACAGGGCCTGGGCAACCGCCCGGCCGCACAACAGTGGAGGAACCTGGTGGCCGTGGACCTTTCTTTCTACACGTCACCCCTCTCGGAGGAAATCCGGGACGAAGGCCGCGCAGAGGGCCGCGCAGAAGGCCGCGCAGAAGGCCGCAAGGAAGACATCCTGCTCTTCCTCGCGCAGGCCGGTATCGATGTGCCCGACGAGGCCCGCGAACGCATCATGGGCTGTGGCGATCTGGACACCCTGAGCCGGTGGCTCCTGCGCGCCCCCGTCGCGTCGTCCATCGAGGACATCTTCACCGAGGAGTAGTCCCGCCTCGCCGAGGCGTCATCGGTGGATGTGAGCCGCACCTCGCTGCGGGGGTCGTCACCGCGCAGGCCGAGATTCCAGGCGGCGAGGGCCGCGATCGCATGTTCCATGGGGGTCGGCACCGGCGTCCCTCGTCCGAAAGTGCCGATCGCCGCGATTCCCGCAGTGCTCCGGTTGAACCCGAGGGTGTGGGAGCCGACGACGGGGTGGTCGACCCCGCCGGCGCGGCCTTCGTAGACGGTGCCGCGTGTGCCGAGTCAGTCCGGCACCCGGCCGGGCGTACAGGTCATGCCCGCCCGCCCGGACACACGTAACGTAACGAGGGGCTGCACAACGTTGCCGAAGGTGTTCCGGCGTGGAGGAGTGGACGTGAAGCTCGGCCTGCACTACTGGAACTACTCGCAACCCGCCGATCCCGCGCTCATCGCGCCCACCCTCGCCGAGTCGGCGCGGATCGCCGACCAGGGCGGGGTCGCGTCGTTCACGGTGATGGACCACTACTTCCAGATGGAGACCCCGCAGAGCGCGGCCGACGCGCCGATGCTGGAGGGGTACACGACCCTCGGGTACGTGGCCGCGCTGACCCAACGGATGACGCTCGGGCTGATGGTCACGGGGGTGATGTACCGCCACCCCGGCCTGCTCGCGAAGATCGTCACCAGCCTCGACGTGCTCTCCGGCGGCCGGGCGGTGCTCGGCCTCGGCGCCTCCTGGTACGAGCGGGAGCAGCGCGGCCTCGGCGTGCCGGTCGTTCCGGTGGCGGAGCGGTTCGAACGGCTGGAGGAGACGCTCCAGATCTGTCTGCAGATGTGGAGCGAGGACGACGGTCCGTACGACGGGCGGCACTACAAGCTGGCCGAGACGCTCTGCGTGCCGGAGCCGATCGGGGAGCGGCCGCCGATCATGATCGGCGGCGGGGGTGAGAAGAAGACGCTGCGGCTGGTCGCACGGTACGCGGACGCGTGCAACCTGTTCGCCACCGACGTCGACGAGGTGGCCCACAAACTCGACGTCCTGCGGGAGCACTGCGCGGCGGTGGGGCGCGACTACGACGCCATCGAGAAGACCCTGATGTTCAGCAGGCCGGTCCTGGACGAGACCGATGCGTTCCTCGCCGACGTCGAGGCGTACGCGGAGCTCGGCATCAGCGCGGTCCAGGTGCTGCCGGACCGGCACCCGGTCAGTTTCACCGAGCAGCTCGCCGCACGCATCGTGCCCAGGCTCGCCACGATCGGCTGACGGCCTCCAGATCCTCATACCTTCTTTGGGGCCGGCGGTGGGCCCGTGGGCCCAAGCCCCTTTCCAGCACGCTCATTACGCTCCTACCCGACCAACTGTGAGGCATGTGACGACGCCGCCCCGAAGCGGCAATCCGGCATGCCCGCGCGCACGGAGAACTTCACGCTCCATTCGTACGGGCGAGGTGCCCCCACACCGATGAGGTGAAGCGTCGATGAGTGACGGATTCTTCTACTCGTACCACCTTGGCTGGAGCCGCCCCGATGCCGAGTCACTGCTCGGCGATCTCGATGCGGCCGGACTGCGGATCACCCACCCCACCACCCGACGCATCACCCTCGTCACCCCGGGATCCGAGCCGGCGATGACCCAGTCGTGGGTGACCAGGGAGCAGCTCGCGCTTCTCGCGGGCCTGCAGCGTCTCGACGAGATCGGGTTCCTGCTGTGGGTGAAGCGCGGCGCGGAGATCCATGTGCGCATCCGCCGCACGCGGGACAGCATCGTCTCCCTCGAGTTCGGGCTGTACCGGCTGTCCCGGGACGAGCAGGAACTGGCCGTACGCGCGATCAGGGAGGCGATCGGCAGGGCGTCCCTGCTCTGCATCGGTTTCGTGGTCGACCGGGAGGGCGCGTCGGCGGCGACCGACTGGCGGGCGGTCATCGTGGGCGGCACGACCTTCTTCGACAGTTGGCCCGACACCCTTGCCGTACGGCATGAGATCGCCGACATACAGCCGCAGTTGTCCGGTGTGACGTCCTTCGAGCAGTCGCCGTGGATGCTGTTCGGGAGCGAGGTTCCCAGCAGGTAGGGCGCGCAGGCCGGGAGCTCGGGGTCCGGGTTTGGGCCCTGGGGCCCATGCCCTGGACGCGGCGATGTGGTCGGATAAATGAAGTGGCCCAAGTCTGGTCACACGCCGACCAGTTGGGGGACTCGTCGTGTCTGGCACAGGCGGAACAGCAGTTCCGGGCGGCGGCGTCTCCCTGACCCGTTCCGGCAGGCAGTCGCTGCCGCGCCCGCTGCAGGCGGTGCTGATTCTCGTCCGGACGCTGTTCGTCTTCGCGGTCCTGGGCGGCATCGGCGTGCTCACCGTGGCGTCGTCGATCAACGAGGTCGACGGAAAGCTGATCGGACTGCTGCTGTACGCGGCACTGCCGAGCGTCTGCGCCTTCGTCCTCTCGCTGTACCTGCGCACCGGCGGCATCTGGATCCGGCGCGGTCTCCTCGCCGTACACGTCTGGCTCACCCTCGGTGCGCTGGCGACGCTGGGCGCGGGCGGCGGGCGCGGGGCGACGCAGCTGGTGATGCCGGTCGTGATCGTCGTGCTGCTGCTGCTGCGTCCGTCGTCCCGCGACTGGTTCGAACTCCCCCTGGAGCAGCGGCAGCCGCACCGGCCGTTCAGCATCGCGCGGATGATCAAGTGGCGCCGGGACGGCGGCCAGACCGCCATGGAGTACCTGGGCATGGTCCTGGTGGTCGTGGCCCTCATCGGCGGCCTCGTGGCGACGGGGATCGGCGCCCAGCTGACCGGGGAGATCCGGAGCGCGGTCTGCCGGCTGACCGGCAGCGCGTGCCCGGCGCCGGGCGGCGGTGACGTGGAGGCCGGGGGCGGGACGAACGGCGGGGGTGCGGCATCCGGCGGGGGTACGGACTCGGGCGGCGCGGTCGCGGGCGGGGGCACGGACTCCGGCGGATCGGCCGCGTCCGGGGGCTCGGACTCCGGCGGGTCGGACTCGGGAGGCTCCGACGCGTCGGGCGGAACCAACGGCGCGGGCGGCTCCACCGAGGGCTCCGGCGCCTCGGGCGGATCCGACAGCACCGGCGGGAACGGCGGGACCACCGGCTCGGGCGGCACCGACACCACCACCCAGGACGGCGACGTCGACGTGGGCGGCGACGACATGGACCCCACCGAGGGTCCGGACGCCGACTACGGCGACTACGACGGCACCCAGGACAAGAAGGACGACGAGAGCTGCACCTCCGGCGTCGGAGCGTTCTTCTCGTGCGCCGCCCACCAGACCGGCGGCTTCGTCAAGGGCCTGGTCGGCGACGGCCTGTGGGGCGATGTCACCGGCACCTTCGACACGATCATTCACCCCATCAAGGCGTGGAACGGCCTGATGGACTACGGCAAGAGCCTCGGCGACACGTGGGCCGAGGACTCCAAGGGCGCGGGCGACAAGTGGTCCGAGGGCGACTACCTCGGCGCCGTCTGGGACTGGACCAAGGCGTCCGGCGGTACGGGCGTGAAGGTCCTCGACGACATGTTCATCGGCGACGAAGTCCGTGACATGTGGAAGAACGGCAACGAGGGCCAGGCGATCGGCACCGGTCTCTGGAACATCGGCTCGCTCTTCATCCCCGGCTACGGCGAAGCCAAGCTGATCGGCAAGGCCGGAAAACTCGGCAAACTCGGGAAGCTCGGCAAGCTCGGCGAGCTGGCCCAGAAGGCGTCGGAAGCCGCCTCCAAGGCCAGGAAGCTCGCCAAGGCGGGCGACGTGGGCGGCGCGGAGAAGGCCGCGAAGGAGGCGCGTCAGCACGCCGACGACCTGGAGAAGAAGGTCGAGAGCAAGGGCTGCCCGATCGGCGCGGGCCCCCTCGGCCGTACGGGCATCCGGCCCGGTGGCACCACGGTCACCGCGGCCTCCGTACGGACGACGGCCGGCACGACGCCCGGCACGACGGCCGGCACGATGCCCGGCACGACGACGCGTACGACGGCATCCGGCGCCGCACGGGCCACGTACGCCGGATACGCCGCCTTCCGAACCGGCTTCCGCGCCGAGGGCTGCGAGGCCACACCGGAAGAGGTCGAGGCGGCCGAGCAGGCGAAGAAGGACGCGGACGAGGCCGACAAGGCGGCCAAGGCGGCCAAGCGCGAGGCCGAACGGAAGCGGCTCGCGAAGATGGCGAAGCCGTCCTGGTACGACCAGCTCAAGAACCCGCGGGCGGGCACCAAGGACCTCGGCGACGGCACGTGGAAGTCGAAGAGCGCCGACACGTACGCCTACCCGCAGGAGATGGGCGCCCGCTACCAGGAGCAGGTCTCCGGCGTGAAGCGCGGCAAGGAGTACGAGGTTCCGCTCGACAAGCTGGACGGCAAGCCCGTCGAGTTCGACGGCTGGGACTCCGCGAAGCAGACGTACATCGAGACGAAGTGGGGCTACCGCGGGACCCGGTTCTACAACGAGGCGACGGGTCAGCTCACCAGCCTGGCGACCAACCGCTGGGTGCAGCAGGCGACACGGCAGCTCGACGCCGCGCGCGGAAAGCCCGTGGTCTGGCACATGTCGGACCCCGATGTGGCCAGGGCCACGCAGGAGATGTTCGACGACAGGGGCCTCGACATTACTGTGGAGCCCACCCCGGTGAAGCCCTGACCGGGCAGCGTGAGAGGAGACCCCGTTGCTGAATGTCACGGTCCACGGGCTGTGGGGTGTCCGGAAGGAGGACCCGCAGGAACTCGCCGAGCGCTGGGGGCACCTGCTCCGGGCCCTCGCCGGCATCGACGCAGATGCCTGCGGGACCTGGCGGGCGGCGGAGGCGGAGGAGGACCCGACGGCGCCGCCGGTGGAGCTCGACGCACCCGCGCTGACGGAGTATCTCCTGCGCACCAACCCGGACTCGGACGCCCCCTACATCGGCTACACCGCGTCCCTGTGGTCGGGACGGCCGGACACGGTGAAGGCGACCGTCTCCGTCACCGCGGGAGGGTCGGCGAACCGCGCGCCCGACTCGTGCGTGGTGGGACTCGTCTCGGCCGCGGACGGCGCGCCGGAGCTGATGTGGCGCTCCGCGGACGTTCTGGAGGCGCTCGTCTCCTGCTGGGGCCCGGACTGGGGCGAGGCGTACAGCAGGGAGGAGTTCCGCACGGTGAAGACGGAGTTCGGGCTCCGGGCCGGCGCGCCGCGCGCCGGCCGGTCGGTGTATCTGTCGCCGGGCCGGGCGGACCGCGTACCGGAGGGGCTGCCGGGGACGTACACCCGTACGGCAGACGGTGGCCTGGTCGTCGATCTCACGCGCGGTGGGACGGAGCTGCCCGGAATCGACACGATCACCGAGGTGAACAGGCAGCTGCTGGCGGCCGGGGCGCTGGAGCCGCTGACGGTGCCGTTCGACCGGGCCACGTTCTAGGGGTGCCCGGCGGAGCGCGCCGGGGACCGGCGCGCTTCACGAGGTTCCCCGGAAGAGGGCACCCAGGTGTCCCCTGATCATGGGGGTCCGACCGCCGCAGCCGCTGTGCGGCGGCTGTCGGACCCGGCTGCGGCGGCTGTCAGACCCAGCCCCGCATCGCCGCGAACCCGACCAGCAGCCCCACCGCGAACACCCCCAGGACCACCGTGAACACCGCGGGCATCAGCACCGGACCCCAGGCCCGCGGCCCGGCGACCGTGGCGCGCCCGACCGGGTCCGCCGGATCGTACGAGACCCGGACCGACGCCCCGACCTCGAAGCCGAACGGGCCCGGCGCGTGGTCGACGAACTCGACCTCGCGGCCGTCGAGCGTGCGGAACGCGAACACGTACTCCGTCGCGTAACTCCGCTCCCGGTCCGCCCCCCGGTCCACGACCCGGCGCTCCGCGCACCGCCCCTCGGCCCGCTCGCCGTGCCGGACCAGGCTCAGCACGCGGCTCAGCCGCAGCGCCGACCGCACGGCGAACGCACCGAGGAACAGGCCGAAGAGCAGCAGGAACGTGGCGGTCCCGCCGGGCAGTACATCCATGAACGCCACTCCTCCACCCGCTACTTCACGGTGATCGAGTCCACGAACGCGTCGAGATCCTGAGCGCTCAGCGAACCCTTCACCGCATTGATCCGGATGGCGAACGGTACGTCCTTCGAATCGACCCCCGCCACCACGACCCCCGTCATCCGGGTGCCGCTCGCCGGGGTCTGCTCCTTGCCGGACGAGGTGAACTCGTAGTCGATCCGACGCGCCTCGCGGGCACTCTCCTCACCCGCGAGGCGCACATCGGTGGTTCCCTTACGGGTGGCACCGAGGCCGATGCCCGCGCCCGCCGCGGAGGCGGCCTCGCTCGCGTCGTCGATGCCGGTCGCGAAGTCGAGCTGGACCGAGACCATCCCGGTACGCAGCCCGCCCTCCTCCTTGAGCGCGACGGCCGCGTTGTTCTTGTTGCGGTCGGCGGCGGACTGCTCCTTGTAGCCCTTGTCCTCGGGGTAGCCGACGGACACGCTCCTGGTGTCGAGCGTGCCCCAGCCGTCCGGGACGGCGGCGGCGTCCGAGGAGCCGCAGCCGGTGAGCAGGGTGAGACCGAGGGCGGCGGCAACAACCGCGCCGGACGTCCGGGACTTCTTCACTGCCGTCATCGCCTTTCGTTGTGCGGGGTGCTGCCTACGGGGCTGAGACCGGCCGGCAACCGGGGGGCGGCGTCACGGGGCTGGGGCACGCACCTCGCGGCGTTGTCGTCAATCACCAGGGCTCCGCCATGGCTCAATCCTCCGCCTTGCGATGCACGCACCCCAGCCCCGCTCCTTCACCCACCCCCCGATTGCCGGTCGGTCTTACTTCGCGCAGTAGCTGTACGGGAGGAACTCGCGCTTGTCGCCCTGCGGAGCTCCGAGGAACTGCGCGTCCGTCAGTCTCTCCTTCTTGTGCTCGTCCGAGAGGGAGAATCCGAGGCTCATGCCGAGCGAGACCTCGAAGCCGAACTCCTGGGCGTCCGTCTCGCCGTGGTACTGCATCGTGCTCGACAGACCGTCCTGGAACATCATCCGGTCGAACGGGTCGGTTCCGTCGGGCTTCTGCTGCAGTGACTTGTCGCCGAACATGTACTCGAACGGGGCGGTGTTGTTGCCGCTGCCGTCCAGCCACCGCTCGGCGACGGCCCGCTTGTCCTCGGTCGCCTTGTCGGTGTCCTTGCCGAAGACGATCGAGTTCGTCCGGACCTCGATGCCCGTGTCGCCGGACGAGTCGGTGGCGCCCGCCTTGCCGCCGCGCTTGTCGCCGTCCTTCTTGCCGTTGTCGCCCTTGGCCTCGCCCTTGTCGGACGTGGAGCCCGTCTCGACCGTCTTCGTCATGTCGATACGGACGATCTTGCCGGTCTTCTGGTCACGGGTGACGGTGATGGCCCCGGTACGGGTGTCCTTCGCACCGGCCGTACCGGTGAGCGGGCCGGCCGAACCACTGACCTTGCCCTCCAGCTCGAGCTTGGCGGTGTACGTGTACGACTCGTTGCCGTTGACGTCGTCCTTGGAGATGGTCACGTCCGGGGAGAACTTGGCCTTGCCGCCGAGCTTCGCGCCGAGCTGGGACTCGTCGCCCGCGCTGATGCCCAGACCGCCGTCCGCGTACACATTGAGGCCGATCGTCGAGTAGGAGATCTTCTTGTTGCCGATCTGCTTCTCGACGTCCTCCTTCTTGTCCGCCCACTTCATCCCCGAGTACCAGTTGCCGCCGTAGGCGCCGCTGTACTTCGTGGAGGTCTCCCACATCTTCATTTCCTCGATGTCGTCCCGCATCTTCTTGGCGTCCTCCTCGCTCTTGAAGACCCAGGTGTCACCGTTGGTGATCTTGACGCCGCCGCCGACGTCGACATCCGCCTTGCCCAGCTTGCCGAGCTTGAAGCCGGGGGTGCTGGCGGTGGCGCCCGCGGACGCGGCGTCCGTGAACGTCATGTAGACCAGCTTGTCGTTCTCGTCGACCTTGCCGTCCTCGTTCACATCCGTGTTGGCCTGGCTGACCTTCTGCTGGAAGCCGTACTCGTTGCCCCACTCGAACCAGCCGATCTTGACCTTGCCACCGACCGTGTCGGAGACGCTGGAGATCTGGCAGAGCCTGGGCTCGTAGTCGGCGTCCGTCTTCGGCTTCGCGACCGGGTCGGTGCCACCGGTGGTGCACCCGCCCCCACCGCCACCGAGCGAACTGATCGCACACCGGATCCGCTCGCCGATCTGACCGCCGACCCCGGCCATCGCCATCGCGCCGATCATCGTGACGACGAGGACGATCACCCCGAGGTACTCCATGGCGGTGGCGCCGCTGTCCCGCCAGGAGTACGAGTTCGGCGTGACGGACTCCCCTGTGTCGTCCTCCTCCAGCAGCCGGTCGACGGCCAGCCCGACGGCCGAACCGGTGACCAGCACCACGAACGGCATCAACACGCCCTCGACACCCACGAGATGCCACGACACGAAGAGGCCGTACGCGAGTCCGGCGACCGGCACACACAGAGCGGCGGCCAGATACACCGGGCGGGACTCCCGCTGCTCCTCGGGCAGGACACGGGCGGCGGCCAGGACGGTGAGCAGAGAGGTGATGACACCGGGCACATGCAGCAGGCCCAGCCGCCAGGTGAACTCCTCGAGCCGCTCACCGGTGGCGAGGGTCTCCAGCAGCCCGCGGCTCACCAGGAACCCGGCGACGATGTAGACGAGGGCGCCGACGGCCCAACTGCGCGTCAGCGGAAAGAACGCACCGCCGCTGCCCCGGGCTCCGCCGTACCGGCCGGGGCCCTGCCCCGGTGGTATGCGGCCTGCGCTTCCCTGCCCCCAACCCCCGCCACTGCTCACGGCTCTCCCTCTCCGACGTCCACTCGCCCTGCTCGTGCCCCGCTGACCGAACCCCGGGTTGGCGTGAGCGTACGAGCGAAATGGCCCGGTGACCCGGGCCCTTGGCCCCAAAGCAGGGCCCAAGCGCGCGACAGGAGCGGTGAAGTCGGCGACGCCCGTCGGCGCCGAAGTCGCCGATAGCCCCGGGTCCGTGACCGCCCGGCCCGCAGAACGGCCCGTCTCCACGCTTCCGCAACGGTTCCGGCTGGGTCCGCGTATGAGTCCTGGGGCCCAAGACGGCCCCGTGGACGGGTCGTTAGCGTCGCTTCCCTGAGGTTCTGATGTTCCGCCCCACCCGCGTGCGCACAACGGCCGCGGGGCCGGGCGGGCTCCCGGAAGGGTGGAAGGGTGACGACTGGCTTGCAGACGGCGGAACAGCTGACGCTGACCGATGAGGAGTCCCGGCTCCTGCAACAGGGCCTGATCGAGTGGAGCGGCCCCGCGCGGTGCACGGAGGAGTTCGCCGTGGCCATGGGCTTCGACGACGCGGACGACCTGAACCGGCGAGGCGCCCGGATCCGTAAGGCACTTGCGGCCAAGGAGCCCCTGGAGCCGATGGACTGGGCGCGGGCCCTGCTCGCGACGGAGCTGGCGTTCGCCAGCGAGATGGTCGGTTCGGGATACGAATGGTCCACGACCACCGGCTGGTCCGACGACATGACGGTGAAGGTCCTGCGCTCCACCCAGCTGAAGCTGATCCGGACGGTGACCCCGCTCGTCGGCCGCGGGCTGGGCACCCGCCGCCCGGCCTCGTGAGCTGTACGCCCTCACCCGCCGCGACCGCCCGGACCGGGCCCGGCGCGGCGGGCGGCGAAGCGAACCTTCCCGGGCCCCTCGACCCCGTTCCCCGCGTCAGGAGGTCTGGACGACCCGCACCCGCGCCCCCGGCCGCAGCCCCCACTTCTCCATCGCCCCGGCCTCCGACTCGATCACATGCCGCGAGCGCAGCCGCACCATCCCGAGCCGCCCCGGCTTCATCGTGTGCACCGCCACGACGTTGAACTTCCGGTCCAGGTACGCCACATCGATCGCGAACCGCATCCGGAACGTATGCACACTCCCGCACGGGGTGATCATCAGCGCCCCGTCGATCCCGTCCTGCCCGAGCAGCCCCTTGGACCGCGCCCGGTACGAGGCGGCGATCCGGAGCGGCACCACCTGCTCCGGTTCCCCCTCCCGGCCCGTGACCGTCAACGTCCCGTTCCCATTGCGCCATTGACCCATGGCCACGACCGTAGCGCCCGGTGACCGCCGCTGGGCCCGGAACAGTACGCAGTGGGTCCCTGGACCCATGACCTGTGCGCGTCCACCGGTCTAGGGTCGGTTCCGTGTTCGCCATGTTGCTGGGGGCTGCCGCGCTCTGGGGCGCCGCGGCCGGACTGCTGGTCCCTCGCGCCGCCTACCGGTTCTCGGTCGATCCGGACGACGCATGGCGGGACACCTGCCCCGCCGGCCACCCCTTCAGCGGGGTGGCCGGCGGCTGGTTCGGTCCGGTCCGGTGCGCCGCGTGTGCCGGGGTGCGTACGGCTCCGCGGGCCGCGACGGTTGCCGCTTCCGAGCCGGACGCGGACAGCGGTGAAGCCGGGGAAACGGCCGAGCGGTACGCCCCCTCCGTCCTCGCCCCTGTCGTCACCGCCCTCGGCTGCACCGCCCTGGCCGCGGCCACCGGGCTCCGCCCGGAGCTCGTCGTCTGGCTGCTGCTCGCCCCGGTCGCCGTGCTTCTCGCCACCATCGACCGCCGCGTGCACCGGCTGCCCGACCGGCTGACGCTGCCGCTCGCCGCCGCGGCCGCCCTGCTCCTGGGCGGTGCGGCACTGCTTCCGGAGCATGCCGGATCGTGGACCTCCGCACTGCTCGGCGGGCTCGCGCTCGGCGGCTTCTACCTCCTGCTCTTCCTGATCAACCCGAACGGGATGGGCTTCGGCGACGTCAAGCTCGCCCTGTCGCTGGGCGTGGCCCTCGGCTGGTACGGATGGGCGATCGTCTGCGCGGGAGGCTTCGCCGGGTTCGTGTTCGGTTCGGTGTACGGATTCGGGCTGATGATCCTGCGACGGGCCGGGCGCAAGACGGGCATCCCGTTCGGGCCGTTCATGATCGGGGGCGCCCTGCTCGGGCTGCTGTTGGGCGGCCTCGCCGCCTGACCGCTCGAGGGACCGCCCGGAACGGGGCACCCGGAATCCGGTCGCGTCCGCGGGCGCACCGGTGACACCATCCGCGTATGCCTGGAACACCCGAAGAAGAACGCGCACGCTTCGACGCGCTCGTCGCCGAGGCCGATGCCGTCTCCGTCGACGGCTGGGACTTCTCCTGGCTCGACGGCCGGGCCACCGAACAACGGCCGTCCTGGGGCTACGCGCACGCCATGGCGGAGCGGCTGGGCCGGGCCCACGCCGCCCTCGACATCCAGACCGGCGGCGGCGAGGTCCTCGCCTCCGCCCCGAAGCTGCCTCCGCTCACCGTCGCCACCGAGTCCTGGCCGCCGAACATCGCCCGTGCCACCGCCCGACTGCACTCGCTCGGCGTGGTCGTGGTCGCCGATGCGGACGAGCCGCCGCTGCCGTTCGGGGACGCCGCCTTCGACCTGGTGACCAGCCGTCATCCGGTGACCACCTGGTGGACGGAGATCGCCCGCGTCCTGCGGCCGGGCGGCACGTACTTCTCGCAGCAGGTCGGTCCGGCCAGCGTCTTCGAACTCGTCGAGTACTTCCTCGGCCCGCAGCCGCCCGAGGTGCGAGGCGCCCGCGACCCGCAGCAGGCCCGCGCCGAGGCGGAGGCGGCCGGGCTCGAAGTCGTCGATCTGCGGCTGGAGACGCTGCGTACGGAGTTCTTCGACATCGGCGCCGTCGTCTACTTCCTGCGGAAGGTGATCTGGATGGTGCCCGGCTTCACGGTCGAGCGGTACCGGTCGCAGCTGGCCGCCCTGCACCACCTCATCGAGACCGACGGGCCGTTCGTCGCGCACACCACCCGCTTCCTGATCGAGACCCGCAAGCCGCGGTAGCGGCGGTTTACGAGAAGGCGGTCCGTGCCTCCGCCGAACTCCGCGTCCCGGACGACCGTTGCGCAGCGAGGGTGGTGGCAGTCCAACAGGACATACGGATACGAACGGGTCGCCGTGCGCGACGGCATCACGCTCCTTCATCGTCGTACGCCCACATGATGCGACCCTGGGCGTGCGCGCACGGGGAAGGAGCCGGCCATGAGGGTGGGGCACGACGAGGAGGCCTTCCGCAGCCCGCGACGCGGGGACTCCGAATGGCTCAGAGGGGCACGGATCACCGGCGTCCTCGGCCTCTTCTACCGGCCGGAGGGGCGGATGGGGGAACCGGAGGCCGTCGAATTCCTGCTCTCCGACGGCCAGTCGGTGCTCCTGACCTGCGCCTCCGACGGGACCCTGCACATCGGTCCCGGCACCGGGCCGCAGCTGCCCGACTGGTGCGTACCCGCAGGCCAATGGGGGTTCGCCACCCTGCCGCACCTGCCGGCACCGCCTGCGGGCGGGTGGACGGTCACCCGCACCGAGGAGCGTCGGGACGAACGCGGCGAGGTGCACGAGGCCGTCATCCGGTGCGAGGGCGGGCGGTTCGTCGTCATCGGCGGCGACACGGTGGTGATCCGCTTCACCCGGGGCCACCGCGGCGCGGAAGCAGCCATGTAGCGCGTTGAGGGACTCTTGATGGGATCACGCCGGGTTCGCCCGGTCCGGCACGCGCCACGGCGTCGGCGGGGGAGGCGGCCAGGGGGCGGAGAGGTCCTGCCGGCCGATCCGGCGTGCGTTCGCCCCGGCCCAGGTCACGGTAGCTGTTCGGGTCGTCATGATTCGGAAACCGGCGGCCCATCAGGTCTGAGGCTGTCCCATACTCGGCCCATGACCTCTGCGAGACGTGCGACTGCGGTTCTGATCGGCGCGACGGTGCTGGTCCTGACCCCGGCACTCGCGGGCTGCGGCAAGGGACGGACCCCGAGCGCCGGACCGACCGCCGCGGCCCCCGCCCCTGCCTCGGTCTCCGCCACGACGGCGACCGCGCCCACGACCCCGGATGCCGCGAGCGCCTCCGCACCCACCACGGCGGCGGGCTCCCCGCCCGTCGGGGCGAGCCCGTACCAGGAACCCGGCACCGTGGACGGCGCGCCGCACTACAAGGAGAACCACGCCTTCCAGCAGGCGCGCGAACTGTCCCCGGCCGAACGGGCCGAGGCCGATGCCCGCGCCGCGCGGATCAAGGAGGCGCTGACTCCGGCGGCCCAGGACCCGCACACCACCGAGTCCGGCGTCCGCAAGGTCCTCGCCCGACTCGGTTACGCCTCCGGTGCCATCACCACCAGTTCCTGGGGCCACGACCACACCTACCTGATCGACAACGGCGCGATCTGTCTCGAAGGTGTGGTGTACGTCGCGGTGGACGGCACGGGCCGCGGCCAGGTCACGGCCGAGGCGCACGGCCGCTACATCGAGGGCACCGGATGCGTGAAGCCGGAGGGCGGTCACTGACCTCCGGCAGGCGGTGCCCGGCGTCAAGCCGACGCCTCCGGCACCCCACCCGACTCATGCCCTCCCTCCGCCCCCCGGATGCCGTGCTCGGACCGGAGTCTTTCGCATTCGGAGAGTAATTGTGGGGTGGCGTGGCACGCAGCATCACTTACGAAGGGTTATGGTGGAAACCCCCCCTCGGGCCGGTCCGTATCCCCCCCCCACGGACCGGCCCGTTTTTTTGTCCCCGTCCGGTGAGGGCCGGACGCTCAGCCCCGCCCGGCCCAGATGTTGGTGCCCGCGGTGTCCACGGCGAAGGTGTCGATCTCCTTCAGCTCCTCGGCCGACAGCGCCGGTCCGGCGAGCGCCGCGACATTCTCCTCCAACTGCTTCACGCTCGAAGCGCCGATCAGGGCCGACGTCATCCGGCTGTCCCGCAGCACCCAGGTGAGCGCCAGCTGGGCGAGTGACTGGCCGCGTCGCTGCGCGATGTCGTTCAGCCCGTTCAGCCGGCGGACCACCTCGTCCGAGAGCAGATCCGGGTCGAGGGACTTGCCCTGGGTGGCGCGCGAACCCTCCGGGATGCCCTTCAGGTACTTGTTCGTGAGCAGTCCCTGGGCGAGCGGCACGAAGGAGATGCAGCCCATGCCGGCCTCCTCCAGGGTGTCGAGCAGCCCGTCGTCCTCGGTCCAGCGGTTGATCATCGAGTAGGACGGCTGGTGGATCAGGGCCGGCACGCCCATCTCCTTGAGCAGCACGGCTGCCTCGGCGGTCTGCTCCGAGTTGTACGAGGAGACGCCCACGTACAGCGCCTTGCCCTGCTGTACGGCGGAGGCCAGCGCGCCCATCGTCTCCTCGAGCGGAGTGTCCGGGTCGAAGCGGTGCGAGTAGAAGATGTCGACGTAATCGAGCTGCATCCGCTTCAGTGAGGCGTCGAGCGACGACAGCAGGTACTTGCGGGAGCCCCATTCGCCGTACGGGCCGGGGTGCATCTCGTACCCGGCTTTGGTCGAAATGATCAGTTCGTCCCGGTAGGGAGCAAAGTCCTGCTGGAAGAGCTTCCCGAAGTTGAGCTCGGCGGAGCCGGGCGGCGGCCCGTAGTTGTTGGCCAGGTCGAAGTGGGTCACGCCGAGGTCGAAGGCGCGGCGCAGAATCGCCCGCTGGGAGTCCAGGGAGCGGTCGTCGCCGAAGTTGTGCCAGAGGCCGAGCGAGACGGCGGGGAGCTTGAGGCCGCTGCGGCCGGTGCGGCGGTACTCCATGGAGTCGTAGCGCGAACCGGCGGCCCGGTAGGAGAGAGAAGAATCAGTCACGTTTCCCTCCTTATCACGGACTTGTGACAGGCCGGGTTGGGCCGGTGCGGTGCCTGCGCAGTAATGTGGCGGCTTCGGGGACTGCCACGGCACGGCGGAGCATCGGACTCTGCGGACCAGTGCGACGATCCCCACGGGGTCGGCCCCGGACCCCGGGAAATGGGGCGGGAGGGCCCGCACAGAACCGAGAGGTGAACTCAGTGAACTTGCGCGACCTGGTGTACAGGCTCTACGCGCGCCGGGTGGAGGCCCGCCTCGACCACGCCCAGGTGCCCAAGCACATCGGTGTCATCCTCGACGGCAACCGGCGCTGGGCGAAGGCGTCCGGCGGCACGGCCGCGCAGGGACACCAGGCGGGTGCGGACAAGATCCAGGAGCTTCTCGGCTGGTGCAGTGAGACCGATGTCGAGGTCGTCACCCTGTGGCTGTTGTCCACGGACAACTTCGACCGGCCCGAGTCCGAGCTGACGCCGCTCCTCGGCATCATCGAGAACACGGTGCGCGACCTGGCGGCGGACGGGCGGTGGCGCGTCCACCACGTCGGCACCCTCGACCTGCTGCCGGCGCACACGCAGACCGTCCTCAAGGAGGCGGAGCAGGCCACGGCCGGGGTCGACGGAATACTGGTCAATGTCGCCGTCGGCTACGGCGGCCGACAGGAGATCGCGGACGCGGTCCGGTCGCTGCTGCTCGACCACTCGTCCAAGGGGACGTCCTTCGAGGACCTGGCGGAGATCGTCTCCACCGACCTGATCTCGGAGCACCTGTACACGCGGGGACAGCCGGATCCGGACCTGGTGATCCGCACGAGCGGTGAACAGCGGCTGTCCGGATTCATGCTCTGGCAGAGCGCACACTCCGAGTACTACTTCTGCGAAGTCTTCTGGCCGGCGTTCCGCAAGGTCGACTTCCTCCGCGCGCTGCGCGACTACGCCGCCCGAGGCCGCCGCTTCGGCGGCTGACGCCGCCCGTCTCCGCCACAACCGGCCAACGGCCCCGCCGGCCCCGCCCGGAAATCCAGCCTGCCCGGCGTGAGGGGACGCGACCCTTGGGCGGGTTGGCCTGGGCCTGCGTGCCCGGAGTCGCCGCTTCCCGCCCCCGACGGCACCGGTTCCGTCCTCAATCGCCGGACGGGGTCGAGTGCTCGGCGGGAGGCCGTGTGTCGGGTCGGGTTCGTGAGTTCGGCCCGTCCGGCGATTGAGGGCGGAACCCTTCGGCCGGGGGGTCTGGACCCGCGGGCCTGGCGCATTGCTTCCGGACGGCCCACAACGTGGGCCCGAACCCACGTGTTCGGGGTTAACACTCCCGGCCCACCCGCGTCCCCGGCGCGGCATGGCTTCGCGTGTTCGAGGGAATACCCCTGTCAGGTCGACGTCCGGTCAGAAACCAGGCGGACGTCGTGTCCAAGTGAGCGGCATGGAGTCCGCTCGCCCGGGAGGCCCTTTGCACACGAAGGACCGTACACACTGTGCGGCTGACGCGGAGGGCCGGCGCTCGGCCCGTGCAAGAGGGTCGCAGCCCGGTCCGTCCTCTCCCTTTGGGATGCTCCGCGACGCCGTCGCACCCCAACCTCGTCCGAGGGGGTACGTCCTTCCGTGGTGACCAGCACAAAGCGCCGCATGCCCGACAGGCGCACCTATGTTCTCGACACCAGCGTCCTGCTGGCCGATCCGAACGCCATGGCCCGGTTCGACGAGCACGAAGTCGTGCTCCCGATCGTCGTGGTCACGGAACTGGAGGCCAAACGGCACCATCCGGAGCTCGGCTACTTCGCCCGGCAGGCCCTGCGCCTGCTGGACGATTTCCGGGTCAGGTACGGCCGGCTGGATGCCCCGATCCCCCTCGGGGATCTCGGCGGGACGCTGCGCGTCGAACTCAACCATTCCGACCCCGGCGTACTGCCCGCCGGCTACCGGTTGGGGGACAACGACTCACGGATTCTCGCGGTCGCGCGCAATCTCCAGGCCGAGGGGTACGACGTCACGGTCGTCTCCAAGGACCTGCCGCTGCGTATCAAGGCATCCTCGGTCGGCCTCCTCGCGGAGGAGTACCGCGCCGAACTCGCCATCACCGACTCCGGCTGGACGGGCATGTCCGAACTGCCCCTCTCCGCCGAACAGGTGGATCTGCTCTTCGGAGAGGAGACGCTCTACGTCCCCGAGGCCGCCGACCTGCCCGTGCACACCGGACTGGTCCTGCAGTCCGAGCGCGGCAAGGCGCTCGGCCGGATCACCGCCGAGGGCAATGTGCGCCTCGTCCGCGGCGACCGGGAGGCCTTCGGGATCCACGGCCGCAGCGCCGAGCAGCGCATCGCTCTCGATCTGCTGCTCGACCAGGACGTCGGCATCGTGTCGCTGGGCGGCCGGGCCGGCACCGGAAAGTCGGCGCTGGCGCTCTGTGCCGGTCTCGAGGCCGTCCTGGAGCGGAGGCAGCACCAGAAGGTGATGGTCTTCCGGCCGCTGTACGCGGTCGGCGGCCAGGAGCTCGGTTATCTCCCCGGCACCGAGGCCGAGAAGATGAGCCCGTGGGCGCAGGCCGTCTTCGACACGCTCTCGGCGGTCGCCGGGCGCGAGGTGATCGAGGAGGTGCTGGGGCGCGGGATGCTGGAGGTTCTGCCGCTCACCCACATCCGTGGCCGCTCGCTCCACGACGCGTTCGTGATCGTCGACGAGGCGCAGTCGCTCGAACGAAACGTCCTGCTGACCGTGTTGTCCCGGATCGGGGCGAATTCCCGGGTCGTGCTCACGCATGACGTGGCGCAGCGGGACAACCTCCGGGTCGGCCGGTACGACGGAGTCGTCGCCGTGGTCGAGAAGCTGAAGGGACATCCGCTCTTCGCGCATGTCACGCTCACCCGTTCCGAGCGCTCGAAGATTGCCGCGCTGGTGACCGAAATGCTGGAGGAAGGCCAGATCTGATACGGGATAGGACGCTTGATGCCGCCCGGCGAGCCAGATATCTTAGCCGGGCGGCATCGTGCTGCGGCACCTTTTCGTAAAACACGTGGACCAAAAGGGGTGTGAGCTTTCACACGCAACAGAGAATTGCTTCGCGGCGGCCCGTTCCGGCAGAGTCTTGCTTCCGTCAGGCCCCGCATACGGCACACCCGCACCTCCAGAGGTGCCACGCATCAGACAACTGAACAATCGCCGTCCGTATGCCGCCCGCGAGCACTACGCGGCACTCCTTCAGGGGAGTTGCCCACCGGGCCCGTGCCTCCCCGTGACCTGAGCAGTAGGGAGGCCAGCGCCAGGGGCACGATTGCGTCCGCGAGGTCACCTAAGCGGGCGATGCTGGAAGGACACCGTGTGAGCCGGATCTCGGTCCGGGGGTTCGCCGTGGCATCTGCCACTGCGGTCACCACCGTCGGCGCCGTCGTAGGCGTTGCATCGGGCAGCACTCCTGCTGCCGACGACAACAACTTCGAGGCGACCGCAGCCGACACGACGCTTCTCGCCGACATCCCTGCGGGCCAGCAGGCCCAGGTGCAGACCGCCTCGCTGACGCAGCAGGCGGACGCCCAGGCGTCCGCAGCCGACGCGGCAGCGAAGAAGTCCGCGGAGGAAGCGGCCCGCATCCAGGCCGCGAAGGACGCCGCGTCGAAGAAGCAGGCGGCCGAGGACAAGCTGGAGAAGGAGCGTCAGGCCAAGAAGGACGCCGATCGCGCCAGCCGGTCCGCGGTTCGTTCCGCCTCCGCCTTCGCCACGCAGAGCTCGTACACCGTGGCCGAAGTGCAGGCGATGGCTCGCCAGATGATTCCCGGCGACCAGTACCAGTGCTTCAGCAACATCGTGAACCACGAGTCGAGCTGGAACTACCGGGCGACCAACGCGTCCTCCGGTGCGTACGGTCTCGTCCAGGCGCTCCCCGGTTCCAAGATGGTGTCCGCGGGTGCCGACTGGCAGACCAACCCGGCCACCCAGATCAAGTGGGGCCTCAGCTACATGGACGGCCGCTACGGCTCCCCGTGCGGTGCCTGGTCCTTCTGGCAGGCGAACCACTGGTACTAGAACCTTCCGAGGTTCCGGTCTCAACCTTGCGAAGCCCCTCACCGTCCTACGGTGAGGGGCTTCGCGCGTGTACCGTCGTCCGGACGGCTCCGGGGGGAGTGGTGGGGAGAGAACTCGGGGGAAGAGGAACGCTTATGTCGAAACTGCCAGGGTGGCTCGGTCGGCTGGGTGCCGAACTGACCGAGCTGGGCGATCGCCTGGAGGAACGCCGCGCCGCGGCGGAGGCCGAGGGGGACAGGGACGCACAGCCCGATTTCCCGGTCATGGCCGTCGCCGCGGTGTCCACCGCCGAGGACCACGCCACCGTCCCCGGCCAGGTGCCGCCGCCGCCCCCCTACGCACCCGCCGTCGCCGCCCGCCCCGACCCGGTCGTGGCGATCCCCTGGGGGATACGCGTCGCGGCCGAGGCCGGCTGGCGGCTGCTCGTCCTCGCGGGCACGCTCTGGGTACTGATGAAGGTCATCAGTGCCGTGCAGCTGGTGGTGCTGGCGTTCGTCGCCGCGCTGCTCGTCACCGCGATGCTGCAGCCGACCGTCTCCCGGCTGCGGCGGTACGGGCTGCCGCGGGGTCTCGCCACCGCCGTCACCGCGATCCTGGGCTTCGTCATCATGGGCCTGGTCGGCTGGTTCGTTGTCTGGCAGGTCATGGACAACCTCGACACCCTCTCCGACAAGGTGCGGGACGGTATCGACGAGTTGAAGCGATGGCTGCTCGACAGCCCCTTCCATGTCACCGAGCAGCAGATCAACGATGTCGCGAAGAATCTCAGCGACACCATCGGCACCAACACCGAGGAGATAACCTCCGCCGGACTCCAGGGCGTCACCGTGATGGTGGAGGTCCTCACCGGGATACTGCTGGCGATGTTCTCGACGCTCTTCCTGCTGTACGACGGGAAGCGCATATGGCACTGGGTGCTGGGGCTCGTACCCGCGCAGGCGCGGCCGGGTGTCGCGGGCGCCGGGCCGCGTGCCTGGCGGACGCTGACCGCCTATGTGCGGGGCACGGTGCTCGTCGCCCTGATCGACGCGATCTTCATCGGGCTCGGCATATGGTTCCTCGATGTGCCGATGGCGGTGCCGCTCGCCGTCTTCATCTTCCTCTTCGCCTTCATCCCGCTCGTCGGCGCCGTGATCTCCGGAGCGCTCGCAGTGGTTGTCGCGCTGGTCACCGAGGGCGTGTTCACCGCGCTGATGGTGCTGCTCGTGGTGCTGGCCGTGCAGCAGATCGAGGGCCATGTGCTGCAGCCGTTCATCCTCGGCCGCGCGGTACGTGTCCACCCGCTCGCCGTCGTCCTCTCGGTCGCCGCAGGCGGCATGATCGCGGGCATCGGCGGAGCGGTCGTCGCGGTGCCGCTGGTCGCCGTCACCAACACGGTGGTCGGCTATCTGCGGACGTACGGGCAGGAGGAGTCGCTGCGGCACGCGCCGCGGTCGCGCGGTGCCACGGCGGCCGGAGCCGCCCCGGCCCGGGTGCCGGGACCGCCACCCGAGGACCACGGCGAGGGTGACGCCGAGAAGGACGCAAAGCAGCCGGAGAAGGAATAGGGCAGAAAGAAGGGCCCCGTGGACGGTCGGTCGTCCTCGGGGCCCTTCTCGTATCAGGGGTACCGCTGTTACTGCTCGGCGAGCACGGCCTCGGCTTCGAGGGTGACGCCGACCGCCTGGATCACCGAGGCGATCTTGACGGCTTCCTGAATGGTCTCACGATCCACGCCGGCCTTGCGCAGCACCTGCTCGTGGGAGTCCAGGCACTGGCCGCAGCCGTTGATCGCGGAGACGGCGAGCGACCACAGTTCGAAGTCGACCTTCTCCACGCCCGGCTTGCCGATGACGTTCATCCGCAGACCCGCACGGAGCGTCCCGTACTCGGGGTCCGACAGCAGGTGCCGGGTCCGGTAGAAGACGTTGTTCATCGCCATGATGGCAGCCGCCGACTTCGCCGCGGTGTACGCCTCGGCGGAGAGGTTGGCCTTGGCCTCCGGCTCCAGCTCGCGCAGCACCTGCGGCGAGCGCGAGGCGATCGCGCAGGCGAGGACGGTGCCCCACAGCTGCTGCTGCGGAAGTTCGCTGTTCCCGATGACCGAACCGAGGTTCAGCTTCAGGTCCTTGGCGAAGTCCGGAACAGCGGCCTTCAGTTCGTCGAGTGCCATGTCGGTGTCAGCTCACTCGCCCGAGAGGAGCGCGACCGGGTCCAGGGTGTTCTCGCCCTTGGTCCAGTTGCACGGGCACAGCTCGTCGGTCTGCAGGGCGTCGAGGACCCGGAGGACCTCCTTGGGGTTACGGCCCACGGAACCGGCGGTCACCATCGTGAACTGGATCTCGTTGTTCTGGTCGACGATGAAGACGGCGCGCTGGGCGAAGCCGTCCTCGCCCTCGATGCCGAGGTCACGCATGAGCTCGTGCTTCGAGTCGGCCATCATCGGGAAAGGCAGGTCGGTCAGGTCCGGGTGGTCCTTGCGCCAGGCGTGGTGCACGAACTCGGAGTCACCGGAGAAGCCGAGGACCTGGGCGTCACGGTCGGCGAACTCGTCGTTCAGCTTGCCGAAGGCGGCGATCTCGGTGGGGCACACGAAGGTGAAGTCCTTCGGCCACGCGAAGACGATCTTCCACTGGCCCTCGTAGGTCTTGTGGTTGATCTGCTCGAACTCCTTGCCGCTCTCCAGCGAAACACAAGCGGTCAGGTCGAACTCGGGGAACTTGTCACCGACAGTGAGCACGCGCTCTCCTTGCAGCGTAGGAATTCCCTTTTGCGGGACTTCCTGAGGGTTGGACGGTGTCCACCATGGCACAGAGTGCATTGATCGCGGAAATAGCTATACTCGGTCGTGATGATCGGAGGTGCCTATCAGTGGCGCAGGGTAGTCAGGGCAATCGACCCAAACAGCCCAGTCTGTCGCAGCTGCGCGCCTTCGCGGCCGTGGCCGAACATCTGCACTTCAGGGATGCGGCGGCAGCAATCGGGATGAGTCAGCCCGCGCTCTCCGGAGCCGTGTCCGCGCTGGAGGAGGCACTCGGTGTCCAGCTCATCGAGCGTACGACGCGCAAGGTACTGCTCTCGCCCGCCGGGGAACGGCTCGCGGTGCGGGCCCGGGCGGTGCTGGAAGCCGTCGGCGAGCTGATGGAGGAGGCCGAGGCGGTCCGGGCGCCGTTCACCGGAGTGCTCAGACTCGGCGTGATCCCGACCGTCGCCCCGTATCTGCTGCCGGCCGTGCTGCGGCTGGTCCACGAACGCTACCCGGAGCTCGACCTCCAGGTGCACGAGGAACAGACCTCGTCGCTGCTGGAGGGGCTGGCCGCCGGACGGCTGGACCTGCTGCTGCTCGCCGTACCGCTCGGGGTGCCGCAGGTGACCGAACTCCCGCTCTTCGACGAGGACTTCGTGCTGGTCATGGAGCGCAGCCACTGGCTGGGCGGGCGCGCCGACATTCCGCGCGAGGCTTTGCGAGAACTGCCGCTGCTGCTGCTCGACGAGGGGCACTGCCTGCGCGACCAGGCCCTCGACATCTGCCGGGAGGCGGGGCGTACGGAGGGGGCGCCCGTCACCACGACGGCGGCCGGGCTCTCCACGCTGGTGCAGCTGGTCGCGGGCGGACTCGGGGTGACACTGCTGCCGCGTACCGCCGTGACCGTCGAGACCGCCCGCAACGACGCGCTGACCACCGGGTACTTCGCGGAGCCCGCGCCCTCGCGGCGGGTGGCGCTCGGTATGCGGACGGGGGCGGCCCGGCAGGACGAGTTCGAGGAGTTCGCCGCCGCGCTGCGCGAGGCGATGCGGGTGCTGCCGGTACGGGTGGTGGCAGCCGCGTAGCGCCGTGACCGGCAATATTTACCGTTCGGGATGCGCCCGGTACGCAGCAGTGGGTCCAGGGCTCACCTACGCACACTGGCTGGGAACGGTCACGGGTTCACCACTTTCGCGAGCCGGCCGAGTCGCGCGACAGTCAGTTCCAGCCGGCGGAGGCCGGCTTCGATGTGCAACAGTGCGTGGTCGCGGATCAGCTGGTCGGCGAGGTCGCCCTTGCGCTTGCGGTCGGTGAGGACACGCATCGGACGCAGGTGCTCGGAGCTACCAGGGCTTTTGGCCAACGCGGCGAGCGTGCGTGCTGGGCGGCGCGACGGGGCAAAGCTTGCCGGGAGGGGCACTGGCAATCTGTTATCAGATCAGCTGTCCTGGCAACCTTCCGCACCTCTCGTGAGTCGGTTCCCTAAGGAGCAGGTGCTGATTGTCACGTCCACAAAGGACCGGATCTCTTGCTTTTTGTCCCCGTCGACAGTGTTAGCTGGCTGGGCCGAGGGGGATCCGGGCGAGCAGAGAAACAGGGAGCAACACAGCGATGGGTCGAGCGGATGCGCGACGAGCCCAGCAGCGCGGGGCGCGGCGGGCTACGAAGAGCGGCGGCCTACGCAGACTCTTCACGTGGAAGAAACTGCTGGGTACGTTCTTCGGGTTCTGCCTGCTGGGCATGGGCGCGTTCTTCGTGCTCTACATGATCGTGGACATACCCGAGGGCAACGCCCAGGCCAAGCTCCAGAGCAACGTCTACAAGTACCCCGACGGCACCGTGCTGGCCCGAACCGGCAAGGTCAACCGGGAGATCGTGGGGCTGTCCGAGGTCCCCAAGGACGTGCAGCGGACCTTCGTCGCCGCCGAGAACAAGTCCTTCTACACGGACCAGGGCGTCGACTTCAAGGGCACCGCGCGCGGTCTGATCAACACGGTCTCCGGCAAGGGCAAGCAGGGTGGCTCGACCATCACCCAGCAGTACGTCAAGAACTACTACCTCGACCAGGACCAGACGGTCACCCGCAAGCTCAAGGAGCTGGTGATCTCCCTCAAGGTCGACCAGCAGAAGAGCAAGAACGACATCCTCGCCGGGTACATCAACACCAGCTACTACGGCCGCGGCGCCTACGGCATCCAGGCCGCCTCGCAGGCGTACTACGGCAAGGACGCCCGGGACCTGGACGTCGCCGAGGGCGCCTACCTCGCGGCGCTGCTCCAGGCGCCGAGCCAGTACGACTGGGCCGTCGCCTCGCCCGTGGGCAAGCGCCTGGTCAAGGAGCGCTGGAACTACGTACTGAACAACATGGTCGGGGAGAAGTGGCTGGACGCCGGCAAGCGCCAGGGACTGGAGTTCCCGGTGCCGCAGGACCCCAAGCCCGCGGACGGTCTCACCGGCCAGAAGGGCTACATCGTCAACGCGGCGCGGGCCGTGGTGCAGAAGCAGGAGCACCTCAGCGACGAGCAGTTCGACGCGGGCGGCTGGACCATCACGGTCACCATCGACAAGAAGAAGCAGAAGCAGCTGGAGCAGTCGGTCAAGGCACGGCTGACCAGCAAGCTCGACACGAAGGGCCGCAGCGTCGACAAGGACGTGCAGGCCGGCGCGGTCTCGGTGAATCCGAAGACCGGCGCGGTCGTCGCCCTGTACGGCGGCGCCGGGCTGACCGAGCACTGGACGAACAACGCCACCCGGCGTGACTACCAGCCCGCCTCCACCTTCAAGCCGATCATCCTTGCCGCGGCGCTCGACCAGGAGGCCAAGACGCAGGACGGGCAGCCGATCACCGCCGACACCCGGTACGACGGCAACAGCCGGCGCCCGGTCCAGGGCAGTGACATCGCCTTCGCGCCGCCCAACGAGGACAACGTGAACTACGGCCCGGTCACCGTCCAGACGGCTATGAACAAGTCCATCAACTCCGTCTTCGCGCAGATGGGCGTGGACGTCCACATGGACAAGGTGATGCAGACCGCGGGCAAGCTCGGCATGGACGTCGAGGGTCTGCCGGTCGTGCCCGCTCAGACCCTCGGTTCGATGGGCGCGAGCCCCATGGAGATGGCCGGGATCTACGCGACGCTCGACAACCACGGCAAGAAGGTCACCCCGTCGATCGTGAAGTCCGCCTCCCGGCAGGGCGGCGCCCCGATCGCGCTGCCCGACCCGATCGGCGGGCAGGTGATCAGCCGCCAGGCCGCGGACTCCGTGACCTCGGTGCTGACCGGCGTGGTCGACGACGGCACGGCCCGCGTCTCGGTGCGCGACGCCCCGGGCCGCGGCGGCCAGCAGGTGGCCGGCAAGACGGGTACCTCGGACAACAACAAGTCGGCCTGGTTCACCGGCTACACCCCGGAGCTCGTCACCTCGGTCGGCCTCTTCGGTGAGGCCGCCGAGTCCCACAAGGGGGCCGACGGCAAGCAGATCCAGAAGGGCTCGCAGGTGACCCTGAAGGGCGCCGCGGGCGGGGGCCGTGTCAACGGCGGTGGCTTCCCGGCCGAGATCTGGGCGGACTACACGTTCCAGGTGATGGGCGGGACCAGCAGGTTCGACCTCGACACGGACATGGGTGCGGCCGTGACGCCGCCGCCGTCCTCGACCTCGCCGAGCCCGAGCGGGCAGCCCTCGGATTCGGCCAGCCCGTCGGCCGAGCCGTCCAGTGAGGCACCGTCCCCCCAGCAGTCGACGGACAGTGCGCCCCCGTCGACACCGTCCGACCCCACTCCCTCGGGCGACACGTCGAGCGGGCCGCCGACCCTCCCGGGCCCGACGGACAGCGCCGACGTCCCGCTGAAACCGGCGAACGACAACAGCCGCCCGCAGGGCTGACGCGGCTCACGCACCGCTCTCACGCGGCTGACACGGCGAAGGGTGCCACGGACACGGTCCGTGGCACCCTTCGCCGTGTGTCCGGCGTGCGCGGTCAGTCGCCGTTGACCTCCTTGGCGACCCGGTCGCCGAGGTCCTTGTCCACGTTGCGCCAGTACTGCAGCGCCCGATCGAGGACCGGGCGGCTCACACCGTCCAGCAGATGGCCGGAAATGTTCGACACGAGCCGCTCGCGCGCGGCGTCGTCGAGCACCTTGCGGACCATGGTGCCCGCCTGGCCCCAGTCGTCGTCCTCGCGGTGCAGCTTGTACGCCTCGTGGACCATCTCGCCCGCCGTGGCCCAGCCCGCCGGGTCGCCGAAGCGCTCGGTGTCCGCAGCCGGTCCGCCGTACGAGTTCGGTGCGTAGACCGCTCCCGTGCGCGCCGGCTCGTACCGCATCGGGCCGTCCTTCGCGTACGAGTTCCGGCCGAAGCGCGGCCGGTTCGGAGGCAGCTGCGCGTAGTTCGGGCCGATCCGGTACCGGTGGGTGTCGGGGTACGAGAACAGCCGGCCGAGCAGCATCTTGTCGGGCGACGGACCGATGCCGGGCACCAGGTTCGACGGCTCGAAGGACGCCTGCTCGATGTGGACGAAGAAGTCCTCGGGGTTCTCGTTCAGCGTCATCCGGCCGACTTCGATCTCCGGGTAGTCGCCGTGCGGCCACACCTTGGTCAGGTCGAACGGGTTGAACCGGTAGTCCGGCGCATCCTCGAACGGCATGACCTGGATCTTCAGCGTCCAGCTCGGGTGGTTGCCGCGCTTGATCGACTCGAACAGGTCACGGCGGTGGACATCGCCGTCCGTGCCCGCGAGCGCGTCCGCGTCCGCCTGAGTGAGGAAGTCGGCGCCCTGGTCCGTCTTGAAGCGGTACTTGACCCAGAACTTCTCACCTCCCGCGTTCACCCACATATAGGTGTGCGAGCTGTAGCCGTTCATGTGGCGGTACGTCTTCGGGATGCCCCGGTCGCCCATCAGCCACGTCACCATGTGGGCGGACTCGGGGGAGAGGGTCCAGAAGTCCCACTGCATGTCGTGGTCGCGCACCGCGCTGTCCGGGCGACGCTTCTGCGAGCGGATGAAGTCCTGGAACTTCATCGGGTCCCGGACGAAGAAGATCGGCGTGTTGTTGCCGACCATGTCGTAGTTGCCCTGCTCGGTGTAGAACTTCAGCGCGAAGCCCCGGGGGTCGCGCCAGGTGTCGGGGGAGCCCTGTTCGCCGGCGACCGTGGAGAATCGGGCGAGCATGGCGGTCTGCTTGCCCGGTTGGAAGAGGTCCGCCTTGGTGAACTGGCTGACGTCGTTGGTCACGACGAAGGTGCCATAAGCCCCGGAGCCCTTGGCGTGGACCACCCGTTCGGGGACCCGTTCACGGTTGAACTGGGCCATCTTCTCGATGAGGTAGTGGTCCTGGAGCAGGATCGGTCCGTCGGATCCGACGGTGAGTGAATGTTCGTCGCTCTCCACCGGGATCCCGGCGTTGTTCGTGGTGTAAGGAGTGTTCTTGGTTTCCTCGGTCACGAGCGTCCTCCCGTCGGTGCGGGGTGTCGGTCAGATCGTCCAGGCGGCGCCCGGTCACGACTGAAGTCAACTCCGACGACGGGAGGATGGCAACATGTGGCGATCATCCCGACTTGTCCAAATATGGCGAGGTGCTGTTACTGGCTGCGGGTCGGCATCTCGAACCAGACGACCTTGCCGGTCGACAGCCGGGTCGCCCCCCACCGCCTGGCCAGCCGGTTCACCAGGAACAGTCCGCGGCCGCCCTCGTCCATGTCGCGTGCCCGGCGCTGCCGGGGCAGCTGCGGGGCGTCGTCGCCGACCTCGCAGCGCAGGATGTCGGTCCGCAGCAGCCGCAGCGTGACCGGCCGCTCCGCGTACCGCACGGCATTGGTGACCACCTCGCTCACCAGCAGTTCCACCGAGTCCGAGAGCTCATCGAGCCCCCACCGGCTGAGCGCCCTGCGGGCCAGCCGGCGGGCCCGTCCGGGGGCGGAGTCCTCCGGTTCCAGGAACCAGTACGCGACATCGCTCGGTGCGATCCCGTCGAAGCGGGCGGCGAGCAGCGCGATGTCGTCGTCCCGGTCGCCGGGGCCGAGAATGTCGAGCACGTCGTCGCAGAGCGCCTCCAGCGGCGGCGAATGGTCCGGTCCGGTGAGCCGGGCGGTGGCGGCGAGCCGCTCGCGCAGCTGCTCGATCCCGGTCCAGACGTCCCGCAGCCGGGACTCCACCAGACCGTCGGTGTAGAGCAGCAGCGTGGCGCCCGAGGGCGCGTCCAGCTCGACCGCCTCGAAGTCGACCCCGCCGACACCGATCGGGGCACCGGGCGGCACCCGGAGCACCTCGGCGCGGCCGCCCAGGTGAAGCAGGACGGGCGGCGGGTGCCCGGCGTTGGCGATGGTGATCCGGTGCGCGACCGGGTCGTACACCGCGTACAGGCAGGTCGCCATGCGGTCGCTGCCGAGCCGTTGCGCCTGTTCGTCGAGGTGGTGCAGGACCTCCTGCGGCGGCAGGTCGAGCCCGGCGAGGGTCTGCGCGGTGGTACGCAGCTGACCCATGATCGCCGCGGAGGTCATGGAGTGGCCCATGACGTCGCCGACGACCAGGGCGACCCGGCTGCCGGGCAGCGGGATCGCGTCGTACCAGTCGCCGCCGACCCGGGCGGTCTCGGCGGCCGGGAGGTAGCGGGAGGCGAGCCGGACACCGGTGGGCTGCGGCAGCGAGTCGGGCAGCATGGTGCGCTGCAGCTCGTCGGCGATGTACGCCTCGCGCCCGTACAGCACGGCCTTGTCGATGCCGAGCGCGGTGTGCGTCGCCAGCTGCGCGGCGACCAGCAGATCGTTGGCCTCGAAGGGGGGCCGCTCGGTCCCGCGCAGGAAGACGGCAGCACCGATCACCCTCCGGCGGCCGCGCAGCGGGGCAAGGATCGCCCGGTGGCCGGAGGGCACGGTGCGCCCGGCGCCGAGCAGCTCGGGCAGGGCGACGCGGGCCGTCGCGGAGTCACCGAAGACAGGGCGTACGCCGCGCAGCACCTCGGCGAGCGCGCCGCCCGCCCGGACCTCGCAGAGCTCGGCCGCGGGCATCAGATCGGCGTGCGGGTCGAGGGCGGGCAGTCGCAGCCGCTCCCTCTCCGCGGAGGGGGAGACGTCGGACTCGTCGTCGCTTAAACGCAGCCGGTCGGACCGGCGCAGCCGCAGTACGAACGGGGCGACCGGGCGCTCGTCGCCGACCGGGAGCGGGTCACGGAGGTAGACGAGTATGGCGTCGGAGAACGTCGGCACGCTGGCCCGGCACAGCCCCAGGACGATCTCGTCCAGGTCTATGCCGCGGGCGATCCGGCGGGTCGCGGCGCCCACGAAGCGCAGCCGGTCGCCCTCGCGGCGGGCCACCGTCTGCGGGTCCGGTCCGGCCGCGGCGGGACTCGGCGCGGTGGCCGGGTTCGGTGCGCCGACGGGGCCGGGAACCGCCGTGGGATTCGAGCCGGGGCCGGGCGCCGGGGCCGGCCCGGGGATCGCTGCGGCGGCGGGTGCGGCATCCTGCTGCCGCGGCCGGGCGCGTTCCTGCGGCCGGGCGGCGAGAGGCTGCCGGCCTTCGTGGGAGGTGGGGTGCTCCGTCACGCGTGGGGTTCCGTCCGTCCGGGCCGGTTGTATGAGGCAATCACCTTGTGGGGCGCCACTGTGCCCCGGCAGGAGCGGCGATGACAACGGCTGTCACCGCATGCCCCGCTCGACGGGGCCGAAACCGTATGCCTGTGAGGTGTGTAGGTGACAACGTCTCCGGCGCGTGGGCGGCGGACAGCGTGCACGTCTCCACCCCCTCGTCGTGGTCCATGCGGTTCTTGCGACTCATGCAACAGATGCGGCTCATGAAGATCGTGCAACTCGTGCGATGACTTGCGGTCAGGTCCTGTGCCGTGCCCGCCGGTTGAAGCGGAGCAGCCCTCCGGAGGACGATCCTACGGTTGCCCCCCTGGGGTGCATCAAGAGTCTCACGACGGCATATGCGAGGGCGTACGGTCCCAGTCATCCGGCAGCGCGGGTACCCGCCACCGCGGATCGGGCCGCCAGTTCTCCCAGCCGTCCCGGAACGGCGCCCCCCACGCGTCGATCACGCGGACGGCCGCGCGGCCCGCCTCCCGTACCCGCCGCGCGGTGTCCCGGTCCATCAGCCCGACCCGCTGCGCCTGCGCGAACTCGTCCTCGTCCAGCCAGCGCCAGCTGCGGTCGGGGTTGACGGCGATGTCGAGGAAGTGATCCTCGGAGTCGATGCCGCCCGCCCAGCGGGTGCGCGGTTCCTCCAGGTTCACGTACCAGTTGCGAAAGCTCCAGCCGCGGTCCCAGAACAGCCAGACCGACCAGGGTTCGCCGGGTCGGGCGAGTTTGAGCACACCCGTACCGAACCAGGTCGAACGGGCGGTGGTGCGGGGCGCGGTGTACCGGGTGACGAGCGGCTCGGCGTGCACATGGGTGCCGTCGGCGAGGACCGGCTTCACGCATTCGGTGCCGGGTGCCATCCACACGGCGAGCAGCTCGGCGGTGTCCTGGACGACGGTGACGGGACGGCAGATGTGGACCGGGCCGTGGGCGTGGCCGGGCGACCGCGGACCGTTGCCTCGGTAGCGCCACAGAATCTGATCACCGGGCGCCCAGTACGTGGTCTCTCCGGGGTCGATGTCTCCGGGTTCGACGTCTCCGGGTTCGATGTCTCCGGGTTCGATGTCTCCAGTACCTGCCATCTCTGATCTTGTGTGGGAATCCCGGCCTTCGGGCCGGGTGGGATCCTGATGATCGTAGCCGCGAGGCGTGATACGCCGCGGCTCTGCTTCGGCAGCGGTCAGGGCCTGGCCGTCATGAGATCCCTTGCGGTCGAGTGAGAAGCCGCCTCGTTCACGAGGGGGAGGAGTCACGGGCAGATCTTAGGGATGCGCCCCGCCCGTCCGCTGCGATCCACGTCACGGGCGGGTCATACGCAACACGTCGAGTGCCTCGTCGAGCTGTTCGACCGTGAGATCGCCGCGCTCCACATACCCCGATTCCAGCACCACCTGGCGGATCGTCCGCCGCTCGGCGAGCGCCTTCTTGGCGACCTTCGCCGCCTCCTCGTAGCCGATGTACTTGTTCAGCGGCGTGACGACGGACGGCGAGGACTCCGCGTACTCCCTGGCCCGCTCCACGTCGGCGGTGATGCCGTCGACGGTGCGGTCCGCCAGCAGCCGGGAGACGTTGGACAGCAGCCGGACGGACTCCAGCAGATTCTTCGCGATGACCGGAAGCATCACATTCAGTTCGAAGTTTCCCGCCGCGCCCGCGACGGCGACCGTCGCGTCGTTCCCCATCACCTGGGCCGCCACCATCAGCACGGCTTCAGGAATGACCGGATTCACCTTCCCCGGCATGATCGACGAGCCCGGCTGGAGGTCGGGAAGGCTGATCTCGGCCAATCCGGTGCGCGGCCCGGAGGCCATCCAGCGCAGATCGTTGCAGATCTTGGTGAGCGAGACGGCGATCGTGCGGAGCTGGCCGGACGTCTCGACGAGTCCGTCCCGCGCGCCCTGTGCCTCGAAGTGGTCACGGGCCTCGGTGAACGGCAGTCCGGTGACGCGGGCGATCTCGGCGATCACGGCGGCGGAGAAGCCGGGCGGGGTGTTGATGCCGGTGCCGACGGCCGTGCCGCCCAGCGGCAGTTCGGCGAGGCGGGGCAGTGACGCGTACAGCCGTTCGATGCCGTACCGCATCTGCGCCGCGTAGCCGCCGAACTCCTGGCCCAGGGTCACCGGCGTGGCGTCCATCAGATGGGTACGCCCCGACTTCACGACCGCCGCGAACTCGACGGACTTGCGCTCCAGGGCGGCCGCCAGGTGATCCAGCGCCGGGATCAGCTCGCCGGTGACGGCGGCGGTCGCGGCGATGTGGATGGAGGACGGGAAGACGTCGTTGGACGACTGCGAGGCGTTGACGTGGTCGTTGGGGTGGACGTCGCGGCCGAGTCGTTCGGTGGCGAGGGTGGCCACGACCTCATTGGCGTTCATGTTGGAGGACGTGCCGGACCCGGTCTGGAAGACATCGATGGGGAAGTGCGCGTCCCAGCGGCCGTCGGCGACCTCGGCGGCCGCGTCCTGGATCGCGGCGGCGACGGCCGGGTCGAGCACCTTCAGCTCGGCGTTGACCTTCGCCGCAGCCGCCTTGATCCGGGCCAGGGCCTCGATATGGGCCCGCTCCAGGCGCCGGCCGGAGATCGGGAAGTTCTCCACGGCGCGCTGCGTCTGGGCCCGCCACCGGGCCTCCGCGGGGACCTTCACCTCGCCCATCGAGTCGTGCTCGATGCGGTAGCTCTCTCCGGCCGTGCCGCTGTCCGCCGGGACCTGTGAGTTGTCCATGGGTTCAACCTCCTGAAAAAGTTGAGCACTTGTCTTGTCCTGTGTATTCCCAAGTCGCCTACCGACCAGTAAATACCGGGGGCAACTACAACCCGGGGAGGCGCAATGGGGCACACCAGGCACAGAGTTCGCTGTGCGGTCGCGGCTGTCGCGGCCATGGCGGCGGCGTTCGGCGGCACGGCCGCGGCAGGCGCGGCAGACCGGTCCGACACCACCACTACCGCATCGACTCCCCTCTCGCCCGAACCGGAGGCCATCCGCGCCGCCGAAGCCACCCAGCTGTACGGCAGCCCGGCCGAGCGGCCCCGTCACAGCGGTCGCTGGGAGGAGGTCACAGCGGCACCGGGTCCAGGGCGCGGTCCTCGCCCGCTCCGGCACGGTCCGCAGCTCCCGCAGGTGGTCTCAAGATTGGCTGAATCCCGTCTTTCTGCGCAGCCACGCCACCTGGAGCACGAACACCAGCGCGACGAGGATCGCTGCCCCGTGGGACCACCCGACCACGGTCAGCGGGGTGTAGCGGTCAAGTGCCGCCGCGACAAGGATCATTCCGACACAGAAGCCGAGATTCTCGAACGTCGCGGAGAGCCCGAAGGCGTGACCGCGCGGGCCGGCCGGGAGCGTCTGCAGGTGCGAGGTGTACGAGACCTCCGTGAGCCCGTCCGCCGCGCCCGCGATCAGCGCGATCACGCCCGTCGCGACGAGTGGGAAACCCGCGAACGCGAGGATGAAGGCGCCGGACATCACGATCGTGCCGTAACCGAAGCCGAGCGCGCCCACCGACCGCCCGGTGCGCTTCGCGTGCCGCTGGATCACCTGCTGCGCCAGGACGTTCCCCACCGCCCACAGACACCAGAAGGAGCTGACGAACACCGCGGGGTGCGAAGGGTCGAGCTCGGTGGAGTGGACCGGCAGCCCCGCGTTGTGGGACGAGGATCCGAAGGCGTCCACCCCGCGCAGCGCCACCATCAGACCGAGGCCGGGCGCGGCGGCCGGCGCGGCGAACGCGCCGGGCTTCCTCGACCGCCGCCCCGTTCGCTCCGCGGCCTCGCCCGTCCCGCCTCCGCCCGCGACCGGCAGCAGCGCCACCGTCACGGCACACAGTACGAACGTGACCATGTCCACCACGAACGCGGCGGTGTACCCGACCAGCGACACCACCACACCCGCCGAGGCGAAACCGGCCACCATCGCCAGCGAACGCCCCGTGATGGAAAGGGAGTTCGCCCATCCGCGGCGCTCCTCGCCCACCATCTCGGGAACGGAGCTGCGCAGCGCCACCATGAACAGCGTCCCGCAGGCGCCGATCACCACTGACACCGCCACCAGCGCCGCTGTCCGCAGCCCGTCCGGCGCGAGGATCAGCAACAGCATCACCGCCGCCTGCGCCGCGTTCGTCCAGAGCATGACGGCCTTGGCCGTGAAGCGCGCGAGCAGCGTGCCGGCCGTCAGGCCGGCGACGAAGCCGGCCCCCAGCCGCACCGCCATGAACAGCCCCATGGCGATCGCCCGGCCCGTCGTCTCGTAGACGAACAGATTGAGCGCCACCATGTTCAGGAACGTGCCGTACGACGAGACGGCGTATCCGGCGACCAGGAAGCGATAACGCCGTTCGCCGCGGGCCGAGTTGTCCGGCCGGTCGGACGAATGGCCGGGCGAGTGTTCGGTGCGGAGCGTCACCCGCACATAATGGTCGAGTAACTGCGAACCCGGATGTCGGCCCGTTCGCACGAATGTAATCTGCGTACTTGTGAAGGACGGTCATTCCGGCCCAGGCTCATGTGATTGCCGCGAATCGTCGTCGGACCGCCTCTGCGCCACCGCCTTGACGGCCTTCCGGCGCGCACTGATGGAGGGAAGCCTTCCGGAAACCGGGGCGCCCGCCTGCCTGCGCGCCCTGCAGCTGGTGGTGGCGGACCGCGAAGCGCCCGCGCCGATCGCCCGCAGGCTCGGCATGAGCCGCCGCAGCGTCGCCGAGCACATGCGGAAGGTCTCGGAACAACTGGGCGGCAACAGCCGTGCTCAGCCGGGCTATCTGCTCGCCACGTCGGGACTGCTCGACACCTGAACGACGGGGTGCGGACGCGGCAACGAGGCGCCGACGCGCCGCGAGGGCGCCCCGGCCGAAACCGTGACGCCCTCGACGGGACCCGAGTCCGATCAGGCGAGACCGGGGCCCCGCACCGGAATGCTGGTGAACGTCGGTGCCGGAGCGGGCTCGGTGAAGAAGTCGTTGCCCTTGTCGTCGACGACGACGAACGCCGGGAAGTCCTCGACCTCGATCCTCCAGACCGCCTCCATGCCGAGCTCCTCGTACTCGACGACCTCGACCTTCTTGATGCAGTCCTGCGCAAGACGCGCCGCCGGGCCGCCGATCGAGCCGAGGTAGAAGCCGCCGTGCGCATCACACGCGTCGGTGACCTGCTTGGACCGGTTGCCCTTGGCGAGCATCACCTTGGAGCCGCCCGCCGCCTGGAACTGTGCGACATAGCTGTCCATGCGCCCGGCCGTCGTCGGGCCGAAGGAACCCGAGGCGTACCCCTCGGGCGTCTTCGCCGGACCCGCGTAGTACACCGGGTGGTCCTTCAGGTACTGCGGCATCTCCTCGCCCGCGTCCAGCCGCTCCTTGATCTTGGCGTGCGCGATGTCGCGCGCCACGACCAGCGGGCCGGTCAGCGAGAGGCGGGTCTTGACCGGGTACTTGGTCAGCTCGGCGAGGATGTCGTCCATCGGCCGGTTCAGGTCGATCCTGACGACGTCACCCGCCTCGTCCAGGTGCTCGTCCGTGGTGTCCGGCAGGAAGCGCGCCGGGTCCTTCTCCAGCTGCTCCAGGAACACACCCTCGGCGGTGATCTTCGCGGTGGCCTGACGGTCCGCCGAGCAGGACACGGCGATCGCGACGGGCAGCGAGGCACCGTGCCGGGGCAGCCGCACCACGCGTACGTCGTGGCAGAAGTACTTGCCGCCGAACTGCGCACCGATCCCGATCTTCTGCGTCAGCTCGAAGACCTTCTCCTCCAGCTCCTTGTCCCGGAAGCCGTGACCGGTGGGGGAGCCCTCGGCCGGCAGCTCGTCCAGGTAGTGCGCGGAAGCGTACTTCGCGGTCTTCAGCGCGAACTCGGCCGACGTACCGCCGACGACGATCGCCAGGTGGTACGGCGGGCAGGCCGCGGTTCCCAGCGAACGGATCTTCTCCTCCAGGAACTTCATCATGGAGGCCTCGTTCAGGACGGCCTTCGTCTCCTGGAAGAGGAACGACTTGTTGGCCGAGCCGCCGCCCTTCGCCATGAAGAGGAACTTGTACGCGCCGCCGTCGGTGGCGTACAGCTCGATCTGTGCCGGGAGGTTCGAGCCGGTGTTCTTCTCCTCCCACATGGTGAGCGGAGCCATCTGCGAGTAACGCAGGTTGAGCTTCGTGTACGCGTCGAAGATGCCGTGCGAGAGCGCCTCTTCGTCACCACCCGAAGTCAGCACGTTCTGCCCGCGCTTGCCCATGACGATGGCGGTGCCGGTGTCCTGGCACATGGGGAGGACGCCCGCGGCGGCGATGTTGGCGTTCTTCAGCAGGTCGAGCGCCACGAACTTGTCGTTGGACGACGCCTCGGGGTCGTCGACGATCCGCCGCAGCTGTGCCAGGTGCGCGGGGCGCAGGTAGTGCGAGATGTCGTGCATCGCCTCGGCGGCCAGGGTGCGCAGCGCCTCCGGCTCGACCTTGAGGAACGTACGGCCGTCGGCCTCGAAGGTCGAGACGCCCTCGGCGGTCACCAGCCGGTACGGCGTGGTGTCCTCTCCCAGAGGGAGCAGATCGGAGTACGCAAACTCTGGCATTACGGCCATTCCTCACTCGGCGACAGCGGCTGGCCTCCCTTGGGCAGCGCACCCACCAGGGTAGAACGTCGCCAGGGCGCCGAAGCTGTGAGGTAGGGCTCAGTCGGGCGCGCGCGGATGCGCGGGGCGCGGCGGGCGCGACTCCCGATCGGCCCGGCCGGGTGCCCGGGGCCGTTCATCCGGATCATGCCGGGTTCGCCGGGTCCGGCACACAGATCCGCGGCGTTGTCGTCACTGCGCGGCGGGCCGTTCCCCGATCCGGCCCGATCCGACGGTGAGGCCCTAGTCGCGATCTATCGCGTTTGGGTACGCTTGGCCGGTGGACCTCGAAAAGCACCCCCAGCAGCCTGCCGCCCCGGCGCACCCCGCGCCCGCGGGTATCCGTGCCTCCGACGCGGACCGCGACCGGATCGCGGACATCCTGCGCGATGCCATGGCCGAGGGCCGGCTGACCGCCGAGGAGCATGCCGAGCGGGTCGACGCGGTCTACCGGGCCAAGACCGTCGGTGAACTCGAACCGCTGGTACGGGATCTGCCGGCCCCCGGCGGCGCCGCCCTGCCGTCGTCCGCCGCTCCGTACGCGTACGGCCCCGAGGCGCCCGCCGGCCCGGCCGACAATCTGGTGGCGATCTTCAGCAGTTCCACCCGCAAGGGTCGTTGGCGGGTCGGCGGCCGCACGAACGCCTTCTCGCTCTTCGGCAGCGTGGAGATCGATCTGACCGAGGCGCTTTTCGGTCAGAGACTCACCGTCATCAATGCGACATCCATCTTCGGAAGTGTCGAGATCAAGGTCCCGGAGAACATCTCGCTGCGCGGCAGCGGGACGGGCGTCTTCGGCAATTTCGAAGTGGTCACACTGGAATCCGCAGACCCGGAAGCGCCGGTGGTCGTTGTCAACGGCTATTCGGTCTTCGGCAACGTCGAGGCGAAGCCGAAGCGCGGGAAGCTGATCACGGATCTCCACAGCAAGCTGCGCAAACACCTCGGCCACTGAGAGCCTGTCGGGTGACCTCTGATCGGGCGGCCACGCCCTGGCACGCACGCTTCCGGCGTTGCCGAAATGCCCTGGTAGCTCCTTCCCCAAGCTCTCAGCTTCGTTCGAGCAGGGGAGACCCCATCCAAGGCCCTCTCGGCGCCTTGGAATCGCACGCACCATGCCGCGTCCGCCATCCGATCGAAGGTCACCCGACAGGCTCTGAACCACGGCACATCGCGCCGGTCCGCACCCCGTCCAATCAGGCCATTTTCCGATCGATCACCGTTTCGCCGCCCGGAACTCAGTGCCACTCGGTGCATAGGCGCACGCACAACGGGTAGGGACTGCTGCATCGTCTCTCGCTCGCGAAGCCGTCGTCAGGAGTAGACCGTGCTGCAACCGCCGCATCAGCCCCTGCGTGTCGCTGCCGGCCCCACCCCGCGCACCCCTGCTCGGGAGGACAAGGCCGGCCCCTGGCACTCGGAGGCGGTGTGCCGCCGGGACGAAGCCAGGCTGTTCTTCGCCCCGTCGAAGGAGCCGACTGCTGCCCGACTGTCACGCGAGGAGTCCGCGAAGCGGGTCTGCGCGCGCTGTCCGGTGATGATCGAGTGCCAGGAACACGCCTTGGTGCAGCCCGAACCGTACGGAGTGTGGGGCGGCCTCACCGCCGCCGAACGCCGTGTGGTGCTCGCCCGCCGCAGGCGGCGCGAGATGGAGCTCAAGGCCGCTGCCCCGGCCGGCCACGTCGCCGCAGCCGGCTGACCGGAGAGGACCGGACCGGAGCGGACTGAACGGGACCGGCCCCGCGGGACGCGGCGAGCGGTTCCATACGGGAGGCGTCGGCCCGTCGGACGCGACGAGCAGCCCCCCGCCCGCCATCGACGCGGAGAGGCGCCCCCACCGCACATGGGGGGCGCCTCTTCACGTTCTCCCGGCCGGGCGAGGCCCGCTCGCGCGTGCTTCGCGCGAGCTACTTCGCGCGGTCGAAGTCGATCGCGCTGTAGGCGCGCAGCTTCGACAGCCGGTGGGTCGAGTCGATCTTCCGGATCGTGCCGGACTTGGACCGCATCACGATCGACTCGGTGGTCGCCGTCTCGCTGCGGTACCGCACGCCGCGCATCAGCTCGCCGTCCGTGATGCCCGTCGCGACGAAGAAGACGTTGTCGCCGCTGACCAGGTCGTCCGTGGACAGCACCCGGTCCAGATCGTGCCCGGCGTCCAGCGCGCGCTGCCGCTCGGCCTCGTCCTTCGGCCAGAGCTTGCCCTGGATGACACCGCCGAGGCACTTTATGGCGCACGCCGAGATGATGCCCTCGGGGGTGCCGCCGATGCCCATCAGCAGATCGACGCCGGTGCCCTCGCGGGCGGCCATGATCGAGCCGGCGACATCGCCGTCGGTGATGAACTTGATGCGGGCGCCGGTCTCCCGGATCTCCTTGACGATGCCCTCGTGGCGCGGACGGTCCAGGACGACGACGGTGACGTCCTCGGGGGAGGAGTTCTTCGCCTTCGCGACCCGGCGGATGTTCACCGCCACCGGGGCGTTGATGTCGACGAAGTCGGCGGCCTCGGGGCCGGTGACCAGCTTGTCCATGTAGAAGACCGCGGACGGGTCGAACATGGAGCCGCGGTCGGCGGCGGCCAGCACGGCGATGGCATTCGGCATGCCCTTGGCATTCAGGGTCGTGCCGTCGATCGGGTCCACGGCGATGTCGACCTCGGGGCCGGTGCCGTCACCGACCCGCTCGCCGTTGAACAGCATGGGGGCTTCGTCCTTCTCGCCCTCGCCGATGACGACGACGCCGTTCATCGAGACGGTCGAGACGAGGGTCCGCATGGCCTTCACGGCGGCGCCGTCGGCGCCGATCTTGTCGCCGCGGCCGACCCAGCGCCCGGCAGCCATGGCGGCGGCCTCGGTGACCCGGACCAGTTCCAGGGCCAGGTTGCGGTCGGGGGCCTCCGGGGAGACCTCTAGCTGGGACGGCAGATGATGCTCGGACATCGGAGCGCACCTTTCTGTACGGCGACGACCGGAAGAGGGTGCTCTGACTCTATCGCCAGGTCGATAAAATGAGCAGACAGGGTCACGTATGAGCGGCCGGATGTGGCGGGTACCCCGTCCTCCTGCCCCTCGGTCGGCCCCGTCGGGTGTGATGCGACCATGGACCCGTGGCAAGCAAGCGAGGCAAGCAGACAGCGCGGGACATGATCCTGTCGATGGCGGTGATCTCCGCCGTCGCGGGGGTCGTTTACATTTTCGTCCCGCACGACGACAAGGCCAACCCGATCAAGGCGGTCGACTACCGCGTGGAGCTCGTGACGGCCAGGCGCGCGGCTCCGTACCCGGTGGCTGCTCCGGCCGGCCTGTCCAAGGACTGGAAGCCGACCTCGGTCAGTTACCAGCGCGAGGCGGACAACGGCTGGCACCTGGGCTTCCTCGACCCGGACGGCAAGTACGTCGCGGTGGAGCAGTCGACGTCCCCGGCGAAGAAGTACGTGTCCGAGGTCAGCCAGGACGCGCGGAACACCGGGCGCACGCAGCAGGTCGCGGGTGAGACGTGGCAGCGCTGGGAGGGCCCGAAGTACGACGCCCTCGTGCGCCACGACAAGGGCGCGACCACGGTCGTCACCGGCTCGGCGTCGCCGGAGCGGCTGGCCGAGATGGCCGCCGCGCTCAGGACGTCCTGAGAGGCTGTCGGCCCCGCACACGGCCGTACGGCCGAACTCATCGACGTACGAGGGCAGTTCGCTCAGGGCAGATGGGCCAGGGCCCGCTCCCTGCTGGTCGCCACCGGCCATGACTGGGACCGCCGC
>NZ_JBFAJH010000026.1:0-94399 GCF_040655115.1 Streptomyces atratus | reverse complement strand
AGGCAGTCGTGTTCGTCCCGGCAATCGGGGCAGGTTGTCAGGTGGGCGCAGACCCGAGTGGCTTCCTCGGGCGCGAGGGCGTTGAGTGCGTATCCAGCCAGCAGCTCACGGACCGTGCGGCATTCCTGCGGGGAGGTGAACATGGCGGGTGTCCTTTCGGTACTGCGGGTCCGCGCGGACGGCGCGGCCATGGGGTTCAGGCGGGGGCGTCATCCGGGTCCTGCCTCGGCGACGTCCGTGGCGGACGTTGTTCGGCGACGACGTCCTGATGGGTGTGGAGCGCCTTCGATGTGCGCGTGAGCCCGACGGGCCGGGCTACCGGATCGTGTGCGGCCGGCGGCGTGTCCCCGTGGCCGAGTGGGGAGGGCGGCAGTGGCACGCGGTGCCGTGGCCGCCGAGCAAGGTGCCTGGCGCGGGCCACACCCGGGGTCCCGCGCCGGCCGTTGGGCGAGCCCCTGCGTCACCTGATGTTCGGGTGTGCCCGCTGCCGGGACCGCAGCCCGAAAGAACGGTGGTGAACGGCGAGGCATGTGCCCCGCGCCCTCCGCCCCCCCGGCGCGGGGACGAGCCTGTGGCGCTCTGGTACGGCTTCCTCGCGCGCTGGTCAGGCGTCGCGTCGCTTGAGGAGCCAGGCGGCGATGCCCAGGAGGGCGGCTGCGTATCCGGCGAAGAGTGACAGACCTGTCCAGGGGGCCATCGCGGGATCGGGGACGACAAGGAGCACGGCTTGTCCGGCGTTGCTGGGCAGGTAGGGGTCGACGAGCTGCGCCCAGTCGGCCGGAAGCAGGGCCCCCAGTCCGGGCAGAACGAGCAGGATGCCCGCCAGCGTGGCGATGGCTCCCGCGGAGCTGCGGATGATGGCGCCCAGCGCGACGCCGAACAGTCCGACGACGGTGAGGTAGAGGGCGGTACCGAAGACCACGCGGGTGACGCCGGGGTCGGAGAGATGCGTGGCCAGGTGAGCGGAGGACAGGACAGCCTGGCCCCCGAAGAAGGCGGCGAAGGAGGCCGCGGTCATCAGGACGAGGACAACACCGGTGAAGACGGCGGCCTTGGCCACCAGCATGGGCAGCCGCCTGGGGACGGCCGTGAGTGTCGCATGAATCATTCCAGTGGAGTACTCGCCCGTGAACACCAGGACTCCGAGAACACCGATGGCCAACTGCGCGGGCCGGTACATGCTCAGGCTGACCTCGGCTCCGTTGAAGTGCGCCAGTTCCCGCGCGTCGAGGTGGCCCGCCCGCAGGTGACTCACCAGCATGCCCAACCCGACCATCGCCGCCACGGCGGTCAGCAAGGTGATCGACGTGGAACGCACGGTGCGCAACTTGATCCATTCGGACGTGAGAACCCGCGGCAGAGTCACCTTGCCGGGGCGCACTGCCGAGGTGGGCGGGCGCGTGAGGCTCGTGGTCATGACGCGCTCCTTGCTGCGACCGGCTCGTCGGTGGTGTTGGCGCGGTACTCGACCGCGTCCCGGGTCAGTTCCATGAATGCCTCCTCCAGGGAAATCCTCTGGGGGGACAGTTCGAGCAGGGTGAGCCCGTGACCGGCGGCGATTGAGCCGATCTGGTCGCTCGTCAGGCCGACGACCTCCATGGTGTACGGCGCGCAGGTGGTGAGAGTGACGTCCGGACCAGCCAGCAGACGCTTCAAGCGAGCGATGTCCGGGCACCGCACGCGCACCACGGTGTGGGCCGCGCTGCGGATGAATTCCTCGACCGAGGTGTCGGCGATGAGCCGGCCACGCCCGATGACGACAAGATGTTCGGCGGTGAGCGCCATCTCGCTCATCAAATGCGACGAGACGAACACCGTGCGCCCCTCCCCCGCCAGGCTCTTCAGGAGATTCCGGATCCACTGGATGCCCTCCGGGTCGAGGCCGTTGACCGGCTCGTCGAGGATGACAGTGGCGGGGTCGCCGAGAAGCGCGCTGGCGATGCCGAGGCGCTGGCCCATGCCCAGGGAGAACCCGCCGGCCCGCTTGTTGGCGACCTCCCGCAGGCCGACGAGGTCGATGACCTCGTTCACGCGCCGGCGGGGGATGCCTGTGGTGGCAGCCAGGGCCAGCAGGTGGTGGTAGGCGGTACGGCCGGTGTGGATGGCGCGGGCCTCCAGCATCGCCCCGACCTCGTGCAGGGGCGCTTCGTGCGATGCGTAAGGACTGCCGTTGACGGTGACATGCCCGGCGGTTGGGGCGTCCAGGCCCAGGATCAGCCGCATGGTGGTGGATTTGCCGGCCCCGTTGGGTCCGAGGAACCCCGTCACGATGCCGGGGCGCACCGTGAAGGACACGTCCTCGACGGCTGTCCTGTCGCCGTACCTCTTGGTCAGGCCGTGGGCCTCGATCATGGCGAAACCTCCGTTCACGACCTCACTTTCGCCCGAAACCGGCCCCTCGCGCATCGTCCCCGCGCAGCGATTCCCGGATACCACGTCCGTGGTACCGAAGACTCCGGCCTACGGCTGGGACGGAACGCGGCGCGTACCCGTGCCGGGGACTACACGGATGCTGATGGACGTTTTGGCTCCATCGCCGTGCTGACCAGACCGCACTGGTAGGCGATGACCACCAGCTGGGCCCGGTCACGAGCCGCCAATTTGGTCATGGCCCGGTTGACGTGGGTCTTGGCGGTCAGCGGGCTGATGACCAGGCGATCGGCGATCTCATCGTTCGACAGGCCCAGTGCGACGAGCCCCAGGACATCGCGTTCCCGTGGCGTCAGGCACTTCAGTCGCTCGTGCATGGCCGCCGGGAACGGTTCCGGCTGCGTCAGGAATCGCGTGATCAGCGCTCGGGTGGCCGACGGGGACAGCAGCGCCTCCCCGGCGGCGACCGTGCGCACGGCATCGAGAAGTTCCTCGGGCCGCGTGCCCTTGCCGAGAAAGCCGCTCGCACCCGCACGCAGCGCCTCAGCAACGTACTCGTCGTTCTCGAAGGTGGTCAGGATGAGGACCTTCACCCCGGCGAGGTCCTCCGACTCACTGATCAGCCTCGTCGCGCCGAGACCGTCCATCTCGGGCATGCGGATGTCCATCAGGAGCACATCCGGGCGCTGCGCATTCGCCAGCTCCACCGCCTCGCAGCCGTTGGACGCCTCGCCCACGGTCTCCATGTCGTCCGCGGAATCGAACAGCATCCTGAACGTGCCCCGTAGCAGGGCCTGGTCATCGGCGAGCAGTACCCGGATCGTCATACCCATCTCTCCTCGGCTGTCTGTCCGTTGCCGGATCGCCCGTTGCCGGATCGCCCGTTGCTGTGCCGGCTCGCAGGGGCAGATCGGCAGTCACGGCGAAACCGCCCTGCGGGCGGGCTCCCGCGTACAGCGTGCCCCCGACGATGGCAGCGCGCTCACGCATGCCGATCAGCCCGTGGCCGGTCCCCTGCTGGGGGTGGTGGTGCGGTCCGACGCGTCCGTCGTCCTCGACGGTGATCGTCAGCCATTCGGGTCGGTAATGCAGGAACAATCGGGCGTGGTCCGCACCGGCGTGCTTGTGCACATTGGTCAGGGCCTCCTGCACGATGCGGTACGCGGCCAGGTCCACCGCCGGCGTCAGCGGTTCGCTGATACCGCGCTGGCTGTGCCGGACAGCCAGGCCGGCGCCTTCGAACGACGCAAGGAGGGCCGGTAGCTGCGTCAGACCCGGCATCGGATCGCGCGGCGCCGCCGGATCACCGGACTGCCGCAACAGGCCTACGGTCACCTGCAGCTCGTCCAGTGCCGACCGGCTGGTGTCCCGGATAGTCTCCAGGGCGGCGAGTGTCTGTTCCGGCTGCCGCTCCGCAAGATGGACGGCGACGCCTGCCTGAGCGTTGATCAAGGCGATGTGGTGCGCGACGACGTCGTGGAGCTCGCGCGCGATCCGGACCCGCTCGGCCGCCACCCGCTGCTGCGCCTCCTGCTCACGGGTCCGCTCCGCGTTCTCCGCCCGTTCCTCCACGGCCGCCACATAGGCGCGGCGCGACCGCACCGCGTCCCCGATGGCAGCCGCCAAAGCCGTCCACGCCAGCATCACCGCCTTCTCCGGCTCCAGCCAGGATCCCGGGGCAAACACCACGGCCGCCCCCACCAGGACGGCAGCCGTGACCCCCACCGTGGTCCAGGTGGTGCGCCGGTCGGTCCGCACGGCCACGGTGTAGACGGACACCACGACCGGGCTCGACACCAGTGGACTTTCCCGGAATCCGAGCACCTGAAATGCGACCCCGCAGCCAACCGCGACAGCCAGTACGCCGAACGGGTGACGACGTCGCCACATCAACGCCGCGCAGCCGATGGCCGCCAGCACCACGCCTGGCCACCGGAACGCAATCCGGTGCTCGTCCGGCACAACAGCAGAAGCCACGCTCGACAACACGAACAGCACAGTCGACACCAGCGCGTCCACCGCGCCAGGCCGGGCTCGTGCTCCGCGTCTCCAACCGTTGATCACTGCCATCCCACCACCGTAAGGGCGGCGACTGGGTCAGGCATCGTGTCGGTTCGGCAGCGCAGCCCCTGGGAGAGGTGAGAATCCCGGCTTCCTGATCGGATTGCGTGAGGGCCTGAACGCCGGGTGACGGCCTCCATCGTGATGGCCTCACCGGTCCGCTCCGACCAGCGGCAAAGCCTGCCGCGGGTGCGGATGGGAGCCCGCGCACTCTGTTGCCCGAGAACGTGAAGGTCTTGTGAAGGCAGTTGTGCGGCACATGCCCAGAACCACTCAAGTGCGAGGCGCAGCCGTTGAATTGGCGGGGACGTACACAGGTCGATGCCGGGTGGTCGGTCGACTTGCGGACCTACACCTCGCACCACGGCGCGACGTCGGCAAGCAGCGGTATATCGTGTCCTGACCTGCGCTTTCGGTAGCGCTCCGGCGCGCGGTGGCATCGTGGTGCCGTCCCCAGGCGGACCAGGTCAGTGCGTCCGTTCCTCCGCCACAGGCCTGACATGACGCGTGCCCCACATGACGGATCGAAGTTGGTCAGTGGCTCCCGACACTCGCAGAGTTGCGCACAGAGCCCGGCCCGCTGCCCGGTGCCGTGGAGGACTGATCCCATCCCGTGCCGCTCGTGTCGGCCGCATCCGCAAGGGGGCCTGGAGTCTCCTCCTGGGAGAACCACGTACCGCTGATGACCGCGTACCGACGCACGAACCTGACAACCACGGCTGCTCTCGCCGCTCTTCGGAATCTCGAACTCCGCGGCCGATCGCATGATTGATCCGGTCGGCGCGTGGCCTCGCAACGGACTTCAGCCCGACGCGAGACCACGCCGAGGGCCGCCGAGGGAAGGGGCGACCGCCGCGGCTCTCCTTACCGGATGCCAGGGATCTCGCGGGCCTTGAACGCGGCACGGGCCGCGTCCGCCGCGCTCTTGCCGTACATGCGCTGCGCCGTCGCGATCGTCGTCAACGCCGCGTCCTCGAAGCTGGTGTCGGGCGCGAAGCCGAACTGCGCGTTGACAATGATGCGGTCGGCCACCCTGGGGCCGAGCGCTCCCCGGATGTCCAGGAGTGCGCGGGACCAGATCTCGCCGTCCGCGTGCACCTCGCCCATCCGGTCCCCGTACACCTTGTTCCCGTCGATGCGGCGCAGGCAGTGCGGGGCGGCACTGTAGGTGACCGAGTCCCAGTCGGCGACGCATGCCAGGTCGGTCTTCATGGGCCAGCCGTACCGGGCGTCCGCATGGGCGCCGACCTCGACCGCCAGGTAGTCGCCGAAGGCCTCACCGATCGCCCCCGCCTCCGGTGAGGTACCGAAGCCGGGCACCTGGGCGTTGTGCACCGCGTGTCCGTACTCGTGAACGATCACCTCGGCGTCCTCGGCGTCGTCCACGCCGCCCTTGCCGAAGCGGATCTCGGCCTTCTTGTCGGTGAAGAAGGAGTTGTCCGCACCCCACTGGTTGATACGGACGGGCTGCGCACGGTTGTTGGCACCGGGCAGTTCGCTGCCAAAGCCGAGGCCCTGCAGGTACTCCTGTGCCTCGTTGACCCAGAAATAGGCCATGACCTGCTCGAACTGGTCGTCGTGCCGGGTATACGTGCCGGCGTCGGCAGTCCTTACGGGGGCGCCGGTCTCCGACCTGATGGAGGCCCATCGTCCGGAGAGTCCGCCACTGCCGTCGAGATTGCGCAGCGCGGCGGAGGCATAGCTCGAGGCGGGGACCGCGTCGGCCGAGTCCTTCGCATCGGAGAGCGACTGATCGCCCGAGGACTGGACGGGGTTGACCATGAATATGCGGGCCTGTGGGTCGGCCGGGGCGGTGCCCGAGGCCGAGGCCGCTCCGGCCGGAGCGAGCAGAGCCACGGTGGCGGTGGCCGCGGCGATCAGGCCGCGGGGTGTGCGGCGAGCCATGTACACCTCTCGTGGTGGGATGTGGTGCGTGGTGTGTCGAACAGCGGGGGGTGACTTCGTGGTGCGAGCGTGATCCTTGCGCACGGGCCCTTCTTTGGCCAGGCCTTGAACGCGATTGCGACTCGCAGCGGCGAGTGCCCCACCACGCGGCGGGGCTCTGTTCGTGTGCCGGGACAGTGAGTGTCAAGTCGCCTGTGGTTTTCCTGCGGCGCATCCCTCACCCGAGGGTTCCGCCGGCCGCGGCAGGGGCGGTGGCGATGCCCGTGATCGGTCCGACGGAGGTGCTGGAGCAGGTGTCGACGAGGTCACCGTCCGGTCCCTCGCCTGGCGGCGTGGACGGGGCCCGCAGGGCGGGGCGCAACTCGGCGCCGAGGAACACGTCAGGTTCGACAGCCGACTGCAGGCGGGTGCACGCGGGCGCGCCGCCCGGATGCTCCTCGAGCAGGGACGCGGAGGGGGCTTCCGCGACTTCGAGCGGATTGCCGAGTGGGCCGTGCGCATCGCCGCCGGCCTGGTGGCGATCGAACCGTGACAGCGCTGAGCGGATGGCCACCCGGCTGTGGTGAGAGTTCCCCGGAGCACTGCTTGCAGGCCACGCTGCAGCCCCTGGCCCAAGGAATCGTGGACGTGGACAGCTACCGGGTTCCGGCACGACCGGGCCGTGACGGGTCGCGGGTGGGCCATTCGGCCCCTGCCCGGCGGTCGACCGCTCGACGACCCTGGGAGCAGAGCAGAGACAAGGCGCCGCACTCAAGACGGAGGCCCGCGATGAGCACCCCCACCCCCACCCGCATGACGGCCGTCCTGTCCGCCGAGCACCGTGCACGGCTGCTCGGGATCGCGCGGGAGGTCAACATTCCCGAGGGGACCCACATCTTCGAGGAAGGCAGTCCCGCTGATCATTTCTGGATCATTCGCTCGGGAACAGTCACGCTCGACGTCCCCGTCCCCGGACAGCGCCCTGCTGTGATCGAGAGCCTCGGCTTCGGTGAACTCGTGGGCTGTTCCTGGCTGTTCCCACCGTATGTCTGGCAGTTGGGCGCCAAGGCGATGACACCGGTCCGCGCCGAGAGGTTCGACGCCGTGACCGTACGCATGATGATGGATGCCGACCCGGCGTTCGGCTCAGCGATCGGTCAGTGGGTGGGCCGGGTTCTCGCCCACCGGCTGCAGGCGGCACGTATCCGCCTCCTTGATCTGTACGCGCCCCACGGGAGCGGCAGCACACTGTGACGCCGAGCGCACGCGCCCTCGTCGGCCTGTCTCACACGCGGCTCACGTGATCGATCACTTCGGTCACGTCTCCGATGCCCTTGATCTGCGCAAGGAGCCGCGGAACATCGGCTTCCGCCATCCGGCCACCGAGGTCCACCACGCCGTCGCGTACGGTGACCTCCAGGGTGGTCCGCGCGTCCGGGAAGTCCTTGGCGAGGATCCTGGAATCGATCTCCTCGCGAATCCTCGTGTCATCACGTATCAGGGCGTTGAGCAGCGCGTTCCTGTGGACAACACCGACCAGACGACCATCCTGGTCCGTCACCGGCAGACGCTTGAGGCGGGACAAGGAAACCAGCCAGGCCGCTTCCGCGACCGCCGATCCGGGGAACACGGTGACAGCCGGAGTGGTCATCAGAACTTCGGCGGTTTCCGCGCGGGCCTTGTCGTGCAGCCGCCTTTCCCTCAGCCGGCCGATCGGGCCCGGGCTGTACCCGGACGCCTCCACCGCGGCCTTGGCCAGCAGGTCGGATTCCGACACCACGCCCATCACCCGGCCCTCGCCGTCGACCACCGGCAGGGACCCGACGTGTTCACGGCTCAGGCTCCGGGCGATGTCCAGGAACGGCATGTCGCCCCGCACCGACGCGGCCGGTACGTCCATGACGTCACGCACCAGTAGCGGGGCGGGTTCGACGCCGGACACGGCGGCGGCTTTCTCTCCCACCTGCTCGGTCGGAGCCGCCTCGGGAGCTGTCGGGCGCCGTGCCGCGGCCCGCTCCGCAGACACCGTGGTGACCGCGCCGAGGTAGCGGAGCAGCATGTCCTGCCGCAGCGGTTCGTCGGGCCGCGGCGCCTTCCCCGGCGCCTCGCGCCGGGCGTCGGCCCCTGCCGAGAATTTCTCGTGCTCAGACACGGTGGGCTCCTTACTCGGCCGGGTTGGCCTACGTTCCCAGTCTTCCGCTGCCGGGGCCGGGGCCAAGGGCCGGTCGGCCCATGCGCCGCGGCGGACGGCCCCATCAGGAGCGACAGGACACAAACGGGTGGCGAGAAGGGAGAAGGGGCCGAATGACACGAAGCGTCGCAGGCGTCCCGTCAGGACGTGCGGGACGCCTGCGCCTGCGGCGCAGCCTGGGCACCGCTGGAGCGCACGCTCCGAATCCTGCTGGACCGCGCACACCTCCTCGCGGCGGGCCGAGGAGACGGCGGGCCTCGCCGGGCACCAACAGCTGGCGGAAGCCGGGACCTGGCTGCAGCGCGGACTGTTGCCGGGCGGGGAGCAGGCCTGTCGGCGGCAGCGTCGGAACGGGGCGAGGTCACCGTCGACGGGACCACCTCCATGGGGCTGCGCCACCCCGTCCCACCTCTTCTCGGCGCCCGCTGAAACGCTCGTCGGTCGCGCAGTCGGCCGGTGCGGTAAGCGGTCGGACCCGGTCTCAGATCCCTTCGTCGGCCGGCGGAGGCACAGTGATCACGGGGCAGGCGGCCCTGTGGAGCAGACCGTGCGGGACGGAGCCCAGCCGCATACCGGTGAAACCCTCCCGGCCACGGCGGCCGACGACCACAGCGAGCGCATGCTCCGAAGCCTCCGCCAACGCCTCGACAGGATGCCCCCGCAGCACCGCGTGGCTCAGCGGAACATCTCGGTAGGCAGGGGACCGCCCCGCGGTTGCTTCATGCAGCTGCCTGTGGCAGGCCTCAAGCGCAGCGTCCTCATCGAAAAGCCCCGGCAGACGCCTCTGCCACACCCACACCGCACGCACGGAGGCGCCTCGCGAGGCAGCGGCCTCCAAGGCGTGATCCAGCGCGGCATCGGCCGACCGGCTGGCGTCCACCCCGACCACCAGGTACGGCGGCTCGTCCTCAGTGCGCCCGGCTTCCGGCACCACGGCCACCGGGCACGCAGCGTACGCACTGACCGGAACGGTCGTCGAGGCAGCACTGAGCATCTCCCCCAGCCGGCCCAGCCGACGCGAGCCGAGGACCACCAGCCGCGCGTGAGCAGACCTCCGAACCAGGACCTGGGCCGGATTGCCATCCGTGATGAAGGTCGTCACCTCAAGACCCGGATGCCGCTCATGGGAACGAGCCGTCGCCTTGTCGAGCGCCTCGTCGCCCAGCTGGCGCAAGGCCTTGTGGTGTGCCGTCTCCTCGACGCCGCGTACGTGATGGGTCACGGGCAACACCGCGTGGACCAGATGAAGGCGCACCCCACGGCGGGCGGCTTCGTCGGTGGCCCAGGCCAGGGCCGCATCGGCCGGCTCCACGGCGTCGATGCCGACCATGATCGGGAGTGGTTCACTGGCAGCTGTCATGGCTTCCTCCACTGTCTGCGTGCGCGGGGCAGCAGCCATGGGCTGCGGCCACAGCTCATACCTGCACGGTACGCACATGGACGGCGAGGCGGAGGACCGAGCGGCCCCCGTTCAGAGAGCTGTTCCCCCAAAGAAAGGGCGAGCTCCAGGGACCTTCGGACCCACGTTGCGGACTGTTCGGCCCCTGCGTTCGAGAGCCTGGCGCGGTGGACTGGACATGTCGTAACCGCAAAACCGAGGAGGTCTGGGCATGGCTGTACTCGCACGCAAGCAGAAGTTCCCGTTCCCAGATCTGCCGGACTGGTTCGAGGCCTTCCCCACTCGATTCACCATGCCGGCAATGGCCGATCTGTACACCATGAGAATCGAGGAGTTCACCGAGAACGGCCGGTACGTCGTTCGCGCGGAACTCCCGGGCATCGAGGTCAAGGATCTGGACGTCACGGTCGAGGACGGCATCCTCACCATCAAGGCCGAGCGCACCGAGCGCGAGGTGGACAAGAATCGCAGCGAGATCCGCTACGGATCCCTCACGCGCAGTCTCACCCTGCCCAAGAGCGCGGACGAGAACGACGTTCAGGCCGAATACGTCGACGGCATGCTGACCGTCAGCGTCGGCCTCGGCGAGGAGAAGGCGGAGGCGAAGCACATCGAAATCAAGCACACCACGTGACCTGCACGGCGTGGTCGCCCGGCTTTCCGGCCGGGCGGCCCGCGTCGGGCCGAGCAAGCCCGTCCGGCCCTCCCGCGTGGCCCTGGCAGCCGGTATGCTCCGGCGCCCGCTTCCGGCAGGTCGGTTTCCCGATGAGCCGGCTCCCCTGGCGAGATGCCACCTTCATGACGCCGCTGCTCTCGCCCTGTGCGCGGCCGGCAGCGGTGGCCGCGGCCTGCGCCGGCCCGGTCGCGACGACCGACCGCATGGCCGGGGGCCTGGGAGTGCCAGGAAGGCCTCTGGGTCGGCCGGGGCGGAGGGGTCCGCCGCAACGACCCCGGACGATCCTCCTCTATCGCCGGGCACTCAGTGCCTCCCACTGCGCTGCGGCGCCGTCCAGCAGCATCTCCAGGGCCGTGGGATAGGCGCTGTCGACCATGCGGGTCGCCAGGAGGGGCGCCGCCTCGGCGATCCGGGGGTGTGTGGTGCGCGGCAGGCGGGCGTACGTCGAGCGCCACATGTCCTCGTCGGCGCTGAGGCTTTCGCGTGGCAGGGCCAGCGAGGCGGCGTCGAGCGCGGCGAAGGCCAGGGTCTGGTCGATGAAGGCGTGGTAGATCCGTACCGTGTCCGGCAGCGGGAACCCCGCCGTGCGGAGTACGTCAAGGATGGCCTCGTCGGCCGCCAGCTCGTGGGCCCGGCCTGTGACCCGGTTCGCGGTCAGCAGTGCCGCCTGCGGATGCCCGACATACACGGCGTGGATGCGCAGCCCGAGGCCGCGCAGATCCGACCGCCACTCCCCCGTGGGCCGCCAGCCCTGCAGGGCCTGCCCAACGAGGGCGTCGCCGATGGCAAGGGTCAGATCGTCCATGCCGCGGAAGTACCGGTAGAGGGTGCTGGGGTCGGCGTCCAGAGCCAGGCCGAGACGGCGGGCGGTGAGTCCCGCGCTGCCGTGCTCGCGCAGCATGCGCAGGGCGGTCTCGACGATCAGTTGCTCGGACAGCACGGTGCCGCTCCTGGTGGGACGGCGGCGCCGCCGTTTCTCCTCGGGCACCACCGCTTTCGCCACTGCCGCCTCCTCTCCCGGTCCTTATGCCAACACCATTGACCTTATCCGAGTACCCGGCGTTGGATCTCCCGGCAGGGGCGCCGCATCTCCGGTCCGCGCGGGCATGCCCCTTTTCCACAGAGAGGAAGTCCGTGTCATGCGTGTTCTGCTTGTGGGAGCCGGCGGAGTGGGCACCGCGATCACCCGGATCGCGGCCCGGCGATCGTTCTTCGACGAGATGGTCGTGGCCGACTACGACCTGAGCCGGGCCGAGGCGGCGGTCGCTGCCCTCGCGGGCAGCGCGGGCCGCTTCCGTGCCGAGCACGTCGACGCGTCCGATCAGGACGCGGTGACGGCGCTGCTGACGCGGCACGGGTGCGACGTCCTGGTCAATGCCACCGACCCGCGGTTCGTGATGCCGCTTTTCCAGGCGGCGCTCGCGGCCGGCGCAACCTATCTCGACATGGCGATGTCTCTGTCGCGCCCGCACCCCGAGCGGCCGTACGAGGAGTGCGGGGTCATGCTCGGCGACACCCAGTTCGCGCAGGCCGCCGACTGGGAGAAGGCGGGCGCGCTGGCCCTCGTCGGCATGGGCGTGGAGCCGGGGCTGTCCGATGTCTTCGCGCGGTACGCGGCCGACGAACTCTTCGACGAGATCGAGGAGATCGGCATCCGCGACGGCGCGAACCTCACCGTCGACGGCTACGAGTTCGCACCCTCCTTCAGCATCTGGACCACCATCGAGGAGTGCCTCAATCCGCCGGTCGTCTACGAAGCGGACCGCGGCTGGTTCACCACCGCGCCCTTCAGCGAGCCGGAGGTGTTCGACTTCCCCGAGGGCATCGGCCCGGTCGAGTGCGTGAACGTGGAGCACGAGGAGGTGCTGCTTGTCCCCCGTTGGATCGACGCACGGCGCGTGACCTTCAAGTACGGCCTGGGCGAGGAATTCATCCAGACCCTCAGGACGCTGCACCTCCTGGGCCTGGACCGCACCGACCCGGTGACCGTGCCGAGCGCTGCGGGCCCGGTGGGTGTGTCGCCCCGCGACGTCGTGGCCGCCTGCCTGCCGGACCCGGCGACGCTGGGCGAGCGCATGCACGGCAAGACCTGCGCGGGCACCTGGGTGCGCGGCACCAAGGACGGCGCGCCGCGCGAGGTCTACCTCTACCACGTGGTCGACAACCAGTGGTCGATGGCCGAGTACGGCTCCCAGGCGGTGGTGTGGCAGACGGCCGTCAACCCGGTCGTCGCCCTCGAACTCCTGGCCACGGGCGCGTGGACCGGCTCGGGAGTCCTCGGCCCGGAGGCCTTCCCCGCCCGCCCCTTCCTGGACCTGCTCAGCGCGTATGGCTCTCCGTGGGGCATGCGGGAGCAGTGACCGTCCTCGGCTCACGAGGGGATCTGACGTCCCTCGGTGAGGGCGGGCGTCAGACAGCCGATCCACTCGCCACTGTCGGGGTACTCCCCGTTGTCGGCGTCGGCCGGGAGCACCGGCAGTTCCTCCCCTGCAAGGGGCGTGCCGTGCCGGCAGCCGTGCCTCCCGTCGGGAGCGGTCCAGGGAATGACAGGGCACGCCTCGATCCAGCCCCGGTCGACGATGGGCGGCAGGGCGGCCGCCGGCTCCGCGGCAGGTGCGGGAAACCAGCGGCTCGTCCAGTCACCTCGTACACCGGGCAGGATGTCGACTCCAACGCGTTGGTCATGAAGGCGCGCTCTGCGACGGAATGACGGTCGGGAGGATTCACCGCGGGATCGTCGCATGCGCGGTGAACCCTCCCGGCCGGTGCATCTCCCGGCCATGGCGTCCCGGAGCGGGGCGGGCGACTGCACGGCCCCTGAGTCCCTGGCGATCACTCTCACAGGGTCCAAGGGCTGTGCCGTCATCCCTGGCGGGACAGCCCTTGGTCGATCACCATCAGGAGGTCACCCGCCTCGACCTGTTGAACGGAGTTGATGGCCAGACGGTGCACCGCTCCGGCGACCGGAGCGGTGATGGCGGCCTCCATCTTCATCGCCTCGATCGTCGCGATGGTCGCGCCCGCCTCGACGCGGTCTCCGGCCGCGACCGACAGCGTCACCACCCCGGCGAACGGCGCGGCAACATGTTTCGGGTCGGACTTGTCGGCCTTCTCCGCGGCCGGCAGTTCCGAAGCCACCGAGCGGTCGCGCACCTGGATGGGCCGGAGCTGCCCGTTGAGCGTGGCCATCACGGTGCGCATACCGCGCTCATCCGCTTCGCCGATCGCCTCCAGTGCGATGAGCAGCCGCACCCCGGGCTCGAGGTCCACCTCATGCTCCTCGCCCGGCCGCAGGCCGTAGAAGAAGTCCGTGCTCGGCAGGACTCCGGTGTCTCCGTAGGCCTCGCGGTGCGCCTCGAACTCCTTCGCCGGTCCGGGGAACAGCAGCCGGTTGAGGGTGGCGCGCCGGTCCTTTTCCAGTCCGTCGCGGTCCCCGGCGGACAGTTCGGCGACCGGCCTGGGCGCGGCGCGGCCCTTGAGGGCCTTGCTGCGGAACGGCTCCGGCCAGCCGCCGGGCGGGTCGCCCAACTCGCCGCGCAGAAACCCGATCACGGAGTCCGGGATGTCGTACGCGCCGGGCTCGGCCGCGAACCGCTCGGGTGGGACGCCGGCGCCGACGAGGTGCAGGGCGAGGTCGCCGACCACCTTGGACGACGGTGTGACCTTGATCAGGCGGCCGAGAATACGGTCGGCCGCGGCGTACATCGCCTCGATGTCCTCGAAGCGGTCGCCGAGGCCCAACTCCCTTGCCTGGACGCGCAGGTTGGACAGCTGGCCGCCGGGGATCCCGTGGTCGTACACACGCCCGGTGGGCGAGGCCGGGCCGGCCTCGAACGGCGCGTAGATCCTGCGCACGATCTCCCAGTACGGTTCGAGGTCGCCGACCGCCCGCAGGCTCAGCCCGGTCGGCCGCTCGGAGTGGTCGGTGGCCGCGACGATCGCCGACAGCGAGGGCTGCGAGGTGGTGCCCGCCATCGAGGCCACCGCTCCGTCCACGGCGTCGGCGCCCGCGTTGATCGCGGCCAGGTAGGTGGCCAGCTGACCGCCGGCCGTGTCGTGGGTGTGGAGGTGGACGGGCAGCTCGAACTCCCTGCGCAGCGCGGTCACCAGTTTCGCGGCGGCGGGTGCCCGGAGCAGCCCGGCCATGTCCTTGATCGCCAGGACGTGCGCGCCGGCCTCGACGATCTGCTCGGCGAGCCGGAGGTAGTAGTCGAGGGTGTAGAGATTCTCGGCCGGGTCGGACAGGTCCGAGGTGTAGCACAGGGCCACCTCGGCGACGGCCGATCCGGTCTCGCGTACGGCGTCGATCGCCGGCCGCATCCGGGCGACGTCATTGAGCGCGTCGAAGACGCGGAAGATGTCGATACCGGTCCGGGTGGCCTCCTCGACGAAGGCAGTGGTGACCTCCGTGGGGTACGGGGTGTAGCCGACCGTATTGCGGCCGCGCAGCAGCATCTGCAGGCAGATGTTGGGCACCGCCTCACGCAGGCGGGCAAGGCGGTCCCATGGGTCCTCGGACAGGAAGCGCAGGGCTACGTCGTAGGTGGCGCCGCCCCAGCACTCCAGCGAAAGCAGTTGCGGCAGCGTCTGAGCCACGGCCGGGGCAACGGCCAGCAGATCCTTCGTCCGCACCCGGGTGGCCAGCAGGGACTGGTGGGCGTCCCGGAAGGTGGTGTCGGTGACGGCCACCGCGGGTGATTCCCGCAGCCGCCGCGCGAAGCCCTCCGGCCCCAGCTCGGTCAGCTGCTGCTTCGACCCGGCGGGCGGTACGCCGTTCGCGATGTCCGGCAGTTTGGTCGTGGGGGCGATCAGGTGCGGGCGCTCGCCGTGCGGCTTGTTGACCGTGACGTCGGCGAGGTAGGTGAGCAGGCGGGTGCCGCGGTCGGCGGAGTGGCGCGCGGTCAGCAGATGCGGGCGCTCCTCGATGAACGACGTGGTGACCCGGCCCTCCTGGAAGTCCGGGTCGTCGAGGACCGCCTGCAGGAACGGAATGTTGGTGGCCACGCCGCGGATGCGGAACTCGGCCACCGCACGCCGGGCGCGTCGCACCGCGGTGGCGAAGTCGCGTCCCCGACAGGTCAGTTTCACCAGCATGGAGTCGAAGTGGGCGCTGATCTCCGAGCCGACGAAGGCGGTGCCGCCGTCCAGCCGGATGCCGGAGCCGCCCGGCGAGCGGTACGCGCTGATGGTGCCGGTGTCCGGCCGGAACCCGTTGGCCGGGTCCTCGCTGGTGATCCGGCACTGCAGTGCGGCACCCCGCAGGTGGATCCTGTCCTGCGCGAGACCGAGGTCGGCCAGGGTCTCGCCGGAGGCGATACGCAGTTGGGCCTGGACCAGGTCGACGTCGGTGACCTCCTCGGTCACCGTGTGCTCGACCTGGATGCGCGGGTTCATCTCGATGAAGACGTGGTTGCCGTCCCGGTCGAGCAGGAACTCGACGGTGCCGGCGTTGCGGTAGCCGATGCTGCGCGCGAAGGCGACCGCGTCGGCGCAGATGCGGTCCCGGATCGCAGGGGCGAGGTTGGGCGCCGGGGCCAGTTCGACGACCTTCTGATGGCGTCGCTGCACCGAGCAGTCCCGCTCGAACAGGTGGATGACGTCGCCCTGTCCGTCGGCGAGGATCTGCACCTCGATGTGGCGGGGGTCGACGACGGCCTTCTCCAGGAACACCGTGGCGTCGCCGAAGGCGGACTCGGCCTCGCGGGACGCCGCCTCGATGGCCTCGCGCAGGTGCGCGGGGTCGTCCACTCGCCGCATTCCGCGCCCGCCGCCTCCGGCGACCGCCTTGACGAACAACGGGAAGCCGATCGCCTCCGCGGCCGCCGTCAGCTCGTCCACGTCGGTCGACGGCTGCGACGACCCCAGGACCGGCACGCCCGCCGCACGGGCCGCGGCGACCGCGCGCGCCTTGTTGCCGGTCAGCTCCAGCACGCCGACGCCGGGACCGATGAACGTGATCCCGGCGTCCTCGCAGGCCCGGGCCAGATCCGGGTTCTCGGACAGGAAGCCGTACCCGGGGTACACGGCGTCCGCCCCGGCCCTGCGCGCCGCGTCGACGATCTCCTCGACCGACAGGTAGGCGCGCACCGGGTGCCCCCTCCGGCCGATCTCGTAGGCCTCGTCGGCCTTGAGACGATGCAACGAGCCGCGGTCCTCGTGCGGGAACACCGCCGCCGTTCCCGCGCCCAGTTCGTAGGCGGCGCGGAACGCGCGGACGGCGATCTCACCACGGTTCGCGACAAGTACCTTCCGGAACATGCACAGTCCCTTCCTGACGTTCGCGACGTGCGCGCCCGACGGGCGCCCTCGTGACTGATGCCCTGTCTACACCCGCACAAGTGCGGCTCGGGCCCAATCACCACCGGCAGGTCGCTCATCCGCAGGTTCGCGAAGGTCTTCATCGATCGGTCGGGCAAGCCTCGGCTCGGTGTGCGCGGTGCTGATCAGCCACGTCGAGCGACCTGCCGCCTGTGGACCGGGCGGCTCAGGTCACGGGAAGGGCGATTCGCCACGTCGACGACCCGGTCAGCCCGCGAACTGGGCCATCCACACCTCGACCTCGTCCGCGGCGCGCGGCAGGCCGGCCGACAGGTTCACGTGGCCGCCGTCGGTGACGAGCAGGTCGTCCTCGATCCGGACGCCGATGCCGCGCCATTCCTCGGGCACGGTCAGATCGTCCGCCTGGAAGTACAGGCCCGGCTCGACGGTGAGTACCATGCCCGGCTCCAGCACGCCGTCGACGTACTCCTCGTTGCGGGCCTGCGCGCAGTCATGGACGTCCAGACCGAGCATGTGACCGGTTCCGGCCATGGTGAAGCGGCGCTGCAGGCCGAGTTCGTACGCGCGGTCGACGGGGCCGTCGATGAAGCCCCACTCGACCAGCCGCGCCGCCAGGTAGCGTTGCGACGCCTCGTGGAAGTCGCGGTACAGGGCACCCGGCTTGACCGCCGCCATGCCGGCCTCCTGGGCCTCGTACACCGCGTCGTAGATCTCGCGCTGCAGGGGCGTGAAGGTCCCGTTGATCGGAAGTGTGCGGGTGATGTCGGCCGTGTAGAGGGAGTGCGTCTCCACGCCGGCGTCGAGCAGGAGCAGATCGCCCGGGCGCACCGGTCCGTCGTTGTCCGTCCAGTGCATGATCGTGGCGTGCTCGCCCGCGGCGCAGATCGAGCCGTAGCCGACGGCGTTGCCCTCCAGACGTGCCCGGCGGAAGAAGGTTCCCTCGATCCACCGCTCGGACGACGCGACCGCCCGGGAAAGCTCCCCGATGACGTCGGTGAATCCGCGCACGGTGGAGTCCACAGCCTTGCGGATCTCGGCTGTCTCCCACGCGTCCTTCACGAGGCGTAGATCGCTGAGCGCCTCCTCCAGCGCGGCGTCGCGCTCTTCATCAGTGGTGACGGCGGCCTCAAGGGACGGGTCGATGCCACGGACGATCCGCGTCGGTGCGCCGGAGGCAGCGGCCAGGTCGCGGGCCGCCGTGCGGACGTCCCGGCAGGGCAGACCGAGCACGAGTTCCGACTCGGCGAGGGAACGGCGCCGGCCCATCCACAGCTCCGCCGTCGCGCCGGTCCAGAAGTCGTCGTTGTCCCTGCTGTCCCGCGGCAGCTGGTAGCAGTACGCGTCGTGGCCACCGTCCGCGCGGGGTTCGAGCACGAGAGCGCCGTCACGAGCCTGGTCCCCGGTCATGTGCACATAGCCGGAGTACGGCCGGAACGGGTAGCTGTCGTCGTTCGAGCGGGCCTTGAGGTTCCCCGAGGGGATCACCAGGCGTTCGCCGGGGAAACGCGCGGAGAGCGTGGCGCGGCGGCGGGCCGCGTACGGAGACTGCTCGCTGAGCTGCAGACCGTGCCGCTCGGTGTCCGCCCACCCCGTCCGCATCAGGGCGGACAGCTCCTCGGAGATCCCTTGGTAGAGACCGTTCTTTCGACCTTTCGCCACTTCATACACCTTCTTCTGGGTGGGTTCCTCAGGGGCGAGGGGCAGAGAGGCGCGTACGGACAGACCGAACTCCCTCCTGGTGCAGCCCCAGGCGCCCTCGCTGCCACCGATCACCGGCGGCTCCCGGACGGTACCCCGCACCGCGCTCACCGGGTGCCGAAGACTGCCACTGGCACAGATCGGCCACCGGACATCCGGGCCGCCCGCGCGGACCGAACGGGAGCCGTCGATAATGCGGCACATGGCGAACGCAAAGCTCAGCGAGGCTCTTCGGCTTCTGGGGATCGATCACGAGGCAGGCCGGGTCTATATGGCTCTGCTGGAGCTGGCGCCCGCTCCGCTGAGCGCGATCGGGGCCGCGGCCGCTTTGGACGGCGCGGAACTCGCCGCGGCGTACGGCGAACTGGTCGACGCAGGCCTGGCGAGTGCCGCCGTGGAGGGCCGGGACGTGGTGGCCCCGGTTCCGCCCGCCGCAGGGCTGGAGATCCTCGGCCGGCACCGGGCGGCCGAGCTCGACGAGTCGCGCATCACCGTCGGGGGCGCGTTCGAGTCGTTCCGGCGGCAGCGGCTCGCCGCGTACAACGACGATCTCGTCGAAGTCGTCACCGGGGAAGCCATCGGTCCCAGGATGCGCCATGCCTGGGCCAGTGCCCGCGAGCAGATCCGGCAGTTCGACTCACCGCCGTACTTCCCCCTCCCCGGCGCCACCGACGATGCGCTGGCCACCCTCGCCCGTGGTGTGACGCAGCGTGTCGTGTACTCGCGGGAGTCGCTGGAGCATCCGGGCCAGCTGGAGGCGGTCATCGAACCGTGCATCAAGGCCGGTGAACAGGCCAGAGTGCTGCCGTCGGTGCCGGTCAAGCTCGTGATCATCGACGAGGCGTACGCGCTCGTGTCGTTGTCGATCAAGGAGGCCGATGTGCACAACACCATGCTGGTCGTGCAGCCGTGCGGGCTGCTCTCCGCGCTCGTGGCACTGTTCGAGCAGGCATGGCAGAACGCGCTGCCCTTCCACGGCCGCACCGCCCGGCCCGCCGGCCTGCTGCCCGCCGACCGCCGCCTGCTGTGGCTCCTTGCCGGCGGTGCGAGCGACGAGGTCATCGCCCGGGAGATCGGAATCAGCCGCCGCACACTGTTCCGCCGGGTGCAGATCCTGATGGCCCGGCTGGGTGCCACGAGCCGGTTCCAGATGGCTCTGCAGGCGCAACGTTGCGGATGGCTGTGACTGGAACATGCCCGTCCGCCCCGGCAGGGACGACGCGTCGCCCCTGACCGGTCACGCTGCTCGTCGGTGGTGGTTCGGCGTCGTGCCGAAGCGCGCTGGTAGACCTCAAGTCGATCACGACTCAAGCCGGGTCGGCACGCATAGGGGCAAGGGGACCGCCTGATGAAGGCGATCACCTCCCTGACGGTGACGATGCACCGCTTCGAACGGGTGGCCCTGGGCGACCAGGACATCCTGGAGCGTTCCGCGGTGGAGCACGAGCGGATCGCCGAGTGCCTCCAGCGCGGCGACCTCGACGCGGCGGTCGCGGCACTCAAGGAGAACTGGAACAGCGGAACGCACCGGATCCTGGAACACCTCACGGACCGACCCCGTGCGGCGGGTCCCTGGTGAAGCCGTGGTGCGGGTCGGGCCCCGGGCTTGACCCGCACCGTCCCTTCGGGGTCCGATCACCGTGGATCGGACGTGAGGAGCCGCTGTCCCGGCGGCGCCAACGCGTCCCGGCCGGCCCATCCGTGGACCCGACGCGCGACCCAGGGACTGTGACCGCATGACTTTGCAGATCAGCGCCACCAACCCCGAACACCCGGCCCTGCTCCTCGAACTCCCCTGGCACATCCCCCTGGAGGAGTGGCCGGACGAATACCTGGTGCCACTCCCCCGGGGCATCTCGCGGCACGTCGTCCGCTATGCGCGCGCCGGCAGCGAGGTCGTGGCCGTGAAGGAACTCGCCGAACGGCCCGCGCTGCGCGAGTACGAACTCCTGCGCACCCTCGACCGTCTCGCGATACCCGCGGTCGACCCCTTGGCCGTGGTCACCGGACGCGGCGACGCCGACGGCACACCCCTCGAACCCGTCCTCATCACCCGCCACCTGGGCGGTTCGCTGCCCTACCGGTCGATGTTCGAAACGACGATGCGTCCCGGCACCGTGCACCGCCTCATGGACGCCCTCGCCGTCCTCCTCGTACGGCTGCATCTGGCGGGGTTCGCCTGGGGGGACTGCTCGCTGTCCAACACCCTGTTCCGGAGGGACGCGGGAGCGTACGCCGCCTACCTCGTGGACGCCGAGACCGGGGAGACGCACACCCGGCTCAGCGATGGGCAGCGCGCGTACGACATCGAGCTCGCCCGGGTCAACATCAGCGGCGAGATGCTCGACCTGGAGGCGGCCGGCGCACTGCATCCGTCCATCGACCCGATCACGTTCGGCACGGAGATCGGGGAGCGCTACGAGGCGCTGTGGACGGAACTGACGCGCACCTCCGTCTATCCGGCGGGCAAGCACCATTACATGGAGCGCCGCATCCGCCGCCTCAACGATCTGGGCTTCGACGTAGCGGAGATGCAGATCTCGCACTCGGACCACGGGGACACGGTCAGGTTCGTGCCGAAGGTCGTGGACGCGGGGCACCACCAGCGCCAACTCCTGCGCCTCACCGGCATGGACGCCGAGGAGAACCAGGCGAGACGGCTCCTGAACGACCTGGAGAGCTGGATGGCCACCCAGGACGACTACGCTCCGAGCGATCCATCCCCAGGTCCTCGACTGCGTTCGAACAGGGGAGACCCCATCGGCACCCGGGCCGAAGTGCTCGCCCACCGCTGGGTCCGCGCCGTGTTCCGGCCCACCGTGCGCGCGGTACGCGACCGCGTGCCGGACCGCATGGACGCGGCCGAGCTCTACCACGAACTCCTCGAACACCGCTGGTACCTGTCCGAGCGGGCCCAGCACGACATCGGGCTCGACGCAGCGGTCGAGGACTACATCAAGAACATCGCCGACCGGCCGCGCCCCTTCGACTCGCCGTCCGCGAACTGACACGGCCTCCTCCCTGCGGAAGCCGCCCAACGGCGGGCGGCTCGCACGGGAGGCCAGGCGACATGACCCTTTACCCAGCGCCCGGTACCAACGGCTCCGTCGTCTCCTACCAGGGCCGCTGGGCCCACGTCATCGGTGGGGAGTACGTGCCGCCGGCGCCGGGCCAGTGCTTCGAGAACCCGAGTCCGGTCCACAGTCGGCCTCGGCCCCCGGCGGGTCGGCCTTCAACCAAGCGATGTACACACCGGGTTCGGGACTCACCGCGGCGGCCTGCACCAAGACCGTCACGGCTGCCGCCGCACGGCAGAACGCCCCCTCCGCCGCCTGGCCGCGATCGCCGATGCGCAGAGGCCGGCGTGCTGTGCGGGAGTGCTCTGCAATGCCCGCTCGGCGAGTTCGACGGCCCTGTCCGCGTCGCTCTCCTCGCCGAGGAGGCGGTAACGGCTGTACAAGACGCTGCTCAGGTCCAGCAGGTGGATGCCCAGGTCCAGGTCCCTGGGGCCAGCGCCTGCCACGGCGCGCAAGCACGCCGCATGGGCTTCTGCGAGATTCTGCAGTCCGCCGAGTTCCGCCGAGAACAGCTCTGGCCCCTCAGCGTTCCGCATCTGCTCCCATTGGAGCCGCGCCGCATCGGCGCGCAGCTCGCTGACGCCGAAAGGCGTGATGTCGTCCCGCAGGCGGAACTGCCGGTCCATCAGTGCCTGACCGAGGCTCGCTTCGCAGGGCGCCCGTCTCGGATGGTCGGGCCCCAGCCCGTCCAGCGCCAGGCGGAAGGCGTCGATGGCCTCGTCGAGGACCCGCGGCTCGTGGGTGTGCGCTTAGGTGGCACACAGCACCCGCCCCCATGTGTACAGCCGCCCGGAGCGCCGTGGATCCCCGGTCCCTGCCTCCTTGACGGATTCCTCGCCAGAGTAGACGGCGTGGTCCAGGTCTTGCTGGCTGCCGGTCTCCTGGAAGCGGCTGAGCAGAACGGAGCTGGGGTCGGACAGAGCGTCGAGCCGGACGCTGGGAAAGGGACTCCTGTCGGCCGCCTGGGTCAGCAGCTCGACCGCCTGCCCGAGCTGGTGCGGGTCGCGGGTGAGCGCAAAAAGGGGCATACGCAGCGCCAGACTCAGATTGGACATGTCTCCGGGCCAGAATCTGTGCTCCTGCGGGTAGGCCTCGACCGTCCCGCCGAACAGCTCGATCGCTTCGTCCAACTCTGTCCGGCCCTCTGTGACCTGGCCCTCCTTGAGCAGCCGGATCGCCAGGCGACCCCAGTGCTCGGGACCGAGGAAGCTGGCCCTGGTCTGGCCCCGTCTCTGGCTGCTCCTTCCGGAGACGGTGCGGCCCGTGATCAGCGACGCGTCCAGCCGGTACCAGCGCTCGGCGGAGACCCGAGCGTGGGGGCTGCTGACGGTGGCGCTGGGTGCGGTCTGGTGGCCGGCTCTCCCCGTGGGGCTGGCCATGATACTGATCGGCTGCCGTAGGGGCCGGGCGGCGGGTGCGGCCCTGGCGGACCTGGCCGAGGCTGCCGTCGACACGCAGCAGCGTCAGCTCGCCGAGGCCCTGGGGATCGAGCTCCCACACGGCCGCGTCACGCCCGCGGAGGGATTGCGAATCAACGACGTTCTCAACAAGCGCGCGTGACCTCAGCTGAAACCTGTGCGAGGACGCGAGACTCCGCCTCCGCGCTCACCCGTGGCGATGCTGGGGAGCTCAGTCATGAGGCGGGGCGCCACGGCCCGGGGGGCAGCAGCGGGATCGCCGCCTACTTCGAGCAGGAGTTTCTGGCCGAGGGTGGGAAGAGGTCCGCGACCGGGTCGACGCCCACTGGCGGTCCACCATGCGCCTGGCCGGCCGTGAGGCCCTGCATCGCAGCGCGGTCAGCCTCACCCGCGACACCATACCCACCATGCGTGAGTTTCTGCTGGACCTGAAGATTCCCCGAACGTACCTGTTGCCCCGGCCGACGGCTCGCTCGCCGCATGCTGGGCACACCGAGACCGTGCGCGAATTGTTGGCGCACGGCGCCGATCCGAACCCCAGCGGAGATCACGGCATAGGAAGACCGCATCTCCTCGCCGTCTATCGAGATCACCAGTGCACGCGGCTCCGCCACCGTACTGTGCTGCGCACCGCCGCGGGTCCCGTGCCGGACACCGCGCGGCGGGTCGCACATCGCCCATCTCAACCCGGGCCGACGATCCGCGGCGGTCAGCTTCGGCGTACACATGACCCGTGAATTCATTTCTCTCGCGAGCGAGATACTGTGTTTCCAAGGTCGGACGTCGGCGCGCACGCCGCATGCCCGGACGCATCGCACGCATGGAGGACTGCCGTGACCCTGCCCGCTCCATCACCGCCCCTCCCGCCACCGACAGCTCTTCCGCGGCGGCACCGCTCTCCCGGCCACCTTGCGGTCGAGTGGTTGACCAGCACGGATCACAAGCGGATCGGGACGCTCTATCTGGTCACCTCGTTCACGTTCTTCTGCCTCGGTGGCCTCATGGCACTGCTGATGCGCGCCGAACTGGCCCGTCCGGGCACGCAGATCATGTCGAACGAGCAGTTCAACCAGGCTTTCACGATGCACGGCACCGTCATGCTGTTCATGTTCGCGACGCCGGTCTTCTCCGGCTTCGCGAACTGGATCATGCCTCTGCAGATCGGCGCACCCGACGTGGCGTTCCCCCGGCTGAACATGCTGGCCTACTGGCTGTACCTGTTCGGCTCGCTGATCGCCGTCGGTGGCTTTCTCACCCCGCAGGGCGCAGCGAGCTTCGGTTGGTTCGCCTACAGCCCGCTCTCGGACGCGGTCCACTCGCCGGGCGCCGGCGGCGACATGTGGATCATGGGGCTGGCGCTCCAGGGCTTCGGTACCATCCTGGGCGCCGTCAACTTCATCACGACCATCGTCTGCATGCGGGCACCCGGCATGACCATGTTCCGCATGCCCATCTTCACCTGGAACGTCTTGCTGACCAGCGTGCTGGTCCTGCTGGCGTTCCCGGTCCTGGCCGCCGCACTGTTGGCGCTGGAGTTCGACCGGAAGTTCGGCGCCCACATCTTCGACCCTGTCAACGGCGGCGCTCTGCTGTGGCAGCACCTCTTCTGGTTCTTCGGCCATCCCGAGGTGTACATCCTCACCCTGCCGTTCTTCGGCATCATCAGTGAGGTCGTCCCGGTCTTCTCCCGCAAGCCCATATTCGGCTACATGGGCCTGATCAGCGCGACCATCGCGATCGCCGGCCTCTCGGTGACGGTGTGGGCGCACCACATGTACGCCACCGGCGGGGTGCTGCTGCCGTTCTTCTCCTTCATGACGATGCTGATCGCCGTCCCGACCGGTGTGAAGTTCTTCAACTGGATCGGCACCATGTGGAAGGGCTCGCTCAGCTTCGAGACTCCGATGCTGTGGGCGACCGGTTTCATGATCACCTTCCTGTTCGGCGGGCTGACCGGCGTGATCCTGGCGTCGCCGCCGCTCGACTTCCACGTAACGGACTCGTACTTCGTGGTGGCGCACTTCCACTACGTCGTGTTCGGCACCGTGGTGTTCGCGATGTTCTCCGGCTTCCACTTCTGGTGGCCGAAGTTCACCGGCAGGATGCTCGACGAACGCCTCGGCAAGATAACCTTCTGGACCCTGTTCATCGGCTTCCACAGCACCTTCCTGGTCCAGCACTGGCTGGGCGCCGAGGGCATGCCGCGCCGGTACGCGGACTACCTCGCGGCCGACGGCTTCACCACCCTGAACACCATCTCGACCATCGGATCGTTCCTGCTCGGCCTGTCGATCCTGCCGTTCTTCTACAACATCTGGAAGACAGCCAAGTACGGCAAGCCGGTCGGCGTCAACGATCCTTGGGGCTGGGGCCGTTCGCTCGAGTGGGCGACCTCCTGCCCGCCGCCGCGGCACAACTTCCTCACCCTGCCGCGCATCCGCAGCGAGTCGCCCGCCTTCGACCTTCACCACCCCGGCATCGCCGTCGGCGAGGACTCCGGGGACAGCCCGATCGCCTCCCGCGACCAGGGTTGATCCGCACCGACCGCCGCCTTCATCACGTACTCAGGAGTTGTCCATGGACGCCAGTTACGAAGCGGCCCTCGGGTTGCATCAGATCGAGGGCTTTCTTCACCAGGAGGCCAACCGTCGCGAGGCACACCGCAGGGCCCGGGACTTCGCCTGGGAGCTGCCCGGCCTCACCACCGATCAGCGACTCGTGATCGAGGAGGCCTACGCGCGGAAGGAGGTGGAGAACGCGCGCCGAGTCTCCCAGTACATCGCGGACCGCATCAGCCAGGTCGAGGCTCAGCACGAGGCCCGTCACCGCCGATTTGCCCGGGGCGCGGCTGTCGCCATGGGTGTTGTCACGATGGGGCTGATCGGCCTCTGCATCGCCGTGATCCTGGGGACGGCAGTCGGCGCTGCCTGACCCCGCGCGACCGAGGTCAGCGGGCGTCCTGCTCGAGGGAGGCGAGTATTTTGCGCAGTGCGTCCGCCACCACGGCGCGTTCCTCCGGCTCGAGAACGGAAAGAACGTCACGTTCCAGGCTGAAATGCTGTTCCACCAAGCGGTCGAAACTCGCTCGCCCCTCTTCCGTCAGGCCCACCAGCGTGCTTCTGCCGTCGACAGGAGAGGCCCCCCGGGCGATCCATCCCTCCCGTTCCAGCCGGTTGAGCCGCCCGGTCAGTCCGGCCGATGACACCACCAGCGCCTGGCGCAACTGGCCGGGCGTCAGAGCATAGGGAGGGCCGCTGCGGCGTAGCGCCTGCAACAGATCGAAGTCGCCCACGTTCGCGAGGGGCATGCCGGCCGAGCGACGCAGCCGGGTCGCGAACAGCTCGTCCAGAAGCCGAGCCGCACGCAACAGACGCGCCACCACCGCACTGGACGACACGTTGAGATCGGGCCACTCGTTCCGCCACTCGGCCAGCATCGTGTCCACGCTGTCGGCGCCGCCTGCGGCCTTGGTGTCGTCATCCTCGTCCATTGCGGGACCAGGATAGCGGCACGGTCGCCGAGGGCCGTCGCACGCGGGAAAGGCACCTCATGCAGTTGAGCCGAACCGCTCGGCGCCGCTGGAGCTTACGTGCGTCGTCTTCTCACGCTTCAAAGCCGTCCGCTGCACTGCAGTGCATGCCACCCGCCCCCCTGTAGGAGGCCGTGAAACGGCTGCTCAGCCAACAGGGCGTGTGGTCCCGGACACCGTCCTCCTGATTCGACGCGGACACGCGGACCGCCCGGGCGTAGGCTTCGCTCAGCATGGATGCGGCGGGGGCGGAGCACATGACGGCTGAGTCAGCACAGAGGTGGGGATCGACCCTCGATTCGGTCGTGGTGTACGCGCAGGGCGCGGTCTGCCGACGCCTGGCCCGGGGCAGCGTGTCGCCTGACGGCCGGGTGCGGGTGACGGGACTGTCCCGCTCGTTGGACCCGGGCTCGCTGCGGGCCCGAGTCCTGGGCGCCCCCGGGGTGCGCGTCACCGAGGTCCGGCTGGAAGTCGAGGCCGAGCCGCTCGGCACGGGCACGCCCGACGAGTTGCGGCACGAGGTCGAGCGGCTGAGCGACGAGTACGCGGCGGCGCAGGGACGCCGGGACCGACAGCTGAGCCTGATCGAGGAGGTCAGCGCTCTCCACCCGGTCCCACCCGCCCGCAGTCGCGAGGACCCGCACCGCCGCACCCCGGTCGACGCGTGGCTGGAGCTCGCCGACTTCGTCGACGAGCGGCTGACGGGACTGCACAACCGCCTCGTCGAGCTGGAGGAGGCACTGCGCAACGTCGAGCACGAGCTCACCGTCGCCGCCGACAGGCTCGCCCGCGCCTCCACCGACGTGCCGTCAGCGCGGGTGGGGACCACGGTCTGCGCGGTCCTGACCCTCGACGGCACCGGTGAGGCGGAGGTGGAGCTGGCGCTGGCGCTGGAGCTGGAATACGGGGTGCCGGGCGCCGTCTGGGTGCCGACCTACCGTCTCACTTACCGTCAGGGCGACGGCAGCGGCCGTCTGGTGCTGCGCGCCGCGGTCGCCCAGCGGACCGGCGAGGACTGGACCGGCGTGCGCATCGCCTTGGCCACCGCCGATCTTCGGCGCCGCACCGACCTGCCGAGGCTCCGCTCGATCCGGATCGGACGCAGTCAGCCCGCCCCCGCGCCTTCTGGCTGGCGCGAGCCCCCGGGCGGGCTCGTCGACCTGTTCTCCGGGTACGACGCGGCAGGCCCTGGCCCAGCCACGACCGCCGCACCCGCGGCTGTCGGGGCCGGCTCCGCACCCGGTCCCGTTCCGCCATCGCCGCCTCCCCCGCCGCCGCAGAGCTACGGCGGTCCGGCGGCCGCGGTCCCGGTGCCCGGCGGCGCAGACGGCACTCCCCCGGAAGTCTTCGGCGGCGGGATGCCCGCCCTCGCGCAGCCGGCCGGATCACGACCGGGCGACAGGCCGCGTACCGGCGGCAGGTCCTTCGCGGGTGCCCCCGCCGCCATGGCGCCCGCGGCTCCTGGCCGGGCTGCGCCGCCTCCCCCTCCCGCGCCGGTAGCAGGTCCGCCGCAGCCGAGCGGCGCCGAGCTCGACTATGCCGCCCTTGTCCTGTCCGGCCCCGACGAGCAGGGCGGTCGCAGAGGCCGGCTGTTTCCCGACTCTCCCTTCGACCCGGTGGCGGCCGAGTACCGCCGCCGCGCCGAAGCGGTGGCCGCGCTGCCGTTGCCCGGACAGGCCGTACGGCCCCGCGAGTCGGCGGGTTCCTTCGACCACCGCTTCGATGCCACCGCCCGCGCCGATATTCCGTCGGACGGCACTTGGCACACCGTCACCGTCGGCGAGATCCCGGTCGGCCTGCGGACCGAGTACCTCTGCGTGCCGTCCGTGGAGCAGACCGTGTACGCGACGTTGCTGCTCTCCAACGCCACCGACCAGGCACTGTTGGCCGGCCCGGTGGAGGTCACCGTCGACGACGACTTCCTCCTGACCGCCGCACTGCCCACGCTTGCCCCCGGCGGTGTCCGCCGGATGGGGCTCGGGCCGGCCGAGGGCATCCGGGTCACCCACCGTACGAACCTGCACGAGTCGACCTCCGGCCTGCGCAACAACACCACTGTGCTCGACCACCGCGTCCACGTGGAGCTGGCCAACCGGCTCGCGAGGCCCGTGACCGTGGAAGTCCGCGAGCGGGTGCCGGTCAGTTCCGACCCGGACGTCCGGATCGAGGAACGGGCCGACTGGACGGCACCCGAGGAAGCCACGGGGCCCGATCGACATGCGTCGGGCACCCGCGTATGGCGACTGGACCTGCCCGCAGGCGCCACTGCCGCCCTCGACGGCGGCTACGAGATCCGCATCCCGACCGGCAAGGCCCTGGTCGGCGGCAATCGCAGGAGCTGACACACGCCATGTCCACGGCCCCGAAGCCGATCGCCCTCCCCGTCACCGCCGTCACGTGCCTTGAGGATCGCGCCCACATCGAACGCGCCGTCGTGCTCGACCTGGAGGCCGGGGTCCAGCGGCTGCGTCTCGGGCCGGTCAGTGCGCTGGCCGTCGACCGCACCCTCCATGCCGAGCTGACCGCCGATCACCCCGCGACCGTGCTCGACGTGCGGATCGTCCGCAGCTGGACGCCGCGCGGGCCGCTGCCGTCCACCGACGACGACTCCGCCCTGCGCCGTCGCGTACACACCCTCGAAGAGGAGCGGCTGGCCCTGGGGCAGCGACGCGACCGGCTGCATGCCCGCCTTGACCTGCTCGGCCGCCTCGCCGCCGATCTGCTGCGGGAGATCGGCGAAGGCGCCGGCTCCGGGGAGGCCGAACGGCCCCGCTGGGCACGCGAACTGGACCGGGTGGACGACGAGCGCGACGCGCACGGCGAGCAACTCCGCACCGTGGAGGCCCGGCTGACCGCCCTCGCTGTCGAACTCGGGGACGCCCAGCGGGCCATGCGTCTCTCCGAGGAGGAGCCCGCCGAGCTGGTCGGTCACATCGAGTTGACCGTGGAGGCCACGGTCGCCGGGCCGGTCGGGCTGCGCCTGAGCCACCTCACCCCGTGTGCGCTGTGGCGGCCCGCCTACCGGGCCGTGCTCGACGGGGACTCCCTGACACTGGAGACCGACGCGATGGTCTGGCAGCGCACCGGTGAGGACTGGTCGGACGTACGGCTGACATTGTCGACGGCCCGCTCGACGCTGGCCACCGATCCGCCACGGCTGGGCGAGGACCGGCTGACACTCAAGGACCGCTCCGCAGCGGAGCGCCGCACAGTCGACGTCGAGCTGCGCGAGGAGGAGATCGGGGCCCTCGGCCCGGCTCCGGTGCTCGGCCTGCCGGGCGTGGACGACGGCGGCGAGGCGCGGGTGTTGAGATCCCCCGCGCCGGTCTCGGTGCCCGGTGACGGCCGCGCCCACCGAGTGCTGCTCTCCGCATTCACCACGGCCGCGCCCAGTGAGTACGCCTGCTCACCGGAGTTGTCCCCCCTGGTCACCCAGGTGGTGCGGTTCGACAACCTGTCCAGCCACGCGCTGCTCGCCGGGCCCGTGGACCTGGTCCGCGGCAGCGGATTCAGCGGCCGCGGCACGCTGGACTTCACTGCCCCCGGCGCCCCCGTTGAGCTGGCCTTCGGCAGCTGCGACGACTACAGGGTGGTCCGGCATGCTGAGGAGTCCCGCGAGTCCGCCGGTATCACCCAGCGGACCGTGGTCACCCGCACGGTCCGGCTGCACCTGTCCCGGTTCTCCGCCCCCGGGGAGCACGGCGAGCGGGTGGTCGTCCTTCGGGAGCGGATCCCGGTCTCGGAGGTCTCGGCGGTGGACATACGCCTGCACAAGGATTCATGCTCCCCGGCGCCCGACGTGGTCGACGCCGAGGGCATCGCCCGCTGGGACGTCACCCTCCCGCCCGGCAGCCGCCGCACGGTCACCCTGGTCTACGAGCTGTCGGCGAGCGCCAAAGTCACCGGGCTCTGAGTTCGGTGGGCCGCTGCGCGCCTGCTGGTGCAGGCGTGATCTTGGCTCCCGCCCCCAGCCGGGGGCCGTCTCGCACACCCGAAGGTGCCGCGCGCCCCGGGGTCCGTGGCCTGCACGTGGCCGCCTTCGGACGGGCACCAAAGGTGCCTGGTCACAACGGGCACGGCGAGTCCGTCTTCGCCTTCGACGACAAGATCTGCCACAGCTGCCGACCGGGGTGGGTCGAACAGCCTTCCACCGGCCTGTCCGGCCTGACCTGGTTCACCACCCTCGGCTACGGAGCCCGGCTGCTCAGCGGCCTGCTGTCCCGGCACGCGACTCGGCGGTGCTGGACGGCCCGGTCGCCACCACCACGCTCACGATGGGCCGGTTGCCGCCGGCCGGAGCCTGACCGTCCCGCGTTCCGTACCGCTTTGCCGCTCGTCGAACTCCATCGCCTCCCGGGGCGCATCATGAAAGGAGGGGAGACCATCGACGAGGAGTGGCGATGAGGTTGTCGTTCCTTGATCCCCTCTACGCGGAGCCGGGCCCGTTCGCCTCCGTGTACCTGGACACCTCCCGAGACGTCGAGCATCCCGAGCGGGCGATCGCGCTGCGCTGGCGGCGGCTGCGCGAGAGTCTCTCCCGTCAGGGCTCGGACCGGGCGCTGCTGCACGTACTGGAGGAAGTGGTCGGCGCCGACACAGAGGTGCCGGGGGCGCACGGTCAGGCCATCTTCGCCGCCCACGGCACGCTCGTCCTGGACGGGGAGCTGCCCAGGCCGCCCGAGCACGACTCCGCGCGCTACAGCACCCTGCCGGACGCGATGCCCCTGGTCACCCAGCACGTTCCGGAGATCCCCTACATGGCCGTAGTCGTCCACTACAGCGGCCTTCCGACCGCCGAGACCCACGGCTGGGTAACTCTGGAGGCGGAAACCGGCACGTGGCCGGCGTCCACCGTCACCCCGGGTGAGCGGCTGCACCGCAGAGTCGCGGTGGCGACCTGGCACCGCACCTCCCTACGGCTCGGCCACCGGCTGGACGAATGTGCGCGGCGCGCCCACGCCGACGCCGTTGTCGTGGGCGGGGACGAGTGGGCGTGCAACGTACTGATCCGCCGCCTGCCGCACACCCTTCGGGACAAGGTCGTACGCGTGGGCGGCCGGACCCCCACCGACACCGGACGCGCCCTGTTGGAGCCGCAGCTCGACGGCGTCTTCCGCGGCCGCATGGCCGCGCACGACCGGGAACTCGTGGACATCTTCATCGGCCGGCGTGCCCTGGACGGAGCGATGACGGAGGGGCTGGCCGCCACCGTCGCCGCCCTCCAGCGCGGCCAGGTCGCGGCACTGCTGCTGAACCGGCCACCAGGGTCCTCGCTGCGGCTATGGACGGGCTCCCAGCCCACTCAGCTCGCCCTGACCGAGGCGGAGCTGATGTCCTTCGGCGTGCGGGCCCCGCGCGAGGAACGCGCCGACGAGGCCCTCGTCCGGGCCCTCGTCGGCACCGGTGCCGAGCTGGTCGTCGTACCGGAGAGCGCGCTGAGACTGTACGAGGGCGTGGGCGCCTTGCTGCGGTACACCGACCCGGGGACCCCGTCCTGACGCCGGCGCCCTGCGCCTCCCGGATCACGGATCGCCCCTTGCGCGCGACCGCCCCGGATCGCGCCGCGCGCGGAACGTGCCGACACTGGGCTGGAGCGGCAGCGCGGTGGATGAGCGGCGGAGGGGACACATGGACAGGAGCAGGAGCGGCGCGGAGGATACGGACGTCTCGATCACCCCGCCCAACGTCCAGCTGGTCGCCTACCCGACCGCACCCGGCTGCGCCGCCGCCTCCTGCCCGGAGACCGATGACCTGGTGCCGCTGGACAGTACGGCCGAGATCAGCAACAGGCCGACGTCGAAGGGGATCGTGGTCGGACTGGAACGCACCACGACCGGGGCCGCCTGCGCCACCGCCACGGCCCCACGGTCCGATGGCTCATGAAGGGACCCCCGAGGACCTGGTCCGAGCGGCCCTCGCCGTGGGCGTGACCGACGACCGTCTCCTGGCGGCCGTACGGAGCATCCCCCGGGCGGAATTCGTCCCCGCGGACGAGGTGGCATCCGCGTATCGGGACACGCCCGTTCCGCTCCCCCACGGGCAGGTGACCACCCAGCCCTCGCTGATCGCCATGATGGTCTCCGCTCTCGGCCTCACCGGAGACGAGCAGGTCCTGGAGGTCGGGACCGGATACGGCTGGCAGACTGCGCTGCTGGCCCGCTTGGCCGCGTACGTCGTCAGCGTCGAGCGCTGGCCCGACCTGGTCGACGAGGCCCGCCTGCGGCTGGCCGGGCAGGGCGTCGGCAATGCCGAGGTCGTACTCGGCGACGGGACCCTCGGGATGCCGACCCGTGCCCCCTACGACGCCGTCATCGTCTGTGCGGCCTTCCCGCGAGTGCCTGAGCCGCTCGTGGATCAGCTCCGCACCGGTGGCCGACTCGTCCAGCCGATCGGGCAGGGCGGGCAGGAGCGCGTCGAACTGTACGAGCGGCGGGCCCGCGGCCTGGTGCAATGCAGGACGGTCTCCGCGGCCCGGTTCGTCCGGCTGTACGGCGCCCATGGCTACGACCAGCGGTGACGCGCTCAGCGCTGATAGGTCCCAACCAGGGTGCCGGAGGCCAGCTCCCTGCCCTTCAGGGCACGGTGCACGTCCTCGGCGCCCGGGTGGTCGTGCAGCGGCAGCGGCCCGGACAGGGCGTACAGGCGGAAGAAGTAGCGGTGCGGCCCGTGCCCCGGTGGAGGCATCGGCCCTCCCCAGCCCACGCGGCCGAAGCCGTTCGGCCACGGCAGGCCCCCCAGGGGCTTCTGGCCCTCCACCGCGCCGGTGGTCCCCGGATCGATGCCGGTCACCAGCCAGTGCAGGAAGGTCGTCCCCGGCGCGTCCGGGTCCTCGCACAGGAGCACCAGCTCCGTGGCCTCGTGGGGCACTCCCGACCAGGTCAGGGGCGGTGAGATGTTCTCACCCTCCCCGCTGTACCGACGGGGGATCACGGTTCTGTCGTCGAACGCGGTGCTGCTGAGTTCAATTCCGCTCATGCGCGCCGCCATACCCGCAACGGCGGCACCGGCACCGGTCCGCACTCCCAAATCCCCCGTTCGGCCGAGCCCACCCGGGCCGCCGCCGGAAGCGGGGGTGAAGATGGCAGTGTGCCGACAAGGATCCTGCTCGAGAGCCGCCCTGGCGCGGGCAAGACGACCGCCCTCCATCGGCTGGCCGCGCTGCTGTCCACCCGCGCGGCCACCGGCTTCACCACCGAGGAGATCCGGCAATCCGGCGCCCGCGTCGGATTCGCCCTGGAGACTCTGGCAGGCCGGCGGGAGGTACTCGCCCATGTCGACCTGCCCGGTCCGCCACGGGTAGGGAAATACGGCGTCGACCTGGGCGTCGTGGAACGACTGGCGCTGCCGTCGCTTCGGCCGGCAGCGACCGAGGAGGCTACAGGGCGGCTGGTGCTCATCGACGAGCTGGGGCGGATGGAACTGGCGTGCACGGCGTTCCGGCACGCGGTCGACGCGCTGTTCGTCGCAGAGGTCGACGTCGTCGCCACGGTCCACACGCACCGCGATCCGTTCACCGACGCCCTCAAGCGGCGCGCCGACATCGAGGTCGTCCAGCTCACTCCGGCAAACCGGGACGTCCTGCCGGGGGACCTCGCGGCCCGGCTACAGCAGCCCCGGCCGCACGGAAGGCCCCCCTCTCACGGATGAGAGACCGGCCCGCCTCATGGAGGCGTACGCGGCCGTCGGCTTCGAGGATGTCCACCTCATGCCGTTCGGCCCCGACCCGCGACCGGCCGTCTCCTTTCTCGGCGAGCACGTCGTCCCTCGCCTTGACCAGCTCTGACCACGAAGGAAGAACCACCCCGTGACCGCCCCGCGCACCCTCCCGGACACCTATGGCAGATCAGCGCAGAACTCACCGGCCTCGCGGCACACTGACCACAGCGGGCCGGCGCGCACAACGCCCCTCAACTTCCGACGATCACACGCGCGCCCGTAATCCGATACGGCTCCGCTTCCCAGCGGTCACGCCTGCGCAGGGCTCAGGCCGGTCAATACGAGATTCACAGCGTCCTCGGCCCAGCCCATCCTGCCGCCTCGCCCTGCCATGTAGTCGGCGTAGAACGGGCCGAGCAGCGTCGAGACCGCAGCCTCCAGGTCAGCATCCCTGCGGACCTCGCCGCGCGTGCGGGCCTGCTCCAGAACGTGGCCGAGCAGTGCCCGCCGGGGCAGGACGGTGCGCTCGCGCAGCAGTGCGAGGAGTTCGGGGGTGTGGGCCTCCTCGGCCAGGCAGGTGCCAATCAGCGCCATGCCCCGGACCCGTTCCACCGTGGCCGCGAAGTCGCGGAGGATGGCCACCAGATCGGTTCGGGTGTCCCCGGTCTCCGGTGGGGCCTCGGCCATGCGCGCCGCTTCCAGGGCGGCGGTGAGAAGGTCCGCCTTGGTCTTCCAGCGCAGATGGATGGTGGACTTGCTCACCCCTGCGGCCTTCGCTACCTGGTCCAGGGTCATACGGGTGTACCCGTGCGAGGCGAGCAGCCGCAGCGCAGCATGCAGAATGGCCGAATCCTTCTCCGCGGAGCGCGGCCGCCCAGAGCTCCTGATCTGCTTCTCACCCATCCTGCGAGTATAAGCGGATTCGATACGGAACCGTTCGGTATGGGGCGGCGGATCGGAGTGGAGGTGGACTGAGCACCTCCGTATCTGGCGCAAGGGCTTTACACAGCTGTCTCCCCTCGCTAACTTGCAGGAAATTCCAGCAAGAACTTGCAGGAATTATCCGGCTGTTGGCGCGACGGCCTCTTCTTGGGACGCGAAGGAGACCGTGCGTATGCGTATGCGCAGAAGGTTGGCCGTGTCCGAGCCGGCGGACGCGGGGCTGATGGCCGAACTGCTGCCCGGCCCGGCGGTTGCCGCCAACACGGCCACCGTCTACTACAAGCCGCCCAGCGGATGGAGCACGGCCAACATCCACTGCTCGAGCGGCAGCGGCCCCTGGACGGACGTGCCCGGCGTGGCCATGAACGCAGCCGCCTGCACCGGCTGGGGCAAGAAAACCATCGACCTCGGATCGGCGACCGGCCCGAAAGCCGCGTTCAACAACGGTTCCGGCAGCTGGGACAACCACGGCACTCAGGATTACGCGATCGGTACAGGCCGCACCACCATCGTCGACGGCGTACTCACGTCCGACGCGGCCGACCCGTGCGCGAGCGACCCTGACCCGTCCCCCGCTGCTCCGGCGACCATGCTGGGCGGCGATCCGCGCAAGGACTCCATCTACTTCGCGATGACCGCCCGCTTCCACGACGGAGACACGTCCAACCACCGCGGTGGCAGCCAGCACGTGACGTCCGGCAATGCCGCCAACAACCCCATGTTCCGCGGTGACTTCAAGAGACTGGCCGACAACCTCGGCTACATCAAGGGCCTCGGCTTCTCCGCGATCTTGATCACCCCGGTGGTGATGAACCGCTCGGACTACGACTACCAAGGGTACGACTTCTACACGATCGACCCGCGCCTGGAGTCCGACGGTGTCTGCGCGCATACGTGCTCGACCTGCCTGGCAACCCGACCCCCGGCAAGGTCGGCACCGACGGCCCGTACCTGAAGCAGCCGACCGTGAATTCCGGGGCCCGCGCCGGGGGCGGGCCCCCGGGAACGGGCGCTCCAGACCCCATCCGCCGGGCTCGGGACGACGTTGGTCCAGGCTGACGCCGCCGATCCCCACTGCTCGACTTCGCACACCCGCCCGCACCGCGAGGAGATCACCCTTGAGACGCTTCCGCACAGCACGTTGGGCGGTCGTAGCCGTCCTACTGACCGCTGCCATCGGATTCCTGCCACCCGGTCAGCCTGCGCATGCCGCGATCGACGCCGCCACCCTCGGGGCGCGGTATGACGGCACCGCCTCGAACATCACTTTCCGGGTGCATTCCTCCAGGGCGACCCGGATGCTCGTCGCCGTCTACGACTCCGCGTCCGGAAGCCAGGAGAAGGCCAACCTGCTCCTGGCCAAGCAGTCCGGTACGGACATCTGGGCGACCACCGTCAGCGTCGCCACCCTGCGTGACGCCTACGGCATCACCGGGACGGTCTACTACGGTTACCGGGCCTGGGGGCCCAACTGGCCCTACGACGCGGCCTGGGCGAAGGGTTCGACCGCGGGCTTCGTCTCCGACGTGGATTCCGCGGGCAACCGGTTCAATCCCAACAAGCTGCTCCTCGACCCGTACGCACGGGAGGTCAGCCACGACCCCCAGCGGCCGGGCATGACCGACGGCACGATCTACGGCTCCGGCCCCGCGAACCGCGCCAAGGACGACGGGACGCAGGCACCGAAGGGTATCGTGCTCGCCGCCCCGACGGCCGGCGGCATCGGTACCAAACCCGTCCGCCCCCTCAAGGACGACATCGTCTACGAGGTGCATCTGCGCGGTCTGACGATGAACGACACCTCTGTTCCGGCCGCCGAGCGCGGTACCTACAAGGGCGCCGCGGCCAAGGCCGCGGGCCTGGCCGCGCTGGGTGTGACCGCGGTGGAGTTCCTGCCCCTGCAGGAGACGCAGAACGACACCAACGACGTCGATCCGACGACCACCGCGGGCGACAACTACTGGGGCTATGCCACGCTCAACTATTTCGCCCCGGACCGGCGGTACGCCGCCGACAAGAGTCCGGGCGGGCCGACACGTGAGTTCCGCGCGATGGTCAAGGCCTACCACGACGCCGGCATCAAGGTCTTCACGGACGTGGTCTACAACCACACCGGCGAAGGCGGCCCCTGGAACGCCTCGGACAAGAACACCTACAGCCTGCTGTCCTTCCGCGGCCTGGACAACCCGACCTACTACTCTCTGACCGCCGACCGCCAGAGCCCCTGGGACAACACGGGAGTCGGCGGCAACTACAACACGTACAACCCCGTGGCCCAGAACCTGATCGTCGACTCCCTGGCCTACTGGAAGGACACTCTCGGCGTCGACGGCTTCCGCCACGACCTGGCGACCGTCCTCGGCAACACCTGCCAGCACGGCTGCTTCCAGTACAGCAGCACCGACCCCGCCACCGCGCTGCGCCGCATCACCACCGAGATGCCGCCCCGCCCGGCCACAGGCGGCACCGGAGCGGACTGGATCGCCGAACCGTGGGCCATCGGCAACGGCACCTACCAGGTCGGCAACTTCCCTCCCGGCTGGTCGGAATGGAACGGCATCTACCGCGACACCCTGCGCCGCGACCAGAACAAGATGGGCGTCGACCAGGTGACACCCTCCCAACTCGCCACGCGCTTCGCCGGCTCCTCCGACCTGTACCAGGACGACGGGCGGCGCCCCTTCAACTCCATCAACTTCATGGTCGCGCATGACGGCTTCACCCAGAAGGACCTCTACTCCTGCAACACCAAGAACAACAGCCAAGCCTGGCCGTACGGACCTTCGGACGGCGGCTCGGACGACAACATGTCCTGGGACCAGGGTGGCGCGGCAACGGACCAGCGGAAGGCCGCCCGCAACGGCTTCGCGTTCCTCATGCTCTCGGCCGGCACGCCGATGATGTCCGGCGGTGATGAGACCCTGCGTGGTCTGCGCTGCAACAACAACCCCTACAACCTCGACTCCGCCGCCAACTGGATCGATTACAGCTGGGACACCGACGAGAGCACGTTCCGCACCTACACCCAGCGGCTGCTCGCCTTCCGCAAGGCACATCCGGCGCTGCGGCCCGCGGACTTCTACACCGCGTCCGACACCAACGGCAACGGCATGGGCCAGCTGAACTGGTTCACCCCCGCCGGCACCGCCCCCGACAGCGCCTACTGGAGCAACGCCAACAACCACGCGCTGGCCTGGCGGATCGACGGTACCGAGCTCGGCGACTCCGCCGGCGCGCTGTACGTGGCGTACAACGGCTGGTCGGGGGCGGTCGACTTCACGCTCCCCTCTCCCGGCAGCGGAAAGCAGTGGTACCGCGTCACGGACACCTCGGCCTGGGCCGAAGGAGCCAATCAGGTCGCGCAGCCCGGCTCCGAAGCCTTCATAGGCGGCAGCGGCACCATGTACAGCCTCGGTGCACGCGCCACCCTCGTACTGATCGCCAAGTAGGCGACAGGGCTGCGACCGCCGCGGTTCGCCTGCGGTGGGCGCAGCCCTGTCACTGCCCAGTGGTGGAGTGGATCAGAAGCGATCGATGTTGTCGTGAACCCACTCGCGGAACGTGCGCGCGGGGTGGCCAGTGAGCTCCTCGACAGCCGGGGAGACCGAGAGGGCGGCAGCGTCCGGGCCGAGGACCTCCAGGACGGAAGGCACGAGCATGTCGGGCAGGTGGCCGGCGCCGCGAAGAGCTTCGGCCGCTCGACGCCGATCTCCTCGTAACGCGCCTCAAGGCCAAGCGCGTCGGCGACGATTCCGGTCTGCCATGCGGTGGTCAGCGCCTCGGGGCCGGTGAGCGTGTAGGCCTTGCCGTTGTGGCCCGGCTCGGTCCCCGAGGAGCTCGGGGTGCACAGGGTCGACCGCAGGGCCAACAGCCGACTGGATACGTCCAGTTGCTCGGGCAGCCAGTCGCTCTGCACCATCTGCGTCCAGGTCCGCGGGCGTCTTGTCGATCGACAGGCTGGGCGTGGACGACCCTCGTGGTCACCCCGCACGGGCAGGTGGTCGTCCTCGACCTGCTCGAAGCGGACCGGCTCGGGGCTCTCTCCAGTAGCGGCCGACACCGGGGTTCATGGCGCACACCCATCGCGTGACGCTCAATCTCACCGCTTGCGCTCCGCGTCGGCCGTGACGACCCACGCCCTGATGCCGCCCTTGGCGGTCGCGTCGTGGGTCAGCGAAAACAGTCAACTCCAACTGGATCGGGCCCACCTGGAAGTGAATGTCCGAGTCGGGGTCTGATGCGGCCGCCTCGGTGATCTGCGCGCGGAGTGCTCGCACAGCAGACCCAGTTCGACGGGGGCGTCATCGGGACCGTCGTCCGGCTTGCCATGAGAGAACCACATCTCTTCAACTCCTCGGAGACCGAAGCATTTGGGGTACATCATGATGAGCACCGCGACGGTGGCGAGCAACAGGAAGACCGCTATTCGCAGTGCCCGTACCGACTTGGAAAAACTGGGTGTGAATCGAAGTCACGCGTGTGTGACTGTCGAACGTCAAGAGCAGGTGCGCCCAACTCACCACGCCCGCCCGGCCCGGCCGGCGCCCGCCGCGGAGCGAAGAGGCCGGGTCGCCGAGCATCCGATGGACTGAGGTTCGGGGCCGGTGTATGCCTTCGTCGGCGACGAGTTCCGGCGGGCCAGCGCCTGCAAACCGCACTCGATGCGGGCTGTGGGGCGTCCAGGTCGGCCGGCTCGGCGCACGGTGAGAGGTGCGACCACGGCGACGGGCAGCGGGAGAACCCGGAACGGCTCGATATCGTCCCGCTGTCCCCAAGAACGCGCCTGCGTGATGCCGGCGGAGTCGCGCGTGAAGGGACCGCCCACCCCACCGAAGCGACTCACTGGCCGAAGAAGCTCAACCGGACCTTACGGTTGGTGTTGCTGATGTTCGTGTCCACCAAACTCCGTTAAGTCAACCTCAGCGTAGCCGCAAAGTCTCGAGACCACGAGGGCCTTGGAGGGAGGCTCCGGAGAAACTTCAACCCTCGACCTCTTTCTTCGGGACGAAGAGGTCGTGGGTTCAAATCCCGCCGCCCCGACAGAGGAACACCAGGTCAGGGGCCTGATCCGCATCGCGGGTCGGGCCCCTGAGTGGTTTGTGGGACCGTTCTGGGAGCCACTTTGGGAGCCAAGTTCGGGATGCGGCTCCCCGCCGGCCCCTCATCACTCCGGTCGTACGAGTGCGTGCGCTCCCCAGATTCAGCTCAGCAGCCCACCAATGGCATGGGCGAGAGCTTCTCCGCTCTGCTGGACGGCGGTCCCGAGGACAAGTGCGGGCAGCGCCTGTGCGATCCCCCTCAACGTGGTCGCCCCCTCGGCCGGAGCCTCAAGCGAGCCGTCCACCGTGCCCGCCATGGCCCTCAACGCCTCCGTGTGCTGCAGACCCGTCGCATTGCGGTCGAGGTCCTCGCGGAACGCGACGAGGAGTGCCCGTACGGAGTCGACGTCGGTGGTCCCGTGGGCTGACGCGACCTGGTGCACGTGGGAGATGTTCTGTCCGACGACGTTCTGCAGTGGAGCGTTGTTGTTGCCGCCGATGCTGATGCCTGCCCCGTGCCCCGGTTCGGGCGTGGGGTCCGGTCGGCGTCGTCCGATGGCCATCACTTTCCTCCTTGGCTGGTGGAGCCCTGCCCGATGTTGCTGTTGCCGTTGCCGACGACGTTCTGGATGGGGGCGTTGTTGTCGCCGTAGATCTGGATGTTGTTGGTCACGGCGGCCACCTGCTGGTCGTAGGCGGTGGTGTCGATGCCCAGGTCGCGCAGGTAAGCGGCGACGGTGCGGAATACACAGGTCTCCATGAGGACGACGTGTCGCTTGGCGTCGTCGCTCTGGTGCATGTCGGTGACTTCTTCGGTCGAGTACCGGTCCCGCAGGCTCACCGGGTCCTCTTCCTCCGCACGGTTCTCGATGCTCTCGCCGAGCCCGATCCGGGCGATCAGCCGCCACAGAGCCAGGGGGCCGACAGCGGCGTCCAGGAGGGCTCGGGCCGTCACCCACCTGAGCAGCCGCACACCGCGCTTGCCGACGGGGGTCGCCGTCATTCTCAGCTCGTTGTAGAGCGGGGTCATGACATGCGGCCGCACGGTCAGTCGCAACTCGCCTGCTTCCAGCGCGGCGTGCACGAACACGCTGACCACGACCTGACCGTCCCAGGTGATGCACTGCGCGCGCAGATAGAGCCGTGTCGGCTCGCTGGAGGGCGACTTTCGGCCCCGGCCCGTCAGGTCCGGGGCTTCCCCGTTCGCCTCCCGGGTCCGCTGGAGCCAGAGGTGAGACGGCAGCCCGAGCACCCGCTCCATGGAGAACCCCGGCAGCGGGTCCGTGATCTCCCTTACGCCACGGCCCAGTTCATCGAGTGCGGCGCCCACGCGCCGTAGCAGTTCGGCCTCGCCGAAGGGCTTGACCGGCTCCTCGGGGTCTTTGGGTTTCAAAGAAATGTTGATGTGGGCGGCTCCCCAGTGGTCGCGCCCTGCGCCGATGAAGTGCTGCGAAGCGTCGTAGGGCAACCGACGCCCCTCCTGCTCCTCCCCGAGCGCCGACATCCTCCGTGTAGCCTTCGGCGTCGCCCACGGCAGCGTGTCACGGGAGACCTGCCTGCGGCTCAGTACGGACAGCGCGGACCTCGCCACCAGCCGGTCCCCGGCGTACACCACCGCCATCCCGGCGAGAAGGCCGAACGGCACTACGGCCAGGCCGAGTCTCGGCGCCGACACCACGTCCGCACCCGGGTTGTACGGCACCAGCGCGAGCATCCACGGAATGACGAGAGGCAGGTATGCCAGACGTGGACGACGGGCCAGTCGACTGTTGAACTTCTGCCTTCGTTGGGCTCGAAACGCCGCCCACCTCATGGTGAGGGCGACCACGACGACACCCACCCAGATCGCCGTCGCCCATGGAGAGACGTACACCCGGCCGCCGCCAGGAGCAGCAGGAAGCACAGACGCCGCAGCAGCGACGCCGCGGCGTCGGGCAGCACTCGCCGGCGCCCCTCGACGTCGTCCGCCAGCGCGATCCGCAGCTGGGACAGGTCCGACACGGCCAATGCGGAGCGCTGGTAGACGAACTCGTTCTCCGGATCCCGGACCCGCAGTGAGGCCCCGACCGGCAGCAGCTCGGCTGGCCAGGCGCCGCCCCTGGCGGTTGCCGCGACGCGCCGCAGCGGAGCCCCGAAGGAGAAGTCGCCGGGCTCCTCACCGACCAGCGCTGCCTCCGCGAGGTCCACCGCCGCCAGGTCGGCGTACTCGGGCACCAGCACCCCGGCCAGCCCTTCGGCGGTGCGGACGATGTCGAGCGAACCCAATAGCAGCTTCTCCGACCCTCTGACCAGAGCCAGTCCGCGTTGCGCCTGTTGCCGGTCGGTGATGTCGTTGAAGATGACCGCGACCCCGGTACAGCGGCCCTCCTGTTCCTCCAACCGCAGTGCCGACAAGGAGATGGTGCGCTCTTGCTCGGGTGCCTTCTGGTAGCGCGCTCGGACCACCTGGTTGGTCATCGGCTTCCCGGTCTCCGCGACCTGGCGCAGCTGCTTCACGAGGGCCACTGCGTCCGCCGATACCAACACCTCGTCGAGGGCCACACCGACCGGCCCGGCCCCGGTGCGGGCGAGCGGGCCGACGGCGTCGGGCGGGTGGTTGGTCCGGATAATCCGCAGATCGGCGTCGTGCAGCGCCAGCCCTATTTCGGTCTGCCTGAACAGCGCGCGCACCAGGGCGTCGTCCTGTTCCCGGTCTGCGGCCGCCGCCGCCGGAACCGCCCACACCAGGCAGAGAGCCTGGGAATCGCCGCTCAGCGGTAGCGCCTCGAGGAGCACCTGCACGGCCTGGCCGCCGTCGTGGCGCAGCGTCGCCGGTCCGCCGGGCGGGAGCAGCCACTCGCCGGGCTCAGCGAGCAGGTCAGCGAACGGCCGGCCGATCAGCTCCCTGACCTCTACGCCGAGCAACTCCTTGACCGCGGGCGTGCAGGCCACCATGGTCCCGCGGTCGTCCAGCACCATCGCCGCTCCGTCGCTCAGCAGTCGCCCGGCGATATCGGATACAGGGTTCGCACTCGTTTGCCTCACCCTCTTGCATAGCGGTTGCCTGCTTTCCATTCAACGCGCCTGCACGTGTCACCTGCATCCCGGAACGGGCTGTTCGGTTGCCGGGTGGCCGGGAGTGCGCCCGGGGCAGGAGCTGAGCAAGACCGACATCGCCGCGTCCATGATCCGCTTCCTGGCGGCCTGCCACTACGGCCGACGCATCCACGTCGTCGCGGACGCCGCCTACCACGGCAAAGCCCTGCGCGATCTGCCCGCGACCTGCACCTTCACCACCCGGCTTCCCTCATCCTCGGTCCTGTCCGCCCTGGCCCCGCCCAGAACCGGCAAACGCGGGCGCCCCGCACTCAAAGGCGCCCGCCTGGGCACGCCCGCCCAGCTCGTGGCCACCGCCGACTTCGCTCCCGTACGGGTCACGCGCTACCAACGCACCGACACCGTGCCCCTGGCCGAGATCACCTGCCTGTGGTACGGCTCCTTCCACACCCGCACCGTGCGCGTGATCCTGCTGCGCGACGACACCACCGACACCGGTTACGACCTCGCCCTGGTCACCACCGACCTGACCAGCAGCCCAGCCGAGCTGATCACCCGTTACGCGATGCGCTGGTCGATCGAGGTCACCTTCGCCGAGGTCCGCGACCTACTCGTAGCCGGCCAGGCCCAAAGCCGTACCCGGGCCGCGGTAGAGCGCACCGTGCCCTTCGCCCTGTACTGCTACACGATCACCGTGGCCTGATACGCGCTGCACGGCCACCACCCCCGCGACGTGGCCGAGCACCGCGAGCGCGCACCCACGGGAGTGGTCACCGTCCACCATGGCACCGGCACCTACGTGGACCTGCCGGTCTCACCGATGGACTGAGCAGATGTGGCGGCCGCACCCGCCTCAGGCGACGGACTCCTCCTGATCCCGCCACAGCCCTCGCTGGGCGAGGGTCTCGATCAGGGCGTCACCGCCGCTGAGGATGTGGTCGACCATGAGTTTGCGGGCGCGGCGGGCGTCGCTGTTGTGCAGCGCCTCGACGATCTGCGGATGGTCGTCGCTGGTGTGCTCCACCTGGCCCTCGATGGCTGCGTAGAAGGTGTTGGGCAGGTGCTTGACGACCGAGCCGAGCAGCCGCGCGAGCCGGTGGGAGTCGGCCACCGTGTTGACCGTCCGGTGGAATTGGTGGCCCAGGTCGGCGAGGGCGCGGTCGTCGCCCTTGTCGACAGCCACCTTGTACCGCTCACAGATCGCTTCCAGCTGCGCGATCTCGGCGGACGTGATTGCCTTCGCCGCCCGGGCCGCCAGCTCGCCCGCAAGGGTGGCCTGCGCCCAGAAGAGGTCCCGTACGTCCTGGCGGGTGAAGGGCTCCACGACGAAGCCCTTGCGGGGCACGAGCTTGACGAAGCCCTCGCTCCGCAGCGCCAGGAGCCCTTCGCGGACCGGGGTGTTGCTCACGCCGACCGCCTCGGCGATGGGCTCCATACGGAGGAAGTCGCCCGGGCGCGCCTCACCGGAGATGATCATTTCGCGCACGTACGAGGCAACCTCCTCCGGGAGCTGCTGCCTGGCGCTGCGCGCGTTCGCCTTGATCACATACGGGTCCGGCATGCGTCACCCTTCACGTGCCCCAGAAAAGATATTCAATATATTGTACGGCACATCCTTGTGCTCGAGAGACGCCTTCGGACACCGCCAGGGTGGCCGGCAGGTCCGGCTTCCCGCCGACCGCCGATGCGGAGGTCATCGCCGGCGGCTGTGCGTCACCACATGGCTCATGCACTGCACGGCCCGGTCGGGCTCGCTGTACGTCGGGACCCCGGCCCTCAGGAGTTCCAGCCGCGGCCGTCCGCTGCCCCCGGTCCAGGCGACCAGGAAGGGCTTCTCCGTACTTCGGTACGCCTTGGTCAGAGTCGCGACGATCTCGTCGGAGCCCTTGTCAGCGTTGCCGAGCACCACCAGGACAGCATCGGTGTCGTCGTTCTCATTGACGACCCGCAGCGAGCGCTCCAGCAGCGACAGGTCGTTGATCATCGCCCCAGTCATGTCGATCGGGTTCTTGACCGCGCCGAAGTAGGGGAGTCCACCGGCGAGGGCCTCCCGGTCCGCGTCACTCGCCCAGGTGTCCACCTGCAGGCCCAGCTCGACCGCTCGGTCGGCGGCCAGAGCGCCCGCGCCACCACTGAGCGTGACGATCGTCAGTCGGCGGCCCGCTGCGCGGCGCCCGTCGGCGAAGGCCAGGGCCGCGTCCGACAGCGCCTCCATGCTGCGCACCCGGATTGCCCCCTCGGCGACACTGGCCGCTTCGAACTCCGCGTCGTCCCCGGCGACGCTGCCGGTGTGCGCGGCAACTGCCCGAGCCCCGGCCGCGCTGCGCCCGGACTTCAGCAGTACGAGGGGCTTGTCCTTCGCCTTCGCGGACCTGGCGAGGCCCCGCAGGGCCTCCAAGTCCCTGACGCCCTCGATGTGTCCGAGGAGGACCTGCACGTCGTCCGCGTCGACCAGTGCCGACAGCACCTCGGGGACGGTGACGTCGGCTTCGTTGCCGGTGTTGCCGAAGTAGGTGACACCGAGGCCGAGGCTGTTCATCGTGCTGTAGGTGAAGGTGCCGACCGCGCCGCTCTGCGAGACCAGGGCGATCGGCGAGACCGGTCGCTCGCTCTCGTCGTCGAAGGCCGTGGAGAAGGTGGCGAAGGCACGGTGGGCCAGCGCGAAGGTGCCCAGGCAGTTCGGGCCGACCACGCGCATCCCGGCGCGCGCCGCGATGTCCGATATCTCCTGCTGCTCGGGGTGGCCCTTCTCACCGATCTCTGAGAAGCCGGAGGCGAAGACGGTGACGGCTCCGACCCCGGCGTCCGCGCACGCGCGCACCGCTTCCACGACCGCGGGCGCCGGGACCACGACGATCGCCAGGTCCACCGGACCGGGCACCTCCCCGACCGTGGCGAACGTCTTGACGCCCTGGACCTCGCTGCGGCGCGAGTTCACTGCGTACAGGTCGCCCTCGTAGCCGAACTTCTTCAGGTAGGCGAGCGGCCGGCCGGACAGCTTGTCCGGGTCGGAGGAGGCGCCCAGCACCACGATGCTGCGTGGCCGGAAGTACAGGTCGGCGACCGAGCGTGTCACGAGTGGGCCTCCGGACGGAAGACGGGCTCGCGGCGCTCGCGGTGGGAGGCGACGCCCTCGCGGACGTCGGGCCCGCCGAAGCCGAGGAACTCCAGGCCGAGGGAGGCGTCGAAGATCGACCCCTGCTGGCGGTACCACTGGTTCATCGAGTACTTGGTCCAGCGGATGGCCTCCTGGGCGCCGCCACTGAGCTCGCCGGCGATCCCGCGGGCCTTCTCCAGCAGTTCCTCCGGAGCCACGGACAGCGATACGAGGCCAGCGCTCTCGGCGTCGGCGCCGGAGATCTCCCGGCAGGTCAGCAGGAGGTACTTGGCCTTCGCCATGCCGCACAGCAGCGGCCAGACCATGGCGGCGTGGTCGCCCGCGGTGACGCCCAGCCGGGTGTGGCCGTCGATGATGCGCGCGTTGGTCGCCGCCACGGAGATGTCGGCCATCAGTGCGACCACCAGGCCCGCGCCGACCGCCGGGCCGTGGATCGCGGAGATGATCGGCTTGGAGCAGTTGATGATGTTGTAGAAGAGGTCGCGGGACTCTCGCATGACGCGCATGCGCACGTCGTAGTCCTCGATCTGTGCGTCGATCAGGGCGAAGTCCCCGCCGGCGGAGAACGCCTTGCCCTCGCCGCGGACCAGCACGGCCCGCACCTCGGGGTCGCGGTCGATGACGGGCCAGATCGCGGGGATCTCGCTGTGGGTCTCCTCGTCGACGGCGTTCAGGTTCGGGCCGTCGAAGATGACCTCGAGCACGCCCGGCTGGTTCCGCTCGAACCGGAGCCGCTTGAACTGGCTGTAAGGGTCGGTCACGGGATGTCCTTTCGGTCGGCGGTCGGCGCGATATCGCGCCAGACCTTGATGAGCTTCGCCACGTCGGTTGGGGCAGCCGTGGGGGCGGCCGGTTCCCTGGCGGGCGTGCGGCTGAACCGCGGAGCGGGAGCGGGGTGGAGCACATCCCCCAGCTGCAGGTAGAACCCGCGGTCGGTGTTGTGCGGGTGCGCCGCGGCCTCGTCGAAGTCGAGTACGGGCGTGACGCAGGCGTCGGTGCCGCGGTAGATCTCCGCCCACTCGTCGCGACTGCGGGTGCGGATGGCACCGGCGATGAACCCGCGCAGCCGCGGCCACTGTGCACGGTCCTGCTGGTCCGGCCAGTCGGCCGTGTCGACGCGGAGGTGCTTGAGGAACTCCGCGTAGAAGTCGTCCTCGAGCGCCCCGACGGCCAGGTACTTGCCGTCCGCGCACTCGTAGGTGTCGTAGAACGGGGCGCCGCCGTCGAGGTAGTTGGTGCCCGCCTCGTCGGAGTAGGTGCCGGCTGCGCGCAGACCCTGGATGCGGGCCGTCAGGGCGGCCACCCCGTCGACCATCGCGGCATCGACGACCTGGCCCTGCCCGGAGCGCTTCGCCTCGAGCACGGCGCAGACGATGCCGAAGGCGGCGAAGGTGCCGCCGCCCGCGTAATCGCCCAGCAGGTTGATCGGCGGCATCGGTGAGACGCCCGCGCGGCCGAGTGCCTGCAGGACGCCCGACTGCGCCACGTAGTTGATGTCGTGCCCGGCCGTGTGGGAGAGCGGCCCGGACTGGCCGTATCCGGTCAGCCGCGCGTACACCAGCTCGGGCCGGTGGCGGAGCAGCTCGCCGGGGCCGAGTCCCAGGCGCTCGGTGACGCCCGGGCGGAAGCCCTCGACGAAGACGTCCGCCTGCTCGACGAGGTCGAGCACCGCAGAGCGGCCCTCGCTGCTCTTCAGGTCCAGCTCGGCCGTGTCGACTCCGCGGTTGGAGATGTCGTGCGCGGGATCCATGTTCTGCATCTGCGCCAGGGCGCGCGCGGGACGGGTGGCCGGGCGGGCGACCCGTACGACGTGCGCGCCCATGTCCGCGAGCAGCATGGAGGCGTACGGCGTCGGCCCCATGCCCGCAAGCACCACGACCCTGATGCCGGTCAGTGGCCCGGTTACCCTGTCCATATCGGTCTCCTCCCCGCCTCAGGCGACCCGCTCGAAGATGGCCGTCAGGCCCTGGCCGCCGCCTATGCACATGGTTTCCAGGGCGTAGCGGCCCTCCCTGCGGTCGAGTTCGCGCAGCATGGTGGCGAGGATCCGCACCCCCGTGGCCCCGACGGGGTGGCCGAGCGAGATGCCCGAGCCGTTGACGTTGAGGCGGTCGAAGTCCGCCTCGGCCAGACCCCATTCCTTGGTGACTGCAAGCGCCTGGGCGGCGAACGCCTCGTTGAGCTCGATGATGTCCATGTCGTCCAGGGACAGGCCCGCCCGGGCAAGCGCCCGCTCGGTGGAGGGCACCGGGCCGATGCCCATGCGGTGCGGCTCGACGCCGGCCGCCGCCCAGCTGACCACCCGGCCCAGCGGCCGCAGGCCGAGCTCCTCGGCCTTCTCCCGCGTGGTGACGAGGCATGCGGCGGCGCCGTCGTTCTGGCCGCTGGCGTTGCCGGCGGTGACGGTGGCCTTCTCGTCGATCCTGCCCCGTACGGGCCGCAGCTCGGACAGGCTCTCCAGCGAGATGTCCGGACGCGGGTGCTCGTCGGTGTCGACGACGACCTCGCCCTTTCGGGACTTGACCGTCACGGGGACGATTTCCTCCTTGAACCGGCCGTCTTGTTGGGCCGCCACCGCCCGCTGGTGCGAGGCCAGCGCGAGCCGGTCCTGCTCCTCGCGGGTGACGTTGTACTCGCGGCGCAGGTTCTCCGCGGTCTCAAGCATGCCGCCCTCGACCGGGTAGAACTTGCCGCCGGAGGTGATGCGGCCGCGGGCGATCCGGTCCCACAGCGGGCTGGAGTCGCCGCGGATGCCGAAGCGCCCGCCGATCACGTAGTGCTCGGCCTGGCTCATGCTCTCGGCGCCGCCAGCGATGACGACGTCGCAGGCCCCGGTCTGCACGCGCATGGCCGCGTCCAGCACCGCCTGCAGCGCCGAGCCGCAGCGCCGGTCGAGCTGGGTGCCCGGCACGGTGATCGGGAAGCGGGCGTCCAGCGCCGCAATGCGGCCGATGGCGGGGGCCTCGCCGTTCGGGTAGCACTGCCCGAACAGCACGTCGTCGATCTGGCCCGGGTCGATGCCGGTACGGCTGACCAGCTCCGTCAGGACCGTGGCGGCCAGCTCCGCCGCCGGCAGGCTCTTGAAGACCCCGCCGTAGCGGCCCACCGGCGTGCGCAGCGGCTCGCAGATGACTGCTTCGCGCATGTCGTCCTCTCTTCGTTCGGGTCCGTGGTGCGGGTGGGGCGGGTCCTCAGATCCCGCGCCCGCCGGTGACTTCGAGGACGGCGCCGTTGATGTACGACGCCATGGGGCCGGCCAGGAACGCCACCGCGTCCGCCACCTCGTCGGGCGTGCCCGCACGCCCCATGGGGACTTCGGCCTCCTTGGAGGCGAAGATCTCCGGCTTCATGGCGAGCGTCATGTCGGTCCGGATCAGGCCGGGCTGGATCGCGTTGACCCGGGCGCCGGAGGGGCCGAGCTCCTTCGCGGCCGCCTTCGTGAGACCGATCAGACCGGCTTTCGCCGCGCTGTAGTTGGTCTGACCGGGGTTGCCAATCTTCCCGGACAGCGAGGAGACGTTGACGACTGCGCCGCTGCCCTGCTTGCGGAACAGCCCTGCCACGGCCCGGGTGCCCAGCCAGGCACCCCGGAGGCTGACGTCGAGGACCAGGTCGAAGTCCTCGGGCGTCATCTTCGTCATGTACCGGTCGCGGGTGACGCCGGCGTTGTTGACGAGGATGTCGACGCCGCCGAACTCGGCCAGGCAGCGCGCCACCAGCTGCTCCTGGTCGGTCTCGTCGGTGACGTCGCACGGGGCGGCCAGCACCGGCGCCCCGTCCGCCCTCCACGGTTCGACGGCAGCGGCAGCCTTCTCACCGTCGATGTCGGCGATCAGGACCTTGGCGCCGTGGTCCAGCAGAGTCTCGGCGATCGCAAGGCCGATGCCCTGCCCGCCGCCGGTGACGATGGCAACCTTGCCCTCGAGCATGCGGCCTTCCTTGCTCATCCGCCCCTTCATCAGTACGACTTCGGGAGGCCGAGGATCTTGGTGGAGACGTAGTTGAGCACCATCTCCTGCGAGATGGGCGCGACCTTGAGCAGCCGCGACTCTCGCCAGAACCGCTCGACGTAGTACTCCTTGGCGTACGAGTAACCGCCGAGGGTCTGCATCGCGCGGTCGCACGCCTGGAAGCCGGCCTCGCTGCCGAGGAACTTGGCCGCGTTGGCCTCGGGGCCGCACGGCTGCTCTGCGTCGTAGAGTTGGGCGGCCTTCATGGCGATCTGCTCGGCGGCCTGGAGGCGGATCCAGGAGTCGGCGAGCGGGTGGGCGACGGCCTGGTTCTTGCCGATGGGGCGGTCGAAGACGACCCGGGAGTTGGCGTACTTCACGGCCTCGTCCAGGGCGGCGCGGCCCAGGCCGATCTGCTCCATGGCGACCACGATGCGCTCGGGGTTCAGGCCGTCGAGCAGGTAGGAGAAGCCCTTGCCGACCTCGCCGACGACCTCGTCGTCACGGACCTCGAGGTTGTCGATGAACAGCTCGTTGGAGTCGATGGCCGAGCGGCCCATCTTGTCGATCTCGCGGACGGTGATGCGCTCACGGTCCAGGTCGGTGAAGAACAGCGTCATGCCGTCCATCGGCTTCTCCTCCGACCGCGGGGAGGTCCGGGCCAGCAGGAGGATCTTCTTGGCGTTCTGGGCGTTGGTGATCCACACTTTCTGGCCGTTGATCACCCAGCCGCCGTCTGTCTTGACGGCGCGGGTGCTGATGCGCGAGGTGTCGACACCGGCGGTCGGCTCGGTCACGCCGAAGCACATGAGCAGCTCGCCCTTGGCGATCTGCGGCAGGAACTCCCGCTTCATCTCCTCGGAGCCGTGCCGGATGATGGGCCCGGGCGGGAAGATGTAGAAGTGGATCGCCGAGGCGCCGGAGGCGCCGGCGCCGGAGTAGCCGATCTCGTGCAGCATGACCGCGGACTCCACGAGGCCGAGACCGATGCCGCCGTACTCCTCGGGGATCATCGCACCGAGCCAGCCGCCGTCGGCGAACGCCTTGACGAACTCCCAGGGGTACTCGTGCTTGGCGTCCTTCTCCCGCCAGTACTCCAGGTCGAACTTGCGGGCCAGTTCACGCGTTGTCTTGCGGATCAGCTCGAGGTCCGCGGGGTCCTTCTCGGTCATCGCTTCTCTCCTGCTTCGTGGTGGTGGGGTATGTCTTCGAGCGGGGTGGCGGGATCGAGCGACGACATGTCTCCGGGCGGCAGGCCGAGGTGGCGGGCCCTGATCGCGCGGCGCATGATCTTGCCGTTCTTGGTCTTGGGGAGGGTCGGTACGACGACGACGTCGGGGGCGAAGGACCTGCCAACGTGGTGGACGGCAGTTGTGACGAGGTCGTCGTGGTCGACGTCGTCACGAACGACGACGAAGGCGACGACCCGCTGGCCCCGGTCGGGGTCGGGCACGCCGACCACGGCCGCCTCGGCGATCCGGGGGTCCTTGAGCAGCGCCGCCTCCAGCTCGGCGGGCCCGACCCGGCGCCCCGACACCTTGATCGTGTCGTCGGAGCGCCCGTGGATCCGCCACGTCCCGTCGGCGTCCACGCTGGCCATGTCTCCGTGGCACCAGATCTTCGGCCACCGCTGCCAGTACGTCTTCAGGTAGCGGCTGCGGTCCTGCCAGAAGGCGTGAGTCATGCCGGGCCAGGTGTTGCGTACGGTCAACTCGCCTACGGAGCCGGTAACGTCCTGGCCGGAATCGTTCAGGACGGCGACATCCATGCCGGGCAGCGGGCCGTTGAAGCCCGCCGCCTCGCTGGCCAGGAAGGGGTAAGTGACCAAGATACCGCCGCCGGTCTCGGTGCCGCCGCTGTAGTTGACGATGGGGCGGGAACCACCGCCGACGGTCTCGAACAGCCACCACCAGGTCGGCTCGTCCCATGCCTCGCCCGTGGAGGCGAAGGACCGTATGGCCGGCAGGTCCGAGAAGTCCCCGCCGCCGGCGTTCTTCACCGCCCGGGCGGCCGTCGGTGCAATGCCCTGGAAGGTGACGCCGTTGCGCCGGGCTATCTCCCAGAGCCGGTCGGGTCCGGGGTGGGTCGGCACCCCTTCTGTGAGCACAATCGTGGCGCCCAGCTGCAGCCCACCCATGACCAGGAGCGGGCCGAGCATCCAGCCCATGTCGGCGATCCAGGCGATGACATCGTCCTCATGGATGTCGAAGCCGTACGCGAAGTCGACCGCCGCCTTGACCGCGAAGCCGGCGTGCGAGTGCACGATGCCCTTGGGCGCGCCCGTCGTCCCGGAGGTGTAGATGAGCGTCAGCGGGTCCTGGGCGTCGGCGTCGACGGTCTTGACCGGGGCCGGGCCCGCAGGGAGGTCGTCCCAGTGGATGTCGCGGCCCGCCGTCATGTCGGTGCCGTCACCGAGGTGCTGCACCACGACGACGTTCCGTACGGAGGGTGCGTCCTGCAGGGCCTCGTCGGCGGTGGCCTTGAGCCCGACCTTCTTGCCGCGGCGCGTGGTGCCGTCGGCGGTCACCAGGACCACTGCCTCGGAGTCGCGCAGCCGCATGGCCAGAGCCTCCGCTCCGTACCCGGTGAAAGCCGGCACCGAGATCGCGCCGATCGCGGCGCAGGCCAGGAAGGCCACGACGGACTCCGGCACCACCGGCAGGAACAGGACGACGCGGTCGCCCCGCCCCACGCCCAGGCCCGCGAGGTTGGCCGCGAACCGGCGCACCTCCCGGTCGAGTTCGGCGTAGGTCAGCGTGCGGCGCTGGCCCGCGTCGCCCTCGTAGACGACGGCCGTCCGGGTCGCCCGGTCGCTCATGGCGTGCCGGTGGGCGCAGAGTTCGGCGGCGTTCAGCCGGCCCCCGACGAACCAGCGCGGGAACTCGTGGCCGTCCGAGTCGTCCCGTACGGCCTCGAACGGGGTGGTGAAGGTGATGTCGAGGTCCTCGACCACGGCCCGCCAGAACCACTCCGGGTCCCGGAGCGACCTGGTGTGCAGCTCCTGGATGTCGGAGATGCCCCAGCGCTCCATCGCCCGCAGCAGCCGGCTGCGGCCGCGCTCGGCGTCGCCGGGAACCCAGGCGGGCTCCGCCGGCGCGGCGAACCGTCGCGGCTGTGTCATCAGCTCTCCCCTGTCGACTAGTGGCTCAGGCGGCGGTCTCGACGGCGGCGCGCTTGAACATCAGGCCGGCGCGCGCGCAGTCGCACACGACCTCGTCGCGCTGGTTGATGCCGTAGTGCCGGAACTGGACGATCCCCGAGTCGTTGCGGCTGCGGGACTCCCGCTTGCTCACGATCTCGGTGCGCACCCGGACGGTGTCGCCGTGGAACAGCGGCTTGGGGAAGGTGATCTCGCTGAAACCGAGGTTGCCGAGGGTGGTGCCCTGGGTGGTGTCCTGCATGGAGATGCCGGTCACCAGACCGAGGGTGTAGAGGCTGTTCACGATCCGCTGGCCGTAGATGCTGTCCTTGGCGTACTCCGCGTCCAGGTGGAGCGGCGCAAGGTTCAGCGTCAGGGCGCAGAAGGTGATGTTGTCGCTCTCGGAGATGGTGCGACGGGTCTGATGCTCGATCACCATGCCGGGTTCGAACTCTTCGAAGTAGAGGCCGGGCATCTTCATTCCTCTTTCCTTGGTGCAGGGCTCAGTTGGCGGTGGCGCGCTCGGCGAGGAGGCGGCTGTAGGCGAGCACGTCGCGGGCGGTCTTGATGTGGGCGTAGTCGACGTGCATGCCCTCGTAGAGCACGGCGGCGGCGCCCCCGGCCTCGGCCTCCTCGAAGGCGGCGATCATGCCCTCGTAGAACTCGACCTCGAACCTCGAGGGGCTGAAGACCTCGTTGGCCACCGCGATGTGCGAGGGGTGGATGAGGACCTGGCCACGGAAGCCGAGCTCGCGGTTCTGCTCGGAGAAGCGGCGGGCGCCGTCCGGGTCGGAGAGGTCCTGCCATACACCGACCAGCGGGAACTCCAGGCCGGCGGTGCGGGCCGCCAGGACGGCGCGGCTGCGCAGGTAGAGCGTCTCCAGCCCCTCGGGGGTGAACTGGAACCCGATGGAGCGGGACACGTCGGCGTCCCGGGCGGTGCCGGCGAAGAGGGTCGCCACCCGCGGGGATGCCTTGGCCATCTGCTCGCAATGGGCGTACGCCTCGGCGGTCTCGAGGTTGCAGATGAACTCCACCGAGCCCGGCTCGACGCCGTTCTTCAGCTCGAAGTGGGTCACCAGGGCGTCGAACCGGACGATGTCCTCCGGCCCGAAGGTCTTCGGCAGGCTCAGCCCGTTCAGGCCCGGCACGACCACCGCGGCAATGTCGTCGCCGGCGATGCCGGTGTCCAGCGCGTTGACCCGTACATACAGACCAGCCTGGGAGCCGGCCTTGTGGAGGCGGGCGATCGAGCGGGCGACCTCGGCCCTCGCCTCGTCCTTCAGGCCGGCCGGGACCGAGTCCTCCAGGTCGAGGATCACGCCGTCGGCGCCGGCGGCCAGGGCCTTGTCCACCCAGGTGTCGCGGTGGCCGGGCACGAAGAGAACGGAGCGCATCGGCTTCATCGGAACCTCCTTTTCACGATGCAACATACATTATATATCCTGCATGCTAAGGCTTTCGAATATCATATATCTTCAATCGTGATGTGGATCACTGTGGTGAGCGGGCGCATCGGGCCTCTGCGCAGGTGTGCCCGCCTCCGGCGCGGGAGTGACCTCGATTCGCCGTACGACGCTCCACACCGCTATGGCGGCGAACGCCATCACCGCGGCCGCGCCCAGCCAGGCCCAGGTGAACGAGGCGTACGTGACGGCCAGTCCGAAGAGGGCCGGGCCCAGCAGGCCGCCCAGGAAGGTGCCGCTCTGCAGACGAGTCGTGGTCCGTACGAGGTGCCGCGGATACACCTGAATCGCCGCGTAGTGCAGCAGCCCCGGCCACGCCCAGCCCAGGCCGAACGTCACCACCGCGGCCGCGCCGACCACGAGCGGGCCCCGGCCCAGTGCCAGGCTGACCATGCCGAGGCTGCCGGCCACCAGGCTGATGATGACGCCGGCGAGATGGAGTTGCGGGCGCGGCAGCCGGTCGGAGAGCACACCGACGACGATGCGCGCTCCCATACCCAGCCAAGACCCCACCGCCAGGAAGATGGCCGCGGTACCGGCCGTGACACCACCGTGGACCATGCCCTCGACCAGGAACGGCGGGAGAACGGCCCCGCCCGAGGCCGCCAGGAGACCCGCGGTCGCCAGCAGCCCCAGACCCCGGGCCTGCCCCGCGCCGTCACCGGCGCGGTGGGGCTGCAGCGCCTCGGGGGAGGATCGGGCGCTGTGCCCGATCCAGCCCATGGCAGCAACGGTGGCCAGGCAAAGCACGGAGTATCCGGCGTACACCGCCCGCCAGTCGTGCCCGTGGCCGACCACGAAGTAGGCCGCCAGCGCGGCCAGCGACGCACCTCCCGGTACGGCCGACATCCGCACTCCGAAGGCGAGGCCACGTCGGTGCGAGGGAACCACCCTGGCGATGAGTAGGTTGACGGCCGGCGTGGACAGGCCGTTGGCGGCCCCGCATATCCCGGCTGCCGCGAAGAGCTGCCATCGGCCGCTCCACAGGGCGACGGTGACGGCGACCGCGGCACACAGGGCGAGGCCGAGGCGGATCAGCGTGAGCTGACTCCATCTGGCCATCAGCCGCCCGGCGAACTGGGCGACCACTGCCGAGGCGAGGTAGAAGCCGGCGAAGCTGAAGCCCACGTCGCTCGCGGTGAACGCGAAGTCCTCGCGGATCGCGAACACCAGGGCGCCGGGCAGCGGGCCAGTCATGCCGATGACGGCGCTCGCCAGTCCCGGCAGGACGACGAGCGCCGTCGTTCGCGGTGCGGCTGCCATCCTCAGAGCCGCTCTAGCGCCCGGCGGCCGCCGAACGCCATCGCCAGCGCGACGCCGAGACCCGTCACCACGGTCATCAGCAGGGCGATCACCGCGACCTGGGCGTAGGTGCCGCCGCCATACTCGTCGAACAGGACGACGGACAGGACCTTGGTCGTCGGCCCGCGCAACAGCAGCGAGACGCCGAACTCGTGGGTGAGCAGCACGAAGACGATCGCCGCCGAGGAGGCGATGCCCGCCCGGGCCAGCGGCAGCAGCACCTGAAAGAAGGTACGCAGCGGATGCGCCCCGCTGACCTGCGATGCTTCCAGCGTCGGGCGGCCCAGCGACATGATCGTGGCCAGCTGGTAGCGGACGGAGTACGGCAGCATGATCGTCACATACGCGATGATCATGCTTGTCTGGCTGCCATAGAGGCCGATGCCCGGGTGGGAGAACGCAAAAAGGAAACCGAAGCCGAGCAGCGCGGCCGGAACGGTCAGCGGCATGTTCGCCACCAGGTCGAGGACCGCCGGCACCGGGCGCCACATGCGGTCCCGATTGTAGATGGCCAGAGAGATCAGCATGCCGAGCGGGATGACTATCGCCACGCCGGTCAGGGACACAGTGAGCGTCGTGGTTACGGCCTGCAGGATCTGCGGGTCGTTCAGCACGGCCGAGAAGTGCTCGGTCGTCATGGCGCCGAAGGAGGGCGTGCCGCTCCAGTACGGCGACAGACCGACGAAGGCGATGGCCAGCAGCGGCAGGAACGCCGCGATCGTCGTGTACGCCAGCACGATGCACGCCGACACCGCGCTGCCCGTACGGGTCAGCTGCCGGTTGTCGAGGGAGGAGGCACCCTGCCCCACGAAGCGGTTCTGGTTCGCCAGCGAACGGGTCTGGAAGATCACCAGGAAGATGGCCAGCAGGAGCAGCGGCGTGCCGAGTGCGGAGGCGAGCTGGTAGTCGACCGGGTACTCCGCGCTCAGCGTGTACATCTTGGTCGTCACGACGTCCAAGCCCTCGCGGCGGCCGAGCAGGAGCGGGCCGGTGAACTGGCCCAGGGCCAGGAGGAAGACCACCACGGAGGAGTAGACCAGGGTGGGGCGCAGCAGCGGCAGGGTGATCGTGAACAGTGCCCGGACGGGGCCCGATCCGTTCACCCGGGCGGCGAGCGCGTAGTCGGAGCCGAGGTTACGGAGGCCGGTGTAGACGAACAGGTAGACGAACGCGGCCAGGTGGGTGCCCGTGTACACGATGATCCACTCAAACGTGTACACGTTGATCGGCCCTGAGGCCCCGTCGAAGAACGGCGTGGCGCGCAGCAGGGTGTTGGCGTAGCCGTTCTCCGGTGAGAAGAGGAACACGAAGCCGACGACGTGTGCGACGGACGGCACCACCATCGGCAGCACGGGCAGGAGCTCGAGCTTCTTCCGCAGCCGCGGCCGCATCGAGTAGGACGCGAGGGCCAGCACCGTCCCGAGCACCATGCCCACGACCAGCGCACCGATCCCGAGGGTCAGCGTGTTGACCGCGACGTTCTGCAGGTCGGACATGCCGGCCAGGCGGCGCATGCCGTCAGCGCCGTCGCTCCATGCCTGCCATTGCAGGGGGATCACCGGCACCAGGACCAGGGCGGTGGTGACGACTGTCAGGAGGACCCACGGCCAGTGCGGGCGGGCGGCCCGGCCCACACGGATCATCGCGGTGCTGCGGTCCGGGTGGTCGGCCGCCTCCGGCGCCGGACGTGTCTGCAGGTCAGGCGCCATGGGTCCAGCCCTCCACGAGTTTGCCGTCGGCGTCGTAGCAGAGCGTGTGCCGGGGGTCGATCCCCAGCTCGACGTCCGTCTCGGGCGCGTACCGCTCCTTGCTCGCCGGGATGCCGACCCAGAACCGGATGCCGTTGACGCGCACCACGTGCTCGTTGTGGTTGCCGCCGGGCAGCACCTCGTGGACCGTGCCGCCGGTGAGCCAGGAACGGCCCGCCGCGCCTTCGTTGCCGCCCGCGCCCCGCAGTTCGAGGTCCTGGTCGCGGAAGAGGAGGGTGTAGGTGCCGGGCATGCCGGGGCGGAAGAAGCCGCGCAGGGTCCGTCCGTCGACTTCGGCGGTGCCGAGGTCATCGACCTTGACCTCCAGGCGGTTGCGGGCCCCGAGGAAGTCGGCGACGTACGCGGTCGCGGGGCGCCGGTAGACCTCCTCGGGGTCGCCGATCTGCTCGAAGCGGCCCTCGCGCATCACGGCTACGCGGGTGCCCAGCGCCAGAGCCTCCTCCTGGTCGTGGGTGACGTAGACGCCGGTGAAGCCCAGCTGGCGGTGGAGGGAGCGGAGTTGGGCGCGCAGTTCGATGCGCAGCAGCGCGTCCAGGTTGCTGAGCGGCTCGTCGAGCAGGAGCAGGCCAGGGTTGGAGGCCAGTGCGCGGGCCAGCGAGACGCGCTGCTGTTGGCCGCCGCTGAGCTCGGGCGGGTAGCGGTCGGCGAGGTGGTCGCACTGGACGAGCTTGAGGACCTCCTCGACGCGGCCGCCGCTCAGCAGATTCTTCAGGCCGCGCGACTTGAGCGGGTAGGCGACGTTGCGGGCGACATCCATGTGCGGCCAGAGCGCGTAGTTCTGGAAGACCATGGCGACGTCGCGCCGGTTGGGCTGCACGAAGGTGCGGGTGTCGGCGTCGACCACGGTCCGGCCGGCGAGGTCCACGCGCCCGCCGTCAGGGCGCTCCAGCCCCACCAGGCAGCGCAGCAGCGTGGTCTTGCCGCAGCCGCTCGGCCCGAGGAGGACGAGGAGTTCACCGTCGACGATCTCCAGGTCGATGCCGTGGAGGACCTGGACGGACTCCTTGCGCCGGCGGAAACTCTTGGTGAGCTTCGAGACCTGCACCTTGGCTGTCGGCGCGGGGCTTTCCGGCTCGGCTGCCACTGTGGGCGGCGCTGCGGTGCTCTTTGTGGTCACGGCGGTGTCCTCCTGGGGTGCGGTCGGGCTTGCGGGGTGGCTCCGAAGCGCCGGAGCCTGTGCATGATGTATTCGGTGCGCTGGGACGGTGGCGCTGCAGAGAAGCGGTGGCGGTTCAGTCCGGTCGGCCGGCGGCCTGGCGCAGCAGCGGCCGGACGTCTTCGGCCTTGTCGAGCCCGAGGACGCCCTCGATCAGGGCCTCGGTGTCCGCGTCGGTCAGCACGCCGTCGGCGTTGGCCCGGAACTTGGCGGCCAACTCGTCCGTCGTCATCGTGGTGTCCGGGTCGGGCGAGGGACTGCCCTTGGGAAAACTGCGCTCGGCGGCGTAGGTCGTACCGCGGGCGTCGACCTCGATGCGGGTGGGCCGGGCCGACGGATGCTGCGCGAGCTGCGCCGTGTACTCGGGGTGCACCTCGAAGGTGACCTTGTTCATCAGGCCGAGGACCGAGTCGCCGAAGACGAACTCCGGGGCCTGCCAGGCCCGGCTGGGCGGCAGGTCATGGGCGCCGGCGGCGAGCCCGTGCGCAATGCTGAACTGCGCGTCCTGCACGTGCTCGATGCGGTTGTTCAGCCAGACCGGCTCCTTGATCCACCCCTCGCCCCACAGCCGGATCGCATCGATCTCCGCGGGGGCGATGCCGTGCTCGCGCACGAGCCCGATCAGGGCATCGAGCGGCGCGTGCAGCACCCGGCAGTGGGGGTAGGGCTTGTACGTCGCCTCCGTCGGGAAGCGCCATTCGGTGCCCAGCCCGTCGGTGAGATGGGACGGCTCCCAGCGCGCGGTGGCAATGAAGCGCCGGTAGCCGAACTCGGCGTCGTCCAGGATCTGCCGGTCGCCCCGGTGCCCGAGCTCCGCCATCAGCGCCGCGCTGATGGCGGCCTGCACCAGTGGTCCGGCCGGGGTGTACTTGACGGTCGAGCTCGGGGCGTGACGTATCCAGGCACCGTGGGAGTTCACCGGTGAGAGGGCCCCGGCGATGCCGAGCGCGTGGGCGATGGTCTCCGCGGGGTTGCCGCGGACCATGCTCACCGCGGCGGCGGCGCCGAACACCGAGCAGGCGTAGCCGACGACCGGGGCGAGTTTCGTCTCGCCGTCCGTCATGTCGCGGACGTAGTCCATGGCCTTGCCGAAGCGGTAGGTCATCTCGTGGGCGACCGCGACCGCTTCGATCAGCTTCCTGCCGGTGACGGCGCCGCTCTCGGCGAACGCCAGGGTCCCGGGAAGGACGTACGGCGAGACATGGCCCGGAGGCAGCACGGCGTCGAAGTCGAGCGCACTGACGAGCTCGGCGTTCGCGAAGGCCGCGCCCACGGGAGACGAGCGGCGGGGTGTGCCGAACACCGTGGCCTCGCCCGCCGAACCGCCCAGCAGCACGCCGTAGTCGATGCCGATCCGGCCCTTGGGTTCGGTGACACCACCCAGTGCGCAGCCGAGAGTGTCCAGGACCAGCCGCTTGGCCTCGTCCACGACCTCGTGCGGCATGGCGCCCATGTCGGCGGTGGCGGCGAACTCGCCGAGTACCTCGGTGAGAGTCTCGTTCATGTCTGTTACGTCCTTGCCGGAGTGCCCTGCGGGCCACGTGGTCAGTGGAACCACTTCTTGAACTTCCTGTTGGACTCCTCGATGCGCTCCGGGGTGTACGAGGAGGAGTCGAGCATCGCCGCGTCCTCGGCCGGCTCGATGGCGCCCTCGACGCCGTCGCGCCCGGCGGCGCCGAAGCCGTCGCCGTTGATCGCGGCCTGACCCTTCTCGGACATCATGAAGTCGAGGAAGACGCGTGCGGAGTTGGGCCGCTGCGTCTTGTTGAGGGCCGCCGCCCCCCACTCGATCCAGTAGCTGGGATCGGGCACGGTCGCCTCGATCGGCGCGCCCTGGGTCTGCAGCTCCTTCACCGTGGAGGGGGTGGAGGCGTTGGTCACGCCGATCTCTCCCGAGGCGACGGCCTGCGTCATCGTCACGACCGAGGGGTAGAACTTGGGGCTGAGCTTGCCGCTCTTGACCAGGTGTTCCTCGCCCAGCTCCTTCTCCTGGAAGTCCAGGTAGCCGGCGAGCGACGTGGTGACGTCGGTGCGCAGGCCGAGCTTGCCCTTGACCGAGGGATCGACGGTGTCTTCCCACTTCTTGAAGCCCTTGGGGAAGATCTTCTTGTTCCACACGAACATCGAGTAGGGGTAGGCGGAGGGAACGATCACCTTGCTCTTCACCGCCCAGGCCTCGTCGTTCCAGCCCTTGAGCGACGGACCGTCGACCTCGAGGAAGGCGCCCTTCTGGTTGGAGAACCAGGCCGGGTCGCTGTAGAGGAAGACGTCGGCGCCCTCCGACTTCGACTTGATCTCCGACTCGACCCGCGCCGGCAGCTCACCCGCACCGCGGGTGAGGTTGACGGTGATCTTCGGGTACTCCTTCTCGAAGGCGTCGACGAGGCGCTTGTTCTGCGCGCCGGGCATCACCGAGTAGAAGCTGACGGCGCCCTCCTCCTCGGCGGCCGCGACCACGTCCTTCCAGGGACCCTTGACCGCCGCGGCCTGGGGACCACCGCCGCACGCTGTCAGCCCACTGGCACCCAGCAGAACGGCCAGCGCTGCGGCCGTACGCCGCACTGAAGTGTGCTTCATGTTTCCTCCATGGTGTCTGCGGCGGTGCAATCGCCATCTCCGTGCAACATACTTTATATATAATGTGCGTCAAGGCTTCAGGTTGAACCCGGAAGACAATCCGCGGGAAATTCAGTGCAGCAGAATTGCTGTAACGCCCCTGAATATCGGGCAGTTGCTGAAGCATTCAGGAGAACTGCTCGCAGCAAAGGTCGTGAACGCGAATCACGGCGCCTGTACGCGCTCCCGGTGCGGCCCTTTCACCCGGGCCGCCCCCCCTTCCGGGCGACCCGCCGTCAGGCGCCTGCGAAGAGCACTCCGGAGTCGAGCAGGGCTTTCACGCGCGCCTCGTCGTACACCTCCGAGGCAATCTCCCAGGTGTGCTCCCCCACCAGGGGAGCCTTGCCGGGACGCTTGGGGCGGGTGCCGCCGAACCGCCAAGGCGGGCGCAGCAGGGAAAGGCCTTCTCGCTCCGGTTCCATCAGCTCCAGCCACTGGGTCTGGGGGTGCTCGATGAAGCCCGACATGGTGAGCACCGGGGCGAAGGGCACGTCGGCCTGGGTGAGCCGCTTCTCCCACTCGGCGGACGTCTTGGTGGCGAACTCCGTCTCGATGATCGCCATGAGCGCGGCGTAGTGCTCCATCCGCAGGTTGTACGTTGTGAAGCGCGGGTCGTCCGCGAGGTCGGGCCGGTCCATGGCCTCCAGGAGGGCGAGCCAGAACTTCTGGGAGGACGACAGGTGCAGGGCGATGTCGTCGCCGGCCGCGGTCTTGAGGCAGAAGTTCTGCGCCTGCGGGTGGCGGCTGCCGCAGTACGGGTCCTCGTGGCCGTTGTCGAAGTACTGCGTCATCGCGTCGACCGTGAGGGTGCTGACCGCCTCCATCAGCGAGGTTTCCACCCGCTGTCCGCCGCCGGTCGCGGCGCGCCCGACCAGGGCGGCAAGTACGCCGGTCAGCGTGGTGACGCCGGTGATGAGGTCGGCGAGGCAGGAGCCGGTCAGCGTCGGGCGTCCGGCCTCTCCCAGCACCGTGTACAGGCCGCCGAATGCCTGGCCGATCGTGTCGTAGGCGGGCCTGGTGCGCAGCGGTCCGCCGTCGCCGAACCCGGACGCGGAGGCGTAGACGAGGTCGGACCGCTCGGCGCGGCACTCCTCCTCCCCCAGGCCCAGGGCGGCCAGCTTGTCCGGCCGCATGTTCTCCAATACGACGTCGGTGCGCGGGAGCAGGGCCTTCACCGCCTCAATGCCCTCGAGGCGCTTGAGGTCGACGGCGAAGCTGCGTTTGCCGGCGTTGTACTGGATGAAGTAGGGGCTGCGGTTGTCGACCCCCCGCCGGAAGTCCTCACCGTCCCCCGGTTTCTCGACCTTGATCACGTCGGCGCCCAGGGCGCACAGCATGGAGCTCGCGTATGGGGCGGATATGTACCCCCCGAACTCCAGGACGCGGATGCCCTTGAGAGGCAGGTGCTGCATCGCTGACCTCGCTCTGGCTCAGGCGTCGGCGAATTTGCCGGTCGCACGAGGAAATATTTCGGAAACTTGCTGGTAGCGGAACCCCCGTTTCAGGGGCTGAGCCGCCGCGGGCCGTCAGCCGGCCATCAGGCTCTGGCCGCCGTCGACCACGAGGGAGGCCCCAGTGATGAACGCGGCCTCGTCGGAGGCGAGGAACAGAGCGGCGCGGGCGACGTCCCAGGCCGTCCCGCCTGGGTGCCGCAGGGGCACGCGGGCGTTGCGCTCGGCGATCACCTGCTCCCGGCTGGCCCCCGACTGCCGCACGCGGGGCTCCACCGCCATCGGTGTCTCCATCAGCCCCGGCAGAATCGCGTTGGCCCGGATGCCGTAGGAGGCGTTGGCCGCGGCCACGTGCTCGGTCAGGGAGAGGACGCCGGCCTTCGAGGTGCGGTAGCCGACGTTCGGATAGTTGATGAGCACCGCGTTGGAGGCGATGTTGGTGATCACCCCGCCGCCCTGTTCCCGCATGACGGGGAGGGCGTGCTTGCAGGTGAGGACCATGCCCTGCAGGTTGACGGCGAGGATGCGGGAGAAGGCCGCGGGCTCGATCTCCGTCACCGGGGCGTCGCCTGCGGCAGCGGCCGCCACCCCGACGTTGTTGTGCAGGATGTCGAGGCGCCCGTAGGCGTCGACGCATGCGGCGACCGCTGCCTCGATGTCGGCCTCGCTGGTGACGTCGGCCCGTACGGCCAGCGCCCGGCCACCCTCGTCGACAATCTCCTTCGCGGTCTGCTCCGCGGAGGCCGCGTCCCGGTCGACCGCGACCACCGCAGCCCCCTCGCGGGCCATCAGCAGCGCGGCGGCCCGGCCGTTGCCGACCGTGGCCCCCTCGGTCTGCCCGGCGCCCACGACCAGGGCCACCTTGCCGGCTACTCGTTGCCCCATCGTTGTGGCTCCTTCCTGCTCACCCGGCCCAGTAATCATGCAAGATACGTAATATATTTTGCCCATACAAGGGTTCACGCACAGCCTTTCAGTAGCGCACTTTATATATGATGCATGTCAGTGGGGACCACTCCGCGCCTCACCTGCACGGCCTGGAGACCACTCCCCGCACCCCCCATGACCAGGAAGGAAGCGCGCATGGGCCGCCTCTGCGAGACCGAGGGTCTGACGGATGTACAGGAGGAGATCCTCCGGACCGTCCGCAGCTACGTGGACGACAAGATCCTCCCCGTCGCCTCGGAGTACGAGCACAAGGACGAGTACCCGACCGAGATCGTCGAGGGCCTGAAGGATCTCGGCATCTTCGGGCTCACCATCCCCGAGGAGTACGGCGGCCTGGGCGAGTCCCTGCTCACCTACGCCCTGGTGGTCGAGGAGCTCTCCCGGGGGTGGATGAGCATCTCCGGCGTCATCAACACCCACTTCATCCTCGCCTACATGATCTCCCGCCACGGCACCGAGGAGCAGAAGCGCTCCTACCTTCCCCGCATGGCCACAGGCGAGATACGCGGAGCGTTCTCCATGTCGGAGCCCGACTGCGGCTCGGACGTCTCGGCCATCAGGACCAAGGCCGTCAAGGGCGCCGACGGCACGTACACCATCGACGGCCAGAAGATGTGGCTCACCAACGGCGCTTCGGCGAACCTGGTGGCCGTACTGGTCAAGACGGACGAGGGACACGACACCCCGCACCGGAACATGACCACGTTCCTCGTGGAAAAGAAGGAGGGCTTCGGCGAGACGGCGCAGGGCGTCACCGTCCCCCGCAAGATCGAGAAGATGGGCTACAAGGGCGTCGACACCACCGAGCTCCTCTTCGACGGCCACCGCATCGGCGCCGACCGCATCCTGGGCGGCGCCAACGGCAAGGGCTTCTACCACATGATGGACGGCGTCGAGGTCGGCCGGGTCAACGTCGCGGCACGAGCCGTCGGTGTCGCCCACCGCGCCTACGAACTCGCGGTCGCCTACAGCCAGCTGCGGGAGACCTTCGGCAAGAAGATCGCCCAGCACCAAGCCGTGCTGTTCCGGCTCGCGGAGATGGCTACCAAGACCGAGGCCGGGCACCAGATGATGGTCCGCGCCGCCCGCAAGAAGGACTCGGGCGCCCGCAACGACCTCGAGGCCGGCATGGCCAAGTACCTCGCCTCCGAGTACTGCGCGGAGGTCGTCGAGGACGCGTTTCGCATCCACGGCGGCTACGGCTACTCCAAGGAGTACGAGATCGAGCGGCTCTACCGCGAGGCGCCGATGCTGCTCATCGGCGAGGGCACCGCAGACATCCAGCGTATGATCATCGGACGTCGCCTGCTGGAGGACTACAAGGGCGAGGGCTGACGCCCGGCAAGCGCCGGGAGGTGCACAGGGCCCGGGACCGGAGGTGTGTACGGCGCCCCGGTTCCGGGCCCTGCCCTTCCCGGGCCGTGGCCGGACCCACTACCGTTACCGTGTGCCATGCGAAACAGGCTAGAATACTTCATTTCCTATATGATGTTTGCGGACGCTCCCTCAACGAAGTCGGTGACTGCCACCATCTACGGAAGCGACGCCGACGAACACGGAGCCGGAGACAGTGAAGAGCAGCCCCACGGCCACCAGGCGGACCCCCCGGAACAAGCGCCAGCAGCTTCCCGAGGAAGTGGCCGCCTACGTACGCGAGTTGGTCATCTCGGGAGAGGTCAAGGCCGGCGAATTCCTCCGCATGGAGCCCATCGCCGAGGCGGTGGGGGTCAGCATCACTCCCGTCCGTGAAGGGCTGCTGCTCCTGCAGAGCGAGGGCTTCGTGCAGCTCGTGCCGCGGCGCGGTTACGTCGTCGCGCCATTCACCCGCGGCGACATCGAGGACCTCTTCTGGGCGCAGGCCCGCCTCGGGGGCGAGCTCGCGGCCCGCGCCGCCAAGCGGATCACCCCTGCCGCCATCGCGCGGCTGGAGACCAACATCGAGGAGTACGAGCGCGCCGCCGAGTCGGGTGACACAGACGCCCTCACCGACCTGGGCCACCTCTTCCACCGTGAGGTCAACCTGGCCGCAGACTCCCGACGGCTCGCACTGCTGATGGGCACGGTGGTCAAGCAGCTGCCCAACCAGTTCTACGCGACCATCGAAGGGCGGGTGGACAACTCACGTACGGAGCATCCGCTGCTGCTGGACGCGCTGAAGAACGGCGATGCGCGCAAGGCGCGTTCGGTCTTCGAGAAGCACATCCAGGGCGCGGCCGCCCGGCTGATCGACACTCTGGAGAAGCGGGGCATGTGGGTGGAGGAGCGAGCGGTCTGACACCGTGGGCGGAGGAGCGGCCGGACCACCCCTCCGCCCACCCTCACTCGGGCCGGTTCGCTGCGTAACCGGCGTACAAGGCGTGCGTACCTCCGTCGACCTCGGCAATGAGGCCCGAAACATACGAGGCTTCATCCGAGTTGAGGAACAGGGCGACGGCCGCCTGCTCCTCGGACGTTCCCGCCCGGCGCAGCGGGACGACGGCCTCCCGGGCTTCCCAGTAGCCGCTGTTCCCCGTCCGCAGCCGGGTGTTCATCCCGGTCGCCGTCAGGCCGGGGCACAGGGCGTTGACCCGGATGCCGTGCACGCCCCACTCGACGGCGAGCGCGCGAGTCAGGCCGACGGCGGCGTGCTTGGAGACGACGTACGGCACGTTCCCGGGCAGGCCGTGGGTTCCGGCGACTGACGCCGTGTTGAGAACCGCCCCGTGCCCCTGCTCGATCATGACCCGGCCGACGGCGGTGACGACGTGGAAGGCAGCGTCATTGTTGACACCCATGACGAGCGACCACGTCGCATCGTCGATTTCCGCGGCGGGGCGGGGCCGGCTGATGCCCGCGTTGTTGAACAGCGCGTCGATGCGGCCGCCCCCGAGCTCCCGGGCGGCAGCGACCAGTTGCTGCGCGGCACCGGGTTCCCGGACATCGGCGGCGACGGTCGCCACCTGGTCGGCCTGCAGCTCCGAGAGCGCCCCGGCATTCACGTCGTTGGCAACGACCAGGGCCCCTTCAGCGACGAGGCCCTCGACGATCGCCCGGCCGATGCCGGAAGCCGCCCCGGTGACGACGGCCACCTTGTCGGAGTAGCGCTGCGGTCCACGGGTGGTCATGAAATCTCCTTCAGCGGTCACGAAATCTCCTTCAGACGGCCCAGCAGCGCCAGCGGAATCAGACCCAGCACCGCAGCTGCGGCAACGTACGCCGACACCAGGAAGGTCCCGTCCCCCGCGTCGAGGAGGGCGACCATGATGAGCGGTGCCCAGCCGCCACCGACGATGTTCGCCACCTGGTGCCCGAGTGAGGCACCGGTGTAGCGCACCTGGGGCGGGAACATCTCGGCGAACATCGCGACCGCCGGCCCCTGCATCGCACCGACCGCGGCGAGTCCGACGAACAGGCCGAGGACCAGCAGCGGCAGCTCCCCGGTGTCGGCCAGCGGGAACACCACGAACGACCACGCCCCCGCGACGACGGCTCCGGCGGCGAACACGGGGCGGCGCCCCACTTTGTCGGACAGTGCGGCAAAGCCGATCGTGCCCGCGGTCCACCCGGACATGGCGATCAGTACCGCGGTGAGCACGGTGTTCTTGCCCATGCCGAGCTCGTGCACGCCGTAGTCGAGCATGCCGGTGGTGATGATGTAGAAGCTGATGGTGGCCGGGGCGAACGTGCCGGCGGCCAGCAGCACGGCCTTGGGGCGCCGCAGCACTTCCAGGAGCGAGGACTTCGGCACGGCCTGCGCGCGGTTCCGGCGTTCCTGCTCGGCGCGGCGGAACTCGGGGCTGTCTTCGATGTTGCGGTGGATCGCGTAGGCGAGCGGCAGCATGACGATGCTGAGCAGGAACGGGATCCGCCAGCCCCAGCTGTCGAACGCCTCCTGGCCCACCAGGACGCCGACGAGGATGAAGACGAGATTGGCAGTAATCATGCCGAGCGGCACGCCCAGCTGGGGAATGGCTCCGTAGAGTCCGCGCCGGTTCGGGGGCGCGTGCTCGAGGGCCAGCAGGGACGCGCCACCCCACTGCCCGCCGACCGCCATCCCCTGCGCGACGCGGAGCAGGACGAGCAGGAGCGGCGCCATGATCCCGGCCATGGCGAAGTTGGGCAGCAGGCCGATGAGCGTGGAGGCCACGGCCATCAGCACCATGGCACCGACCAGGGCGGGCTTGCGCCCGTGTCGGTCGCCGATGTGCCCGAACACTGCAGCGCCGAGCGGTCGGGCGGCGAAGCCCACGGCGAAGGTCGCGAAGGAGGCCAGGATCCCGGCCGTCGGGCTCACTTCGGGGAAGAACTGGCCGTGGAAGACCAGAGCGGCGGCCGTACCATAGATCATGAAGTCGTAGTACTCAATGGCCGACGCGGAGATGGCCGCGGCCAGGGCCTTGACCCGGGGCTTACGGTCCGAGACGGCCGACACGGCAGTGCGCGGCACGTCCACCTGGATGTTCACTCTGCTCTCGATTCCGTGGTGACAGCCGGTGCGGCTCTCTTCAGGAGCGGCCGGCGGGCTTCGTCCTCGGCCGGACACGGAAACCCAACTGCGCACGATATAAAATGTATGGGTGCAGTTGTGTCAATAGGTGCGCGGCGAGCGTACGGGAACGGGGCGCTCGGAGTGCACGCCGTGCGGGCGGATCAGCCCTTCCTGGGCGACTGTGGCGACCATCCCCCGGGTAGGGCTGTACACATGGGCTGTGGCCAGCCCGCGGCTGCCGCCGGCCCAGTCGGAGGACTTGTCGTACAGCAGCCACTGGTCGGCGGGGACGATCTGGTGGAACCACATGGTGTGGTTGATGGTCGCCCGCTGCACCTCTGGCGCCAGGAACGGGTAGCCGTGCGGCCGCAGCGTGGTGGACAGCAGCGTCAGGTCGCTGATGTAGGCCAGCAGACAGGAGTGCAGGGCCACCTCCTGACTGTCGAGGGGGTCGTGCACGCGGAACCACAGACGCTCCGTCGCCGGCCCCAGGCGCCGGCCGCCTGCCACGGCCAGGTTCTTCGCGGGCGGTGCGGCGGCCTCGCGTTCCTGGATGACGCGCAGGTCGAGGGCCTTCCACTCCTCGCGCCAGAACGCCCGGGTGTCGCAGTCCGCCCGCTCGAGCGCGTCGACCAGCGGGACCGCGTCCCCCGGTACGGGCACGCGCGGCATCGGTGCTTGGTGTTCGTAGCCCGCCTCGTCGCGGTGGAAGGAGGCGGTGAGTTCGAAGATCTGGTGCCCGTGCTGATGGCCGCAGACCCGGCGCGCGGTGAAGGACCGCCCGTCCCGCACGCCGGTCACGTCGTAGCGCACGGGCTCCTTCGCGTCACCGCCCCGAAGGAAAGAGGCGTGCAGGCTGTGGACCGGGCGGCCGGACGGGACCGTGCGGTACGCGGCCATCAGCGCCTGGGCCAGCAACTGCCCGCCGTAGGTGCGGGCCATCCTGCTGGGGCAAGCCGCCTGCCCCAGAAAGCAGTCGGTTCCGACCTCCTGAAGGTCAAGCAGGTCCACCAGGTCCTTCCCTGATGCGGGCATGGGTGCGCCTCCATGGTGCGGGTCCGTCGGTAGGATGACCATTGTAGCCAGAGAATATATTTTGTATCATGCGTGATGAGCTACCGGTTCACGGATCGATGACGCCCCGCGAAAGGCCGCGCATGACCACCACCGACTCTGACTCTCCCCTCTCCACACTCTTCTCCGTCGCGGGGAAGAATGTTCTCGTCACCGGCGGCAGCCGCGGCATCGGCCTCGCCATCGCCGAGGGCTTCGTCCGTGCGGGTGCCCGCGTCTACATCTGCTCGCGTAGTGCGGAGGCCTGCGCCGCCGCGGCCAAGGAGCTGTCGCAGTACGGCGAGTGCCACGCGCTGGCGGCCAACCTGGGCAGCGCCGAGGAGTGCCGCTCCCTGGCCGCGCAGCTCGCCGAGCGCGAGACCCGCTTGGACGTGCTGGTGAACAATGCCGGCGCGATCTGGGCCGAAAAGCTCGAGGAGTACCCGGAGTCCGGGTGGGACAAGGTCTTCAATCTGAACGTCAAGGGCCCGTTCTTCCTCGTGAAGTCGCTGCTGCCGCTGCTGAAGGCGGCTGCCGCTCACGAGGACCCGGCCCGGGTGATCACCGTCGGCTCGATCGACGGCCTGCACATTCCGTCCCACGAGACGTACGCGTACTCCTCGTCAAAGGCCGCGGTGCACCAGCTCAGTAGGCATCTCGCGGACCAGCTGGCTCCGTTCTCCATCACCGTCAACGTGATCGCGCCCGGCATGTTCAACAGCAAGATGCTCAAGGGGACGCTGGAGCAGCGCGGCGAGGAGGCCATGCTGGCGCCGGTCCCGCTGAAGCGCTTCGCGAACGACGCCGACATGGCCGGCACCGCCATCTTCTTGGCCTCGCCCGCCGGTTCGTACATCACCGGAGCCGTGCTGCCGGTCGACGGCGGCACCGCCACCACCCTCTGACGAACCGCTCTCTTTCCCGTACGTCCGCATGGGGCCGACGGCCCCGAGCATGAAAGGGCCCTGCCTTGAGGATCGTTGTCTGTGTGAAGTACGTGCCCGACGCCACCGGCGACAGGCACTTCGCCGATGACCTGACCGTCGACCGCGACGATGTCGACGGCCTGCTGTCGGAGCTGGATGAGTACGCGGTCGAGCAGGCGCTGCAGATCGCTGATGAGGCGGACGACGCCGAGGTCACGGTGCTGACGGTGGGTCCGGAGGATGCCAGGGACGCGCTGCGCAAGGCGTTGTCGATGGGTGCGGACAAGGCCGTTCACGTCGAGGACGACGACCTGCACGGCACCGACGTGATGGGCACGTCGGTGGTGCTGGCCAAGGCGATCGAGAAGACCGGCTACGACCTGGTGATCGCGGGTATGGCCTCGACCGACGGCACGATGGGTGTGCTGCCGGCGATCCTGGCCGAACGTCTGGGCGTTCCGCAGGTGACGCTGCTGTCCGAGGTGTCGGTCGAGGACGGCAGGGTCACGGGCCGCCGTGACGGCGACAGTGCGTCCGAGCAGCTCGAGGCGTCGCTGCCGGCCGTGGTATCGGTGACGGATCAGTCGGGCGAGGCGCGTTACCCGTCCTTCAAGGGCATCATGGCCGCCAAGAGGAAGCCGGTGGAGTCCCTGGACCTCGAGGACCTGGAGATCGACGCCGGCCAGGTCGGTCTGGAGGGGGCCTGGACCAAGGTCGACTCCGCGGCCGAGCGTCCCGCCCGCACCGCCGGCACGATCGTCAAGGACGAGGGCGAGGGCGGCAAGCAGCTGGCCGCCTTCCTCGCGGAACGGAAATTCGTCTGAGCAGCCTGGCCGCCGGACGTTCGTCTGAGGCTTCGGCCCCTATCGGCCACCAACCGCCCCCCTTCATACTTCGCAAGCAGGAGAGAAGAAGTCCCATGGCTGAAGTCCTCGTCTACGTCGACCACGCAGGCGGCGCCGTCCGCAAGCCCACCCTGGAGCTGCTGACGCTGGCCCGCCGGATCGGTGAGCCGGTCGCCGTCGCCCTCGGCTCCGGCGCCGAGAACACCGCCGCCGCGCTCGCCGAGCACGGCGCGGTGAAGGTGCTCACCGCGGATGCGCCCGAGTTCGCCGACTACCTCATCGTCCCGAAGGTCGACGCGCTGCAGGCCGCGTACGAGCAGGTGTCCCCGACCGCCGTGCTGGTGCCCTCGTCCGCCGAGGGCAAGGAGATCGCCGCGCGCCTCGCGGTCCGGATCGGCTCGGGCATCATCACCGACGCGGTCGACCTCGAGGCCGGCGAGGCGGGCCCGGTCGCCACCCAGTCCGCGTTCGCCGCCTCCTTCACCACCAAGTCCCGCATCACCAAGGGCACCCCGGTCATCGCGGTCAAGCCCAACAGCGCCGCCGTCGAGGCCGCCCCGGCCGCCGGTACGGTCGAGGCACTGACCGTCTCCTTCTCCGAGAAGGCGACGGGCACGAAGGTCGTCTCCCGCACCCCGCGCGAGTCGACCGGGCGCCCGGAGCTGACCGAGGCCGCGATCGTGGTCTCCGGCGGCCGCGGCGTCAACGGCGCCGAGAGCTTCGCCGTCATCGAGGCCCTCGCCGACTCCCTCGGCGCGGCCGTCGGCGCCTCGCGTGCCGCCGTCGACGCCGGCTGGTACCCGCACACCAACCAGGTCGGCCAGACCGGCAAGAGTGTCTCCCCGCAGCTGTACATCGCCTCCGGTATCTCCGGCGCGATCCAGCACCGGGCCGGCATGCAGACCTCGAAGACCATCGTCGCGATCAACAAGGACGCCGACGCCCCGATCTTCGACCTGGTCGACTACGGCGTTGTCGGCGACCTCTTCGACGTCGTCCCCCAGCTCACCGAGGAAGTCAACAACCGCAAGGGCTGACCCGCTTCCGGACCACCCACTCCTCGGAAAGGACGTCTTCCATGACACCCACGCTGACCCAACGCCTCGCCGACTTCACCGCCGCAACCTCGTACCACGACCTGCCGGAGGAGGTCGCGGACGACAGCAAGCGGGTGCTCCTCGACTCGATCGGCTGCGCCCTCGCCGCCGTCGGTGAACCCCGCGGCCGCATCGGCATCGAGTACGCCGGCCTGCAGAGCGGAACGGACGAGTCCGCCACTATCCTCGGCTCGGACCGGCGCAGTTCGGTGTTCGGGGCGGCGTTCGCCAACGGCGAACTGATCAACACCCTCGACTTCGACGCCGTACTCCCGCCCGGCCATGTGGCACCGTATGTGATCCCCGGAGCGCTGGCCGTCGCCGAGGAGCGCGGCGCGAGCGGCAAGGACCTGATCACGGCCGTCGCCCTCGCGCACGAGATCACGCACCGCTTCGGCAAGTCGATGGACTACCTGCGTGACACCAAGGACGGGAAGACCGCGCTCTCCCCCGTGGTGGGCTTCAGCAGCACCATCTTCGGCGCCACCGCCGCCATCGGCAAGCTCCGCGGGCTGTCCGCCCCGACTCTCGCGCACGGCCTCGGCATCGCCGCCACCTCCTCCCCCGTCAACGCCCACCGGGCCTGGATCGCGCACGCACCCAGCTCCACCGCCAAGTACCACCTCCAGGCCGGGACCCTGGCGCAGACCGCGCTGACCGCGAGCTGGATGGCCGAGCTGGGCCACCGAGGCGACCTGCACGTACTGGACGACGCCGAGGTCGGCTACCGGCGCTTCATCGGCACCGATCGCTGGGTCCCCGATAACCTGACCGACGGGCTCGGCACCCGCTGGGACTTCCCCGCGCAGCACAGCTACAAGCCGTACCCGCACTGCCGCATCCTGCACGCCCCGCTGGACGCGCTCATCGAGATCGTCGAGAAGCACGACATCAAGCCACAGGAGATCGAGTCCATCCGCGTCTGGGGCGAGGGCTGGGTCATGGAACCGGTGTGGCTCAGCCGCGAGGTGGAGCATGTCCACGACGCGCAGTTCACCATCGCGCACGGCATCGCCGTCGGCGCCCACCGCATCACCCCCGGTAACGGCTGGCAGGACCCGAACCTGGTCTTCGGCTCCTCCGTACGCACCCTGATGGACAAGGTCACCTACGCGCCGCACCCCGACTACGTGACCGCGCTGGAGGCCAACCCTTCCGCCCGCCCCACCCGCGTCGAGGTCACCGCCCGGGATACCACGTACACCGCCGAACGCAGCTTTCCCAAGGGCAGCCTCTCCCCGGACCCCGCAACGTACGCGACGACGGCGGACCTGGTCGGCAAGTTCCGGCACAACGCCTCGGGTGTACTCAGCGAGGCGGACACGGACCAGGTCGTCGACGCGCTGCTCAACCTGGAGTCGGCAGGCGACGTACGTACCGTGCTGCGTGCGCTGACCCCTTCCGACTCGCGCCGGTAGTCCCGGACGACCGAGCCCGACCGCACAGATGGAGACAAGGATGCCGCTCACCGCGGACGAACTCGCCGCCCACGTCGAGTCCTGGGCCCCGACCGCGCTGGTGCACGAGGACGACCTGTCCCCCGGGCCGGCAGCCGCCTTCGCCGCGCTGCTCGGCCGGCCTGAGGACGGGCCCGCCGCCAGAGATCCACTGCCGCCGCTGTGGCACTGGCTGTACTTCCTGGAGTGGGTGCCGCAGCAGGACCTCGGCCCGGACGGCCATCCGCTGGACGGCCACTTCCTGCCGCCGGTCCCCGACCGCCAGCGCATGTTCGCGGGCGGCCGTTACGAGGTGCGCCGCCCCCTGCTGACCGGCGTCCGCACCCGACGGAACAGCAGCCTCGGCTCGGTGATGGTCAAGCGGGGCTCCTCCGGCCCCCTGCTGTTCATCACCGTGCGGTACGAGTACGCCCAGGAGGGCGAGGTCTGCGCCGTCGAGGAGCAGGACATCGTGTACCGCTCCGGCCCTGCCCCGGCAGCACCGGCCGTACCCACGGCGTCGGAGGAGCCCGAGTCCGAGGAGGACTGGCAGCTCGCACTGGCCCCGGACCCGGTGCTGCTGTTCCGCTTCAGCGCGCTCACCGCCAACGCCCACCGCATCCACTACGACGCCCCGTACACCCGGGAGACCGAGGGCCACGCCGGGCTGGTCGTGCATGGTCCGCTGCTGGCCCTGCTGATGCTGGAGCTGCCCCGCCGCAACGAGAAGCGCCCCGTCCGGAACTTCTCCTTCCGGCTCCGCAGCCCGATCTACGGGTACGAGCCGATGCTCGCCCACGGGACCTCGGAGGGCGACCGCGCCGCCCTGCGGGTCTCCACCGGCCGCGCGGACCGGCACAGCACCGGCGAGGTGACCTTCGCATGACCAGCTCCCTCACCCGGGCCCGCACCCTGCTCTTCGTACCGGCCGACCGCCCTGACCGCTTCGCCAAGGCGGCCGGGAGCGGCGCCGGGGCCGCCATCCTCGACCTTGAGGACGCAGTGGCCCCGGAACGCAAGGACGAGGCCCGTCAGCATGCGGCCGCATGGCTCACGTCCAACGGGCACTCCCTCGTCCGCGTCAACAGCCCGGGAACGCCCTGGTACGAGGAGGACGTGACGATGGCCGCCCGGTGCGGGGCACCGGTCGTCGTGCCCAAGGCAGAGGACCCCGCGGCCCTCGCGGAACTCGCCGACCGCCTCGGCCCCTCCGGGATCGTCGTCGCTCTCGTCGAGACGGCACTCGGCGTCGAGCGGGCCTTCGAGGTGTGTTCCTCGCCCGGCGTCGTACGGGCCGCGCTGGGAAACGTTGACCTCGCCGGTGAGCTGGGGGTCTCCCCCGACGACCACACGGCACTGGCCCACGCCCGCAGCCGGCTGGTGTGCGCCTCGGCCGCAGCGCAGCTGGTGCCGCCCGTGGACGGGGTCACCACCGCCATCCGGGACGCGGCCGCCCTGACCGCCGATCTGGCCCACGGCCGCCGCCTCGGTTTCACCGGGAAGCTGTGCGTCCACCCGTCCCAGGTGGTGCCGACCGAGAAGGCGTTCGCCCCCACCGAGGAGGAGCTGATCTGGGCCCGGGAGGTCACCATGGCGCAGGACGGGGTGTCCGTGGTCGACGGGAAGATGGTCGACAAGCCCGTTCTCGAGCGGGCCCGCCGCATCCTGGCCTCCTCCTGAAAGCGCGGACGGGCCCTGGCCCTGCAGCGCGCCAGGGCCCGTCCGTCTCTCTCAGAACGGGGCCACGACACCCCGGTCGACGAGCCCGCCCAGCTCCGCCGAGCCCAGTCCGAGCACCTCGCTGAGCACCTGCTCGGTGTGTTCGCCGAGCCTGGGTGCCGCGGCCACCGGCCCGTACTCCTCGCCCCGGCGCAGGGGCGAGCGCGCGGTCAGCACCTCACCGATGCCGGGCTGCTCCACCTGCCCGATCACTCCGGATCCGCCACCCTCGCGGATTTCGGCGGCCACCTCTCCCATGGTCCGGTACGCGCTCCACAGGACGTGGGCCGCGTCCAGCTCGCGCGTCACCTGCTCCAGCTCACGGGCCTCGAACCAGGGGCGCAGCACCGCTGCGATCGTCTCGCGCAGCCGGAAGCGCTCGGACTCCTCGTCCAGGTCGATGCCCAGGGCGTCCTCCAGTGCGGCGAACACCTTCTCAGTCCCAGTGACGGTGCGCAGCGCCGCCCACTGCCGCGGAGTGAGGGCCACGACCATCACGCGTCGCCCGTCCCCTGTGGCGAAGTCAACGCCGAAGCTGCCGTAGAGGTGGTTGCCGTGGCGCGACCGGTCCCCCTGTTCCTCGGCCTCGGCGAGCCAACCCATGCCGGCCACTCCGGCCAGGGCCACGTCGTGCAGGGCCAGCTGCAGGAAGGCTCCCTCCCCGTTGCGCTCCCTTCCGTGCAGCGCAGCGAGCAGGCCGGTCACGGCGGTCATCCCGGCAAGGAGGTCCCAGGCGGGCAGAACGTGGTTGACCGGGTCCCCCGATCCGGCAGGGCCGGTGAGATCGGGCACACCGACCTCGGGGTTCACGGTGTAGTCCACCGCCGGGCGGCCGTCGGCGTAGCCCTGGATGTGGACCTGGATCACGTCGGGGCGCCGCTCGGACAGGACGTCGTACGACAGCCAGGGCCGGCCCGCGTTGTTGTCGACGACGATGCCGTTGTCCCTGCCCGCGGCGGTGGCGAGTGCGATGACCAATTCACGTCCCTCCGGGCTGCGCAGGTCGACGGCGACGGAGCGCTTGCCCTTGTTCAGTGCTGTCCAGTACAGGCTCTGCCCCGTGCGGTCCGACACCGGCCACCGCTGGTGGTCGGGGCCGCCCCCAACGGGGTCGACCCGAATGACATCGGCACCGAGCTGGCCCAGCGTCATGCAGCCGGAGGGACCCGCGACAAAGCTCGCGCACTCCACAACTCGCAGCCCCGCAAGGGGCGTTCCTGTCGTACCGGGCATCGTCACAGCAGACCTCCAACTGGCGCGCATGCGGAGCGGGCGCTCGGCCCGAGCATGCAAATCTATTACACATGATATATCTTATGTCACTAGTGGATGCACCGTACGGATGAACAATCGGAGGCGAGCGTTCGCGATGACGTCAGCACCAGAGGCGCTGCAGCGCCTGGTCGACCGGCAGGAGATCCAGGACGCGCTGGCGCGCTACGCCCGCGGGGTGGACCGCGGCGACTGGGAACTGGTCAGGTCCGCCTATCATCCCGACGCCCACGACGAGCACGGCTCCTTCAGCGGTGGCGTCGACGGCCTGATCACCTGGCTGACCGACCGCTTCGAAGGGGTCGACAACTCCGTGCACTTCCTGGGCAACTGCCTGATCGAACCAACCGGCCCGGACTGCGCCCTCGTCGAGACGTACTTCGTCAGCGCGCGCCTCACCACGAAGGACCCGCAGCGCGCGATCGACGCCGGTGACGCGCTCAGCCGCCAGGCATGGGGTCGTTATGTGGACCGCTTCACCCGGCGCGAAGGCGCCTGGCGCATCGCGTTGCGCACGGTCGTCGTCGACGGCCGGTTCCAATCCCCCGCGCTCGGCGGTGCCCGCACGGCCGGGGACTCGTGGGGCGCCCGGGACTGGACCGACCCGCTGCACGCCGCACGCTCCGCCGCGGGGCTGACCTGCTGAACGGGGCGCCGGTCTGATCTTTGGTGCCCGCGACGTCGCCCAGCTCCTGCTCGACTCCGTCAAGACCCCGCCCGCCGAGCCCGAGGTGGAGCCCGCGAGGAGTCATACCAAGCACATCAATAACTTTCAGCGTTCTCGCTGAAGCTCCGCATTGCGACAAACCGAGGAATCCCATGGTCAGCAAACCCAGCATCCCGGTCGGCGTCCGACTCCCTCTTGCCAGCGAGAAGCTGCCACCGGCCGAGCTGCTCGCCACCTGCCGCGCCGCACTCGAACTCGGTTACAGCTCGTTCTGGGTGGGCGACCACGTGCTACTGCCCGAGTCCAGCGCCTCGGCGTACCCCCACACCGAGGACGGGCAGCGCCCTTTCCGAGCCGACACCTCGTGGCTCGACCCTCTCCTCCAGCTGACCTGGCTCGCCGGCCAGCTCCCCGAGGCGCGGTTCGGGACCAGCGTCATCATCACGACGCTGCGCCGCCCGACCCTGCTCGCCAAGCAGCTCGCCAGCATGTCGTGGCTCACCGAACGTCCCCTGTCGCTCGGCGTCGGCACAGGGTGGCTCCGCGACGAGTACGACGCTGTCGGCATGCCCTTCGAGAGGCGGGGCGTCCGGGCCAAGGCGGACATCGCCGAGATCAGGGAGCTGCTGACCTGCGGCCGGCGCACCTACGTGGTGCGCGGTGACAACGACCAGCCTGTGAAGAAGTCATTCGTCATGTTGCCCACGGCTCCGGCACCGGTCGAGTTCCTGTGGGGAGGCTTCAGTCCGATGGCCATGCGCCTCGTCGCGTCGACATGCGACGGCTGGCTGCCCGCGAAGCAGAGCCTCGAGGCGCTGGAGGGCCACATCGCCCGGCTCAAGGCCGCGTGCGACGACGTCCACCGCGACTTCAACGAGCTGAAGCTCGTCGTGAAGCCCGGTTCCGGGCCCGATCCGAAGTCCGGCGCGATCGAAAAGGACAACCTGGCCGGCTATGCGGAGCTCGGCTTCCATGAGGCGATCCTCGAGATGCCTTACGAGCCCGACAGCGCGGCAGACGCGATCGGCACGCTGGAGCGCGTGGCGGCCCGCAGCTGGCTGTAATCCCCACCGAAGCGACAGGAAGAGCCGGCATTGACAGGCAACAGGGTGATCCACGACCTCTTCGATGTGGAAGGCAAGGTCGTCCTCGTGACCGGCGGCAGTCGCGGCATCGGTCTGGCGATCGCCACAGGATTCGTCAAGGCCGGTGGGCGCGTCTACATCTGTTCGCGGAAGGCCGGAGCCTGCGCCCTGGCGGCCAAGGAGCTGTCGCAGTGCGGCGAGTGCCACTCCCTGCCCTCGTCTCAGGCCGCACAAATCATCCAGCAGGATTTCGCTGTCTGAGCTCCGGGTTTCGCTGGGCGGCTGGAGTACTAACTAGGTGTTCTGTCCATGGAGGTTGGTGACAGCGATCACGGTCGGGTGATCTCTGTCACCAACCTCCATGGACAGAACACCTAGTGCCCCTCCCGGCAAGCTTTGCCCCGTCACGGCACTAGTTCCTGATGACCTCTGGGAGCGCATAGCTCCGCTTCTTCCTACTCGGCCGACTCGACGCCATCGGCACCCCGGGCGGCTGCCGGTATCGGACCGCGTGGCACTGACCGGCATCGTCTACGTGTTACGCAAGGGAGTCGCCTGGCGAGACGTGCCCGAAAGGTCGTGGGCTGTTCGGGGGTGACAGCCTGGCGACGTCTGCGGGACTGGGCCGAGGCCGGCGTCTGGCTTCGCCTGCACGAGGTACTGCTCACCGAGCTGAGGGTCAACGGCCGCCTGGACATGGATGATTGCGCGGCCGACGGCTCCCACGTCAGGGCACTGAAAGGGGGATCATGTGGGCCCCGCGCCCGTCGACCGCGCACGTCCAAGCTCCAAGCTCCAAGCTCCAAGCACCACGTGATCGTGGACCGGCACGGCACCCCACTGGCCGTGCCGCTCACCGGCGGAAACCACCAAGACGTCACACAGTCACCGCGGAGTACGACCGGTGGTTCGACACGGACGGGGTGCAGGCGCGCGGCCGGCTGAACGTTCTGGAGCTCGACGCGACCGGGCGTCTCGTCGTGGTCGAGCTGAGGCGCGGAACGGCCGACCGGGACGTGCACCTCCAGGCGATCACCTACACCGCTCTGGTGTCCCGGTTCGACCTCGGCACCCTGGCCCAGGCGCACCTCGACTTCCTGTCGCGCAGGGGGCAGGACCTCGACATCGACGCGTGCAAGCAGCGCCTGCTCGACCACGTGGACGGGGGGGTGGAGCCCGGAGCTGCTCCAGCGCCCCCGGCAAGTGATCACCGCCGCCGACTTCCCCAAGCAGGTCACCTACTCCGTGGCCCGGCTGTCTGAGACGAGCCTCGACACCGACCTCATCCAGATGGGTCCGTGGAAGGTGGAAGTGCACCTCGTCGCCTGCTGCATAGGCGACCGAGTGAGCCGCTGAGGTGTCCGCACGGCAAGGAAAGCGGCCGGCGTCCGGTGCCGCCCGGGTCAGCCCGACTTCGGCGGCTTCTGCGCGTCGAAGGCGAAGAGAGTGTTCTTGGCCGCGGCCACGATCACCGCACGCCCCGCAACGGTCACGCGCGGGCTTGCGCCCTGCTCGCCCGTCAAACCATCGGCCTGCGGGTCTGTTGTCCACAGGGGTTTGCCATCGTACGGCGACAGCGCGACCACCCGGCCGGTGGCCGAGCTGAAATACAGCGCGCCGGCTCCCGCAACGGGACCCGACGCACCCTCCACGCTTGTCTGCCGCGACCACTTCTTCCAGCCGGTCGCGGGGTCGAGCGCTGTGACGAGACCGGTCTGTCCGCTCACGTAGACGGTGCCGTCCGCCATGCCGGGCGTCCCCGCGTATGTCTTGGCCAGTCGGGAGTACATGACCTTCCGCGAGGCCGGGTCGACGCGCGCCACCCCCTCGTAGCCGGCCAGCGCCGCTCCCTCCCTGTGTCCCTGAAGGAGTACGAGCCTGCCGTTGGCGACACCCATCGGCACGGCGGGGCCGTCAACCGCGATGGGCCTGCCCAGTGTCCCCGAGGCGCGGTCGACCGTGTACAGGGTGGGGTGGCGCACCTCTACGGCATCCACCTCCGCATCCGTCGCGCACATCGCGAAGAACTGTGGGCCCACCGGGACGGGAGCGCACTGCGTACCCGCGGGGAACGACGTCGTCCAGGTGACCTCGCCGCTGTGCGCGTCCCGGGCCTCGAAGCGGGAGTTGGAAGCGTCGACCGTCACGACGGCGGAGCCGACCACAATGGCGTCCTGAGTCCGACCCGTGACGGCCGTCGACTGGGCACCGGACGGCACGGACCACAGCTCCCGGCCGTTGTTCGCGTCGATGGCCACCACCTCGCTGGGAGGGTCCTGCGGGGCGTCCTGGGCGGCGAAGCGGTAACCGAGCACCGTGTCGTCGGTGGCGCCCACCAGGTGCATGCCCTGGACGGGGACGCCCGGGCTCTTCGCCGTCCACACCCGCGAGCCGTCCAGGGTCCTGATACGGGTCGCGACAACACCGCCGCCCCCGCAGAACAGCGCGTCGCCGCGCGCGACGCAACGCAGCTCGTCGGGGATGTCCTCGCGACCGCCCTGCACGGTCTTGCGCCACGGCCTGAAGCCGTCCGGAAGTGCGGCACCCGGCACCGCAATGCTGTTGCCCTTGTCGCCGCCGCTGTTCCCACCAAAGCCGCCCGCCTTCAGTGCGGCGACTCCCCCGCCGATCGCTGCCACCGCGACCGCGGCCGCGAGCACAGGACGCCATCGGCGACGCAGACGGCGGCCGATGGGGGTGCCGGTGCTCCCTGTATCGGGACCGGCCGGGGCGGTGGTCGGGGCAGTCTGCGCCGGGGTGGCCCGCGTCGCGAAGTGATGCTGGGTGATCATGTCGCGCGTGCAGCCCGCGCCAACCCCGTTCGCGTCGGTCCCACCGAGGTCGGTCGGCAGGTCCCGCAGCAGCACGAGGAGTTCGTCCGCCGAGGGGCGCCCCTCGGGCTCCTTGTCCAGGCACGACTCGACGACCGCGCGCAAAGCCACCGGGACGGCACCCAGCGACGGCTCCTCGTGCACCACCTGATACGCCGTCATGTATGGGCTGTCCGCGTCGAAGGGCCCGTGGCCCGTCGCTGAGTACACCAGCAGCGTCCCCAGCGAGAAGACATCGGACCGCGGCCCCACACCACGCGGCGCCTGCAATTGCTCCGGCGACATGAAGGGCGGCGTACCGATGACCCGCCCTGTCATCGTCAGCGTCTGCTGGTCCATGGCGCGCGAAATGCCGAAGTCGATGACGCGCGGGCCCTCGGGCGAGAGCACGACGTTCGAGGGCTTCAGGTCACGGTGGACGACCCCCACCCGGTGGATGTCGCGCAGCGCCTCCGCCAGCCCGATGGCGAGCCTCCTCAGCTCCGCTCCGTTCAGCGGGCCCTTCGTGGCGATGCGTTGGGCGAGCGTGTGCCCCTCGATATAGGTCGTCGCCATCCACGGCTGCTCGGCCTCAGGGGCAGCGTCGACCACGGCGGCGGTGAACGCGCCGCTCACCCGCCTCGCCGCCGCCACCTCCTGCCGGAAACGGATGCGGAACTCGTCGTCCCCCGCGAACTGTTGATGGATCAGTTTGATCGCGACAGGTCGCCCCGAACTCGTACGGGCCAGAAAGACCGTGCCCATACCACCCGAGCCGAGCCGCGCCTCAAGCGGATAGCCGCCGATCTCGGCTGGATCGCCTCCGCGCAGCGACACTCTTCCCGACCTCCCGTCCCCCGTGCACCTCTGCCACCACGGGCCCGCGTACCTGTCCTGCACACAAACTAGCCGCAGGGCCATACCGCAGAGCAAAGCGGGTGACGATCAGCGAGCCCAGGGCTGCTCCCGTGCCGCACACGACGACACCCCGCCAAGAGCATGGCGGGGCGTCGTCGTGTCGTAGAACACCGCACGGTGCGGCCCATCGCCACACACAGACCCCGTCGGCACAAGCCGACGGGGTTCGTGACCTTTCACACGCGTTGAGCCGAGTTGGGTTGACGGGGAACGGCTTACACCGCGCGCATGACGGTCAGCGTCATGCTGTTGTTCTGGTAGGACACCCGGAACAGGTAACCGCCCACATTCAGGACCCGGTTCTCCGGCAGCGCGTGGAAGGCGCCCTTGATCGAGCTACCGCTCATGATCGTGAACACGGTGCCCGGGGTCAGCTTGCCCCGCACGTCCAGGTCCAGCTCACCGTCCAGCACAAGGTTTCCCGCCGCCCGGACGCTCGTGTAGTCCCGGTCGCCGGAGATCGTGACGGCAACGCGGCCCTGCTCGCCGATGGTCGCGTTCCCGCCGACGTTCAGGACATTGCCCGCGGCGCCGGAAGCGCCGGTGTTCTGCGCGGCCTCGTCGGCCGTGACACCGGGCCGCAGCACGCCGCCGCTGACGTTGATGCTGTCCCCCACGGTGCCGCTGCCGCCGAGCGTTCCGCCGCGCACGTCGATAGCGCTCGCGTGCGAGCCGACGACCGAGAGTTTGCCGTCGAGGACGGTGCTCGTCCCGTGCCAGGTCTCGCTGCCGGTGAGGAACAGGGTGCCGGCGCCACGCTTCGTGAGGCTGCCCTCGTAGGCGCGGGCCTCGCGGGTCTGCTCACGGCGGACCCCGATGGCGTAGTCCGACTTGTCGGCGTCGCTCGCGTCGGCCGGCAGGCCCTCGGTCCAGCCCTTGGCGGCCTTGGTCGCCGTCCAGGCGGCCGCCTCGGCGGCGTCCTCCTGCCGGCGGGCCCGGATCGCGACGTCCGAGATGTCGTTCGACCACACGTCGTCGCGCCCCTGCGTGTCGACGACGAACGGCCCCAGGAACTGGCCCGGGCCATTCATGGCCTCCCGCAGGCTGACCGTGCCCCAGCCGTTGCGGCTGTCCGGCACCTGCACGATCTGGCCGCCGGTGGGGTTCAGCACGGCGTTGCCCGCCGCGTCACTGATCGTGTTGTTCTGCCGGCCGGTGGTGAACATCGTGTAGAGCGCCTGCTCGTTGGTCATGTAAGGGAAGCGCTGCATGATCAACGACAGTGCGGCCGCCGAGTGCGGGCCGGCCATCGACGTCCCCGACGAACTGCCGTAACGGGGCTCGGGCACGCCGTTGACGACCGACACGGTCGTGCTGTTGATACTGTTGGCCGGCGCCGTCACGCAGGACCACTTCGCGACGCCGCACTGATTGAACGTCTGCTGGCCGGGGACCCGGACGGAGCCGTCAGGGTTGAACGTGCGCCCCTGGGTGGGGTTGATCCCCGACGTCGTGTACCAACTGCCCTCCAGCTCGGGCATGAAGTACGGCGCGGCGCCTCGCGGCGACGGGTTCACGTAGCCGCTGTTGCCGGCGGTGAACTGGATGACCGTGCCGGTACGCGCGGCCTCGATGGCACCGTTCAGCCAGCGGGCGGCGCTGCCGTTCGCGTCGACGACGCCGTCCGGAGTGGACCAGAGGCGCCATGCCGTGTTCAGACCGAAACCCGCCGGGCTGCCGGGCGGCGTGTCATACGTGTTGTAGTTTTCCGTATTGGGCTGGCTACCCCAACTGCTGGTGATGATCCTGACGGGCTCGCCGTTCGCCGTCTTGGCGGAGTTCACGGCCCGGTAGACATTGCCGATGTAGGCGTCGTCCGGCGTCTGCGCGGCGGTCGCGTTCGCCGGCAGGAGACCGTAGAGCACACCGTCCTTCTTGCCGGTGTTGCCCATGTACACGTTGCTGTTGAACGCGACGCCGTGCATGTTGGCATCCGGCCCGGCCGGTTGCGTCTCGCCGACGCCGTCGCGGCTCGCACCGATGGTCCCGCTGACGTGGGTGCCGTGGCTGTCGTTGAGCGCCGGGTTGTAGAACCCCGGCGTGGGGCCCGTCTGGCCGCCCTGGGCCTCCACTGAGAAGTAGCGGTCCCCGACCGCGTAGTTCGTGTCCAGGCTTCCGTGCTCCCGGACGTGCCCGGCGAAGACGCCCGAGTCGACGACGCCGATGTTCATCCCGGTGCCGGAGTAGCCGGCAGAGTAGGCGAATTCGGCTCCCATCGACACCAGGCCGGCGTCCCGGTTGAACTCAGGGGTACGCCAGCTCGCCGCGTCGTCGAGCCGGCCGGGATCTCCCTCGTAGGTCTTGATCGGCGGTGGCACGGGCACCTGCCCCATCGCCGGCTGCGCGGCGACTCCGAGCACCACCATCGGTATCAGCGCTGCTATCAGCGCCGGCTTCACGCGTTTTGTGTTCGACACTCCGAGCCCCTCCAAGATCGATTGCGCCGGATGCTATTCCTGCTTCCGGAACTGATCAAGGTGTCGGCGGAAGCGCTGTCTATCTACGTTGGACGTAAGCACCAGAGGCCGGGCGATCCGTGACGTGGCAGCGCTGGCGGACGTGCCATGGACGGTGCGTGCCCGGCAGGCCGCCGGTTACCGGCACCGCTGGCCAGGAACAGGACGGCCGTGACGAGCAGCCAGCGTGTGAGGAACGGCCGTTGGTCCTGCCCGGACGCGGCCAGAAAGGTCGGCCGACCCAACCGGAGGTTGCCCGGCAGGCAGACCAGGAACAGCAGCCCTGAGTCCAGTGCCGACACGCGGACGTGGTTCAGCGGCGCGGGACCCCATGCCGGCACCGCGGGAGCCCAGCACGCGCCGCGCCGCGGCCGGCCCGTAGATCGGGACCAGCATGAACCGCCCTGGGTTCGGTAGAGATCTCAGGCTGCAAGTCCGTCGGCGCCGGCGCGGCAGCTGCTGAAGTGCCTCACGCCGCGCCACCCGGCGCAGCTGGCGGCGTTCATCAATCTCCGGGCCCTCAAACCGGAGCACGAGCACTGGCGGCGCGGCACTTGCCGTCGGGGCCGCCCGCGTGGTGGGCCCGGTCGGGCGAGGAGGCGCTGGCCCATTCGGTGATGACGAGGCCATCACTTTTGTGTCATTCGACATCGACACCTGTCGAACGATGGACGTTTCACAGCGAGCACGACTGCGGAGCTTCGGGTCAACCCTCTTCCCTGCCTGAGAAAACATGGCAACAATCCGATCCGGCCTTGACTTATGTCGATCTACGTCACCGGGCTTCCGCTTTCATTCGGAACCGTGCCAGCATGCAGGCAACGCAGACCACCCCAACACAGAGGTCAAACGATATCGTTTCATCGCTTTAGTTTCGGTCACACCACGCGCTGAATGGACACCACCTGCCGGCCGGACAACCCGGCCGAGCACGGATACATCAAGTGGGGGCTCTACCGTCCCTCGGAGTCGATCGAGAACGGTGACATCCCCACGCGGATCGTCCAGCACGACGACATCCGCATTTTCGACCTGTCCTGACGTGGATCCGTGGATCCGTGATTCAGCAGACTCAACACACCCTTTGGAGTACAGATGACCCACTCTCGTTCCCTGAGCAGACGCCGGCTGCTCCAGGCCGGCAGCGCGCTCGGGCTGGCTACTACCGCCGGATCTCTTCTCGCCTCGCAAGCCGGCGCGTCACCCGCGGCGGCGGCAACGACGAAGGTGACGGACCTGGGGCCGGGTCTGGTCCAGTTCTCCCTGATGAGCGGCCTGCTGGTCGGCGACACCGTCTACATCGGCTCGCGCAACCTGAACCCCTCCAGCGTCGTCGGGTTCCATCTGCCGAGCCGGAAGGTGGTGTCGTACACGAACCTCGACGCTGGGCCCGAGCCCTCCATCCAGGCGTTGGCGGCGGACCCCACCGGGCGGTACCTGTACATCGGCGTTCTGGTCAAGTCCGACCATGGCAAGCCGAATCTCTACCGGTGGGACCTGACGACGCCGGACCAGCCCGCCGTGGCCATCGGCAGGACCGAGGACCGTGACATCCGTGATCTGGCGGTCGCCCCCGACGGCACGGTCTTCGCCGTGGGCGGGGTCCCGGACAAGCCGCCCGTCCTGTGGCAGTACGACCCCGCCACCGGTGCTGTGAGCAATCTGGGCGCCCCCGACCCGAAGGCAACGCTGGCCAGGGCGGTCGCGGCCACGGACACCACCGTCTTCTTCGGAGCGGGCAGCGTCCTCGCCGGCGGGAGCGGCGCGAGCAGGGCGTCTCTGTTCGCCTTCGACCGGAAGAGCCGCGAGTTCACCTCGATCGTGCCCAAGGAGATGGAGAAGGACCCCAGCCTGCGGGAACTCGCCGTCCAGGACGGGAAGCTGATCGTCGGCACGTCGGGCGGGGTCGATCCCGCGAAGCTCGCCGTGATCGACCTGGCGGACTTCTCCTCGTACACGCTGGTGGCCACCGAGGGCAAGGTCATCAAGATGTTCGCCTCCGACGCCGAGCGGATCTACTTCGCCTCCGAATCGGGAGTGGAGGCCTACTCGAAGGCCGACAAGACGATCTCCCGCGTGGAATTCACCGGGCCCGACCTCGGTGAGATCTGGGGCGTGGACCACATCGACGGAAAGCTCGCGGTCGTCTCGGGTTATGGTTTCGTCGCCGAGATCGATGTGGCGGCCCGTACGTCGGTGGTCACCGACCTGCACGACGCGGGAGCGAAGGCGGGTCCGCAGGCGGGCATGGGGATCGCCGCCGGCCACGGCTATGTGTACCTGGGCGGCAACGGTGCCATCTCCCGGCGCAATCTGAAGTCCGGCGAGGTCGTCAACCTGCAGGCACCCGGCGAGGCCAAGGACGCCGAAGTGATCGAGGGCGTCCTGTACACCGGCCAGTACAACTCGCAGGGCATCTGGCGGTACGACCCCTCCCGGCGGCGGCAGCCGGAGCAGGCCGCGAAGTTCCCCAGCGAGCAGAACCGCCCGCTGGACGTCTCGTGGGACCCGGACAACAAGCTGCTCCTCGTCGGTGTGCAGTCCGACACCGAGGGCGGCGGCGCCCTGTGGACCTACTCCCCCAGGACCGGGGCGTCGGCCGCCTACCCCAATCCGATCGACGACGTCCAGCTCGTCCGGGCCGTGGCCAACCGGGACGGTGTCGCCTACCTGGGCGGCGACAACGCCTCGAAGGAGGGGCCGCGCGCCACGGTCGTCGCCGTCGATCCGGTCACCGGAAAGGAGCAGTGGCGCGTCGACACGAAGCAGTCGGCGGGCGTGGCGGCCTTGGCGGTGCAGGGCCGGAACCTCTACGGACTCACCACGAAGGGCGGTCTGTTCGTCGTCGACCGGCGGACGCGGAAGGTGGTGCACACCTCGGACGTCAGCAGTGTCAGCAAGGGCTTCGCCGCCATGGTCACCAACCGGGGCATGGTGTACGGCGTCTCGGACACGACCCTCTTCCGTTTCCACCCGGAGACGTTCGCCGTCAGCACGGTCGTCGCCGACATCAACGGGGCCTGGTACAGCGGCCCGCATGTCAACGTGCACGGGGGCTTGCTCTATACGCTCCGCGGCGGCAACCTCGTCGCGGTCGACGACAGGCCGTCGCACTGACCCGGCCAGGAGGTCGCTGTTCCCCGGATCCACTGGTCCCGGCCAACGTTGACTTTTGATTGATATCTTTCGGTTGTCGAGTGAAAGGCGATGGTTCACTCGTTACCGAGAGGGGACTGAAGGTGTTGGCTGACGAACGGCGGGAGGCGATCCTGCGTGCGGTGGAGCGCCAGGGTTCGATCACTGTGAAGGCGCTGGCCGAGGAGATGGGAGTCTCCGCCGTGACCCTGCGCCAGGACGTGCGGGAGCTGGCCGGCCGGGGTCTGCTGACCCGGGTGCACGGTGGCGCCAGGGCCCTGGCCCCGGACGCTGCCGCGCCCACACGCGTTCCCGCCGAGTTCCCGGCCTCCGCTCCGGTGCCCGCCGCGGACAAGGAGAAGTACGCCGTCGGGCTGGTGGTGCCGCCGGGCGGCTACTACTACGCGGAGGTGATCCGCGGTGTCCAGAAGGCGGCCCGCGCGCTCGGTGTCCGTGTCGTGCTGGCCGTCTCCGGGGAGTCGCTGGCGGAGAACCAGGAGCAGGTCCGCCAGCTCATGGCCGACGGGGTCAACAGCCTGCTGCTGATGCTGCACCCGGGCCTGCGCCCGCTGGACGAGACCGAGGAGTGGCTGAGCACTCTGGAGGTGCCGGCCGTGCTGGTGGAGCGCAGGGCGGGGATTCGGGCCGGCAGGCTGGAGCAGGTGGCTTCCGACCATGCCTACGGCGCGGCCCTCGCCGTACGTCACCTCGCCTCGCTCGGGTACGACCAAGTGGCCTTGGTCGCCAGGGTCGAGAGTCCCAACACAGCTCTGCTCAGTGTCGGTTACGCCGACGCCGTGAAGGCCATGGGGCTGAGGCCCGGGCCGGAGTACCGCATCGTCACCAACGGTGATGCGGCTCCGGCCGACGCGCGTTTCGACGAGGTGGTCCGGGCCGTAAAGGCGGGCAAGGTCCGGGCGGCGCTGGTGCACAACGACATCGATGCCATTGCCCTCGTCGGCATCCTGCGCGCTCGGGGGCTGCGGGTGCCGGAGGACCTGGCCCTGGTCACGTACGACGACGAGGTCGCCGAGATGAGCGAGGTGCCGCTCACCGCGGTGGCCCCTCCCAAGCAGGCGGTGGGCTCGTGGGCGCTCGACCTGGCGGTACGTCGGCTGTCCGACCCTGCCTCGCCGCTGGCGGAGATTCTGCTCCGCCCGGAACTGCGGGTTCGCGCGTCCTGTGGTGCCGACCGGCGGACGGATGCGTAGCCATGCGATGACATTTACTGTCGTTTGAAAAAGATCGAAAGTGAATGCATTGACTCGCTGTCGTACGTAACGAATGATTGCGGTGACACCCAAGCAAACGATCGGTGGCACATCATGTTTCGTAGACGGCTGACAGCGCTGGTCTGCTCCGTCGCAGCAATCGGCCTGCTCGCCACGGGATGTGGAGACTCGGACAGCGGGACATCCACGGCGGAGAGGGGCACCGGGAAGGTCACCTTCTGGTCCTTCGTCAAGGGCTCCCAAGAGGTAGCGAAAGCATTCAACCGGACCCACCCCGACATCAAGGTGACGTTCGAGGCGGTGCCCTCGGGCCAGGAGTACTACTCCAAACTCACGAACGCAGTGAAGGCCGGCACCGTCCCGGATGTCGCGGTGGTCGAGTACCCGCAGCTGCCGGAGTTCGCCACTCAGGGCAAGCTGGAGACACTGAGCGCATCGCTCGGGCCCCTGGTCAAGGACCACTTCCCGAAGTCCGTACGGCAGTTGGTCGAGCTGGGAGGCCAGACGTGGGGTATTCCCCGCGACGCCGCGCCACTGATGCTGTACTACCGGAACGACTTCTTCAAGAGCCACAAGATCAGCGTCCCCAGGACGTGGGACGAGTACCGGAGCATGACCGGTCAGGTGAAGAAGGCGGACCCAAAGGCCCGGGGCGGGGTGCTGTACACCGACAACCCGGGACTGCTGACCGCCCTCTCCTGGCAGGCCGGATCCCAGTGGTTCGGTACGGAGAAGGACTCCTGGAAGGTGTCGCTGACCGACGCTCCCGCCCGGAAGGTTGCCGACTACTGGGGTGACCTTGCCCGGGAGGACCTCGTCCACTCGCTCAGCTCGCTCGACCCGTTCTGGACGAGCGTGCAGCAGAACCGGACCGTCGCCTACGTATGTGCGAGCTGGTGCGCGGGAGCCCAGCAGGCGACCGTCGCCGACCAGAAGGGCAAGTGGTCGGTGGCCCCGGTCCCGACCTGGGACGCCAAGCCCGCCTCCGCCATGTATGGCGGCTCCTCCTTCGTCATCCCGAAGGGCGCCAAGAACAGCGCGGCCGCCGCTGAGTTCATCAAGTGGATCACCACCGACCCCGAAGGCATGAAGGCGTGGGTCTCCTCCGGCACCAGCAGCATGTTCCCCGCCGATCCCCGTCTCGTGCCGGTCACCAAGGCCGCCTTCCTCACCGACTACTACGGCGGCCAGGACGTGTACGCCGTGGGCAGCACGTCCTACGCAGCGGTCCGGCCCGGCTGGACGTGGGGTCCCGTCATGGGGACCACCAACACGGCCATCGTCGACCAGCTCCCGAAGGTCGCCCAGGGCAAGGTGAAGCTCTTCGACGTTCTCACCAGTGCCCAGCAGGCCACCGTGAAGGACATGGAGCGTCGCGGGATGAAGGTCGCCCCGTAGTACGCGACCCCTGGTGGGCCGATGCCCGCCCCGCCGGTCGAGGCCGGCATCGGCTCCCGCCCCGAAGCTTCCCGCTCCCATCGAGAAAGGCCCGGTATGACAACTCCGTCAGCCCGCGCCCAGCGCCGTACCGCCGCGCTGCTCCTGGCACCGTTCTTCATCCTCTTCACCGCCGTCACACTCGCCCCACTGGTCTACGCCGGCTGGATGAGTCTGTTCACCACCCACACCTCCGGCCTCGGCTTCGGCGGTACGGAAGAGGTCTTCGCCGGACTGGACAACTACGTACACGCGTTGTCGGACCCGGCGTTCCGTGGCGGCTTCATCACCATCGCCGCGTACGTCGCGATCTACATCCCCGTGATGATCGGCGGCGCACTCGTCCTCGCCCTGCTGCTGGATACCGCGCTGGCCAAGGCGCGGGCCTTCTTCCAGCTGGCTCTGTTCCTCCCGCACGCGGTGCCCGGTCTGATCGCGGCACTCATCTGGGTCTATCTCTACACGCCCGGGCTGAGCCCGGTGATCGACTTCCTGAGCGCCGGCGGTCTCGACATCGACTTCCTGTCGGCGGACAACGCGGTCTTCTCCGCGGCGAACATCGCCGTCTGGGAGTGGATCGGGTACAACATGGTCATCCTCTACGCCGCCCTCCAGGCGGTGCCGGCCAAGGCCCTGGACGCGGCAAAGATCGACGGTGCAGGTGGTATCCGTACCGCCTTGTCGATCAAGGTGCCGATGATCCGTCCGGCCATCGCGCTGGCCGTGCTGTTCACCGTGATCGGATCGGTCCAGCTCTTCACGGAGCCGAAGGTCATCTACAGCGCGTCGAGTTCGATCGGCAGCAGCTGGACGCCCAACATGTTCGTCCAGACCGCCGCCTTCACCCACAACGACTTCGGTCTGGCAGCAGCGGCCTCGCTACTCATAGCGCTGTTCGCCGCGGTGCTGTCATTCCTCGTCACCCGCTTTTCGCGCAGCAGGAGCAAGCCGTGACCAAGACCATCACACGCGTTGCCCCCGTCGGCACCCGTCCGGATCCGGAGCGGACGGACACGGGCACGCCGGCCCGGCGGGGCCCCGGGAACCGTCCATCGGTCCTGCTGTCCAAGGCCGGTGTGACCGCGATGCTGGGGCTCGCCGCCCTCTACACCCTTCTGCCGATGCTCTGGCTGGTGCTGTCGTCCACCAAGAGCCGCGAGGACCTCTTCGCCACGAACGGCTTCGCATCGGGCAAGGACTTCGCGCTCGTCGACAACCTCAGGTACCTGTTCGAGGTCGACGACGGGATCTTCCTGCGCTGGCTGCTCAACACGATCCTGTACGCCGGTGTCGGCTCGCTGCTGGCGACGGTGTTCAGCGTGGCCGCCGGGTATGCGTTCGACAAACTGAACTTCCCCGGCAAGGAGAAGCTCTTCTCCTTCGTTCTGCTGGGCGTGATGGTGCCCGGAACGGCGATGGCGATACCGCTCTACCTGCTCGCGGCCAAGGCCGGTCTGGTGAACACCTTCTGGGGTGTGTTCCTCCCCGGCCTCGTGTTCCCGTTCGGGGTGTACCTGGCCCGGGTGTTCAGTGCCTCGTACATCCCCAACGAGGTCCTCGAGGCCGCCCGTGTGGACGCGGCAGGCGAGTTCGGGACCTTCTGCAGGATCGCCCTGCCCATGATCGCGCCGGGCTTCGTGACCATCTTTCTTTTCCAGTTCACCCAGATCTGGAACAGCTTCTTCCTGCCCTTGGTGATGCTGTCCGGCAAGGACCTCTTCCCGGTCAACCTCGGTCTGTACGTCTGGTACTCCTCCGCGCTCTCCCAGGGGCACCCGCAGGACTACCTCCTGGCCATCGTCGGATCGCTGGTGTCCGTGGTCCCGCTGGTCGTCCTTTTCCTGATGCTCCAGCGGTTCTGGAAGTCCGGCATGACAGCCGGCGCCGTCAAGTAGGCCGTCGTCCTGAGGATCCCCATGTCATCCACTCCGCCCCGCCCGCGCGCCCTGTTCGCGATGGGCCGCCGGCACCGCGACGCCCTGTTCCCGTCGGCCGCGGTCGACCGGCTGACCCGTCTCGTCGACATCGACCCGCATGTCGTCGCCGAGGACTTCGACCCCGTTCCGCACCTGGCAGCTGTCGAAATCCTGATCACGTCCTGGGGATGCCCCCCGCTCGACGACGCCGTGCTGACGCGCATGCCCGCGCTGAAGGCAGTCGTGCACGCAGCGGGGAGTGTCAAGCACCATGTGACGGACGCCTGCTGGGACCGCGGCCTTCTCGTCTCCACCGCGGCCGCCGCGAACGCCGTACCCGTCGCCGAGTACACGGTCGCTGCCATCCTCTTCGCCAATAAGCGCGTCCTCGAAATCGGCGGGCTCTACCGCGAGCACCGAAACGCCCTGGACTGGACAGCGCGCTTCCCCGGCTTCGGCAACTACCGCCGGACGATCGGCCTGGTGGGCGCGTCACTGGTGGGACGCAGGGTGCTGGAGCTGCTCCGGCCCCACGACTTCGACATCCTGCTGGCCGATCCGCACCTCGACCCCGAGGCGGCCCGGTCGATGGGCGTTCGGCTCGTCGAACTCGATGAGCTGCTGGCCGCCTCCGACGTCGTCTCGCTGCACGCCCCCGCGCTGCCCGAGACCTACCACCTGCTGGATGCCCGCAGACTGTCGCTCCTGCGGGACGGTGCCACACTCGTCAACACGGGGCGTGGCTCCCTCATCGACACCGAGTCCCTCACCGCCGAGGCGTTGTCGGGACGCATCCACGCCGTCCTCGATGTCACCGAACCCGAAGTGCTGCCGGCGACCTCACCGCTCTACTCGCTGCCGAACGTGCTGCTGACCCCGCACATCGCCGGCTCACTCGGCGGTGAGCTCCTGCGCATCACCCGCAGTGCGCTGGACGAGGTCGAACGCTACTGCTCCGGGCGGGAGTTCGCCTATCCCGTGACCCGAGCGGCCCTGACCACTTCAGCCTGAGCACCCAGGGTGCTGCCCCACCGCCCCCGTTGCGCGACAGCGCCGATCACCGCGACCATCCTGCGTGTCAGAAACCCGGAGTGCCAGTATGTCCCAGACCGGCCGCCTGTCGGATGTTCTCGTCTTCACCCGCACCACGGCCTACCGCCACGACTCGATCCCTGCCGGGCAGGCGGCTCTGCGCGAGCTGGGCGAGGAGCACGGCTTCACCGTGGAGACCTCCGACGACCCCTCGGTCTTCACCGCCGCTTCCCTGGCGGGGCGCAGTGCGGTGGTCTTTCTGTCCACCAGCGGCGAGGTGCTCACCCCGGACGGACGGCTGGCGCTGCGGCGCTGGATCTCGGCGGGCGGCGGCTTCATGGGCGTTCATTCCGCCGCCTGCACCGAGTACGACTGGCCGTACTACGGGGAGTTGCTCGGCGCACGCTTCGCCGGCCACCCGGACTTCCAGCCCGGCACCGTGCTGGTCGAGGACCGGAGCCATCCGGCGATGTGCCATCTGCCGCCGCGGTGGGACTGGAACGATGAATGGTACGACTTCCGGAGCAACCCGCGACGCCCCGGTGTACGGGTCCTCGCCACCATCGACGAGACCGGTTACGAGGGAGGCGGCATGGGTGCCGATCACCCCCTGGTGTGGTGCAAGGAAGCCGGTGCCTGTCAATTCCGGTGAGACACGTCAGGCTGCGGGTTCTTCCTGATGCTCCTCCTTGGCGGGTTGGTTGATCCAGGCCGCCTTCGGGAGG
>NZ_JBFAJH010000025.1:0-94844 GCF_040655115.1 Streptomyces atratus | reverse complement strand
GCCCAAGGGCTCCCCCGACGAGTCGAAGGGAGCGCCTGGGGACTCCTTTCCGGATGCCGACTCTTTGAAGGGAGCGCCTAGTGCTCCGCACAAAGTACCCCTGCTCCGGACAACGACAAAGCCCCGGTCGTCGAGACGACCGGGGCTTCTGCTGGTGCGCGATACTGGGATTGAACCAGTGACCTCTTCCGTGTCAGGGAAGCGCTCTCCCGCTGAGCTAATCGCGCAGGGTGACCCTGCGTGTACTGCGTGCGCGATACTGGGATTGAACCAGTGACCTCTTCCGTGTCAGGGAAGCGCTCTCCCGCTGAGCTAATCGCGCGGGGGGATCCTTGCGGACCAGTGGACGATACTGGGATTGAACCAGTGACCTCTTCCGTGTCAGGGAAGCGCTCTCCCGCTGAGCTAATCGTCCTTGGAGGTGGAGACGGGATTTGAACCCGTGTAGACGGCTTTGCAGGCCGTTGCCTCGCCTCTCGGCCACTCCACCAGGAGTGCAGGGGTTAGGGAAAAAATCCCCCACTTCGAGCGGACGACGAGATTCGAACTCGCGACCCTCACCTTGGCAAGGTGATGCTCTACCAACTGAGCCACGTCCGCTTGTCGTTTCCGTTTCACTTGCGTGTCCCGGCGACGTGTTGAACTCTAGCGGATTCCTGGGCCAGTACAAAAACGCGTTTGTGCAGCGTGCTGAGGTGCGCTCGCCCCGGCGCAGGTCACGGCGCGCCGTCCTAGACTCACCCACGTGCACGACCTCGCTCCGATGGCCCGCTTCGGCGGCCTCGTCGCGTCCGAACTGCGGGACGTGACCAGTGACCCCTCAGCCCTCGACTCGTCCGGCTTCTGGGCGGTATGCGCCGATTTCGAGGGCCGCCTCGTCTGCGCCCGCTTCGGAACCGTACGGACCGAGCCGGTGCCCGCACCCGTTCCCGGAGCCTGGCGCGGGCCCGGAGCCGGCGACTGGGTCTCGTCCCTGGACCGGACCGCGTACACCGTGGGCGTACGCCGGATCCGCGAGCACATCGCGGCGGGCGAGGTCTACCAGGCCAACCTCTGCCGGGTGATGACCGCGGAGCTGCCGGATCCGGCCGCCGCCGACGTCGACGCCCTCACCGCGCTGCTGGCGCGCGGCAACCCCGCGCCGTACGCAGGAACGATCCGGCTGCCCGCGCACGGTGTGGAGATCGCCACCGCGTCCCCCGAACTCTTCCTGAGCCGGGACGGACGGACCGTCGAGTCCGGACCGATCAAGGGCACCGGCCGCACCGAGGCGGATCTGCTGGAGAAGGACCACGCCGAGAACGTGATGATCGTCGACCTGGTCCGTAACGACCTGGGCCGGGTCTGCGCCACCGGATCGGTCACCGTCCCCGACCTCTGCGTGGTGGAGAAGCACCCGGGGCTCGTCCACCTCGTCTCCACCGTGCGCGGCCGCCTCGCCGACGGCGCCGGCTGGCCCGAGCTGTTCGCAGCCGCGTTCCCGCCCGGCTCCGTCACCGGTGCACCCAAATCCAGCGCGCTCCGCATCATCGAGTCCCTGGAGACCGCACCCCGGGGTCCGTACTGCGGCGGCATCGGCTGGGTCGACGCCGACCGGGCCACCGCCGGTCTCGCCGTCGGCATACGGACTTTCTGGATCGACCGGACCGGAGTGGCCCCGGTCCTCAGGTTCGGCACCGGCGCCGGGATCACCTGGGGCTCCGATCCGGAGCGCGAATGGGACGAGACCGAGCTCAAGGCCGCCCGGCTGCTCGCTGTAGCGTCGGGCGCCCACCAAGAAACTGGAAGGACCGCATGATGTGGATGTGGGTCAACGGCGAACTGCGTGACGCCGCCGATGCCCGGGTGTCCGTGCTCGACCACGGACTGACCGTCGGGGACGGGATCTTCGAGACCGTCAGGACCACCGGGGGCCACCCCTTCGCCCTCACCCGGCACCTCGACCGGCTGACCCGCTCGGCCCGCGGTCTCGGGTTGCCCGACCCCGACCTCGACGAGGTGCGCCGGGCCTGCGCCGCCGTCATCGAGGCCAACCCGATGGAACTCGGCCGGCTCCGCATCACGTACACCGGCGGCCTCTCCCCGCTCGGCTCCGACCGCGGCAACGACGGGCCGAGCCTGGTCGTCGCGCTCGGGGAGGCCAAGCGCCGCCCCGACACCACCGCCGTGATCACCGTCCCGTGGACCCGCAACGAACGCGGTGCACTGGTCGGGCTCAAGACCACCTCGTACGCGGAGAACGTCGTCGCCCTCGCCCGCGCCCATGAGCAGGGCGCGTCCGAGGCGCTCTTCGCCAACACCGTCGGACAGCTCTGCGAAGGCACCGGGTCCAATGTCTTCGTCGTCCTCGACGGACAGCTCCACACCCCGCCGGTCGCCTCCGGCTGCCTCGCCGGGATCACCCGTGCACTGGCCGTCGAATGGTCCGGGGCGCTGGAGACCGAACTGCCCCTGGACGTCCTGGAGCATGCCGAGGAGATCTTCCTGACCTCCACCCTCCGGGACGTCCAGGCCGTCCACCAGGTCGACGGACGCGAGCTGCCCGGCGGGCCCGGGCCGGTGACGGCCAAGGCCATGCGGATCTTCGAGGAGCGCGCCGGGAACGACCTCGACCCGTGAGCCGGCCCGTTCCCCGGCCGGAGCCGTACAACGTGTCCGGGCCACGGACACGGTCCCGCGCCGCAGAAAGGAACCGGTCCGTAAAAACGGGTGACGGGCCGCGGCACAGCGGATAGAACACCGGTGATGACCACGACCCTCCGGCCGACCGGGCCGATCCAGCAAGGCGCCGACGGCGCGAGGAAGCGCGCGTACGACGTGTGCGACAACGGGCGACCCGTCGGGGCCCTCGAGATCGGCACCGAGCCCGGGTCCGGGGGGACGACAGGGACGATCAGCGGCCTTCGGATCGACGAACCGAACCGCAGGCGCGGCCGCGGCACCATCGCCGGGCTCGCCGCCGAGGAAGTGCTGCGCGGCTGGGGCTGCTCCCGGCTGACCGTGGAGGTCCGGCCGGACAACACGGCCGGACTGCGGCTGGCTGCTGCGCTCGGCTACACCGAGCGCAGCAGGAACATGGTCAAGGACCTGCCGGTGACCCCGCCCGTCCTGCCGGACGGGGTCACCGGGCGTCCGATGACCGAGGACGAGTTCGCGCAGTGGGAGAGCGCCGCCGTCACCGGCTACGCGGAAACGTTTGTCGCGCGCGGAGTCCCGGCGGACGAGGCTCTGCGCAGAGCCGAGACCTCCCACCGGACACATCTGCCGCACGGTCTCGCCACGGAGGGCACGTACCTCCATGTCCTCGTCGACGGCGACGGCCGGACCGTGGGGCATGTCTGGGTGGCGCGGTTCGAAATGCACCCGGGGACGGTGGTCGGGTACGTCTTCGACGTCGAGGTGCTCGAAGAGTTCCGCGGCCGGGGGTACGGTCGCGCGCTGATGCTGGAGGCCGAACGTATCGCCCTGGCCGCCGGCGACGAACGGATGGGGCTGCACGTGCTCTCGGACAACACCCCGGCGGTCCGGCTGTACGAGTCGCTCGGCTACGGAACGACGCGGCACAACCTCGTCAAGCCGTTGTGACGGGCGGGAGGACGGGCCAGGCCCCCCGCTGTCAGCCCTGCTCCGCGAGGAGCCGGTCGGCGATCTCCTCGATCCGCTCGCGCAGCCCGTCCTGACTCCTGCCGCCGTCCAGCCGCTCGCCCCCGATCACATAGGTGGGAGTGCCGGTCACACCGATGGCCTTTCCCTCCGCCTGGTCGGCGTCGACGATCAGCATGTGCCGGCCGTCGATCAGAGCGGTGTCGAACTCCTCGGCGTCCAGGCCGAGTTCACGCGCCACCTCGATCAGCAGCGGCTCGCCGGTACGGTCGAGTTCGGCGGTCCTGGCGAGCACGGCCTCGATGTACGGCCAGTCCTTGCCCTGCTCCGCAGCCTCCTCGGCGGCTTGGGCCGCGGCGTACGCGTGCTGGTGCTTCTCCAGCGGGAAATGCCGCAGGCGCACCTCGAGCCGGTCGCCGTAACGGGCCCGCAGGGCGTGCACATCGGTGAGAGCCTGGTGGCAGTCGGGGCACTGGAGTTCGCACCAGACGTCGAGGACGACCGGGACCGCAGGGGTGGATTCGTTCATGGAACCAGTCTCCCAGGGCCCACGCGCGCATCCCAATCGGCACCGGCACGGGACCCGCTCACCGCCGGCCCGGTCCGGATCGGCACCCTTCGGATCGGCACCTGGGGAGGATCCCGGCCCTGAAATGTCCCTGATGTGGTCCGGGATCATGGCCGCCGCCCCGGTGGGCGGTGCAGGATGGAAGGGACGTTTCCTCGTTGCGCCTGGAGGCCCTGATGCTTGCCGAGACCATTTGTTCCGCGGCGTCCGCGGCGGGCTTGGGCATTGCCGCCGTGACCGCGTACCGGAAGCGCTTCCTCGCGGCGACCCGGATCGCCGCCTACTCGCTGGTCCCGATCGGGCTGGTGCTGACCGGTGTCGTCGAGTGGGTCTCCGGTATCGCCTTCAAGCCGAGCGTCTGGCTCGGCTTCGGGGTGCTCGGGGTGGCCTGGCTGCTCTTCATGATCACGCGCGCGGTCGAACGCCGCGGCGTCGGCACCCGCAAGGAACGCAAGGCCGCCGCGCGGGCGGCGCAGTCCGATGCCGTCGCGCCGGCGGCGTCGGTGCCCTCTCTGGGAGCCGGCTCAGCGGCGGTCCAGCCACGGGCGAAGGCGAAGCCCAAGCCACAGGCCGCTGCCCCGGGCGAGGATTTCAGTGACATCGAGGCCATCCTGAAGAAGCACGGAATCTGAAACCGGAAAGAAGCGCGGAAGCTGAAGCCGTAGTGTTGGCGACCACCGGTGGTGAATCGATTCAAGCCCGGGTTCTTGACGCTGTACGGGGATGGAGCTAGCGTCCCGATCGGATTGAAACAATTCAGTCCACGGCGGGGGTGATCCGTGGCGGGCGACCTGTACCGCGGCACGGCGCACGGCGCACGAGGCCGTCCGGCCCGGGGCCACGGTGTGCCTCGCAACGCCGTCCGTACGATGGGCGACGGCCGCTGACCAGTGCGGCCGAGGGCACCGGTGGGGCAGACCAAGTGGCGCGTGTGGCAGGGATCAAGGATGTGGCCCGGCAGGCCGGAGTCTCCGTGGGCACCGTGTCCAATGTGATCAACCGGCCCGAAGCCGTGCTGCCGGAGACCCGTGCCCGGGTCCTGGCCGTCATCGAGGAGCTCGGTTACGTACGCAGCGAGTCCGCGCGCCAGCTCAGGGCGGGACGCAGCCGGATCATGGCGCTGCTGGTCCTCGACATGGGCAACCCGTTCTTCGTCGACGTGGCTCGTGGTGCCGAGCGGGCCGCCCGTGCGGCGGGCCTCGGGGTCATGGTCTGCAACAGCGGTCAGAGCCCGGCGGAGGAGGCCGAGTATCTGGGACTCTTCGCCGAGCAGCGGGTGTGCGGCGTGCTGGTCACCCCGGCCGACGCGACCGGCCGCAACCTGGAGGCGTTCAGCCGCCACCACATCCCCTTCGTGCTGGTGGACCGGGTGCCGTCCTCGCCGGGGCACTGCGCGGTCTCCGTCGACGACGTCCGCGGTGGTTCCCTTGCCGTCAGTCACCTCCTCTCGGCCGGGCACCGCTCGGTCGCATACGTCAGTGGCCTCGGCGACCTCCACCAGATCAGGGACCGCCGTGAAGGCGCCCTGTCGGCTCTCGACCGGGCCGGCCTGGGACCCGAGGCGCTCGTCGAGATCCCCTCCGACCGTCTGGACGTGGCCGCGGGCCGTGATGCCGGGGCCCGGCTGCTCGGACTCGTGCCGCGGCCGACCGCCGTGTTCTGTGCCAACGACCTGCTCGCCCTCGGCGTGCTGCAGTCGCTGTACGCGGCGGGAGTCCGGGTGCCGCAGGACATCGCCATCGTCGGTTACGACGACATCGAATTCGCAGCCGCCGCTGCCGTACCGCTCACCTCGGTCCGCCAGCCCGCCGTCGTGATGGGCCGGATGGCCGCGGAACTCCTGCTGCAGGAGGCGGACGACGAGGACGGTACGCACGAGCACCGCAGTGTGGTGCTGCAGCCGGAGCTCGTCGTGCGTGCCTCCAGCACGACGCCGCACTGAGCCACCCGGCGCCGCTCGCGCGACTTCTTTCCTTCCGCTCCTTCCTGCCGCATGTCCGAAACGGAGACACCGTGACCCTGTTCGATCTGCCGCTTCACCAACTTCGCGATTACCGCCCGGAGTCCGGTGAACCCGACGACTTCGACGCCTTCTGGAAGCGCACCCTCGACGAGTCGGCCGCATATCCGCTCGACCCCGAATTCCAGTCGTACGACGCCGCGTTGAGCGCCGTCGAGGTGCACGACGTGACCTTCTCCGGCTGGGGCGGACACCGCATACGCGCCTGGCTGAACGTTCCCGCGGGTGCCGAGGGCCCTCTCCCGTGCGTCGTCCATTACCTCGGTTACGGCGGCGGTCGCGGGCTGCCGCACGACCATCTCGTCTGGCCCGCGGCCGGCTGGGCCACCCTGCTGGTCGACACCCGCGGCCAGGGCGCCGTCAACAGCCACTCGGCGGGTTCCACCCCCGACCCCCACGGTGGCGCCAACCCGCAGTCGCCCGGCTTCATGACCCGCGGCATTCTCGACCCCGACGAGTACTACTACCGTCGGGTCTTCACCGACGCGGTCCGCGCCGTCGAGGTCGCCCGCGCCCACCCGTCCGTCGACGCGGACCGGATCGTCGTGCACGGCGGCAGCCAGGGCGGCGGTATCGCCCAGGCGGTGGCGGGGCTCAGTCCGTATGTGAAGGCGGCGCTGATCGACGTGCCGTTCCTGACCCACTTCCGGCGGGCCGTCGAGATCACCGACAAGGATCCCTACCAGGAGATCGTCCGCTTCCTCTCCACTCAACACGGCGTCGCCGACCGGGTGTTCCGTACCCTCTCGTACTTCGACGGGATCAGCTTCGCTGCCCGGGCCACCGTTCCGGCGCTCTACTCGGTGGCGCTGATGGACGTGATCTGCCCGCCGTCCACGGTCTTCGCCGCGTACAACCACTGGGCGGGACCGAAGGAGATCGAGGTCTACCCCTGGAACGGCCACGAGGGCGGCTCCTCGGTCCACCGGGCCGCCCAGCTGCGGATGTTGCGCGGTCTCGGCTGATCCTGCCGCGGCGGGGGAGCGTGCGGGGAGGCCGGCCGTGAGCCCGAATACGTGACAGCGGATCGGACGCCGGAGCGAATCCTTCCGGTCTCGACGGGGGGAACTCCCGTCAGGAAGAGGCGTGTTGATCGCCAACGGGGTCCGGTCTGCGTCATGATCGTCCCGAGATGGTGGACACCTCCCGGGGCGATGCCCCCGCACCCCCTGCCGAAGAGCCGCGTGGCTGCCTCTTCGCGCTGTCCCAGCCCCCTTTGATGATCTTCCTCACGGTGGTCGGCAGCCTGCTGCTGATGGCCGCGCTGCACGATCTCTTCCTGCTGTGAGCGGGCGATGAAACGGGCGACGAGCGGTCAGCCGGCCGCTTCCCTGCGGCGTGCCCGGTACGCGGCGACATGCAGCCGATTACCGCAGGTGCGGCTGGAGCAGTACCTGCGGGAGCGGTTGCGGGACAGATCCACGAACGCGTCCCGGCAGTCCGGTGCCTCGCAGCGCCGCAGCCGCTCCTGTTCGCCCGCCACCACGATGAAGGCGAGCGCCATGCCGCAGTCGGCCGCGAGGTGGTCGGCGATCGACGCGTCCGGCGCGAAGTAGTGCACATGCCACTCGTAGCCGTCGTGGTTGCTCAGCTGGGGCGTGGTGCCCGCGGAGGCCACGAGGCTGTTGACGAGACCGGCGGCGGTCTCGGCGTCCGGCGCCGCGAAGATCTCGGCGAACCGGCTCCGTACGTCGTGCACGGCCCGTAGATCCTTCTCGCCGAGTTCGGCCACGCCGCTGATGCGGTGGCGCCGGGCGAATCGGTAAAGCGCTTCGATGCCGTCGAGACCGTCGCTCGGCCCGCCTTCGGGGTGATCGGTCTCCGGTGCGGTGTTCACCAGCTCGACCACGATGTCGAGGGCGATCCGGGTGTCGTGGGGGATCAGCACGCTTTCGCTCCCTGGCCTCCGGCGGGCGGGCGCCCGCCGATGCCGGCTGACTCTACTGGCTCGGCGAGGACGCACAGCGGCCCGAGAGGGCCCCTGGAGCCGACGAGGAGCACGTACCGCCTTGCAGGGTCAGGCGGGGGCGCTCGGGGGCGCTGAGGGCGCACAGAGCCCGCCCAGCGCGTACGGGAGAGCCGAGGCGTGCGCCCGCACCACCGGTGGAACACGTACCGACGCCGTCACCACAGTGGATTCCGTGGTGACGGCGTCGGTGTCTGCCCTATGAGGTTGTCCGCGCGATGCCGTCGCCCCGAGTCGGACGGCGTCGCGCAGCTCTCGACCTGGCTCAGCTCTCGGCCAGGATGTGTGAGAGCTCCGTATCGAGGTCGAAGTGACGATGCTCGGTACCGGGTGGAACCGCGGCGTCGGTCCGCTTCAGGAACGACTCCAGGGCCCTGGCCGGGGCCTCGAGCAGGGCTTCGCCCTCTGGGGAGCTCAGCGCGATGCAGACGACGCCCTGGCCGTGACTACGTGATGGCCAGACGCGGACGTCTCCGGTGCCGGTGGGCCTGTGCAGCCCCTCGGCAAGGAGGTCGCGGGCGAATACCCATTCGACCGTCTCCTCCGCTCCGGTGTGGAAGGTGGCGTGCACGGCATACGGATCGGCCGTGTCATACCGCAGGCCCGCGGGTACAGGCAGTGAGGACTCGCTCGACACAACGAGGCGCAGGTGCAGCTCGCAGCTGACCGTGGTGTTCATAAGCGCCAGGGCCTTTCGCTCAGTGTGCGCTCGGGGATTCGCACGTCGGCGAAATCGACATGCCACCTACGGTGGCGTTGTAAACCCCTCTGACCCTTTTGTGGTTCTTCAGGTCGCTCGCGCAGCGGTGTGTAACTTTGGGTTATGCGGCCATTCCGGTGACAAAGACCGTTCCGGTAGGTTGGACCCATGAATGCGGAGAGTGACGCGCGGGACGAGGTCGCCGGAACGGCGACCTCGGCGCCCGCCACGGGGGACGTGACGAGGAAAGTGGCGCCGGGCGTCACGCAGGATGTGGTCAAGGAGGAGCGGGCACTCGGCTCCCGGGCGCCCGGGTTCGTCAAGGCGTCCAGGACCCTGCATGTGAGCTGGCAGGTCGGCGTCTTCGTGGTCGGCCTCGCCGTGGTCGTGGCGGGCATCATCATGCTGCCGCTGCCCGGCCCTGGCTGGCTGGTGATCTTCGGTGGCATGGCGATCTGGGCGACCGAGTTCGTCTGGGCGCAGCTGGTGCTGCGCTGGACGCGCCGGAAGGTCACCGAGGCCGCCCAGAAGGCACTCGATCCGAAGGTCCGGCGGCGGAACATCATCCTCACCGTGATCGGACTCGTGATCATCGCCGTGCTGGTCGGGATCTATGTCTGGAAGTTCGGAGTCATGATGCCGTGGAAGATCCACGAGTGACCCGGGGGTGGTCGGAGAGCGCCGCTGACATGGGGTAATGTTTGCGGTGCGCCCGGGCGATTAGCTCAGTGGGAGAGCGCTTCGTTCACACCGAAGAGGTCACTGGTTCGAAACCAGTATCGCCCACCCGGACAGAGGGCCCGTGAGACCGCAGAGTCTCATGGGCCCTCTGCGTTTCCCGCGCCGTCGGGCGTCCTCCCGTCTGTTTTCGCGGCGGTGCGAGCCTCGCCCGAACGCCCTTGCCGGCCCGCCGCGGACGCCGCGCCGCGCGGCGTGAGGTTCAAGCGCTTCGACGGATTCCGTCGCAACCGTTGACCCCTTCGATGCCCGGCTGTCCCGGCAAGCGTTTTCTCGAACGGCTCGATCGACTGTGGCAGCGGGTGCTGTTTTGTCCGGGAGGGGTGTGTCATGAGGACTTGGCGAAGTGCCCAGGGCTGTGTGTTGCTGGCATCGGTGTGATGGTTCTGGGCTGATGGCCTCCGGCTGCGGCGGGGACGGCGGGGGAACGGGAGCCGACGGAAAGGTCGGGATCCGCTACTCGTGGTGGGGTGGTCAGGAGCGGGCCGCACTGATCAACAAGACAATCGCGCTGTTCGAGAAGAAGCATCCGAACATCAAGGTCAAGACGGACTTCCAGGACTACGAGGAATTCTGGAAGAAGTTCAACACCCAGGCCTCCGCGGGCAATGCGCCCGATGTCTTCCAGAACTCCGTCGCATTTCTGCGCAGGTACGACAACAAGCGGGTTCTGCTTGATCTCAATTCCCGGGTGAAGGCCCGAGATCTCAGCATGGAGAACTTCCGTGCCGGACTCGAGAAGGCGGGCGATGCCAACGGAATGCTGCTCGGTGTCCCGGTCGGCGGCAACACCTTCGCGCTTGTCTGCAACCCCGCCGAGTACAAGAAGGCCGGCGTCACGCCCGAGAAGGGCTGGACCTGGAAGCAGGGCGACGCGGCGACCGAGAAGATCAACGAGGGTGCCAAGCCGGCCGGTGACAGCGGCTCCGGCGGCATCATGTACCTCTACGACCTCGAGCCGCGTCAGCAGGACAAGGCGTTTTCCACCGAGGACGGACTCGACTTCACCGAGGCCGACCTGACGAAGTGGTGGACCGGCAACTAGGACAAGACCAAGGCCGGGGTCCTCACCGACCCCAAGAAGGCCGAACAGGTCAAGCCTCCATCGAGAACCTCGCGCTCGGCGACCGGATGCCGGCCGGAGGCAGGTGAAGCACGCCCCGGGCCGGCCCGCTGATCACGTGTTCCCTCAGCGCATCCGGCCCAGGGCGTCCTTCAGCCGCCGCGCATCACGCAGCCGCTGCTCGTACGTCGCCCCGACCACCAGCAGCAGCACACCCGCCAGCGCCGGCGGCAGCCAGCGCGGCAGCGCACCGACCACCTGAACCACATAGGGCGCCAGTTCATGCAGGGCATCCAACGCCAGCACCGCACCGCCGAGCAGCAGCAGCGCCTGCAGCCGCAGCCGAGCACCGGCGAGCGTGAGCACCAGCGCCACCACGCCCAGCAGCAGCGGCCGCACCCACGACGGGTCGGTCCACGCCGCGACGAGACTCGGCACCAGCGTCGCCGCAAGACCCGCCCCGTACGCCGTCCACGAGGACGCCGCCGGATCGCGGCGCCGCCGCACCACACCCACCACCAGGGCGGGCACCGTCACCGGCAGGGTGTATGCCTCCGGAGTCGACACCCCGGAAGCCGACAACCGCACCCACGTCGCCAGAACGAACAGGATCACCGCCACGTACCCGGCTGCCGGCCGCCGCTGCGCACGCACCGCCGTACCCGCAGCCAGCACCCCGCACAGCGCGAGCACCAGCGCCAGGAACGGCCTGTCCGGCGCGGCCATTCCGACCGCCACCGCACCCGCCACGGCGCCGGTCAGTTCGACCGGCAGCGCCGACGGACCGCCCCGCAGCCACGCCCCGAGCAGCACGGTCAGCGTGGGGACGACCAGCATGATCGGTGCGGCCCGGTACGTCGCGAGCTCCAGCGACACCCCGACGGCCCCGGCGAGCACCATCGCGCACCCCACGGCCGCACACGCCAGAACGCCCTGCACCATCCGGGCCGTCGGTGACCCCTCGGCGCGCGTCCCCGCCGCGGACGCCGCGAACAGCACCAGCAGCGCCCCGAACACCGCGTACGTGGCGGGCTCCGCAGCCAGCGACAGCACCCCCGCGCTCACCGCCCCGACCGCACCGCACACCAGCGTCGCCGGCGCGACCGGGCCCGCCCCACGTCGCAACCCCCGTACCGCTCCTGTGAGAAGCACCGCGATCAGCACCAACTGCGCCACCACCGCGACCGCGTACGGAGCGTCCAGCGCAACCGGCACCACCAGCAGCCCCGCCCAACCGAGCACCAGCGCACCGGCACCCGCGGCGCCCCGCCACGTTCCGCCCGGGGAGATCACCGCACCGGCCACCCGCACCCACTGCGGCCACCAGCGGCACGCCGCCCCCAGCAGACCGGCCACCACCAGCAGCATCACGGGAGCCGTCCACAGCTGCGACCACTGCGCACCCTCCAGCCCCAGCGCACCGCGCGCGCTGCCGTGCGGCGCACCCGACCACACCGGGCCCGGCCGCGACGCCGGACCCACCAGCGTCATGGCGGCCGCAGGCGCGGCTGCCAGCACCGAGCCCGAGACCACCACAGCCGACGCCCACAGCACGCCCTGCCCGGCCGGACGCGGCAGCGGGGCCCGTAGCACCGCCCACAGCAGCAGACCGCACAGCAGATACACCGGAATCGACCAGTCCTCGGCGACCCCCGCACGCAGCACACCACCCGCAGCGGCGACCACCGCAAGCCCGGCCACCACCCCACCGGCCACCGCGATGCCCCTCGGCGCCCGCCACACCGCGAACAGCGCGACCGCCGCCCCCGCCAGCAACAGCGCTCCGGGCGCAACGGCAGACAGCGGCGAACCAGCCGTCACCGACTGAACCAGCGCCACCAGCGCCGCGGAGAGCCCCGTCACACACCCGCAGGCGGACGCGGTCGCCCGGACCCCGACGCCCTTGCCCCACCGGGCGATCGCGGAGTCCGCCATCGCCGTCAGCAACAGCGCCCAACCGAAGACCGAGGCCGACGCATCCGCCGCCCACGCCCACAGCACCAACGTGAACTGCACACTCACCACGGCGACCGGCAGCGGCAGACGCAGCTTGCCGAGCGCCAGACCGTACGCCGCCCACAGCGCGGCGAGCACCGCCGACGCGACGGCGGTGAACCCGAGACCGTCCGTGTCCGGCGCAGCCACCGCGTGCACCGCGTACGCATCCAGCACCATGAGCACCAGAGCCAGCGCACCGAGCGACTCGGCCGTCGACGACAGCCCGCGGCGCAGCAGCAGCGCGGGCGCGGCCGACGCCGCGACCGTCACCAGAGCGAGCACCGCCGAGCGGCCACCGATCCCCATATGGCCCCAGCTGACCAGGGTGAACGCGATCGCCGCGATCGTCAGCAGCAGACCGCCGAGACTCAGCAGCACGTTCTGCGCATTGCGCGGCGCGACCGGCGCACCAGGGTTGCCGAACGGGGCCGCGGGCCAGTGCGGATACGGCTGCGCCGGCCCGGAGGGCGGCGCGGACGCCGGTCCCGGAGGAGCAGCAGACGGCTGCAGCGCACTCACCAGCCAGGCGCGACGGGTCAGCAGCTGCATCCGGCGGGCGTCCAGCCGGGCCAGTTCGCGGTCGAGGAGCGCCAATTCCTCGGCGGGCGGCGGCACATGTTCCATATCCGGGAGTGTGGCGCGGCCCACAGACCCGGACATGCGCTCGGGTACTCAGGTACGGGACTGAGTACGAGCAGACTGGGACCCATGGACTGGAGCCACTACCGTTTTGTGAGTATCTGGGACGTATCCGCCCCGCCCGATGCCGTGTACGCAGTCCTCGAACGCGCCGAGGAGTACCCGCAGTGGTGGCCGCAGGTTCGCGAGGTCACCTCGGTCGACGACACCACAGGAACCATGCGCATCCGCTCCGCCCTCCCGTACGACCTGGTCATGAGCGTCCGCGCGAGCCGCCGCGACCCGGCGGCCGGGATCCTCGAAGTGACCTTCGGCGGCGACCTCGACGGCTGGGCCCGCTGGACGGTCACCGCGCACGGCACCGGCAGCCGTGCCACGTACGAGCAGGAGGTCGAGGTGCGGCGGCGGATCATGCGACTGCTCGCGGTACCCGGACGCGCGGTGTTCCGGGCGAACCACGCTCTGATGATGCGGGCGGGACGCCGTGGACTGGCGGCCCGACTCGAAGGAGTTTGAACCCTGCCCACCGAGACCTGTATGGTTCAGTCCGTTCCCGGGCGATTAGCTCAGTGGGAGAGCGCTTCGTTCACACCGAAGAGGTCACTGGTTCGAAACCAGTATCGCCCACCCCGGGAGAGGCCGGTCCGTCAGCACCATCGACGGACCGGCCTCTGCGTGTCCGGATCAAGGGATGAGTCCCGGGGCGTCAGGGGTCACGCGGCGGCGGGCAGCTCCGGGCGCAGCGGCCAGGCCGGATCCACCGCCTCCGGTGTCCCGCTTTTCGCGAACCACGCCTGCAGACCACGCGCCTGCGCCGCATGCCAGACCGCCTGCAACGTGTGCAGCTCCGCCGGGGACAGCCTCTCCAGCCGCGACGAGAAACGCCGCCCCACCGCCCGTACCAGCTCCAGCGACGCCGCCGCGTCGGCTGCCGCGTCATGAGCGCCGTCCAGCACCACCTCGTACAGCGCACAGAGATCGGTGAGCGTGCGCCGCCCCTTGCGGTAGCGGTCCAGGTGCTTGTCCAGGACCCGCGGATCCAGTACGCGCAGCGGGTTGTTCCCGAGATAGCCGGCCAGTGACGACGCCCGGTGCCGCTTCAGCTCCCGGTCGAGCAACGTCAGATCGAACGGTGCGTTCATGACGACGAGCGGGCGTCCCGCCGCGCACTGCTCGGTCAGTGCCCGGGCTATCTCCTCCACCACGGGCGCGGGCCACCGGCCGTTGCGCTGAAGATGGTCATCGGTCAGACCGTGGATCTCGGTGGCCCCGACGGGCACCGGAACCCCCGGATTCACCAGCCAGCGGGTGACGCGCATGCGCCCGCCCGCCGCGTCCTGGACGACCAGGGCGGCCGAAACGATCCGGTCCTCCTCGACGTCCACTCCCGTTGTCTCGGTGTCAAAAGCGGCCAGTGGCCCCTCGTACCAGTGAGTCATCCCCGAACTCCTCGTGCCTGACCGGCAGATGGTGTGATTCCTCTGCCCGATTCGGTGATACCCGCGCCCTTTGCCTGATACGCCGTTTGCGGACCGCTCGCTGCGGTGACAACACAGAGGACAGGCAAGGAAGTTGCCTGAGGACGCACCGACCGAACCAACCGATCGGCACAGCCCGGAAGGCATACGGAGCCATGGCGCTCGCGCAGCCCGACCCGAGCGGGCTGTTGCCCCAGCGGATCGCCCCGCTGCGCGGCACACTCGCCACCACCGCCTGCATGGAGACCCTTCAGGTGGGCTACCTGCACGCGGTCGCGGCCGCGGCGGGGTGCTCCCTGTCGCAGCCCTTTCCCGACAACGGCATCGACTGGCATGTCAGCCACGGAGCCCCCGGCCACACCGTCGACGACGAGGTGACCATCAAGGTGCAGCTCAAATGCACCTACCAGATACCGCCGCACCCACCCGGACCGACGTTCGCCTTCACGCTGGACAACGCCCACCTCGTGAAGCTCGCCCGGACGCCCGTGTCGGTGCACAAGATCCTGGTCGTGATGCTCGTGCCGCGCAGCCAGGACGACTGGCTGCGCGCCGGTCACGAACGGCTCGACCTGCGGCACTGCTGCTACTGGACCAACCTGGCCGGCCACGCGGTGACAGGCCGGCACAGGACCACTGTGCGGATCCCGACCACACGCATATTCGACGACCGCGCGCTCTGCGAGATCATGACGCGGGTCGGGGCGGGAGGGAGACCCTGATGCACCGGCCGATGGACGAGCCCGCCGACGCCACGATCCCGTCGGGCACGCGACCACACCCCAGCGAGACCGTGACCCACTGGCCCACCGCCCTGCCACCCCTCGGGGACATCCCCGACCCCGCCGGCGTCGATCCCGCGGTCCTCGGCGCCCTGCTCGACCGGCACGGCTGGCACCGTCGCGGCGGTGCGGCCGGACGCTACAGCCGGTGGACCCCGCCGGGGGCCGCCGCTCCCTCCGGCGGTACGAGCCTTCTCGTACCGGACACCACCGCCTTCCCCGACAGCGAGGATCTGCTCGGCGAAGCACTTACGGCACTCGCCCGCAGCGCCGCCCCCTCCGCCCGCGACGTGCTGGTCTCCCTCGCCCTGCCCAGCGACGAGATCCGCTGGTGGCGCGATGTCCCCGACGGCTCCGGCGGTCCCGCGGGCGCCGCCGGAGCGGCCGGCTGGACCGCCGCGGAGCAGTTGCGCGCCGCGGCCCGGCAGGTCCTGCTCGCCGGAGCGCTCGCCGTACGGGCCCGTACCGGGTTCCACGGCGCACGCCACCGCCGAAGGGCCCTCGCCGCGCTCGAAGGCATCCTCGTCGGACCGGCGCCCGGCGGACGTGACCTCACTGTCTGTCTCCCCGTCGAAACCGGCCGCGCCGTCGCCGTGCGGCTCTACCACGCCCTGCACGCCACCCGCGAAGCCATCGACTTCCAGCGCGCCACCGGAGGCATGGAAGCCTTCGACACCGCCGTCGAGGCAGGTGTCAGCCGGGAGCTGACGGATGCCGTCGTCGCTCTGGTCCGCGGCTCGGAGGGGACCAGGATCGCTCTCGCCTGGGCACCCGCCGCAGGAACCCCCGACGGCTGCCCCGCCCGGCCCGAAGCGGTGGAGTTCTCACCGGGCGACCTGCCTGCCCTGCGCCGGGCGGGAGACCGCTACCAGCAGGACGAACCCCCCGTCGAGGTCCGGATCACCGGCGCGGTCGTCCGGCTGCGCCGCTCGGGACCGCGCGGCGCGGGAATCGTGCGACTGAGGGTGCTGGCGGGTGCCGAGGTCCCGCACGTACGGCTGGAGCTCGACGAGGAGGCGTACCGGATCGCAGGCCACGCCCACCTCGTCGGACTGCCGATCCGGGTGGAGGGGCGACTGGAGAGCCGGGGCGGTTTCCGGCGGCTGACCCGTGCCTCGCAGGTGGTGCCCGTACAGGTCGACGAGGCGGAACGGGACCGGCTGATGAAGTCGCTCCACGAGAACGTCGACTTCTTCGAGGAGGCGTGCACGGGCGAATAGCCGGAGAGGGGCGCCCGGCACGGTGCCCGTCGGCTGCCGGAGCGCACCCTTTCGCGAAGGGGGCCGTCGGCTCGGTACGATTCCTTTTGCGTGCGCGGTGGAATATGGCGCGCACCCCCCTTCAGTCAGGAGAGACCGGTGTCAGACGTCCGTGTGATCATCCAACGCGATTCCGAGCGGGAAGAGCGCGTGGTGACGACGGGCACTACGGCTGCCGAGCTCTTCCCCGGCGAGCGCACTGTCGTCGCCGCCCGGGTCGCCGGTGAGCTGAAGGACCTCGCGTACGCCGTCGCCGACAGCGAGGTCGTCGAGCCCGTCGAAATCTCCTCCGAGGACGGCCTGAACATCCTCCGGCACTCCACCGCGCACGTCATGGCGCAGGCTGTGCAGGAGCTCTTCCCCGAGGCCAAGCTCGGCATCGGTCCGCCGGTCAAGGACGGCTTCTACTACGACTTCGACGTCGAGAAGCCGTTCACGCCCGAGGACCTCAAGGTCATCGAGAAGAAGATGCAGGAGATCCAGAAGCGGGGACAGCGGTTCTCCCGCCGAGTCGTGACGGACGAGGGCGCCCGCGAGGAGCTGGCCGACGAGCCGTACAAGCTGGAGCTCATCGGCATCAAGGGTTCCGATTCCGTCGAGAACGCCGGCGACGGTGCGGATGTCGAAGTGGGCGGCGGCGAGCTGACCATCTACGACAACCTCGACCCGAAGACCGGCGACCTGTGCTGGAAGGACCTCTGCCGTGGTCCGCACCTGCCGACCACCCGGAACATCCCGGCGTTCAAGCTGATGCGGAACGCCGCGGCGTACTGGCGGGGCAGCGAGAAGAACCCGATGCTCCAGCGCATCTACGGCACCGCGTGGCCCACCAAGGACGAGCTCAAGGCGCACCTGGAGTTCCTGGAGGAGGCCGCCAAGCGGGACCACCGCAAGCTCGGCAACGAGCTGGACCTCTTCTCCTTCCCCGACGAGATCGGTCCCGGCCTCGCTGTCTTCCACCCCAAGGGCGGCATCATCCGCCGGGCCATGGAGGACTACTCGCGCAGGCGGCACGAGGAGGAGGGCTACGAGTTCGTCTACTCCCCGCACGCCACCAAGGGCAAGCTCTTCGAGAAGTCCGGTCACCTGGACTGGTACGCCGAAGGCATGTACCCGCCCATGCAGCTCGACGACGGGGTGGACTACTACCTCAAGCCGATGAACTGCCCGATGCACAACCTGATCTTCGATGCGCGCGGCCGTTCGTACCGTGAACTGCCGCTGCGTCTCTTCGAGTTCGGCACGGTGTACCGGTACGAGAAGTCGGGTGTGGTGCACGGCCTGACCCGCTCGCGCGGCTTCACGCAGGACGACGCGCACATCTACTGCACCAAGGAGCAGATGGCGGAGGAGCTGGACCGGACGCTCACCTTCGTCCTGAACCTGCTGCGCGACTACGGTCTGACCGACTTCTACCTGGAGCTGTCCACCAAGGACCCGGAGAAGTTCGTCGGATCCGACGAGATCTGGGAAGAGGCGACCGAGACGCTGCGCCAGGTCGCCGAGAAGCAGGGGCTTCCCCTGGTCCCGGACCCGGGTGGAGCCGCCTTCTACGGCCCGAAGATCTCGGTCCAGTGCAAGGACGCCATCGGCCGTACCTGGCAGATGTCGACCGTGCAGCTCGACTTCAACCTGCCGGAGCGCTTCGATCTGGAGTACACCGGCCCGGACGGCACCAAGCAGCGCCCGGTCATGATCCACCGCGCCCTGTTCGGTTCCATCGAGCGCTTCTTCGCGGTGCTGCTGGAGCACTACGCGGGTGCGTTCCCGGTCTGGCTGGCCCCGGTCCAGGCGGTCGGCATCCCGATCGGCGACGCGCACATCCCGTACCTCCAGGAGTTCGCCGCGCAGGCCAGGAAGAAGGGACTGCGGGTCGAGGTGGACGCCTCCTCGGACCGGATGCAGAAGAAGATCCGCAACCAGCAGAAGGCCAAGGTGCCCTTCATGATCATTGCGGGTGACGAGGACATGGCCAACGGCGCCGTCTCCTTCCGCTACCGCGACGGATCGCAGGAGAACGGCATCCCGGTCGAGGACGCCATCGCCAAGATCCAGAAGGCCGTCGAGGACCGCGTCCAGGTCTGACCCGGCCGACAGGGAGGCCCCCGGAGCGCTAACCGCGCTCCGGGGGCCTCTTCTCGTCCTCCCGGGTGAAGACCTGCACCAGCCACGACGAGAACGAACCCGTCACGGCCCCCAGCAGCGCCAGACCGCAGACCATCATCCCGGCCGCGATGATCCTGCCGCCGGGCGTGACCGGCGCGACGTCCCCGTATCCGACCGTGGTGAGCGTTGCGCACGCCCACCACGCCGCGTCGCCGAACGTCCGGATCGTGGCGCCCGGAGCCGCGTGCTCCTGGTTGTACACGGCGAGCGCGGACGAGAATCCGAGCAGCAGCGCCGTCATGCCGGCGTAGCTGATCACGCGGGCGTACAGGCTCAGCCGCGGCCGTTCCCTCTGCCGCTGGACCGCTGTGTAGACCCGGATCAGACGCAACGGCCGTAGGAGTGGGAGCACCAGCACCACCGTGTCCAGCCAGTGGGTGCGCAGGAAACGGAGACCCTGACCGCTGAGCCGGATCCGTACGACGTAGTCCGCCGCGAAGAGGAGCCAGGTGGCGACGACCAGGGTCAGGGCGAGGTCACGCCACGGTTGGATGTGCTCGGGAACGAGGACGCGGACCGCGTACCCGAGGAGGAAGAACAGCGACGCGACGAAGAGCGGCACCTCCGTGCGTTGCTCCCAGCGCCTGAACCGGAGAGTGGTGGAGGAGTCCGCGGGCTGGTCGCTCATGGCCTCAGGATCGTCGTCCGGCGACGGGGGCGGCCCCGGCGACACGCTCCGCAGGAGTGAAGCAATATGCTGATCTGCATGACGACTGAGCCGGAGCAGCAGATCGGAGTGGGAACGCCCGACGCGTTCCAGCGCCTGTGGACGCCTCACCGGATGGCGTACATCCAGGGTGAGAACAAGCCGACCGGCCCGGAGGCCGGCGACGGCTGTCCGTTCTGTGCGATCCCGGCCAAGTCGGACGAGGACGGGCTCATCGTGGCGCGCGGCGAGAAGGTCTACGCCGTGCTGAACCTGTATCCGTACAACGGCGGGCATCTGATGGTGGTGCCGTACCGGCATGTCGCCGACTACACGGAGCTGGACGGTCCGGAGACGCTGGAGCTGGCCAACTTCACCAAGCGGGCGATGACGGCGCTGCGGGCGGCCTCGGGGGCGCACGGTTTCAATATCGGGATGAACCAGGGAACGGTGGCCGGCGCCGGCATTGCCGCGCATCTGCATCAGCACCTGGTGCCGCGCTGGGGCGGCGACACCAACTTCATGCCGGTGGTCGGTCACACGAAGGTGCTGCCGCAACTGCTCGCAGATACCCGGAAGATGCTGGCAGACGCCTGGCCCGCAGTCTGAGCCGAGCGGTACGAGCCGAGCGGTACGAACACGGGGCGCCCGGGATGTCCCGGGCGCCTCCTGCGTCTGCCTACGCGTCGTACAGGTCGGCCTTCTTGGGGGTCGGGTCCTGCACCAGTCCGCTGAGGATCATGGACCGGTTGTCGAAGCGTTCCGTGTCGACGCCGTTCTCGTCCAGGACGCGCATGGCCGCGTTGTGCACGGCGCGCAGGACGGGGGTGGCGGCGCGCATGGCGTCGTCCGCCATGAAGCGGTGGCGCCATGGCTTCTCGGCCCAGGCGTGGCGCAGGCCGAACGGCTCCGGGAGGGTGATCTTGCCGCCCAGGTAGTCGAGGAGCGGCGGGTACCAGGTGAAGGGGGCGCGCAGGGCGAGGCGGACGACTTCCTTGGACTCCACCAGCGGGAGGGTGATCTTGCGGGTCTCCCAGAATCTGACGGTCTTGTTGACCGTCTTCGTCTTGGCCTCGGGCTTGCTCGTGAAGAGCGAGTGGACGGGACCGAGCGCGTGCCCGGTGACCTCGATCCGGAGCGTCTCGTGGAGCACCGTGACAGTGATCATCATGGTGATCACCAGCTGGCCGTCCCAGAGGGTGAACTGGACGCCCAGATAGTGGCGGGCGCCGCTGCCGAACTGCTGGTGGTTGCAGATGCGCTGTATCTCGTGCGGTTTGACCTGGAAGGTGGCGACGTCCTCGCCCTCCGGACGGGAGACCGAATCGGCGTTCTCGCCGACGGGCGAGACGATCCAGTGGGTGACCGACGGTGTGGTGAATCCGCCGGTGTGCAGCGGTCCGCGTTCCAACTGCTTGAGCTGGTCGTGGATGACGCGTATCAGGTCCCAGCTGCGGAACTGGTGGAATTCCTTGCCGGGTTCCTTGGAGACGAGCTCCTCGGCGAGCTGCCAGCTGCCCCAGCGGGTGCCCATGCCGAGGATGCCCTTGGGGCCGGCATAGAAGACGGAGTTGGACTGCTGTTCGGCCGACAGCTTCTCCAGGCCCTGGCGCAGCGCCTCGCGGGCGGTCTCGTTGGGATTCTTCGGTACGGCCTCGGGGATCTTGGCGACGACCCCGCCGCCGGAGAGCAGCCCCTCCCAGCGGGCGCGCATGTCCTTGGCGGAGGTCTCGGCAATCCGTTTGGCGATCAGCCAGCCGATGACGGGGGCGACGATCATCGCGCGCAGGTACAGCGCGAGGAGGCCGTTGACCGGCAGCTTGATCAGGAAGATCAGTGCCACGACGCCGATGACGGGGAGCAGGGCGATGCCGAGGGCGCTGAGGGCCTTGTCCTTGGTGGAGCCCAGACTGTCGCGGAGGCGGAACGCGAGGACCCACAGGAGCAGCCCGGGCAGGAAGAGGTAGCCGAAGAGCGCGGTCACCAGGGTCAGCTTGGTGTCCCGTGCCTTACGCAGCCGGGTCGCGGACAGGCAGTGTTCGACGACGGTCTGCGGATCGGTGCCGAAGGACTGGATGAGGGCCTTGCGGGCGCCGCCCAGCATGCGTTCCTGGACGGCGCGGGAGAATGCCTCGCCGAGGTTGGGGGTGAAGTACTTGCTCTTGAAGAGCTTGGACCGGCCCTCCTCGACCTTGGACTTGTGCCACTCGCTGTTGGCCTTGAGGATCTCTTCCACCGGGCTGTCGCGGTATGCGGCGGAGGCGAGGGCGTTCGTCGCCACCGCCTGTCCGGCCGCCCCCTGGAGCGGGATCTGCGCTCCGGGAGAGAAATCGAATCCGTCGTTGGCCACTGTCGCCCCCACTTGCCGCCAAGGAACCGCTCCTGCGGCTGTTTCCCAACTGCCGTGCCCGGCACACCTTCTGAGCTGGGACCACAGCGTATCGTCCGGATCGGAGCCCCGCCCGCCCCTGTGGACAAGGGCGGGCGGAGCCACCGACTAGGAGCCGTTTGCGGTGTTTTCCTGCTGTTCGCGGAGGCGGTCGGCGAGCTGCGGTGGCATCGGTTCGTGCCGGGCGTACGCCCGATCGAATCGGCCGGTGCCGTGCGACAGGGAGCGCAGGTCGACCGCGTACCGGCCGATCTCCAGCTCAGGTACCTCGGCCCGTACGAGCGTGCGACCCGCCCCTGACTGCTCGGTGCCGACCACCCGGCCGCGCCGCCCCGACAGATCGCTCATGACCGGTCCCACGTAGTCGTCGGGGACGAGGACCTGGACCTCGGAGACGGGTTCGAGGAGCTGGATCCGGGTCTCGGCGGCCGCTTCCCGCAGTGCCAGGGCGCCGGCCGCCTGGAACGCCGCGTCGGACGAGTCCACCGAGTGGGCCTTTCCGTCCCGCAGGGTGATCCTTACGTCGACGAGGGGGTGGCCGGCCGCCACTCCGCGGGCGGCCTGGGCGCGGATCCCCTTCTCCACGGACGGGATGAACTGGCGCGGTACGGCTCCGCCGACCACCTTGTCGACGAATTCGATGCCCGACCCCGGTGGCAGCGGCTCCACCTCGATCTCGCAGATGGCGTACTGGCCGTGGCCGCCGGACTGTTTGACGTGCCGTCCGCGGCCGCTCGACGGGCCCGCGAACGTCTCGCGCAGGGCCACCTTGTGCGGCACGGCGTCGACCTGTACCCCGTACCGGGTGCGCAGCCGGTCCAGCGCCACGTCCTGATGAGCCTCGCCGAGGCACCACAGGACCACCTGATGGGTGTCCTGGTTCTGTTCGAGGCGCATGGTCGGGTCCTCGGCGACGAGGCGTGCGAGCCCCTGGGAGAGCTTGTCCTCGTCCGCCTTGCTGTGGGCCTTGATGGCGAGCGGCAGAAGCGGGTCGGGCATGCTCCAGGGCTCCATCAGCAGCGGATCCTCCGGGGCGGAGAGCGTGTCCCCGGTCTCGGCGCTGCCCAGTTTGGCGACGCAGGCCAGGTCTCCGGCGATGCAGCTGGTCAGCGCGTGCTGCTGCTTGCCGAACGGGGCGGACAGCGCGCCGACCCGGACCTCCACGTCATGAAGGGGGCGGGGTTCGTGGCCGGGGTCGGTGAGTCCGTGGCCGAGGACATGGACGGTTTCGTCGGGGCGCAGGGTGCCGGAGAATACGCGGACGAGGGAGACGCGTCCGACGTACGGGTCGGAGGCGGTCTTGACGACCTCGGCGACCAGCGGTCCGTCGGGGTCGCAGGAGGGGGCGGGGCGCAGAGTGCCCTTCGGGGTGATGACGGCGGGCAGCGGGCGCTCCAGCGGGGTCGGGAAGCCGCCGGTGATCAGGTCGAGGAGTTCGACGGTACCGATGCCCTGGCGGTCGCCGTCGGCGGCCGGTGCCGCGGTGAGGACTGGGTGGAAGGCGTTGCGGGCGACTGCGCGCTCCAGGTCGTCGATGAGGGTCTTGACGTCGATGTCCTCGCCGCCGAGGTACCGGTCCATCAGGGTCTCGTCCTCGCACTCGGCGATGATCCCTTCGATCAGCCGGTTGCGGGCGTCCTGGAGCGGTGCGTGCTGGTCGTCGGCAGGCGGGGTCTCTTTCCGCTCACCGGAGGAGTAGTCGAAGATCCGCTGTGTGAGCAGTCCGGTGAGCCCGGTCAGCGGGGCGTGTCCGTCCGGGCCCTCGGGGCCGAGCACGGGCAGATAGAGCGGCAGCACGGTGTCGGGGTCGTCCCCCCCGAAGATCTCGCCGCAGACGCGGGTCATCTCGTCGAAGGACGTGCGGGCGGTGTCGAGGTGGGTGACGACGATGGCGCGCGGCATGCCGACGGCGGCGCACTCCTCCCACACGGCGCGGGTGCTGCCCGCCACGGCGTCGGCCTCCTGGGCCGCCGAGACGACGAAAAGGGCCGCGTCAGCTGCTCGCAGACCGGCCCTGAGTTCCCCGACGAAGTCGGCGTATCCGGGGGTGTCCAGCAAATTGATCTTGTACCCGCCCCATTCGACGGGGACCAGGGAGAGTTGTACGGAGCGTTGCTGGCGGTGTTCGATCTCGTCGTAGTCGGAGACCGTGCCGCCGTCCTCGACCCGGCCGGCCCGGTTGACCGCTCCGGCGGTCTGCGCGAGGGCTTCGACGAGGGTGGTCTTGCCTGATCCGCTGTGGCCGACCAGCACCACGTTCCGTATGGAGGAGGGCCGGTCGGCCGTTGCTGCTCTGCCGGCGGCCCCGGTGTGTGCGTGTGCCTTGTCGCCCATGATGTGCCTCCCGGTGGAGTGCGCTGTGCGGGGAGATTGTCTGGCGCGGTGAGGGGGAAGGAGGGCGCGGGCACGAGAAGCCGCCGCGGCGGCTACGACGACGCCCGCGGTAATTCGAGCTTTCCACTCCGGTCAGGTTGCGTCCATACGTCCGACGCCGACGCACGAGGACGGATGCCCGGACCGTGGACGCGTCGGACTGGTGACTACGATGGGCCAGCCGGTGGCCGAAGGGGCCGCGCGGCCCACCGACCCCTCGGGAAGGCCATGCTGAACAAGTACGCGCGTGCATTTTTTACGCGTGTCCTCACACCGTTCGCCGCACTGCTGCTCCGTCTCGGCGTGAGCCCTGACGCGGTCACGCTCATCGGTACGGCCGGAGTGATGGCAGGTGCGCTGGTCTTCTTCCCCATGGGGGAGTTCTTCTGGGGCACGATCGTCATCACGGTCTTCGTCTTCTCCGACCTCGTCGACGGCAACATGGCCCGGCAGGCCGGCATCTCCAGCCGGTGGGGCGCCTTCCTGGACTCGACCCTGGACCGGGTCGCCGACGGGGCGATCTTCGGCGGGTTCGCGCTCTGGTACGCGGGCAACGGCGACGACAACGTGATGTGCGCGGTGGCGATCTTCTGCCTGGCCAGTGGCCAGGTGGTCTCCTACACGAAGGCGCGCGGCGAGTCGATCGGGCTGCCGGTCGCGGTCAACGGTCTGGTGGAGCGGGCCGAGCGGCTGGTCATCTCGCTGGTGGCGGCCGGGCTCGCCGGGCTCCACACGTTCGGTGTGCCGGGGGTCGAGATCCTGTTGCCGATCGCGCTGTGGATCGTCGCCGTGGGCAGCCTGGTGACGCTCGTGCAGCGCGTGGTGACCGTGCGCCGCGAGTCCGCGGAGGCCGATGCGGCAGCCGCGGTGGACCGGGGGAGCGAGGCGGCGAAGTGAGCGGCGCCGAGGGGGAACCGAGGACCGGGCTGAAGGACCGGCTGACCGACGGGCTGTACGGGCTCGGCTGGGGCGCGGTCAAGAGGCTCCCGGAGCCGGCCGCCCAGGCACTCTTCCGTACCCTCGCCGACCAGGTCTGGAAGCGGCGCGGCAAGAGCGTGCTGCGGCTGGAGTCGAACCTGGCCAGGGTGGTGCCGGACGCGAGCCCGGCCCGGCTTGCCGCCCTCTCCAAGGCCGGGATGCGCTCGTACATGCGCTACTGGATGGAGGCGTTCCGGCTGCCCACCTGGAGCCCGGAGCGGATCAGGGCCGGCGTAGACGTGGCGGACGTCCACCGGCTGACCGGGGGGCTGGACGCCGGGCGCGGTGTGATCCTCGCGCTGCCGCACCTGGGGAACTGGGACCTGGCGGGAGCCTGGGTCACCACCGATCTGAAGGTGCCGTTCACCACGGTCGCCGAGCGGCTGAAGCCCGAGTCGTTGTACGACCGGTTTGTCGCCTACCGCGAGGGGCTCGGCATGGAGGTACTGCCCCACACCGGCGGGTCCGCCTTCGGCACCCTGGCGCGGCGGCTGCGGGACGGGGGCCTGGTCTGCCTGGTCGCCGACCGCGACCTCTCCGCCTCCGGCGTCGAGGTGCAGTTCTTCGGTGACACGGCACGGATGCCCGCCGGACCCGCGCTGCTGGCCCAGCAGACCGGCGCGCTGCTGCTGCCCGCGACGCTCCGGTACGACGCGACCCCCGTGATGAAGGCCCGGATCCACCCGCCCGTCGAGGTGCCCGAGTCAGGTACGCGCACCGAGAAGACGTCTGTGATGACCCAGGCGCTGGCCGATGCCTTCGCCACCGGAATCGCCGAGCACCCGGAGGACTGGCACATGCTGCAGCGGCTCTGGCTCGCCGACCTCGAACCCCGTGGGGAGCAGCCGTGAAGATCGGCATCGTCTGCCCGTACTCCTGGGATGTACCGGGCGGCGTCCAGTTCCACATCCGTGACCTCGCCGAACACCTGATCCGCCTGGGGCATCAGGTGTCGGTGCTGGCCCCCGCCGACGACGAGACGCCGCTGCCGCCGTACGTGGTGTCGGCGGGCCGGGCCGTGCCCGTCCCGTACAACGGCTCCGTCGCCCGGCTGAACTTCGGCTTCCTGTCCGCGGCGCGGGTCCGCCGCTGGCTGCACGACGGAACCTTCGACGTGATCCACATCCATGAGCCGACCTCGCCGTCGCTCGGCCTGCTCGCCTGCTGGGCCGCTCAGGGGCCGATCGTCGCCACATTCCACACCTCCAATCCGCGGTCCCGGGCGATGATCGCCGCGTACCCGATCCTGCAGCCCGCGCTGGAGAAGATCAGCGCGCGCATCGCGGTGAGCGAATACGCGCGCCGGACCCTGGTCGAGCACCTCGGCGGCGACGCGGTCGTCATCCCGAACGGGGTCGATGTCGGCTTCTTCGACAAGGCCGAGCCCAAGGCCGAGTGGCAGGGCGGGACGATCGGCTTCATCGGGCGTATCGACGAGCCCCGCAAGGGCCTGCCCGTCCTGATGCGGGCGCTGCCGGCCATTCTCGCCGCCCGCCCGGAGACCAGGCTGCTGGTGGCGGGGCGCGGCGACGAGGAGGAGGCGGTCGCCTCACTGCCCGAGGCGATGCGCGAGCGCGTCGAATTCCTCGGCATGGTGAGCGACGAGGACAAGGCGCGGCTGCTGCGCAGTGTCGATGTGTATGTCGCGCCGAACACGGGCGGCGAGAGCTTCGGGATCATCCTGGTCGAGGCGATGTCGGCGGGTGCGCCGGTCCTCGCCAGCGATCTGGACGCGTTCGCCCAGGTACTGGACCTGGGCGTGGCGGGCGAGCTGTTTGCCAACGAGGACGCGCAGGCGCTGGCGTCGGCGGCGATCCGGTTGCTCGGCGACCCGGAGCGGCGCGCGGAGCTGAGCGACCGGGGCCGGGCGCATGTGCGGCGGTTCGACTGGTCGACGGTGGGGGCGGACATCCTCGCGGTGTACGAGACGGTGACGGACGGGGCCGCGTCGGTGGCGACGGACGAACGTACGGGTCTGCGGGCCCGCTTCGGGCTGTCCCGGGACTGAGAGCCTGTCGGGTGACCTTCGATCGGAGAGCGGACGCGGCGTGGTGCGTGCGATTCCAAGGCGCCGGGACGGCTTCCGATGGGGGCTCCCCTGCTCGCCCGAAGCTGAGAGCTTGGGGAAGGAGCTAGCAGGGCGTTTCGGCAACGCCGGAAGGGTGCGTGCCAGGGCGTGGCCGCCCGATCAGAGGTCACCCGACAGGCTCTGAGGGCGGCCGGGGACCGAGGCTGTCCCGGGCGCTCCGGTGCCCGGCCGGTGGGCCGGTGGGGCGAGCAGGTTCGCGGTGCGGACCACTCTTCCGAGGAGACACGACGGCCGGGGCCATCGGAACCCCGCTGCCCCGGCCCCGGACCGAGCAGAGGAACGCCGTGACTCGGCACGGGCGCCGTCCTCGGCCCGGTCGTCGGCGGTGGCCCGGCCGGCTGCCGGGACCGCGCACGTGGAACCCGGTCACCGGTACCCGGCGGGACCATCTCGATGACGGGTCGCTCGGCGTGACCGACCCGGGGACGGGTGTCGCCACCCCGCTCCCCGCGGTGGGACGTGGCGCCGTCAGCGACGCCGGACCGCGGCTCCTGGCGCGGGGCGGGGTGCCCTCGACGGTAGCCTTGCGGCCCGTGACCGAAACCCTCATCTGGATCGCTGTCGCGCTCGTCGCGATCGGTCTGTACCTCAGCTGGACCGCCGGACGGTTGGACCGGCTGCACACGCGGATCGATGCCGCCCGCGCCGCCCTCGATGCCCAACTGCTGCGCCGTGCCTCGGTCACCCAGGAACTGGCCACGTCCGGTGTCCTCGACCCGGCCGCATCCATCGTGCTGTACGAGGCCGCGCACGCCGCCCGGCAGTCCGAGGAGGAGCAACGCGAGGTGGCCGAGAGCGAACTCAGCACCGCGCTGCGGGCGGTGTTCGGCGAGCCGGCGCAGGTGGAGGCGGTGAAGGAGATTCCCGGTGGCGAGGAGGCGGCGTCCGAACTGGCCGCGGCCGTGCGCCGGGTGCCGATGGCGCGGCGGTTCCACAACGACGCGGTGCGCGCGGCGCGGGCGCTGCGCCGCCACCGCACGGTGCGCTGGTTCCGGCTGGCCGGGCACGCGCCGTTCCCGCTGGCCTTCGAGATGGACGACGAGCCGCCGGTCGCCCTGGCGGACCGCCCGGTCAGCTGACCCGTACGTGGCCGCCGACCACCCCTTACAGGGCCGTACGCGGCTGTACACAGCCAAAACGATCCACCGGCCTCTTATTGGCCCTTGTCGTGGACTGGTCCCGGACGGTTTGCTCTGGTGTGCACCACCCAGCACTTTCAGCATCTTTTTTCTCCGAGTGAGGTCGATCCGTGTCCACGCTTCCCAGCACCCCGCAGTCCGCTGACTCCCCGGCTATCGGTACCGCCCGCGTGAAGCGCGGCATGGCCGAGCAGCTCAAGGGCGGCGTGATCATGGACGTCGTCAACGCCGAGCAGGCGAAGATCGCCGAGGACGCGGGCGCCGTGGCCGTCATGGCCCTGGAGCGGGTGCCGGCCGACATCCGCAAGGACGGCGGCGTGGCCCGGATGTCCGACCCGAACATGATCGAAGAGATCATCGAGGCCGTCTCCATCCCGGTGATGGCGAAGTCCCGCATCGGCCACTTCGTCGAGGCACAGGTCCTGCAGTCCCTCGGTGTCGACTACATCGACGAGTCCGAGGTCCTCACCCCGGCCGACGAGGTCAACCACAGCGACAAGTTCGCCTTCACCACGCCGTTCGTCTGTGGCGCCACCAACCTGGGCGAGGCGCTGCGCCGCATCGCCGAGGGCGCGGCCATGATCCGCTCCAAGGGCGAGGCCGGCACCGGCAATGTCGTCGAGGCGGTCCGCCACCTGCGCCAGATCAAGAACGAGATCGCCCGGCTGCGCGGCTACGACAACAACGAGCTGTACGCCGCCGCCAAGGAGCTCCGCGCCCCGTACGAGCTGGTCAAGGAGGTCGCCGAGCTCGGCAAGCTGCCCGTCGTGCTGTTCTCCGCCGGTGGCGTCGCCACCCCGGCCGACGCCGCGCTGATGCGCCAGCTCGGCGCCGAGGGCGTCTTCGTCGGCTCCGGCATCTTCAAGTCCGGCGACCCGGCCAAGCGCGCCGCCGCCATCGTGAAGGCCACCACCTTCTACGACGACCCGAAGATCATCGCGGACGCCTCCCGCAACCTGGGCGAGGCCATGGTCGGCATCAACTGCGACACCCTGCCCGAGGCCGAGCGCTACGCCAACCGCGGCTGGTAGTCACAGATGAGCGACACCCCTGTGATCGGAGTCCTGGCTCTCCAGGGCGACGTACGGGAGCACCTGATCGCCCTGGCCTCGGCAGACGCCCTGGCCAGGCCGGTCCGGCGCCCAGAAGAGCTCGCCGAGGTCGACGGTCTCGTCATACCCGGCGGCGAATCCACCACGATGTCCAAGCTCGCCGGCCTGTTCGGCATGCTGGAACCACTGCGTGAACGGGTCCGCGCCGGAATGCCGGTCTACGGCACCTGCGCCGGAATGATCCTGCTGGCCGACAAGATCCTCGACCCGCGCTCGGGCCAGGAGACCATCGGCGGCATCGACATGATCGTGCGCCGTAACGCCTTCGGACGGCAGAACGAGTCCTTCGAGGCCGCCGTCGAGGTCGCCGGGATCGAGGGCGGCCCGGTCGAGGGCGTCTTCATCCGCGCCCCCTGGGTGGAATCGGTCGGCGCGCAGGCCGAGGTGGTCGCCGAGCACGGCGGCCATATTGTCGCCGTACGTCAGGGAAACGCCCTGGCGACGTCATTCCACCCGGAACTGACCGGTGACCACCGGGTTCACGCACTCTTCGTCGACATGGTGCGCGCCGAGGGGTGAACGGATCCCGGTAGGATCTCCGTTGTTCATTTCTACCGGCGACGCGTTGTAAGGAGCTGGCGATGTCCGGCCACTCTAAGTGGGCTACCACCAAGCACAAGAAGGCCGTGATTGATGCCAAGCGCGGCAAGCTCTTCGCCAAGCTGATCAAGAACATCGAGGTCGCGGCCCGCACCGGCGGCGTGGACCCCGAGGGCAACCCGACCCTCGTCGATGCGATCCAGAAGGCGAAGAAGAGCTCCGTCCCGAACAAGAACATCGACTCCGCGGTCAAGCGCGGTGGCGGTCTCGAAGCGGGCGGCGTCGACTACCAGACCATCATGTACGAGGGTTACGGCCCGAACGGTGTCGCGGTGCTCATCGAGTGCCTCACCGACAATCGCAACCGTGCCGCCTCCGACGTTCGTGTCGCGATGACCCGCAACGGCGGTTCGATGGCCGACCCGGGTTCGGTCTCGTACCTCTTCAACCGCAAGGGCGTCGTCATCGTCCCCAGGGGCGACCTCACCGAGGACGACGTCCTCGGTGCGGTGCTCGACGCGGGCGCCGAGGAGGTCAACGACCTCGGTGAGTCCTACGAGGTCGTCAGCGAGGCCACCGACATGGTCGCGGTCCGTACCGCGCTCCAGCAGGCCGGCATCGACTACGACTCGGCCGAGGCCAACTTCCTGCCCACCATGCAGGTCGAGCTGGACGAGGAAGGCGCGCGCAAGATCTTCAAGCTGATCGACGCGCTGGAGGACAGCGACGACGTCCAGAACGTCTTCGCCAACTTCGACGTGTCGGACGAGGTCATGGAGAAGGTCGACGCCTGAGACGGAGGACGGCGCCTCCCGCGTGAGCGGGGGGGTGGCCCGGAGACGGGCGGCGTCCGGCCGCTGTACGTGGGCACTCTCCGCACTGACAATGCGACGGGCCGACGGGGACACACCCCGTCGGCCCGTCGCGTTGTCAGTGCGAGCCGATAGCCTGCGGGAACAGTTGACCGATCGGCAGAGGGGGCGCTTCATGCGGGTTCTGGGCGTGGACCCGGGACTGACCCGGTGCGGCGTCGGCGTCGTCGAAGGCGTGGCGGGCCGCCCCCTGACGATGCTCGGGGTCGGCGTCGTCCGCACTTCCGCCGATGCCGAGCTCGGCCACCGGCTGGTCGCGATCGAGCGCGGCATCGAGGAGTGGCTGGACGAGCACCGCCCCGAATTCGTCGCCGTGGAGCGGGTTTTCAGCCAGCACAACGTCCGTACGGTGATGGGCACCGCCCAGGCCAGTGCGGTCGCCATGCTCTGTGCGTCACGCCGCGGCATCCCCGTCGCCCTGCACACCCCCAGCGAGGTCAAGGCCGCCGTCACCGGCAGTGGCCGCGCCGACAAGGCGCAGGTCGGAACGATGGTCACCCGGCTGCTGCGGCTCGACGCACCGCCGAAGCCCGCCGATGCCGCCGACGCCCTGGCCCTCGCCATCTGCCACATCTGGCGGGGCCCGGCCGTCACCCGCCTCCAGCAGGCGCACGCCGCCGCCGCTCTTGGGTCCCGCATTTCCCGTACACCCGCAGTCCCCGTCCGGAAGGTCCCCCGATGATCGCCTTCGTCAGCGGCCCCGTCGCCGCACTCGCCCCGACCACGGCCGTGATCGAGGTCGGCGGCATCGGCATGGCCGTCCAGTGCAGCCCCCACACCCTCGCCGACCTGCGGATCGGCCAGGAGGCCAGGCTGGCCACCTCCCTCGTCGTCCGGGAGGACTCGCTCACCCTCTACGGCTTCGCGGACGACGACCAGCGGCAGGTCTTCGAGCTGCTCCAGACCGCCAGCGGCGTCGGCCCCCGGCTCGCCCAGGCGATGCTCGCCGTGCACAGCCCGGACGCCCTGCGCCTTGCCGTCTCCGCCGGTGACGAGAAGGCCCTCACCGCCGTTCCCGGCATCGGCAAGAAGGGTGCGCAGAAACTTCTTCTCGAACTGAAGGACCGACTGGGCGAGCCCATCGGCGCCCACATCGGCCGGCAGGGCATCGGCACCGCCGTCACCTCCTCCTGGCGCGACCAGCTGCAGGCCGCCCTGATCGGCCTCGGCTACGCGACCCGCGAGGCCGACGAGGCGGTGACCGCCGTCGCCCCGCAGGCCGAGGCCGCTCTCGCGGAGGGCGCCCAGCCGCCCGTACCGCAGCTGCTGCGGGCCGCGCTGCAGACCCTCAACCGCGCACGCTGACCGTATGCCGGCCGGACGCGACACCCCCGACGCCCGGGCACCGCACGGCCCGGCACCGAAACACCCGAGGCGGGACTGACCGAATGAACTGGGACGACACCGGACCCGACACGGACGAGCGGCTCGACGAGCGTCTCGTCGACGCCGGCGCGGACGGCGAGGACACGGCGGTCGAAGCTGCCCTGCGGCCGAAGGACCTCGACGAATTCGTCGGCCAGGAGAAGGTGCGTGAACAGCTCGACCTGGTCCTGAAGGCCGCCCTCGCCCGCGGCGCCACGGCCGACCACGTCCTGCTCTCCGGCGCCCCCGGCCTCGGCAAGACCACCCTTTCCATGATCATCGCTGCCGAGATGGGCGCCCCGATCCGGATCACCTCGGGCCCCGCCATCCAGCACGCGGGCGACCTCGCGGCGATCCTTTCCTCCCTCCAGGAGGGCGAGGTCCTCTTCCTCGACGAGATCCATCGCATGTCACGGCCCGCCGAAGAGATGCTCTACATGGCGATGGAGGACTTCCGCGTCGACGTCATTGTCGGCAAGGGTCCCGGCGCCACCGCCATTCCGTTGGAACTGCCGCCCTTCACCCTCGTCGGCGCCACCACCAGGGCCGGACTCCTGCCGCCACCGCTGCGCGACCGCTTCGGCTTCACCGGCCACATGGAGTTCTACGCCCCCGCCGAACTGGAACGCGTCATCCACCGCTCCGCCCGCCTCCTCGACGTCGCGATAGACGCCGAGGGCGCAGCCGAGATCGCCGGGCGCTCGCGCGGCACGCCCCGTATCGCCAACCGGCTGCTGCGCCGCGTCCGCGACTACGCCCAGGTCAAGGCGGACGGCCGCATCGACCGCGCCGTCGCCTCCGCCGCCCTCGGGGTGTACGAGGTCGACGGCCGGGGTCTCGACCGGCTGGACCGAGCGGTGCTCGGCGCCCTCCTGAAACTCTTCGGCGGCGGGCCCGTCGGACTGTCCACGCTCGCGGTCGCCGTGGGGGAGGAGCGCGAGACGGTCGAGGAGGTCGCGGAGCCTTTCCTGGTGCGGGAAGGACTGCTGGCCAGGACGCCGCGGGGCCGGGTCGCCACCCCCGCGGCCTGGGCTCATCTCGGTCTCGTCCCCCCTCAGCACGGCGGAAAGGGACAACAGGGTCTGTTCGGGGCGTGATGCGTCACAGGTTCGCCCGGACAGGAACCCGGGTGCGATGCTGGGCGTTGTTCCATCGATACGGACTCGCTTAGACTCCGCCGATGCCGCCCGTACAGGGCGGTGTACCCACCCCCGTAGATCAGGCCGCATTCCAGCGCGGTCGTGCGAAGGAAACTCGTCCCGTGAATCCCGTGACTCTCCTCCCCTTCATCGTGCTTATCGGGGCCATGTTCCTGATGACTCGGTCCGCCAAGAAGAAGCAGGCTGCCGCCGCGCAGATGCGCAACGAGATGCAGCCCGGCACCGGCGTTCGGACGATCGGGGGCATGTACGCCACCGTCAAGGAGCTTCACGACGACACGGTTCTCCTTGAGGTCGCGCCCGGCGTCCACGCCATTTACGCCAAGAACGCCATCGGTGCCGTCCTCGACGACGCGGAGTACAACCGCATCGTCCACGGTGACGACGACGAGATCGACGGCGCGGTCGTGCCGGACGACGCGTCCTCGCTGACGGAGCACGTCGAGGCCGACACGGACGTCGACACCGCCGCGGACGACGCGGACGATGCCAAAATCGACCTGGGCAAGAAGGCCGAGGCCGACGGCGTCGAGCCGAAGGACGCCAAGGCCGACGAGAAGTCCGAGGGCAAGGCCGACGGCGAGGCCGACGCGAAGTAGTTCACGACCCGGGGATGCCATGAGCCCACCGGCGTCCGGCATCCCCCGGAACGTGCGATCTTCTGCGGGGGCAGGTCCCCACAACACTTCGTGGCCGCTCGGGCGCACACCCGGCGCGGGGCGGTAGGACAGGGAGAAACGAGAAGGTGGCAGCACCGAAGAAGGGCCGTGGGCCGTCGGGCGGTCAGGGCAGGCCGGGGCGCGCCCTGGCTCTGATCCTGATCGCCATGGTCGCGCTCACCGGCGGGATGTTCTTGTCCGGTCATACCGCGCCACGGCTGGGTATCGACCTGGCGGGCGGGACGTCGATCACGCTCAAGGCGAAGAGCCAGCCCGGTAAGCCGGACGCGATCAACCAGACCAACATGGACACCGCGGTCAGCATCATCGAACGCCGTGTCAATGGTCTGGGTGTCTCCGAGGCCGAGGTCCAGACCCAGGGCCGGGACAACATCATCGTCAACATCCCCAAGGGAACGAACTCGAAGCAGGCGCGGGAACAGGTCGGTACGACCGCCCAGCTCTACTTCCGGCCCGTGCTCGCCGTCACCGAGGGCAAGGCGACGCCCACCGGCACCGCCAGCCCCTCGGCCTCCGGCTCGCCGACGCCGAGCGCGTCGCCCAGCAGCAAGGAGTCGGCTTCCGGAGCCAAGACCAGTCCCTCGGCGAGCGCCACCACCCAGGGCCGCGCGGTCACCGGCGCGCTGACGAAGGACACGTCGCCCAGTCCCAGCGCCTCCGGCACGCCGAACGCGTCCGCGAGCCCGTCGGCCTCGGTCGACCCGGCCACCGCCGAGCTGCAGAAGAAGTTCGCGGCGCTGGACTGCTCCACCAAGGCCGGCCGTGCGAAGGTCGGTACCGACGTGAAGCCCACCGACGCCACGGTCGCGTGCAGCTCCGAGGGCGACGCCAAGTACGTCCTCGGCCCCGCCGAGGTCTCCGGTACGGACGTGGACAGCGCCAAGGCCACGATCGACCAGCAGCGCGGCATGTGGATCGTGCAGATGGACTTCACCGACAAGGGCTCGAAGAAGTTCCAGCAGATCACCTCCAAGCTGTCCACCCAGCAGTCGCCGATGAACCAGTTCGCCATCGCGCTCGACGGTGAGGTCGTCTCCGCGCCCCAGGTGAACGAGACGCTCAGCGGCAGCGCCGAGATCTCCGGCAGCTTCACCCAGCAGTCCGCCCAGGACCTGGCGAACGTGCTGTCCTACGGCGCGCTCCCGCTGTCCTTCGACGAGGACACGGTCACCACGGTCACCGCGGCGCTCGGCGGTGAGCAGCTCCAGGCGGGCCTGATCGCCGGTGCGATCGGCCTGGCCCTGGTCGTCATCTACCTGGTGGCCTACTACCGCGGTCTGGCGCTCATCGCGCTCCTGAGCCTCGCTGCCTCCGGCGTCCTGACCTACACGCTCATGGCGCTGCTCGGCCCGGCCATCGGCTTCGCGCTGAACCTCCCCGCGGTCTGTGGTGCCATCGTGGCGATCGGTATCACCGCGGACTCGTTCATCGTGTACTTCGAACGCATCCGGGACGAGATCCGCGAGGGCCGTACCCTGCGTCCGGCCGTCGAGCGTGCCTGGCCGCGCGCCCGTCGCACCATCCTGGTCTCCGACTTCGTGTCGTTCCTTGCCGCGGCGGTGCTCTTCATCGTCACCGTCGGCAAGGTCCAGGGCTTCGCCTTCACGCTGGGTCTCACCACCCTGCTCGACGTGGTCGTGGTGTTCCTCTTCACCAAGCCCGTCATGACGCTGATGGCCCGTACGAAGTTCTTCTCCAGCGGTCACCCGTGGTCCGGCCTGGACCCGAAGCGGCTCGGCGCCAAGCCGCCGCTGCGCCGCTCGCGCCGTGTCAACGCCCCCACCGACCCGAAGGAGGCGTGAGATGTCGCGACTCGGCAGCCTCGGCGCCCGGCTCTACCGCGGCGAGGTCGGTTACGACTTCATCGGAAGCCGCAAGATCTGGTACGGCATCTCGATCCTGATCACCATCACGGCCGTCGTGGCCCTGGCGGTCGGCGGCCTCAACATGGGGATCGAGTTCAAGGGCGGCGCGGTCTTCACCACTCCGTCGACCAGTGCCACGGTCGCCCAGGCGGAGGAATCCGCGGTCTCCGCCTCCGGCCACCAGGCGATCGTCCAGAAGCTCGGCAACGGCAAGCTGCGTATTCAGATCACCGAGGTCGACCTGGCGAAGTCCGACGCGATCAAGGCGGACCTCGCCAAGGACCTCAAGGTCCCCGAGGAGAAGATCAACGCCGACCTTGTCGGCCCCAGCTGGGGTGAGCAGATCGCCAACAAGGCCTGGACCGGCCTCGGCGTCTTCATGGTCCTCGTGGTGATCTACCTGGCCATCGCGTTCGAGTGGCGCATGGCCATCGCGGCCCTGGTCGCACTGATCCACGACATCACGATCACGGTCGGGATCTATGCCCTGGTCGGCTTCGAGGTCACCCCGGGCACCGTGATCGGTCTGCTGACCATCCTCGGATACTCCCTGTACGACACGGTCGTCGTCTTCGACAGCCTCAAGGAGGGCACGAAGGGGATCACCAAGCAGACCCGCTGGACGTACAGCGAGATCGCCAACCGCTCGATCAACGGCACGCTGGTCCGCTCCATCAACACCACCGTCGTGGCGCTGCTGCCGGTCGCCGGCCTGCTGTTCATCGGCGGCGGTGTCCTCGGCGCCGGCATGCTGAACGACATCTCGCTGTCGCTGTTCGTCGGCCTCGCCGCCGGCGCGTACTCCTCGATCTTCATCGCCACCCCGCTGGTCGCCGACCTCAAGGAACGCGACCCGCAGATGAAGGCCCTGCGGAAGCGGATCCTCGCCAAGCGCGCGGCAGCCGCCGCCAAGGGTGAGTCCGCCGAGGACGAGCAGCCCTACGGGGACGACATCATCGAGGACGCCGCACCCGCCGCCGCGGTCGTCGGCCAGCGCCAGCAGCCCCCCAGTGGCCACGGCCGGACCCCGGGGAAGCGTCGATGACCAGCACCACCGAGAGCACCAGGGAACTGCTGCTCAGCCGTATCCGTGACGTGGCGGACTATCCGAAGCCGGGCGTGATGTTCAAGGACATCACCCCGTTGCTCGCGGACCCGGTCGCGTTCATGGCCCTCACCGACGCCCTCGCGGAGCTGTGTGTACGGCACGGCGCCACGAAGGTCGTCGGTCTGGAGGCGCGCGGCTTCATCCTGGCCGCGCCGGTCGCTGTCCGGGCCGGGCTCGGTTTCGTACCCGTCCGCAAGGCGGGGAAGCTGCCCGGTGCCACGCTCAGCCAGGCGTATGAGCTGGAGTACGGCACCGCGGAGATCGAGATACACGCGGAGGACCTCACGGCCGAGGATCAGATCATGGTCATCGACGACGTCCTTGCCACCGGCGGCACCGCCGAGGCATCGCTGCAGCTGATCCGGCGGGCCGGTGCCCGGGTCGCAGGCGTCGCGGTCCTCATGGAGCTCGGCTTCCTCGACGGCCGTGCCCGTCTGGAGCCCGGCCTGGCCGGTGCTCCGCTGGAGGCGCTCATCCGCGTCTGAGACTGTCGCGCAGGAATCGGGTGCCCGGAACAATATCCGGGCACCCGATGGCGTGTCTGCGGTATTCGCACCCTCGTTCGGTGGAAGCGGGCCGGGTCCCGTCTCGTCCATCGCGCCGCTGCTCAGGCCCTGCCGCACGGACACCGGCACAACGGCACGCACAGGACGGGCACCGGGAACACCCCGGTGCCCGTCCCGCGTTGTGCGGGTCCCACAGTCCCCGGGGGAGGTCCGGCCGCAAGGTCGATACGATGGCCTTTCCGGGAGTCCGGATCCGCACGAGGAGCGCTCTTGCCAGACGAGGCCCAGCCAGTAGCCGCCCCGCAGCCCGACAAGCCCGCGGCGGTCCCAGCCACGCCCGGGAAGAAGCAGCCCGCGGAGAGGCCGAAGCCCCCGGCTCCCGAACCGGCGAGCAGTGCCTCGCAGACGCCCCCCAGGGCGAAGGGGGTCGCGGCGGAATCGCCTGCCCAGCCGGTCCCCGTCTCGCCGCCTCCCCCCAAGCCCGTGGCCCCGGCCGGCCCGATGGCCCGCTCCAGCGGCTCATCCAACCGGGTACGGGCCAGGCTCGCCCGGCTCGGCGTGCAGCGCTCCAGCCCGTACAACCCGGTCCTCGAACCGCTGCTGCGGGCTGTCCGCAGCAACGACCCCAAGATCGAGACGTCCACGCTGCGCCAGATCGAGCGCGCCTACCAGGTGGCCGAGCGCTGGCACCGCGGCCAGAAACGCAAGAGCGGCGACCCGTACATCACGCACCCGCTCGCCGTCACGACGATCCTCGCCGAGCTCGGCATGGACCCGGCGACGCTGATGGCCGGTCTGCTGCACGACACGGTCGAGGACACCGAGTACGGCCTGGACACCCTGCGCCGCGACTTCGGTGACCAGGTCGCCCTGCTGGTCGACGGCGTCACCAAGCTCGACAAGGTGAAGTTCGGCGAGGCGGCGCAGGCCGAGACCGTACGCAAGATGGTCGTCGCCATGGCCAAGGACCCCCGGGTCCTCGTCATCAAGCTCGCCGACCGGCTGCACAACATGCGCACCATGCGCTACCTCAAGCGGGAGAAGCAGGAGAAGAAGGCCCGCGAGACGCTTGAGATCTACGCCCCTCTGGCCCACCGCCTGGGCATGAACACCATCAAGTGGGAGTTGGAGGACCTCGCGTTCGCGATCCTCTACCCCAAGATGTACGACGAGATCGTCCGCCTCGTCGCCGAGCGGGCCCCCAAACGCGACGAGTACCTCGCCATAGTGACCGACGAGGTCCAGGCCGACCTGCGCGCCGCCCGGATCAAGGCCACCGTCACCGGACGGCCGAAGCACTACTACAGCGTCTACCAGAAGATGATCGTGCGAGGCCGGGACTTCGCCGAGATCTACGACCTGGTGGGCATTCGCGTCCTCGTCGACACCGTCCGTGACTGCTACGCGGCGCTCGGCACCGTGCACGCGCGATGGAATCCGGTCCCCGGCCGGTTTAAGGATTACATCGCGATGCCCAAGTTCAACATGTACCAGTCACTGCACACCACGGTGATCGGTCCCAGCGGCAAGCCCGTCGAGCTGCAGATCCGTACGTTCGACATGCACCGCCGCGCCGAGTACGGCATCGCCGCGCACTGGAAGTACAAGCAGGAAGCCGTCGCCGGCGCCTCCAAGGTCCGCACCGACGTACCCAAGCACACCGGCCGCGGCCAGGACACCGTCAACGACATGGCGTGGCTGCGCCAGCTCCTCGACTGGCAGAAGGAGACGGAGGACCCCAGCGAGTTCCTGGAGTCCCTGCGCTTCGATCTCTCCCGCAACGAGGTCTTCGTCTTCACGCCCAAGGGCGACGTCATAGCGCTCCCCGCAGGCGCGACCCCGGTCGACTTCGCGTACGCCGTGCATACGGAGGTCGGCCACCGGACCATAGGGGCACGGGTCAACGGGCGGCTCGTACCGCTCGAATCCACCCTCGACAACGGCGACCTCGTGGAGGTCTTCACCTCCAAGGCGGCCGGCGCCGGGCCGTCCCGGGACTGGCTGGGCTTCGTCAAGTCCCCGCGTGCCCGGAACAAGATCCGCGCCTGGTTCTCCAAGGAACGCCGCGACGAGGCGATCGAGCAGGGCAAGGACGCCATCGCGCGCGCCATGCGCAAGCAGAACCTGCCGATCCAGCGGATCCTCACCGGTGACTCGCTCGTCACCCTGGCCCACGAGATGCGCTATCCGGACATCTCGTCCCTGTACGCGGCGATCGGCGAGGGCCATGTCGCGGCCGCGGGTGTCGTGCAGAAGCTGGTCCAGGCGCTCGGCGGCGAGGACGCGGCCAACGAGGACCTGGCGGAGAGCGCGCCGCCCTCGCGCAGCCGCGGCAAGCGCCGCTCCAACGCCGACCCGGGTGTGGTCGTCAAGGGCGTGGAGGACGTCTGGGTCAAACTGGCCCGCTGCTGCACGCCCGTCCCCGGCGACCCGATCATCGGCTTCGTCACCCGTGGCAGCGGCGTCTCCGTGCACCGGGCCGACTGCGTCAACGTGGACTCGCTGTCGCAGCAGCCGGAGCGGATCCTGGAGGTCGAATGGGCACCGACCCAGTCCTCGGTCTTCCTGGTCGCCATCCAGGTCGAGGCCCTCGACCGGTCGCGGCTGCTCTCGGACGTCACCCGTGTCCTGTCCGACCAGCACGTGAACATCCTGTCGGCGGCCGTGCAGACCTCACGGGACCGGGTGGCCACCTCACGGTTCACCTTCGAGATGGGGGACCCGAAGCACCTCGGACACGTGCTGAAGGCCGTACGGGGCGTGGAAGGCGTCTACGACGTCTACCGTGTGACCTCGGCCCGCAGGCCCTGACCGCCCCGGCAGCCCGCGCCGGGGCTGCCGGGCGTCGCGCCCGACCGCACGCTCCCGGCGTCAGGCACGTCCTCGCGTCGGCGGCCGGCTCCCCGGCGACCTGCCTCGGCGGCGCTGCGGACACCGTCGTGCGCGGCCGAGGCCGGCCGGCGGTCCGCCGGGACACCGAAGGGCCCTCCGCCACCGGCGGAGGGCCCTTCGAGCTGTCCGACCGCAGCTGTTCAGCCGCCGAACTCCTCCAGGCCCTTCAGCGCCTGGTCCAGCAGGGCCTGGCGGCCCTCCAGCTCACGGGCCAGCTTGTCGGCGCGGGCGTTGTTGCCCGCGGCGCGCGCCGTGTCGATCTGCGTACGCAGCTTGTCGACGGCCGCCTGCAGCTGACCGGTCAGACCCGCGGCGCGCGCACGCGCCTCCGGGTTCGTCCGGCGCCACTCCGACTCCTCGGCCTCCTGGAGCGCCCGCTCCACCGCCTGCATCCGCCCCTCGACCTTCGGGCGTGCGTCGCGCGGCACATGGCCGATGACCTCCCAGCGCTCGTTGAGGGCACGGAACGCGGCCCTGGCCGCCTTCAGGTCCTTCACCGGCACCAGCTTCTCGGCCTCGACCGCGAGCTCCTCCTTCAGCTTGAGGTTCTCGCCCTGCTCCGCGTCCCGCTCGGCGAAGACCTCGCCGCGGGCGGCGAAGAAGACGTCCTGCGCACCGCGGAAACGGTTCCACAGATCGTCCTCGGCCTCGCGCTGGGCGCGGCCCGCCGCCTTCCACTCCGTCATCAGGTCGCGGTAACGCGCGGCCGTCGTCCCCCAGTCAGTGGAACCGGAGAGCGCCTCGGCCTCGACGACCAGCTTCTCCTTGGCCTTGCGGGCCTCCTCGCGCTGGGCGTCCAGCGAGGCGAAGTGCGCCTTGCGGCGCTTGGAGAACGCCGAGCGCGCGTGCGAGAAGCGGTGCCACAGCTCGTCGTCCGACTTGCGGTCGAGCCGCGGCAGGCCCTTCCACGTGTCGACGAGTGCCCGCAGCCGCTCGCCCGCGGAGCGCCACTGCTCGCTCTGCGCCAGCTCCTCGGCCTCGACGACCAGCGCCTCCTTGGCGTGCTTCGCCTCGTCGGTCTGCCTCGCCTTCTGCGCCTTGCGCTCCTCGCGACGGGAGTCGACCGTCGCGACCAGCGCGTCGAGCCGCTTCCGGAGCGCGTCGAGGTCGCCGACCGCGTGATGCTCGTCGACCTGTTGACGCAGATGCTCGATGGCCGTCGTCGCGTCCTTCGCCGACAGGTCGGTGGTCTTCACCCGCCGTTCGAGGAGGCCGATCTCGACCACGATGCCCTCGTACTTGCGCTCGAAATAGGCCAGAGCCTCCTCGGGAGAACCGGCCTGCCACGATCCGACGACCTGTTCGCCATCGGCTGTACGCACGTACACGGTGCCCGTCTCGTCGACACGGCCCCACGGGTCGCTGCTCACAGCGCCTCCTCCACCTGATGCCTGTGAGAGGGTTTGCCCCCCGGCATCGTCCACAGTTTCCTGGGGCGGGCCGCGCCCGCCCTGCACAACGCCAATCTAGGCGACCGGCCGCCCGGCTGTCCGCACTCAGCGCGGCCGAAATTCTTCGGCCGCGCACCGGGGGCCGGGCCGGTGCAGCCGGTCCGGCCCCCAGGGTCTGATCAGACCTTGTCGACGGCCGCCTTGGAGATGGTGACGGCCTCCTTGGGAGCGCCGTCGGCCGCACCGCCGGTGACACCCGCGGCCCCGACCTTCTGCACGGCCTTCAGTGAGGCGGCGTCCATCGTTCCGAACGGCGTATAGGTCGGTGGCAACTTGCTGTCCTTGTACACCAGGAAGAACTGGCTGCCGCCGGTGTGCGGCTGGCTGGTGTTGGCCATCGCCACCGTGCCCGCCGGGAACGTCACCGTGCCGTCCTTGCCCGCCTTGCCCAGCGCGGTCAGGTTCTCGTCCGGGATCGTGTAGCCGGGGCCGCCCGTGCCGTTGCCCTTCGGGTCGCCGCACTGCAGAACGAAGATGCCCTGCGTGGTCAGACGGTGACACTTCGTACCGTCGAAGTAGCCCTTGTCGGCGAGGGACTTGAACGAGTTCGTCGTGTGCGGGGTCTTCGCCGCGTCCATCGTGAACGCGATGTCGCCCTGGCTCGTCTTGAGCGAGAACGTGTACTTCGCCTTCTTGTCGATCTTCATCGCGGGCTCGGGCACGCTGCTCTCGCTCGCCGAGGGCGACGCGGACGGGCTCGCGCTCGCCGCCGCGTCGGTCTTCTTGTCCTTGGCGTCGTCGTCGCCGACGGAGACGTACGCGGCAGCCCCGACGACCGCCACCACGGCCAGTGCCGATGCGATGACGACAGTGAGCCGCCTCGTCCGCCGACGGGCCTCCTCCCGGCGCTGCTGCTGCCGCTCGAACTTCTCCCTGGCGAGCTGCCGCCGCCGCTGATCGCTGCTGACCACCGGGTGATCTCCTTGTACGTCGTCTGATCGGGCCTGGGTTGCCCCGTACCGTATATGGGTTAGCTGTGGAATGAGGAGCGCCGGTAGGCTCTGAACTGCCGCGACCTCCTCGGTCGCGGTCACCGCAGCCCTCCGTCGGACGACCATTAAGGACGATCGTGCTCATTGCCGGGTTCCCCGCCGGGGCCTGGGGGACCAATTGCTATCTGGTCGCCCCCGCCGCAGGCGAGGAGTGCGTGATCATCGACCCGGGCCACCAGGCCACGCAAGGAGTCGAGGAGACGCTGAAGAAGCATCGGCTGAAGCCTGTCGCCGTCGTGCTCACCCATGGCCACATCGACCATGTCGCCTCCGTCGTCCCGGTGTGCGGCGCGCATGACGTCCCTGCCTGGATCCACCCCGAGGACCGGTACATGATGAGCGACCCGGAGAAGGCCCTCGGCCGCTCCATCGGGATGCCGCTCATGGGTGAGCTGACGGTGGGGGAGCCGGACGACGTCAAGGAGCTGAGCGACGGCGCCCTCCTGAAGCTGGCCGGTCTGGAGTTCGGTGTCGCGCATGCGCCCGGCCATACCAAGGGGTCGGTGACGTTCGGGATGCCCGAGGCCGCGGACGTTCCGCAGGTGCTCTTCTCGGGCGACCTGCTCTTCGCCGGCTCCGTCGGACGCACCGACCTGCCCGGCGGCGACCACGCCGAGCTGCTCGAGTCGCTGGCCCGTGTGTGCCTGCCGCTCGACGACTCGACCGTGGTGCTGTCCGGCCACGGCCCCCAGACGACCATCGGCCGCGAGCGCGCCACGAACCCGTATCTCCACGGTATGGACGCGCCCCGACGAGGAATGTGACGAGAGACAGACTGTGAGCACGTTCAAAGCCCCCAAGGGCACGTACGACCTGACCCCGCCCGACTCCGCGAAGTTCCTCGCGGTGCGCGAGGCGATCTCCGCGCCCCTGAAGAACTCCGGCTACGGCTACATCGAGACACCCGGCTTCGAGGACGTCGCGCTCTTCTCGCGCGGTGTCGGTGAGTCCACCGACATCGTGTCCAAGGAGATGTACACCCTCACCACCAAGGGCGGCTCCGAGCTCGCGCTGCGCCCCGAGGGCACCGCGTCCGTGCTGCGCGCCGCACTGGAGGCCAACCTCCACAAGCTCGGCAACCTGCCGGTCAAGCTCTGGTACTCCGGCTCGTACTACCGCTACGAGCGCCCGCAGAAGGGCCGCTACAGGCACTTTTCGCAGGTCGGCGCCGAGGCGATCGGTGCGGAGGACCCGGCCCTGGACGCCGAACTGATCATCCTGGCCGACCAGGCCTACCGCTCCCTGGGCCTGCGGAACTTCCGGATCCTGCTGAACTCGCTGGGCGACAAGGAGTGCCGCCCCGTCTACCGGGACGCCCTTCAGGGCTTCCTGCGCGAGCTGGACCTGGACGACGAGACCTGCCGGCGCATCGAGCTCAACCCGCTGCGGGTCCTCGACGACAAGCGTCCCGAGGTGCAGAAGCAACTGGCCGGCGCCCCGGTGCTGCGCGATTATCTGTGCGACGCGTGCAAGACGTACCACGAGGAGGTCCGCGACCTGCTGACCGCCGCCGGTGTCGCGTACGAGGACGACGAGAAGCTCGTCCGCGGCCTCGACTACTACACCCGCACCACCTTCGAGTTCGTCCACGACGGACTCGGTTCGCAGTCCGCGGTGGGCGGCGGCGGCCGTTACGACGGTCTGTCCGAGATGATCGGCGGCCCGGCGCTCCCGTCGGTCGGCTGGGCCCTCGGCGTGGACCGTACGGTGCTCGCGCTGGAGGCGGAGGGCATCGAGCTCGAACTGCCCCCTTCCACCAGCGTCTTCGCGGTGCCGCTCGGCGAGGAGGCCCGCCGGGTGCTGTTCGCCAAGGTGACGGAGCTTCGCAAGCTGGGCGTGGCCGCCGACTTCGCGTTCGGCAGCCGCGGTCTCAAGGGGGCGATGAAGAGCGCCAACCGGTCCGGTGCCCGCTTGACCGTCGTCGCCGGCGAGCGCGATCTCGCCGACGGCGTGGTTCAGCTCAAGGACATGGAGTCGGGCGAGCAGCAGCCGGTCGCGCTCGACGCGCTGGTCGCCGAGATCCAGCAGAAGCTGGCCTGATCCACCGTTCCTGCTGTGCCCGCCCGGCCCGCCGGGCGGGCACAGGGCGTGGTGCGGGCCGGCCGGAGTCAGCCGTCGCGCCGGCTCCTCCAGCGGAAGGTCAGCAGGCACAGGACCGGTCCGCCGGCGGACCGGGCGACCGGGCCCGTGCGACCCCCGATCCACCGTGGTGCCGTTCCCGTACCGTCAACTCGGCGGGTTCCGATTCATCCTGCCGGACGACCACGACCCGGGACTGCAGGCGGCGGCCGTCCGCGCCCAGCGCCAGGGGGCGTCTCGTGGAGCCGAGAATTCCGGGCCGCCGTGTGCGCATGTTTATGTCCACCGAACGGCTGACCCGAGCGGCGGTGCGGCACAATGACCATGCCCAGCAGGCCACTGACTGATGGAACGGCGATATGACGACTGCAGCGGTTGACCATCCCTCCTCCGACGAGGACGAGGACAGCGGGAAGAGGACCATCGGCGGCAGTCGCGCGTTCGCACTGCTGCTGGTGATCGCAGGTGCTGCCGGACTCCTCGCCGCCTGGGTCATCACGATCGACAAGTTCAAGCTGCTCGAAGACCCCTCCTTCACCCCGGGCTGCAGCCTCAACCCCGTCGTCTCGTGCGGCAACATCATGAAGAGCGAGCAGGCGTCCGTCTTCGGGTTCCCGAACCCGATGCTCGGACTCGCCGCGTACTCGGTGGTCATCGGGATCGGCATGGCGCTGCTCGCCGGGGCCCGGTTCCGCAGCTGGTACTGGCTCGGACTCAATGCCGGCACCCTGTTCGGAGTCGGCTTCTGCACCTGGCTGCAGTACCAGTCGCTGTACAACATCAACTCGCTCTGCCTGTGGTGCTGCCTGGCATGGGTGGCCACCATCGTCATGTTCTGCTACGTCACCGCGCACAACATCAAGCACCGGATCCTTCCCGCGCCGAACTGGCTGCGCAACGGACTGACGGAGTTCCACTGGGTTCCGCCGGTCCTCTGGGTCGGCATCATCGGCATGCTGATCCTGACCCGCTGGTGGGACTTCTGGACCAGCTGACCCGGCAGGTCCCGGGCGGGGACCGGCCCGGCGGCGCTGTCAGTGCCGTGGCATAGGCTTCACATCGTGGAGCCCGACCTCTTTACCGCAGCCGCCGAAGACCGCCAGGAGAAGGACCCGTCCAGCAGTCCACTCGCTGTCCGGATGCGTCCCCGTACGCTCGACGAGGTCGTCGGCCAGCAGCATCTGCTGAAGCCGGGCTCGCCGCTGCGCCGCCTCGTCGGCGAAGGGAGCGGCGGGCCCGCCGGCCCGTCGTCGGTGATCCTCTGGGGCCCGCCCGGCATCGGCAAGACGACCTTGGCCTACGTGGTCAGCAAGGCCACCAACAAGCGTTTCGTCGAGCTCTCCGCGATCACCGCGGGCGTCAAGGAAGTGCGGGCCGTCATCGAGGGCGCCCGCCGGGCCACCGGTGGGTACGGCAAGGAGACCGTCCTTTTCCTCGACGAGATCCACCGCTTCTCCAAGGCCCAGCAGGACTCGTTGCTGCCGGCCGTGGAGAACCGCTGGGTGACGCTCATCGCCGCGACGACCGAGAACCCGTACTTCTCGATCATTTCGCCGCTGCTGTCGCGCTCGCTGCTTCTCACCCTCGAATCGCTCACCGACGAGGATCTGCGCGCTCTCATGCGCCGCGCCCTGACCGACGAGCGCGGACTCGGTGGTGCGGTCACCCTGCCCGAGGACGCGGAGGCGCATCTGCTGCGCATCGCCGGAGGAGACGCGCGGCGCGCGCTGACGGCGCTGGAGGCAGCGGCCGGTGCGGCGCTCGCCATGCAGGAGAAGGAGATCACTCTCCAGACCGTCGAGGCGACCGTCGACCGGGCAGCGGTGAAGTACGACCGGGACGGAGACCAGCACTACGACGTGGCGAGCGCCCTCATCAAGTCGATCCGCGGCTCCGACGTGGATGCCGCGCTGCACTATCTGGCGCGGATGATCGAGGCGGGGGAGGACCCCCGGTTCATCGCCCGGCGGCTGATGATCTCCGCCAGTGAGGACATCGGCCTCGCCGACCCGACGGCCCTGCCCACGGCGGTCGCTGCCGCCCAGGCCGTGGCCATGATCGGATTTCCGGAGGCGGCGCTCACCCTCAGCCATGCCACGATCGCGCTGGCGCTCGCCCCCAAGTCCAACGCGGCGACGCTCGCGATCTTCGCGGCCCAGGAGGACGTACGGAAGGGGCTGGCCGGTCCGGTCCCGGCCCATCTGCGCGACGGCCACTACAAGGGCGCCGCCGAACTGGGGCACGCACAGGGCTACGTCTATCCGCACGACGTCCCCGGCGGCATCGCCACTCAGCAGTACGCCCCTGATGCCGTCCGCGACAGGCACTACTACCGGCCCACGCGGTACGGCGCGGAGGCGCGGTACGCGGACGTGGTGGACCGGGTCCGCGAGCGGCTCGGCCGCAGCGGCTCCGACGGTGCGGCGGAAGCCTGAGGTCCCCGCTCAGTGGGCCGCCGCCTCGAACAGCGTGCGCATGGCCCGGCGCAGCGCGACCATGTCGCGCACCGGTTCGGCAAAGTCGAAGCGGGCGTCGAAGAACCGCCCGTCCGCCTCACAGACCCGCACCCGAAGCCCCAAGCGGTCGATTGCGACCGGGACGACGGAGGGCTCGTGTGCGGCGCGGCGTTCGTGCGTCCGCTCGCCCAGGAGCCCGCACAGCATGTTCAGCTGTTCGCCGTGCGCCGCGTGCAGATGCTGCAGCAGCTCCGCCTCGTGGGCGACGAGCGGGTCGGCGGCGGAGTCCCGGAACTCCTCCGGCTCGACGCCCTGCGCGCCCCACAGATCGTCGACGTACGCCCCGCCCGTCTCCAGCCGCAGCATCATCCGGCCCGGCCCGGCCATCCCGGGCGCGGGCGTGAGCCGACCGGAGACCCGGCCGCGGCCGCGGATGCGGTGCGGCACCGAGACCGGCGCGACGTCCGTGATCTCCAGCACAGCGGTCAGCTCGTCGTCCTGGGCGTGTGCCGCGGCCCGTACGGCCGGGGAATCGGCAGGGAATTCGAGGAACAGATCCCCCTCGGGGCCCACGCTCCGGTCCAGTGGAATCAGCTGGTCGAAGCCCGCAGTGCTCATCCCGGGGACGAGCAATACCGCCGAACAGGTACTCTGTACGAGAGTTCGTGTGCGCTCGGCTGCTGACGGCATCCGAGTTTTTTCAAGCCCGCTGGGACGCGGCTGACCACGATCTGATCGGTCCTCCGTCGTATCGATGCCCTTGATGGCGTCGACGCTGTCAGTGCTGTCCGTGACGTGTGTGGTGTTCCCAGGGCGAGACATACGATCTCCTTGAGTAAGGTGAGCCTAACCTAACCCACAATGGAGGTCTGGAGAACGTGCCTAACCAGTCGCGTCCCAAGGTCAAGAAGTCCCGTGCGCTCGGCATTGCCCTGACGCCGAAGGCCGTCAAGTACTTCGAGGCCCGCCCCTACCCGCCGGGCGAGCACGGCCGTGGCCGCAAGCAGAACTCGGACTACAAGGTCCGTCTGCTCGAGAAGCAGCGTCTGCGCGCGCAGTACGACATCAGCGAGCGCCAGATGGCGCGCGCGTACGACCGCGCCAAGAAGGCCGAGGGCAAGACGGGCGAGGCGCTCGTCATCGAGCTCGAGCGCCGTCTCGACGCGCTGGTCCTGCGTTCGGGCATCGCCCGCACGATCTACCAGGCCCGCCAGATGGTCGTTCACGGCCACATCGAGGTCGACGGCCGCAAGGTCGACAAGCCGTCGTTCCGCGTCCGTCCCGACAACATCGTGATGGTCCGCGAGCGCAGCCGCGACAAGCACCCCTTCCAGGTGGCCCGCGAGGGTGGTTACGCCCCCGACGGCGAGACCCCGCGCTACCTGCAGGTGAACTTGAAGGCCCTGGCCTTCCGCCTGGACCGGGACCCGAACCGCAAGGAGATCCCGGTGATCTGCGACGAGCAGCTCGTCGTCGAGTACTACGCCCGCTGATCCAGGCGTAGCCGCTCTCACCAGCGCTCAGGCCCGCCCCTCCCCGATGTCGGGGAGGCGGCGGGCTTCCGCGTTCTGCCGCCCGGTGCGGGCACGGGTCCCGGCCGCTGCCCCTCCTGGCCCGGCCGGTCCACGGCCCGGCCCGCCAGCGCCCTGGCCACCGCCGTGTCCGGATCCATTCGGCCGCCCGCCCGGCGCCCCGACTCGTACGGCGCGTCGCCGAGCTCCTGCCGTGCCAGCTTCTCGCACTGGGCCCGGGGGCTCCCGTAGTACGCCGAACCGAACAGCGGCGGCCCCACCGACGGCCAGATCCGCTCGGCGGCCCCCTGCAGCACCGCCGCCTCCGCCGCGTCCCCCTCGACCGCCGTGACCAGGGCAAGCAACTCCAGGGCGAGCACGGAACCCAGCAGGTCATGGAAGGCGTGACCGATCGACAGGGACTTTCTGAGCAGTTCCCGGGCGCGGTCCGGCCGGCCCCGTTGCAGCGCCGCGTAGGCCAGCACATGGAGCGCGTACGAGAGGGCCCATCGCTCACCGCGGTCCTCGCAGACCTCCCTGACCTCCTCGCAGATGGCCGCCGCGGCCTCCAGGTCCCCGCGGAACCCGACCGTCATCGCCAGCTCGACCTGCGCCATCAGCACGTTGCTGTTCAGCTCGCCGAGTTCCCGGTAGCGGCCCAGCGCGTCCTGCAGCAGCTCCTCCGCGCGGGCCATGTCGTCCGTGACGAGGGCCAGACAGCCCGTGCGGTGCACCGCGTACGCCAGAGCCGTCGCGTCACCGGTCCGGTGCGCCTCCTCCCGGCACTCCTGCAGCGCGGAGATCGCACCGACCCGATCACCCTGCAGCACCGCCACGTACCCGAGCACCCACAGCGCCTTGAGCCGCGAGGCGTCGTACGGGGTCTCCTCCTCCAGGACGTGGGCCAGCCAATGCCGCCCCTCCGAGAGGCGCCCGCAGCCGACCCAGAGGAACCAGAGCGTGCCCGCCAGGTACTGCGCGAGATGGACCTCGTCCGGAGTCTCCAGCGAGCACTCCATCGCCCGGCGCAGATTGGGCAGTTCGCTCTCGGCCCGGGCCGCCACCTCGCCCTGACGCGGGCTGAACCAGTCGAGCTCGCACCAGGTGGCCAGTCCCAGGAACCAGTCCCGGTGGCGACGCCGCAACCGGTCCGTGTCGCCGGTCGCGGCCAGCCACTCGGCGCCGTACTCGCGCACCGTGTCCAGTAACCGGTAGCGGGTGCCCGCCGCCGAGTCCTCACGCAGGACGACGGACTGCGCCAGCAGCGCCGTGAGCACGTCGAGCACCGAGTCGGCCGGCAGATCGGGGCCGCTGCAGATGTATTCGACGGCCTCCAGATCGAACTGCCCGGCGAAGACGGACAGCCGCGCCCACAGCAGCCGTTGCTCCGGAGCGCACAGTTCATGACTCCAGCCGATGGCCGTACGGAGCGTCCGGTGGCGCGCCGGCGCGGTGCGGCTGCCGCCGGTCAGCAGCCGGAAGCGGTCGTCCAGCCGTTGCAGCACCTGTTCCACGGACAGGGCGCGCAGCCGTCCGGCGGCCAGTTCCAGCGCGAGAGGGATCCCGTCCAGCCGACGGCACAGCTCGCGCGCCGATCCGCGAGTGTCCTCGGTCAGCCGGAAACCCGGCTGCACCGCGGCCACCCGGTCGGCGAACAACTCCAGCGCGTCCGCGTCGGCCATCGGCGCGAGCGGATAGCCGATCTCCCCGTCCAGATCCAGCGGCAGCCGCCCGGCGGCCAGCACCCGCAGCCGCGGCGCCCGGCGCAGCAACTCCTGTACCAGTTCGGCACAGGTGTCGACGAGATGCTCGAAGCCGTCGAACACCAGGAGGAGTTGGCGTTCGGCGAGATGTTCGAGGAGCGCCGTGCGGGGCGACCGGCCGGTGTGATCGGTGAGTCCCAGTGCGTCGACCACCGCATGTTCCAGCAGCACCGGTTCGCGGACGGCGGACAGCTCCACCAGCCAGACCCCGTCGCAGTACCGTTTCTCCAGGAGGGCGGCAACCCTGGTGGCACAACGCGTCTTGCCCACGCCGCCCACCCCGACCACGGTGACCAGCCTCGACTCCCGCAGCAGCCTGCCGAGATCGGCCAGCTCCGCCTCGCGTCCCACGAATCCGTTCAGTTCGGCCGGGAGATTGCCGCGCGCCGCGGTGCCTCGGCCCGGATCGTCGGGGTCGGGGGAGGGGCGCTGAGAGCGTCGCATGAAACACGCAGAGTACTGGCATGGAAGCTCTCCGTACAATCTCCTTTGTGCAACTACCGTCCCGCCCAGCAGTAATGCGGTAGGGGGCGTGGCCCCCGGCGCGATAGGGTCGGGAGACGACGATTCGACAAGCCAGAGAGCGGTGCACTGTGTCCGGTGGAGAGGTGGCCGGGATCCTGGTGGCCGTCTTCTGGGCGATCCTGGTCTCGTTCCTCGCCGTCGTCCTGGTGAGGCTGGCCCAGACGCTCAGGGCGACCACCAAACTCGTGGCGGACGTGACCGAGCAGGCGGTTCCGCTGCTCGCCGACGCGTCCGCGACCGTGCGTTCCGCGCAGACGCAGCTCGACAAGGTCGACGCGATCGCGACGGACGTCCAGGAGGTCACCTCCAACGCCTCGGCGCTCTCCACGACTGTCGCATCGACCTTCGGCGGACCGCTGGTCAAGGTCGCCGCCTTCGGTTACGGAGTACGGCAGGCCATCGGCCGCCGGACCGCTCCGGAAGCCGAGCCGGCCCGCCGGGCATCCCGACGCACGGTGATCGTCGGCCGCACGGTGCCGTCCGCGCGAGCCAAGAAGCAGGGCGGCAGAAGCTCTCGCGGATCGAAGGACTGACGCAGCGATGTTCCGCCGTACGTTCTGGTTCACCGTCGGCGCAGCCGCCGGCGTCTGGGCCACCACCAAGGTCAACCGGAAGCTCAGGCAGCTGACCCCCGAGAGCCTCGCGGCGCGCGCCGCAGACAAGGCGATCGAGAGCGGTCACAAGCTCAAGGACTTCGCCCTCGACGTCCGCGTCGGCATGGTCCGGCGCGAGGCCGAACTGGGCGAGGCGCTGGGCCTTGAGGCGCCGGTCGACCCCGAACTCCCCGTGCGGCGTCACTTCGCGGTCGAGGCGGCCGAGCCCGCCCCGGCCGTCGAGGCCACCGCCCACCGCAAACCCCCCTACAACTCGTACAACCGGAATGAGGACCACTGATGGAGTCGGCTGAAATTCGTCGCCGCTGGCTGAGCTTCTTCGAGGAGCGCGGACACACCGTCGTGCCTTCGGCGTCGCTCATCGCGGACGACCCGACTCTGCTGCTGGTCCCCGCGGGCATGGTCCCCTTCAAGCCGTACTTCCTCGGCGAGGTCAAGCCGCCCGCTCCGCGCGTCACCAGCGTGCAGAAGTGTGTGCGTACGCCGGACATCGAAGAGGTCGGCAAGACCACCCGGCACGGCACCTTCTTCCAGATGTGCGGCAACTTCTCCTTCGGCGACTACTTCAAGGAAGGCGCCATCAGCTACGCCTGGGAGGCTCTCACCAGCTCCGTGGCGGACGGCGGCTTCGGCCTCGACCCCGAGCGTCTGTGGATCACGGTGTACCTGGACGATGATGACGCCGAGGCCATCTGGCGCGACAAGATCGGCGTCCCGGCCGAGCGCATCCAGCGCCTGGGCAAGAAGGACAACTTCTGGTCCATGGGCGTCCCCGGCCCCTGCGGGCCCTGCTCCGAGATCAACTACGACCGCGGCCCCGAGTTCGGCGTCGAGGGCGGCCCGGCCGTCAACGACGAGCGCTACGTGGAGATCTGGAACCTGGTCTTCATGCAGTACGAGCGGGGCGCCGGAGACGGCAAGGAGGACTTCCCGATCCTCGGTGACCTGCCGTCGAAGAACATCGACACGGGCCTCGGCCTCGAGCGTCTCGCCATGATCCTGCAGGGCGTACAGAACATGTACGAGACCGACACCCTGCGCGTCGTCATGGACAGGGCCACGGAGCTCACCGGCGTGCGCTACGGCGCCGAGCACGGTACGGACGTCTCCCTCCGAGTCGTCGCCGACCACATGCGTACGTCGGTGATGCTCATCGGCGACGGCGTCACCCCGGGCAACGAGGGCCGCGGCTACGTGCTCCGCCGCATCATGCGCCGCGCCATCCGCAACATGAGGCTCATGGGCGCCACCGGTTCCGTGGTCAACGAACTGGTCGACGTCGTGATCAACACGATGGGCCGGCAGTACCCGGAGCTCATCACCGACCGCAAGCGCATCGAGACCGTCGCCCTTGCCGAGGAAGCCGCCTTCCTCAAGGCCCTCAAGGGCGGTACGAACATCCTCGAGACCGCCGTCACCGACACGAAGGCCGCCGGCGGCCACGTCCTGCCCGGCGACAAGGCGTTCCTGCTCCACGACACCTGGGGCTTCCCGATCGACCTCACCCTGGAGATGGCCGCCGAACAGGGGCTCTCGGTCGACGAGGAAGGCTTCCGCCGGCTGATGCAGGAGCAGCGGGACAAGGCCAAGGCCGACGCCCGTGCCAAGAAGACCGGCCACGCCGACCTTTCCGCCTACCGCGAGGTCGCGGACAAGTCCGGCGCCACCGAGTTCACCGGCTACACCTCCACCGAGGGGGAGTCGACCATCGTCGGCCTCCTCGTCGACGGCGTGCCCTCGCCCGCCGCCACGGAGGGCGACGACGTCGAGGTCGTCCTCGACCGCACCCCGTTCTACGCCGAGGGCGGTGGCCAGCTCGCCGACCAGGGCCGGATCCGGCTCGACACCGGCGCCGTCATCCAGGTGCGCGACGTCCAGCAGCCCGTCCCTGGCGTCTCCGTCCACAAGGGCACGGTCCAGGTCGGTGAGGTGACGGTCGGCGCCTCCGCGTACGCCGCCATCGACAACACCCGCCGCCGCGCCATCGCCCGCGCCCACAGCGCCACGCACCTCACGCACCAGGCGCTGCGTGACGCGCTGGGCCCGACGGCCGCCCAGGCGGGTTCGGAGAACTCCCCGGGCCGCTTCCGCTTCGACTTCGGTTCGCCCGCCGCCGTCCCCGGCACGGTCCTCACCGACGTCGAGCAGAAGATCAACGAGGTCCTCTCCCGGGAGCTCGACGTCCAGGCCGAGGTCATGTCCATCGACGAGGCCAAGAAGCAGGGCGCCATCGCCGAGTTCGGCGAGAAGTACGGCGAGCGGGTCCGCGTCGTCACCATCGGCGACTTCTCCAAGGAGCTGTGCGGCGGTACGCACGTCCACAACACCGCCCAGCTGGGTCTGGTGAAGCTGCTCGGCGAATCGTCCATCGGTTCCGGTGTGCGCCGTATCGAGGCCCTCGTGGGCGTCGACGCGTACAACTTCCTCGCCAAGGAGCACACGGTCGTCGCGCAGCTCCAGGAGCTGGTCAAGGGCCGCCCGGAGGAGCTTCCGGAGAAGGTCTCCGCCATGCTCGGCAAGTTGAAGGACGCCGAGAAGGAGATCGAGAAGTTCCGCGCGGAGAAGGTCCTGCAGGCCGCCGCCGGGCTCGTCGAGTCCGCCAAGGACGTACGCGGTGTCGCCCTGATCACCGGCCAGGTGCCGGACGGGACGTCCGCCGACGACCTGCGCAAGCTGGTCCTCGACGTCCGCGGGCGCATCCAGGGCGGCCGCGCTGCCGTCGTGGCCCTCTTCACCACGGCCCATGGCCGCCCGCTGACGGTCATCGCCACCAACGAAGCCGCCCGCGAGCGCGGCCTCAAGGCCGGCGACCTGGTCCGCACGGCCGCCAAGACCCTCGGCGGCGGAGGCGGCGGCAAGCCGGACGTCGCCCAGGGCGGTGGCCAGAGCCCGGCCGCCATCGGCGAGGCCATCGCCGCTGTCGAACGCCTCGTCACCGAGACGGCGTGACGGCGGGAGTGACGCAGATGCGCCGCGGACGTCGTCTCGCGATCGACGTCGGGGACGCCCGGATCGGGGTCGCCTCGTGCGACCCCGACGGGATCCTCGCCACGCCGGTGGAGACCGTGCCGGGACGTGACGTCCCGGCCGCCCACCGGCGGCTGGGGCAGATCGTCGAGGAGTACGAGCCCATCGAGATCATCATCGGCCTGCCGAGGTCTCTGGGCGGCGGCGAAGGGCCTGCGGCAGCCAAGGTCCGGCTCTTCGCCCAGGAGGTCGCCCGCTCGGTCGCACCCATTCCGGTGCGATTGGTGGACGAGAGGATGACCACAGTGACGGCGAGCCAGGGGCTGCGCGCCTCGGGCGTGAAGTCCAAGAAGGGCCGGTCTGTCATCGACCAGGCTGCCGCTGTGGTGATCCTCCAGAACGCTCTGGAGTCCGAACGAGCATCGGGTAAAGCTCCGGGCGAGGGCGTCGAAGTGGTTGTCTGATCGCGATACGGTAACGTTCCGCGCGATGCGGCGGTGTTCGAACAAACACCGCACAGCAAAGAGGCGGAACGTCGTCTCGCGGCTCTAGGGGATCGATGACTGAGTATGGCCGGGGCCCCGGCTCCGAACCGTGGCATCCCGAGGATCCTTTGTACGGGGACCAGGGATGGGGAGGCCAGCAGGCTGCCCACGGCCAGAGCCAGTACGGTGCCCCGCAGGCGCCCTATGCCCAGCAGCCGCCGCAGCAGCAGGCGTACCCGCAGCATCAGCAGTACGGCGCTCCGCAGGATCCGTACGCGCACGACCCGTACGCCCAGCAGCCGCAGCAGCACGACCCGTACGCCCAGCAGCCGCCGCAGCACGACCCGTACGCGCAGCAGCCGCAACAGCCGCAGCAGCACGACCCATACGCCCAGCAGGCCCCCCAGCCGCAGTACAACGGCGGCTGGGACACCGGCCAGCAGGCCGCGATGCCGTACGGCACCACTCCGAACGATCCGTACGGGAACGGGACGAACGGCTACGGCGAATCGCACGACAACTACGGCACGCCCGATGCGTACCCGCCGCCGCAGCCCCCGGGCCGACGTGAGGCCGGGCCCGCCCAGGCCCCACCGCAGAACCCCGACTGGGACCCGGACGTACCCCAGGAGGAGACGCACCCCTTCTTCACGGGTGCCGACGACGACCGCGACGGCCGGGACCCCCGCGACGACGACGAGTACGACGACGGCCCGCGCGACGGTCGCAGGGGCGGCCGAGGCGGCGGCGAACGCCGCGGCAAGGGCAAGAAGAAGAACCGCAGCGGCTGCGCCTGCCTCGTCGTCGCCGTGGTCATCGCCGGCGGTGTCGGCGGGGTGGGGTACGTGGGTTACACGTACTGGCAGGAACAGTTCGGCGCGGCACCGGACTACTCGGGCCGGGGCTCAGGCAGCGTCGAGGTGGAGATCCCGGAGGGCGCCCTCGGCAACGAGATCGGCAGCATCCTGAAGGCGAAGGGCGTCGTCAAGAGCGTCGACGCGTTCATCGCCGCGCAGGCCGAGAACCCCAAGGGGAACTCGATCCAGGCGGGGGTCTATCTCCTGAACAAGGAGATGTCCGCGGCCGAGGCCGTGAAGATGATGCTCGACCCGAAGAGCCAGAACCTGCTGACAGTCCCGGAGGGCCGGCGCAACGCCGCCGTCTACACGCTGATCGACAAGAAGCTCGGTCTCAAGGCAGGCACCACCAGCGATGTCGCCAAGAAACAAGCGGGCAGCCTCGGGCTCCCGCAATGGGCCAAGAACCACCCGGAACTCAAGGACCCACTGGAGGGCTTCCTCTACCCCGCGACCTATCCGGCTGCCAAGGGGATGAAGCCGGAGGCCGTCCTCAAGCAGATGGTCTCCCGCGCCGACGAGGAGTACGGCAAGGCTGACCTCGAAGGGGCAGCCAAGAAGTACAAGCTGGACGGCCCGTGGCAGGTAGTCACGGTCGCCAGTCTGGTCCAAGCGGAGGGCCTTACACATGATGACTTCCGCAAGATGGCTGAAGTCGTTTACAACCGCCTGAAGCCGGACAACACGGTCACCAATCGCAAGCTTGAGTTCGACTCGGCCTTCAATTACCTCAAGAACCAGAGCAAGATCAAGATCGGGTCGAGTGAGATCCGGAGCAATAACGACCCGTACAACACCTATTACCACCCGGGTCTGCCGCCCGGCCCCATCGGCAATCCGGGCGACGAAGCCCTGCGTGCGACGCTCAATCCCACCGGCGACGGGTGGATGTTCTTCATCTCGCTCGACGGCAAGAAGACCCAGTTCACCAAGACGGCCGCCGAACACGAGAAGCTCAACCAGAAGTTCAAGGAACAGCATGGTCTCAACTGACGGGCGCCGCCGGGCAGCCGTCCTCGGCTCGCCCATCGCCCATTCGCTCTCCCCGGTCCTGCACCGGGCCGCATACGCCGAGCTCGGTCTCACCGACTGGACCTACGACCGGTTCGAGGTCGACGAGCAGGCGCTGCCCGGCTTCATCGAGGGCCTGGACTCTTCCTGGGCCGGACTCTCGCTGACCATGCCGCTGAAGCGTGCGATCATCCCGCTGCTGGACTCCATCAGCGAGACGGCCTCCGCGGTCGAGGCCGTGAACACGGTCGTGTTCACCGAGGACGGCCGTCGCGTCGGCGACAACACCGACATCCCCGGCATGATCGCGGCTCTACGCGAGCGAGGCGTGGAAAAGGTGGAATCCGCCGCCGTCCTCGGCGCCGGAGCCACCGCCTCCTCGGCCGTTGCCGCCCTCGCGGTGATCTGCACGGGGCCGGTCACGGCGTACGTACGCAGCCGGGAACGCAGCGACGAGATGCGCGGCTGGGGCGAACGGCTCGGCGTCGACGTCCGGATCGCCGACTGGGCGGATGCGGGGCAGGCGCTGCGCGCACCCCTGGTGATCGCGACCACGCCCGCCGGAACGACGGACGCGCTGGCCGGTGCGGTACCGGACGCCCCCGGCACGCTGTTCGATGTGCTGTACGAGCCCTGGCCGACCGGACTCGCGGCGGGCTGGTCGTCTCGAAGCGGCGCAGTCGTCGGAGGTCTCGACCTTCTGGTGCACCAGGCGGTTCTTCAGGTCGAGCAGATGACGGGCCGCTCGCCCGCCCCGCTCGCAGCCATGCGGAAGGCCGGCGAAGAGGCGCTCGCCGCCCGCTGACCACACCGATCGCGCGTCCCGATCCGTCCGTCTGCTGGACCGGCGGCCGGTTCGGGGGCGCGGGCGTGGGAGGATCGAAGGCGGCGGGCCAGGGCCGCGCACCCGGTCGCGCCGTTGCAGTTCCAGGCGCGAGCATGAGGAGCACCGTTGAGCAGGTTGCGCTGGCTGACCGCGGGGGAGTCGCACGGCCCCGCACTCGTGGCGACGCTGGAGGGTCTTCCCGCCGGCGTCCCGATCACCACGGAGATGGTGGCGGACGCACTCGCCCGGCGGCGGCTCGGCTACGGCCGCGGCGCACGGATGAAGTTCGAGAGGGACGAGGTCACCTTCCTCGGCGGAGTACGCCACGGTCTGACCATGGGGTCCCCGGTCGCCGTGATGGTGGGCAACACCGAATGGCCCAAGTGGGAGCAGGTCATGTCGGCCGACCCGGTCGACCCCGACGAGCTCGCCACCCTGGCCCGTAACGCCCCGCTGACCCGCCCCCGGCCCGGCCACGCCGACCTCGCGGGCATGCAGAAGTACGGCTTCGACGAGGCCCGGCCGATCCTGGAGCGCGCCAGCGCCCGGGAGACCGCGGCCCGGGTGGCGCTCGGCGCCGTCGCGCGGTCGTACCTCAAGGAGACCGCGGGCATCGAGATCGTCAGCCACGTCGTCGAGCTGGCCGCGGCCAAGGCGCCGTACGGCGTCTACCCCACGCCTGCCGACGTCGAGAAGCTCGACGCCGACCCGGTGCGTTGCCTCGACGCCGCCGCGAGCAAGGAAATGGTCGCCGAGATCGACCAGGCCCACAAGGACGGAGACACCCTGGGCGGTGTCGTCGAGGTGCTCGCGTACGGAGTGCCGGTCGGCCTCGGCTCGCATGTGCACTGGGACCGCCGCCTCGACGCCCGCCTCGCCGCCGCCCTGATGGGCATTCAGGCGATCAAGGGTGTCGAGGTCGGCGACGGCTTCGACCTGGCCCGGGTTCCCGGCTCGAAGGCGCACGACGAGATCCTGGTCACCGAGGACGGCATCAAGCGCGCGTCCGGCCGCTCCGGCGGTACCGAGGGCGGTCTGACCACCGGCGAGCTGCTCCGGGTCCGTGCCGCGATGAAGCCCATCGCCACCGTGCCCCGCGCGCTCGCCACCGTCGACGTCGTCACCGGTGAGCCGGCCAAGGCACACCACCAGCGCTCCGATGTCTGCGCGGTGCCGGCCGCCGGCATCGTCGCCGAGGCGATGGTCGCGCTGGTCCTGGCCGACGCCGTGGCGGAGAAGTTCGGCGGGGACAGCGTCCCCGAGACCCACCGCAACGTGCAGTCGTACCTCGACCACCTCCAGATCCGATGAGCGGCCCGCTGATCGTCATCGTCGGTCCGATGGGCGTCGGCAAGTCCACGGTCGGAGAGCTGCTTGCCGACCGGCTCGGCACCACCTATCGGGACACCGACGCGGATGTCGTGGCCACGGCGGGCAAGCCGATCTCGGAGATCTTCTACGACGAGGGCGAGGAGCACTTCCGCGAGCTGGAGCGGCAGGCGGTACGCACCGCCGTCGCCGAGCACACCGGAGTCCTTGCGCTCGGCGGCGGCGCCGTGCTCGACGGGACGACCCGCGCCCTGCTCGCCGGCCACGCCGTCGTCTATCTCTCGATGGACGTGGAGGAGGCCGTCAAGCGGGTCGGGCTGAACACCGCGCGCCCGCTGCTCGCCGTCAACCCGCGTCGGCAGTGGCGCGAGCTGATGGACGCCCGCCGCCACTTCTACGACGAGGTGGCCCGGGCGACCGTCGCCACCGACGAGCGCACACCCGAAGAGGTCGCCCAGGCGGTCCTCGACGCACTGGAACTGCCGGAGCACGCGGGCGACCCCGCGGCGCCCGGCCGGGAGAACACACGCATGACGGACCAGGGACCCACACGCATCCAGATCGCCGGCAGTGCGGGCACCGACCCGTACGAGGTGCTGGTCGGCCGGCAGTTGCTCGGTGAGCTGCCCTCGCTGATCGGCGACCGTGCCCGGCGGGTCGCGGTCCTGCACCCGGAGGCGCTCGCCGAGACCGGAGAGGCGGTCCGTCAGGACCTCGCCGACCAGGGGTACGAGGCCATCGCCATCCAGCTGCCGAACGCCGAGGAGGCCAAGACCGTCGAGGTCGCGGCGTACTGCTGGAAGGCGCTCGGCCAGACCGGATTCACCCGCACCGACGTCATCGTCGGCGTCGGCGGCGGCGCCACCACCGACGTGGCCGGGTTCGTCGCGGCGACATGGCTGCGCGGGGTGCGCTGGATCGCCGTACCGACGACCGTGCTCGCCATGGTCGACGCGGCCGTCGGCGGCAAGACGGGCATCAACACCGCCGAGGGCAAGAATCTCGTCGGCGCCTTCCACCCGCCGGCCGGGGTGCTCTGCGACCTCGCCGCCCTCGACTCGCTGCCGGTGCACGACTACGTCAGCGGCATGGCCGAGATCATCAAGGCCGGTTTCATCGCCGACCCCGCGATCCTCGACTTGATCGAGTCGGACCCGGAGGGCGCCCGTACGCCCGCCGGACCGCACACCGCCGAACTGATCGAGCGCTCCATCCGGGTCAAGGCCGAGGTCGTCTCCAGCGACCTCAAGGAGTCCGGGCTGCGCGAGATCCTCAACTACGGGCACACCCTCGCCCACGCCATCGAGAAGAACGAGCGCTACAAGTGGCGCCACGGCGCGGCCGTCTCCGTCGGCATGGTCTTCGCCGCCGAGCTGGGCCGGCTGGCCGGGCGCCTGGACGACGCCACCGCCGACCGGCACCGCGCCGTCCTGGAGTCCGTCGGACTGCCGCTCACCTACCGTGGCGACCAGTGGCCCAAGCTGCTGGAGAACATGAAGATCGACAAGAAGTCCCGCGGCGACCTGCTGCGCTTCATCGTCCTCGACGGCCTGGGCAAGCCCACCGTCCTGGAAGGACCCGACCCGGCGGTGCTGCTCGCCGCGTACGGGGAGGTGTCGGCGTGACCCGCCGGGTCTTCGTGCTCAACGGGCCGAACCTCGGCCGGCTCGGCTCCCGTGAGCCCGATGTGTACGGCGCGACGTCGTACACCGGACTCGTCGAGACCTGCAGGACGCTCGGCAAGGAGCTCGGCTTCGACGTCGACGTCCGGGAGACCAACGACGAGGGCGAACTGATCCGCTGGCTGCACGAGGCCGCGGACGGGGCAATTCCGGTCGTTCTCAACCCGGGAGCCTTCACCCATTACTCGTACGGAATGCGGGACGCGGCCGCTCAGCGCACCGCCCCGCTCATCGAGGTGCACATTTCGAACCCGTACGCACGGGAGGAATTCCGCCACACCTCGGTCGTCGCGCCGGTCGCCACGGGGACCGTCGCCGGTTTCGGTATCGGCTCCTACCGGCTCGCCCTGCGCGCCCTCGCCGACGAACTGACGGACTGAGTCCGACCGGCACTTGGGGGGCGGCGTCACGGGGCCGGGGCACGCACCTCGCGGCGTTGTCGTCAATCACCAGGGCTCCGCCACGGCTCAATCCTCCGCCGTGCGATGCACGCACCCCCCAAGTGCCGGTCGGTCCGACACGGGGCCCCGCCGGCCGGATCACTGGCCGGCGGGGCACTCCGGACCGTCCCCGACCGTTCCCTCTGCGGCGGCCGGGGACGGTACGGTTGCCGTTCCACCAGCGCCAGTTGCCTGTACGAGACGGAGTGGCACCGGATGCAGCACGCAGTGGGGGCCCCGCTGCCGCCGCCCCAAGGACCCGGAAACGGACCTGCCGGCTGGACGCACCAGGCTCAGCACCCCGGCCACCCCGGTCCGCCGGGGCCGCCGCCCCCGATCCCTCCCGCGCCCCAGGGCCCCGGTTGGACGGGGCCCGCCCCGCACCACGCCCCGACGCCCGTCTCCCGGGAGACCACCGGGCACATTCAACTGCCGCCCGGCGGCCCCGTCCCGCTGCCCGCACCACCCGCCGAGCCCGGCACGGGCACGGCGACCCTCGCCGTCCTCCTGATCGGCCCCGCGGGCGCGGGCAAGACGACCGTGGCCAAATTGTGGGCCGGCCGCCGCCGCGTCCCCACTGCCCATGTCAGCCTCGACGACGTCCGCGAATGGGTCCGCTCCGGCTTCGCCGACCCGCAGAGCGGGTGGAACGACCACTCTGAGGCCCAGTACCGCCTGGCCCGCCGCACCTGCGGTTTCGCCGCCCGTAATTTCCTGGCCAACGGGATCTCCTGCATCCTCGACGACGCGGTCTTCCCGGACCGCCCCGTCGTGGGCCTGGGCGGCTGGAAGCGTCATGTGGGCCCGGGGCTTCTGCCCGTGGTGCTCCTGCCCGGTCTGGAGATCGTGCTGGAGCGCAACGCCGCCCGCAGCGGCAACCGGCGCCTGTCGGACGAGGAGGTCGCCCGGATCCACGGCCGGATGGCGGGGTGGTACGGCTCGGGGCTGCCGATCATCGACAACTCGACGTACGACGTGGAGACCACGGCCCGCGTCCTCGACGACGTACTCGCCCGCTCGATAGCCAGTCCGCCGGCCTGGTGACGGCCGGCCGACCCCCGGCCGCCACGGGACCGGGGGTCGGCCGGCGTCGGCCCCCGGTCGGATGCGCTGACCGGGCGGTCCGGCGCCCCCGCTCGTAGGCTCGTGGCATGTCAGAGGTGTACGCCGTCCGCCGCGGGCTGCTCCGCGACCGGTGCGCCGCCGTCGGATCCGCGGCCGCCCTGGTCTCCCGCCCCGCCAACGTCCGCTATCTCGCGGGCGGAGCGCCCCCGGGCGCCGTGCTGCTGCTCGGCCCCGACGAGGACGTTCTGCTCTGCCCCCGCGCGCCGACCGGCGAACCCGACAACGGTCGCACCGACGACCAGCTGCGGCTGGCCCTGTTGCCCTCCTCAGGCGGCGACGACCCGGCGGTCACCGCAGCCGGCCTGGTCACCGCCTCCGGTGCGGAATCGCTTGCCGTCGAGGAACACGATCTGACAGTCTCCCGCCACCGGGCCATGGGCTCGGTGGCCCCGCGGCTCCGGCTGACCGATCTCGGTGCCACGGTCGAGCAGCTGCGCCTCGTCAAGGACGAGGAGGAGATCGCCTGCCTGCGGATCGCCGCCGAGATCACCGACCAGGCGCTCGGCGAACTTCTCGAATCGATTCTGGTCGGCCGCACCGAACGGCATCTCGCCCTCGAACTGGAACGGCGGCTGGTGGACCACGGCGCCGACGGCCCCGCCTTCGCCACCTCGGTCGCCACCGGGCCCAACTCGGGTCAGGGCCGCCACCGGCCCTCGGACCGGCGCGTGGAGGAGGGAGATTTCCTCTCCGTCTGCCTCGGCGCGAACTATCGCGGCTACCGGTGCGAGATCGGCCGTACGTTTGTCATCGGGACCGCGCCGGCCGCCTGGCAGATCGACCTGTACGACCTGGTTTTCGCCGCTCAGCGGGCCGGACGTGAGGCTCTCGTGCCGGGCGCCGCGTACCGCGATGTGGACCGCGCGGCCCGGCACCTCCTGGACTCGGCCGGCCACGGAGAGTGCCTCGCACCCTGGACCGGGCACGGTGTGGGACTCGAAATCGACGAGGACCCGCAGCTGGCACCGGCAGCCATGGGTAAACTGGACGCTTGTGTGCCGGTCACCGTCGAACCGGGGGTCCACCTCCCGGGCCGGGGCGGGGTCCGGATCGATGACACGCTCGTCGTGCGCCCCGAGGCGGACGGCGGACCCGAGCTACTCACCATTACGACCAAGGAGCTGCTCGCGCTCTAGCGCGCATCCTTGGCCGTCCACCAGCTTCAGTCCAGGAGATTCCGCAACCGTGGCTTCCACGAACGACCTCAAGAACGGCCTGGTGCTCAAGCTCGACGGGGGCCAGCTCTGGTCCGTCGTCGAGTTCCAGCACGTCAAGCCCGGCAAGGGCCCGGCTTTCGTGCGCACCAAGCTCAAGAACGTGCTCTCCGGCAAGGTCGTCGACAAGACGTTCAACGCCGGCGTGAAGGTCGAGACGGCCACCATTGACCGCCGCGACATGCAGTTCTCGTACATGGACGGCGAGTACTTCGTCTTCATGGACATGGACACGTACGACCAGCTCATGGTCGACCGCAAGGCTGTCGGCGACGCCGCCAACTTCCTCATCGAGGGCTTCACCGCCTCCGTGGCCCAGCACGAGGGCGAGGTGCTCTACGTCGAGCTGCCGGCCGCCGTCGAGCTGACCATCCAGCACACCGACCCGGGCGTCCAGGGCGACCGCTCCACCGGTGGCACCAAGCCCGCCACGCTGGAGACCGGTTACGAGATCGGCGTCCCGCTCTTCATCACCACCGGTGAGAAGATCAAGGTCGACACCCGCACGGGCGACTACCTCGGCCGGGTGAACAGCTAACCGTGGCTGCCCGGAACACGGCCCGCAAGCGCGCCTTCCAGATCCTCTTCGAGGCCGACCAGCGCGGTGAGTCCGTGCAGACGGTCCTCGCGGACTGGGTCCGGCACTCGCGGTCCGACACCCGTCAGCCGCCGGTCACCGAGTACACGATGGAGCTCGTCGAGGGGTACGCGCAGTACGCGGACCGGATCGACGACCTCATCATCACCTACGCCGTGGACTGGGAGATCGACCGTATGCCGGTCGTCGACCGGAACATCCTGCGGCTCGGTGCGTACGAGCTGATCTGGGTGGACGGGACGCCGGACGCGGTGGTGATCGACGAGGCCGTCCAGCTTGCCAAGGAGTTCTCCACGGATGACTCCCCGTCCTTTGTGAACGGGCTGCTCGCCCGGTTCAAGGACCTCAAGCCGAACCTTCGCCGCGAGGCGTAGGCTGCGGCGACGTTCAGCCCGCGAAGGGCCCACGGTCGGCTGACCGTGGGCCCTTCGGCGTGTGCGGGGCCCCTGGGCGGGGCGGGGGGCGTGGTGGGGTGCCCCGGTCCGGGGCGGGGGTTCCGTCCTCAAGCGCCGGACGGGCTTGAGGTGTCCGCCTGGCCCCTGGTGGCACCGTCACCTGTCCCGGGGGTGGTGGTCCGGGGCCCCTCCGGGCTGTCTCCTCGAACGACGAACGTTCGGCGGGTACGCGGGGGAGCCCGGGTCTTTGTCCGTCGGCCTGCGGGGACTCCCCTGCGCGGCCCCGGACCGGTCGTCGCGCGTCCGCGGCCGGTGTGCGCTCCTGTCACGACCGCCGGGTCGGTGGCGCGAGCGATGCCTGGGTGGGGCCGTGCAGGGGAGTCCCCGCAGGGGCTGGCGTACGTGCCGGGTTCGCCCGCGTTGCCGGCTTCCGCGCCAGTTCTGAGGAGACGCCCCGGAGGGGCTCCGCCCACCACCCACCGCACGGTGCGGCGGCGCCCCCGGGGCACGGCGCCGAAAATTGGAGCCCGTCCGGCGATTGAGGACGGAACCCCCGCCCCGGACCCGGGTGCGAGAACCGCCCCGCGCGCCGGGGCGACCCCGTACCCCGGACCCGGGCACCGCACCACGCAATGCCCCCGCCCCGCCCAGGGGCCCCGCACCGCCCGCCGGGGCGGTCCCGCGCCCCGGACCGGGGCGCATCGCGCCGGACGGGCCCCCGCCCCGGACCGGGGCAGAAAAAACGCCGGGTTGCCGGGCCCGAAAAGGCGCCCGGCAACCCGGCGGTACGTTTCTGCTGGGCGGGGCTTCAGCCCCGCACGTCAGCCCTCCTCGTGGGCAACCGCGCGGCGCGCGTCCGCGTCCAGCACGCCCCAGCTGATCAGCTGTTCCGTGAGCACGGACGGCGACTGGTCGTAGATCACGGCCAGCGTGCGCAGGTCGTCCTGGCGGATCGAGAGCACCTTGCCGTTGTAGTCACCGCGCTGGCTCTGGATCGTCGCGGCGTAGCGCTGCAGCGGTCCGGCCTTCTCCGGCGGGACGTGGGCGAGACGCTCCAGGTCCAGGACGAGCTTCGGCGGCGGCTCCGCGGCCCCGCCCGGCGTCGTACCGGGCAGAAGCTCCTGCACCGGGACCCCGTAGAAGTCCGCCAGCTCGGCGAGGCGCTGTACGGTCACGGCACGGTCGCCACGCTCGTACGAGCCGACCACGACGGCCTTCCAGCGGCCCTGGGACTTCTCCTCCACGCCATGGAGGGAGAGGCCCTGCTGGGTGCGGATGGCACGGAGCTTGGCCCCGAGCTGTTTTGCGTATTCGCTGGACATAAGGCTCCCCGGACGAGGTCTGGTAACTCACTGTGAGGTTACGCAGCGTTACTTGGATGCGTCAAGCCGAATGGTCCGGACCGGCACCTCCCGGGGGTGCGACCAGGGCCTGGTGGAAGCCCTGGTAACGTTGATGACGCAATTTCGACGTCCTTTAAGGTCCGTCCCGTGAGGCGGAGAAGGAGGTCCGTTTCTTATGGACGCACAGCACGAAGCCACCGGCAATGCGGCACGCCCCGTTCTGGAGGCTCCCGACATCGCCCGAGTACTGACCCGCATCGCCCACGAAATCGTCGAACGCGCCAAGGGCGCCGACGACGTGGTGCTGCTCGGCATCCCGACCCGAGGTGTCTTCCTCGCCCGTCGGCTCGCCGACAAGCTCCAGGAGATCACCGGCCGGAAGATGCCGGTCGGCTCCCTCGACATCACCATGTACCGCGACGACCTGCGGCTGCGCCCGGCGCGCGCCCTGGCCCGCACCGAGATCCCCGGCGAGGGCATCGAGGGCTGCCTGGTCGTCCTGGTGGACGATGTTCTCTTCTCCGGCCGTACGATTCGCGCCGCGCTCGACGCGCTCGGCGACATCGGCCGGCCCCGCGCGGTGCAGCTCGCGGTCCTTGTCGACCGCGGCCACCGCGAGCTCCCGATCCGTGCCGACTACGTCGGCAAGAACCTCCCCACGTCGCTGCGGGAGACGGTCAAGGTCCAGCTCGCCGAGGAGGACGGCCGTGACGCCGTCCTGCTCGGCGTCCAGCAGACCGCCCCGGCAGGCGAGCAGTAGCTGCACACGTCCGTACGGCACACCCGTCGTACGACAGCTTCCGCACGCCCGCATGCCTGAACTCTCCAGGAGAACACCCAGATGAAGCGTCACCTCATCTCGGCCGCCGACCTCACCCGCGACGACGCCGTCCTGATCCTCGACACCGCCGAGGAGATGGCCCGGGTAGCGGACCGGCCGATCAAGAAACTCCCGACCCTGCGCGGCCGTACCGTCGTCAACCTCTTCTTCGAGGACTCGACGCGCACCCGCATCTCCTTCGAGGCCGCTGCCAAGCGCCTCTCCGCCGATGTCATCAACTTCTCCGCGAAGGGCTCGTCGGTCTCCAAGGGCGAATCGCTCAAGGACACCGCGCTGACCCTGGAGGCGATGGGCGCCGACGCCGTCGTCATCCGGCACGGTGCCTCCGGCGCCCCCTACCGCCTCGCGACGTCCGGCTGGATCGAGGGTGCCGTCGTCAACGCCGGTGACGGCACCCATGAGCACCCCACCCAGGCCCTGCTCGACGCGTTCACGATGCGTCGCCGGATGGTCGGCGCCGACGCAGGCCTGGGCCGGGACCTGGACGGACGGCGAATCACCATTGTCGGCGACATCCTGCACAGCCGGGTCGCCCGCTCCAATGTCCACCTGCTGCACACGCTCGGCGCCCATGTCACTCTGGTGGCCCCGCCGACCCTCGTACCGGTGGGTGTGGAGCAGTGGCCCTGCGAGGTCAGCTACAGCCTCGACGAGGTGCTGCCGAAGTCCGACGCGGTGATGATGCTGCGTGTGCAGCGTGAACGGATGAACGCCGCGTACTTCCCGACCGAGCGCGAGTACTCGCGCCGCTACGGCCTGGGCGGCGAGCGCATGGCCAGGATGCCGGAGCACGCCATCGTCATGCACCCCGGCCCGATGGTCCGCGGTATGGAGATCACCGCCGAGGTCGCCGACTCCGACCGCTGCACGGCCGTCGAGCAGGTCGCCAACGGTGTCTCCATCCGGATGGCCGTGCTCTATCTGCTGCTGGGTGGGTCCGAGCCCGCCACCACCCTTGATCGAAGTGCTGCGCGCCCCGCTGATTCCGAGGAGAACAAGTAATCATGAGCAAGATCCTTATCCGCGGCGCGAAGGTCCTCGGTGGCGAGCCCCAGGACGTCCTGATCGACGGCGAGACCATTGCAGCCACCGCCCGGCAGGGCGAAATCGACTGGAGTGGCGCAGGTATCGACGCCGGCGACGCGACCGTCGTCGAAGCCGAGGGGCAGATTCTGCTGCCGGGGCTGGTCGACCTGCACACCCATCTGCGTGAGCCCGGGCGCGAGGACTCCGAGACCGTTCTCACCGGCACCAAGGCGGCGGCGGTCGGTGGCTTCACCGCCGTGCACGCCATGGCCAACACCTTCCCGGTCGCCGACACCGCCGGTGTCGTCGAGCAGGTCTGGCGGCTCGGCAAGGAGTCCGGCTACTGCGACGTGCAGCCGATCGGCGCCGTCACCGTCGGTCTGGAGGGCAAGCAGCTCGCCGAGCTCGGCGCCATGCACGATTCGGCCGCTGGAGTGAAAGTCTTCTCCGACGACGGCAAGTGTGTCGACGACGCGGTGATCATGCGGCGCGCGCTGGAGTACGTGAAGGCGTTCGACGGTGTCGTCGCCCAGCACGCCCAGGAGCCCCGCCTGACCGAGGGCGCCCAGATGAACGAGGGCATCGTCTCGGCCGAGCTCGGTCTGGGTGGCTGGCCGGCCGTCGCCGAGGAGTCGATCATCGCCCGTGATGTTCTTCTCGCCGCCCACGTCGGCTCCCGGGTGCACATCTGCCACCTGTCGACCGCCGGCTCGGTGGAGATCGTCCGCTGGGCCAAGTCCAAGGGCTGGAACGTGACCGCCGAGGTCACCCCGCACCACCTGCTCCTCACCGACGAGCTCGTACGGTCGTACAACCCCGTCTACAAGGTGAACCCGCCGCTGCGCACCGAGGCCGACGTGCTGGCGCTGCGCGAGGCGCTCGCCGACGGCACGATCGACTGCGTCGCCACCGACCACGCCCCGCACCCGCACGAGGACAAGGACTGCGAGTGGGCGGCGGCCGCCATGGGCATGGTGGGTCTGGAGACCGCGCTCTCCGTCGTCCAGCAGACGATGGTCGGGACGGGGCTCCTCGACTGGGCGGGCGTCGCCGACCGGATGTCGTTCCGCCCGGCCGCCATCGGCCGGCTCGACGGACACGGTCGCCCCGTCTCGGCCGGTGAGCCTGCCAACCTCACGCTCGTCGATCCGGCATACCGTGGAGTCGTGGACCCCGCGGGCTTCGCCTCCCGCAGCCGCAACACCCCGTACGAGGGGCGCGAGCTGCCGGGTCGTGTCACCCATACGTTCCTGCGGGGCCGTGCCACGGTCGTCGACGGGAAGCTCGCGTGACATCACTGACCCCCCTGTACCAGCTGGCCGCCGAGCAGAAGTCGGCGGACGTGACCGATTGGTCCGCCCGTATCAGCTGGGTGATCGGACTGATCGTCTTCATCGCCTTCATCTACTGGCTGATGCGCCAGGGGTGGAAGTGGCGGGGGAGCCTGCAGTCCGATCTGCCGGACCTGCCCGCCACGCCGGAGGGGTACGCCGAGGGCGAGCCGCTGCTGACGATGACCGGCCGCTATCACGCCTCGACGACCGCCGGGCAGTGGCTCGACCGGATCGTCGCCCACGGCCTCGGCACCCGCAGCCGGGTGGAGCTCACGCTGACCGAACAGGGACTCGACGTCGTACGCCCCGGAGCAGCCGACTTCTTCGTCCCGGCCGCGCAGCTGCGTGACGCCCGACTCGACAAGGGCATCGCGGGCAAGGTCCTTCCCGAGGGCGGCCTGCTGATCATCACCTGGGCGCTCGGCGACAAGCTGATCGACTCCGGCTTCCGCTCCGACCGCTCGGCCGAACACCCGGCCTGGGTCGACGCCGTTCACCACCTCACCAGCACTACGGAAGGCACCGCACGATGACCATCTCCACCCGGGGAGCCGCCAAAGCTCCCGCCGTACTCGTCCTGGAGGACGGCCGCGCCTTCCGCGGCCGCGCCTACGGGGCCGTGGGGGAGACCTTCGGCGAGGCGGTGTTCTCCACCGGCATGACCGGCTACCAGGAGACCCTGACCGACCCCTCGTACCACCGCCAGGTCGTCGTGATGACCGCCCCGCACGTCGGCAACACCGGGGTGAACGACGAGGACCCCGAGTCCCAGCGGATCTGGGTCTCCGGTTACGTGGTGCGCGACCCCGCGCGGGTGCCGTCCAACTGGCGCTCGCAGCGTTCGCTCGACGAGGAGCTCGAGCGCCAGGGCGTCGTCGGCATCAGCGGCATCGACACCCGCGCCCTCACCCGCCACCTGCGCGAGCGCGGCGCCATGCGCGTCGGCATCTTCTCCGGCGACGCGGTCGCCGACGAGGCCACGCTGCTGGCCCGGGTGCTGGAAGCCCCCGAGATGGTGGGCGCCGACCTCTCCGCCGAGGTCGCGACCAAGGAGACGTACGTCGTCCCCGCGATCGGCACCAAGAAGTTCACCGTCGCCGCGATCGACCTCGGCATCAAGGGCATGACCCCGCACCGGATGGCCGAGCGCGGCATCGAGGTGCACGTCCTGCCCGCCACCGCCACCCTCGACGAGGTGTACGCGGTCCGGCCCGACGGGGTCTTCTTCTCCAACGGCCCCGGCGACCCGGCCACCGCCGACCACCCGGTCTCCGTCATGCAGGGCGTCCTGGAGCGGAGGACGCCGCTCTTCGGCATCTGCTTCGGCAACCAGATCCTGGGCCGCGCCCTCGGCTTCGGTACGTACAAGCTGAAGTACGGCCACCGCGGCATCAACCAGCCGGTGCAGGACCGCACGACCGGCAAGGTCGAGGTCACCGCGCACAACCACGGCTTCGCTGTCGACGCCCCGCTGGACAGGGTGTCGGACACGAAGTTCGGCCGCGCCGAGGTCTCCCATGTCTGCCTGAACGACCAGGTCGTCGAGGGGCTGCAGCTCCTCGACCAGCCGGCCTTCAGCGTCCAGTACCACCCCGAAGCAGCCGCGGGCCCGCACGACGCCGCGTACCTCTTCGACCGCTTCGTATCCCTGATGGAGGGCCAGCGTGCCTAAGCGCTCCGATATCCAGTCCGTCCTGGTCATCGGCTCCGGCCCGATCGTCATCGGTCAGGCCGCCGAGTTCGACTACTCCGGCACCCAGGCCTGCCGCGTTCTCAAGGCCGAGGGCCTGCGCGTCATCCTGGTGAACTCCAACCCGGCGACGATCATGACCGACCCGGAGATCGCCGACGCCACGTACGTCGAGCCGATCACCCCCGAGTTCGTCGAGAAGATCATCGCCAAGGAGCGCCCCGACGCGCTGCTCCCGACACTGGGCGGCCAGACCGCGCTCAACACCGCGATCTCCATGCACGAGAACGGTGTCCTGGAGAAGTACGGCGTCGAGCTCATCGGCGCCAATGTCGAAGCCATCAACAAGGGCGAGGACCGCGACCTCTTCAAGGGCGTCGTCGAGGCCGTCAACGCGAAGATCGGCCACGGCGAGTCCGCCCGCTCGGTCATCTGCCACACGATGGACGACGTGATCCAGGGCGTCGGCACGCTCGGCGGCTACCCCGTCGTCGTCCGCCCCTCCTTCACGATGGGCGGCGCGGGTTCCGGCTTCGCGCACGACGAGGAGGAACTGCGCCGGATCGCCGGTCAGGGCCTCACGCTCTCCCCGACCACCGAGGTGCTCCTGGAGGAGTCCATCCTCGGCTGGAAGGAGTACGAGCTGGAGCTGATGCGCGACAAGCACGACAACGTCGTGGTCGTGTGCTCCATCGAGAACTTCGACCCGATGGGCGTCCACACGGGTGACTCGATCACCGTCGCCCCGGCGATGACGCTCACCGACCGCGAGTACCAGCGGCTGCGCGACATCGGCATCGCGATCATCCGAGAGGTCGGCGTCGACACCGGCGGCTGCAACATCCAGTTCGCCGTCGACCCGACCGACGGCCGGGTCATCGTGATCGAGATGAACCCGCGCGTCTCCCGCTCCTCGGCGCTGGCGTCGAAGGCCACCGGCTTCCCGATCGCCAAGATCGCCGCCAAGCTGGCCGTCGGCTACACGCTCGACGAGATCCCGAACGACATCACCGAGAAGACCCCGGCCTCCTTCGAGCCGACGCTCGACTATGTCGTCGTCAAGGCCCCGCGGTTCGCCTTCGAGAAGTTCCCGTCCGCCGACTCGACCCTCACCACCACCATGAAGTCGGTGGGCGAGGCCATGGCGATCGGCCGCAACTTCACCGAGGCGCTCCAGAAGGCGCTTCGCTCCCTGGAGAAGAAGGGCTCACAGTTCGCCTTCACCGGTGAGCCCGGCGACAAGGCCGAGCTGCTGGCCGAGGCGGTCCGCCCGACCGACGGCCGGATCAACACGGTCATGCAGGCGATCCGGGCCGGCGCCACCCAGGAAGAAGTCTTCGACGCCACGAGGATCGACCCCTGGTTCGTCGACCAGCTCTTCCTGATCAAGGAGATCGCCGACGAACTGGCCGCCGCCGCCAAGCTCGACCCCGAACTGCTCGCCGACGCCAAGCGACACGGATTTTCCGATGTCCAGATCGCCGAGATCCGCGGTCTGCGCGAGGACGTCGTCCGTGAGGTACGGCACGCGCTCGGCATCCGCCCGGTCTACAAGACGGTCGACACCTGCGCCGCCGAATTCGCCGCGAACACGCCGTACTTCTACTCCAGTTACGACGAGGAGAGCGAGGTCGCGACCCGCACCAAGCCCGCGGTGATCATCCTCGGCTCCGGCCCCAACCGCATCGGTCAGGGCATCGAGTTCGACTACTCCTGTGTCCACGCCTCCTTCGCGCTGAGCGACGCGGGCTACGAGACCGTGATGGTCAACTGCAACCCGGAGACCGTCTCCACCGACTACGACACCTCCGACCGCCTGTACTTCGAGCCGCTGACGCTCGAGGACGTGCTGGAGATCGTGCACGCCGAGTCCCTCGCGGGCCCGATCGCCGGTGTCATCGTCCAGCTCGGCGGACAGACCCCGCTGGGTCTGTCGCAGGCGCTCAAGGACAACGGGGTGCCGGTCGTCGGAACCTCCCCGGAGGCGATCCACGCCGCCGAGGACCGCGGCGCGTTCGGCCGAGTCCTGGCCGAGGCCGGGCTCCCGGCCCCGAAGCACGGCACCGCCACCACGTTCGCCGAGGCCAAGTCCATCGCGGACGAGATCGGCTACCCCGTCCTCGTACGCCCGTCGTACGTGCTCGGCGGCCGCGGCATGGAGATCGTGTACGACGAGACGCGGCTCTCCTCGTACATTGCCGAGTCCACCGAGATCAGCCCCACCCGGCCGGTCCTGGTCGACCGCTTCCTCGACGACGCCATCGAGATCGACGTCGACGCGCTCTACGACGGTACGGAGCTCTACCTCGGCGGTGTCATGGAGCACATCGAGGAGGCCGGCATCCACTCCGGCGACTCGGCCTGTGCGCTGCCCCCGATCACCCTCGGCGGCTACGACATCAAGCGGCTGCGCGCCTCCACCGAGGGCATCGCCAAGGGCGTCGGCGTCCGCGGGCTGATCAACATCCAGTTCGCGCTCTCCGGCGACATCCTGTACGTCCTGGAGGCCAACCCGCGAGCCTCCCGCACCGTCCCCTTCACCTCGAAGGCGACCGCGGTGCCGCTCGCCAAGGCCGCCGCCCGCATCTCGCTGGGCGCGACCGTCGCCGAGCTCCGCGAGGAGGGCCTGCTGCCGAGGAACGGCGACGGCGGCACCCTGCCGCTCGACGCGCCGATCTCCGTCAAGGAGGCCGTCATGCCGTGGTCGCGGTTCCGCGACATCCACGGCCGCGGCGTCGACACGGTCCTCGGCCCGGAGATGCGCTCCACCGGTGAGGTCATGGGCATCGACTCGGTCTTCGGTACGGCGTACGCCAAGTCGCAGGCCGGCGCGTACGGCCCGCTGCCCACCAAGGGCCGTGCCTTCATCTCCGTCGCCAACCGCGACAAGCGCTCGATGATCTTCCCGGCGCGCGAGCTGGTCGCCCACGGCTTCGAGCTGATGGCCACCTCCGGCACCGCCGAGGTCCTCAAGCGCAACGGCATCAACGCCACCGTCGTGCGCAAGCAGTCCGAGGGCGAGGGCCCGAACGGCGAGAGGACCATCGTCCAGCTCATCCACGACGGCGAGGTCGACCTGATCGTCAACACGCCGTACGGGACGGGCGGCCGCCTCGACGGCTACGAGATCCGTACCGCGGCTGTGGCCCGTGCGGTGCCGTGCCTGACCACGGTCCAGGCGCTCGCCGCCGCCGTCCAGGGCATCGACGCGCTCACCCACGGAGACGTCGGCGTACGTTCCCTCCAGGAACACGCGGAACATCTGACCGCGGCCCGCGACTAGCGCCCCTCCCGGCAAGCTAAACATTGCCGGTCACGGCACTGGCCCAGCAGGGGGACACCGGAAACGGTGTCCCCCTCTCTGTGAGGACACTTCCATGTACACGTTCTTCTTCCGACTGGTCTTCACGCGGATGGACCCGGAGCAGGCCCACTACCTGGCCTTCCGGTGGATCCGCCTCGCGGCCCGCATCCCCGTCCTGCGTACCTTCGTCGCCGCGGCGCTCGCCCCCCGCTACAAGGAGCTGCGCACCGAGGCCCTCGGTCTGCGCATGCACGGCCCGTTCGGCCTCGCCGCGGGGTTCGACAAGAACGCCGTCGCCATCGACGGCATGTCGATGCTCGGCTTCGACCACATCGAGGTCGGTACGGTCACCGGCGAGCCGCAGCCCGGCAACCCCAGGAAGCGCCTCTTCCGCCTTGTGGCGGACCGCGCGCTGATCAACCGCATGGGGTTCAACAACGAGGGCTCCGCGGCCGTGGCCGAGCGCCTGGCCGCCCGTAACCCCGTCTTCCGGACGACCGTCGGCGTCAACATCGGCAAGACCAAGGTCGTGCCGGAATCCGAGGCCGTCGGCGACTACGTGAAGTCCACCGAGCGGCTCGCCCGCCACGCCGACTACCTCGTCGTCAACGTCTCCTCGCCCAACACGCCCGGCCTGCGCAACCTCCAGGCCACCGAGGCGCTGCGCCCGCTGCTCACCGCCGTGCGCGAGGCGGCCGACCGGACCGTCACCGACCGCCGGGTCCCGCTCCTCGTCAAGATCGCCCCCGACCTCGCCGACGAGGACGTCGACGCGGTCGCCGACCTCGCGGTCGAGCTCGGCCTGGACGGCATCATCGCCACCAACACCACCATCGCCCGCGACGGTCTCGGGCTGAAGTCCTCGCCGTCGCTCGTCAAGGAGACCGGCGGGCTGTCCGGCGCGCCCCTCAAGGCGCGATCCCTGGAGGTCCTGCGGCGCCTCTACACGCGGGTCGGCGACGAGATCACCCTGGTGGGCGTCGGCGGCATCGAGACCGCCGAGGACGCCTGGCAGCGCATCCTCGTCGGCGCCACCCTCGTCCAGGGCTACAGCGCCTTCATCTACGAGGGCCCGTTCTACGCCCGCGCGATCCACAAGGGCCTGGCCGCACGCCTCGCCGCCTCCCCGTACTCCACCCTCGCCGAGGCCGTCGGCGCCGAGACCCGGAAGGCCACGAAGTGACTCTTGAACCCTTCGGCGCACGACTGCGCCGCGCCATGGACACCCGCGGGCCGCTCTGCGTCGGCATCGACCCGCACGCCTCGCTGCTCACCTCCTGGGGTCTGAACGACGACATCGCGGGCCTGGAGCGCTTCACCCGCACCGTCGTCGAGGCGCTCGCGGACCGGGTGGCCGTCCTCAAGCCGCAGTCCGCGTTCTTCGAACGGTTCGGGTCGCGCGGCATCGCCGTCCTGGAGAAGGCCGTAGAGGAGGCGCGGGCGGCCGGCGCGCTGGTCCTGATGGACGCCAAGCGCGGCGACATCGGCTCCACCATGGGCGCCTACGCGGCGACCTACCTGGACACGGACTCGCCGCTGTTCTCCGACGCGCTCACCGTCTCGCCGTACCTCGGCTTCGGCTCGCTGCGTCCGGCGCTCGACGCGGCCGTCCTCTCCGGTGCGGGCGTTTTCGTCCTCGGACTCACCTCCAACCCCGAGGGCGCCGAGGTGCAGCGCGCCACCGCCGCGGACGGCCGGTCGCTGGCCCAGGTGATGCTCGACCACGTGGCCGCCGAGAACGAGGGCGCCGAGCCGCTCGGCTCGGTCGGCGTCGTGATCGGCGCCACCCTCGGCGACGCGGGCGTGGATCTGGCGGTCAACGGACCGCTGCTGGCCCCCGGGATCGGCGCCCAGGGTGCCACCCCCGCCGATCTGCCGGGTGTCTTCGGCGCCGCGGTGGGCAACGTGCTGCCGAGCGTGAGCCGGGGCGTGCTGCGCCACGGACCGGACGCGTCGGGGCTGCGCGAAGCCGCCGAACGGCTCATGGATGAGGTCCGTGCAGCCGTTCAGGAAAGCTGACCATGCCATGTAACAGCGTGTTGACGGAATCATGACCTGAAAACGCGGCTGTTATGTCTGAAATGTCCTGGTCGGCTCAGGCTGACCAGGACTTTTCGTCTGTTCTCGCTGACTCCGGCGGCCTTGGCCGCTAGTCTCCGTCGAGAGCCAACGTGCACAGGTTGTTCGTTGCTCACCAGGTGTGGGGCGACTAGGTTCCTCACCGGTCCGTATCCGACAGATCGACATCCGAGGTGACGTAGGCGTGGCTCTTCCGCCCCTTACCCCTGAACAGCGCGCAGCCGCGCTCGAAAAGGCCGCCGCGGCTCGCCGGGAGCGGGCCGAGGTCAAGAATCGACTCAAGCACTCCGGCGCCTCGCTCCACGAGGTCATCAAGCAGGGCCAGGAGAACGACGTCATCGGCAAGATGAAGGTCTCCGCCCTTCTGGAGTCCCTGCCCGGCGTGGGCAAGGTCCGCGCCAAGCAGATCATGGAGCGGCTCGGGATCTCCGAGAGCCGCCGTGTGCGGGGTCTCGGCTCCAACCAGATCGCTTCCTTGGAGCGAGAGTTCGGCGGCTCCGCCGCCTGACGTGCTCAGGCACCCCTGAGAACGGGGATAATCGCTCCATGGCTGCAACATCCCGGGGGACGACCCCCGTACCCCCGGACGTACGTCCGCGGCTGACCGTGCTCTCCGGCCCGTCCGGTGTCGGCAAGAGCACGGTCGTCGCTCATATGCGCAAGGCGCACCCCGAGGTCTGGCTTTCGGTGTCGGCGACGACCCGCAAGCCGCGCCCCGGAGAGCGCAACGGCGTCCACTACTTCTTTGTGGACAACGACGAGTTCGACAAGCTGATCGCCAACGGCGAGCTGCTGGAGTGGGCCGAATTCGCCGGCAACCGGTACGGCACGCCGCGCCGCGCTGTACTCGAACGGCTCGACGCGGGCGAGCCGGTCCTCCTGGAGATCGATCTCCAGGGTGCCCGGCTGGTCCGCCAGTCGATGTCCGACGCGCAGTTGGTCTTCCTCGCCCCGCCGAGCTGGGACGAGCTGGTGCGCCGGCTCACCGGCCGCGGGACCGAGGCGCCCGAGGTGATCGGACGTCGGCTCACCGCCGCCAAGGTCGAACTCGCCGCCGAATCGGAGTTCGATACGACGCTGGTCAACACCTCCGTCGAGGATGTATCACGTGAGCTGCTAGCCTTGATGCTGCAGGCTTCCGCCCGCCGTGACGGCCGCGCCTGACGCAGCCGACCCGGAGCACCACCCGGGCCGAACCCGCACTATCAAAGATTTCTTTGATCTTTACCCCCTTCGGAAGGCAGAGAGTGTCCTCTTCCATCACCACGCCCGAGGGCATCATCAACCCGCCGATTGATGAGCTCCTTGAGGCCACCGACTCGAAGTACAGCCTTGTGATCTACGCCGCCAAGCGCGCGCGTCAGATCAACGCGTACTACTCGCAGCTCGGCGAGGGCCTCCTTGAGTACGTCGGTCCGCTCGTCGACACCCACGTGCACGAGAAGCCGCTTTCGATCTCGCTCCGCGAGATCAACGCGGGCCTGCTGACCTCCGAGGCCATCGAGGGCCCCGCTCAGTAAGCAGGGACAAAACACCGTCACCACAGGCCCGGCGGCCACCACCGCCGGGCCTGTGGTGTGTCCGGGGGCGTGGGGGCGCCTCAGGCGCCGTGAGGCAGCATGGGGGTGTACGTATCCGAGTACGTACCCGAGTGCGGGGAGACGCAGTGGAGAAGCCGAAGGTCGTTCTGGGGATCAGCGGGGGCATCGCCGCCTACAAGGCGTGCGAGCTGCTGCGACGGTTGACGGAGTCCGGTCATGACGTCCGGGTTGTCCCGACCGGGTCCGCGCTCCAGTTCGTGGGTGCCGCCACCTGGTCGGCGCTCTCCGGCCACCCGGTGTCGACCGAGGTGTGGAACGACGTCCACGAGGTTCCGCACGTCCGTATCGGGCAGGGCGCCGACCTCGTCGTGGTCGCCCCCGCCACCGCCGACATGCTCGCCAAGGCCGCCCACGGTCTCGCCGACGACCTGCTCACCAACACGCTTCTCACCGCTCGCTGTCCGGTGGTCTTCGCGCCCGCCATGCACACCGAGATGTGGGAGCACCCCGCCACCCAGGAGAACGTCGCCACGCTGCGCCGCCGCGGCGCCGTCGTCATCGAGCCCGCCGTCGGGCGGCTCACCGGCGTCGACACCGGCAAGGGCCGGCTGCCCGATCCCGGCGAGATCTTCGAGGTCTGCCGGCGGGTGCTGGCCCGCGGCCCCGTCGCGCCGGACCTGGTGGGCCGCCATGTGGTGATCAGCGCGGGCGGTACGCGGGAACCGCTCGACCCGGTCCGCTACCTCGGCAACCGCTCCTCCGGGAAGCAGGGGTACGCGCTGGCCCGTACCGCGGTCGCCCGCGGCGCCCGGGTCACGCTCATCGAGGCCAACACCGGACTGCCCGATCCGTCGGGCGCCGACGTCGTACGGGTCGGCACCGCGGTGCAGCTGCGCGAAGCGGTACTGAAGGCCGCGTCCGACGCCGATGTCGTGGTGATGGCGGCCGCGGTCGCCGATTTCCGCCCGGCCGAGTACGCCGAGGGGAAGATCAAGAAGAAGGACGGCCAGGAGCCCGCGCCGATCGTGCTCGTCCGCAATCCGGACATCCTCGCCGAGGTCTCCGCCGAGCGGGCCATGCCGGAGCAGATCGTCGTCGGATTCGCCGCCGAGACCGACAACGTGCTCGCCAACGGCCGCGAGAAGCTCCTGCGCAAGGGCTGTGACCTGCTCGTCGTCAACGAGGTGGGGGAGCACAGGACCTTCGGCTCCGAGGAGAACGAGGCGGTGGTCCTCGCGGCCGACGGCGGAGAGACCCCGGTGCCGTACGGTCCCAAGGAGGGGCTCGCCGACACGGTCTGGGATCTCGTGTCGACACGGTTCTCGACCCCTGCGTGATTAAGCTCTCGGACCGGTGTAAAACCTTCCATGTCCGGGCGTGCGCGGCTTCTCCGGGGGTGATTTTAGTGCTGCGGACATCAGTGCCGCAGGTCACAGAACTCCCAAAGGGCGAGATACTTGGCCCGGCAGCCGACAGCGACCGATAAACTGACCCCGGACCGTGCCGGGCGCAGCTCCCGGCCGTCCGCCAATGATCAGCCAGCAGCCGCTGCAACCCCAGGGAGCGATGTGTCCCGCCGTCTCTTCACCTCGGAATCCGTTACCGAGGGTCACCCCGACAAGATCGCTGACCAGATCAGCGACACCATTCTCGACGCCCTCCTGCACGAGGACCCGACTTCGCGCGTCGCCGTCGAGACCTTGATCACCACCGGTCTGGTGCACGTCGCGGGTGAGGTCACGACCAAGGCCTACGCCGACATTCCGACTCTCGTGCGCAACAAGATCCTGGAGATCGGCTACGACTCCTCGAAGAAGGGCTTCGACGGCGCCTCCTGTGGCGTCTCGGTGTCCATCGGCGCGCAGTCGCCCGACATCGCCCAGGGCGTCGACACCGCCTACGAGAAGCGGGTCGAGGGTGCCTCCCGCAGGGATGAGGAGGACGAGCTCGACAAGCAGGGCGCGGGCGACCAGGGCCTGATGTTCGGCTACGCCTGCGACGAGACGCCCGAACTCATGCCGCTCCCGATCTACATCGCGCACCGGCTCTCCCGTCGGCTGTCCGAGGTCCGCAAGAACGGGACCATCCCGTACCTGCGCCCCGACGGCAAGACCCAGGTCACCATCGAGTACGACGGCGACAAGGCTGTCCGCCTCGACACCGTCGTCGTCTCCTCGCAGCACGCCAGCGACATCGACCTGGACTCGCTGCTCGCCCCCGACATCCGCGAGTTCGTCGTCGAGCACGTCCTCTCGCAGCTGATCGAGGACGGCATCAAGCTGGACACCGACGGCTACCGGCTGCTGGTCAACCCGACCGGCCGCTTCGAGATCGGCGGCCCGATGGGCGACGCCGGACTGACCGGCCGCAAGATCATCATCGACACGTACGGCGGCATGGCCCGTCACGGCGGTGGCGCCTTCTCGGGCAAGGACCCGTCGAAGGTGGACCGGTCGGCGGCGTACGCGATGCGCTGGGTCGCCAAGAACGTCGTCGCGGCCGGCCTCGCGGCCCGTTGCGAGGTGCAGGTCGCGTACGCGATCGGCAAGGCCGAGCCGGTGGGCCTGTTCGTCGAGACGTTCGGCACCGCCGCGGTCGAGACCGAGAAGATCGAGCACGCCATCGGCGAGGTCTTCGACCTCCGCCCGGCGGCGATCATCCGTGACCTCAACCTGTTGCGTCCGATCTACGCCCAGACCGCGGCGTACGGTCACTTCGGCCGCGAGCTCCCCGACTTCACCTGGGAGCGCACCGACCGCGTGGAAGCACTGCGCAAGGCGGCCGGGCTGTAGGCCTGCCGCACTCGCTCCGTACGCCGGGGCCCGGATGCCGCACGCGGTGTCCGGGCCCCGATGCGTGCGGCCGGGGCGTTCCGTCCGGGGCCGCTGTCAGTGGCATCTGGTAGGAAGTTGACTGTGAGCAGCGACAACAAGCAGTCCGCGGAGTCCGACGGCGGGGCGCCGGAGCAGCTTGCGCTCATTCGGGAGACCGTGCGGCAGGCGAAGGTGCCGCGGGCCAAACCGCGAACCTGGCGGGGCGCCGCGCTCGCCAAGGAACTGCCCGTCGCCCGGGTCCTGGTCAACAAGGGCGTGCTCCATCTCGACCAGTACTTCGACTACGCCGTGCCGGAGGAGCTCGACGCCGAGGCACAGCCCGGGGTGCGGGTGCGGGTGCGGTTCGGTGCGGGGGGGCGCAATGTCCGCGGTGGGCGCCGCGAGGGCGGCGGCCTCATCGACGGGTTCCTCATCGAGCGCCGTGCCGAGTCGGACTACCCGGGGGCGCTGGCCGCGCTGGCCTACGTCGTGTCGCCCGAGCCGGTGCTCGGGCCCGAACTGCTCGCCCTGTCCCGTGCGGTGGCCGACCGGTACGCGGGCAGCCTCGCCGATGTGCTGCAGCTCGCCGTGCCGCCCAGGAACGGACGGGCCGAGTCCAGGCCCTCACCCGAGCCCCTGCCACCGCCCCCGGCGCCGTCGGCCGGGAGCTGGGAGCGGTACGAGCAGGGAGCCGCGTTCCTGCGGTCACTCGCCGAGGGCGGTGCCCCCCGGGCCGTATGGACCGCGCTGCCCGGGCCGCACTGGCCCCAGGAGATCGCCAGGGCCGTGGCCGCCACCCTCGCCTCGGGCCGGGGCGCGCTCGTCGTCGTACCGGACGGGCGCACGGCCGGGCGGGTGGACTCCGCGCTCACCGAACTGCTCGGGGCGGGCCGCCACGCCCTGCTGACCGCCGACTCCGGGCCCGAGAAGCGGTACCGGGAGTGGCTCGCCGTGCGGCGCGGATCGGTGCGTGCGGTGGTCGGGACACGGGCCGCGATGTTCGCCCCGGTCGCGGACCTGGGCCTGGTCGCCGTCTGGGACGACGGGGACTCGAGCCACAGCGACGACAACGCCCCCTTCCCCCATGTCCGGGAGGTCCTGGAGCTGCGGGCCGCGCACGGCCGGTGCGCGTTCCTGCTCGGCGGGACGAGCTGCACCGTGGAGGCCGCCCAGCTGGTGGAGACCGGCTGGGCGTTGCCGCTGCGTGCGGACCGGGAGCAGCTGCGGATCGCGGCGCCGCTGGTGCGCACCGTCGGTGACGGCGAGCTGGCCCGGGACGGGGCGGCCAGGGCGGCGCGGCTACCCAGTCTCGCCTGGCAGACCGTACGGGACGGGCTGCGCCGCGGACCGGTGCTGGTCCAGGTGCCGCGCCGCGGATATGCGCCGCGGCTGGCCTGCGAGCGCTGTCGTGAACCTGCCCGGTGCCGCCACTGCGCCGGGCCGTTGGAGGCGCCGGACCAGCGGGATCTCAATTGTGCGTGGTGCGGGCGGGCGGAGACCGCCTGGCACTGCGTGGCCTGCGGCTCCCAGCGGCTGCGGGCCCAGATCGTCGGCGCCCGCCGGACGGCCGAGGAGCTCGGCAGGGCCTTCCCCGCCGTGCCGGTGCGGACGTCCGGCCGCGACCACGTCCTGGACTCCGTGCCGGACGCGCCCGCGCTGGTGGTGAGCACCCCGGGTGCCGAACCCGTCGCCGAGGGCGGATACGCGGCCGCGCTGCTGCTGGACGGTTGGGCGATGGTCGGCCGCCCCGATCTGCGGGCCGGTGAGGAGGCGCTGCGCCGCTGGACGGCCGCGGCCTCGCTGGTACGGGGACAGCCGGAGGGCGGCACGGTGGTGATCGTCGCCGAACCGACACTGCGGCCGGTTCAGGCTCTGGTGCGCTGGGACCCGGTCGGCCATGCCCGTCGCGAGCTGGCGGAACGCGCCGAGCTGGGTTTCCCGCCGGTGTCCCGGATGGCGTCGGTGACCGGCCTGCCGGAGGCGCTCGCGGCGTTCCTTGCCGCCGCCGAACTGCCGCCGGAGGCGGAGGTGCTCGGCCCGGTCCCGGTTCCGGGTACCGAACCCGGCAGGCCCAGAAGACCGTGGGACGCGCCGCTGGGGGAGAGCTGGGAGCGGGCGCTGCTCAGGGTTCCGCCGGGCAGCGGTACCGCGCTGGCCGCCGCGCTGAAGACGGCGCAGGCCGCGCGGACGGCCCGGGGCAGCGGTGATCCGGTCCGGATCAGGATCGATCCCCCGGACATCGGCTGACCCGGCCCGCCGTCGACCCCGGTGCCCGGTGGACGGCGCATATACGACTGCCCCGCCGTGCGCCAGGCACGGTGGGGCAGAGGGGGACTCGGTCAGCCGTTGCGCGGGCCGGGGAAGACGCCGGGGCGCAGCTCCTCGCGCAGGGGCGGCCGGCCCGCGGAGAGCTGCGGGGGCATGGAGCGGGCGGCGGGTACGGCGGGCAGCGCCGGAGCCGTGCCGGACCCGGGCGTCACGGGCAGCGGACGCGGCACGGCGGTCTCGGTTGCCACCTCGGTGGTTCCCGGCTGCGGGGTGTTCCGGCGGGCGCCGTAGCGCCGGTGGACCGCCTGCTTGGTGACCCCGAGCGCGGAGCCCACCGCATCCCAGGAGAAGCCCAGCGAGCGGTCGAAGTCCACTGCCGCCGTCACCAGGGTCTCGACGCTGTCGCGGAGTTCCTGGGCCAGCCTGACGGTGGGGGCCGGGGCCCTGCCGTAGACGACGAAGCCCGTGGACGGGCCGGAGCGGCGCGGACGGTAGACGTTGCCCAGTTGGGCCGTGAGCGTGCGCAGTGCGTCCACCTGCCGCCGGACCCGCTCGATGTCCCGCACCAACAGATGCAGGCTGGCCCGCGCTTGGGCGTCGTGGGTTGCGTGGTCGGCCATGAAGAAGCCTCTCGAACCGGCGTTGAAAGGGGCCGGGCCGCACCGTGGCGGCCCGCTTCGGTCAATCTCTCTTGACCAACGCGTGACCCGGCGATGTGGTCACGCTCCAGAGGCGTATGCGTAGATGCGCGGGGCGCACGGCCGTGAGTACGCCCCCGGCGGGGCGGTGTTCCCGCACCGGCGTAGTACGCTCTGGCTCTGCCCCTGGGCAGCGGTCAGGGCTTGGCCGTCACGAGGCTCTGGTGAGCCACGTGAGAAGCCGCCCCGTTCGTGGGGCGGAGGAGTCACAGACTGGTGCGCTGCTCAACTCAACCCCCGTACCAGCTTGAGAGGCCATGGGATGAAGCTCGTCTTCGCAGGCACCCCCGAGGTTGCCGTACCCGCCTTGGACGCCTTGATCGCCTCCGGCCGCCACGAGGTGGCCGCTGTCGTCACCCGCCCCGACGCACCTTCGGGGCGGGGGCGCCGCTTGGTCGCCAGCCCCGTCGCCGAGCGCGCCGAGGAGGCCGGGATCGAGGTGCTCAAGCCCGCCAGCCCGCGCGACGAGGACTTCCTCACGCGGCTGCGGGAGATCGCCCCGGACTGCTGTCCGGTCGTCGCGTACGGGGCGCTGCTGCCCAAGATCGCCCTCGACGTACCCGCCCGCGGCTGGGTCAACCTGCACTTCTCGCTGCTGCCCGCCTGGCGCGGCGCCGCCCCCGTCCAGCACGCGGTGCTGGCCGGCGACGAGGTCACCGGCGCCTCGACCTTCCTGATCGAGGAAGGGCTCGACTCGGGCCCGGTGTACGGCGTCCTCACCGAGGAGGTGCGGCCCACGGACACCAGCGGTGATCTGCTGACCCGGCTCGCCTTCGCCGGTGCCGGCCTGCTCGCCGCGACCATGGACGGCATCGAGGACGGCACGCTGCACGCCGTGCCGCAGCCCGTGGACGGCGTCACTCTCGCACCGAAGATCACCGTCGAGGACGCCCAGGTGCAATGGTCCGCACCGGCGCTGAGGGTCGACCGGGTGGTGCGTGGCTGCACCCCCGCCCCCGGGGCATGGACGGTCTTCCGCGGGGAACGCCTCAAGCTGATCCAGGCCGCGCCGGTCCTGGACCGCGCGGATCTGGCGCCCGGTGAGCTGTCCGCGTCCAAGAACCATGTGTACGTCGGCACCGGATCGCATGCCGTCGAGCTCCTCTGGGTCCAGCCGCAGGGCAAGAAGCCGATGCGGGCCGCGGACTGGGCGCGCGGGGTGCGGATCGTTCCGGGGGAGCTGGTGGGGATCTAGGGCCGGCGAGGCGCGGTGCCGGGGCGCGCGGGCCCGGCACGATCCGAACGAGGGGCCGCCCTAGGAGTACGTGGGGGTACGACAGAGACCGGGGCGTCCGGTGGCCGCGCTGTCCTTCATTGCAGGACGGGTCCCGCCTGCTGCCCGGCAGCCGGGTTCTCCCGGCGGTGCTGAGCGGTCGCGTTGCCGGGGACGAGGCCACCGTTCACGGCCCGTGTCCAGAGCCTGTGGTGCCACTCATTGGCGTCGGGAGCGGACTCGGCGGTCAGCACCGGGTTCGGTCCGGTCTCGACGAGGTGCAGCAGCGACCAGGCGACGCCGTAGCAGTCGTCGGGCTCGAAGCAGGCCAGCAGCGCCTTCGCCTCCTGTGCCGCAACCGGTCGGGAGATGGCCACCAGCTGCCTGTCCCGCCTGTCGATCTCCTCCTCGCTCGCGTCCCAGTCGGGCAGTGGGCCATCGGTGACGAACGCATGCACCTCGGGTCCCGTCCACCCATGATCGGTTGCCGCCGCTGCCCCGGACAAGGCGTCCCGGCAGCTCACCCAGCCACTGTCCCGGTACGGAGGGATTACGCTGGGAGGATTCGCCCCTCACCATCAGCGGAGCACCTTTCACGTGAACGACCAGCAGCGTCGCCGTCCCGCCAAGCCGCATCGCCGGCCCCAGAAGGACCCGGTCCGGTTCCTCGCCTTCGAGGCGCTCAGGGCCGTCGACGAACGCGACGCGTACGCCAACCTCGTCCTGCCCCCGCTGCTGAAGAAGGCACGAGCCAAGGGCGACTTCGACGCCAGGGACGCGGCGCTGGCGACGGAACTGGTCTACGGGACGCTGCGCCGCCAGGGCACCTACGACGCGATCGTCGCGGCCTGCATCGACCGGCCGCTGCGCGAGGTCGACCCGCCGGTTCTCGACGTGCTCGACATGGGCGTGCATCAGCTGCTCGGCACCCGTATCCCCACCCACGCCGCTGTCTCCGCCAGCGTGGAGCTGGCCCGGGTGGTGCTCGGCGAGGGACGCGCCAAGTTCGTCAACGCCGTGCTGCGAAAGGTCGCCGCGGACGACCTCGACGGCTGGGTGGCGCGCGTCGCCCCGTCGTACGACGAGGACGCCGAGGACCACCTCGCGGTCGTGCACTCGCATCCGCGCTGGATCGTCTCCGCGCTCTGGGACGCGCTGGGCGGCGGCCGCGCCGGGATCGAGGATCTCCTCGAAGCCGACAACGAGCGGCCCGAGGTCACCCTCGTCGCCCGTCCCGGCCGCTCCACCACCGAGGAGCTGCTCACGGCCCTCGGCGACGAGAACGGCCTCCCCGGCCGCTGGTCGCCCTATGCCGTACGGATGGCGGAGGGCGGCGAGCCCGGCGCCCTGGGCGCCGTGCAGGAGGGCCGCGCAGGGGTCCAGGACGAGGGCAGCCAGCTGGTGGCCGCCGCCCTCGCCAACGCGCCGGTGGAGGGCGGCGACAGCCGCTGGCTCGACGGGTGCGCGGGACCGGGCGGCAAGGCCGCCCTGCTCGCCGCCCTCGCCGCCGAACGCGGAGCCGCGCTGCTGGCCGCCGAGAAGCAGCCGCACCGGGCCCGTCTCGTGGAGCGGGCGCTGGCCGGCAACCCCGGCCCCTACCAGGTGATCACCGCCGACGGCACCCGCCCGCCGTGGCAGCCCGGCGTCTTCGACCGGGTCCTGATGGACGTGCCGTGCTCCGGCCTCGGCGCGCTGCGCCGCCGTCCGGAGTCCCGCTGGCGCCGCCGCGCGGAGGACCTGGAGAACTTCGCGCCGCTGCAACGCGGTCTGCTGCGGGAGGCGTTGAAGGCGGTGCGGGTCGGCGGCGTCGTCGGTTACGCGACCTGCTCGCCGCATCTCGCGGAGACCCGGGTGGTGGTCGAGGACGTACTCAAGGGACGGGGCGGTGAGCCGGTCGAGGCGGAGTGGGTGGACGCGCGTCCGCTGATGCCGGGTGTGCCCGCGCTGGGCGACGGACCCGACGTCCAGCTGTGGCCGCATCTGCACGGCACGGACGCGATGTACCTCGCGCTGCTGCGTCGCACGGCCTGACGGCGCCCTTCCGGGCCCTCGGTGCGGGCCGAATCGCCGGGATTGCGCGAACTGTAATGATCCCGTGAGGCTTTGGGGCGCACCGGGGCAGGGAAGTGCCGTGGAACGTGGCAGGCTTGGCACATGGCCCAGATCAACCCGAGCATCCTGTCCGCCGACTTCGCCCGTCTCGCCGAGGAGGCGACGGCCGTCGAAGGCGCCGACTGGCTCCACGTCGACGTGATGGACAACCACTTCGTGCCCAACCTGACCCTCGGCGTGCCGATCGTGGAATCGCTCAGCCGGGCCACGGACACGCCGCTGGACTGCCATCTGATGATCGAGGACCCGGACCGCTGGGCGCCGCAGTACGTCGAGGCGGGTGCCGGTTCGGTCACCTTCCACGTGGAGGCCGCGGCAGCGCCCGTACGGCTGGCGCGGGAGATCCGGGCCAAGGGCGCCCGCGCCTCGATGGCGCTCAAGCCGGCGACGCCCATCGAGCCGTACGAGGACCTGCTCCCCGAGCTCGACATGCTGCTGATCATGACGGTGGAGCCGGGCTTCGGCGGCCAGGCCTTCCTGGACATCATGCTGCCGAAGATCCGCCGCACCCGTGAGCTGATCTCCAAGCACGGTCTGGAGCTGTGGCTGCAGGTCGACGGTGGTGTCTCCGATTCCACCATCGAGCGGTGTGCCGAGGCCGGTGCGGACGTCTTCGTCGCCGGCTCGGCGGTGTACGGGGCCAATGACCCGGCCGAGGCGGTACGCGCCCTGCGTACCAAGGCGGACGGGACCATCGCTTCGGCGGCCTGGGCGTGCAACCACTGAAGCCGACGGGGATGTCGGCAGTGATGGCGGCACCGCCTCCGGCCCCCGATTGCCGGTCGGCTCGGCCACGTGCAGATGAACGCGGTCCGACGGACCGATCAAGGATCGCCGTATCTGACAGGATGAACGGCGTATCGAGCGTGTGAACAGCAGTGAGGAGATCGCGGTGTCTGCAATGTCGGCGGGACGGTCCGCCCTGCGGATGGGGCCCGCGGAGCTGGTGCAGGCGGCGGCCATGGCCCGCCGCTTCTACCTCGAGGGGAAGTCGAAGATCCAGATCGCCGAGGAGTTCGGCGTCAGCCGCTTCAAGGTGGCCCGGGTCCTGGAGACAGCCCTTGAGCGTGACCTCGTACGGATCGAGATCCGGGTCCCCGCAGAACTGGACGCGGAGCGCTCCGACGCGCTGCGGGCCCGCTACGGGCTGCGGCACGCGGTCGTCGTCGAGTCTCCGGCGGAGGAGGAGGACGACGCCCCGGACCCGGAGAACCTGGGCGAGGTCGCGGCCGACCTCCTTGGCGAACTGGTGAACGAGGGCGATGTGCTGGGCCTGGCCTGGGGCCGGTCCACCATTCACATGGCCGCGGCCCTCGACCGGCTGCCGCCGTGCACGGTCGTGCAGCTGACCGGGGTGTACGACGCGGGAACGGCAGAGCGCGGTTCGGTCGAGGCGGTCCGCCGGGCCGCCCAGGTGTCCGGCGGCGAGGCCCACCCGATCTATGCGCCGATGCTGCTGCCCGACCCGGCCACGGCCGCGGCGCTGCGCCATCAGACCGGCATCGCCCGTGCCTTCGAGTACTTCGACAAGGTGACGGTCGCCGCGGTCTCCATCGGCTCCTGGGAGCCGGGTATCTCCACCGTCCACGACATGCTCACGGACGAGGAGCGGGCGCACTACGCGTCGCTGGGCGTCGCGGCCGAGATGTCCGCCCACCTCTTCGACACGGAGGGGCGTCGGGTCGGCCGCGACCTGGGAGAGCGGTGCATCACGGTCGAGGCGGACCGGCTGCGCCGGATCCCCGAGGTGGTGGCGATCGCGGGCGGCCAGCGCAAGGCGGCGGCGATCGGGGCGGTCCTGCGGTCCGGGCTGGTCACCAGCCTGGTGACGGATACGGCCGCTGCCGACTATCTGCTGACGGAGTCGGCGGCGCCGCAGCGGCCCGCCCTGGAGCGCGCCGACCCGGACGGCGATTAGGGGGTCTCCGGCACGCACCTCTGCGGCGTTGTCGTGAGGACGAACGGGCAGAAGGAAAGCCGGGTGCGCGTGCCGCACCCGGCTTTCCCCGTACTGTCCTTCTTCTTCTGCGTGATCCTCAGCCGACGCGTCCCTCGGCGCCGCAGGCGGCGGGTTCCGGTCCGATGCCCAGGACTGTCGCCTCCAGGTACTGCTCCGGCTGCTTGTACTGGCTGACGTCGGCCGGGTTGTAGCGGGGTGTCTGACGTGACCAGTCCAGATTCCCGCGCATCCAGCTCCGCATCCCGTCCAGGTACGGGAGGAGCATCCCGGACAGCTGGGGGTAGGCCGTGAGCAAGTCGGCCTCGGCCGCGAGGAAGCGGTCGGTCTCGGTGGCGATCGCCGCGCAGACGTGTTCGAGCGCCTTCTGCTTTCCGTAACCGCGGTGGTGCCGGACCAGATGGACGAGGTTGTGGATCTCGCCGAGCACCTGTTCCTTCTCGTACGAGTACACGTCGTTGGCCCAGCACACGACGTTGCTCGAGGCTTCCGCGGCGACGATGAACCGGGGATCGTTGTGGATCGACTCGGGCGCCTCGATGCCGGCCACGATCTCTATCAGGTCCATGCAGACATATGTCGCGCCGGTGTGCCGCCGCTTGGCGATGTAGGTCTCCTCGGACGGCACGACACCGTTCGCCCGGTTCCCCGTCTCCCAGGTGGTGGCCGTGGTGAGGTAGGTGACCAGGTGCCAGGCGAAGCGGCGGAGCCAGTGTGCCGCCGCGTTCGGCGTCGTACGTTCCCACAGGTCGGCCAGGGCGACCACGGCGGCCGGGAGGTCCTCGTCCGGCAGCGGGTCGGCAGCGTTGCCCTCGACCACGCTGCGCATCAGGGCGACCACGTCCCGCACCCGCTCCGGGCTGCGGCCGAGATGCCCGTCGTCGAGCTGGTCGTCGACGAGGAACAGCCATGCGAGCCAGTCGGCGACGAGGTCGAGACTGTGCTCATCCGCGGTCGGGTACACCATGCCGACGAAGGAGCCGAAGTCGGCTTGCTCGAAGCGCTCCCTGGCTGAATCGCGGTGCACCAGACCGGTGTTGCGCGTCCAGTTGCCGAGGTGATCACGGGTGTGCGCGACGTGCGGATTCGTCCGCTGGGGGAACGGGCAGTAGATGTCCGGCAGTTCGTTCTCCACGGGCGGGTCTGGATCCTCTCCGGTCGTACACGTGGCGGAAGTTGGGGACTTTCCGCCTGTTCCTCGGGGCGTGGTCGTGACCCGCGGGACCTGCGCGTTTGAAGCTACCCGACCCCTTGTCACCAGGTCCAGGGAAGATGATCGCGAATGGTTCGCATGTCCTGCGGGTAGAATCCCCGGGCAAGGCAGGTTTCACTTGCCCGGGGCTCCCGTACTCGCTCCTTGGGGGAACGTACGAACGCGGGGGTCATTTGCTGTGCCTTCGTGGCAGCGACCTGCGCCGTTTCGCGTGAAAATATGAGTGTTATGCGTTTTCTTGAGCCCGGCACCGGTCGTTATGCACAGTCCCCCGCGGTCCCGTACGACCTCACGTACGACGATGTCTTCATGGTTCCGGGCCGCTCAGCGGTCGGTTCCCGCCAGGGGGTCGACCTCTCCTCGCCGGACGGATCCGGCACCACCATCCCGCTCGTCGTCGCCAACATGACGGCGATCGCCGGGCGCCGGATGGCCGAAACGATCGCCCGTCGCGGCGGTCTGGTCGTCATCCCGCAGGACATCCCGATCGACGTCGTCACCGACGTCATCTCCTGGGTGAAGACGCGCCACCTCGTGCTCGACACGCCGATCGTGCTGGCCCCGGGGCAGACGGTCGCCGACGCCCTGTCCCTGCTGCCGAAGCGCGCGCACGGCGCGGGCGTCGTCGTCGACGAGGAACAGCGGCCCGTCGGCGTCGTCACCGACCACGACCTGACCGGTGTCGACCGCTTCACCCAGCTCTCCGAGGTCATGTCCAAGGACCTCGTGCTGCTCGACGCGGAGATCGACCCGCGCGACGCGTTCCACACGCTCGACGGCGCGCACCGCAAGCTCGCCCCCGCGGTCGACGCGGACGGCCGGCTCGTCGGCATCCTCACCCGCAAGGCGGCGCTCCGCGCCACGCTCTACACCCCGGCCACCGACGCCGACGGCAGGCTGCGGATCGCCGCCGCCGTCGGGATCAACGGCGATGTCGCGGGCAAGGCCAAGCAGCTCCTCGACGCGGGCGTCGACACCCTCGTCGTCGACACCGCGCACGGCCACCAGGAGTCCATGATCAGCGCGGTCCGCGCGGTCCGGGCGCTCGACCCGCAGGTGCCGATCGTCGCGGGCAACGTCGTCGCCGCCGAGGGCGTGCGCGACCTCATCGAGGCCGGCGCGGACATCATCAAGGTCGGGGTCGGCCCCGGCGCCATGTGCACCACGCGGATGATGACCGGTGTCGGGCGGCCGCAGTTCTCCGCGGTGCTGGAGTGCGCCGCCGAGGCGAAGAAGCACGGCAAGCACGTCTGGGCGGACGGCGGCGTCCGCCACCCCCGCGATGTTGCCATGGCGCTCGCCGCGGGCGCGTCCAATGTGATGATCGGCTCCTGGTTCGCCGGTACGTACGAGTCGCCCGGGGACCTCCAGCAGTCCGCCGACGGCCGGTACTACAAGGAGTCCTTCGGTATGGCGTCCGCGCGCGCCGTGAAGAACCGTACGTCGGACGAGTCCGCGTACGACCGGGCCCGCAAGGCGCTCTTCGAAGAGGGCATCTCCACCTCGCGGATGTTCCTGGACCCGGTCCGTCCCGGCGTCGAGGACCTGATCGACTCGATCATCGCGGGCGTCCGCTCCTCCTGCACGTACGCCGGTGCGGCGTCCTTGGAGGAGTTCGCCGAGAAGGCGGTCGTCGGTGTGCAGAGCGCCGCCGGTTACGCCGAGGGCAAGCCGCTGCACGCCAGCTGGAGCTAGGGTCTTCCGCTTGGATCGGGCCGACCCGCAGGGTCGTTCACGAGGACTGCGCCCGGGCCGCCGTTGCGGCCCGGGCGCAGTCCTTCGTTGCCAGGGGTAGGTACGGGGTGAGGGCATCTGCGACCGCCGCCGCCAGCAGGGCGTGGCCGCTGTCGTCCGGGTGGAGGCCGTCCACCAGGTGTTCAGGGCCCAGGACATCCCGTCCCGGCAGCACCGACAGCCGGGCGTCCCCCGCCCGGACGAGGCTCGCGACGGCCCCCTCCAGCGCCGTCCGCAGCTCGGACAGCGTCGCTCCGAGGGCGTTCGGGGTGTCCTCCGCGTCCGGGCGCACGAGCGGGGAGACCAGCAGGATCGGCGTTTCCGGGTGGCCCGCGCGCACCAGGGCGACGAAGGCGCGCACCGTCTCGTACAGCAGAGGCGCCGAGAACGGTACCGACGACCAGCAGTTCGTACCGAAGGCCAGGGTCAGCAGATCGGCCGGGAGCCCGGCGATCTGTTCGGCGACGCACAACTCCCCGCGCGCCGAACCCGCGTACCCCAGGTTGACCGGGTCGAGGGCCAGCGCGCGGCCCGCCACCGCGGGCCAGGCGTGGGCGGGGCGCGTCGACCACCAGCCCTCGGTGATCGAGTCCCCGTGGACCACCCACCGCGGCCGCACCGGGGCGGGCAGCAGCGCCCCGCCCACCGCTCGCAGCCCCAGGATCGCCGGACCCGGCGTCTCCGGGGGATAAACGGTGAACACGCCTTCCCCCGGCGGGAGTCCGATCACGGTGACGGCCTCCTCGGCGGGCCCGGCGAGGACCTCCGCCACACACTGCCCGCCCTGCCACAGTGCGAAGAGCCCGGCCCGGCCGTCCGCCGCGCCCCGGGCCGCGGCGCGGTAGCGGATCTCCACCGCACGCGCTCCCGGTGCCAGGAACTCCAGCCGGACCCCGGTCGGCAGCAGTGCCCGCTCCGCGGTGTCCCACGGCAGCCGCGCCAGATCGGCCGGGTCGGCCCGGACCGGACGCACGCCGTCCCGCCAGGCGACACCTCGCAGGAAAGGGTCGGGGTCGAGCCAGGTCATCGGAGCTCCATTCGCCGGGTACGCACCCCACCCCTACCCCGTTGCACCGTGCCGACGTCCGTACGGCCCCGCCCACCACCACGTGTTCTACTTCGGTTGCGGCAGCGTGCTGCCGACGCCCCGACCGGCCATCGCAGAGAAGTGATCCACCTGAAGTGCGACTGAACGATCTCGACGAACGCATCGTCCACGCCCTTGCCGAGGACGCCCGCCGCTCCTACGCCGACATCGGCGCGATCATCGGCCTGTCCGCGCCCGCGGTGAAACGCCGGGTCGACCGGTTGCGGGCGGAGGGGGCCATCACGGGATTCACCGTGCGGGTGGACCCGGCGGCGCTCGGCTGGGAGACCGAGGGTTTCATCGAGATCTACTGCAGCCGCAACACCTCACCGGAGGCGATCAAGAGCGGTCTGGCGCGCTACCCCGAGATCGCGTCGGCCTCCACGGTCACCGGGGAGGCCGACGCGATCGTCCAGGTATTCGCCGCCGACATGCGCCACTTCGAGCAGGTGCTGGAGCGGATCGCGGGCGAGCCCTATGTGGAGCGAACCAAGTCCGTGCTGGTGCTGTCGCCGCTGCTGCGGCGGTACTCCTCGGGGACGCCGGGCTGATCCTGCGGGCGGGCTTCAGCTCTTCCGCTCGTACTCCAGGCGCCAGGGCAGCACCGTGAAGTCGCCGGTGCCCGTCTCGACCTTCTCGAACGGGGCCGAGGACATGCACGGGGACAGGTGATCCTCCGCCTCCTGGTTCACCCAGCTGTACCCCAGCCGGTCGTGGCTGCCCAGGTCATGGACCGACATGCCGACCCGCTTGCCCTTGGACCGGCCGGCAATTGGGGAGCGGCGTCACGGGGCTGGGGCACGTACCTCGCGGCGTTGTGGTCAATCGCCATGTTCCCCGAGCTCTCGGCTTCGCTCGAGCAGGGGAGGCCCCATTCGCCATGGCTCGATCCTCCGCCTTGCGATGCACGCACGCCGGCCCCGCTCCTTCACCCACGCCCCCAATTGCCGGTCGGTCATGATGCCGATGTCGGTCGCCGTGACGACGCCGGTGACCACGGCCACCTTGCCGCCGGTCACCAGGCAGTCCACCGAGCCCTCGGCCCAGCCGGACGTGCCGTTCGGGAAGACATGGTGGAAGCGGAAGGTGCTGTACGCCTTCCCCGGGTCCATGGTGTCCTTCGCGGCGAGGTGGGCGTCGAAGGTGAAGGTGATGTCGTCCCCGGCCGGGCGGTACAGCTTCGCCGTGCCGGTCAGGGCGGCCGCTTCCCGTTGCCCCCTCGCGGATCCGGGGGCCCAGTCGCCGAGCGCCGCCGCCGAGCCGGCCGCGCCCGCGGTGATCAGCAGCGCAGTGGCGATCGCGGCGAGCCGGGTGCGGGTGTGCGCGACGCGAGTCATGACGGGCCTTCCGCAGGGCGGAGCGGGAGTGGGCTCGGACGGCTCCCGCCCTTCCGGCGGGACCGCCGCCGCACATCGCGCCGGGGGCCCCGTCCGCTCTCCGCCGCGCGGCGGGAACCCTCTCCGACCCGAGACCGATATCACCCCTCTGACGCGTAAATAGCAGCAGGTCAGGGCGGGTGGGGGCAGGGCTGGGTGCCCGGTGGCCGTTGAGGGCTGCCGGGTGTCTTGGTCTGCCGG
>NZ_JBFAJH010000024.1:0-98334 GCF_040655115.1 Streptomyces atratus | reverse complement strand
CTGGCGTTGACTTTTGGCACGCTGTTGAGTTCTCAAGGAACGGACGCTTCCTTTGTACTCACCCTCTCGGGCTTTCCTCCGGGCTTTTCCCTTCGATCTTGCGTTTCCGACTCTATCAGACTCTTTCGTGTCCGATTCCCGGTCGAAGCGGGCCCTCTGCGAAACAGAAGATTTGTTACTGCACTTTCCAGTTCTTCGCTTTCGCGTTTCCCTTTCCGGCGATTCCAACCTTACCAGACTCTTTTTCGATTCCGTTTCCGGTCCGAATTTGATTCCGGCGGCCTTTGGAGTGGCCTTTGCCTTCCGGCGTGTCCACTACTTTAGCCGATTTCCTTGACAGCTCATAATCGAGCCGATGAAGTCGAATTGCGGCATGCCGAATTCGCACCCGTCAGGGTGAGTCGAAAGTAGTGGTTGGTCGCTTCCGGGTGCTCAGCCTCGGTCCGATGGACCGCGCCGACAGCAGTACCCGTTCAAGCGGCTCGGGCTACGTTAGGCGGCTAGCAGGGGCGAGTCAAGTTGCGCGGCGGCGTGGTGCGTGAGGTCGGTACAGGCTCACGGTGGGGTCCCCGTCGATCCAGAAGCGCCAGAGGTGTGCGGCTCCGTCACCGCCCACGCCCGTGCGGGGGCCGTTGCGTACCTGGTCGCGCGGTGGTGGGGTGCCGTGCAGTACGGACAAGGGGGCACCCGGGTGGGCGATGGCGTCGGTGCCGTTCAGGCCTCGGTCGATGTCGAGGGCGGTGGCCAGACGGGCCGGACCTTTGGCCAGTTCTCGGTCATTGCGGGCCGAGATTCGACGTTTACGGCTGAGCTCAGCACCCACCTGGACCTCGCCCGCCCGGAGCAGTACACCGCTCGCCACGCCTTTGGGGCCGCACACCAGGTTGAGGCAGTGCCACATGCCGTACGTGAAGTAGACGTAGGCGTGGCCGGGTGGTCCGAACATCACGCTGTTGCGCGCCGTGCGGCCGCGGAAGGCGTGCGAGCCGGGGTCGATCTCGCCGGCGTACGCCTCCACCTCGGTGAGGCGGAGTTCGATGGGGCCGTCGCCTGTGATGCGTACCAGGGTCCGGCCCAGCAGGTCGGGTGCCACCTCCAGTACGGGGCGGTCGAAGAAATCCCGCGTCAGCGGCGTACGGTCCAGGCCCTCCATCATGGCCTTCGAGGTTACCGGGAACCGACTACGGTCGTGGCGCGTATGTAGGGGTCAGACCAAGGAGGAGTAAATATGGGCTTCAAGCGGCTGCTCGCGAGCATGGGTGCCGGTGGTGCTTCGGTGGAGACTGAGCTGACCGAGCTCAACGTCGTACCGGGCGGGGTCGTCCAGGGCGAGGTGCGGATCCAGGGCGGTTCCGTGGCGCAGCAGATCGAGGGACTCTCGGTCGGTCTGCAGGCGCGCGTCGAGGTCGAGGGCAACGACCAGGAGATGAAGCAGGACATCGAGTTCACCAAGTTGCAGCTCGGTGGGGCGTTCGAGGTGCAGGCCGGTGCCGTGCACGTCGTTCCGTTCGGGCTCGAGATCCCGTGGGAGACGCCGATCACGATGTTCGGCGGTCAGCACCTGCACGGCATGAACATCGGTGTGACCACCGAACTGGAGATCGCGCGGGCGCTGGACTCGGGCGACCTCGACCCGATCAACGTCCACGCGCTGCCGGCGCAGCAGGCGATCCTGGACGCGTTCGGACAGCTCGGCTTCGGGTTCCGCAGCGCGGACATGGAGCGTGGGCACATCCGCGGCACGCGTCAGCGGCTGCCGTTCTACCAGGAGATCGAGTTCTTCCCGCCGCAGCAGTACCGGGGGCTGAACCAGGTCGAGCTGACGTTTGTCGCGGACGACCGCGAGATGGATGTCGTGCTGGAGATGGACAAGAAGCCGGGGCTCTTCAGTGAGGGCAGCGACTCGTACCGGGCATTCAAGGTCGACCTGCACGACTTCCGGGGGACCGACTGGGCGGCTTACCTCAATCAGTGGCTCGCCCAGGTCGGCGGTCAGCGCAACTGGCTCTAGGGTCGGTGGCGAGACTCCAGAGCCGATCAGGAGAGGTGCTGACGTGACCGAGCCGAAGAGGCCGCCGCTGCCGCATGACTTCCATCCCGAGGTGCCTTCGTTCACGGTGGTGAGCGAGGATCTCGCTCCCGGGGCCGTGCTGGCGGACGCCCAGGTGTTCGCGGCCGGGAACACCTCCCCGCAACTGCGGTGGGAAGGGTTCCCGGCGGGGACCAAGAGTTTCGCCGTGACCTGCTTCGATCCGGATGCTCCGACGGGCAGCGGGTTCTGGCACTGGGTCCTGTTCGACATCCCGGCATCGGTCACGGAGTTGCCGGCCGGTGCGGGCAGCGGGAAGTTCGAGGGGCTGCCCGCGGGTGCCGTTCAGGTCCGCAACGACTACGGGTCGAAGAATTTCGGCGGTGCCGCGCCGCCGGCCGGGGAGAACCACCGGTACGTCTTCACCGTGTATGCGGTGGACAGCGAGAAGCTGGGGCCGGACAGTGATGTGTCCCCCGCTGTGGTCGGCTTCAATCTGCGGTTCCACACCCTGGGTCGTGCTCAGCTGATCGGCGAGTACACCGGTCCCGCGTAGTACCCGCTGAGCTGAGAGTTCTCCTGCTGTTTGCCCTGCCCTGGTCTTGGAGAGATCAGGGCAGGGCATTTTTTTATTGCGTTGTCCATCCCGGCCCGCCCGGCCAGAGTTGATCCGGGCCTGCCAGGGGGCGGGCGGCACACGGGAGGTGGGCGAGATGCGGGACACGCTGGTTCTCAACGCGAGCTTCGAGCCGCTGTCGACGGTGACGCTGAACCGTGCGGTGGTGCTGATTCTGCAGGACAAGGCTGTTGTCGAGCAGTCGCATCCCGATCTCCGTATGCGCGGTGCCGCCGTGGACATCCCGGTACCCCGGGTGATCAGGCTCTGCCGGTACGTACGGGTGCCGTTCCGAAGACAGGCGCCATGGTCCAGAAGGGGTGTGCTGATACGGGACCAGCACCGGTGCGCGTACTGCGGGCGGCGGGCGACGACCGTCGACCATGTGGTGCCGCGCGCCCAGGGTGGCCAGGACACCTGGCTCAATACGGTGGCGTCCTGCGCCGAGGACAATCACCACAAGGCGGCCCGGACGCCGGAGCAGGCGGGGATGCCGTTGCTGCGGCAGCCCTTCGTGCCGTCGCCCGCGGAGGCGATGCTGCTGGCGATGGGGGCCGGTGACCGGTCGGCGCTGCCGGAGTGGCTGGACCGGACCGCCGCGTAGTCGGCGTAGGCCGTGTACGTAGATCGTCGTATCGGAAGCCCGTCTTCGTGAGGAGGCGGGTTTACGGTTTCAGCGGAGCACCAACTGGACGATGGCGACCGTGCCGACGACCACGATGAAGCCGCGCAGCACGGTGGGGCTGAGCCGGCGGCCGATTTTCGCGCCGATCTGGCCGCCGAGCGCGGAGCCGACCGCGATCAGGACGACGGCTGTCCAGTCGAAGTCCGCGACGAAGAGGAAGAAAAGCGCGGCAACGCTGTTGACGACGGCTGCCAGCACGTTCTTGACGGCGTTGAGGCGCTGCATCGTGTCGTCGAGCAGCATCCCCATCAAGGAGAGGTAGATGATTCCCTGGGCGGCGGTGAAGTAGCCGCCGTAGACGCTGGCGAGCATCAGCCCGACGAAGAGGAGCGGGCCGCCGTCGGAGCGGGCGGTGGTGCCGTTGTGCTCGCGGCGGCGCTGGACGGCTTTGCTGATGCGAGGCTGCAGAATGACCAGGACGAGGGCCAGGGCGACCAGGATGGGCACGATGGTCTCGAACGCCGTGGAAGGCAGGGCCAGCAGCAGTGTGGCACCGGTGAGGCCGCCGATGAGGGCGCCGACGCTCAGCTTGAGGACGCGGCGGCCCTGTCCGGCGAGTTCCTTGCGGTAGCCGATGGCGCCGCTGATGGAACCGGGGATCAGGCCGAGGGCGTTGGAGACCGTGGCGGTGACCGGGGGCACGCCGGTGGCGAGCAGGACCGGGAAGGTGATCAGCGTTCCGGAACCGACGACCGTGTTGATCGCGCCCGCGCTGATGCCCGCGCCGAAGACGGCGAGCATCTCCCAGATGGACATTCCGATTCCCCCGTGCATGATCGGTGCTTGGTGCACTGATCATGCACGATGGTGTGTACGCGTCAGTCGACCGGGGGTTCCTCCCGGCGCTCCTTGCCGGTGTTGAAGCCGGGGACGCCGGTGCCGAGGTTCCCGAAGGCTCCGCTGAGGCCCTTGAGAGCGTCACCGATCTCGCTGGGTACGATCCAGAGTTTGTTGGCGTCGCCCTCGGCGATCTTCGGGAGCATCTGGAGGTACTGGTACGAGAGGAGCTTCTGGTCCGGGTCGCCGGCATGGATGGACTCGAAAACCGTACGGATGGCCTGGGCCTCGCCCTCGGCGCGCAGGGCCGCGGCCTTGGCCTCACCCTCGGCGCGCAGGATCGCGGACTGCTTCTCGCCCTCCGCGGTGAGGATCGCGGACTGCCGGGTTCCCTCGGCCTGGAGGATCGCGGCACGCTTGTCACGGTCGGCGCGCATCTGCTTCTCCATCGAGTCCTGGATGGAGGTGGGCGGTTCGATCGCCTTGAGCTCGACGCGGTTGACGCGGATGCCCCACTTGCCGGTGGCTTCGTCGAGGACACCGCGGAGGGCTGCGTTGATCTCCTCGCGGGAGGTCAGGGTCCGCTCCAGGTCCATGCCGCCGATGATGTTGCGGAGGGTGGTGACGGTGAGCTGCTCGATCGCCTGGATGTAGCTGGCGACTTCGTACGTCGCGGCCCTCGCGTCCGTCACCTGGTAGTAGATGACGGTGTCGATATTGACGACCAGGTTGTCCTGGGTGATCACCGGCTGGGGCGGGAACGGGACGACCTGTTCGCGGAGGTCGATCCGGTTGCGGATGGTGTCGATGAACGGAACGACGATGTTCAGGCCCGCGTTGAGCGTGCGGGTGTAGCGGCCGAAGCGTTCCACGATGGCGGCGCTGGCCTGCGGGATGACCTGGATCGTCTTGATCAGGGCGATGAAGACGAGCACCACCAGAATGATCAGGACGATGATGATCGGTTGCATCGTGTTCCTCGTGCCCTTCGGTTGCCGACGGATCGCGATGATCGGGGTCGGATCTCATGAGGTCCGGATCTCATGATGATCGACATCGAGTCTGGCAGACCGCGGTCCGCCGTGTGAGCGGTTCGGTCACATGACGACGGCCGTGGCACCGTCGATGTCCACGACATCCACCTGCCGGCCGGGTTCGAAAGTCTGGTCTCCGTCGTAGGCGCGGGCCGACCAGATCTCTCCGGCCAGCTTGATCCGTCCACCGCTGCCGTCGACCCGTTCCAGGACGACGGCCTGACGGCCTTTCAGCGCATCGATGCCGGTGGCCAGTTGAGGCCGGTCGGCGCGGTGCCTGGCGGCGATCGGGCGGACCACCGCGATGAGCGCGACGGAGACGACCACGAAGACCAGGACCTGGGCCACGATGCCACCGCCGAGTGCCGCGACGACCGCCGCGGCGACCGCTCCTACGGCGAACATCCCGAACTCGGGCATCGCGGTCAGGACGAGCGGAATACCCAGCCCGACCGCGCCGATCAGCCACCACACCCACGCATCGATGTCCACCCGGTCATGGTAGGACCGCGGGTCCCTCGCCGACAGGGCTTCGATCAGGACATTCGGGGCACAGTGCGTTCAGGACGCCGGCGTTCAGGACAGCGGGAGGCCGTGTGCGGTGTACCGGCCGTCGGCGTGCTCGACGATGAGCGGCAGACCGAAGCAGAGGGAGAGGTTGCGGGAGCTGAGCTCGGTCTCCATGGGGCCCGCGGCGAGGACCTTGCCCTGGCGGATCATGAGGACGTGGGTGAAGCCCGGGGCGATCTCCTCGACGTGGTGCGTCACCATGATCATGGAGGGGGCGAACGGGTCGCGGGCGAGCCGGCCGAGGCGGCGGACCAGGTCCTCGCGGCCGCCGAGGTCGAGACCGGCGGCGGGCTCGTCGAGGAGGAGCAGCTCGGGGTCGGTCATCATGGCGCGGGCGATCAGGGTGCGCTTGCGCTCGCCCTCGGAGAGGGTGCCGAACCTGCGGTCGAGGAACTCGGTCATGCCGAGCCGGTCGAGGAAGGCGCGGGCCCGGTCCTCGTCGACGGCGTCGTAGTCCTCGTGCCAGGTGGCGGTCATGCCGTACGCGGCGGTGAGCACCGTCTGCAGGACGGTCTGGCGCTTGGGCAGTTTCTCCGCCATGGCGACGCCCGCGATACCGATCCGCGGGCGCAGGTCGAAGACGTCGGTGCCGACGCCGCCGAGTTGTTCGCCGAGGATCGCGGCGCTGCCCTTGGTCGGGAAGAGGTAGCTGGACGCGATGTTGAGGAGGGTGGTCTTGCCGGCGCCGTTCGGGCCGAGGATGACCCAGCGCTCCCCCTCCTTGACCGACCAGGAGACGTCGTCCACCAGAGCGCGTCCGTCGCGGACCACGGATACGTCCACCAGCTCCAGTACATCGCTCATGAGCGCGTTGTCTCCCCATGCAGTCTCGAGATCGTCGCGTGCCTGTGGGCACAGCTCCCAGGGAAAACCTACGCCACCCCAGGAGTGCTCCAGCTCTTAGGTCCGCTTCCCTAGGCTGTTCCCATGCTTTCGGAACCACGCTCGGGGCTGCTGGCCTCATGGGGAAACGCGCTTCTGGCCGGACTTGTGTCACCGGACGACGCTGCGCTCGCGATTGTCGGAGAGGACGCGGTGCACCGCGTCGAGGGGCTGCCGGGTGAAGCGGAGCCGGTCGGGCTCACGCTGGCGCTGGGGCGCCTGCGGGGACGGGGAGTGACGGGCTTCCGGGTCGCACTGCCGGTGCCGGGGCATCCACTCGGCCTCAGCGGCCCGCCCGAGTTCAATGCGCGGGCGCTGGAGGCGGAGGAGGCGGTGGTCGCGTCCAGCGCGCCGTACGGGCTGGTGCCCGAGGTGCGGGAGGTGGGGCCTGCCGGGGATCTGCACGTCGAGGTGGTGTGGCACTGCCTGCCGGTGCGGGAGGCTCCGCCGGCCGACGTGCCGTCGCTGAGTGAGGCGGAACGGGAGCTCGCGGAGGCGTTGCGGGATGCGACGGCGGTGTTGTCGCGGCTCGATGTGGCCGGGTCCGGGCCGGTGGCGGAGGCGGCGCTGGATGCGTACCGGGCGCGGTCGGAGCGGGGGCGGGAGCTGCTCGCTCCGGGATATCCGCCACGGGCGGCACGGGTGCTGGAGCTGGCGCAGCGGGTGGGGCTGCTGATCTCGCTGGCGTACGAGAACGGGCACGGCGGGGCGGTGAGCGCGTCGGAGATCGCGGCCCGGGGAGAGGCGCTGCGGCCGGTGGAGCGGGTGGCCCGGCGGGCACAGGTGGCGGCGTACAACGCGTATGTGGAGGAGCGGGAGCGGGGGTAGGCGGTGGGGGGACGGGGCATCGGGGCGTCGGGGGGGCGCTCCGTCCTCGGTCGCCGGACGGGCCTGAGGGTGCCGGGCGGGCGTGGCTCGGCCCGTTGCGGCTCGATCCTCGGTCGTGAGAGGCCGCCCATCGTGGTGCGGGGCGGCATGGTTGATGCCGGACGCGGGTCCCTTTCGGGAGTCGTCCGGCATCAAGAGGACCGGGGTGGTCAGCCGTTGTGGCCGACGTTGCCGAAGGCCGGGTTGAGCAGACCGATCACGTTGACCGTGTTGCCGACCACGTTCACCGGGACGTGGACCCGGGACCTGGATGACGTTGCCGCCGACCACGCCCGGGGAGTGGGTCGCCACACCGTGGGCGCCCGCGCCGTGACCGGTGGCGGAGGCAGCGCCGGTGCCTGCGGCGATGGTGCCACCGGCGATCATGGTGACGGCAGCTGCCTTCTTCAGGTTCGTCACTTCAGGATCCTCCTCGCGTCGCCGCGGCCGGCCGCCGCAGCACGCCAGGGAGAACGCCCCCGGGCGCGACAGGCCGCGCCGTACGGGTGACATCCACCCGACAGTATGAAATCTCGGCCCGGAAGCAACCGGTCCGCTTCAGCTCCGATCAGCCCGCCACCCCGTGGCGGACGGCCCAGAGCGCCGCCTGGGTACGGTCCGCCAGATCCAGCTTCATCAAGATGTTCGAGACGTGCGTCTTGACCGTCTTCTCGGAGAGAACCAGGGCCCGCGCGATCTCGCGGTTGGAGCGGCCGTCGGCGATCAGGCCGAGGACCTCACGCTCCCGTTCGGTGAGGGTGCCCCCCCGGCCGGTCCCGGTGCCTCCGTCCTCCTGGGCGAGGAGGGCCCCGGCGACCTCCGGCTGGAGCAGGACATGGCCCGCGTGGACCGAGCGGATGGCGCCGGCCAGCGCTTCCGGGTCGACGTCCTTGTACACGTAACCGGACGCGCCCGCACGCAGGGCGGGGACCACCGTCCGCTGCTCGGTGAAGCTGGTGACGATCAGCACCTTGGCGGGGTTGTCCAGCTCGCGGAGCTTGCGGAGCGCCTCGATGCCGTCGGTGCCCGGCATCTTGATGTCCATCAGCACCACGTCGGGGTGGAGTTCCTCGGAGCGGGCGACTCCTTCGGCGCCGTCGGCCGCCTCGCCGACGACCTCTATGTCGTCCTGGATCTCCAGGAACGTACGCAGACCGCGGCGGACCACCTGGTGGTCGTCGACCAGCAGCACCCTGATGATCTTGTCAGCCACCGGGGACCTCCATCTCGATCGTGGTGCCCTTGCCGGGCGCCGATTCAACGGTGAGCCTGCCGCCGACACCGCTCGCGCGGTCCCGCATCGACACCAGCCCCAGATGGCGGCCCGCCTGCCGCGTCGCCGTGGGCTCGAATCCGCTGCCGTCGTCCGTGATCCGCAGCACCGTGCCGCTGCCACGGCGGGCGAGCGTGACGTCGACCTGCTCGGCGCCCGAGTGGCGCAGTGCGTTGTGCAGGGCCTCCTGGGAGACTCGGAGCAGCGCCTCCTCCTGGGCGGCGGGCAGAGCTCGTACACCGAGGCTCTCGAAGGTGACCTTGGCCCTGTGGGCGCGGTCCAGGACCTGGATCTGGGTGCGGAGCGTGGCGATCAGACCGTCCTCGTCGAGCGCTGCGGGGCGCAGTTCGACGACGGCGGCGCGCAGCTCGTCCACCGCCTCCGCGGCCAGCGCGGCGACCTGCTGGAGCTCGCCCTTGGCGCGGGCCGGGTCGCGGTCCACCAGGGCGGCGGCTGCCTGGGCCGTCAGCCGCAAGGAGAACAGCTTCTGGCTGACCGCGTCGTGCAGCTCGTGGGCGAGGCGGGAGCGCTCCTCGGCGATGGTCAGCTCGCGGCTGCGCTCGTACAGCCGGGCGTTGGTGAGGGCGATCGCCGCGTGCTGGGCGAGGATCGACAACAATTCCTCGTCCTGCGCGGTGAAACCGCAGCTGCCCTGGGGTTTGGGGCATCGCTTGTTGGCGAGGAAGAGCGCGCCGATGATCCCGTCGCCGTCCCTGATGGGCAGGCCGAGGAAGTCGGACATGTCCGGGTGGGCGGCGGGCCAGCCCTCGAAGCGGGGGTCCTTGCGGACGTCGGCGAGCCGCTCGGGCTTCGCCTCGTGGAGCATCGCGGCGAGAATGCCGTGCTGCCGGGGCAATGGGCCGATGGCCTTCCACTGCTCGTCGCTGACGCCGTCGACGACGAACTGGGCGAAGCCGCCGTGGTCGTCGGGGACGCCCAGGGCCGCGTACTCGGCGTCCAGCAGTTCGCGGGCCGAGGCGACGATGGTCTTCAGGACGTCACGCACTTCGAGATGCCGGCTCATGGCGAGCAGCGCGGCACTCACCGCTGCGAGGCCCGACGGTGGGCTGTGGCTCATGGCCTCACCGTACCGGCGGAGGTGGTGGCTCCGTATCGGCCTGTGGACGGCCGGTGCTCAGTCGTCCGCCCTAGGCCGAAGTGCCTTGCGGAGGTGCGGCTCGCGGACGAGGCGCGGGGCACGGCGACGTTCCTACGTTGGGGGTGCCGAGGTCCATCGGTGATCGCCTGGGTAGACAAGGGGACGGTTGGCATGCCTGTCGCGATGATCACGGGCGCTTCGAAGGGACTGGGGCGTGCGCTGGCCGTCGCGCTCGCTCGGCGGGGCTGGGATCTGGTGCTGGACGCCAGGACCGCGAGCGCGCTGGAGGAGACGGCGAAGGAGCTGGTGGCGTACGGGGCGCGGGTGGTCGCCGTGCCCGGTGATGTCACGGATGCCGCGCACCGCGGGGCACTGGTGGCCGCCGCCGGTGAGCTCGGTGGGCTCGATCTGCTGGTGAGCAATGCGAGTGCGCTGGGCGCGGAGCCGCTCGTGCGGCTCGACGCGCTGGCGCTGGGAGGGCTCCGGCAGGCGCTGGAGACCAATGTGGTGGCGGCGCTCGGTCTGGTGCAGGGGACGCTGCCGCTGCTGCGGGCGTCGGCGACGGGCGCGGTCGTGGTGGTGAGTTCGGACGCGGCGGCGGAGCCGTACGAGACCTGGGGCGGCTACGGGGCGTCGAAGGCGGCGCTCGACCGGCTCGCCGCGGTGCTGGGGGTGGAGGAGCCGGGGCTGCGCGTGTGGGCGGTCGATCCGGGCGACATGCAGACCGATCTGTATGCGGCGGCGGTACCGGAGGACGAGGATCCGCGGCCGCGTCCGGAGAGCGTGGCGCCCGCGTTCCTGCGCCTGCTGGAGCGTCGGCCGGCGAGTGGGCGGTATGCGGCAACCGCGCTGACGGGGACAGGGGTGGAGCGGTGACCGCTCTGGACGCGTTGACGGTGCCCGCGGAGCTCTCGGCTCGGGTGCCTGCGGAGCAGCGTGGCGCGGGGCGTGATGACGTACGGATGCTGGTGTCCCGGGCGGGAGGTGTCGCACCACGCGTTCCGGGAGCTGCTGGGGCAGCTGCGGGCCGGGGACGTACTCGTCGTCAATACGTCCGCGACGCTGCCCGCCGCGGTGAACGGGCGGGTCGGCGGTGCGCGGGTGGTCGTGCACTTCTCGACGCGGGGCGAGGACGGGCGCTGGGCGGTGGAGCTGCGCCGCCCCGACAGGACGGGGACGACGGTGCCGCGCCGCGGTGGACCGGCTGGGGCGATCGTCCAGCTGCCGGGCGGCTCGCGGCTGGTGCTGCAGGAGCCGCTGGGCGGTGCGGCGGCCGCCAGGCTGTGGTGGGCGCGGGTGTCGACGGAGGTGCCGGGGCTGTTGCGGCGGTACGGTCGGCCGATCCGTTACCGGTATACGGAGCGGGACCAGCCGTTGTCCGCGTACCGGACGGTGTTCGCGGTGGAGTCCCCCGACGGGAGCGGTTCGGCGGAGATGCCGAGCGCCGCGCGGCCGTTCACGCCGCGGCTGGTGGCCGCACTGGTGCGTCGCGGGGTGCAGTTCGCGCCGCTGACGCTGCATACGGGGGTGGCGTCGGCTGAGGCGTACGAGCCGCCGTACCCGGAGCGGTTCGAGGTGCCGCGGACGACGGCCTGGCTGGTCAATGCCGCGCGGGCGGCGGGCGGGCGGGTGATCGCGGTCGGTACGACGGCGGTGCGAGCGCTGGAGTCGTCGGCGGGCGCGGACGGGGTGGTGCGGCCGGCAGCCGGCTGGACGGATCTGGTGGTGACGCCGCAGTACGGTGTGCGGGCGGTGGACGGGCTGCTGACCGGGCTGCACGAGCCGGAGGCCTCGCATCTGCTGATGCTGGAGGCGGTCGCGGGGCGGGCCGCGCTGCAGTGCGCATACCCGGAGGCGCTGCGGCACCGGTACCTCTGGCATGAGTTCGGGGACGTGCATCTACTGCTCCCCTCACCGGAGCCTCACACTCCGAATTGCTGACGCAACCGTTGGTGAGATTGTTGCGCGACCGATGTGAGGCGGCGCATAGGACACACATCACTTACGAAGCCGGCTAGTGGACAGACAAGGTCCACATGAATGGGCATGAGCGCGGGTCGTCCCGTTCGAGCAGACCCCTGATCCACTACCTGACTTCGTACGTCACCTCTTTGCCACGGGATTTTGCTGCCGCTAAGAATTGCACTCGTCCCCGACGGAGATGCGAACAGTCGCTTCCGTCTCGTCCTCCGTGAGGACTCCAGCGATTCGAAGAGGTACGACTGAATGTCCGCGTCCAGCATCCCCAGCCGTCTTCGCTGCCTGAACAAGACCCAGAAGCTCTCCGTGGCGGGCGTCTCCGCTGTCGCCGCCGCCGCTCTCTCGCTCTCCCTCGTCCCGGCCCACGCCGAGACGCCGGCCGAGACGCCGGCCAAGCCGCAGACCGAGCCGCAGGCCGCTTCCGCCGCTCCGGTGGTCTTCAGCCTCACCCCCAGTGCCCCGCAGGCCAGGACCATCCAGGCCAGCATCATCGAGCAGCACTCCACCGCCGAGAAGCTGGTGAAGGCCGCTGACGCGGCCAGGGCGAAGCAGGCCGCCGCCGAGGCGAAGGCCGAGGCCGCCGCGAAGGCCAAGGCAGACGCCGCGAAGGCCGAGGCCCAGGCCGCCGCGAAGGCCAAGGCAGCCGCGAAGGCCAAGGCCGATGCCGCGAAGCGGTCCACCCAGGTCACCACCCGCTCCGTCGCCCGTACCCCGGTCTACGCCAACAACCTGGACGGCTGGATCACCGAGGCCCTGGACATCATGAAGGCCAAGGGCATCCCGGGCTCGTACAACGGTCTGCACCGCAACATCATGCGGGAGTCCACCGGTAACCCGAACGCGATCAACGGCTGGGACATCAACGCCCAGAACGGCACTCCCTCCTGCGGTCTGCTGCAGGTCATCCGGCCGACGTTCAACGCGTACCACGTCCCCGGTACCTCGATGAACATCTACGACCCGGTCGCCAACATCACCGCCGCGGCCAACTACGCCGCCGACCGGTACGGCTCGATCGACAACGTCAACAGCGCGTACTGATCGACGCGGCACGGCACCGCGCACACCGTCGAAGGGCGGCACCCCGGATCGGGGTGCCGCCCTTCGGCGTTCCGTGTGCGCGGTGCCCGTGTTACTTGCGCATGACCTCGGGCTCGTGGCGGCGCAGCAGTCGTGCGACCGCGAAGCCGCAGATGACGCCGAGAAACAGCAGCACCGAGATGTTCATTCCCCACTGACCGGCCGCGTGCTCCCACAGCGGGTCCAGGTCGGTCGGGTTCTTCTGGTCCCACGGCGGCATCAGGTGCGACAGGTCGAGCGTCGCGCCCGCGGCCGCGATGGCCCAGCGGGACGGCATCAGCCACGCGAACTGCTCCAGGCCGGGCGATCCGTACACCTGGAAGAGGATGCCGGTGAAGACGACCTGGACGATCGCGAACATGACCAGCAGTGGCATGGTCTTCTCGGAGGTCTTCACCAGCGAGGAGATCACCAGACCGAACATCATCGAGGTGAAGCCGAGCGCGGTGATCGTCACGCAGAGCTCGACGGCCGGCGGCATGATCAGACCCTCTTCGGGCAGATCGCGGGTGGCGAAGCCGATGCCGCAGATGATGACGCCCTGGATGGCCGTGATCACGCCGAGGACGATCACCTTGGACATGAGGTAGGCGGAGCGGGAGAGGCCGGTGGCCCGTTCCCGTTCGTAGATGACGCGTTCCTTGATCAGTTCTCGTACGGAGTTGGCCGCACCGGAGAAGCACATGCCGACCGCGAGGATCAGCATGATCGTTCCGGCATCACCGTTGAACCGGGACGGCGGCTTCGGCGGGGCCAGGCCGAAGTCGGCCGGGATGACCACGCTGACAATGCCGAGCACCGCGGGCAGGATCACCATCAGACCAATGAAGCCCTTGTCGGACGCGATCACCGACACGTACCGGCGCATCAGCGTCCACAGCTGCGTCCCCCAGCCCTGCGGCTTCGGCGGGCGCATCTGCTGCGGGGGCGGCATGTGTACGGACTGTGCGGCAACGGCGTCGATGTCCGCGGCGTACATCTGGTAGTGCTGCGAACCGCGCCAGCGGCCCGCCCAGTCGTAGTCGCGGTAGTTCTCGAAGGCGGAGAAGACGTCGGCCCAGGTCGTGTAGCCGAAGAAGTTGAGTGCTTCCTCCGGCGGACCGAAGTAGGCGACGGAACCGCCGGGCGCCATGACGAGCAGCTTGTCGCAGATGGCGAGCTCGGCGACGGAGTGCGTGACGACGAGGACCGTACGGCCGTCGTCGGCCAGCCCGCGCAGCAGCTGCATGACGTCGCGGTCCATGCCCGGGTCGAGTCCGGAGGTCGGCTCGTCCAGGAAGATCAGCGACGGCTTGGTGAGCAGCTCCAGGGCGACCGAGACACGCTTGCGCTGGCCGCCGGAGAGCGAGGTGACCTTCTTGTCCTTGTGGATGTCGAGCTTGAGCTCGGCAAGGACCTCGTGGATCCGGGACTGACGCTCGGCCTCGGTGGTGTCCGCGGGAAAGCGGAGCTTGGCCGCGTACTTCAGGGCCTTGGTGACGGTGAGTTCCTTGTGCAGGATGTCGTCCTGCGGGACCAGACCGATGCGCTGGCGCAGCTCGGCGAACTGCTTGTACAGGTTCCGGTTGTCGTAGAGGACGTCACCCTGGTTGGCGGGCCGGTAGCCGGTGAGCGCCTTGAGCAGGGTGGACTTGCCGGAACCCGAGGGGCCGATGACCGCGATCAGCGACTTCTCCGGGACGCCGAACGAGACGTCCTTGAGGATCTGCTTCCCGCCGTCGACCGTCACCGTGAGGTGGCGGGCGGAGAAGGAGACCTCACCGGTGTCGACGAACTCTTCCAGCCGGTCGCCGACCAGGCGGAAGGTCGAGTGGCCGACACCGACGATGTCGTTCGGGCCGATCAGCGCGGAGCCGGACTTCTGGAGCGGCTGACCGTTGACGTACGTGCCGTTGTGGGAACCGAGATCGCGGATCTCGAAGCGGCCGTCGGGTGTCGCGTGGAACTCGGCGTGGTGGCGCGAGACCTGGAGGTCGGAGACGACGAGTTCGTTCTCCAGCGCACGACCGATGCGCATGACCCTGCCCAGGGCCACCTGGTGGAACGTCGTCGGACTGCGGTCTCCGTAAACCGGCGGAGCCCCCGCGGCACCACCGGGTCCGCCCGCGGCGGGCGGCTTCGCCACGCCCTGCTGGTGCGGGATTTGAGGCTGCTGCTGCTCCGCGCCCTGCTGCTGCCATGCCTGCTGCTGGTGCGCTGCGGGGTCCTGCTGCTGCCCCGGTCGGCCCGCGCCGCCCTGCTGGGGCTGCTGGGCACCCGCGCCCTGACCGCTGTACACATCGGCGGCCGCGGCGGCGCCGCTGAAGCTCAGCCGCGGTCCGTCAGTGGCGTTGCCCAGGTGCACGGCCGAGCCCGGCCCGATTTCCATCTGATGGATTCGCCGGCCCTGCACATAGGTGCCGTTGGTCGAACCATGGTCCTCGATGAACCAACTCCGGCCCGCCCAGCTGATCGTGGCATGCCGCCACGAGACCCTGGCGTCGTCGATCGTCAGGTCGCCCTGTGGATCGCGACCGAGGGTGTATGGCCTGGACGGATCGAGCGTCCAGGTCCTTCCATTCAATTCCAGTACGAGTTCCGGCACTCCGCGCCCCACTAGTTGTCCCCCGAGTTACCCCCATCGCAGGGAGTCTAGGGATGCTGAACATCGTGGGGAACTATTCCAGGAGCTGTCCCCGATACGAAAGTCGGGCGGAGTCAAGATCGAATCGAGACCTGCTGCGACGCACCGTTGACGGGGGAGAAACAGGCTCGGAGAGTAGTAAGCGCCCACGAGTACGTACGGATCATGAGTGACCAGGTCAACTCAGGGCATCTCGTAACGATTTTGGGGGCCCTGATGGCACGATACGGGCGCGGTGGCGGTACGGGGCGCATCCCTTGGGGAGACGTGGTGGTGGCGGCCATCGCCTCGGTCAGCTGGGCGATGGCCGGGATGGCGGGGACGGCGGCCCTCGGTCTGCATCTGCTCGGGGCCGACTCGGCCGGGGCGCTGGGACCGATGACGGCGGCCGTCGTGGTGCTGGGAGCGGGTGGATCGGTCTCTCCGTCAGGCAACGTCTCGGCATTCGGACTCGACGGCGCCGAGGCGCACACCGCTCTCGCCGTCACACCGCTCGGGGTCGGACTGGTCGGCGCGCTGCTGCTCTCGCTCTTCTTCCTGCGGTCGCTGCGCGGGGTGGGAGCGGTCGTCTCCGGTGCCGAACTCGTAGTCCGCGCAGGGGCGGTGGCGGTCGTGTTAGTCGCCGTGCTCGGCGGGCTCGCCTGGGCTGGTCACGATGTCGTGACGATCGACGGCGGGGCGCTGGGGCTGGACGGTGCGCCAGGGGCGGGAGGGCGTGGTGGTCTGCCCGCTGGGCTCGGTGATCCGGGTGGGCTGTTGCCGGACCGGCTGGTGGATCTCGCGCGGGCACAGGCGCAGGTCGGGTTCACCGTCGACTCTGCCAAGTCCCTTGCGGGTGGGGCGAGTTGGGTGCTCGGAGTGCTGGTCATCGCCCTGCTCGCCTCGCGCCGTACCCCGTTGCCGTCCGGGCTGGCGTGGGTGGACCGGACGGTGCGGCCTGCGGCGTCCGCGGTCGTGTCGGTGCTGCTGGTCGCGGTGGTGGCCGGGTGCGCGGCAGCCGCGTACGCGGCTGCCGGCGACGCCCACCCCAAGCGGATCGCGGGCGCCGCGCTGCTCGGGGCGCCGAACGGGGCGTGGCTCGGGGTCCCGCTCGGCCTCTTCGTGCCGTGGGACGGGCAGGCGACCGGTGAGCTGGCCAAGGTGCTGCCCGATCCTCTGGACGAGCTGTTACGGGTCTCCGCCGACGAGCCGGTGACGGTCGGGCGGCTGGCCGGGCTGGACGGCCGGGTCTGGCTGCTGGCGGTCGCCGCCGCAGTGATGATGCTGTACGCGGGGGTGCTGGCCGCGACCCGCACGCCTCGGGGGGAGCTGACGGGGGCCGGGTTCGTGGGGCGGTGCGCGATGCGGCTCGGGGGCGTAACAGCGTCGGCGCTTGCGCTCCTGGTGTGGCTGACGCAGGTGTCGGCGGATGCGTCGCTGTCGGTGCTGGGCTTCGACGCCTTCGGCGCCGGGATCGAGCTGCACGGCCGGACGGGGACGGCTGCGTTGCTGGGTGTGGTGTGGGGTGCGGGCGCGGGCGGGGTGGGGGCGGCCGTGGCCTGGGTGGCGGCGGCGGTTCCGTCGGGGCCGGGGCCGGCCGGTGGTGGCGGAGGCAGCGGTGGCGGTGGCGGTGGGGAGCCGGGACCGTATACGCCGTCGCGGGTGTACCGGCCGTCGCACGACGAGACGAATCCGTATCTGCGTCCGTATCCGGATCCGGCGGCGGACGGAATGCACAGTGCGCCGACGGTGGTGGGGCCGATCGGTCCGCCGCCACGGCCGGCGGTGCCGCCGCCTGGCCCCGGGCCCGGGCCGGGGGACGTGGAAGGGTTGCCGCCGTCGGGCCGGCTGCCCGGGGCCGGGTGATCACGTGGTCCTCAAGGGCCGGACGGGCCCGAGAACGCGTCCGGCCCGGCTGCGGCCCCGGGACGGGGCGCCGCCTTCCTGCCTTGAGGACATGCGGGACTCCCGGACGGGCTTGCATGTCCTGCCGCATCGGACACGCGCCGTGCAGGGCTGCTCACTCCCGCCGGGGGCAGGGGTCGACCCGATCGGCCGGGGACCGTTTCCGCTGTCCGGTCCGCGGGACGGGGGTTCGAGGGCGCGAGAGGGACCGATACGGTGGGAACACCATGAGCGCATCTCAGTCCCCTCAGTCCTCCCCGTCTCCCGAGCCCTCTGAGGCCCCTGAGTCCCGTCAGGGCACCGACACCCCCACCCTTCTCGTGAAGATCTTCGGGAAGGACCGTCCGGGAATCACCGCCGGACTCTTCGACACGCTCGCCGCCTACGCGGTCGATGTCGTCGACATCGAGCAGGTCGTCACCCGTGGCCGCATCGTCCTGTGCGCACTGGTCACCACCCCCACCGCGGGCGGTACCACCGAGGGCGACCTGCGGGCGACCGTGCACAGCTGGGCCGAATCACTGAAGCTGCAGGCCGAGATCATCTCCGGTACCGGTGACAACCGGCCGCGTGGATACGGGCGCTCCCACGTGACCGTGCTCGGGCACCCGCTGACCGCCGAGTCGACCGCCGCCATAGCGGCCACGATCACCTCGACCGGCGGCAACATCGACCGGATCTTCCGCCTGGCGAAGTACCCGGTCACGGCTGTCGAGTTCGCCGTCTCCGGCACCGGAACCGCGGAGCTGCGGACCGCGCTGGCGACCGAGGCCGCCGGGATCGGCGTCGACGTGGCGGTCGTGTCCGCCGGGCTGAGCCGCCGGGCGCAGCGGCTGGTCGTCATGGATGTCGACTCGACGCTGATCCAGGACGAGGTCATCGAGCTGTTCGCGGCGCACGCCGGCTGTGAGGACAAGGTCGCCGAGGTGACCGCGCAGGCGATGCGTGGCGAGCTCGACTTCGAGCAGTCGCTGCACGCGCGGGTGGCGCTGCTGGCGGGGCTCGATGTGTCGGTGGTGGACAAGGTGCGCGCCGAGGTGCGGCTGACCCCCGGTGCGCGCACGCTGATCCGCACGCTGAAGCGGCTCGGCTATCAAGTGGGCGTCGTCTCCGGCGGCTTCACGCAGGTCACGGACGACCTGAAGGAACGGCTCGGGCTCGACTTCGCCTCCGCCAACACTCTGGAAGTGGTCGACGGCAAGCTCACCGGGCGGGTCGTGGGCGACGTCGTGGACCGGGCGGGCAAGGCCCGGCTGCTGCGCAGTTTCGCCGAGCAGGCCGGGGTGCCGCTGGCGCAGACCGTCGCGATCGGTGACGGTGCGAATGACCTGGACATGCTGAACACCGCCGGCCTCGGGGTCGCCTTCAACGCGAAGCCGCTCGTCCGCGAGGCCGCGCACACCGCGGTGAACGTGCCGTTCCTGGACACCGTGCTGTATCTGCTCGGGATCACCCGTGAAGAGGTCGAGGCGGCCGACGGTCTCGTCTGACCGATCGATGGCTTCGAGTCCCGGATACGCGGATGGGCCCGGCACGGGTGAGGTGCCGGGCCCGTCCGCGTACGCCGTCGCGATCAGTCGTTCGGCGTCCAGTACTCGATCAGCTTGCCCACGCCGTGCTCCACGCCCTTCCAGGAGCCGGAGAACTCGATGACGGCGAATGCGGCGGTCGGGAATCCGCCGTGGGTCATCCGGGCCAGGGTGTCGCCCTCCGCCGATGCGGAGAGGGCGTCGGCGAGAGCGTGCATCCCTGGGTTGTGGCCGATGATCAGCAGGTTCCGCACTTCATCGGGGGTCTCGTTGATCAGGGCGATCAGCTCGCCGAGCGAGGCCTCGTAGAGCCGCTCCGCGTACACGGTCTTGGGACGCTTCGGCATCTCGTGCACCGCCAGCTTCCAGGTCTCGTGCGTCCTGGCGGAGGTCGAGCAGAGGGCCAGATCGACGACGATGCCGGAATCGACGAGTTTGCGGCCTGCCACGGGCGCATCCTTGCGGCCACGCTCCGCGAGCGGCCGCTCGTGGTCGGAGTCCTGCGACCATTCCGCCTTTGCGTGCCTGAGAAGGACGATCCTGCGAGGTGTGTCGACGCTCATACACCTCAGCTTCGCATGAAATGAGCCGCCCGTCGCAGGGTGTTGAAGGGCTCCCCCGCTGCGGGTGAACGCCCTCAGAGGGCCAGCAGGTCCACGATTCGCTGAAGCAACCGGCCGATCGCCGGATCGCCCGTCGCCGCGTGCGCCTGGCCCGATCCCACGATCATCAGCAGGAGGGCGGCGAACGCGACCGAAGGCAGCGCGACGGCCCACCACGGCAGCCGGATCTCGACGCCGGACGACGCGGGGCGGGGCGATCGGGTGTGCGTACGGGCCGACATGTCCGCCTCCGTGGGTCAACGGTTCTGATACCTGAAACCTACGGATCCGGCGGCGCCCGTCCCATCCGGTGACCCACCCACTTCCCCCTGACCCTGGCCCCCTAGGGGATGGTGGTGCTAGCCCCACCATCCCCTGCGGGGACGTCGGGGCAGGGCACTCGGGCAGGTGTCAGGGAGAGGCGATCGAAGCGATCACTCCGATGATCACCGTGATCAGGAGCATCACTCCGAGCACGAGGAGAAGCTTCTTCTGACCGTTCTGGGGATTCGGATCGAGCACTGGCATGGGGCCAGTCTCGCATCTCAGCTTTCGTCCTCGATCGTCCGGTCCCGCCCGGCCAGAATTCCCGCCACCATCTGCGGCACCATGAGGCCCGCCATCAGCGCGATCGGCAGCCCCCACCCGCCGCTGTGCTGGTAGAGCACGCCGACCAGCAGCGGGCCGGGGATCGAGATCAGATAGCCGGTGGACTGGGCGAACGCCGACAGCCGGACCACTCCGGCGCCGCTGCGGGACCGCATGCCGATCATGGTGAGGGCGAGCGGGAAGGCACAGTTGGCTATGCCGAGGAGGAGCGCCCAGACCCAGGCGCCGCCCGCCGGTGCGAGGTAGAGACCGGCGTAGCCGATGAGGCCGCAGGTGCCGAGCACGACGGCGATCGGCCCCTGGTTCCGCATCCGGGCGGCGGCCCTCGGGATGACGAAGGCGAGCGGCACGCCCATGGCCATCGTGACGGCGAGCAGCACGCCCGCCGTGCCGGCGGAGACCCCGGCATCGCGGAAGATCTGCGGCATCCAGCCCATGGTGATGTACGCGGCCGTGGCCTGGAGGCCGAAGAAGCAGGCGAGGGCCCAGGCGGTACGGGAGCGGGTGATCCGCAGGGCCGGAACGTCCCGGTGCTGCTGGGTGGCGGGCTGCCCCTGGGCGCCGCTCCGGTCCCGTACCAGCGGGATCCAGGGCAGGACCGCCGCCGCCGCGAGCACGGCCCAGATCCCCAGACCGGCCTTCCAACTGCCGCCGAGCGCATCGGTCATGGGCACGGTGACGGCTGCGGCGAGTGAGGTGCCGAGGGCGAGCGCCATGGAGTAGAGGCCGGTCATGGAGCCGACCCGGTCCGGGAACCAGCGTTTGACGATCACCGGCATCAGGACATTGCTGACAGCGATGCCCATGAGGGCGAGGGCGCTGGCGGCAAGGAAACCGGCCGTGGAGCCGACGAGGGGCCGGATCAGCAGTCCGGACATGATGGCGGCCATGCCGGCGCAGACGACCGCGCCGGTGCCGAAGCGGCGGGCGAGACGCGGCGCCATGATGCCGAAGACGGCGAAGCAGAGCGGCGGTACGGAGGTGAGGACACCGGCGACGCTGCCGCTCATGTGCAGCCCGTCCCGTACCTCTTCGAGGAGGGCGCCGAGGCTGGTGATGGCGGGGCGGAGATTGAGCGCGGTGAGGACGAGACCGACGGCGACCAGGCGGAGGAGCCAGGAGGCGGGACCTGCGGCGGCCGGCGGGGCCGGGGAGTCCATGGGGGTGCTCGCCGCGGTGGTGTGCCTTTTCAGGGTCAGGGGCTGGCGCTGGGGCTCGTCGTCGAACATGGGGCCCATCATAGAATCATGGGATGATTGATTGTCCAATCGTCTGAGAACCTTCGGAAACCTTCGGAAACCTTCGGAAATCCTCGGGAAACCCGCAGCCCCGAGAATCCGTTGACCCCGGGACCCGAGCAAGGAGCATCATGGCGCTGACGTCTCCGCGACGTTCGGCACTCGCCGACCAGGTGATTGCCCAGTTGAGGAATCAGATCACCTCGGGCGAGTGGCCCGTCGGTTCGCGGATTCCGACCGAACCCGAGCTGGTCGAGCAGTTGGGCGTGGCCCGCAACACCGTCCGCGAGGCGGTGCGCGCGCTCGCGCACAACGGGCTGCTGGACATCCGCCAGGGGTCGGGCACGTATGTCGTCGCCACCAGCGAACTGGCCGGGGTGATGCACCGCCGTTTCGCCTCCGCCGACCCGCGCCATGTCGCCGAGCTGCGCTCGACACTGGAGTCGTCGGCGGCCCGGCTGGCGGCCGTCCGGCGCACCGAGCGGGATCTGAAGCAGTTGGACGCTCTCATGGCGCGCCGCGAGGAGACCTGGGCCGCAGGGGACGCGGAGGCGTTCGTGGCAGCGGATGCGACGCTGCATCTGGCCGTGGTCGCCGCTTCGCACAATGACGTACTGACGGGTCTCTATGCCGATCTGGGGGATCTGCTGCGCGACTATCTGCGGGTCGATGTCGGGCACGAACTGCGGCCGGAAAACCATATGGATCATGGGCGACTGGTCGAGGCGATCCGGGCCGGTGACGCGGAGACCGCGGCCGCCGAGGCGGCGAGCCACGCACTGAGCTGTCTGGCGGAACGGATCTGATCCGAAGGGGGGACCTGTATCCGGCGGTGGGTGACCCAGGCGGAGGCGACTTCCTTCCAGCAGCGGTCGTCGAGCCGCACGGTCTGTCCGGGAGCCACGTCGACGGGTATGCCGTCCGCGTCGATGTCCCACCAACGGCCGCATTCGGTGTGCAGCTGTACCCGGTCGGTGGAGGGGTACGGGTTGTGGCAGTAGGCGACCACCTGGGAGCCCTGGACCGTCGTACGGCAGTCGGCACCGGAGGGGTCCGGGGTGGGGCCGGCGGGTGCGGACGCTCCGGCGCCCATCCGCCCCACGACGGATATGCCTATGGGGGCGGCGAGTGCGACAGCGACGGCCGAGGCCGCCAGCAGGGCCCAGGTTCGGCGACGTGTGGAGCGCACAGCGATCACCTCCGCAGCCTGACCAAAAGTCCGGTTCCACCACATTCTGCGGTGGATCGACCGTCTTTTCGACTTGAGCGGGGGAAGACCGCGCGGGGACGGACGACGGCCGCGCACCACCTGCTCTGAGGTGGTACACGGCCGGGTCGTGCCGGGTTCTACGAGGTCAGGCACCCATCATGTGCACGCCGCCGTCGACGTGGATGATCTCACCCGTGGTCTTCGGGAAGAAGTCCGAGAGCAGGGCGACGACACCGCGGCCGGCCGGCTCCGGGTCGGCCATGTTCCAGGACAGCGGGGAGCGGGTGTTCCACACGTCCGCGAGCTCCGAGAAGCCCGGGATGGACTTGGCGGCCATCGAGCCGATGGGCCCGGCGGAGATCAGGTTGCAGCGGATGTCGTCCTTGCCCAGGTCGCGGGCGAGGTAGCGGGAGGTGGCCTCCAGCGCGGCCTTGGCCGGGCCCATCCAGTCGTACTGCGGCCAGGCGAACTGTGCGTCGAAGGTGAGGCCGACGATCGAGCCGCCCTCGCTCATCAGCGGCTTGCAGGCCATGGCGAGCGACTTCAGCGAGAACGCCGAGACGTGCATCGCCGTGGCGACGGACTCGAACGGGGTGTTCAGGAAGTTGCCGCCGAGCGCGTCCTGCGGCGCGAAGCCGATGGAGTGGACGACGCCGTCCAGCGAACCGAGCTCCTCACGGACCAGGCCTTCGAGCCGGTCCAGGTGCTCGGTGTTGGTCACGTCCAGCTCGATGACCTTGGCGGGCTTGGGCAGCTTCTTGGCGATGCGCTCCGTCAGCGTGGGCCGGGGGAAGGCGGTCAGGATGACTTCGGCACCCTGCTCCTGGGCGACCTTGGCGGTGTGGAAGGCGATGGACGACTCCATCAGCACACCGGTGATGAGGATGCGCTTGCCGTCGAGAATTCCGATCATGGTGGTCAGTGACCCATGCCCAATCCGCCGTCAACGGGGATGACGGCTCCAGTGATGTACGACGCGTCGTCGGAGGCGAGGAAGCGCACCGCGGCGGCGATCTCCTCGGGCTGCGCGTAGCGGCCGAGCGGCACCTGGGACACGATGCCCTTGCGCTGCTCCTCGGTGAGCACCTGGGTCATGTCGGTGTCGACGAAGCCGGGTGCGACGACGTTGAAAGTGATGTTCCGCGAGCCGAGCTCACGCGCCAGCGACCGGGCGAAGCCGACCAGGCCGGCCTTGGACGCGGCGTAGTTGGCCTGCCCCGCCGAGCCGAGAAGGCCGACGACGGAGGAGATGAGGACGACGCGGCCCTTCTTGGCGCGCAGCATGCCGCGGTTGGCACGCTTGACGACCCGGAAGGTGCCGGTGAGGTTGGTGTCGAGTACGGACGTGAAGTCCTCCTCGGACATCCGCATCAGCAACTGGTCCTTGGTGATACCGGCGTTGGCGACCAGTACCTCGACCGGACCGTGCTTCTCCTCGATCTCCTTGTATGCCTGCTCCACCTGCTCGGCGTCGGTGATGTCGCACCGGACGGCCAGGACCCCCGCTTCGGTGAGGACCCGGGGCGGCTCGCCCGAGCGGTACGTGATCGCGACCTTGTCGCCGTTGTCGGCGAAAGCGCGGGCGATGGCGAGGCCGATGCCCCGGTTTCCTCCGGTGACGAGAACCGAGCGGCTCAACGGATCACCCTTTCGATAGCGGTCTGGTACCTCGAAAACCTATCGGTACCGGGCGCTTTCCAAGGACTCGGCCCCTGACAGTGGCTTCCGCGAGGCACTGTGGGGTTCCTACAGTGCCCACCCGGACCGACCGTTTCCCACGACGTGAACGCCTCAGCGAAAGCCCGGCGCTTCGACAGGAAGGCCAATGCTCTCGGCAACCTCCAGCATCCGCTTGTCGTAACTGATGAGTACGTCGAGCGACGTTCCCAGCACCTGAGCGCTGGCCACGTGAATCGCATCGAGAGTCCGTACTCTGCCCGAAAGGGCGGCAGCCGCGTCCCGCACCTCGTCGGTCAAGAGGATCTCGGTGAAGTCCCGAGTCAGATCCCCTATGAGATGGGGAAAGCTACCGACTTGGTCCAGGGTCCGAACCGTCTCTACGAAGCCGAGGCTGCTGGTCGCCAGGGGTGCCACCGATCGCCCCGCGAGATGAGCTCGCAGCTCACGAGCATGGTCGCGCCCACTCAGCAGAGTGACGATCGCCGAGCTGTCCATGTAGATCAACGCGGATCGTCCTCACGCTCGCCGAGCAGGATATCCAGGGGGGAGACATTTTTCGGCGGTTCGCAGACCGGCAGACGGTCGAGATCGGCCGTCGTGGCCGGCTTCAGCCTGATCTGCCCCTGCGCGACAAGCGGGGCATATCGCTCCGAGGCCCCGGTGCCAGGAAGCAGTATGGCAATGACATTGCCGTGTCTCGTCACCTGAATCGCCTCTCCCTTTTCCACGCGCGCGAAGACGGCACTCGGGTTGTACGAGAACTCGCGGACGGAGATTGTGCTCATCGGGGCTCCCTTCGGCGGCCACCGCGAAAAGTACCTACATTCTTGAATCGTACCTACACTTGTTGCGTGCTGATACGGATCCGCCCAACCCCTGGGCGGCCATATGCCACGGCTCGCCCGACCCATCGCCCCCCACACGGCGAGACTCACCCGGCCGTGCAGGGGACCCGGCACCGGATCTGCTTGCCGATCGACGATCGAACCACGTGCCAGCCCGGCGCGAGCAGGTCCAGCAACGCGAGACCCCGGCCGACCTCGGCCTCCGCGTCGTCCAGTGCGATACCGCGACGGCGCGGAACGGTGCGGGGGTCGGGGTCATGGACATTGACCGCGACCCCGAAGGCCGCGGCGTACACCTCCACCACGACGGGCACGTGATCCCCGCAGGCCCGGACGGCGTTCCCGACGAGCTCCGACACGACAAGTTGCGCGATGTCGGCCACGTCGCCCTGCACGCCGAGCTCGGCCAGGGCCTTGGCGGTGAGCTCACGTACGGAGCGGAGGTTCGGGCCGGAGGCGTTGATGTGTGCCGCGAATCCGCGGCTCCGGTAGCGCACGTAGCGCCCGACGGCGGGTGGCGGGGATTGCGGGTCCTGGTCTTCCTCGTCGGCCATGCCGAACATGACGCCTCCAGCCTGCGGCGCGGGGCCGCGGGAAGTATTGACTTCCGCCACACAGGGCAATTGCGCATGCACGCTAAGTGGCGATGAGTAGCGATGGCGCACCTCATCCACCCTGGGTAGCAAGTTTTCCACCCCCTTCGGTTACGAGCTCCCGGAAGGTATTCAGCACCGCCAACTACTGAGGTATGACTGCGACATGCCCAACTCTCCCGTGGTACCGACCGTCCGGCGCCGACGCCTGGGATCCACGCTCAGACGTCTGCGGAACGGCGCAGGTCTGACGCTCGACGAGGCCGCCGTCGCAATGGGCTGGAAAGGCCCGAAGCTGTCGAAGATCGAGAGCGCCAATCAGGCCATCAGGCCCGGCGATGTCGTGACGCTGCTCGGGGTCTACGGGATCAACGATCCGGAAACGCTCAACGCCCTGGACAATCTGGCCAAGGACGCCAGCAGGAAGGGGTGGTGGCAGACCTACAGCGGAATCGTGTCCCCCGCCTACGCCGACTACATCTCGCTGGAGTCCGATGCCTCGCAGATCTGCGAATGGTCGCCACTGGTGATCCCGGGCCTGTTGCAGACCGCTGCGTACGCGCGCGAGAACATCGCGGGAATCACAACGTTCCGCACCACCGACGAAGTTGCGGCACTTGCCGAAGTGCGGCTGGCCCGGCAGTCCGTACTCACTCGACCGGGAAAGCCGTTGGAGCTGTGGGCCATCATCCACGAGGCCGCGCTCCACCAGCGATTCGCCGTCCGTCCCGCCACCATGCGCGAGCAGTTGCGACGCCTGCTCGATTCGGCGGAGATGCACAACGTGACCATCCAACTGATGCCGTTGGACTCAACCGCGCATCCTGGAGTCGTAGGCGGCTTCAGCATGGTCGGTTTCCCCGGACCCGCCCCGGACGTGGTTCTGCTGGAAAACCTCAGCGGAGAGACTTACCTTGAGGGCGAAGGAGCGTCGCCCTTCGCGAAGGCGTTCGAGCGGATTCGTGCCACGGCGCTGTCCACGGAGGACTCGGCCGCACGCATAGCTGAGATGGAAGAAGGCCACAGAAGGTGAACGCGCCCGAGGCGGAGCTGTTCGGACACGACCTCTCGATCGCGGCCTGGCGCAGGTCCTCCGCCAGTGGAGCCGAGAACAACTGCGTAGAAGTCGCCATCCTCCCCGGAGGAGCAACGGCCGTACGCGACTCGAAAGACCCCGCACGCACCCCCCTGCGGTTCACGGCCTCGGGGTGGGCCGCGTTCAGGGCGGGCGTGATCGACGGCGACCTGTGATCGGCCGGGGCGGCTTGCCCGGAGGGCCATCTCGTAAGAGATGAAGCCCCGTTCGAGGCAGAGCGATCAGATCCAGGACTCGGGTGGCCCACGCCGAACCCGTTGACGAGCCCGGCGCGCTCGTCCGGAGAAACCTATGGCCGGTCGCCCTCGACGCACGGCATGGTTCACTGCGGACACATGCCGAAAAGACGGAGTACTACATGCCTCATGAGGTAGATCAGTCGTTCCTGGCCCTGCCGCTACGGGCCCTCGCCGACGCGGCGCTCGCCCGGGCCCGCGCGCTGGGCGCCACGCATGCGGACTTCCGTTTCGAGCGGGTGCGCAGCGCGTCCTGGCGGCTGCGGGACGCCCGGCCGTCGGGGACCTCGGACACCACCGACCTCGGGTACGCGGTACGGGTGGTGCACGGCGGTGCGTGGGGGTTCGCGTCCGGGGTGGATCTGACCATGGACGCCGCGGCGAAGGTGGCGTCCCAGGCGGTCGCCATGGCGAAGCTCTCGGCGAAGGTGATCGCGGCGGCGGGCTCGGACGAGCGCGTGGAGCTGGCGGACGAGCCGGTGCACGGTGAGCGGACCTGGGTGTCGGCGTACGACATCGACCCGTTCTCCGTACCGGACGAGGAGAAGGCGGGGCTCCTCGCCGAATGGAGCAGCCGGCTCCTGGGCGCCGAGGGCGTCGCGCATGTGGACGCCTCGCTGGTGACCGTCCACGAGAACAAGTTCTACGCGGACACGGCGGGCACCGTCACCACCCAGCAGCGGGTCCGGCTGCACCCGCAGTTCACCGCGGTCGCCGTGGACGGAACGACGGGTGAGTTCGACTCGATGCGGACCATCGCCCCTCCGGTGGGACGCGGCTGGGAGTACCTCACCGGAACCGGCTGGGACTGGGATTCCGAGCTGGAGCGGATCCCGGGGCTGCTCGCGGAGAAGATGCGCGCTCCGAGCGTCGAGGCGGGGACGTACGACCTGGTGGTCGACCCGTCGAACCTCTGGCTGACGATCCATGAGTCGATCGGCCATGCCACCGAGTTGGACCGGGCGCTGGGGTACGAGGCGGCGTACGCCGGTACCTCGTTCGCCACCTTCGACCAGCTGGGCAAGCTGGCGTACGGCTCCCCTGTCATGAATGTGACGGGCGACCGGACCGCCGAGCACGGACTCGCGACCGTCGGGTACGACGACGAGGGTGTCGAGGGCCAGTCCTGGGACCTGATCAAGGACGGGACGCTGGTCGGCTACCAGCTGGACCGGCGGATCGCGAAGCTGACGGGTCTCGGCCGGTCCAACGGGTGCGCGTACGCGGACTCGCCGAGCCATGTTCCCGTGCAGCGGATGGCGAACGTGTCGCTGCAGCCGGACCCGGGCGGCCTGTCCACGGAGGATCTGATCGGCGGGGTGGAACGCGGCATCTATGTGGTCGGCGACCGGTCCTGGTCGATCGACATGCAACGCTACAATTTTCAGTTCACCGGGCAGCGGTTCTTCCGCATCGAGAACGGCAAGCTGGCCGGGCAGCTGCGCGATGTCGCGTACCAGGCGACGACGACGGACTTCTGGGGCTCGATGGAGAAGGTCGGCGGCCCGCAGACGTACGTCCTGGGCGGCGCCTTCAACTGCGGCAAGGCCCAGCCGGGCCAGGTCGCGGCCGTCTCGCACGGCTGCCCCTCCGCCCTCTTCCGAGGCGTGAACATCCTCAACACGACGCAGGAGGCGGGCCGATGAGCCGCGTCAGCAAGCCGTACGAGATCGTCGAGCGCGCGCTCGAACTGTCCACCGCCGACGGCTGTGTCGTCATCGCCGACGAGGAGTCCTCCGCCAATCTGCGCTGGGCGGGCAACGCGCTCACCACGAACGGGGTGACCCGGGGGCGCACCCTGACCGTCATCGCGACCGTCGACGGTGCCGAGGGGGCCGCGTCCGGAGTCGTGTCGCGGTCCGCCGTCACCGCCGAGGACCTGGAGCCGCTGGTCCGGGCCGCCGAGGCGGCCGCGCGTGGCGCAGGTCCGGCCGAGGACGCGCAGCCGCTGGTCACCGGTGTGCCGTCGTCGCCCGATTTCACGGACGCCCCGGCCGAGACGGGTTCCGACGTGTTCGCGGAGTTCGCCCCGGCACTCGGTGACGCCTTCGCCCGCGCCCGGGCCGGCGGGCGCGAGCTGTACGGCTTCGCGCACCATCAGCTGACCTCGACCTATCTGGGCACCTCGACGGGGCTGCGGCTGCGCCACGACCAGCCGAACGGGACGCTGGAGCTCAACGCCAAGTCCCCCGACCGGACCCGGTCGACCTGGGCGGGCCGTTCCACGCGCGACTTCAAGGACGTCGACCCGGCCGAGCTCGACGCGGAACTCGCGCAGCGGCTGCGCTGGGCGGAGCGCCGTGTCGAGCTGCCCGCCGGGCGGTACGAGACGCTGCTGCCGCCGACCGCGGTGGCCGATCTGCTGATCTACCAGCTGTGGTCGTCGACGGCACGGGACGCCGCGGAGGGCCGGACGGTGTTCTCCAAGCCCGGCGGCGGGACGAGGATCGGCGAGACGCTGTCCGAGCTGCCGCTGTCGCTGCGCAGCGACCCGCACGCACCGGGTCTGGAGTCGGCGCCGTTCGTGATCGCCCATGCCTCCGGGGACGGCGCCTCCGTCTTCGACAACGGTCTGCCGCTGACGTCGACCGACTGGATCCGGGACGGCAGGCTGGAGCACCTGACGACCACCCGGCACACGGCGGGGCTGACCGGGCTTCCGGTCGCGCCGGCGATCGACAATCTGCTGCTCGAAGGCGGCGGTGAGCGGTCGCTGGAGGAGATGGTGGCGGCGACGACCGGCCGGGGGCTGCTGCTGACCTGCCTGTGGTACATCCGGGAGGTCGATCCGGCGACGCTGCTGCTGACCGGGCTGACCCGCGACGGGGTGTATCTCGTCGAGGACGGCGAGGTCGTCGGCGAGGTGAACAACTTCCGGTTCAACGAGTCTCCGGTGGATCTGCTGTCGCGGGCCACGGAAGCGGGCCGTACGGAGAAGACGCTGCCGCGCGAGTGGGGCGACTGGTTCACCCGGGCCGCCATGCCCGCGCTGCGGATCCCGGACTTCAACATGAGCTCGGTGAGCGCGGGCGTGTGACCCGCCTAGACTGGCTGTTGCCTTTCGATACACGTAGCTGAGGAGACACGGAACCGTGACGGACATCGTCGACGAGCTGAAGTGGCGTGGGCTGTTCGCCCAGTCCACCGATGAGGACGCCCTGCGCAAGGCTCTCGCGGACGGTCCCGTCACGTTCTATTGCGGTTACGACCCCACCGCGGCGAGTCTGCACGTGGGCCATCTGGTGCAGGTGCTCACCATGCGCCGGCTCCAGCTGGCCGGTCTGCGGCCGCTCGCCCTGGTGGGCGGGGCCACCGGTCAGATCGGTGACCCGCGGCCGACCGCCGAGCGCACGCTGAACGACCCGGAGACGGTCGCCAACTGGGTGTCGCGGCTGCGGTCCCAGATCGAGCCGTTCCTGTCCTTCGAGGGCGAGAACGCGGCGATCATGGTGAACAACCTGGACTGGACCGCGGGCATGTCCGCGATCGAGTTCCTCCGGGACGTCGGCAAGCACTTCCGCGTCAACAAGATGCTGACCAAGGACTCCATCGCCCGGCGGCTGGAGTCCGACGAGGGCATCAGCTACACCGAGTTCAGCTACCAGCTGCTCCAGAGCATGGACTTCCTGGAGCTGTACCGTCGCCACGGCTGCACCCTCCAGCAGGGCGGCAGCGACCAGTGGGGCAACCTCACCGCGGGCCTCGACCTGATCCACCGGCTGGAGCCGGGCGCCGAGGTGCACGCGCTGGCGACCCCGCTGATGACGAAGGCGGACGGGACCAAGTTCGGCAAGTCCGAGAGCGGAGCCGTCTGGCTCGACCCGGCGATGACGACGCCGTACGCGTTCTACCAGTTCTGGCTGAACGTGGACGACCGGGACGTCTCCCGGTACATGCGCATCCTCAGCTTCCGGACCCCCGCGGACCTGGAGGAGCTGGAGAAGCTCACCGAGGAGCGCCCGCAGGCCCGGACGGCGCAGCGCGCGCTGGCCGAGGAGCTGACGACGCTGGTGCACGGCGCCGACCAGTGCGCCGCGGTCATCGCGGCGTCGAAGGCGCTCTTCGGCCAGGGCGAGCTCGGCGAGCTGGACGAGGCGACGCTGAGCGCCGCTCTGTCCGAGGTGCCGCACGCGCAGGTCACCGAGCTCGGCCCGCTGGTCGACCTGCTGGTGGAGGTCGGCCTGGCGCCGAGCAAGTCGGGCGCCCGCCGCACGGTGAAGGAGGGCGGTGCGTACGTGAACAACGTCAAGGTCACGGACGGCGAGAGCGCACCGGCCCGTGAGGAGCTGCTGCACGGGCGCTGGCTGGTGCTGCGCCGGGGCAAGAAGAACCTCGCGGCCGTCGAGGTCATCGCCGGCTGACCGGAAACGGACGCGGACCGCGGCCGGGCACGCGACATGCGTGCCCGGCCGCGGTGTGCTGTACGAGTGCTGGATCAGGCCTTCTGTCTGGTTCCGCGCATCGATGTCCAGAGCATGTCGCCGACACCGACGACGACCACGGCGCCGATCAGCTGCAGCAGGTGGCGCGTCCAGTCGATGCCCGCGGTGTCGTTGACGCCGATCCAGGTCGCGACGGAATTGCCGAGGACGCTGCCGATCATGCCGAAAACGGTCGTCAGCCAGAGCGGGATGTTCTGTTTGCCCGGCAGGATCGCCTTGGCGATCAGACCGAGGACCAGCCCCACGACGATTGCCCACAACCAGCCCATGTCGCCTCCTCATGCGGCGCGCTGTCGCGCATGTGCGCCCAGTCTCGGCCCATCGGCCGTACGCCGCATGCCGGACGGGTCCGTACGTGCCACGAGGGTGCGGTTGTGCGTGGATACGGCGTGCCCCGGTCTCGAACCCGTCGGATGCCGGGCGTACCGTGGGAGTGGCTCGCGGGGAGCCCGGGGAAGGGTGGTGGACGTGATGTGGAAGCAGAGCGGGGCGGAGGTCTTCCGGATCACTGGAGCGCGGCAGAGCCTCGCGGACGACGTGCGCGGCAGGCAGCGCCGCTATGTGATCTCGATGTCCGTACGGACGGTCGCGGTGATCCTGGCCGCAGTGCTGTGGAACATCGAGAAGCCTGTGGCCATCGTGGCGCTCGTCCTGGGTGCCCTGCTTCCGTACGTCGCCGTCGTCATCGCCAACGCGGGCCGGGAGACACCCCCTTCGCTGCCCTCGACCTTCGTTCCGCCGCCCGCCCGGCCGATGCTCGACGCCGCCCCGGTGGCCGGTCCCGCGGAATCCGGACCGGCGGCCGACCGGGCCGGCGGTGGGGCGGAACCGCATGAGCACAGTTGAGTGCGTGGCACACCCGAAGCCTCAAGAAGAGCTCAGATCAATCATGAGGTTCAGGTGCACCGCACCCCGGTCCGCGTGACATACTGCCTACGCGCTCCGCATCCCCCGTCGGAGCGACAGACCGACGCCGGGCAGCTCCCCCCGTGGCTGCTCGGCGTCGTTTTTTCTCCGGCTCTCGCAGGGCCCTAGGGTTGAGTCCGTGAACTCCCCCGAACATGCCGCCACCGCACCGATCTGTTCCGCCAAGGACTGCCGTACGGCCGCCGTATGGGTGCTGGCCTGGAACAATCCGAAGCTGCACACTCCCGAGCGCCGTAAGACCTGGCTGGCCTGCGACGAGCACCGGGAGCATCTCTCCTCGTTCCTGGGGGTACGAGGTTTCCTGAAGGATGTCGTGACGCTGGCGGAGTGGGAGTCCTCGGCCGAGGGCCGCTGAGGGCCGTTCGCCGCTGCGATGGGGCTGGGGCGTGTGCCGGAAGTCCCGCCTGCCCCGCAACGCCTGGCACGCTCGCTGCGTTGTCGGGGTCGTCCACGTACGTCCGGTACGAGGACGACCCCCCGCCTTGCGACCGCACGCCGCCGGGCCCGCCCTTCGGGCGGACGGCGGCACTTCCGACACACGCCCCTAGCTAGCCGCCGATCGCCGACATCGGGCGGTCGGGCTGCAGGAACGACGGGTCGTCCAGACCGGATCCGGCCTTTTTTCCCCACATCGCGAGACGCCAGATCCGGGCGATCTCCTCGTCCGGGGCCTCGGACCGCAGCGCGCCGCGCAGATCGGTCTCCTCGCGGGCGAACAGGCAGGTCCGCACCTGGCCGTCGGCGGTGAGCCGGGTGCGGTCGCAGGCCCGGCAGAACGGGCGGGTGACGGAGGCGATGACGCCGACCCGGTGAGGTCCGCCGTCGACGAGCCAGCGCTCGGCGGGGGCGGAGCCGCGCTCCTCCTCGCCCTCGGCGGTGAGGGCGAAGCGGGTGCGCAGCGAGGCGAGGATGTCGCCTGCCGTGATCATGCCGTCGCGCTTCCAGCCGTGCTGGGCGTCGAGCGGCATCTGCTCGATGAAGCGGAGTTCGTATCCGTGCTCCATGGCCCAGGCGAGCAGGTCGGGGGCCTCGTCCTCGTTGAGCCCCGGCATCAGCACGGTGTTGATCTTGACCGGGGTGAGGCCGACGCCGTGGGCGGCTTCGAGGCCTGCCAGCACGTCGTGGTGGCGGTCGCGGCGGGTGAGGGTCTTGAAGACGTCGGGGCGCAGGGTGTCCAGGGAGACATTGACCCGGTCCAGTCCGGCGGCCCTGAGGGCGGCTGCGGTGCGCTTCAGCCCGATGCCGTTGGTGGTCAGGGACAGCTTCGGGCGGGGTGTCAGCGCCGCGCACTGCTCGACGATGGAGACGAGGCCGGGGCGCAGCAGCGGCTCGCCGCCGGTGAAGCGGACTTCCGTGATCCCCAGCTGGGTGACGGCGATACGGACGAGCCGGACGATCTCGTCGTCGCTCAGCAGGTCCGGCTTGGCCAGCCACTGCAGTCCCTCTTCGGGCATGCAGTAGGTGCACCGCAGGTTGCAGCGGTCGGTCAGCGACACGCGCAGGTCGGTGGCGACCCGGTCGTAGGTGTCGATGAGCATGGTGGGCCCCCTCCCCCGGTGGATCCCGGTTGCGGATCTGACTTCTCCGAGACTACGCGAGACCTGCGACACGCAGGTGGCCCGATTGCCACGAGGTACGGCGCGGCCGCGTCGTAGGACTCTACGACGCGGCCGCGGGAACAGCGTGGTGCGTGGCTCGAACTTTTCGATTAATTCCTTCTCGTCAGTGGGCGCCGACGCCGGTGAGGGACTTGACCTCCAGTTCGGCGTACTTGCCCTTGTCCGGCTCCTCCTTCGAGAGGAGGGAGCCGAGCCAGCCGAGCAGGAAGCCCAGGGGGATGGAGATCAGGCCCGGGTTCTCCAGCGGGAACCAGGCGAAGTCGACGCCCTTGAACATCGATGTCTTCGCGTTGCCGGAGACGACCGGCGAGAACAGCACCAGGATCACCGAGCCGGCCAGACCGCCGTAGATCGACCACAGGGCGCCCTGGGTGGTGAACCGCTTCCAGAAGAGGCTGTAGAGGAGGGTCGGGAGGTTGGCGGAGGCGGCGACCGCGAAGGCGAGAGCCACCAGGCCGGCGACGTTCATGTCGCGGGCGAAGGCGCCGAGGATGATCGCGACCGCGCCGATGAGGACGGTGGACCAGCGGGCGGCCCGCATCTCCTCCTTCTCGGTGGCCTTCCCCTTGCGGATGACGTTGGCGTAGATGTCGTGGGCGAAGGAGGACGAGGAGGCGAGGGTGAGGCCCGCGACGACGGCGAGGATCGTGGCGAAGGCGACGGCCGAGATCACGGCGAGCAGCACCGCTCCGCCCGTCGTACCGACCCCGCCGAGGTATTCGGCGAGCTGCGGTGCCGCGGCGTTGCCGGCCGGGTTCTTCGCCCTGATCTCGTCCGGGCCGATGAGCGCCGCGGCGCCGAATCCGAGCGCGATCGTCATCAGGTAGAAGGCGCCGATGATGCCGATGGCCCAGTTCACCGACTTCCGGGCGGCCTTGGCGGTCGGGACGGTGTAGAAGCGGATCAGGATGTGCGGGAGCCCGGCGGTGCCGAGGACCAGGGCGATGCCGAGGGAGAGGAAGTCCAGCTTCGAGGTGCCGGTGGCACCGTACTTCAGGCCGGGCTCCAGGAACGCCGCTCCGTGACCGCTCTTCTCGGCGGCCGTGCCCAGCAGGTCGGAGATGTTGAAGTCGAACTTGAGCAGCACCAGGAAGGTCATCAGGAGGGCACCGGCGATGAGCAGGACGGCCTTGACCATCTGCACCCAGGTGGTTCCCTTCATGCCGCCGATGGTGACGTACACGATCATCAGGACGCCGACCAGGGCGACGATGAGGATCTTTCCGGCGTCGCTGGTGATGCCGAGGAGCAGCGAGACGAGCACGCCCGCGCCCGCCATCTGCGCCAGCAGGTAGAAGATCGAGACGACGATGGTGGAGACGCCCGCGGCGGTACGGACCGGGCGCTGCCGCATCCGGTAGGCGAGGACGTCGCCCATCGTGTAGCGGCCGGAGTTGCGCAGCGGTTCCGCGACCAGCAGCAGGGCCACCAGCCAGGCGACGAGGAAGCCGATCGAGTAGAGGAAGCCGTCGTAGCCGAAGAGGGCGATGGCGCCGGCGATTCCGAGGAACGAGGCGGCGGACATGTAGTCGCCGGAGACCGCGAGCCCGTTCTGGAAGGCGGTGAACTGGCGGCCGCCCGCGTAGAAGTCGGAGGCGCTCCTGGTCTGCCGGCCCGCCCAGACGGTGATGCCCAGGGTCGCGGCGACGAAGACCGCGAAGAGCGTGATGATCAGCGGCCGGTGCTCGGCGGTGGACGAGGCGGCGAGCTGGATCACGGGATGCGAGTGGTACGCGGCGCTCATGCGTCGGCCTCCATACGGGACTTGATGGCCTCGGCCTTCGGGTCGAGCTTCGCCGCGGCGTGCCGCGCGTAGAACCAGGCGATGAGGAAGGTGGTGACGAACTGGGCGAGGCCGAACACGAAGGCCACGTTGATGTTGCTGTACACCGTGGTGCCCATGAAGCCGCCGGCGTAGTTCGACAGCAGCACGTAGAGCAGGTACCAGAGCACGAACGCGATGGTCAGCGGAAAGGCGAACGAGCGGTGAGCGCGGCGCAGTTCGGTGAACTCCGCGCTCTCCTGGACCTCGACGAACCGTTCTGTCGTGGGCTGGGCAGGGCCGGTGTCGGGACCGGCCTTGGGCGGCGATGCATCGGTAGCCACGGATTCTCCTCGCGACGCGGGTGCGGTGGTGGGGGCGGTGGGTTTCACAACAGAACCTCGATGTCGGGGGGTTGGTGTGCGACTCCCCTGACAACGGCACGTGGGGCGCGGCGAAGCGGTTCACCGCGAGTTGCCACTTCTCCGCTTCGCCCGATCGGCGGCACCCTTCGAACTGAATGTCGTCAATTCATTGATGTGCCGGATGATCAGCGATAACTTCACCGTTCATACACACGTCCGGACACACCTCGTGTCCGGCCGGCTGACACGGATGATGTGGAGACCCCATGGCGCATCTGGGATCCAGACGGACCCGCGTACTGACGCTGCCCGTCGGATTGGCCCTCACGGCCTCGCTCGGCTTCCTGCCGACGAGTGCCGCATCCGCCGCCCCGTCGGACGGACTGCCCACGGCGGCGGTCTCGACGGACGGCCCGAAGCTGTCGTACGTCGTCAACACCACCCCCGTACACAGCACGGGTGTGGTGCGCCGAGCGATAGCCGCGGCCGGCGGGACGATCGTGACGTCGCACGACCAAATAGGCGTGATCGTCGTCCACTCCTCGAACCCCGACTTCGCGAAGGCCATTCGCAACACCCCGGGCGTCGAGTCGGCCGGTGCCACCCGCACCGCCCCGCTCAAGTCCGTCGCCACGACCGAGGAGGGCAGCACCGAGCTGCTGACCGCCGAGGAGGCCGCGAAGGCCGCCGCGGCCGCGGGCCCGGGCCAGGAGCCGCTGGAGCCCAACCAGTGGGACATGCGCGCCATCCAGGCCGACGAGGCCAGCAAGATCAACGATGGCAGCGCCTCGGTCACCGTCGGCGTGATCGACACAGGTGTCGACGACACCCATGAGGACCTCAAGGCGAACTTCTCCAGGGAGCAGTCGGCCAACTGCGTCGGCGGCGTGGCGGACACGACCGAGGGCGCCTGGCGTCCGTACACCAACGGCAGTGACCACGGCACGCATGTCGCCGGTACGATCGCCGCCGCCCGCAACGGCATCGGCGTCACCGGTGTCGCCCCCGGTGTCAAGGTGGCCGGCATCAAGGTCAGTGAGCCCGGCACCAGCCTCTTCTACACCGAGGCGGTCGTCTGCGGCTTCGTCTGGGCCGCCGAGCACGGCATCGAGGTCACCAACAACAGCTACTACGTCGACCCCTGGTACTTCAACTGCCAGGACGACCCGGACCAGAAGGCTCTGCTCGACGCCCTCACCCGCGCCACGAAGTACGCCGAGCGCAAGGGCGTCCTCAATGTCGCCGCGGCGGGCAACGAGAACTACGACCTGAACTCCGACAGCATCGTCGACAGCTCCAGCCCGAACGACTCCCCTTCGGGGACGCGCACCATCGACCCCCACAAGTGCTTCGACATCCCGACCCAGCTGCCGGGCGTCGTCACGGTGACCGCGACCGGCACGCAGGGCTTCAAGTCGTACTACTCCAGCTTCGGTCTGGGCGTCGCCGACGTGTCCGCCCCCGGCGGCGACAAGTGGCAGATCCCGGCCACCCCGGACGCCAACGGCCGTGTGCTCTCGACGGTCGTGAACGGCCAGTACGGCTACAAGCAGGGCACCTCGATGGCCACCCCGCATGTCGCGGGCGTCGCGGCCCTGCTGAAGAGCACGCACCCGATGGCCACGCCTGCGCAGCTGCAGGAGCTGCTGAAGGCCCAGGCCGTCAACCCGGGTTGCCCGTCCAAGGTCTACAACTCGGACGGCCAGCTGGTCGACGCGACGACCTGCAAGGGCGACAGCCAGGTGAACGGCTACTACGGCCACGGCATCGTCAACGCCCTGAACGCCGTCAAGTAGTCGGCTCCGCACCTCTGCGCAACCGGGGCCGGACGGGAAGCACTTCCCGTCCGGCCCCGTCGTCATGGCGTCACGGCTTGACGAGCACCTTCAGCGCCGTGCGCTCGTCCATCGCCCGGTAGCCCTGCGGCACCCCGTCCAGACCGACCGTCGGGGGCGGGCAGTTGGGGCAGGCCGGCGATGCCGGTGGCGATCAGCCGGCGCGTCGGAGAGCAGGAAGAGCGCACCGCCGACGGCCGCGTACCGGCGGAAGGTACTGGACCGGTAGGCCATCGCGGTGAGCAGCAGGCTGTACCCGGCCATCGGGATCCTCAGGTCCGCGGGCACCCCACCCCGGAGCAGCACGAGGAAGCCGGCCAGGACGACCGCGTACGCGACACCGAGCAGCACGGAACTCCGGCGAGCACAAGGCCCATGACTGAAAAGCGGCACTCAGTGCCATAGTGCGGACATGACACGCGTACAGAGCTCCGGTACGGAGCAGGCCTGGGCCGCTCTCGGCGGTGACCCCGCGCTTCTCGGCCGAATCGGATTCGGCGGACCCACCGGTGCGCTGCCCGCGCGGCTGCCCGTCCTGGAGCTGGCCCGCTCCACTGTCGCGGTCTGTTCGCTGGCCGCCGCCGAACTCGCGGCGCGCCGCACGCGGGGCGGCGCCGGTCCCGTACCGCGGGTCCGGGTCGACGGCGGGGCGGTGGGCACGGCGTTCCTCAGCGAGCGGCATCTGCGGATCGACGGGCGCGCGCCGACGACGTTCGCCCCGCTGTCCCGGTTCTGGCGGACGGCCGACGGCTGGGTCCGCACCCACGCCAACTACCCGCACCACCGCGCCCGGTTGCTCACCGCGCTCGGTCTGCCCGACGACACCGGGGTGGACACGGTGGCGGCCGTGTTCGCCGAGCGCCGGTCGGCGGAGATCGAGGAGACGGTGTACGCCGCAGGCGGTCTGGCGGTCGCGCTGCGCACCCCCGAGGAGTGGGCCTCCCACGAGCAGGGCGCCGCGATCGCCGCACGCCCGCTGCTCACGCTCGAACGGACCGAAGGGCCCGGAACGGTGGCGCCGCGCCGCCTCTGCACGCTGTCGGGTTCGCCGCTGCTGCCCGCCGCCGGGCTCCGGGTCCTGGACCTGACGAGGGTGCTCGCCGGCCCGGTCGCCACCCGCACGCTGGCGCTGCTGGGCGCGGACGTGCTGCGGATCGACGCGCCGCAGCTGCCGGAGAGTCAGGACGCCCACAACGACACGGGCTTCGGCAAGCGGTCGGTCTCCCTGGACCTGCGCGACCGGGCCGGGCGGGCGACGTTCGAGGAACTGCTCGCCGACGCCGATGTACTGGTCACCGGATACCGGCCGGGCGCGCTGGAGGCATACGGCCTGACTCCGGAGGCGCTCGCCGTACGCCGGCCCGGTCTGGTCCTCGCGCAGGTGTCCGCGTGGGGCCGGTACGGGCCGTGGCACGAACGGCGCGGCTTCGACAGCCTGGTGCAGGTGGCCACCGGCATCGCGACGCTGGCGGGGAGCGCGGGAGCACCGGGCACGCTGCCGGCGCAGGCCCTCGACCACGGCACCGGATACCTGCTGGCGGCGGGGGTGCTGCGGGCGCTGTCCGAGCAGCACGACGACGGCGGCTCTCGGCTGCTGCGGCTGGCACTCGGGCAGACGGCGCACTGGCTGTGCAACGGCCTCCCGGAGCAGCCGACCGCCGGCACCTCGGAGACGTACGAGCCCGAGAAGCACCTCGGCATCACGGACAGCGAGATGGGACGCCTGCGGTACGCCCTGCCGCCGGTGTCCTTCGCGGGCGGCCCGGCGGACTGGTCGCGTCCGCCGGGCCGGCTGGCCGCGGATTCCCCGGTCTGGGGTATCACCGCGGCTGCCATCGGCGGCACCTTGCTGACCGCAACGGGCCCGGCGGACATGTCTCGTCCGCCGGGCCCGCACGGCTCACTGCCGGGGTCCGCTACGGCTTGATGAGAACCTTCAGCGCCGTACGCTCGTCCATCGCGCGGTAGCCGGCGGGGACCTCGTCGAGACCGATGGTGAGGTCGAAGACGGGCGACGGGTCGATCGTGCCGGACAGGACGTCGGGGAGCAGTTCCGGAATGTACGCGCGCACGGGGGCGACGCCGCCGCGCAGGGCGATGTTCCGGTCGAACATGACGCCCAGGTCCAGCCCGGTGCCGCTGCCGTGCGGCACGCCGACGTAGCCGATCGAGCCGCCGTCGCGGGTGATCTCGACCGCCGTACGCATCGACTGCTCGGTGCCGACGGCCTCGATCACGGCATGCGCGCCCTGGCCGCCAGTCAGGTCCCGTACGGCGGCCACAGCCGCCTCGCCGCGCTCGGCGACGACGTCCGTGGCGCCGAAGGTGCGGGCGATGTCCGTACGCACCCGATGGCGGCCCAGCGCGATGATCCGCTCGGCGCCGAGCCGCTTGGCTGCCATGACGCCGCACAGGCCGACCGCCCCGTCGCCGACGACGGTGACCGTGGAGCCGGGCTTCACGCCCGCGCCGACGGCGGCGTGGTGGCCGGTGCCGAGTACGTCGGACAGGGCCAGGAGCGCCGTGAGCAGCCGGTCGTCGGACGCGGCAGCGGCCGGGAGCTTGACCAGCGTGCCGTCGGCGAACGGGACGCGGACGGCCTCGCCCTGGCCGCCGTCGGAGCCGACCGAGCCCCAGAAACCGCCCTGCGGGCAGGACGTCATCAGGCCTTCGGCGCAGTACTCACAGGTGCCGTCGGACCAGACGAAGGGGGCGACGACGAGGTCGCCGGCCGCGAAGCCGCCGACCTCCGGCCCGGTCTCCTCGACGATTCCGATGAACTCGTGGCCGATGCGCTGGCCGGGCTGGCGGGCGGACTCGCCGCGGTACGCCCACAGGTCGCTGCCGCAGATACAGGCCCGCAGGACCCGCAGCACCACATCGGTGGGCTGCTGGATCGTCGGGTCCGGCACCTCCTGCACGCGTATGTCGTAGGGGGCGTGGATGACGGTGGCGCGCATGCGTGGGGGTCCTTGCGATCTCAGATGCTGATACTCCGCTCACGGTACGCCCCAGGGGCGACAACGTCCCATTTCCCACCCGGCGCAAGCGCTCCGACGGTCAGCAGGAACTGCGCCGCGATGTAGGTGAGCATGACCCAGAAGCCGGGGGCGGGCAGCTGGGGCAGGTCGGCGATGCCGGTGGCGATCAGCGCGTCGGAGAGCAGGAAGAGCGCCCCGCCGACGGCCGCGTACCGGCCGAAGGTACTGGACCGGTAGGCCATCGCGGTGAGCAGCAGGCTGTACCCGGCCATCGGGATCCTCAGGTCCGCGGGCAGCCCGCCCCGGAGCAGGACGAGGAAGCCGGCCAGGACGACCGCGTACGCCACGCCGAGCAGCAGGGAACTCCGGGCGCGCCCGAAGAGCCACAGATAGCAGACGTGACCTGCGGCGAAGGAGCCCATGCCGACGAGGAAGGCGGCGTCGGCGTCCGGCAGCAGGAGCGTGTCGCCACCCCAGCCGAAGAGCAGCGCGGCGATCAGCGGCCGGGGGCCGCGGCGGGCGGCGGCGTACCCGGCGAGCAGCGGCATGAGCAGAGGCTTGGCGACGAGGTGGGCGATGCCGGCATCGGCGAGGACACCGAAGAGATCGACGGCGGAGGCGACGAGGAAGGCGATGAGCAGGGGGCGTACGAGGCGCGCCCGCGGATCAGCGACCGTGGCGGCGCTCATCCGGTGCGCCCGGGTGCGGGGACGGCGGTGGCGGATACCGTGGACGCCGGCTGCCACCCCGGCCCGCGGAAGACTCGTCCGGCCCGCTCGCGCCAACTGCCCGCCGCCCGTACGTCCCGGGCGATCGCGGCGTACTCGTGGGTCGCGACGCGCAGCGGGTTGTGGGTGGCGATGTTCTTGGTGAGCCCGTAGACGGGCCGCTCCGTCTCGGCGGTGAAGGAGCCGAAGAGCCGGTCCCACAGAATCAGGATGCCGCCGAAGTTCCGGTCGAGATAGCCACCCTGCGAGGCGTGGTGCACCCGGTGGTGGGAGGGCGTGTTCAGTGCGTACTCGAAGGGCCGGGGCAGCTTGTCGATCCGTTCGGTGTGCACCCAGAACTGGTAGACGAGATTGGCCGAGGAGCAGAAGGCCAGCGCCGCCGGATGGACACCGCAGGCGACGAGCGGAACGTAGAACGGCCAGACGGTCAGCGAGGTCCAGGGCTGGCGCAGCGCGGTGGTGAGGTTGAACTTCCGGCTGGAGTGGTGGACCACATGGCAGGCCCAGAGGATCCGGATGACGTGGTGGCCGCGGTGGGACCAGTAGTAGAAGAAGTCCTGCGCGAGCAGCATCAGCAGGATCGTCCACCACAGGACGGGGACGCGGAGCGGGGTCAGCTCGTAGACCGCGGTGTAGATCGCCACGATGGGCACTTTCCACAGCAGGTCGAAGACGAGGCTGCCGAGCCCCATGGTGACGCTGGTGACGGCGTCCTTGGTCTCGTACCCGGCGGCGTCGTCGTCGGGGTGGATGCGGTGGCTGACCATTTCGACCACGGTGAGCAGGACGAAGGCCGGTATGGACCACAGCACGACATCGGGCAGGTTCGGCTCCATGCGAGCACCGTAGAGCTGCCGGTCGGCCGGGACCAGACGTTGTTACCAACAAGTATGCGAGACGCGATGTCAGCAACCTTTGGCACCTTCCGCCAACAAATCCGTCGCGCGATTCCGCTCATGTGCCCTCGGGCGGGATCGGTGTGGCCTGGTGGTAGTACATCTGCCACGTCGCGCTCGCACTCCGCCTGCGCCAGAGCGAACTCCGTCGCGCCCGGTTTCCACCGATCACGGTCTCGTAGGTGAGGTGCACCAGCCCGGGCGCCATCAGGACACCGGTCATGTCCGAGGGCTCGAAGCGCGGGCCGTCCTCTGCCGCACCGTCCAGCTCGGGCAGCTCGGCCAACATGTCCTCATACGTCCACCGCCGGCCCGAGGCGCCGACCTCCACGAAGTCCGGATCCAGCAGCTGCCGGGCCTGCGACCGTGACGTGCGCACGTCGGGGTCCATCAGTCGCAGCTCGCCCGCGATGGCTTCGCGTACCTCGTCCGTCTCTCTGCTCATGCGGCATCTTCGCCCAGGTGCCCTGTCCCTTCGCAACCGGATTGCCCCCGCAGAGCGGGCTCTGCGCCTGCCGCACCGAGCGCCGCGGCCGTTGCGGCCGTCTCCACCGGGTCGCCGGTGGACCGCACGTGGCTGGAGAGCAGGTTCTCCGCCGGGTGCCGGTAGTGAATGCCGGTGACCGGCATGCCCAGCCGCGTCCGTCGGGGCGCCCTCGCCGGTGCGGTCAGCGTGGTCCGGCCCTCCGGACGCCCTGCACCGGCGCACCATCGTGACCGCGGTCCTGGCCACCTGGCCCACCGATCCCCGTCGGCGCACCGAGGCGGAGTGGGTGGCGCTGCGGAAGCTGCTGCCCGCCGGGGTGGCGGGTGCCGAAATCCGTAACCGCACCCGCCAGATCCGCACGTATGCGGCCGAGCACGGGTGCCTGCCCGCCGGGTTGTGCGTACTGGAGGGACCGCCGCAGGTCGGTGAGTTGGTGCTGCTGGCCGCGATGGACCGCCAGCAGGTCACCCTGGCCAGGGTGGACGAGACCACCGCCCGGCTGAGGGTCAAGCACCCAGCAGGCCCACCGGCCCCCGGCACCGAGGCACCCCGCGCGCTACCGCCGGACAGGCCCCGGGCCCGAAGACTTCCCGCCGTATGCCCGACGTGCGTACGGTCCCCGCCACCACCCCCACCGGGATGGTTCAGCGTCCGGCGGGGCATGACACCACGACACCCACCCCCACCGGGCCGGTGCCAGGTCATGAAGTACCCGCCCACGCCCGGCCGGAAGAAGACCTTCTACCCGGACACAGGCGGCTCTCACGCAGAACCTGTCGACGACGCACCCGCGCCGCCGTGCGGACCGGCTTCCACCACCTGCACGCCACCGAGGTCCACCCCCTCACCCCGAGGATCGGACCACCGGACGGCGACCGCACACGGCCACGCCGCGCCCGAAAAGCCCGAAAACCCCAGGCACACACAGAGTTCTAGAGACGCTCTCAGACCCCCACCGCCCCCAGCAACGCCCCCGCCGCGTAGGTCACCGCCATCGCCACCGCTCCCCCGCCCATGTTCCGCAGTACCGCTCGCCCCACGACCGCGTCGCCCAGTCGGGCGCTCCACCACCCCGTGAGCGCCAGCGCCGCAAGGACAGCCACGACCGTGACGAGCAGGCGCACCGACGAGGGCGGAAGCACGATCGCCAGCAGGGGCAGCAGGGCACCCACCGTGAACGCCAGGAAGCTGGCGCCCGCCGCGTGCCAGGGGTTCGTCAGTTCGTCCGGGTTGATCCCCAGCTCGACCTCCGCGTGGGCGCGCAGCGCGTCGCGGTCGGTGAACTGGAGGGCGGCCTCGCGGGCGACTTCGTGGCTGAGGCCCTTGCCCTCCAACAGGCCGGTCAGTTCCGCGAGTTCCGCCTCCGGGGTCTCCTTCAGCTCCCGTTTCTCCGTGGCCAGTGCAGCCTGTTCCGAGTCGCGCTGGGTGGAGACCGACACGTATTCGCCCGCCGCCATCGACATCGAACCGGCCAGCAGCCCGGCCAGGCCCGCTGTCAGCAGGATGCCGCGGTCGTCGGTGGCTCCGGCGACACCGACGACGAGACCCGCGGTGGAGACCACGCCGTCGTTGGCACCGAGGACCGCGGCGCGCAGCCAGTTCAGCCGCGTGCCCAGGCCGTTGCCGTGGGGCTCGTCATGCGCCTGGGTATCCGTCACCCGGGGATGGTCTCACTCCGCCCCGTCACCGGACGCGGACCGACCCGCCCGGTGCGAAGGCCGGGCCGGCCGCGTCGGCCGGGACCTCCGTCAGGGGCTCGGCGATCTCCTCGGGCCGACGGTTGCGGCGACACGGTCGAGCGCGGCCAGGTCGAAGCCGTAGACGCGAGCCGCGTTGCCGCCGGCCATCGCCGCGATCTCGTCGGGCGGGAGTCCGGCGTACGCGATCCGCAGGCCCTCCCGCGAGTAGGGGGCGGTGCCCTCGTCGTGCGGGTGGTCGCTGCCCCACATGATCTTGTCGAGGCCGATCCGGTCGCGCAGCGGCACCTCGCGGGGACGCATGAAACCGGCGCCGACGAAGCAGTTGTCGCGCCAGACCTCGCCGGGGCTCGCCCCCATCGAAGCGGCAAGCCCCGCACCGGACTTGGACTCGGCGGTTGCTGCCCGGCCCGCCGCGACCAGGCGGCCGTGGTGGTGGTCGAGCATCTCGACGTCGCCCGGGATCCAGCCCGAGCCCTGCTCGGTGAGGACGAGTTTCAACCCGGGGTGGCGGCGGAATGCCCCGCCGAAGATCAGATGCCACAGTCCGCGGTGGGAGAACCACGTCGTCTCCACCATGAAGACGGCGCGCGGGCGCGTCGGCGCAGCCTTCAGCCCCTCGGCCGGGCAGATCGACCTTGCTGATGTCGGCGCGGACGAGCGGGCGTTCGGCGGGTTTGAGAGGCGGCGGGAGGACGGCCGCCACCGCGTCGGGGGCGCTCTCCCGGACGGCGACCACACCGTGCGGGCTCACGGAACGGATGTTCCTGCCCGCGCAGCAGGCGCTCGTCCACGAGGTGCACGCCGCGGGGCTGCGCGGGGCGCGGGCCGCCGACGCGGTGCGGGCGGTGCAGTTCCGGACGGTCGGCTTCCTGCTGGTCGAACGCAACCGGGAACGTTCCCCCGTCAAGTCCCCCGGTGTGGGTGATCCATGGGGCATGGCCACCGCGGAGCACGACCCGGCGCCGGCCCGGGCACTGGCCGGGCCCGCCGACCGGGACCGGCTGTTCACGGCGTCCGCGCGGGCGTTGGTGAACGGCCTGCCGGCGGCCGGCGGGACGTAGGAGCCGCGGCCCCGGACCGGTCGAACAGAGGGCTCCCGGATAGGGGACTGTCAGTACCGGCCCGTATTCTCTGTGACCATGCTCGACGACCGCCAGACCGCAGCACCGTGGCCGACCGCCTACCCGCAGGGGTACGCGGTCGTCGACGTGGAGACCACCGGACTCGCCCGCGACGACCGGATAATCTCCGCTGCCGTCTACCGGCTGGACGCGCAGGGCGATGTCGAGGACCACTGGTACACCCTCGTCAACCCGGAGCGGGATCCCGGCCCCGTCTGGATCCACGGGCTGACCAGCGATGTCCTGGAGGGAGCCCCGCTCTTCCCGGAGGTCGCCGCCGCCCTGTCGGAGCGGCTCACGGGCCGGGTCCTGGTCGCACACAACGCCGCCTTCGACTGGTCGATGCTGGCCCGGGAGTACGCCCGCGCGGCGGTCGTCGCCCCGGTCGAGCAGCGGCTCTGCACGATCGCGCTCTCCAAGGAGCTGCGGCTGCCGCTGCCCAACCACAAGCTGGAGTCGCTGGCCGCGCATTTCGGAGTCGTGCAGCAGCGTGCGCACCACGCGCTGGACGACGCCCGGGTGCTGGCCGAGGCGTTCCGGCCGAGTCTGCACGCGGCGGCGCGCGACGGGGTACGGCTGCCGCTGCTGGAGTGCCGCCCGCTGACCGAGTGGTCGGACTCCCCGGTGACCCCGAGGGTCGGCTATCAGCCCTCGTACGGAAGCCGGAACAGCTGGCGCCCTTCCCGGAAGCGGCCTGCCTGCCCATATCCGAACCCCGGGCGGTACGACAAGGACAAACCGCTCATGCAGGGCATGCGCGTGGCGTTCTCCGGGGACACCTCCATCGACCGTGAGCTGCTGGAGGACCGGGCGGTCGAGGCCGGGCTGCATGTGGCGACCAGCGTCTCCCGGCTGACCAGCCTGCTGGTCACCAATGACCCGGACGCGGCGACGTCGAAGACGGTGAAGGCCAAGGCGTTCGGCACGCCGATCGTGGACGAGAGCGCCTTCACCCACCTGCTGAGGGATGTGGCCGAGGTGTCGGCGACGACCGGGGCGCCCGTGGCTCCTGCTCTGCCGACGCCGTCATCGGAGTGAACCGGGGGCGACTCGCCCGTCCGCCGCTCGCCGCCCGGCGTCCCCGCGTCCCACCCTGTGGCGCATGGCACGTTGTGAGGTTTGCGGAAACGACTACGGCATGTCGTTCGAGGTGCACGCGCAGGGCGCGGTGCATGTCTTCGACTGCTTCTCCTGCGCCATTCACCGGATGGCACCCATCTGTGAGCACTGCCGGGTCCAGATCATCGGCCAGGGTGTCGAGGTCGACGGGCACTGGTTCTGCGGCGGGCACTGCGCCCGCGCCGAGGGGAAGGTGGGCATCATCGACAAAGTCTGAGCCCCGGTCGGGCGGCCCCGGCCGCCACCCCCTCCGCACAGCACCCCATGACGCAGTTGTACCGTCGTGGGGTGTACCGCTTCCTGTTGACCCGGCAGTGGCTGATCCTCGCCCTCCTCGCCCTCGTCATGATTCCCACGATGGTCGAGCTGGGCTTCTGGCAGCTCCACCGGCATGAGCACCGGGTGGCGCAGAACTCCCTGATCTCGCACAACCTGAAGGCGAAGCCGGTGCCGGTCGCCACGCTCACCTCCCCCGGTCACACGGTCCCGCGCTCCGACTACTGGCGTGCGGTGACGGCCACCGGGACGTACGACACGAAGCACGAGGTCGTCGTGCGCCGCCGGACCTCCACCGACGGCAGCGTCGGCTTCCACGTACTGATCCCGCTCGACCTCAAGGGCGGCGGCACGGTCCTGGTCAACCGGGGCTGGATCCCCACCGCCGACGACCAGCGCGCCTTCCCGGACATCCCGGCCGTGCCCACGGGCGAGGTGACCGTCACGGGACGGCTCAAGGCCGATGAGACGACGGGCACCAGCGGCATCAAGGACCTGTCGGACCTGCCGGACCGCCAGGTGATGCTGATCAACAGCGCCCAGCAGGCCAAGGCGCTCTCCCGACCGGTCCTCGGCGGCTACATCGAACAGACCGCACCCGAACCGTCCGGCGACGTTCCGGAGCTGATCGAGGCGCCGGACGACAGCTCCATCGGTCCGCACATGGCGTACGCGGTCCAGTGGTGGCTGTTCGCCGCCGGTGTCCCCGCCGGGTACGTGGTGCTGGCCCGGCGCGAGAAGCGCGACCGGGTGGAGGCCGCGGCCAAGGCCGGGGCAGCGGGCGATCCGGAGCCGGAACGGCCGGAGAAGCCCGCGCCCGCGACTGCCTGAGCGGACCTGCCCGGCGACCCCGCCACCGTGCTCACGAGCCGGTGATGTCGGGCATGCGGCCGCCTGTGGAACTTCGGCTGCTTAGGGGGGGCCCGGTTCGGGAACACGGCAGAACGTGACCCCACGCATCGAGGACTATGCCCTCATCGGCGATCTGCAGACAGCCGCCCTGGTCGGCAGGAACGGTTCCGTGGACTGGCTCTGTCTGCCCCGCTTCGACTCGGGCGCCTGTTTCGCCGCCCTGCTCGGCGACGAGGACAACGGCCACTGGCGCATCGCCCCGAAGGGTGCGGACACGTGCACCCGGCGCGGCTACGCGGGCGACTCCCTCGTCCTGGAGACGTTCTGGGAGACCCGCACCGGCACCGTCAAGGTCATCGACTTCATGCCGCAGCGCGACCGGGAACCCGATGTCATGCGGATCGTCGAGGGGGTCAGCGGCACCGTCGACATGGCCTCCGTGATCCGGCTGCGCTTCGACTTCGGCTCCGTCGTGCCGTGGGTGCGCCGCTCGCAGGGCCACCGGGTGGCGGTCGCGGGACCCGACTCGGCCTGGCTGCGCAGCGAGCCGCCGGTCAAGACGTGGGGCCAGGAGTTCTCCACCTGCTCGTCGTTCACCGTCTCCGCGGGCGAGCAGGTGGCGTTCGTACTGACCTGGCATCCCTCGCACTCGCCGCGCCCCGATCTCGTCGATCCGCACGAGGCTCTGAAGAACACCCTGTCCGACTGGGCCGAGTGGTCGGCCCGCTGCAAGTACCGGGGCCCGTACCGGGAGGCCGTGATCCGCTCGCTGATCACCCTCAAGGCGCTCACCTTCGCTCCGACCGGCGGCATCGTGGCAGCCCCCACCACCTCGCTGCCGGAGGAGATCGGCGGCGTACGGAACTGGGACTACCGCTTCTGCTGGCTGCGGGACTCCACTCTGGCGCTCAACGCGCTGCTCTCGGCCGGCTATGTGGAGGAGGCCGCCGCCTGGCGGGACTGGCTGCTGCGCGCCGTCGCCGGGGACCCGGCCGACCTGCAGATCATGTACGGCCTGGCGGGCGAACGACGGCTTCCCGAGGCGGAGCTGCCGTGGCTGCGCGGATACGAGAACTCCAGCCCGGTCCGGATCGGCAACGCGGCGGTCCGGCAGCGGCAGCTCGATGTGTACGGAGAGGTCATGGACTCGCTCCGGCTCGCGCGCGAGGCGGGTCTGGCCGACCAACCGCACGCCTGGAGTCTGCAGCTCAGCCTGCTCGGCTTCCTGGAGTCCACCTGGCGCGAGCCGGACGAGGGGCTGTGGGAGATCCGCGGCCAGCGCCGCCACTTCGTGCACTCGAAGGTGATGGCCTGGGTCGCCGCCGACCGCGCGGTGCGCACTCTGGAGGCCAACCCGTCGCTGGCCGGGGACGCCGACCGGTGGCGGGCGATGCGGGACGCCGTGCATCGGGAGGTGTGCGAGAAGGGGTACGACCCGGTGCGGAACACCTTCACGCAGTCGTACGGCTCCCGGGAGCTGGACGCCGCGACGCTGCTGATCGCCCGGACCGGCTTCCTGTCGCCGGACGATCCGCGGCTCGTCGGGACGGTCGACGCGGTCCGGGCCGAGCTGGGCAGCGACGGGCTGGTCCGCCGCTACAGCACGGACGGCGGCTCGATCGACGGGCTGCCGGGCGGCGAAGGCGCGTTCCTGGCGTGCTCGTTCTGGCTGGCGGACGCGTTGCGCCTGACCGGGCGCACCGACGACGCCACGGAACTCTTCGAGCGGCTCCTCGCGCTGCGCAACGATGTCGGACTGCTCGCCGAGGAGTACGACACCGTGGCGCAGCGCCAACTGGGCAACTTCCCACAGGCGTTCAGCCACATCGGACTGGTGGGCACCGCCGTTGCCCTGGGCGGCTGCGACATGCAGGAACACGACGCGGCAGGATAGGGCCCATGGATCTTGGACTGAAGGACCGTGTGTACATCGTGACCGGCGCGACCCGGGGGCTGGGCCACGCCACCGCCCGGGAGCTGGCGGCGGACGGCGCGAAGGTGATCATCACCGGGCGTGACGAGAAGCGGGTCGAGGCAGCCGCCGCCGAACTGGGGCCGGACGTGGTCGGTGTGGCCGCCGACAATGGAAAGCCCGGCGCGGCACAGCGTCTGGTGGACGCCGCCCATGAGCGGTTCGGGCGGCTCGACGGCGTATTGATCAGCGTCGGCGGACCGGCGCCCGGCTTTGTCGCCGACAACACGGACGAGCAGTGGCAGTCGGCCTTCGACTCGGTGTTCCTGGGCGCGGTGCGGCTGGCGCGCACGGCGGCCGCGACGCTCGGTGAGGGCGGGGTCATCGGCTTCGTGCTCTCCGGCTCGGTCCATGAGCCGATCGCCGGGCTGACCATTTCGAACGGTCTGCGGCCGGGCCTGGCCGGGTTCGCCAAGTCCCTGGCCGACGAGCTCGGCCCGCGGGGCATCCGTGTGGTCGGCGTGCTGCCTGCCCGGATCGACACCGATCGGGTACGGGAGCTGGATGCGCTGTCCGGCGACGCCGAGGCTTCGCGTACGGCGGCCGAGGCGCGGATCCCGTTGCGCCGGTACGGTACGCCGGAGGAGTTCGGTCGGACGGCGGCGTTCCTGCTGTCGCCCGCGGCGTCGTATCTGACGGGGATCATGGTGCCGGTGGACGGCGGGTCACGGCGCGGGTTCTGAGCGGGGTCGGAGGTACCGGGGCCGGCCGGTGGCCGTTCTCGTCCTCGGCCTCCCCGTGCCACAAGGGCGGGGGAAAGACCTCTCGACGGGCCCGACTCTGCCGCTGCCGGACGTCCACGTCCTCAACTCACCCGTTCCGCACGGTGCTTGACAGCCCTCAGCCGCACTTCAGCCGGCAGTTCCGCCAGGCCCGCCGAGTCCCTCGCGTGGGCCAGGGCCTCGTCCGTGAGGCGGCCGAGGGCCTGGCCGGGTGCCGCGTGCGGTTCCATCAGCAGCCGGATCCGCGCCCGTGGCGTGCTGCGTCGGCCGACCAGCAGCACCTGGGCGCGGGCCACCCCGTCGAGCGTCCCCGCCTCCCCGGCGAGCACACCCTCCAGGGCCCGGCCGCGCAACAGCGCTCCCTCGCCGTCGCCGCTGTCGACCAGGACCTCGGCGAGGCGTGCGCGGCGGAACTGGGCGAGGAACCACCACAACGCGAGGACGACAAGGACCGCGAGGACCGCGAGGACCGTCGGCCACCACCAGCTTTCGGCGCGCCAGCGGTCCCGGTCGGCCCTGCTGAGCAGCACATCGGTCCTGCTGTCCCACGGCCACCAGGACGGCACGGAGAGGCCGAGCCCGGCGGCGAGCACCGCGCCGCCGCCGCAGATCAGCACCAGCCCGGCCAGTGCGAGCAGCACCCGGTTGACGGTCCTGAGCACCGCGGTCACCCCTTCTTCGCCGGACGGCGGACATGCACGGACAGGCTCGGCGGCTTCGCCAGGCCCAGTTCCTCGATCCCCGCGCCCAGTACGGTGTCCAAGTCGGCCCGCACGTCATCGAGTTCGCGGAAGTGCGACACGGCACGCACCGCGACCTTGGCGCGCCCCATCCGGACCCGCACCGACTGCACGCCGGACACCTCCACGGCCCGGTCGCGCAGGACCAGGGCGGCGGCGGTCCGGTCGAGCCCGGCCCGCACCCCCGGACGGTCGCGGCGCATCGGCAGCACGTCGCGCAGACCGGGCGTGGCGGCGAGCACGATCAGCCACACACCGATCACCATCGCGAGCACGGCGCCGACCGTCACCCACACACTGCTCAGCGGCCGCTCCGCCAGGTCGTCGGCAAGCGTGCGGCGCCACTGCATGGCCGGATGATGAGCCCGTACCGCCGCCACGTCGTACAGCAGCAGCGCGCATCCGCCGAGGATCACCAGCGCGAGGAGCCCGGCCGGGATGCGGCGCGCGGACCAGAAGCGGCCGGCGCTGCCGCCGCTGCGCTCCTTCGCCGGCGCCGGGTCGTACGCCGCGGCGGAGGCGGACTGGTCGAGGGCCAGTCCGCCTCCGCGTTCCACGGGGTCGCCGGTGGGCAGGCGCCGCGTGCTGTTCTCCGGCTCCTGGGACTCGGTCATCGGATCCTCCCCTGTGCCGCGACGCTCGCTCCCGCGGGGTGCAGACGCTCGACCTGTACGGCCACTTCGGGCACTTCCATCCCCGTCAACGCCTTTACCCGTTCGATGACCCGCCGACGCACGGCACCGCACTGGCGGCCGATGGCGGTGGGATATCCGAGCTCCAGACTGACTCGTACCCGGGCCGTGTCGCGGTGCACCGTGACGGTGGCGCGCGGCGAGGCACCCTCCCGCGGCGGCTCGTCGACAGCCTCCTTCGCCGCCTGTGCGGCGACCTTCGCGACGACCCGGTCGGCGATCCGGGTCCCGCCCCGTTCCGCGGCAGGGACCCGGCCGAGCACCTCCGACACCCCGGACACCGCCGTCACCGCCGTCGGTCGCCGCGCTCGCGACTCCGGAAGAAGTCGCCGGGTTCCAGATCGCCGTCCAGGAAGCGACCGGCGACGAAGCCGATCGCTCCCAACGCGGCGACCAGCAGAAAGGCCCCGAACCCACCGAAGTATCCGGCGAATGCGAGCGCCATGCCGACCGCCATGCCGACCACAGCCTTGCTCATGGTGCTCTCCTCAACTGCCTCGTGTGGGAGTCCTACTGGAGACGTGGCTCGGACTGCTCCTCGCCCTCCTCGTCGGGCAGTTTCACATCGCTGACGGCGATATTGACCTCGACGACCTCGAGGCCCGTCATCCGCTCGACCGCCGCGATGACGTTCTCCCGTACATCACGGGCGACCTCGGTGATCGACACCCCGTAGTCGACGACGATCTCCAGATCGAGAGCGGTCTGCGACTCGCCGACCTCCGCCTTGACGCCGCGGGTGACGGATTTGCCACCACCGGGGACCCGGTCGCGCACCGCGCCGAAGGTACGGGACAAGCCGCTGCCCATCGCGTGGACACCGACCACGTCGCGCGTCGCCATACCGGCGATCTTCTCGACCACACCGTCCGCGATGGTGGTACGACCGCGGGTGGCGGGATCTCCTCCGCCGCGCTTGGTCAGCGGACTCTTCCTGGCGTCGTCCCCCGTCGCGCTGTCGGGGTTCTCGGGCCGGTTCCGCTGCGGGGTGTCGGTCATCGCCACTCTTCCCTTCGGGGCAGGGGTTGGACTTCCTTGCCCACATTAAGTGCGCTTGCCCCGTCTCGCGCCGTGGATGCGGCAGGCTGGGGCAATGACGACGGCTGACAGCCCGCACAGTTCCGACGGATGGACGGCGGCGGTACGGCAGAGAATCGGTTTGGGCAGACTGCTCCCCCTGGGTGGTCCGGCGGACGGTGCGTGGATCTCGGAGCGGGCCGTGGTCTCGGTACTGCGGTGCTCGGTGGGCGCAACGGGTCCCGGCCCGGTGCTCGGTGACGTGCGGATCGCGGTGGCGGACCCGGACGCGGCCCCGGACCCGTTGCTGCCGCCGCCGCCGAGCGCGCTGTCGCCCGGGCCGCTGCGGATCGAGGCGACGATGTCGGCGACGGCCGACCGGCCGCTGCCCGCCGCCGCGGCCGCCCTGCGCACGGCACTGCTGACGGCGGCCGCGCAACGGCTCGGCCTGGTGGTCGCCGAGGTGGATCTGCAGGTGACGGAACTGCTGGACACGGTTCCCGACCGGACGGTCCCGGAGCCTGCCGCGGTGCGCGGCGCGGAGGCGGAGGGCGTGGCGGGGACAGCGGCGGCAGCGGTCCCCGGTGTCGCGACGCTGACCCGGGTGATGGGCAGCGCGGTGCATACGGGCGCGGACCATGTGCGGGTCGAGCTGGCGACGGACGGGGAGCACCGGGCGCTCGATGTGGCACTGGCGGTGCGCACGGCGGTGGCGGACGCCGTGGAGGGACATCCGCCGGTGACCGTGCTGGTCACCGCCGTGGTCGACGCAGGGCTCAGTCCGTGAGGCCCGCGAGGTCGCGGAGGCGGCGGCCCTGGGCCGCGCGCTCGGCGGTGCGCTGGTCCTCGTACGTACGCGAGACCGCACCGCTCAGGAGTGCCTTGGTCTCGACGACGGCGTCACGCGGGGCCGCCAGCAGCGCCATGCACAGTTCATGGGTCGCCGCGTCGAGCTCGTCGGCGGGAACCACGAGGTTGGCGAGACCGCTGCGCTCGGCCTCCTCCGCGTGGACGAAGCGTCCGGTGGCGCAGATTTCGAGGGCGCGGGCGTACCCGACCAGGTGCACCAGGGGGTGCGTGCCGGTGAGGTCGGGGACCAGACCGAGGCTGGTCTCACGCATGGCGAACTGCACGTCCTCGGCGACGATCCGCAGATCACAGGCGAGGGCGAGCTGGAAGCCGGCACCGATCGCATGCCCCTGGACCGCCGCGACCGACACGATGTCGTTGCGGCGCCACCAGGTGAACGCCTCCTGGTACTCGGCGATGGTCGCGTCGAGCTCGGACTCCTTGCCGCGCGCCAGGTCGAGGAAGGACGGCTCACCGTCGAACCCCTCGGGGCTGAACGCCTGGCGGTCGAGCCCCGCGGAGAAGGACTTGCCCTCGCCACGGAGCACGACGACCCGCACGCTGCCGGGCAGCGCCCGTCCGGCCTCTGTCAACGCCCGCCACAGAGCGGGGGACTGAGCGTTGCGCTTGGCCGGATTGGTCAGGGTCACTGTGGCAACCGCGTCATCGACGGTGAGTCGTACGCCGTCCTGGTCGAGCACAGAGTCGAGCGAGGTCATGGGGCGCCTTCGGGTCGGGTGCAGTCAGCATGTCGAGCTAAGTGACTGAACAGTAACTACTCGGTCGACCACGTGGTCGACCGGGTGGCTACCACCCGAAACCGGTGAGCTCTCGGGGCATGTCCGTCGCGCGACGTGTCCCGATCGGCCCAGGTCCTGCGTCGAACTGCCGTCGCCACCCGAAGGTGGCCGCGCGTCGTTCGGCGCGCACGAACGCGCGGCGCCGGAAAGTCCTCGTAGCGGAGCTACCAGGACTTTCCGGCAACACAGCGAGCGTGCGTGCCAGGCGTCGCGCGACGGACGGCAGTCCGACGACAGGGCCTGAGGCTGTCAGGCCGTGGCAGCCTTCTTGCCCCGTGTCGCTCCGCCGCGTCCCCGCAGCGTGACTCCGGACTCGCTGAGCATCCGGTGGACGAATCCATAGGAGCGGCCGGTCTCTTCGGCCAACGCCCGGATGCTCGCACCGGAGTCGTACTTCTTCTTCAGGTCTGCCGCGAGCTTGTCGCGCGCGGTGCCGGTAACCCGGCTGCCCTTCTTCAGAGTCTCGGCCACCCGTGCCTCCTCAGGGAAGTGCGCTCTGGAATCTCATGATCACCCCTCGGGGGCTTCCTGGCCACCCATTCGACAAGGTCCGCACAACCGGTTTCGCATCCCGGCAATGCACACTCACGAACGGAATCTCGCATTCCATCGGGCTTCGAGGGCGATCCGGAGCGAGCCCGAGACGAATGGCCAGGTCAGGACCGTACGAGGAGGTGCGGCCCCACATGGGCGCGCCCGGCAGGTATCTGCCGGGCGCCGCGCCGAGGTACGAGAGGTCCTCACGCAGATGATGGATCACACGTAGGCCGAATGATCCAGTCGCAGTGGATCAGCCGGCAACGGGCGGGGAAACCGCCCGGACCAGGAATCAGGCCAGCGCGACCAGGTCCCGGTAGTCCGCACCCCACAGGTCCTCGACGCCGTCCGGCAACAGGATGATCCGCTCCGGCTGGAGCGCCTCGACCGCACCCTCGTCGTGCGTGACGAGGACGACCGCGCCCTTGTACGTGCGCAGCGCGCCGAGGATCTCCTCGCGGCTGGCCGGGTCGAGGTTGTTCGTCGGCTCGTCGAGGAGCAGCACATTGGCGGAGGAGACCACCAGGGTCGCGAGCGCCAGACGGGTCTTCTCACCGCCGGAGAGCACCCCGGCCGGCTTGTCGACGTCGTCGCCGGAGAAGAGGAACGAGCCCAGCGTCTTGCGGACCTCGACGAGGTCGAGATCCGGGGCGGCGGAGCGCATGTTCTCCAGGACCGTGCGCTCCGGGTCGAGGGTCTCGTGCTCCTGGGCGTAGTAGCCGAGCTTGAGCCCGTGGCCCTCGATGACCTCGCCGGTGTCGGGCTTCTCGGCACCGCCGAGGAGCCGGAGCAGGGTGGTCTTGCCCGCACCGTTGAGACCGAGGATGACGACGCGGGAGCCCTTGTCGATGGCGAGGTCCACATCGGTGAAGATTTCGAGCGAACCGTAGGACTTGGAGAGTCCCTCCGCCATCAGGGGGGTCTTGCCGCACGGCGAGGGCTCCGGGAAGCGCAGCTTGGCGACCTTGTCGGAGACCCGGACGGCCTCCAGTCCGGAGAGCAGCCGCTCGGCGCGCTTGGCCATGTTCTGCGCGGCAACGGTCTTGGTCGCCTTGGCGCGCATCTTGTCGGCCTGCGAGTTGAGGGCAGCCGCCTTCTTCTCGGCGTTCTGGCGCTCGCGCTTGCGGCGCTTCTCGTCGGCCTCACGCTGCTGCTGGTAGAGCTTCCAGCCCATGTTGTAGATGTCGATCTGCGAGCGGTTGGCGTCGAGGTAGAAGACCTTGTTGACGACCGTCTCGACGAGGTCGACATCGTGGGAGATCACGACGAAGCCGCCGCGGTAGCTCTTCAGGTAGTCGCGCAGCCAGACGATGGAATCGGCGTCGAGGTGGTTCGTCGGCTCGTCGAGGAGGAGGGTGTCGGCGTCCGAGAAGAGGATGCGGGCCAGCTCGACACGGCGGCGCTGACCTCCGGAGAGCGTGTGGAGCGGCTGTCCGAGTACCCGGTCGGGCAGGCTGAGCGCGGCGGCGATGGTGGCGGCCTCCGCCTCGGCGGCGTAACCGCCCTTGGTGAGGAACTCCGTCTCCAGCCGCTCGTACTTCTTCATCGCCTTCTCGCGGGTGGCGCCCTTGCCGTTCGCCATCCGCTCCTCGTTCTCACGCATCTTGCGCAGGATCTCGTCGAGGCCACGGGCGGAGAGGATGCGGTCGCGGGCGAGGACGTCGAGATCACCGGTGCGCGGGTCCTGCGGGAGGTAGCCGACCTCACCGGAACGGGCGATGGTGCCGCCGGCGGGTGTGCCCTCGCCGGCGAGGCACTTGGTGAGGGTGGTCTTGCCCGCTCCGTTGCGGCCGACGAGGCCGATGCGGTCACCCTTGGCGATACGGAAGTTGGCGGACTCGATGAGGATGCGGGCGCCGGCACGCAGCTCGATACCGGAAGCGGTGATCACGGAAAAACTCCAGGGCGGTGATGGACGGCGGACGGGACGACTTCAGAGTCTCGACTCGACGCCGCTACTCATGCACAAGGAGAATTCCCATACGGGTCATTCTACTGGCGGTGTGCAACTGCTTTTCCGCATGCTCCTACGGCATTTGCCGGTCACTCGCCCCGGAGGCCCTCCGGCGCCGCAGCCCTGCCTGTCTCAGGCGACCAGGACAGGCATAGCGGTGTGAACTATCCGATACTCGGCGCAGTGCGGTGAGGGAGCCGCGGCCGGATCGGAGAGTGGTGGCCCCTCTGCGGTTCGACGACGACGCCGAACCGAGCCGCTCGCAGGACGACCGTACGGGCTCGAACAGCGACGCCGTGAAGGTGAGCCTGGACGCACGGCTCGGCGGCGCAGGGCAGCAGTGGTTCACCACCGGCTTCCGCAGTGGTGACATGGCCGACTGCAACACCTTCCGGTGAGCCGAGCGGTGAGCGCGAGCCGGCCGCGCGGCCGATCCGGCCGTTGTCAGTGGCCGGCGAAAGACTGAGACGCAGATCACAGTGGCGAGCGAAAGAAGAGAAAGAAGAGAGGTGGCGCCAGGGCGGTCACACCGGCCGGGGTTCCTGCTCCACCGCCCGCGCATGGTGCGCATCGAAGGGCCCACAACTGCTGGGCGAGCACAGCGTTTTGCCGAACATGAGCACGATGGGGTGAACGGTGTGACGATCTATGGGTTTGCCTGCCGGGGTGTGCGTAACGTATTCGGTGCGGTCTGGGACGTCGGGTGTGGCGTCAGCAGTCGGGCCCCCGCCGTGGAGCTTCGGGACGTACACCCCGGGGTCCGCGGACTGACCGTGTCCGCGTCCCCGTGGCGCTTCCCCGTTCCTACACGCCGCCGGTGTGCACCTGGAAGGCGGCCCGGCGGACGGCCTTGGCCAGCGCGGGGTCCGGGTGAGCGGCGGCCAGCGCCACCAGCACCTGGACGGTGCGCGGGTGGCCGACGGCCCGGACCTCGTCCAGCAGCGCCGGGACCGTGCCCTGCACGGCCGAGTCGAGATGGCGGACCAGCAGTGCCGTCTCGCCGTGGTCGGCGACGGCCGCCGCGGTGTCGACCCAGAGCCAGGTGGCTTCCTCGCGGCTGAGGACATCCTGGGCGTCCTCGGGGTCGGCTCCGTCGTACTCGGCCAGCCAGAGCAGCGCGTACGGGCGCAGTGACGAGTCGGCGACGACGGAGCGCACCACGGGCTCGGCAGGGGCGCCGACGACCCGGAGCGCCTCGAAGGCGAGTCCGCGCAGCAGTGCGTCCTCGCCGCGGGCGACGGCGAGCAGTTCGGCGACGGCGCTGCCGACGGGGCGGGCGGCCAGCCAGGCGCGGTATTCGGCGCGGGCCGGTCCGGGGGTGAGCCGGGCGCAGCCGAGAAGCATGTCGGCGGCGGACTGCTCGATGTTCCCGGCCGGGCTCTGGGCGGCGACGCAGATCTGTTCCAGCTTGACCCAGACCGCCCAGTTGCCGAGCGGGGTGAGGGTGGCGTGGCCGACGCCGAGCGTGAGTGCGCCGACGGCGGCCAGTCCCTCCAGCGCCCAGTCGAGGAGGAGTGCGACGAGGGCGGCGGGGTGCGCGGTGGGGGCGGGTTCGGCCGGCTCGGCCGGTGCCTCCGGTCCGTACGGCACCTCGCAGCGCTCCTCGTGGAGTTCGGCGACGCGCTGACCGAGGAGGTCGAGGAGTGCGGGCACGCTGACCGGACCCGCCGAGAGCTGCAGAAGGGAGAGCACCTGGGGTACGGCCTCGACAGCTTCGGCGACCGCGGTGGACTCGATGCCCTCGGGCGCCGGGTGGACGAGCGACCAGGCGTCGAAGAGCGCCACCCAGCCGCGGAGCACGGCGGAGTCGTCGCGGTCCCAGGCGCGCAGCCGCCAGCCGGGGCGTGCGGTCTCGCCGTGGAGCTCGACGAGGCCTGCCAGGCGGGCCCGGTCCCAGCCGGAGCGGACCTGCGCCGGGGACAATTCCAGTGCGGCCGCGGTCCGCTCGAGGGCGTGGGCGGCGAGCGGGGCCGTGCCGGGGCTCGCGCCGTCGGCGGCCCAGCGGGCGATCCGTACGGCGTCTGCCAGCGCGGCCCTGGCCTGGCGGGCCAGCTCCGCACGGGGCGGGGTGCCCTCGGGTGGGCGGGGAGCCGGCCTGGTGCGCCGGGTGGTCACGGCCTTGCGAGCGGTGGCAAGGGGTCGCGGGCGGACAAGTCGCAGCCTGGAGTCGCGCGGGGTACGGGACGTCACGGGAGCAGTCTTGCCTCTGACGGCCCGAAAGCCCAAACGGAACCCGGATTCGCGGTGGGTGGGGGCTGCGGGCCCGGCCGGTACCAACCGGCCGATCCCTCGCATCAGCTCACATCAGGGGCGTGAGAAAGCGCCGCAGAGCCTCTTCGTAGCGGGCCGGATCGGCATTCCACATCGCCGCATGCGGAGCCTGCGGTACGGGACGCAGGGAGACGAGGTCGGGACGGCGCTCGGCGAGCTCCCTGCTCGGCTGCCAGGGGGCCAGGGTGTCGTCGGGGCCGTGGAAGATCAGCGTCGGGACGTGCAGGGCCTGCGGGAGGGAGGTGTCGAGGAGTCGGGAGCCCCGCAGACCGGTCTGGCCCTGAGCGGCGCGCAGGGCGAGCGGCAGCAGCGGGGACGGGACGCCGCGGGCGGTGGCCAGGGCGCGCAGGGTGGTGGCCCAGTCGAGCACCGGGGAGTCCAGGACGAGGCCGCAGATACGGTTGCGGAGCGCGGAGTTGACGGCCGCGTGCAGGGCCATGGAGGCACCGGTGGACCAGCCGTGCAGGACGACCTTCTCGGCGCCGTACCGCACGGCGAAGCGGACGGCCGCGTCCAGGTCGCGCCATTCGGACTCGCCGAGGTGGGCGAGTCCGTCCGGGGAGCGCGGGGCTCCGGGGTCGCCGCGGTAGGCCAGGTCGAGGACCGGCAGCCGCAGCCCGTGCAGGAACTCCATGAGGTTCATGGGGTGTTCGCGGGTGGTGCCGAGGCCGTGAACGGTAATGACCCAGGTGTCCCGGGGGCCGGGTACGAACCAGGCGGGCAGGACGCCGAGCTCGCCGGGGACCTCGACGTCCTCGTGGTCGAGGCCGAGGGCCGTGCCGGGGTCGCCGCTGTACAGCGCGGGCGTGATCCGGACCTCGACGCCGGGTTCCAGGCTGCCGTTGTTGACGCGTTCCAGTCTGCGGACGACGGCGTCGGCGGCGTGCGGCGCCTGCTCGATCACCGGGCCGACGACGGCTTGGACGCCGTCGCCCACCAGTCCGTAGGTACCGGGCCGGAGCGCGGTGAAGGAGCGGGTCAGTGTGACCTGCCCTGCTGCCATGGCGTGCACGGTGAGTTTGCGGTCGGCGGGGAGCGGACGTCCGGACGGCGCCCTGAGCGCGGCGTCGCTGGCGTAACGGCCGGCCGCGACCGCTGCCGCGCCGACGCCGAGGATGGTGGTGACGACTGCTGCCGTCGCTGTAGCCGGGCGCACTGCTTCAGTGTCGGGGGGCGTGCCGTGCCCTGCCAGTGGACGGGGCCGTCCGGTGGCCGGACCGTTCCCGGTCAGCCGGGCTGTCCGTACCCCTTCAGGGCGTCCTGTACGTCGCGCAACTGGGCGAGGGAGAGCAGGGACGGGGTGCGGCCGGGTACGGAGCTGGCGGTGAGCCAGAGCCTGCACATCCATTCCAGCTGGGCGGTGCGGTCGTAGGCCTGGTCGAGAGTGGACCCGTAGGTGACGGTTCCGTGGTTCCGGAGCAGACAGCCCGTGCGGTCGCGCAGGGCTGCCAGCATGTGCTCGGCCAGCTCCTGCGTTCCGTAGCGCGCATAGACCGCGGTACGGACGGGGCCGCCGAGCATGGCGGCGGCGTAGTGCACCAGCGGGACCTCGGGGACGAGGGTGGAGACGGCCGTGGCGTGCACGGCGTGGGTGTGCACGACGGCGGCGGCGTCGGTGTTGCGGTAGACCGCCAGGTGGAGCGGGAGTTCACTGGTCGGGACGAGGGCGCCGAGAACCTGGTTGCCGTGGAGGTCGACGGCCACGGTGTCGCCGGGGCCGAGCCGGTCGTAGGGCACACCGCTCGGCGTGACCAGGACGAGGTCGCCGACCCGCGCCGACACATTGCCCGAGGTGCCGACGACCAGGCCCTCCGCCGCGGTCCTGCGGGCGGTGGCGACGACACCGTTCCAGGCCTGCTCGATCGCGTCGCGTGCCTCGTCGGCGTCCTCGTGGTGATCGCTCGTGACTCCTCCCCCTCGTAAAAGAGGCGGCTTCTCACTCGACCGTAAGGGATCTCATGACGGCCAAGCCCTGACCGCTGCCGAAGCAGAACCGCAGCGTACCACACCCCTTCGCGGCTACGATCACCAGGATGCGTCTCCCGCCCGGCCTGAAGGCCGGGATTCCCACGCAAGGTCAGACATGGGGGAATCCTGTCAGCGGGGCGGACGCGGCAGGAGACCTCGGGTGACCCACATCTCTTTCGGAGCTTTCCAGGCCTCGGATCGCGGGGCGGGAAGCGGGGCGGGAGGGGCGGAATCCGGCCACGGACGGCACTGCTGGCCGCACCGGCTGTCGGTGGCTCGACAAAGAGAACGGCTCAACTGCGTTTGGAGTCACCGCAGAGCCCCTCTCAGTTCATCTTCCGTTCACCCAGGTTGCCTACGGTCCACCTGCCAATGACGTCGAACGATTGCCTGGGTAAATGGAACACATCACGCTGCTCCTCGCGATTGTGATCGTGACAGCTCTAGTGTTCGATTTCACGAACGGTTTCCATGACACCGCGAACGCGATGGCGACCACCATCTCGACCGGTGCCCTCAAACCCAAGACAGCGGTGGCCATGTCCGCCGCTCTCAACCTCGTCGGCGCGTTCCTGTCGGTGGAGGTCGCCAAAACGATCTCCGGCGGGATCATCAACGAGGACGGACTGCGGACAGAAGTCATCTTCGCGGCTCTCGTCGGCGCCATTCTGTGGAATCTGCTGACCTGGCTGGTCGGCCTGCCGTCCAGTTCCTCCCACGCACTCTTCGGCGGCCTGATCGGCGCCGCGGTGATGTCGGCCGGCTGGTCCTCGGTCGACGGCGGCACCGTCGTCACCAAGGTGCTGCTCCCCGCGGTCGCCGCCCCGGTCGTCGCCGGTCTCGCCGCGCTGCTGGCGACCCGGCTGACGTACCGGATCGGCGGCAGGATCCGTAACGACGCCCAGGAGAAGGCCACCGCCAAGGGCTACCGGGCCGGCCAGATCGCCTCGGCCGGACTGGTCTCGCTCGCCCACGGCACCAACGACGCGCAGAAGACCATGGGCATCATCACCCTGGCCCTGGTCACCGGTGGCGTCCTGTCCCCCGGCTCGAACCCGCCGGTCTGGGTCATCGTCTCCGCCGGTCTGGCCATCGCGCTCGGCACCTACCTGGGCGGCTGGCGCATCATCCGCACCATGGGCAGCGGCCTCACCGAGCTCAAGCCGCCGCAGGGCTTCGCCGCCCAGACCAGCGCGGCCACGGTCATCCTGGCCTCCTCACACCTCGGCTTCTCCCTCTCCACCACCCAGTCCTGCTCCGGCGCCGTAATGGGTGCGGGCCTGGGCCGCCGGGGCGGTGTGGTCCGCTGGTCCACCGCCACCCGGATGTTCGTCGCCTGGGGTCTGACCCTGCCGGCCGCGGGTCTGGTCGGCGCGGGCGCGGAGTTCCTCACCAAGCAGGGCTCCTGGGGTGTCGCGGTCGTCGCCGTCCTGCTCGTCGCGGGCTCCGGAGCGATCTGGCTGCTGTCGCGGCGCAAGCCGGTCGGGCACGACGATGTCGCGCCCACCGGCGAGGACGCCGAACCGGCGGGTGTCATCACCACCGCCATCGCGGCCGTCACCCCGCCGCCGCCCGCCGGTGCGGCCGCGGTCGCCACGGTGGTGGACACGACCACGGACCTCAAGACCACCATCCCGGCCCAGCCCGGAACCGTCGCCGCCGATCCGGCGCGGCCCGCCACGGTGTAAGGACAGATCACCATGAACATCGACTGGGCAGCTCTCGGCTCCGTTTTCGGCGTCTCGCTCGTCGTCACCGTCGCGCTGGTGGGCCTCTTCACCCTGGGCATCGTCGGCCTCTCCAGGCAGCCTGAACCGGCCGCGCAGGGCGGCTCCGCCGGAGGGTCCCTGGTGCTCGCCCGCGCGGGCGCGTACCTCTGCTTCGGGCTCTGCGCGGCCGCGGTCGCGTACGGGATCTATCTGATCGTCGCCTGAGCCCCTTCCCGCACTCCCTCATCGGGCCGGACACACCTCGCGTGTGTCCGGCCCGATGTGTGTCTGCGCACACTGCACCGCCGCAGGTCAACGCCAGGTTGACGGGCGTTCGCGGAGCGTGGTGGACTGCCGGAGCCATTTACGGCGACAGCAGAGGAAGCCGGTGCGAATCCGGCGCGGTCCCGCCACTGTCACCGGGGAGCAGTCCCCCCACAACGGAAGTCACGGCTCGCGCATGCGGGCTGGAAGGCCGGGGGCACTGCGGATCCGGGAGCCAGGAGACTCTCGCCGCCGGTCACGTCGAACCAGGGCGCGGACCCTGAGTGAGGACATATCGCCATGCCCGGCTGCCGTGCGTCCGCCGTTTCTGTGCCGCTCTCACCAGGAGCCGGCTGCAGGAAGGTCCTTCGAGGCAGTGCGGCCGGCTGAGCCGTGCGAGCCGACCGCATCTTCGCGTACGGCGCCGCCGCCGGCCTGATCGGCGATCTGCTGCTCGGTGATCCCCGCCGGGGGCATCCGGTCGCCGCGTTCGGGCGGGCCGCGGCGGGCGTCGAACGGCGTCTGTGGCACGACCACCGCGGGTGGGGCGCCCTGCACACCCTGGTCTGCGCCGGAGGCGCTGCGGGTGGAGCCGCGCTGGCCGCCCGTGCCGTACGCCGTCGTCCCGCCGCCTCCGTCGCCCTGACCGCGGCCGCCACCTGGTCCGTCGTCGGCGGCACCTCGCTGGGTCGCGAGGCGCGCGCCATCGGCGGCGCGCTCGCCGCCGGTGACATCGAGCTGGCCCGGAAGCGGCTCCCCCATCTCTGCGGGCGCGACCCGCACTCCCTCGACGGGCCGCAGATCGCGCGCGCCGTGGTGGAGTCCGTGGCCGAGAACACCTCGGACGCGGTGGTCGGTGCCCTCGTGTGGGGCGCGCTGGGTGGCGTGCCAGGACTCGTCGCCTTCCGTGCCGTCAACACCCTCGACGCGATGGTCGGGCACAAGTCGCCCCGCCATCTGCGCTACGGCTGGGCCTCGGCCCGCCTGGACGACGTCGCGGGCTGGCCCGGCGCCCGGCTCACCGCCGTGCTCGCCGTGGTTGCCGGGGGTCAGCCACGGCGGGCGTTGCGGGCCTGGCGGGCGGACGCGGGCAGACATCCGAGCCCCAACGCGGGCCCGGTGGAGGCCTCGTTCGCGGGGGCGCTCGGCGTACGGCTCGGCGGAACCCTCGCGTACGACGGGCGGGTCGAGCACCGGCCGGTACTGAACGGCGCGAGCGGCCGTGCGGTGGAGACCGGGGACATCGAGCGCGCGGTGCGGCTGTCGCGCCGGGTGGGGGTGCTGGCCCTCGGCGTCTGCGCGGCGGGCCGGCTGATCGCGGGACGGTGGTCGCCCCGGGGGCGGCGTCCGGCCGCGGGACGGAGAGGGAAATGAGCGGCGGACTGCTGGTCGCCGGAACCACGTCGGACGCGGGCAAGAGCGTCGTCACGGCAGGCATCTGCCGGTGGCTGGTGCGCCAGGGCGTGAAGGTCGCACCGTTCAAGGCGCAGAACATGTCGCTGAACTCGTTCGTCACCCGCGAGGGCGCGGAGATCGGACGCGCGCAGGCGATGCAGGCTCAGGCCGCCAGGGTGGAGCCGACCGCACTGATGAACCCGGTGCTGCTCAAGCCCGGCAGCGACCGGTCCAGTCAGGTCGTCCTGATGGGCAGGCCGGTGGGCGAGATGAGCGCGCGGGGCTACCACGGGGGGCGGCAGGAATCCCTGCTCGGTACGGTCGTGGACTGTCTGGAGCAGCTTCGGGGCACGTATGACGCCGTGATCTGCGAGGGAGCCGGCAGCCCGGCCGAGATCAATCTGCGGCGCACCGACATCGTGAACATGGGGATCGCGCGGGCCGCGCGGTTCCCCGTCGTCGTCGTCGGCGACATCGACCGCGGTGGCGTCTTCGCCTCGTTCTTCGGCACGACGGCGCTGCTCGGCGCAGAGGACCAGGCACTGATCGCCGGCTATCTGGTCAACAAGTTCCGCGGCGACGTGTCGCTCCTGGAGCCGGGGCTCGACATGCTGCACGGGCTGACCGGGCGGCGGACGTACGGAGTGCTGCCGTTCGCCCATGGCCTGGGCATCGACGAGGAGGACGGGCTGCGGGTCTCACTCCGCGGGGCCGTACGCGAGTCGGTCGTCGCGCCGCCGCACGGCGAGGACGTGCTGCGGGTCGCGGTGTGCGCCGTACCGCTGATGTCGAACTTCACCGATGTGGACGCGCTGGCCGCCGAACCGGGCGTCGTGGTGCGCTTCGTGGACCGGGCGGAGGAGCTGGCCGACGCGGATCTGGTGATCGTGCCGGGCACGCGCGGGACCGTGAAGGCGCTGGCCTGGCTGCGCGAACGGGGGCTGGCCGACGCGCTGCTGCGGCGGGCGGCGCAGGGGCGTCCGGTGCTCGGCATCTGTGGCGGGTTCCAGGTGCTCGCCGAGCAGATCGAGGACGAGGTGGAGTCACGGGCGGGGCGGGTCGACGGTCTCGGACTGCTGCCGGTGCGGATCCGGTTCGACCGCGAGAAGACCCTCGCCCGGCCCGTCGGCAGGGCGCTCGGGGAGCCGGTGGAGGGGTACGAGATCCACCACGGGGTCGCCGATGTGCGGGGCGGCGAGCCGTTCCTGGACGGGTGCCGGGTGGGCGCGGTGTGGGGGACGCACTGGCACGGGTCGCTGGAGAGCGATGCGTTCCGCCGGCGGTTCCTGGGCCAGGTCGCGCGCGCGGCGGGACGGCGCTTCGTGGCCGCGCCGGACACGAGTTTCGGGGCGTTGCGGGAGGAGCAGCTGGACCGGCTGGGGGATCTGATCGAGGAGCATGCGGATACCGGGGCGTTGATGCGGTTGATCGAGGCCGGGGTGCCGGAGGGACTGCCCTTTGTGGGTCCTGGGGCGCCGGAGGTGCCGGCGGCCCGTGTGGGCGGTGGGGCTGGGGGGTTGGCGTGAAGGGGACACCTGCCGCGGGCTCTGTTCCCCGACCCGTCCCTTCCCGTAACCGGGGCTCCGCCCCGGCCCCCGGTCATCGAGCACCGGACGGGCTGAAAGGCGGACCGGAACGGGTCACCGGTTCTTGGATGGATGACGTCGTCAAGGAGGCTTTGTGAGTACCCCGTATCCCTTTACTGCCATCGTCGGGCAGGACGATCTGCGGCTCGGATTGTTGCTGAACGCCGTATCGCCCGCTGTCGGTGGTGTGCTCGTGCGTGGGGAGAAGGGGACCGCCAAGTCCACCGCCGTGCGGGCGCTTGCCGCGCTCATGCCCGAGGTCGATGTCGTCTCCGGGTGCCGGTTCTCGTGTGACCCCGTGTCGCCCGATCCGGCGTGTCCCGATGGGCCCCACGAGGCCGGGGGCGGCGCGTCGCGGGCGGCGCGGACCGTGGAGCTGCCGGTGGGCGCCTCCGAGGACCGCCTCGTCGGGGCGCTCGACATCGAGCGGGCGCTCGCCGAGGGGGTCAAGGCGTTCGAGCCGGGGCTCCTCGCCGACGCGCATCGCGGAATCCTGTACGTCGACGAGGTCAACCTGCTCCATGACCACCTGGTGGATCTGCTGTTGGACGCGGCTGCCATGGGTGCCTCGTATGTGGAACGCGAAGGCGTCTCCGTACGCCATGCCGCGCGCTTCCTGCTCGTCGGAACGATGAACCCCGAAGAGGGCGAATTGCGGCCGCAGTTGCTCGACCGGTTCGGACTGACCGTCGAGGTCGCCGCGTCACGCGACACCGATCAGCGGGTCGAGGTCGTACGGCGGCGGCTCGCGTACGACGACGATCCGGCCGGGTTCACCGCCCGGTGGGCCGGGGAGGAAGGCGAGTTGCGGGAGCGGATCGCCGCCGCGCGGGCGCTTCTTCCCCATGTGGTGCTCGGGGACCGTGCGTTGCGGCAGATCGCCGCCACCTGTGCGGCCTTCGAGGTCGACGGGATGCGTGCCGACATCGTGATGGCCCGCACCGCGACCGCGCTGGCCGCGTGGGCGGGACGTACCGACGTGCTCGCCGAGGACGTCCGGCAGGCCGCCCTGCTCGCGCTCCCCCACCGGCGCCGCCGCAATCCGTTCGACGCGCCCGGCCTCGACGAGGAGAAGCTCGACGACACGCTGGAGCAGAACAGCGGTGAAGGGGACGGGGGCGGGGACGATCCCGATCCGGACGGGCCGGGTGGGGGTGGGCAGCCGCCGCAGGGGGACAGTCCCGACACGCCACCGCGGCCCGAGGCGGGGGACGGCGACACGCCCGGACTGCCCTCGCAGGGGCGACCGGCCGATGGCGGCGAGCAGCAGCCCGTACGTGCTGCCGAGCCGTTCCGCACGAAGATGCTGAGCGTGCCGGGGCTCGGCGAGGGCGCGGCGGGGCGGCGGTCCCGGGCGCGTACCGAGCACGGTCGTACGACCGGGGCGCGGCGGCCCGAGGGGGCCCTGACCAAGCTGCATCTCGCCGCGACCGTGCGGGCTGCCGCCCCGCACCAGCGTGCGCGCGGACGCTCGGGCCGTGGGCTGGTGGTGCGGCGGGACGATCTGCGGCAGGCGACCAGGGAGGGACGCGAGGGGAACCTCGTTCTCTTCGTCGTGGACGCCTCCGGGTCGATGGCCGCCCGGCAGCGGATGGGCGCCGTGAAAGGTGCGGTGCTGTCGCTGTTGCTGGACGCGTACCAGCGGCGGGACAAGGTCGGCCTGATCACCTTCCGCGGCAGGGGCGCCGACGTGGCACTGCCGCCGACCTCGTCCGTGGACGCGGCCGCCGCGCGGCTGGAGACGCTGCCGACCGGTGGGCGCACTCCCCTCGCGGCCGGACTGCTGAAGGCACATGACGTCCTGCGGGTGGAGCGGCTGCGCGATCCGTCGCGGCGGCCGCTGCTGGTCGTGGTGACGGACGGGCGGGCGACCGGAGGTCCGGAGCCGGTGGCCCTGGCGGCGCGCGCCGCGCGGCTGCACGAGGCCGAGAGCACGGCGTCCGTCGTCGTGGACTGCGAGTCGGGGGTCGTGCGGCTCGGGCTGGCCGGCTCCCTGGCCCGCGATCTCGGGGGCACCGCCGTCACGCTCGACGAGCTGCGGGCCGACTCGATCGCCGGGCTCGTCAGGGACGTTCAGGGAACCAACGGATCCAACAGGAGGGCCGCTTGATGCCGCAGGGACAGCCGACCACGGTGCCGGACGACGGGCTGACGACGCGCCAGCGCCGCAACCGTCCGCTGCTCTTCGTCCATACCGGTATCGGCAAGGGCAAGTCGACGGCCGCGTTCGGGCTCGCGCTGCGTGCCTGGAACCAGGGCTGGCCGATCGGGGTGTTCCAGTTCGTCAAGTCGGCGAAGTGGAAGGTCGGGGAGGAGAACGCGCTGAAGGTCCTCGGCGCGAGCGGTGAGGGCGGCACGGTCGCCTGGCACAAGATGGGCGAGGGCTGGTCGTGGGTCCAGCGCGGCCTGCACGGCGACAACGCGGACAACGAGGAGAAGGCCCGCGAGGGCTGGGAGCAGGTCAAGCGCGACCTGGCCGCCGAGACGTACAAGCTGTACGTCCTCGACGAGTTCGCGTACCCGATGCACTGGGGCTGGATCGACACCGACGAGGTGGTCGAGGTGATGCGCAACCGTCCGGGGACGCAGCATGTGGTGATCACCGGGCGCAACGCCCCGGAGAAGCTCGTCGAGGCCGCCGACCTGGTGACCGACATGTCCAAGGTGAAGCACCCGATGGACGCCGGCCAGAAGGGCCAGAGGGGCATCGAGTGGTGACCGTTCCGCGACTGGTGATTGCCGCTCCGGCCTCCGGCAGCGGCAAGACCACCGTGGCGACGGGGCTGATGGCGGCCTTCGCGGAGCGCGGCCTCGCCGTGTCGCCGCACAAGGTCGGGCCCGACTACATCGACCCCGGCTATCACTCACTGGCCACCGGGCGGGCCGGGCGCAACCTCGACGCGTACATGTGCGGGCCGGAGCTGGTCGCTCCGTTGTTCGCGCACGGGGCGCGCGGGTGCGACCTGGCGATCGTCGAGGGGGTGATGGGGCTGTACGACGGGGCCTCCGGGGGCGAGCTGGCGTCGACCGCCCATGTCGCGAAGCTGCTGCGGGCACCGGTGGTGCTGGTCGTGGATGCGTCCTCGCAGTCGCGGTCGGTGGCGGCGCTGGTGCATGGCTTCGCCTCGTGGGATCCGCAGGTACGGATCAGCGGGGTGATCCTCAACAAGGTCGGCTCCGACCGGCACGAGATGCTGCTCCGGGAGGCGCTGGAGGAGTCCGGTGTGCCGGTGATGGGGGTGCTGCGGCGGGCCGAGCAGGTGGCCACGCCCTCGCGCCATCTGGGGCTGGTGCCGGTGGCCGAGCGGCGGGGCGACGCGGTGGCCGCTGTCGCGGCGATGGGGGCACAGGTTCGGAGTGGGTGTGACCTGGATGCGCTGATGGCGTTGGCGCGTTCGGCACCGCGGTCACCTGCCGCGTCGAGGGCGTGGGATCCGGTGGGGGCCGTACGGGAGGCGGTGGGAGGCGGGGGCGCCCTCGGCGAGGGTGGCCCGGACGGTCTCGACGGTGGCCGGCGCGGGCCGGGTTGCGGCCGTCCCGTCGTCGCCGTGGCCGGAGGGCCCGCCTTCACGTTCTCCTACGCCGAGCACAGCGAGCTCCTTGCCGCCGCAGGGGCCGACGTCGTGACGTTCGATCCGTTGCGGGACGAAGCGCTGCCCGAGGGAACCCGTGGGCTCGTCATCGGCGGGGGGTTCCCGGAGGTGTACGCCCCCGAGCTGTCCGCCAACGAACCGCTCCGCAAGGCCGTTGCCGATCTCGCAGCCGCCGGCGCTCCCCTCGCCGCGGAGTGTGCCGGGCTGCTCTATCTCTCGCGTTCGCTCGACGGGCTGCCGATGTGCGGGGTGCTCGACGCCGACGGCCGGATGTCGAAGCGGCTGACACTCGGCTACCGGGAGGCCGTGGCACTCACCGACAGTCCGCTGGCCGCGGTCGGCACACGGCTGCGCGGGCACGAGTTCCACCGCACGGTGCTGGAGCCGGGCGCCGGTGCCTCCCCCGCCTGGGGCATGCATCTGCCGGAGCGGCGCGTGGAGGGCTTCGTGCAGCGGGGCGTCCATGCCAGCTATCTGCATACGCACTGGGCCTCGGCGCCGGGCGTCGCGCGGCGGTTCGTCGCAAGGGCCGCGGGGTGACGTCGTCGGCCCGCGATGCCCACCACGAGCCGGATGAAGGCGACCCCCGCCACGGTGCACAGCGGTGTGGAGCGGGCCGGCCTTCGTACCGCTCTCGTTCCCGGAAGGATCTCGCCCCATGGTTCTGCTCGTCGTCGGGGTCGGCACGGGCCGGGGTGCGTCGGCCGACGAGGTTCTGGAGCTCGTCTCGTCCGTACTGCACGAGGCGGGGCTGTCGCCCCGCGGCGTCATGGAGTTGGCAACCCTCGACGCGAAGGCCGAGGAGCCGGGGATCGTGGGGGCGGCGGCGCGGCTGGGCGTTCCGGTACGCGGGTACAGCGCGCAGGAGCTGGCCGCGGTCGCCGTACCGAACCCGTCGGGCGCTGTGCTCGCCGCGGTCGGTTCGGCTTCGGTCGCGGAGGCGGCGGCTCTCGTCCGCGCCGACGAACTCCTCGTACCGAAGCGGAAGTCGAACCCCGCGGGGCGGGTGGGGAAGGTGACCTGTGCGGTGGCCCGGCGGGCTTCGCACGCGTATCCGGATCCCACCGTTGCGTCGAGCCCGGTGCCGGGCACATAGTCGTCCTGCTGTCGCTCCATCCCCACCGTCATGAACTCGCCCCCCACACCACCTGGAAGTCATGCACACTCCTACTGAGAGACCCGATGTCAACCGCGCGGACGGGCAGCACGATCTGCGGCACCACGGCGACGCGGAGGTCCGCGGCCGGGATCTGACCGATCTCGCCGTCAACGTACGTACCGATACGCCCCCGGCCTGGCTGAAGGAACGAATAACCGCGTCCCTCTCCACTCTCGCCGCCTACCCGGACGGGGGCCGTGCGCGGGCCGCGGTCGCGGAACGGCACGGACTGCCGGTGGATCGGGTCCTGCTGACGGCGGGTGCGGCGGAGGCGTTCGTGCTGATCGCGCGGGCGCTGCCGGCCCGGCGGCCGGTCGTCGTGCATCCGCAGTTCACCGAGCCCGAGGCGGCGCTGCGCGCGGCCGGGCACACGGTGGGGCGGGTACTGCTGCGCGCCGAGGACGGTTTCCGGCTGGATCCGGCAACCGTGCCCGAGGAGGCGGATCTGGTGGTGGTCGGCAATCCGACCAACCCGACGTCGGTCCTGCATCCGATGGCCGCACTGGAGAAACTGGCGCGCCCTGGGCGGACGTTGGTGGTCGACGAGGCGTTCATGGACGTGGTGCCGGGCGAGCGCGAGGCGCTGTGCGGACGTACGGACATCCCGGGCCTCGTGGTGCTGCGCAGCCTCACCAAGACGTGGGGGCTGGCGGGGCTGCGGATCGGTTACGTACTGGCTTCACCGGAGACCATCGGCGCGCTCCAGGAGGCGCAGCCGCTGTGGCCGGTGTCGTCCCCCGCCCTGGCGGCGGCCGAGGCGTGCATGGAGCCGCGGGCGCTGGTGGAGGCAGCCGCGGCGGCGGACCGGATCGCGTTGGACCGGGCCCATCTGATCGCCGGGCTCATGGAGTTCGCCGAGGTGCGGGTCGCGGAGCCCGCCGAGGGACCGTTCGTGCTGGTGCGGATGGAGCGGGCGGCGCAGGTGCGGGAGCGGCTGCGGGCGCTGGGGTTCGCGGCGCGGCGCGGCGATACGTTCCCGGGGCTCGGTCCGCAGTGGCTGCGGCTGGCCGTGCGGGACCGCGTGACGACCAACCGTTTTCTGCAGGCGCTCGATCAGGCGCTCCAGGTGCTCGCCTCCCCCAGGTACCGCTGACGGGGAGCGGCGCTCACCCCTGTGAACACCGCTCCCCATGCCCCTGATTTCCCCCTGCCCCGCCCCTCGGGCCGGTCGGCGTCAGTCCTGGGCGCGCCTGCGTGCCACGACCGTCGCGCCCGCACCCAGCGCGAGCAGGAACGCCGCTCCGCCCGCGAGGTACGGCGTCGCGGAGCTGCCACCGGTCTCCGCGAGGCTCGTGTCGACCGCTGCCGGGGCGTGACCGGTCCCGGCCTGCGGCTTCACCTCGCCACCGGTGCTGCCGCCGCTGGTGCCGCCGGAGTTGCCGCCCGCCGGCTCGGTGGGTTCGGTGGTGGGAGCGGTCGCCTTCGGGGTCTCGCAGGTCGCCTCGACGAGCGTGACCTCGCCCTGGACGTCGGCGACATTGAGCTTGAGCGGGTTGACCGACACCTTCAGCCGCAGCGCGGTCGCGGCGGCGGTACGTGACGTGGTCCGCGTCTTCGACAGGTCGAGACGGACCTCACCGACGCCGGGCACCTCCACCCGTGTCGTGCCGCCCGCCGTGAGCGTGACCTTCCGGCCGAGGACCCTGACATGGCCCAGCACATTCGATTCGGCAACGGGCTTGTGGCCCACCTCGCAGACCGCCTTGGAGGTGACCTTCTCGACCTCGATGAGCGAGAGCAGCGGCAGTCCGGGCACATGGACGCGGGCCTTCGCCAGGTTGCTGTAGCCCTCGGCCCTGTGCTTGTCGACGGTCGCGTCCGCCGTGGCCACGTCGGCACGCAGCACGTCGACCGGACGGCCGTGCGCCACGCCGTCGAGCCGCACGCTGAGCGCGGTCTCCTCGGCGCTCGCCGGTGCGTGCACCTCGTTGAGCGTGGTCCTCAGCGGCACATCGACCGTCTTGTTCAGGAGCGAGACGTCGAGTGCGGTGCGGAGCACGACCGCGCTCGCCTTCCCGCCGCCGGTGGTCGGGGTGGACCCGGTGGCGTGCGCCGGGGCGGCGACCAGCAGGGCGACGGGCGCGGCGGCAACCGCCAGGGCGGCGAGGCGGAAGGTGTTGCTGTTCAAGATGGTGGAACCCCCACAAGAGACATGGAGCCACCGGCGCCGTCCAATGGGGGACATCGCGGGCACCGGTGGCCTCGACTCCGTGAATCTTTACGCACAGAGGGTGAACTGGCAGTTATCTGAAGGGAGTTCACACCAAAGGGGGGTTTCCGTCTGCGTATTCGATTATCCCGGCACGTGCGACCCTCGGCATCACCCGATCCGCTGAGCGTGTACGACGTTCCGGCCGACTACGCCGGGGTGTGCGCTGAGGTGCTTCAACGAGAGCGAGCCCCGTTCGGTCACCGGCCGTCAACGCGGGGCCGCGGTGGCGTCATCCGATCACCCGGCCGTTCAGCACCACATGGCGCGGCGCCGACAGCACCCGTACGTCCGCCCGGGGATCCTCCTCGTACACCACCAGATCCGCCGGTGCGCCCTCCTCGAGACCCGGTCGCCCGAGCCAGGCGCGCGCACCCCAGGCCGTCGCCGAGAGCGCCTCGCGGGGCGGGATGCCCGCCGTGACCAGTTCGGCGACCTCCGCCGCCACCAGACCATGGGCCAGCGAGCCGCCCGCGTCGGTGCCGACGTAGACCGGCACGCCCGCGTCGTACGCCGCGCGCACGGTGTCGTAGCGACGCTCGTACAGCTGCCGCATATGCGCCGACCAGCGCGGGAACCTGGCCTCGCCGCCGGCCGCGAGGTCCGGGAACGTGGCGATGTTGACCAGCGTCGGGACGATCGCGACGCCGCGCTCGGCGAAGAGCGGAATGGTGGCCTCGGTCAGGCCCGTCGCATGCTCGATGCAGTCGATCCCGGCCTCGACGAGATCGGTCAGGGCGGCCTCGGCGAAGCAGTGCGCGGTGACCCGGGCGCCGAGCCGGTGCGCCTCGGCGATGGCCGCCTCGACCTCGCCGCGCGGCCAGCAGGCGGTCAGGTCACCGGCGTCCCGGTCGATCCAGTCGCCGACCAGCTTGACCCAGCCGTCGCCGCGCCGCGCCTCCTGCGCGACGTATGCGACGAGGTCGCCGGGCTCGATCTCATGGGCGTAGTTCCGGGTGTACCTGCGGGTCCTGGCGATATGACGGCCGGCCCGGACGATCTTGGGAAGGTCCTCGCGGTCGTCGATCCACCGGGTGTCGGAGGGCGATCCTGCGTCCCTGATGAGCAGCGTCCCGGCCTCCCGGTCGGTGAGCGCCTGCTTCTCGCTCGTGGCGGCGTCGACCGGGCCGTGGTGATCGAGCCCCACATGGCAGTGGGCGTCCACGAGGCCCGGCAGCACCCAGCCGGTGACGGTCTCCGCCGCGTCCGCGCCGGGCGGCCGCTCGTACGAGATCCGCCCGTCGACGGCCCACAGCTCGTCCCGTACGTCGTCGGGACCGACGAGTACCCGCCCCTTCACATGCAGCACCGGCTTCACCGTGTGATCTCTCATGGCAGCACTGTACGAGGCGGCCGGTGGCGGCCTCGGTACTCTCGACGCAAGCGCTGTTCGCACGCCGAACCGCAGGCCGACCCGATCCGAAGAGAGCACCACCGTGACGCACCCCTTCCTCGACCTCGCCCCGCTCACCGCCGCGCACTTCGCCGCCGTCGAGCGGCGGGTGGCCGGCCTCCTCGCCACCGAGCAGGACGTCGTCATCATGCAGGGCGAGGCGCTGCTTCCCCTCGAAGGCTGCATCCGGAGCGGTGCCCGGCCCGGTTCGACCGCACTGAACGTGGTCACGGGGCCGTACGGGCAGACCTTCGGGAACTGGCTGCGCGACTGCGGTGCCAATGTCATCGATCTGGCGGTGCCCTTCCACACCGCGGTCACCGCCGACCAGGTAGCGCAGGCGCTCGCCGCGCACCCGGAGATCGACTTCGTCTCGCTGGTCCACGCGGAGGCGGCGACCGGCAACACCAACCCGGTCGCGGAGATCGGTGAGGTCGTCCGGGCGCACGGGGCGCTGTTCATGCTGGACGCCGTCGCCTCGGTGGGCGCCGAGCCGCTGCTGCCGGACCTGTGGGGCGTCGACCTGTGCGTGATCGGCGCGCAGAAGGCGATGGGCGGCCCGGCCGGGGTGTCGGCGGTGTCGGTGAGCGGGCGCGCCTGGGAGCGGATCGCCGCCAACCCCGAGGCCCCCCGCCACTCGTACCTCTCGCTCCTGGACTGGAAGGAGCGCTGGATCGACGGCGGCCGCAAGGCACTCCTGCACGCCCCCGCACAGCTGGAGATGCTCGCGCTGGAGGCGTGCGTGGAGCGGATCGAGACGGAGGGGCTGGAGGCACTGATGGCCCGGCACGCGGCGGCCGCCGCGGCGACACGGGCGGGCGCGGTGGCGCTCAGCGGCGGTCTGGCGCCGTACGTGCACGAGGCGCGGGAGGCGGCGCCGGTCGCCACGACGCTGCGCGCCCCGGCGGGGATCGACGCCGCCGGGCTGGTCGCCAAGGCGCTCGCGGCCGACCCGTCGCTGCCGCTGATCGCGGGTGGCGGGGCACTGTCCAAGGAGATGATCCGGGTCAATCACTACGGTGTGGACGCGACGCGTGGAGCGGTGCAGTCCTCGCTCGCCGCTCTGGGGGCGGCGCTGGCCGACGAGGGCCGGCCGGTCGACTTCGAAGCTGCCCGCAGGGCCGTTACGGAAACCTGGCCGAGCGAATAAATTCAGGAGGGTCCGCCATCCGGGATCCGGCGGCGGACCTCCACGAATTCGCCAATGCGGGGAGCTGTTAATTCAGAGCAGCTCCCCGCATTCTTTTGCCCGCTTTCCCGGACCCTAAACCCTAAAATTTCGACAGCACTGATCGACACAATTCGACCGCGCCTCCGGGGAATTACGACTCTGTGACCGACTCCACATCCGGGGAAGATTTGCCGGATAAATGACGGATATACCGGCAGGAATCTTCACCGCTTCGCGCCGGGGCACGCGCCCGCGTGATAACACACGGACCCGTTCCACCCAACTCTCTGCGTCGATGCAATTTCAGAATTTGCTGGGTACATTCAATTCGCATGACCGCCGCACCAGCAGATTTTGCACGTGCCCGAAGCGAATTCCTCACCATCGACACCCCGCGAGTGGAGGACGGAGCCGCGATCTGGCGTATCGCCCGTGACTCCGAGGTCCTGGACCTCAACTCCTCGTACAGCTACCTGCTGTGGTGCCGTGACTTCGCCGCGACCTCCGTCGTCGCCCGCGACCAGACCGGTGAACCGGTCGCCTTCGTGACGGGATACATCCGACCCGACCGCCCCGAGACGCTCGTCGTCTGGCAGGTGGCCGTCGACCACGGCCGGCGCGGGACCGGGCTGGCCGCCAGATCCTCGGTTCGGACGTGTACGTCCACCAGTCGCGGATCAACGTCAAGCGGGGGTTCGGTACTTCGGGGTTGTGGGCTGCTGTCGGTTTACTGAGCTGAAGTGAGTTGTGGGGTGCGGGAGTGAGTCCTGTCGGTGGGTTCGAGGGGGTGGGAACGGGAGTTCTGGCGCCGAATGGGTGACCTTGGCGACTGCTGCTCGTTGGGCTGGGTGGCAGTTGTCCGGCCTTGAGGGAGGGGGTGATGTGGTGCGTGGTTCGCGGGAGTTGGCGGCGTCCTTCGTGGTGTCCGGGCCTGCCGGGATGGCGATCCGGGACCGTCTGGGGCACCTCACGTCCCAGGACGAGAAGGTGCTGCGTGCGGTCGGTGAGCATCAGGGTGCGCTCGCTTCCCGTGATCTCAAGGCCCGCTGTGCGGATGGTCTGGAGCACAGTGCGGACACCTGGGCGTCGCGTAAGCGGGAGCTGACCGGGGTGTCGTCGTCGCGGATCGCCGGGGCGATCACCAAGGCCACCAATGACCAGTGGGCGCTCGCGCGCCGCTGCCAGGCGGCGCACATCCAGAACCTGGAAGCCGGGATCAAGACGCTGCGGCACCGCCTGTCCCTCCCGATCGGGAAACGCGGAACGAAGCGGGCCGCGGGCGGCTACCGGTCGAAGAGCGAGTGGTTCCGCAAGTCCCGTCGCCTTGCGATGCTGGAAGACCGGCACGCCGCCGCTGTCTCCGACCGGCAGGCCGGACGGGTCCGGGTGGTGCGGGGCGGTAAACGTCTCCTGAACACCCGCCACCATCTCGCCCGGGCCGGGCTCACCGAAGGCCAGTGGCGGGAACGGTGGGAGGCGGAGCGCTGGTTCATCGCGGCTGACGGCGAGTCGGGGAAGCGGTTCGGGAACGAGACGATCCGGGTCACCCCGGACGGCGAAGTCAGCATCAAACTGCCTGCCCCGCTCGCGCACCTGGCCAACGCCCGGCACGGCCGGTACACCCTCACCGCCCGTATCGCGTTCGCGCACCGGGGCGCGGAGTGGGCCGACCGCATCACCACGAACCGGTCCGTCGCCTACCGCATCCACCTCGACACCGGCCGTTGCCGCTGGTACCTCACCGCGTCCTGGCAACGCCCCGTCGTGAAGACCATCCCGTTGGAGGCCGCCCGCGCCCGGGGCATGATCGGCGTCGACACCAACGCCGACCACTTCGCCGCCTACCTGCTCGACCGGCACGGCAATCCGGTCGGTGACCCGCACCGCTTCCCTTACGACCTGTCCGGCACCGCCGGTCACCGCGACGCGCAGCTCCGCCACGCGCTGACCCGCCTGATCAACTGGGCGGTGCGTGTCGGTGTCGCCGCGATCGGCATCGAGGACCTCGACTTCACCACCGAGAAGACCCGGGAGAAGCACGGCCGTAAAAAGCGGTTCCGGCAGCTGATCTCCGGCATCCCGACCGGCAAACTCAAGGCCCGGCTGGTCTCCATGGCCGCCGAACAGGGCCTCGCGGTCGTCGCGGTCGACCCCGCCTACACCTCCCTGTGGGGTGCCCAGCACTGGCAGAAACCACTGGCCACCCCCCACCGCACGATGTCCCGTCACGATGCCGCCGGTATCGCGATCGGACGACGCGCCCTCGGACACCCGGTCCGGCGTCGGACGGCACCGCCCCCACACGACCGGAGTGATCGTGCGGGGCATCGGACCGTCCAGGCCAGGCCAGGCGCCCGGGGGCGTGAGGGAACCCGCCCACCCACAACGGATCACGCCCCTGGAGGCGTGCCGCCGAACGGGACGAGAAAGCGGGAACCCAGCGCATCCAACACCGTTCGGGATGCGCCCAGAACGCAGCAGTGGGTCCAGGACTCACTCATGCGCACTGGTTAGGAACGGTTCTACTGGCACTCGGACTTCGAGACCTGGCACGCCGAGGACGGTCTGCCGCACATGCGGGCGGTGTCCGTGTCGATCGCGCTGACCGAGAACCACGACACCAACGGCGGGCTGATGATCATGCCCGGTTCGCACAAGTCGTTCCTCGGGTGCGCGGGCGGGACGCCGAAGGACAACTACAAGAAGTCGCTGAGGATGCAGGACGCCGGCACCCCGTCCGACCAGGCGCTGACCAGGATGGCCGACCGGCACGGCATCCGGCTCTTCACGGGTCCGGCCGGTTCGGCGACCTGGTTCGACTGCAACTGCATGCACGGCTCGGGGGACAACATCACCCCGTACCCGCGCAGCAATGTCTTCATCGTCTTCAACAGTGTGGAGAACGCCGCCGAGGAACCGTTCGCGGCGCCGGCCAGGCGCCCGGAGTTCATCGGGTCACGGGACTTCTCGCCGGTGGGATGAGGCGGTGGCGCGGTGGGCGGTGGCGGCCCGGGCCGTCCCCGCCCACCGGCACAATCGGGTGGACCCGGTCGTCCGTCAGCAGCGAGAGTGAGGCCATGACTTCACTCGTACGACACGTCACCATCGACTGCGCCGACGCCTACACGCTCGGCAGTTTCTGGGCCGAGGTGCTCGGTGCGCAGCTGTCCGACGAGGACCGGCCCGGTGATCCCGAGGCACTCGTCGAGACCCCCGGCGCCGCACTGCTGTTCATTTCGGTACCCGAGCCCAAGGCCGGCAAGAACCGCGTCCACCTGGACGTCCAGCCGCAGGACCGTACCCGTGACGAGGAGGTCGAGCGGCTGCTCGCCCTCGGCGCCACGCTCGTCGGCGACCACCGCAAGCCGAACGGCCGGGGCTGGGCGACGCTCGCCGACCCCGAGGGCAATGAGTTCTGCGTGGAGTGCAGCGCCGCGGAACGGGCCACGCTGACCGCGACCCGGCTTCCGGTCACCGCGGACGACGTGACCAACGCGGTCCATCTCTCGCTCGCCGCGCTCCGTGAGGTTCCGGAGGACCACTGGCGGGCGCCCGCCGGGACACTGGAGTGGGACTCCTGGGAGACCGTGGAGCATCTGAACGACGATCTCTTCGCGTACGCGGCCCAGTTGGGCCCGAAGAAGCCGCCGCTGGATCGCGAGGTGCCGTACCGCTGGGGAGCCGACCGCAAGGGCGGCCCGGCCAACGCGATCTTCGCCAACCCCGACGCCGGTGCGGCCGGCCTGCTGCAGACCCTGGAGGCGAGCGGAGCACTGCTGACGGCGATGGTACGGACGACCCTGGCGGATGTCCGCTCGTTCCACGCCTACGGGATCTCGGACCCGGAGGGCTTCGCCGCGATGGGAATCGTGGAGACCCTGGTGCATACGCACGATGTCGTTCGGAACCTGGACATCTCCTGGGCGCCGCCGGCCGATCTGTGCGACCGCGTACTGGCCCGGCTGTTCCCGGACGCCCCGGACGACGCCGACCGGTGGACCGTACTGCTCTGGTCCACCGGCCGCGCCGAGCTGCCCGGGCGTGAGCGCGTCAGCTCGTGGAAGTGGCGGAGCGCGCCGCTGGACACGCCTGCTTGTTGATCGCGGGGACGGAGGCCGAACGCCGCCGGAGCATGCGGTACATCGCCGGTCATGCGGACGGTGTCCTGCTGGTCTCCAGCCACTCCGGCGACCCGGTCGCCGCCCGGCTGCACAAGGCCGGGGTCCCGCTCGTCGCCTGCGGCAAGCCGCTCGGGCAGGGCTCCGAGGCCGGCCATGTGGCGGCCGACGCCGGGACGGCGCCCGGGACATGGTGCGTTGCCTGCACGAGTCGGGGCGCCGCCGGATCGGTACGACAGCAGGCCGGGACGGTCAGCCCGCCAGCACCTCCAGCGCGCGGTCCACATCGGCCTGTGTGTTGTAGAGGTGGAATGCCGCCCGTAGATTCCCGGCCCGGTCCGAGACCGTGATCCCGGCCCGCGCCAGCGCGGGTTCCCGGCCGCCGAGACCCGGCACGGCGACGATCGCGGTCCGGCCGGGCACCGGTTCGTGACCGATCCCGGCCAGTCCGGCACGGAACCGGGCGGCGAGCGCGGTGTTGTGGGCGTGTACGGCGTCGATGCCGATCTCGGCCAGCAGTGCGAGGGAGTGCTCGGCGCCGTGGTAGGCGAGGAAGGCGGGCGCCTCGTCGAAGCGGCGCGCGGTACCGGCGAGCCGGCCGATCGGACCGTAGGTGCTGTTCCAGCGGTCCTCGCCGGCCACCCAGCTCGCGAAGAGGGGCGGCAGGGTCTCCTGGGCCTCCTCGGTGACCGTGAGGAACGACGTACCGCGCGGGCAGAGCAGGAACTTGAAGCCGCCCGTGACGGTGTAGTCGTAAGCCCCGGCATCCAGCGGCAGCCAGCCCGCGGACTGGGTGGCGTCGAGCAGGACCCGGGCTCCGTGCGCGGCGGCCGCCGCCCGGACCGCGTCGAGGTCGGCGAGGCGGCCGTCGGCGGACTGCACGAAGGAGAGGGCGACCAGCGAGGTCGTGGGCCGCACCGCCTCGGCCATGCCGTCCAGCGGGACGTACCGCATCCGCAGATCCCCGCGGGCCGCGAAGGGGCCGACGACCGAGCTGAACTCCCCCTCGGGAACCAGCACTTCGGCGCCGGGCTCCAGCGAGGCCGCGATCAGACCGACATGCACGGCGACCGAGCTGCCGGTGGCGACCCGGTCGGGGCCGACGCCGACGAGCCCGGCGAACCGGACCCGTGCGGCGTCCACGGCGTCGAAGCTGCCCGCGCCCGCACCGGTGCCCGCGGCATTCTCGTCGGCGAGCGCCTTCACCGCCTCGACGGTGCGGCGGGGCAGCAGCCCGCAGCTGGAGGTGTTGAGATACGTGGTCTTGGGCGCAAACTCGGCGCCTACCGCCTGGATGAGCGAGGAGATCTCCATACACCCACCCTGAAGCCCCCTCAACTCATCGTCAATCATGAAGAATTGAGGGGTCTCCCCAAGCAATGCTCATGCGTGCAGCCGGGCGGGATGGAGCGGGTCAGCTCTGTCCGCCGGACTGCGGGACCTCGCACGCCCCGTCGGCGTCGCAGGCTGCCGCGTCCGAGCCGATCGCGGTCAGCGGACGGTCCTTCCACGCCTGCTCCAGCGCCTGCGCGAACACCTCGGCGGGCTGGCCGCCGGAGATCCCGTACCGCCGGTCGAGCACGAAGAACGGCACCGCGTTGGCCCCCAGCTCGGACGCCTCGCGCTCGTCGGCCCGCACCTCGTCGGCGTACGCCTCGGGGTCGGCGAGGACGGCGCGCGCCTCATCGACGTCGAGCCCGGCCTCGACGGCCAGCTCGACCAGCACGTCACCGTCGAAGACGGACCGCTCCTCGGCGAAGTTCGCCCGGTAGGCGAGGCTCAGCAGCTCGTCCTGGCGGCCGCGAGCCTTGGCCAGGTGGAGCAGCCGGTGGATGTCGAAGGTGTTGCCGTGGTCGCGGCCCTCGGTGCGGTAGCCGAGCCCCTCGGCCTGCGCGTTGGCCGCGACATTCGCCTCCATGGCCTTCGCCTCTTCCCGGGTGCGCCCGTATTTCTGCGCCAGCATGTCGATCACCTGCACGGTGTCGCCCTTGGCGTACGTGGGGTCGAGCTCGAAGGACCGGTGCACGACCTCGACCTCATCGCGGTGGGCGAACCCCGCCAGGCCCTTCTCGAAGCGGGCCTTCCCGATGTAGCACCAGGGGCAGGCGATGTCGCTCCAGATCTCGACGCGCATGTCTCTTCTTCTCTCCGTGTTCTCGTACGAACGGCTCGGGCAGCGCGGAGTCACTCTCCGCCCCGTTTCACAACGCAGGAGCGGACGCCCTGATTCCCCCGGTTGCCCACGGCCGGTCCTGCGCCGTCCCGGGGGCCATGGCGACGTGGACCGCCGCGTTGATGTCCCGGTCGAGGACGGCTCCGCGGGCCCCGCACTCCCAGACGCGGATGTGGAGAGGTCTGACGTAACTCACTCCGGACTCTCCTCCTGCTCCGGCGAGGGGACCGCCGAGTGTGATCACAACCGGAGACAGGCCCTGGTTCACCGGCGCCACGCTGCCCACGACCGCGCCGGCCGGCAGCGGTGCCGGTCCCGCGCGCCCGTCCGTCCCGCAGCGCCGTTCCGCGCGGCGGACCGCACGAGGGCGGCGTGATCTGCTGTTCGTCTGCGGGCGGGATCTCGCGGTGGGCATGCAAGTGCCGCTGGAGACCAGGGGTGTTGCCGAACCCGCCGCCTTCGACACTGGCGCACTGCCTCCACAGTGCGTCCCGGGCGCGCTTCGTGCCGGCAGCGCACCGGATTGCGGGCACGGCACTTCGTACAGAGTCGGTGCATCCAGGTGTGGCCCAAGTCCGGCTGCTCGATGCCGGTTACTTCGTGCACACGGGCCTTGCCGATGCCCTGTCGTGATCACGATCCAACTGGCGGCGATGCTTTCGACCGCACGTGTCCGGTGGCCCGGTGAGCTCTGCGATCCGGCATCGAAAAGGTGCCTGTGACGGCTACCGGCGAGGCATCGGTGCGGCGTCTGCCGGTCGATTCCCATTACACGAATATTCAACTGGCTGCCCCTGCCTGCGCTGTGCGCCGTCCCTAAGGTCACTGAAGGTTTTGAAAGAAGGGGTTCATGGACACACACATCGCCATCCGGGCTCGCGGTGTCACGAAATGTTTCGGCGACGTGGTCGCGCTCGACGGCATAGACCTCGATGTGACTCAGGGGCAGATCCATGGCCTGGTCGGACCGAACGGCGCCGGGAAGACGACCTTGCTCGGCATCCTGCTGGGACTCGCGGTTGCCGACAGCGGTCGCCTCGAGGTCCTGGGCACACCGGTCGGGCGGGCACTCGACGCTCCCGACGGTGTCGCCGGCTTCGTGGACAGTCCCGCTCTCTACCCCTCGCTCACCCCACGGCAGAACCTCGCCGCGCTGGCCGCACTCCGCGGCCACGACGCGCGCACAGCGGAAGTCGACGACGTACTCGCCGAGGTCGGCCTCACCGGCGTCGCCGACGACCGCACCCGCGGCTTCTCCCTCGGCATGCGCCAGCGGCTCGGACTCGCCGCCGCCCTGCTGACCAAGCCCCGGCTGCTCGTGCTCGACGAACCATCCAACGGCCTCGACCCGGCGGGCAAGAAGCACGTGCACGGTGTCCTCAACCGGCTCGCGGCCGACGGGACCGCCGTCGTGCTCTCGAGCCACAACATGGACGACCTCGAGGCGCTGTGCTCCGAGGTGACCATCCTCGCTGCCGGACGCGTCGTCCTCTCCGGCCCGCTGAGCAAGCTGGCCACCGACAACCGCGAACTCGACTACCGGCTGCTCACCTCCGACCCGCGGGCCGCCCGCCGACTGGCTGTCGACACGGCCGGGATCCAGGTCGTCGACGACGCCGACGTACGGCACGACGCCCAGACGCTGGTCGTGCGCGCGCAGGTGCCCGCCCTCGACGAACTGGTGGCGGGGCTGGTGCACGCGGGCATCGCACTGCGCGAGCTCGCCCCCGTGGTGTCGCCGCTCGAAGCCGCGTTTCTCGCCCTCACCGAACAGCAGGAGGCCGGCCGATGACCGCGGCCCTCACCCCGAGCCGGGAACAGGAACAGGAACACGAGCAGGTGACCAGGGGCCCTCGCGTCCCCGTCACCCGCGTCTGTCGCTTCGAGTTCGTCAAGCTCGTCTCACAGTGGCGGATCCGCCTGCTGGTCCTCGCCTGCTGGATCGTTCCCGCCCTCTTCGTCGCCGGCGTGAGCCAGCAGGCCACGCTCCCCGTGGACACCCTCTTCGGGCGCTGGATGCACGCCTCCGGGTGGGCCGGGCCGCTGGTGATGCTCGGTTTCGCGGGGGCCTGGGCGCTCCCGCTGCTGACCTCGATCGTGGCCGGTGACGTGTTCGCCTCCGAGGACCGGCTCGGCACCTGGCGCCAGCTGCTCGTGGCGGTCCGCTCGCCTCGGCGGATCTTCGTGGCGAAGGCAGCCGCCAGCCTCACCGTCCTGCTGCTGCTCGTGGCCGGGCTCGCGGTCTCCAGCACGGCCGGCGGCCTCCTCGCAGTCGGCAACCAGCCGCTGGTCGGCCTCGACGGCCACCTCCTGGCGCCGTCGGACGCCGCCGTTCAGGTCCTGCTCTCCTGGATCTGCGTCCTCGCTCCGACCCTGGCGCTCGCCGCGCTCGGCTTCCTCGGGTCGGTCACGCTGGGACGCTCCCCGATGGGGCTGCTGGTGCCCGTACTCGTCTCGCTCGCGATGGCGGTCGCCCAGATGCTGCCGCTCCCCGTGGCTGTCCGGGTCGCCCTGCCCAGCTACGCCTTCATCTCCTGGAACGGACTGTTCACCGGCCCGCAGCAGCTCGGCCCGCTGCTGATCGGCATCGTCGTCAGCCTCGTGTGGGCCGTGGTCGCGACGGCGCTGGCCTACGTGCTCTTCGTACGGCGCGAATTCACCAACCCGACCCACGACGGTTCGGGCCGCCGCGCTATCACCGTCGGAGTCCTGCCGCTCGTCGGGGTGGCCGCCGTGTCGTTCGCGGTCGTCGCCGCGACGACCTCGGCGACGGGCTCCGGGATCGAGCAGGACAAGGTGCAGCGCTCGGTCGCCACGGCGTTCGCGCACCTGTACCGCATGCAGACCGACCTACTCAACCGACCCGCCGTCACCGAGGCCCAGTTGAAGGCCACGGCGGCGTGCAACAAGGGAAGCACCAGGGTCGCAGCGCAGGGCCCGGGCAACGACTGGCGCTGCGTCGTCACCTGGCATCTTCCCGGCGTCGAGGCCTCAGGACAGGCCATCTACCAACTCGACGTCACTCCGGACGGGCGGTTCATGGCCGATGGCGATGGACCGAAGGAAGTGAACGGCTACTTCCTGGTGCGGACCCCCGAAGGTGACGCACCGAACCCGCTGTGGCAGTTCGACGGCAACGTCGAGCTGCTCGACACCACCCCGAAGGGATAACATTCAATGCAGGTGACTCGCCGCCGCAAGCTCGCTGAGGAAGCTCGGATCAGCCTCCTCGGTAGACTCATCGGCCGCCGGATACCGCTGTTGACGGCCGGCACCACCGCCGTCGCTCTCGTGGTCGCCGGCACGGCGTTCGCGCAGACCCACCAGTTCGGCACGGACCAGGTCGGTCAGGTCACTGCCGACGGCCAGGTCGTCTCCGGCAACCAGTACATCGCCCCGTACGGCGACCGTCTTGTCATCAACGAGGGCAAGATCATGTCGTCCTCGGTCAGCCCGGACGGCACGCACATGGCCGCCTCGGTCACCGACGGTGGCGCGGCCCTGGCCATCGTGGACCTGAAGAACTGGAAGAAGCAGCAGCTCGTCAGCAACGCCGCGTCGTCCAACCCCCGCATCAGCAGCAACAACGTGGGCCAGGAAGGCCCGACGTACTCGCCCGACGGCAAGCAGCTGTGGCTGGGCCAGCCGGACGGCTACACCGTGTTCACCGTGAACGCGGACGGCAGCGTCTCCAGCCCGAGGACCGTCACCATCCCGGCTCAGGGTTCCAAGAAGGCCCTGGTGGGCGAGGCGGTGTTCTCGGCCGACGGCAAGACCGTGTACTCCGCGGTCAACGGCCAGAACCGGGTCGTCTCCATCGACGCGGCGACCGGGACCGTCAAGCAGAGCTGGGCCGTGGGCAACGCCCCGCGCGACATGATCGTCGTCGGCGACAAGCTCTACGTCAGCAACGAGGGTGGCCGCCCGGCCAAGCCCGGCGAGCCCACGATCAACTCGTACGGCACGCAGGTACTCGCCGACCAGAAGACCGCTGCCACCACCAGCGGCACGGTCAGCGTCATCGACCTGGCGAACCAGGACGCCGCCCCCTCAAGCATCGAGGTCGGTCTGCACCCGACCGCCCTGTACGCAAAGAACGGGACGCTGTTCGTCACCAACACCGCGACCAACGACGTGTCGGTCATCGACACGGCGAAGGACAAGGTCGTCCAGACCATCGCCACCCAGCCGTGGGCCAAGGCCTCGGTGGGTTACGAGCCCGACGCGGTGACCCTCACCGACGACGGTCACCTGCTGGTGACCCTCGGCCGTGCCAACGCGGTCGCCGTCTACAAGTACACCTCCGCGCAGGAGCCGGTGAGCTACGTCGGCCTGCTCCCGACGGACTACTTCCCGTCGGAGATCACCACCGTCGGCGACCAGGTCTACGTCTCCAACACCCGTGGTATCGACGCGCGCCGTAAGGCCAGCGGTCACGGCACCCACGACACGACGTCGAGCGTGCAGAAGTTCACGCTGCCCGACGACAGCGTGATCAGGTCCTACACCGGCAAGGTCTTCAAGCAGAACGGCTGGAACGGCGAGTCGCTCAAGAAGTCCGACGGCTCCCCGGCCAAGCCGGTGCCGGTCCCGGTCAAGCTCGGCGACCCCTCGACGATCAAGCACGTCTTCCTGCTCGTCAAGGAGAACCGGACCTACGACCAGGTCTTCGGTGACATGCCGGAGGGCAACGGCGACCCGTCGCTGGCGCAGTACGGCGAGAACGTCACGCCGAACCAGCACGCCCTGGCCAGGCAGTTCGGCCTGTACGACAACACGTACGACATCGGCACGAACTCCGCCGAGGGCCACAACTGGCTGATGCAGTCCGACAACCCGGAGTACACCGAGTCCTCCGCCGGTGAGTACACCCGCAGCTACGACACCGAGGACGACGCCCTCGGCCACCAGCGGACCGGCTTCATCTGGACCGGTGCGCAGGACGCCGGCAAGTCCGTCCGCAACTTCGGTGAGTTCCAGCAGTTCCTGACCAAGCCGTCGGGCGCGAGCTGGCAGAACCTGTACTGCGACACCAAGAACATGGCGGCCACCGGCCAGGACACCGCCTACCCGCTGAACTCGACCTCGCCGATCCCGTCGCTCAACGACGTGTCGGTGCACGGCTACCCGAAGTTCGACACCAGCGTCCCGGACGTCTACCGCGCCGAGATCTGGAAGAAGGACTTCCAGAAGAACGGTCCGGCGAACCTGAACATGTTCTGGCTCTCCAGCGACCACACCGGTGGCCCGGTGAGCGGTGCCGCCCAGGTCGCGGACAACGACCTCGCCGTCGGCAAGATCGTTGACGAGATCTCGCACAGCAAGTACTGGAAGGACTCGGCGATCTTCGTCGTCGAGGACGACTCCCAGGCCGGCACCGACCACGTCGACGGCCACCGCGCCCCGGTCCAGATCATCAGCCCCTGGGCCAAGCACGGCACGGTGGACAGCCACTACTACTCGCAGATCAACATGATGCGGACCATCGAGCAGATCCTCGGGGTCCAGCCGATGAACCAGAAGGACACCGCGGCCACCCCGATGGCTGCGGCGTTCACCCAGAGCCCGGACTTCACGCCGTTCACCGCGCTGCCCAACCGGGTCTCGCTGACCGACGGTGTGAAGAACGGCGCGCCGTCCTGTGGTCTGGACACCCCCGCGGCGCAGAACCCGAAGGCGGAGGCCGTGCCGGCGGCCTCGGTGCCGGCGGACATGAAGAACGTCGCCGCCGAGTGGGACCAGTGGAAGTCGAAGCAGCGGCTGACCGGTCCCCAGGCCGTGCCGGACTACGCTCCCCCGGCGCAGATGAACCACTTGGCCTGGTACGAGCGGTACAACTGGAAGAAGCCGTACCCGGGCGAGAAGAAGATCTACGCTCCTCAGGACGTGCCGGGCGCGTTCATCCCGTCGGCGGAGAACGACGGCTGACGTAGGCCGGTCAGCACAGCCTGATCGCGTAAAGGAGCCCCTGGCCGGCGTCACTGCCGGCCAGGGGCCGTCTTCTGTCTCCTGTACCGCAGAGAGAGGCAGCTGCAGCGCCGGCGCGTGACGGCCCATCGGGCGCGGCAGCGGCCGCAGCGCACCGGCGTCCCGCAACCGCGGATCGGCCTGCAGTACGTCCTTCACGTTGCCGTACGGAGCGATGTCGAGGAGTACGCCTCCGACGCCGAGCTCCTTGCGCCCGGCCGTCATGCCCTCCGGCAGCAGGGCCGCGCGCGCCGGGGAGAGATATCCGGCCCGGCCGGCGCAGGGCTCACCGACGGCAAAACCCGCGTCGTCCTCCAAGGCGTCGAGCACGTCGTCGTCGGTCACGTCGCCGAAGTCCGGCTCCCACACCTCGGCGACGGCGGTGAGGAGTCCGGCGAGGCGCAGTCCGGCGCCGTCCGAGGTGCGAGGGGACGCCGCGTCCGCGCGCAGGGCCGCGAGGAGGGATTCCTCGTCCGCCGGGATCAGGGGCCGACCGTGAGGCGCAGCGCCAGATGGGAACCGTGGCGCGGGTGCTCGGGGTCGGGGGTCCAGCCGTGCCGGACGTAGAAGGCCTGGGCACGGGTGTTGTGCACGAAGACCTCCAGGCGGGCGCTGTCCACTCCGGCCCGCTGCCAGGCGTCGACGCAGGCGGTGTGGAGTGCGGTGCCGATCCCCGTACGCCAGTGGACCGGCGAGACATGGAGCTGAGTGAGCGTCATATCGCCTTCGCGGACAGCGTAGGCGGCGATGCCGACGAGGGTCCCGTCCCGTTCCGCGCAGAGCACGGTGGCGTCGGGGCGGTCTATCGCACGGGACCAGCCGCCGCGGCTGCGCCCGACCTCCACGGCGCCCGCGTACTCCTCCTCCGGAAGGTGCCCCCGGTAGTAGGTGGCGCGGGCCTCGGTGTGCAGCTGGACGATGACGTCGAGATCGGCGGGCGTGGCAGTTCTGATCATGCGGGGAGGGACGCCACCGGGCGGCCCGCGGTTGCCCCGGCCCGCTCGGCGGGCAGTCTGCTGAACGAGGCGCGGGCCGCCGTGTCGTGCGGGGGCCACGAGCGTGAGGCGGGCGACGGTGGGGGGCCGGTTCCGTTCTCGATCGCCGGACGGGCTCGGGGCGTGCCGCCCGGCAACGGGGTGGGCCCGCGTCTGCCGGGTGGTGGGGTGGGTGGGGCCCCTCCGGGGCGTCTCCTCGGGACTGGCGCGGAAGCCGGCACCGCGGACGAACCCGGCACGTACGCCAGCCCCTGCGGGGACTCCCCTGCACGGCCCCACCCCCGCATCACCCGCGTCTGTGACCCGGTGGCACGCATGGCCGCACCCGCGGGACGGCCGGTCCGGGGCCGCGCAGGGGAGTCCCCGCGGGGTGACGAACAAAGACCCGGGCTTCCCTCGCGTACCCGCCGAACGTCCGTCGCCCGAGGAGACACCCCGGAGGGGCCACGGACCACCACCCACCCGACAAGGCGACGGCACCACGAGGAACCGGACGCGCGGGTGACGACCGTGCACCGGCGGCGCCTACACCTTCCACGGGCGGCGCCCGTCGACGCGGCGCGGCAGGCCCAGCGGGTTGTCCTCGCGCAGTTCCGGCGGAAGCAGGGCCTCCGGGGTCGTCTGGTAGCTGACCGGGCGCAGCCAGCGTTCGATCGCGGTGGCACCGACCGACGTGGAGGTGGAGGTGGTGGCCGGGTAGGGGCCGCCGTGGTGCTGGGCTGGCGCGACGGCGACGCCGGTCGGCCAGCCGTTGACGAGGACCCGGCCGGCCAGCGGGGTGAGGGCCGCGAGGAGTCCGGGGGCGTCGGCGTCGGTGCCCTCCTCGGCGATCTGGAGGGTGGCGGTGAGATTGCCCGGGAGCCGGGAGAGGACGGCGGTGATCTCGTCCTCCGAGGCGTAGCGGGCGACGACGGTGACCGGGCCGAAGCACTCCTCCAGGAGCGCGTCGTGCGGTCCTTCGGTGGCGAGCAGCCGCGCCGGTACGGTCAGGAAGCCGGCGGAGACGGTGTGGTCGCCGCCCGCGCCGGGGGTGACCGGGGCGTCCACGTCGGGGAGTTCGGCCCGTTCGCGTACGCCCGCGACGAAGGCGTCCCGCATCCGGTGGTCCAGCATGACCGCGGCCTCGCTGTCGCTGACCGCCTCGGTCAGCGCCTTCAGCAACCGGTCGCCGGTCTCGCCGGCCGGGGCCAGGACGAAGCCGGGCTTGGTGCAGAACTGGCCCGCGCCCATGGTCATCGAGCCCGCGAGCCCGGCACCGATCTGCTCGCCGCGTTCGGCGGCGGCCGCCTCGGTGACGACGACGGGGTTGAGCGAGCCGAGCTCGCCGTGGAACGGGATCGGGGCCGGCCGGGCGGCCGCGGCGTCGAACAGCGCCCGCCCGCCTCGGATGGAGCCGGTGAACCCGGCGGCGGTCACGAGCGGGTGCTTGACCAGCTCGACGCCCGCCTCGAAGCCGTGCACCAGGATCAGTACGTCCTCGGGCAGCCCGACCTTCGCGGCGGCCCGGCGCAGCACGGAGGCGCAGAGCTCCGAGGTGGCCGGGTGGTCGGGGTGCGCCTTGACGACGACCGGGCAGCCGGCCGCCAGGGCACTGGCGGTGTCGCCGCCGGGGACGGAGAAGGCGAGCGGGAAGTTGCTGGCCGCGTAGACGGCGACGACGCCGAGCGGGATCTTGTAGCGGCGCAGGTCGGGCCACGGCGGGGTCCGGGTGGCGTCCGCGTGGTCGATGTGGATGTCGAGGAAGGCGCCCTCGTCGACGACCTCGGCGAACGCGCGCAGCTGGGCGACGGTGCGGGCGAGTTCACCGGTGAGCCGGGCCGGGCCCAGCGCGGTCTCGGCGTCGGCGGCCTCGATGACGTGCTCCCCGGCCTCGGTGAGCAGATCCGCCGCGGTACGCAGGAATGCGGCGCGTACGGTGCGGTCGGCGAGCGCTTCGCGTACCGCGTGTGCGGCCCGCACCGCACGGTCGACCTCCTCCGCTGTAGCCTCCACGGCAACCTGCTCACGCGGGTTCCCGGTGCGGGGGTCGACGCTCCAGACTGGTGCTGCTGCCACCGTGTTTCCTTCCGGTCCTCTGCCACACATCAGAAGTTGTTCGGTATTCTGAACAGAGTTCCTGATCGTGAATATGTAGGGACTCTATTTCCGGGCGTTCAGTGTTGGCAAGAAGTGGGTTGGAAGGGGCGAGGGCGATGTCGGTTGCCGAGTCAGGTGGGGCACAGGTCAAGTCCGCGGTACGGACGGTGGAACTGCTCGAGTACTTCGCCGGGCGTCCCGGTATGCATTCGCTGGCGGCCGTGCAGGAGGCGGTCGGCTACCCCAAGTCGAGCCTCTACATGCTGCTGCGCACCCTGGTCGAGCTGGGCTGGGTCGAGACCGACGCGACGGGGACCCGGTACGGCATCGGCGTCCGGGCGCTGCTGGTCGGCACCTCGTACATCGACGGCGACGAGGTCGTCGCGGCCGCCCGCCCGACGCTCGACCGACTCTCTGACGACACCACAGAGACCATCCACCTCGCCCGTCTCGACGGTACGAACGTGGTCTACCTCGCCACCCGCCAGTCCCAGCACTATCTGCGCCCCTTCACCCGCGTCGGCCGCCGGCTCCCCGCCCACTCCACCTCGCTCGGCAAGGCGCTGCTGGCCACCCACAGCGACGAGCAGGTCCGCAAGATGCTGCCGGAGACGCTGCCCGCGCTGACCGAGCACACCCTCACCGACCGCGAGAAGCTGATCGAGGAACTGCACCTCATCCGCGAGCAGGGGTATGCGGTGGACCGCGAGGAGAACACCCTGGGGCTGCGCTGCTTCGGCGTGGCGATCCCGTACCGGACGCCGGCGCGGGACGCGATCAGCTGCTCGGTGCCGGTCGCCCGGCTCACCCCGGCGCATGAGCAGATGGTCAAGGACGCGCTGTTCGACGCGCGGGACCGGCTCACGCTCGCCACCCGCAGGCTCTGACCCGTGGGCGCGCCCGAGGTGACGCTGCGCGAGGTACGCGACAGCGATGTGCCGCTCTTCTTCGCCTACATGTCCGATCCGGAGTCGGTCCGGACGGCCGCGTTCACCAGTGAGGACCCGGGCGACCGGCCCGCGTTCGAGGCCCACTGGGCGCGGATCCTGAACAGTCGCACCGTGATCATGCGGACGGTGCTCGCCGACGGCGCGGTGGTGGGCAACGCCGGGGTGTACGGGTCCGAGGGCGACCGGCAGGTCACGTACTGGATCGACCGGGCGCACTGGGGCCGGGGGCTCGCGACCGCCGCGCTCCGGGCGCTGCTGGAGGCCGTACCGGAACGGCCGTTGCACGCCCGGGCGGCGGCCGACAACGCCGGTTCGGTGCGGGTGCTGCGGAAGTGCGGGTTCACCGTCACGGGCAAGGACCGGGGCTTCGCACACGCCCGCGGCGAGCTGACCGACGAACTGCTCTTCACACTGGGCTGAGAGCCGGGTGAGGCCGTCTCCGCCGCGCGGCGGAGACGGATCGTCGCCGGGCAGGACGCGCGGGCGGACAGGGCGCGCGAGCGTGGGTGTCATGACACAGACACCGACGGCGCCCGCTCACCCGACCGCACAGGCGCCGCCCGCGCCCACCGGCCGGGCCCGCGCCGTGCTCCGCGCCCTCGCGATCGCCGCCTGCCTGCCGTACGTCTCGCTCAAGGCGGCCTGGATCGCGGGCAGTCACGTCGGCGTCCCCGCCGGCAGCACGCTGCTCGACCACCGCACCGCGATGCTCGTCGCCAACAGTGCGTCGGCGCTGCTGGACTGCACGGTCGTCGTCCTCGCCCTGCTGCTCACCCGGCCATGGGGGCGGCGGGTCCCGGCCTGGCTGCTCACCGTACCGATGTGGGTGGCGACCGGGCTGCTGCTTCCGATCATGACCGGCTTCCCGCTGCAGCTACTGGTGAAGGCGTTCGGAGGGACGACCGCCGGGTCCGGCGGTCACGGGCGCCCCTTCCTCGACGCGTGGGTCTACGTCGTCGTCTACACCGGCTTCATCGTCCAGGGCCTCACCCTCGGCGCCCTGTTCGTCCTGTACGCCAGGGACCGCTGGGGTCATCTGTGGCAGGGCAGGCTGAGCGACCTGCCACAGAGCCCGACCGGACCGGCGCTGCGCGTCGTCGCGGTCGTGGCCTCACTGCTCGCGCTCGTGCCCGGCACGGTCCATCTCCTCTGGGCGACCGGATCGACCGCCGGTCTGAACGAGACCCGGATCGCGGACCGTACGAGCGACTTCTACGCCCTCGAAGCGGTCCATACGGTGTTCACGGCCGTCACCGTCGCCGGAATCCTGCTGCTCGCCCTCCGCCGCCGCGGTGCGCTCGCCCTCAAGGTGCCGCTCGCGCTGGCATGGGCCGGCTCCGGGGTGCTGGGCTGCTGGGGCGGCTATCTGTGCATCGTCGCGCTGGGCCCGGTCGACGACATCGCCGGCCGGCCCGCGGCCGGGACGCAACTCACCTACGCTGTACAGATGCTGGTCGGGATCCTGGTCGCCGCCCTGGGCGCCTGCTTCTTCGCGGAACGCGCTGCGGCGACGAAGCCCGCCGGGCCGTCCGCGTGACCCTGCTCCTCGGCCGGCGGGCCCGGCTGCGCTGGCTGCACCTGATCATCGGCGGCGCGCTGCTGATGCCGTACTTCCTGGTCGGCACCGTGGTCGTCGGCACGTACAACCGCGACGGCAACGCCTTCAACTCGCTGCCGCTGCAACTGACCGCGTTCGCGTACGCCCTGCCGATGGCCGCGGTCACCGGTCTCTTCCCGCTCGCCCGGCCGCTGTCGGTGGCCGCGGTCCGCGCCCTGTGCGGTGTCCCCGCGGAGCGGCTCGCCGACGGTCCGGCCAGGACCCGGCAGGCGAGGGTACGGACCGCGGGCTGGTTCACGCTGCATCTGGCGCTCGGCGCCGTCATCAGCGGGATGACGCTGGCGCTGACACCCTTCGCGGTGGCCGTGATGACGCTGCCGTTCCTCTCCTCCGTACGGAACTCGGCGGTGCTCGATCTGCCCCGGGCACTGACCCGGCCGTGGATCCTGGCCCTGGCACCGTTCGCCGGGCTCGCGATGCTGGTCGCCCTGGCCGGCTGCGCGGCGGCGGCCGGGGCGCTGCTGGCCCGCCGGGCTCCGGTGCTGCTGGGCCCGACCCCCGAGGACCGGCTGGCCGCAGCCGAACGCCGGGCGGCCGACCTGGCGGTGCGCAACCGGCTGGCCCGGGAGCTGCACGACTCGGTCGGCCACGCGCTCAGCGCCGTGACGCTCCAGGCGGGTGCGGCCCGCCGGGTGCTGGACAGCGACCCGGAGTTCGTACGCGAGGCGCTGACCGCGATCGAGGAGACCACCCGGCGCACGGTCGGTGAACTCGACTCCGTACTGGGCCTGTTGCGGCAGGGGGACGACGGGGAGGATGGGCTGCCGGGTCCGGCGCTCGACGCGCTGGACGGGCTGCTGGGCCGCTGCGGGGTCCCCGTGTCGTACGTCGTCCAGGGTGATCCGGGCGCGGCCCCCACCGCCGTGTCCCGGGAGGCGTACCGGATCGTGCAGGAGGGGCTGAGCAACGCGCTGCGGCACGGCGGGCGGGAGGCTCCGGTGGAGCTGCGGATCGCGGTGTGCGACAAGGAGCTGGCGATCACCCTGGACAACCCGCTGTCCGGGCGGGCACCGGTGGTGCGGCCCGGCGGCGGCCGCGGGCTGCGCGGCATCGCCGAACGGGCCGTCCTGCTCGGCGGCCGCGCCGAGGCCGGACCGCACGACGACGGCAGATGGCGGCTGACCGCCCGGCTGCCCCTGCACATTCCCGCACAGGAGAAGCGATGAACACCGGTATCCGGGTCGTGGTCGCCGACGACGAACGCATGGTCCGCACGGCCCTGCGCGTCATCCTCGAAGCCGAACCCGGCCTGCGGGTCGTCGGCGAGGCGGCGACCGGCGCCGAGGCCGTCTCCGTCGTGCGGGAGCTGCGCCCCGATGTGGTGCTGATGGACGTACGGATGCCGGAGGTCGACGGGATCCGCGCCACCGAGCAGATCCTCGGCTCGCTCGACGCGCCCCCGCGGATCGTCGTCGTCACCACCTTCGAGAACGACTCCTACGTGTACGACGCCCTGCGCGCCGGAGCCGCGGGCTTCCTGCTGAAGCGTGCGGCGGCCGAGGACCTGGTCCAGGCGGTGCGGTTGGTCGCGCGCAGCGACTCCCTGCTATTCCCGTCGGCGGTACGGGGACTGGCGGCCGAGTACGGCAGGCGGCACGCGTCCGCCGCACCGCCCTGGGTGGCCCGGCTCACCGAACGGGAGACGGAGGTGCTGCGGCTGATGGCGACAGGACTGTCCAACGGCGAGATCGCGGAACGGCTGCGGGTGGGGCCGGCCACGGCGAAGACGCATGTGGCGGCGGTACTGGCGAAGACCGGAGCCCGGGACCGCACCCAGGCGGTGATCGCGGCGTACGAGTCGGGGTTCATCACGCCCGGCTGACCCGGGCCCCGCGGCGCGCAGTATGAAGAATGGGTGAGAAGCGGCACAGACGGGAACGCGCCCGACGCCGCCGCTCGTCCCTCCAGCGGGATGAACAGAACAATCAGGCACACCTCGGTCTTCTGCCTGCTGCTGGTCCTCGCCCTGCTGGGGCGGGCGACCTGGGTGCAGGCGTACCAGGCCCAGGCACTCGCGGACAACGACCACAACCGGCGGAACACCATCGCGCAGTACGCGCAGCCGCTCGGTGACATCGTCGTGGCCGGATCACCGGTCACCGGATCGAAGAGGACCCAGGGCGGCGATCTCGCGTACAAACGCACGTACACGCAGGGCGAGCTCTACGCCGCCGTCACCGGGTACAGCTCGCAGGCGTACGGCGCCACCCAGCTCGAAGGGATCTACAGCCATGTGCTCGACGGCACGGACGACCGGCTGAAGAACCCCGTCGACGTGGTGACGGGCAAGCAGACCTCGCCCGGCAGTGTGCTGACGACGATCGACCCGGATGTGCAGAAGGCGGCGTACGAGGCGCTCGGCAACGACAAGGGCGCGGCCGTCGCGATCGACCCCGCGACCGGGAAGATCCTGGGCATGGTCTCCACCCCCTCGTACGACCCGTCGAAGATCAGCGGGACGAACGACGGCGACGTGTGGCAGAAGCTGCTATCCGACCAGGACAAGCCCCTGGCCAACCGTGCTCTGCGGCAGCCGCTGGCCCCCGGGTCGACGTTCAAGCTGGTGGTGGCGTCGGCGGCGCTGGAGAACGGTCTCTACAGCTCGGTCGACGAGCGCACGGACAGCCCCGACCCGTACACGCTGCCCGGCACCACCACGGTCCTGAGGAACGAGAGCGCGTCCGCCCCCTGCGAGAACGCCACGCTGCGCACGGCGCTCCAGTACTCCTGCAACAACGTCTTCGCGAAGACCGCCGCCGATCTCGGCCAGGACAAGGTGCGGGCGATGGCCGAGAAGTTCGGCTTCAACACGGAGAAGCTGGACGTCCCGGTGCGCGCCTCCGAGAGCCTCTACCCGTCGGGGATGGACAAGGCGCAGACGGCGCTGACCGGCATCGGCCAGTTCGAGGTCACGGCGACCCCGCTGCAGATGGCCATGGTCTCCTCGGCCCTCGCCAACGGCGGTGAGCTCGCGGCCCCGCACATGGTGTCGAAGGTGACGGACTCCGAGGGCAACACCCTGCAGGAGTTCGCGGACGGCGACACGAAGCGGGTCGTCTCCGCCTCGACCGCCGAGCAACTGCGCAGCGCGATGGTCACCGTCGTCGAGCAGGGCACCGGCACCAACGCCCGGATCGACGGGGCGGAGGTCGGCGGCAAGACGGGCACCGCGCAGAACGGCGTGGGCAACAGCAACACGCCGTACGCCTGGTTCACCTCGTACGCGAAGTCGACGTCCACCGGCAAGGAGGTCGCGGTCGCCGTGGTCGTGGAGGACTCGGGCTCGGCCCGCTCGGAGGTCAGCGGCAACGGGCTGGCGGCGCCGATCGCGCAGAAGATGATGAAGGCGGCGCTCAAGGGGTGAGAAGGACAGGCGCGGAGGACCGGCTGCGGCTGTCAGAATCCGGATCATGACCTCCGCGCCGCCTGACCCCCGCACGCTCGACGGACTGGACCGGACCGACTGGGCCGCGCTGACGCATGTGTACGGCCCCGCGGTCGAGGTGCCGGGCTGGGTGCGCGACGTGTACGCGCCGGAGCGTGCGGATGACGCGGTGGAGGAGATGCTCACCTCCGTCTACCACCAGGGCGGTCAGATCTGTCCGGCCGCGCCGCCGCTGCTGCCGTATCTGGTGGCGATGGCCGCCGACCCCGTGGTGACGGTCCGCGAGGAACTGCTGCAACTCGTCGGCAGTCTGGCCCGGGTCGGCTGCTGGGAGGCGGATCGCCGGTTCGTCGACCCGGGCTGGTCCGCGGCGTGGACCGGGGCGCTGCCCGTGCTGCTCACGCTGTTGGACGACTCCGATCCGGGGGTGCGCCGGGCGGTTGCCCAGCCGCTTTCGCACGCCGCCGGGGAGGCGGAGGCGGTGAGTGAGGCGCTGTGGGCACGGTCGGACTCGGAGCCGAACGGGGAGGTGCGGTCGGAGCTCGTCGAGGCGGCCGGGAAGCTGCTGCTGCGGGCGCCCGGACTGACCTCCACCCGCGACCGGTTTGCGGACGATCGCCGGTCAGGGTTCCCGGGCCGAACGGCTCGCGGCGGTGACCGCGCTGCGGCGGGCCCTCCCGGAGCAGCGTGACCCGGAACATCCGGAGACGGTCGTATCCGTCCTGGGGACGCCCGGTTCGACGGACCGGGGCAGAACGAGTGGGGGTTCACAACTGCTGGGCACACAAGCCGCTTTGGCGAACATGGGTACGATTGAGTGAACGGTGCGACGATCTGTGGGCATGGCTGGCGGGGTGTGCGTAACGTTCTCGGTGCGATCTGGGACGCCGGGTGTGGCGTCAGC
>NZ_JBFAJH010000023.1:0-98644 GCF_040655115.1 Streptomyces atratus | reverse complement strand
AGGGTGAGGGTCAGGCATGTGCGGTGCAGGGGTGCCTGGTTGTTGCCCGGTGTGGAGTGGAGGAGTTGCAGGGCGAGGATCGGCAGGAGGAGGAGGAGCAGGCTGGTTGCCTCGGCCGTCGGGGACATCCCGGCGCCCAGGATGCCGATGGTGGTGTGGAGCGCGTAGCCCAGCAGCGCGGTGACGAGGATGGTGCGTGCCGGCCGGGAAACGGGAAGGTCGTTGCTGGGGCCGGGCGGGGCTACCGCCTCGGGTCTGCCGCCCCTCGATTCGTCCGCACGGTCGGAACGGTCGTGACTGTCCATCATCTCCACATTCCACCTCACCATGTGCGCCATCCCGCCGGGCCGCCCGCGGCCCGGCGAGTCTGTGCGTGTGCACCGCCGGATGCTGCCCGCAGTGGCAGGAGTTGATGCCGTCGATTTCTCACCGGGCAACCCGCTCGTCCCGCCAGGTGACTTCGGGGGCCGCGCCACTGTCAGCCCGAGCCCTGCAGCGGCTCCGCGGCCGTCAGCGCCTCCAGCGCGCCGGCCTGGGTGCGCCAGTCCGCCGGGTCGGGAGTCGTTCCGCACCGGCGCCGGCCGAGACGGTTGAGGGAGTCACGGTCGGTGTCTCCGTCCATGCCGCCGCCTACGGCCCCTCGACCCGCACCCACGCGGGCGGCGCACCGGACGAGGAGGGCGAGGACATCGAGATCCTCGCACTGCCCTTCCACCGGGCCCTGGAGATGATCCGCACCGGCGAAGGACATGGAGGGCGAAGCTGTGCGCGATGATGTCCGCCATGACGTTAACAACAGCGTTCACCAAGTTGTTCGGGGTGCGGCATCCGATTGTGCTGGCGCCGATGGGCGGATCGGCCGGCGGTGCGCTGGCGGCGGCTGTTTCGCGTGGCGGCGGGCTCGGGATGCTGGGCGCAGGCGGCGGGGATCGAGAGTGGATGACCCGAGAGCTGCCCCTCCTTGCGGAAAGTGCCGGGAAGCCGTGGGGTGTCGGTTTTCAGACCTGGGCGATCGATGTCGACACGGTTGACCGTGTGCTGGAGCACCATCCGCGGGCGGTGATGCTGTCCTTCGGCGACCCGAGCCCGTTCGCCGAGCGCATCCGTGCGGCGGGCGCGGCGCTGATCGTTCAGGTCACCGATGTGGACGAGGCCCGGCAGGCGGTGGACCTGGGCGCCGATGTCATCGTGGCGCAGGGTACGGAGAGCGGGGGGCACGGCGCCCGGAACGGACGGTCCACGTTGCCGTTCGTGCCCGTCGTGGTGGACCTGGCCGCACCGGTGCCCGTGCTGGCGGCCGGCGGGATCGCCGACGGGCGCGGCGTGGCCGCCGCCCTGGCTCTGGGTGCCGCCGGCGCGCTCATCGGCACCCGCTTCCAGGCCACACACGAGGCCCTCGTCGATCCCTCGGCCGTCAAGGCGATCGTGGCGGGGCGCGGGCAGGACACAGAACGCAACCGTGTGCTGGACATCGCCCGAGGCTCCCGATGGCCATCGCGATACACGGCGCGCACCCTTGGCCACCCCTTCCTCGATCAATGGAGGGGCCGGGAGGCCGAACTCGCCGCCGACCCCAAGGCCCGGCAGGACTATCGCGATGCCGTGGCGCGCGGCGTTGTCCCTCCGCTTCCGGTGTGGGCCGGCGAAGCCGTCGACCTCATCAACGACCTGCCGTCCGCCGCCGATCTCGTCGTTACTCTCGCCGAGCAGGCGGAGAAAGCACTGACCCGAGCCGGCAGGCAATAACCGGAACTGCCGGGGAGCGGCCACGTGGGGCCGACACCGCCGTTCGCACGCCACCGACCTCAGCCCCCGCTGATGGCGCTCTTTGGTGGAAGTGGCCGGGCCTGCTCACCATGCGCCCCAGCCTGTCAGGCCTTCGACGCTCTGGCGGGGCGATGCTTCGGATCGACGAAGAGTCATGTGCCCTGGGGCCGCGGCCTGCCGTAGGGCACGGCAGATCTCAAGCCCCCTCGTGGCATGTCGGTCGCGTAGGGCGAACTGCTTGCAGTCAGCAATCCAGATAGAACTGAACGCGGGAGTCGAGCACGGAAGTCGCGGTTGTTCCCAAGGTCCGACGGAACGTGTCGCTCAGGTGTGACTGGGAGGCGAAGCCCGCATCGGCGGCACAACGGGTCAAGGTGTGTCCTGCCGCGATGCCTCGGGTCACCTGCAGAAGGCGGTTCCACTGCTGGTAGCGGCGGAAGGTGGTGCTGGTGTGCTGCGCGAACAGCCGCAGAAAGTGCGGGGTCGACAGCCCCAGCCGACACGCGGTTTCTTCGGCGCGAAACGCCCGGCCCGGGTCGTCCCGGATCTCGTCGACCACCCGGCGGATGCGCCTGTCAGTGGTGCCGGGGACACAGGGGCCGACCAGGAAGCGCAGGACGTCGGGGTCCGGGCTGTGGCTGCACGCGGCGATCAGTTCACGTTCCCGTCGGTGATCGAGGCCGTAGGGCCCGACAAGGCGCCGCATGGCCGCGGCTGCGCGCCCTGCGGGGGCGTCTGCGGAATCGGTGAACAGCAGCAGGATCCGGCCTTCGGGCGCGACCACGCGATGGGGCGTGCGGGCGGGCGCGTAAGCACTGCGTGTGGTGGTCGCACCGTGCTCGGCCGTCTCCAGGACCAAGGGTGCGTCGAGGCCGATCGTGAGCACGCCGACCGAGGTGGCGTGCATGTCGACTCCCAGGTCCGGTCCGATGTAGCCGACCAGTCCGGGCCGGATCCACGCCACCGGCGGTTCGCCGCCGCACGTTTGTGGAAGCACGCTGACCGTCATGGCCGCCATGCTAAGCGACCTGGAGGTTTCCAGGATGGCTGACGGATCGACAGGGGAGAGGCCAGATGGCGGAGCACAGGCCCGAGCGTTCGCCGAACACTGACGAGCAGGTCGTGGACCTCGGCGATGCAGCGATGTATGTCGTGCAGGACGGTGCGCCGGGCGCGCCGGTTCTGCTGCTGATCCACGGTCTTGGCGCCTCGACGGCCTGGTGGGACCCAGTGGTCCCGCGCCTGGCGGGTGCCTATCGTGTCATCTGCGTCGACCTGCTCGGCCACGGCAGGTCGACGAGCCCGGCCGGGGGATACGAGATTCCCGCGCAGGCCCGCCGGATCGGCGCCGCGCTCGACATGCTGGCCGTGCCCCGGGCGGCGGTGGTCGTCGGGCATTCCACAGGCGGCAGTGTGGCCACGGCCCTGGCCGAGCAGCGCCCCGAGGCGGTCTCGGCCCTCGCGCTGATCGGCACCGGCCCGAGCCCGGACGCCGATATCTCCAACAGCCTGCTCAGCCGGCTTCTGCTGGACCCAGTACACGGACGGCTACTGTGGCGCCTGTTCACCGAGACCATCATCCGCAAGAGTCTGAGCAGCGCGTTCACACGTCCAGTCGTGATTCCCGACGCCATCGTGGACGGCTCGCGCGGGATGCCCCACCGCGCCCTCGCCGCGACCGCGCGCGCCTCGCTGGACTACATCGAGCAGCGTGCCCTTCCGGAGAGGCTGATCGAGCTCCACATGCCGGTACTTGTGATCTTCGGCGCCGATGACCGCCGGTGGCGCTCCTCATCAGCCGACGCCTACCGCGTCGTGCCTGGCGTCCGCGTCGAGGTCCTGCCAGGAGTGGGACACACCCCGATGTACGAAGACCCGCAAACGACCTGCGCACTGCTGATGGACTTCGCCGCACCCATCACACGCGCCTACTGACACGGAGTGTCCCAACACGCCACGGCCGCTGCACAGGGGGGAAGGCGGTGCCGGCGTCGGTGGACCCGGCGACCACCGGAATGCCGAGCTGGTCATCAAGGTGACCGCCCCGGCCTGGAGGTAGTCCCGAACGCCGCCTTCGGGTCATGGACGAGCCCGGATCGACAGCTGCTGTTGCCAACTGTCCCGGCGGATCCGGTCGAACAGCTCCTGTTTGGACAAGGACATCCACAGCACGCACCTCGGTGGACCACATCCACCGTTCCACCGCAAGAGCCAGGGTGGGGCCACTTCACCTCGCCACTACGCCTCAGTGCCCCCGAACGCCCCTCCCACTGGGGCCAGTCGGAGGGGTCTTGGTGGGGCCGCTGAACGCCGCCCCAGCCAGACCGGCCGGTACCGCCGATGGCCGGTACCGCCGCGATCGGGGCGGTTGTGCATCTGCCGGCCGCCGCCATCGAGGAGGGCCGGGGCCTGTCCTCGATGAGCGGCATACCGGCCGGCATCAGCTACCGCCTGCTGCCGGTCTGACGGCCCGGCCTCACTTCAGATGTCGGGTGAAGAACTGGGCCGCGGCGTCCCCCGCGAACTGCGGGACGCCTGTGTGCCCGCCCATGTTGGCGTGCAGGGTCTTCTCCTTGGAGCCGAAGGCGTCGAACAGGTCCAGGGCCGACTGACGGTCGTTCCCTTCGTCGTCCCACTGCAGCAGGACGTGCAGCGGAATGGTGACCTGCCGGGCCTCCTCGAACATGGCGCGAGGCACGAAACTCCCGGCGAAGAAGCCGGCGGCCGAGATGCGCGGCTCGACCACCGCAAGCCGGATGCCGATGGAGATCACTCCCCCCGAGTACCCGACCGGGCCGCCGATCCCGGGCAGCGTAAGGAGGGCGTCCAGGGCGGCCTGCCATTCCGGGACCGCCTTGTCGACCAGCGGGAGGATGAGGGCGTCGACGATCTCGTCGCTGACCGGCTCGCCGGCCTCCATCGCCCGGCGCAGGTCGGCGCGGGCCTGCTCGGCGGCGGGCCAACGGGGCCGGTCGCCGCTTCCGGGGAGCTCGATGGTGGCCGTGGCGAAGCCCTCCGCCGCGGAGTGCCGGGCCCGGGCCACCAGTCGGGGATACATCTTGCGCAGCCCGAGGGGAGGGTGGCCGAGCAGGATCAGCGGCGCCGGTGCGGATGCGGATGCGGGCGTCCACAGGATGCCGGGGATCTCGCCGAGGGTGAATTCGCGCTCGAGGACGCCGTCGTCGAGGTGCTGTTCAGAAGTGAAATGCATGGTCGTGCCTTTCGGGAGTGCTCATGTACGGCGCTCCCGGACGACCTATCGCCCGACCGTGACCCCGGAGGAGAGCACCCATGTCGATACGTTCACGGGTACCACCTCCTGGTTCTCTCGCACGGCCTCCGGAAAAGTAGCAGTGGTCGCCGTGGTCCGCCAACAGGTTTTTGCGGAGGCTCCGTGGCCGAACGCCACGGAGCCACTCGCCTCATGCGGTGCTGACCGGCGACGACACCGGCTTCCTGAAGAAGGGCACCAAGTCCGCCGGCGTCCACCGTCGGTACACCGGCACAGCCGGCCGCACGGAGAACAGCCAGATCGGAACATTCCTGGCCTGCGCCTCCTCCAGGGGGCGGGCGTTGATCGATCGCGAGCTCTGCATCCCTGTCTCCTGGACGGATGACCGTGACCGCTGCCGCGCGGCCGGGATCGACGACGGAGTCCCCTTCGCGACCAAGAACGAGCACTTCAAGTGGATGCTGCGACGCGCCATCGACGCGGGTGTCCCGTTCGCGTGGGTCACCGCTGACGGGGAGAGTGCGGTCTGGACCTACCAGGTGCGGCTCTACCGGTCCTGGTACCGCCACATCACCCTGGCCATGGCCGCCCTCGCCTACCTGACCGCCATCCGCGCCGCGGAAGCCGCGAAAGGGGCACTCTCGGCGACGAGCAGGACTCCGCGATCCCGCCGGAGTCGGCGCGAACGGCCATCACCTGCCGGTGATCTCGGAGAGCCAGGCCGCGTCCTCCGCGCCCGGCGCGCCGGAGCCCGGCTCGGGCAGCCAACGCACCTCGCCCGTGCCCAGAGCGACCGTGGCCCGCGGCCGCATCGGCCCGTCACCCCTGCGCGAGAGCAGGACGAGCTCCCAGAGCGTCGCTGTCATGGCGTCGAGCCGGGCGGCGCAGTCGGCGGCGACCCGCCGCGGTTCCTGGGTCCGGCCCAGGGACAGGTGCGGGGTGAAGCTCTTCCCCCGCCCACGACAGTGCGGGAACCGCTGCTGCAGCGCGCGGTACAGGCACTCCCACGGTGCCGCGCCGGACGCCGCCGGGTCGAGCCACACGGTGGAGTACGCCCGGTGCCGGAAGGTGCGCACCCCGTCCAGCCGGGCTGTGAAGACCGGCGTCTCGGCCGCCGCCGCAGCGAGCAGCGGCGCCGCCCGCTCGAAGTGGGACTCAGGCACGAAGCCGAAGAGCAGATTGACGTGCGGCGGCCAGCGGTGGATCTGCGGATCGTACTCCCGGCGGATGTCCTGGATCGGCGGCCACAGTTCCGAAGGCGGGATCCAGGCCACTGCCGTGCGAGCCGTCGGGCACACGTCGAGGACGGCGGTGGGCTCGCTCCCGCCGGCGCTCGGGTCGCAGCTCAGGTCGGCTTCCGCGCCGTAATGGTCCGACGCGTACCAGCCCTCCGGGGTGGGCGCGTCGCCCCGGAGAACCGCCCTGGTCGCCCGCACCCTGCCCCCGCGCAGCAGAATCCGGTCCAGGGGCGAGACCCGGCCCGACAGCGAGGAGAGGGCGGTCGGCCGGTTGACGCGCGGATAGAACGTAGGGGTCCGGTCATCGGGCCCGTGTACCTCCGTCCAGGCGTCCCACAGGCCCAGTGCGAGAGCGGGCCCGTTCCCGTGGTCGTTGAAGTCGCCGAGCAGGATCAGGTCGTCGCCCACGGCAGCCAGGCCCTCGGCGAGCTGTGCCAGTTCGGCCTGCCGCCGGGCCGGGCCGTCCTTGGAGCGGTCGCCGGTCAGATGGGCGGAGGCCACCACGAGCGGGCCGGAAGCGGTCTCCACGGTGATGGCGGTGACGGCCTTGCGGGGGCCGAGGGCGTGCCACCCCGCCTCCCGTACGGGCAGTCGGCTGAGCAGCAGCGGCCCGCTGTCGTCGACGTCCGTCCTGGTCGGATCGGTGCCCAGCGTGTAGTCGGCACGTACCCAGGGGGCCTGCATCAGCATGGCGAGCAGCCCGGCCTCGACCTCCTGCAGCGCGATGACGTCCGCGTCGGCGTCCTCCAACGCCCTCAGCAGCAGGGGCGGGCGTCGGGCGGTGCCGATGAGCTCGCTGTCGTACCGGTCACACAGCGTGTTCCATGTCAGGACGCGCAGGCTCGGCGCGGTCGCTACAGCTGTCCGACCGGTCGCGGGGCACCACCCGGCAGTCGGATCCCACAGGTACGGTGTCCTCGCCGTGAAGAACGGCGCCCGCAGGCGACGCGGGTTCCGCACCCGGCCGGCGTCCGATGCGCCGATGCGGTCCACGCCTGTGGCCCGGTCCCAGACCACCTCGCCGTCCGCCTCGATGAACACCACCCGGTGCCACGGGATCTCACCCCCGGGCACGAAGGAGGTCAGCGGGACGCGCTCGGGGGGACCCTCGCGCAGGCGGATCCCCAGCACGAACCGGGCGGGGTCGAACCGTGGGTCCCAGCGGACCCGGTGGTAGATCTGGTCGCTGGTCCGCATCACGCCTCCTCTCCCGCCCTCACACCTTCTCTTCCTCCAGGGTGCCGTGCACCCTGTCCTTCCGATACCGTCACCGCCGGGCTCACGCTCCGCCGCCGCGCGGGAGGCCCGAAGGTTGTACTCGGCTTCCGTGCCCGTCGTCCTCCGTCGACTGTCTTTCCCTTCTCGGTGCCTTGTCGGCTCCGGGCCCGGCTTGCCCCCACGGCCGGTAGCGTGGGCAGCGGAGACAGAGCCCTGCGAGAGGCAAGAGCGGTAAATCATGCGGATGATCTTCAATCCCGCGGAGGAGAACGAGTACGAGGCGGCCTGTGGTCTTCTTGTCCACCGGTTCGACCGGTGGGCCGGGGAGAACGGGATCGACGCCGATCCGTTCGTCGCCGAAGCCGCGCTGGAATACCGCCATCTCGGTACGCCGGACGGCAGGCTGGGACTCTGGGACCAGCGGCACATCGAGGAGTTCCTGCTCGACTGGGTTCCGCGGTCGGTGACCGTATTTCCCGATGAGGAGCCCGCCGACGCGCCGGGCACTCTGCGGGCCCTGCTGAGGTATCTGGATGCCTTCCACCTCGCGGATCCCCGAGGGGCGTCCCTGGCCCAGGGGCTGGAGGCCGTCGACGCGGCAGCGCCGCGGTACGCGGAGGCGATGGCCGACCGCAGCCGCTGGGGCATGGCGAAGTTCTGGATCACCACGGCCGCGGAGCAGGGCGTCGACGTCCACGACGAGCAGGCGTTGCAGGACTTCGTGGGGCGGGCACAGCGCCGCGAGGTGCCCTACGACCCCAAGGTGCTTCAGACCATCGTGGCGCGGCAGATTCGGAGTTCCGGGCCCGTACGGTCCGAGCCGCAGCTCCCGATCGCGCTTCCGGGCGACGACGTCCTGCGGGAGCAGGCCGACCGGTCACCGGTCCTGCGGCAGCTGCGCGACCTGGCCGAGTGGGTGGGGCGCGACGGCCGGACGCTCACCGGTTCCGGCAGGCTGCGTCTGTCCGATGCCCGGGAACTCGTGGCGCGGCTGGACACCGGAGACGGCACCGACTCGGTCCGCTCGGCCGCGGACCTGCCGCGCCTCAACCTCCTTGTGGAGTGGGCGAAGACGGCGAGGCTGATACGGGTCGTCAAGGGGAAGCTGCACGCGGTGGCCAAGGCGGAGCCCGTGCTGAACGACCCGCTTGAACTGTGGCGGCGCGCCTTCGACGCGTTCTGCGAGCTGCGCGGGCCGGTGCGGGGCGCGCGCGGCGGCAGGTACAGAAAATCCGTGCTGTCCGGCGCCTACGACCTGTACGACGTCATCCTGCCCGACGTACTGGCAACCCTCTACAGCCTGCCGTACCCCATGCCCTGGCCCGCGTTGCGGGACACCGTCCGCCTCGCCCACCGCTCGCCTTCGCTGCTCGGCGCCTTCGCCACGTTCGAACAAGCCGACGACGATCTGCGCACGGTGCTGGGTGTGCTGGAGAGCCTGGGGGCGATCGAGTGCCACTGGGGGACGGCCGATCCTGTCTTCGCGGATCTGGCGATGAGCGAGAACGACATCGTGGGGTGGGCCGGAATACCGACCGAGGACGATGACGACCCCGAGACGTCGTCCGGCGTGCTGCCGGGGATGCCGACCGGACGTGCCGGACTGGGCGAAGCCCTGCCGGATGACGCCCTGTTGGACGGCGCCCTGTTGGATGGCGAGGCCACCCGGCGGGCCCGGAAACTGAAGTCCGAACTGAGCGCGGACCCTGTTGAGCTGATCCGTCTCACCGACCTCGGAACGGACTCCGTGCGTCGTCGCCTGTTGGCCGAAGGCCGGGACGCGCCCCTGATCGGCGAGCTCGCCCAGGCCCCCGAGGCCGGCCTGCTGGGCGTCCTCGCCGATCACTATGATCCCGAGTCCGCCCGGGCGGAGCTCGCCGGGTGGATCGCCGCCCACGGCGCCCGGCCCGCGGCGCTGGAGCAGCTCGTCCACACGGTGCGGACCATGCCGTTCCGCACCCGGGCCGAGGCCATGCTGGACGTCCTCGTCTCCTCGCTCGATGACGGGGAGCTCCTGCTGCGAAGTCTCCGTTCGGACCCATCGCTGGCTCCCACCGCGCTGAGCCTCCTGGCCCGCCGGGAGATTCTCTCCCCCGAGGACCTGACGGAGCCGGAAAGTCTGCTCATGGTCGCTGAAAGCCTGTTGCAGCTCTACGAGGCGACCGGTGCCGACGGAGCGAGAGAGGTACTGCACCAACAGGGCCGTGAGGCCGAAGAGGCACTCCGGGCGGCTCTGGCCTCCGGTCACCCGGACCGGGAGGGCCTCACGGACCTTCAGGCCCTCGCCGAGCGAGTGTCCCGCGAGCGCAAGGCCCATGTCGCCCTTGTCCGGCAGCGCGGCCACCGAAGGAACGGCGGACGGGGCGGCAAGCGGCGCCGCTGAGGACCTGGCGCTCAAGACCGGGCGGCGACCGCCTGACAGCGGCGAGTCGGTCGCCCGCACCTCGTGTTTGTCCGTCACCGTTCGGGGCCGGGCGGTAACGGAGAAAATCTTCCGGTGAAGGTGCCGGTTGCCCGTGGCATACAGCTCGTCTGCCGCTCGTACGGTCGGCCCGCTACCGCGCCCGGCAGGTATGGAGCAGGGGGCCGGACCCGCGGCTGTCGCAGGTCCGGCCCCCTCGTGCTTCTCAGGCCCGTGGGGCGCCGAGGTCTCCGTCCGTGGCGTCAGCCCGCCATCGGCAGGATCTTCCGCGACGGCACCGCGCCCAGTTCGTCCACGGCCACCGCCTCCCCGCTGTCCGCGTCGACGTAGCTGACACGGACGACCGGGTCGTCGCCGGTGTCGCGGCCGGCCGTGGCGTCGAGTGCGAACACCACCGCGACCGGGCGCGCGTTCTCCTGGGCCCCGTACACACCCGAGTACTGGAGAACGCGCCAGCCGTTGTCCTCCCAGTGGTCCAGCAAGGCGGACCGCACCACCGGTGCGGCGGCCTGCCAGGCAAGGGAGTTCTCCAGGAGTTCGACGCTCGCCGCGACCGGCACCCGGTTCCCGGAGGCGGTGCCGAGGAGCGGGTGCCCGAAGACACGCAGTCTCGTCCGGCGCAGCGGCAGCAGCCACCACCGGTCGAGGTCGGCCGAGAGAGCGACCAGCACCGCCGCCGCCACGGCCAGGAAGGCAAGGGCACCGGCCGGCCGCTCGGAGACCGCCGACCACCAGGTGTCCTGTGCCACCGCCGCCGTGGCCCCGCCGATGAGCACGACCGCCGCCCGTGCGAACGCCCGCCAGGTGATGGGGGTGTCCTCACGTGCCGAGCAGCCGCAGGAGGACTCCGGTGCCATGGCCCGGCCGTAGCCGAGGTAGGCGAGGAAGCCCGCCCCGAGGACCGCCGCGGCGGCTCCCGGCGCCGGGTTCGCCGGGACCACCAGCAGACCTGCGGCGATCAGGAGTTCACCCGCTCCGGTCGCGCGCAGCACCGTCGTGGCCCGCTCACTGCTGCGCAGCATGCGGGCCAGCGCCGTCTTCGGCGCCTGCTGCGCGGTGCCCCGGCTGAACACCTTGACCGCTCCGGTCCACCCGAGCAGGCCCGCGAGGACCAGCGGGGCGAGGCCCGTTGTCAGTGACAGCATCTCTTCCTCTCTCTGTGTCCTCGGTCCTGCATCAGTGCCCGACGGAGATGCGCACGACGTCCACGGAGTTGTCGGACGGCCGCCAGGCACCGAGCACCTGGGCGCTCTGCCCGATACGCAACCGGGACAGGTCGGACGTCAGAGCGCGGCCCGCGTAGGAGGCGGTGGCGTCCGGGGCGACGTGGCCGACCAGTTCGTGCTGCCCGTGGGCGAGGTGCAGCCGGTTCTTCGCGATGCCGCGGATCTGCGTGTCCAGGTTCACGATGTTCACCCACACCGCGTCGGCGGCAACGGTGCCGTCGGGCATCGTGACGCCGCGAGCGTAGAGCCCGTCGCCGACCTCGATCACTTCGGCCGTGGTGGCGCGTACCTTCCACACGCTGGTGACGTTGGTCATCTGCACCCGGGAGTGGCCGCCGTTGGAGCCCGCCACCTCCAGGACGCTGCCGGTGATGCCCGTGATGCGGCCCTCCACGAAGGTGGACCTGGCTATCGCGGGGTCGAGCGAGGGTTCCGCGGCGAAGGCGGCCTCGGCGTCGAGGCCACCGAGCGCGGTCGCGCCGACGATGGTCGCGCCGCCGAGGGCGGCAGTGGTGAGGAAGCGCCGACGGCGCATCCCGTCGGCCCGGTCGTGTCGTGCGGTCATGTCCGGCCTCCTCACTCGTAGATGTAGACCGGCAGCTTGCCGGAGCTCAGGTTGCCGATCGCCGAGAAGGCGGCCGGGGTCAGGTCGAGGACGCGGTTGGTGCGGCAGGTTCCGTTGCAGCACGTCGCCTCGCCGCACCAGGACTTGGTACGCGGTCCGCAGTCGGTGATCGTGATGCACACCGTCGCGCCCGAACACTGGTGTTTGACGTTCATCACCGAACCGCAGCCGCGTCTGGGGATGTTCTCGCCGCAGAGGTCGGGCCGGGTGATGTCCCAGCACGCCTGTGAGGCGTTGGGCCACGCGCCGTGACGTGCGCTGGACTGGCAGTTGCCGCAGGCGCCGCCGCCGGCACTGGAGCACGGGCCCCAGGCGTTGCCGCAACAGAACCAACTGGTTTCACCGGCCCACAGGCTGGTGGATCCGCAAGCCATCGTGTTGCCTCCCTCAGGAAATGGCAAGTGCATGACAAGTTGCGTCTCGGCCGTCGGCACGCACACATGAAGCGAGAATGCCCGCGTCGCGGCCGGGGGTTGTGCGAGCGAAGCAACCCAATGATGCGCGTGGACAAGCGGGTTGCATAGATGGCCTCGTTCTGCACCGCCGAGGGCTCGATCCGCGTCGTCGACGGTTTCGAACCGGTTCGCGTGGCCGTCTCCACGGCCGGCGCCACCTCCTCGTCCACCGTGCGCCGGGTCCGCTCGGAGTGCGGCCTTCGCAGGAGGCCTCGGGGCTCTCGCCGAGGTGCCGCGGGGGACCGGCTCCGTTCGCGCGCCGCCGTCACGACGCAGGCCTGTGGGCGTACGTCACGCCCACAGGCCGGCGTGTGGGCGTGCGGAGTCACGCCGAAGCGCGGCGGCGTCGGGCGGCGCGCCGACGCTCAACCTCCTGACTCCGCGGGACCACCCAGGTGGCCGGCGAACCACTCTTTGGCCAGGTCCGCCACCTTTTCGAGAGCACCGGGCTCCTCGAACAGGTGAGTGGCGCCGGGAACCACGGCCAGTCGGCTCTCGCAGCGCAGCAGTGCCCGGGCCTGGCGGTTGAGGTCCAGCACCACCTCGTCCTCGCCTCCGACGATGAGCAGCGTGGGCGCTGTCACCGCCGGCAGACGGGGCCCGGCCAGATCGGGCCTGCCCCCGCGTGAGACGACCGCCACGACCGGGGAGCCCGGCTCCGCCGCCGCCCACAACGCGGCGGCCGCGCCGGTGCTGGCGCCGAAGTAACCCACCGCGAGGTCCTGGGTAGCGGGCTGTTCGAGCAGCCAGCGGGTGGTGTCGGTCAGGCGGCCGGCCAGCAGAGCGGTGTCGAAGACGTTGGCCCGGTCCAGTTCTTCCTCCGCCGTGAGGAGGTCGAACAACAGCGTGGCCAGGCCGGCCTTGTTCAGCGAGGTCGAGACGGAGCGGTTGCGCGGGCTGTGCCGGCTGCTGCCGCTGCCGTGGGCGAACACCACGATGCCCGTGGCCCCTCCGGGGACGGCCAACTGCCCGGCGAGCCGGACCGGTCCGGCCTGCACGACGACCTCCGGATCCGCGACCGGAGGAGGGGCGGATCGCACTGTTTCCTGCGGGGCCGAGCCCGACGGGTCGCTCCCCGGCATCCGGTCCGCCGCCCGTTCGAGGCAGGCGATGACCTCGGTGTCGGTGGTCTGCGCGAAGTCCTCGTAGAACTGCCCTATCCCGAGGAAGCCGACCGGGGTGGTCAGGCACACCAGTTCATCGGCTGCTTCCTGCATCCTGGCGGTCCAGCCTTCCGGTGCCACGGGGACGGCGAGCACCACCCGGGCCGCTCCCTGGCGGCGGGCGATCAGGCAGGCGGCCCGGGCTGTCGACCCGGTGGCGACGCCGTCGTCGACGACGACCGCCGTCCGTCCCCTGACCTCGGTACGCGGCCGGCTGCCCCGGTAGCGCCGGGCGCGCCTGGCCAGCTCCGTACGCTCCCGCTCCTCCACCGCGGCCAGCTCCTCCTCGGTGGTTCGCGTCGCACGCATCACCTCCTCGTTGACGACGCGTACGCCGTTCTCACCGATGGCTCCCATGCCCAGCTCCGGCTGGAACGGCACGCCGAGCTTGCGCACCACGATGATGTCCAGCGGCGCTCCGAGTGCCTCGGCGACCTCGGCCGCCACCAGCACGCCACCGCGGGGAAGGCCGAGGACGACCACGTCCTCGCCCGCGAGGTGTGTCAGCTGTCCGGCCAGTCGCCGCCCCGCGTCAGGGCGGTCAGCGAAATGCATGGCCCAGCCTCCTCAATGCGACAGAACCCGGTCCACGACCACCCGCGCGGACACCGCGCCCGGGAATTCCCAGGGCGAGAAATGTGCCGCTCCATCGCTCCTCGTCGGCGATGCGGCTCGCCCGCGGCTCCTACGGGCCGTCAGAGCTGCGTGCGCCGGTGATGGATGCGGCCTGTCCGGGACACGTACCGTCGTCGACCGGCCTGTTCGGTTCATCACCCATGACGAACGGCGGACGGCCGGACGCTGCCGACCGACATCAACTGCTCCGGCAGTGCCGGACGGCCGCCGTCGCAGCTCCCGGGCTCTCGGATGTCGACCGGACTTCTTGCCGACCCTGCCCTCACGCACCACGCTACTCGCGTTCCGCCGAGGCGCGAGCGCCGAACGGCCCCACCACCGGAGCTCACCGTGACCGCCGCCCGGCGCGTCAGGGATCCAAGCCTTCGCACCTCGCGCATGCGGACGGACGGATGATGTGGGCGGTACCTCGGTGGGGTGCGGTCCGACGGGACGAGTCGTCGACGTCCCGTTCGCGCCGGTCCCGGCGCACCGTCCACCGGCCCCGTTCACCGCACCTTCGGCGACATTCACGTCGGCATCGGACAACCCGTGGTGCGCGCCGTCCTCGGCCGCACACCGCGTCCCCTCCCTGACATACGCTGCCCGGTCCCGCTCGTTGGGAGGCGCGGCGGCCACCCCGGAGGTCTACTGGGTCTGAAGGCTGCCGCCGAACGTTGGGACAACCCACCCGTGCGATCCGCCACCACCACTGCTGCCCGGCCGAAGGAGCTCTTCGACCGTGAGGCCGAGTGGGCGGCGCTCGTCGCCTTCGCCCGCGATCCCCGGCCCGGACCCGCGGTCGCCATCGTCACCGGGCCCCGTCGGCAGGGCAAGGGCTTCCTGCTCCAGGAACTGACCTCGGCGACAGGCGGCTTCTACTTCGGAGCCCAGGACGTGGCGGAGGCGGAGTCCCTCCGACGGCTCGGCGACCAGCTCGCCCGTCACACCGGCGCCACCCGCCCGACCCGCTGGAGTTGCTGGGCGGACGCGCTCGACGCCCTCGCGACTCTCGCGAGCGAACACCCGCTGCCCGTCGTCATCGACGGCTTTCCCGAGCTCGTCCGGCAGAGCCCCGCCCTGCCTTCCGCCGTCAACGGTGTCTGCCGCCGACTACGCGAGGCGGGCCGGCCCGACCGAGTGAGGCTGCTGCTGTGCGGCAGCGCCATGCCGATGATGCGCCGACTGCTCGGCACCGCGTCGGCCTCGGCGGACCTTCAGCTGAAGATCCTTCCCCTGGACTTCCGGCTGGGCGCGCGGCTCTGGAGCATCGACGACCCCCGCCTCGCCCTCCGGGTCCACGCCGTCGTCGGCGCGAGCCCCGCCTTCCGGTACGACCCGGCCGGTGACGACATCCCGGGCGGCCCCGACGATTTCGACGCCTGGGTGTGCCGGACCGTTCTCAACCCCCGCCTTCCGCTGATGTGGAAGGCGGGACACATCATCGAGCAGGAACCCGACGGCTGGGACCGGGGCCTGTGCCACTCCACCCTGGCCGCCATCGCCGACGGCTGCTCGACGCCCGGCGCGATCGCCGACTGGCTGGACCGCCCGGCCACCGAGGTGCCCCACATCCTTTCGCTGCTGTGCGACTGCGGCCTCGTCGAGGGCGTACCCGATGCCTTCCGGCCGGGCGTGCCCCGCTACCGCATCACCGAGCCGCTGCTCGCCTTCGACCACGCCGTGATACGCCCCAACCGCACCGCGCTGGGGCGGCAGGGCCCCGCAGAGGTCTGGAAGGCGGCGCGGCCCGTCTTCGAGTCCACGGTGGCCCGGCCGCATTTCGCGCAGGTGTGCCAGGACTGGGTGACACGGTTCGCGGCCCCGGACACCTTCGGTACCCGACCCGTCACCGCCTCCTCCGGGTCGCTTCCAGGGCTTCGAGGGCACCGGCCGGTCGACGTCGATGTGGTGGTCCGCGGCGAGGTCCACGGCCGTGCCGCGGTCCTGCTCTCGGTCGGCAGGGCGTGCTGGGACGAGGTCATGGACGTGGACCACCTGCACGAGGAGCTTCAGATCCTGGCCGAACTCGCCGACCGCGGCGAGGACGTGAGCGGGGCTCGGCCCGCCTGCTACAGCGCGGCAGGGTTCAGTCCGCGGCTGCGCGAGGCCGAGGCGCGCGGCGAGGTGGTCCTGGTGGATCCCGACCGGCTCTACCACGGAGAGTGAGACGCGCAGCGCACGGCCTCCTGCGGTGCTCCGAGGGGATGTCGCTGCCGACGGCGGCTCGGAACGGGCCTGTCCTGGTACGCGGAGCTCGCCCGTTCGTCGGGGACCGACCAGGCGTGCGGGATCGCGCGGTCCGCGCCGAGCAGCCGCTCGCCGCGGACACCGCACGGACCAGATCCTCCGACGAGGCCGCGCCTGTCCCTCCCGCTCGGTGCCGGCTCATCCCTTGACGACGCCCAACGGCACCAGGCGGGCGACCACCCGGGCGAGTCCGGCGCCCTCGGTGACGGCGGCGACCGCGTCGACGTCCTTGTACGCCTCCGGCGCCTCCTCGGCGAGGCCACGCCACGAGGAGGGGCGCACGGCGATGCCCCGGGCCTCCAGCTCGCCGCGAAGCCGCTCCCCGCGGACCATGCGCAGCGCGTGATGGCGGCTCCAGACCCGGCCGGCGCCGTGGCAGGCGGAGTGGAAGGCGTCGTTGCCGGGCAGCCCGACCATCACGTACGAGGCCGTGCCCATCGTCCCGGGGACCAGGACCGGCTGACCCGCCCGGACGAGATCCTCGGGCAGGCTCGGGTCGCCGGGCGGCAGCGCCCGCGTCGCGCCCTTGCGGTGGACACACAGTGCACGTGCCACGCCGTCCACGTCGTGGGTTTCGAGTTTGGCGGTGTTGTGCGAGATGTCGTAGACCAGCTCCAGACCGACTCCCGCAGCCGTCGCGAAGGCGTGGCGGGTGGCTTCGGACAGCAGCTGGCGGTTGGCCCGGCCGTAGTTGGCGGCCGCCGCCATCGCCCCCAGGTAGGCGCGGCCCCGCTGCGAGTCGACCGGTGTGCAGGCCAGCTGCCGATCCGGGACCTGGATGCGGTACCGGTGCAGTTCCTGGTCCATCACGCGGACGTGGTCGGTGCACACCTGGTGCCCCAGACCGCGCGAGCCGCAGTGGATCATGACGCACACCTGGCCCACCCGCAGCCCGAAGGCCGCTGCGGTGGCCGGGTCGTAGAGCTGGTCGACCGCCTGGACCTCCAGGAAGTGGTTGCCCGAACCGAGGCTTCCCACCTGGTGCAGGCCGCGCTCGACGGCGCGCGTGCTCACCTGCCCCGGGGCCGCGCCGTCCAGGACGCCGTAGTCCTCGCAGCGCGCGAGGTCGCGTGGCACACCGTGGCCGTGCTCGACCGCGTACCGCGCGCCGCCGACCAGCAGTTCGTCCATCTCCCCGGCCCCCGACAGCTTCCACAGGCCGCCGCGCCCCATGCCGCGCGGAATGGTGCTGTCGAGGATGTTCATCAGCCGCTGCAGGCGGTCGTGGCCGAGCGTCTCGCGGTCGATGCCGGCGGCCAGCAGCCGTACGCCGCAGGAGATGTCGAAACCGACGCCCCCGGGCGAGATGACCCCGCCGTGGGAGATGTCGGTGGCGGCCACCCCGCCGATCGGGAAGCCGTAGCCCCAGTGGACGTCGGGCATGGCGAAAGAGGCGCGGACGATGCCGGGCAGCGTCGCGACGTTCGCCACCTGCTCCAGCGCCTTGTCACCCGCCGCCTGCGGCAGCAGCGCCCGCGAGGCGAACACCACCCCGGGTACGCGCATCGGCTCCCGCTGCTCGATCTGGAAGCGGTACGGGCTCTTCTCCACCAGCGCGATCTCCACGCCCCTCATCTCCAGTCGACCGTCAGCCGTCCGGCCCGGTCGGCGACGGCGGTGCCGAACGCGGCGCAGGCGGTGGTGAACCGCTCGCGGATCCACTCCCGGTCCTCGCCGTGCGCCAGGCGGGTGTGGCAGAAATCCAGGGCCAGCGGCACCGCCTCCACCTGGGTGGGAACCAGGTGCGCGGCATCCGGGCCGTCCAGTGTCACCAGGAAGAGGAGCCCGAGGTCGTTGCGCAGGACCGGGTCGACGGCGTAGTCGTCGACGAAATCGCCCAGGTCGTAGAGGATTCGGTCGGCGATCCCGTGGAAGACATGGGCCGAGTGCCCGGCGACCAGCGTCGCTCCCGCCGCCAGCAGTTCCGGGGCCGCGGCCGACACGTGGCGCGGCGGCCGGGAGGTCATGTTGGGGCCCCAGTGCGGGGTGACCAGCACGACATCCGCCGCCGCAGCGGCCCGGGCCACCGACTCCGTCAGCCAGCCGGGCACCCCCGTGTGGAGATCGGCCCAGGCCACACCGGGACTGTCCGCCCCGGCCGCGTACTCCTCCGGGTGGTCCGTGACGCCCACCACCGCCAGCCGCACACCGCCCGCCTCGAGCACCGCGAACTCCCGGGCCGCGCGTACGTTCGCCCCGGCGCCGACCGTGTGGACGCCGGCCCCGGCCAGCAGGGTGCGGGTGTCGGCCATGGCGTCGAACCCGTAGTCCAGAGCGTGGTTGTTGGCGAGCGTCACACAGGTCACCCCCAGTTCGGCCAGTACCTTCGCGGCGGCGGAGGGAGCGCGGAAGAAGAAGGCCTTTCGCGGGTCGGGCCAACGGTGCCCGCGGTCGGAGACACAGCACTCCAGGTTGAGCACGAACAGGTCCGCCTTCGCGAGCGCCTCCCGGACCCCCCTGGAGAGCACCGTCCCCGGCACCGGCGAGCGGCGCAGCTCCTCGGCGACGCCGCGCCCGAGCATGGTGTCGCCGGCCAGTGCCATCGTGAGCGCCATGATCCTGTCCCTTTCCCGCCTGCACTCAGACGTCGAGGGTCACCCGGCAGATCCAGCCGCCGGGGCCGCCGCGCAGTTGGAGGTCGTGCAGCGAAACGGCCTTGGGTACCGCACCGACCGGCACGGCGGTGCCGACGTCTGCCATCCGGAAGCGGACCGACAGCTCCCGGCCGTCCCCCGCCGACCGGATCGGCCCCACCTCCACATCGAGCGGGATCTCACCGTCGGTATCCATCCGGTAGACGACCTCCTCCAGGACGGACACCAGCAGATCCTCGTCGGACTCCGCCGTGACCGCGTATTCGCGTTCCCCGGCGACTGCTGCCCCGGACGTGTCGGCGAAGCCCTCCACGACCGCGCGCACCGCCTCACCGATGCAGCCCTCTGCCGTCGGCGACCACGCTTCCACCTGCATGTCCGCAGTGTGTGGCACAGCCCGGTGGCCACTTGAGCCGGACTGCTTGCCCCCGGGTTCCCGACCGTCCACGGCCGACGCCTCTCCGTCGTCTCCGGATGCACGGCCTGACGCCGGGTTCCGCGAACCGCAGGCCCTGCCACTCCAGAGTCGTCCCGCACACCGCCCCGGGGCAACCGGCACGAGACGGCGCGCGCGGTCACCGTCCGGGGCTCGGCGGGGTGTCACCTCGATGGGACGGGCACAGACACCCCGGCTCCGGCTCGTCCTCGACCGAGAGGCGCCGGGCGCATCACCGGCCGGGCAGGCGGCCGATGTCGTACGGTCCGCCGTCGGCAGGGTCGAGCCGCTGCGCGGAGGCAGGGCCGGGTTCCGCCCCCAATGGCGCGCCGCACGGGTACCTCCGGCTGACGGACGCGTCCAATGACCAGGCCGGGACCGTCCTCCACACCCAGGCGCTGTCGGCCGACCAGGGCCTGGACGTCACGTTCGACCAGTGGCAGTACGGAAGTACGACCCCGGCCACCCCCGCCGACGGCATCACGTTCTTCCTGGTGAACGGTGACGGCGCGCTGACCCACCCGGGCGCCTTCGGCGGCAGCCTCGGGTACGCGCAGAAGCTTCCCGACGACGACCCCACCGCCACGTTCCCGCCCGGTGTGGACCGTGGCTGCCTGGGCGTGGGACTCGATGTCCTCGGAAACTATTTCGGCGACTGGGGGCACCGTGGGAACGGGTGCGCCACCCGCTCGCCCGCGGGGACGGGATTCCGCGTTCCCGCGCCCGGGGCCAACCAACACGGCCTACGCCGACGCGGCGAAGGCCGGCGTGTACGTGGGCGGCACCCTTGCCCGGGGCACCGCTCCCTGACCTGTCCGTCGCCCTCACCGCCACCGATTCCACCGCTCCCGTTGCCGCTCCTGTGCCGTGGCGACGGGAGCGGCCGCGCAATGCGCGCGGGACGGCCTTCAGTTCGTGTGCGGGCGACCGTCGGCCGCGTCATGGGTCTGCTTCAGGGCCATGGGGTAGGCCGACGGACCGGTGGGACTGCACAGCGTGTCGGGGGCGCGGTGAGGGCGAAGGTCTCGGAGGACCGACTCGACTTCGCAGAGAAAGGACTGGTAGGAGGTCAGGCGCTGCCATTCGGAGTCGGGGATGCCGGGCACCGTGGCGGCGCTTGCTGCCCAACTCGCGACCAGTTCGGCGTACAGCGGTGTTTCACTTGCCGTCTCCGTGTACGTCTGACCCGGCATGAACGCGACGGAAAGCTGCTCCCGCCCTGCGCGCGCTCCGTGAGCCACATCCAGCTGGGGCCGGAGACGCGGCCGGGCGTGAGAGGGGCGTGGGGTCTGCGAGGGGTGCGGAATGGATGCCGCCGAGCCTCTGCCGGTGGCGGTAGCGGTAGCGGATGAGGGTGCGTTCATGACGGTGGTAACGATCAGCCGCCATTTGGGTAACTACCTTCTGTCACGGCAAGATTAGATGGAGTTTCACCTTTCTTGGTGCCTTTGGGCCGAAAATCGCTTCAAATCCTGTGAAGGAACGTTGGTCCCGACATGGAACCGAGGGAGATGTGGGAGCGTCATGCTGTACTGGCCCGGGCGTATTTCAGGAATGACGAGGACGTGCGCGATGCGCAGAGCACTCTCGACGAGCAACAGGCGAACCGTATGCGGACGCTGGCCGCGTTCGCAGTGACGTTGGGGAGTGACGGGACCGTCGCGGATCTCCTTGGGCTCCATGAACGCGAAGTGCGCATGGCCCGCCGCACCGTGGGAAAGGACGATGCCCGGGCCATCGCCAAGGCGCTCCTGGACCATCATGCCGCCGATGCGCACGAGCTGTCTCCCGAGGACGCGGACAGGTGCCTGCAGTACCCGGAACCGGAGGAAAGGCCGGTGTCCCATGACGCTCCGGCCCCACCTCCGTGCCCCCCTCAGACCTCGGGCGCCCCGGACGTTGCCGAGGAGGCGGTCCAGGGAGTGGTGTCGTCCACGGCCGTGGACGCGGTCCTGGTCGGTGCGTGGAGCACCGGGGCCGACCTCTCCGTACTGGCAGGTGAGCTCGGTCTCGATCTCCCTCGCCTCGTCGCCCGCACCCGATACCTGGAGGCGCAGGGCCGCCTCACCCAGGCTCCCCAGCCTCTGGACCGTTCCGGCCGTCACCGCCGCGTCGACGGCGCCGAGGCGCCCTCCGTGTCCCAGCCCCAGCAGTGGTACTACCCCACCCAGCATCGCCCGTCGCATCAGGCGAGGACGTGGGACCAGGCGACGACGTGGGACCAGCAGGTTCCTCACGCCACCATCAACTCCGCACCGATGCATGACTGGGACGGCATCCTCGATCAGTGGCAGGTGACCACCAGCCCCACGTCCTCCTGGTAGGGAACCGCACCGGAGCTCCCGGCGGCGGCGAGTCCGATACCGGCGTGGCGGATTCCGTCATTCCGCTGCTGCCAGGGCCCACTTCTCCTGAAGGGGCCGATAGTCGATCACCACGATCCCCTCCTCCCGGAGGATGGCGCGGGCCTCCGGCGGGACGAGGAACTCGTCGTCGGTCCGGCGCACGCGCCAGCCGTCGGGCTCGATCGCCTGCGCCTCCTCGTTGCCGAGGCCGGGATGGACCGCCCATTCGCCGAGACCGGTCGGCAGGGTACGCAGCAACTCGGCGTAGCGGGCCGGCTTGCCGTCGATGTCCGGAGCGAAACTGTCCAGGAACCGCCGGTCGGTGACCGGCAGCCCCCGCCGCCGCAGCTTCCGGCGCCCCGGCTCGAGCCAGATCCGTACCGCCGGGCCGTACTCGGCGGCCAGCGCCACGGTCAGGTCGAGGATGTCGTCGCGTCCGCCGTCGGCCAGGCAGCGCCGGTCCAGGTCGGGGACGGACCGGCGTCGAACACGACATCGATCGGTGCGCTCGGCGCGGACGTCACGGAGACGGTTGTCCTGGCGAGCAACCCGGATGGGCTGCGGTTCGCGCACGCGCACGGATGCGTCGAAGCCGACCGCTATGTGCTGCCGGGTGACAGCGTGCCCTTCATCGATCTCAGGCCGGCCCGAACGAGCTTGGCGGGGGGCGCCCGTGCGAACCGGGCGCCCGTCCGGACCGTCCGGGTCAGATGACCGGTGGCCGCCCCAGCATCGTCATCCGCCACACCGTGCGCCACCGCATCGGCTGCCGACGCCCGCACGGGGTGCGAACCCCCTCGGCGAAGCCACCGGCCCAGGCGCGCAGTCCCGTGGCCGAGCGGGTGCGGGCCACGGTGAGGAGGGTCCAGGTCCCCAGATAGGCCGGGACCAGAGGGAGCGGAAGATTGCGGCGGGCCAGCCAGACGCGGTTGCGGGCCGTCATCCGGTAGTAGACGGAGTGCCGGGCCGGCGACGTCTTGGGATGCTGGAGCAGCAGATCGGGCTCGTACAGAATCTTCCAGCCTGCGTCGAGTGCCCGCCAGGAGAGGTCAGTCTCCTCGTGCGTGAAGAAGAACTCGGCAGGCCAGGGTCCGGTTTCCGCGAGCATCTTCATGGAGAGGGCGTGGCCACCGCCGAGGAACGCCGTGACCGGGCCGCGCCGCATCGGGTCGGTGGCACGCAGCCGGGGGACATGGCGGCGCTGCGTCTCGCCGTGTTCGTCGGCGATACGGAACCCGACGATGCCGAGCTGCGGATCGGCGGCGTAAAGCTCCTGGACCTTGCGCAGCACGCCGGCGTCGACGAGCAGGCCGTCGTCGTCCAGCTCGACGACGACATCCACGTCCCCGAGCTCCGCGAGTGCCGCGATGGCGACGTTACGGCCGCCGGGACAGCCGAGGTTCTCGTCCAGCTCGATGGTGGTCACGCCACCGGCCAGGCCGGACAGGCCGGGGAAGCCGGTGAAGTCCGGGAGCGGTGAACCGTTGCCCACGATGACGAGACGCGCCGGCAGCACGTCCTGCATGGCCACCGAGGCCAACAGTGCCTCGACCTGCTGCGGGCGGTCGCCCATGGTCACGATGGATACGCCGATGCGCGGTTCCGACAAGGTCAGCACTCCTGAGCTCGCTGCGGTGCCCGTGATCGTAGTCGCTCGATGTTCAGCTGTCGGTCGCCGCCCTGTCATGGCGCGGATGCCCTTGCCCGGTAGGGAGAGCGGCCATCAGGAACCGGGGGCGCCGTCGGCCTCGCCGGTCCGCTCCGACGAGGGCACACGTGCCGCGATCCGGCGCAGATGCCCCGCGAAGACCTGGGGTGCCTCGGGGGTGAGGGTGCGGAGGGCGACCATCGCCGTCACGATGACGTCGCACAGTTCCGACTCCACGTCCTGCCAGGAATGGGTGAATCCCTTGCGCGGGTTGTGACCGATGGTCCCGATGACGGCCTGGGCGACCTCGCCGACCTCCTCCGAGAGTTTCAGCATCCGCAGCAGGAGATCCTGCTCCGGGTGGATGCTGGTTGCCGCGTCGAGCCAGTTGCGGAGGTGGTCGATGGTGTCCCAGGGGGACCGGTCCGCCCCTTCGGTGTCCGTACCGTCCGGGCCGTTCATGTCGGCGTTCATACGGTGCAGCTTGCCAGGTCCGGACAATCAGCCGGTGGCGCCGACCTGGCTCGGCACGGATTCCAGCCCCGAGAGCAGCCGCCCGCCGCGATCCTCGGACATGTCGAGCGTGGCCAGCACGGCGGGCGTCGAGATGCTCGGCAGGACGTAATGCAGCAGTACGGAGATCCGGCGCCCCAAGTCCTCACGCCGGCACAGGACCTGGGACATCACCTGGATTCCGGAGAAGGCGCCCGCCAGCAGCTCGGCGGTCTCACGCGGATGTACGTGCGGCAGCAGCTCGCCCTGGCTCCTGGCGGCGCTCAGCAGATGTTCGAGCCGGTCGATCCAGGCCCGGAAGGGGGTGCCCCGGTCGAGACCCTCGACCGCCTGGTCCATCGCCAGCCCGACACTGGCCCTCACCAGAGGTTCGTGGCGGAGCCGGTGGGCGAGAATCATCCCCTGGTCCACCAGCTCCTGAAGCTTCGTCGGCTGCGGCGGCAGCGGAAAACTGTCCAGCTGGACGTCCATCACGCCGAGCGCCAGCTCTTCCTTCGAGTTGAAGTGGAAGTACAGCGCGCCCTTGGTCACCCCCGCCCGGGCCAGGATCTCGCTGATGGTGGCACTGCTGTAGCCGCGCTCGTCGAACACGGCGGCGGCCGCCACCAGGATCGACCGTCGAGTCTGGATCGCGCGCGCCTGCTGGGCCATCAGCTACGAGTCTCTCTAGTCGTGGCGTGGTCAGTGCCACAACCGTCTGACTGAAAAGGGAAACCGGACTGTCGCATCTTACGGCCTCCCCCACGACAGGGAGTGGGCTCCCGACGCCCTGTCGTGGGGGAGGCCGTTACTGCTCGCGTCGACGGCCTCCTGGGCGGATCCACCGGGAGGACGCCCTGGTCCGGCTCGCCTCATGCGGCGCCCGGCCCCTCGCACGTCGACGGCGAGCCGGGCGCGGACTTCGGCGCCGCCCGTGCCCGGCACACCCCTTGCTCACTCCGCCTCGGGGATCCGCGTACCCGTGCCGCTCACCCGCACCCGCGCGTCGCCCGCGCGCAGTTCGACCGTGAGCGTGCCGGGGCGGCCCATGTCCTGACCCTGGTGGAGGGTGAGGACCGCGGCGTCCGGGACGAGCGCCAGCTCGCGCAGGTACGCGCCGAAGGCGGCCGCCGCCGCACCCGTCGCCGGGTCCTCGACCACGCCGCCGACCGGGAAGGGGTCGCGGACGTCAAAGACGGTCGGCGATTCGCGCCACACCAGTTGGACCGTGGTCAGGTCGAGCCGGTGCATCAGCGCTTCGAGGCGCGCGAAGTCGTAGTCGAGGTCGGCGAGGCGCTCACGGCTTCCGGCGGCCAGCACCAGATGACGGGCGCCCGCATAGGCGATCCGTGGCGGCAGGGCCGGGTCCAGGTCACCGGCCGGCCAGTCCAGGGCGGCCAGTGCCTCGGCCAGGTCGTCCGGGGCGACATCCGTGACGTATGGTTCGACGCTGGTGAGGGTGGCGCGGAGTTCGGTGCCGTCCTGGGCGACGGTGACCGGGACCGTACCCGCCTGAGTGGTGAACACCAGGTCGCCGGGGCCGTTGAGCTCGGCGAGGGCGATGGCTGTCGCGACGGTGGCATGGCCGCAGAACGGGACTTCGGCCTTCGGGCTGAAGTAGCGGATCGTGTAGCCGCGACCGCCCGATTCACCCGAAGTGCCCGGTCCGGTCAGGAACGCCGACTCGCTGTAGCCGAGTTCCGCCGCGATCGCGAGCATCGCCGCGTCGTCGAGACCGGACGCGTCGAGGACGACCCCCGCCGGATTGCCGCCCTGCGGGTCGGCGGAGAAGGCGGTGTAGCGCAGGACCCCGGTCCCTGAAATCTCACTCATGACGCTGCTCAACCCTGCCCCGGTCCGGGGTATTCCCGCCCGGGGCGGGCCGGCGCCCCGGACCGCGGCCCACGGCGGTGGCGGTTCTTGACGCCGGTGCCCGCTTCGCCCAGGAGCAGGAGTCCGGGAGCGTGCCGCTCGGCTCGACCGGCGGCGCGCGCAAGGAATCGTCAGCCCCGGCCCACGTACGGCATCGTCGTCGCCAGGACCGTCGCGAACTGCACGTTCGCTTCCAGCGGCAGCTCCGCCATGTGCACCACCGTCCGGGCCACGTCCGCCGCCGCCATCACCGGCTCCACCGCCAGTTCGCCGTTGGCCTGGAGGGTGCCGGTCCGCATCCGCTCCGTCATCTCCGTGGCTGCGTTCCCGATGTCGATCTGCCCGCAGGCGATCCGGTACGGACGGCCGTCCAGTGACAGTGACTTCGTCAGCCCCGTCATCGCGTGCTTGGTCGCCGTGTACGCCGCCGAGTGGGGGCGCGGCGCATGTGCGGAGATCGAGCCGTTGTTGATGATCCGGCCGCCCCGCGGGTCCTGCTCCTTCATCTGCCGGTACGCCGCCTGCGCGCACAGGAACGCCCCTGTCAGGTTCACATCGACGACCGTGCGCCAGTCCTCGTAGGAGAGGTCCTCGACCGGGACGGAGCGCGGGCCGAACGTGCCCGCGTTGTTGAACAGCAGGTCGACCCGGCCGGTCCACTCCCGTACGGAGGAGAAGAGCGCGTCCACGTCCTCGGGGTGGGAGACGTCGGCGGGGACGGTGATCGCCCGGGCGTCCGGTCCGGCCAGTTCCACGGTCTCGGCGAGGGGTTCGGGGCGGCGCCCGGCGAGCGCCACCGACCAGCCGGCGCCTGTCAGGGCGAGAGCCACCGCGCGGCCGATCCCGGAGCCCGCCCCCGTGACGACGGCCGTCCTCGCGTCGGGGTTCAACAGTTTGTTGCTCATGGCGCCGCAGCGTACGCCGTTCGCCTCAAGATTCGCCGCCGGGAGGCCGGTTCGGCTCCGGGGAGTGATTCCTTGATCGTTCCTCGGCGATTCCAGCACCCCAGGGCCGACTGGTGGTGATCATGGATTTCCGCAGATATGCGCACTTCATCCCTGGCGGCCGTCGCCGCCTCACTCCTATCCGTGTGACGCCCGTGCGACGCGAGCACGACAGCCGTTCGATGCGCCGGGCCGGTGAACTGCCCCGTACATCACCAGTCAGGGGAGGGACAGATGACGACGCGCTCATCGCACCAGCAGGAGATGCGCGACGCCGCGAAGCAGGTCGGACGCCGCCGCTTCCTCACCGTCACCGGCGCCGCCGCCGTGCTCGCCTTCTCGGTCGACCTGCCGGCCGCGGGCACCGCGAGCGCCGCCGAGCTGGACGCCGGGAAGATCAGTGAGAACCCGTTCACCCTCGGAGTCGCCTCGGGCGACCCGCTGCCCGATTCCGTCCTGCTGTGGACGCGACTCGCGCCCCGCCCGTACGAGACCGGCAGCGGGCTGCCGAACGCCCGCGTCCCGGTGCGCTGGGAGCTCGCTCGCGACGAGAGCTTCTCCCGGATCGTCCGGCGCGGAACCGCCACCGCCCACCCGGAGTTCGACCACAGTGTCCACGTCGAGATCAAGGGCCTCGACGCCGACCGGGTCCTCTACTACCGCTTCCGCGCCGGTGACTGGATCAGTGAGACCGGCCGGACCCGCACCGCCCCCGCCCGGGGGGCCCGCAACACCGAACTGACCCTTGCCGCGGTCTCCTGCCAGGCGTACCACTACGGCTACTTCACCGCGTACCAGCACCTCGCGCAGGAGGACGTCGACGTCGTCCTCCACCTCGGCGACTACCTCTACGAGGACGCCGTCGACGCGACCGGCGGAGCCCGTCACCACACCGACCGCAGGCTCCCCGCCCACTTCGACCGGGAGACCATCACCCTGGAGGACTACCGGCTGCGGTACGCCCTCTACAAGTCCGACCCCGATCTGCGCGCCGCGCACGCCGCGCACCCCTTCGTCGTCACCTGGGACGACCACGAGACCGAGAACAACTACGCGGGCGACACCCCGGAGAACGAGGTCCCGCCGGAGGAGTTCCTGCTGCGGCGCGCCGCCGCGTACCGCGCGTACTGGGAGAACCAGCCGCTGCGCACCCCGCAGCGGCCCAGCGGCCCGGACATGAAGCTCTACCGGCGCCTGCAGTTCGGCCGGCTCGCCCAGTTCGACATCCTCGACACCCGCCAGTACCGCGGCGACCAGGCGTACGGCGACGGCTGGCGGACGCCGGGACCGGAGTCCGAGGACCCGTCGCGCACCCTGACCGGCGCCACCCAGGAACGCTGGCTGCTCGACGGCTGGCACGCCTCGCGGGCCACCTGGAACGTCGTACCGCAGCAGGTCACCTTCGCCCAGCGGCGCGATGTGCCGACCGACGCCTTCAAGCTCTCCATGGACTCCTGGGACGGTTACCCGGCGTCCCGCGACCGGATCCTCCAGGGTGCGGAGGCCGCCGGGATCGACAACCTGATGGTGCTGACCGGCGACGTGCACGTCGGCTACGGCTTCGACCTGAAGAAGGACTTCGACGACCCGTCGTCGCGCACGCTCGGCACGGAGATTGTCGCCACGTCGATCACCAGCGGCAAGGACGGCTCCGACAAGCCGGGCAGCTGGAACAACCAGATGCAGGCCAACCCGCACATGAAGTTCTTCAACGGGCGGCGCGGGTACGCCGTCATCACGCTGGGCCCGGAGCAGGCGCGCGCCGACTACCGCACGGTGTCGGCCGTCACCACGCCCGGCGCACCTCTCACGACCGCCGGATCGTTCGTCACGGAGGTGGGGAACCAGGGCCTCACGCCTGCGTGACGCCCTTCCTCCGACCCGGTCAGCCGATGCCGTCCGCCGGGTAGCGGACGCCGATGCGGTCACGTACCGCATCGAGCGTCCGCATCACCGCCAGCGATCCGTCCAGCGGCACCAGAGGCGACTCCGTCTCGCCCGCCCGAAGCGCGCGCAGGACCTCCGCCTGCTCGAACTGCATCCCGCGGAGCCCGTCGCCCGCGGTCCCCGCGGTGAACTCCTCCGGGTCGTGACCCTCCCGGTGCAGCACGAACCGCTCCGGGTAGAAGAAACCGCGCGGGAAGTCGATCCGCCCCCTGGTGCCCGTGACCGACGCGGTCTGCGGGGTGTCGGCGGTGACCGAGCAGCTGAGCAGCGCCGTGGCGCCCGACTCCCAGCCCAGCAGCATGCCGGTGTTCAGATCGACGCCCTCGGGGGAGAGCAGCGCATCGGCCTGGACACGGTCCGGCTCGCCCAGCAGCAGATGAGCGAACGACACCGGGTACACCCCGAGGTCCAGCAGCGCGCCGCCGCCGAGCGCCCGGTCCCGCAGCCGGTGGTCCGGGCCGAACGGACCCGCGAGCCCGAAGTCGGCCTGCACGGTACGGATGTCGCCGATGGCACCGTCGGCGATCAGTGCGGTCAGCCGCCGGACGACCGGGTTGCAGTACGTCCACATCGCCTCCATGAGGAAGAGGCCACGGTCCCGGGCGAGCGCCACGAGCTCTTCCGCCTCCCGGGAGTTGAGCGTGAACGCCTTCTCGCACAGCACGTGCTTTCCGGCCTCCAGACAGAGCGCTGTGGCCTCCCGGTGCGCCGAGTGCGGCGTGGCCACGTACACCACGTCGACCTCGTCGTCGGCGGCGAGCTCGGCCCAGCTGCCGTACGCCTTCGGTATGCCGAACCGTTCGGCGAACGCCTTCGCCGACGTGTCCGTACGGGAGGCCACGGCGACCACGTCCGTGTCGGGCATCGCCTGCAGGTCAGCGGTGAAGGCCGCGGCGATGCCACCCGTAGCCAGCACGCCCCAACGCACGGTCCTGCTCACGCCTGCTCCCCCAAAGGTCTCGACCACTCCGGCTGAGCTGAGAGCATAGAGGCGGATTCAACCATGTGGAGATGAGATGCCGGAGACCGGCGTGAGCCGAGCCCAGCGGGCAGATACAACGAACGCCACAGCCGGGACCGGGACCCGCGCGAGCGCCGGTGCCGGGACCGCCGCGGTCCGCCGCACCGCACTCCTCGTCACCCTCGTCCTCGGCGGTCTCACCGCGCTCCCTCCGCTCTCCATGGACATGTACCTGCCGGCGCTGCCGACGGTCACCGACGCTCTCCACGCCCCCGCGGCCACCGTCCAGCTCACCCTCACCGCCTGCCTCGCCGGAATGGCGCTCGGCCAGGTCGTCGTCGGACCGATGAGCGACCGCTGGGGCAGGCGCCGGCCGCTGCTCCTCGGCATGGTGGTCTACGTACTCGCCACCGCGATCTGCGTCTTCGCTCCCACCGTGGAACTCCTCATCGGCTTCCGCCTCCTGCAGGGCCTGGCGGGCGCGGCCGGCATCGTCATCGCCCGGGCCGTCGTCCGTGACCTGTACGACGGCGTGGAGATGGCCAGGTTCTTCTCCACCCTGATGCTGATCTCCGGCGTCGCACCGGTCGTCGCACCGCTGATCGGCGGGCAGGTGCTGCGGTTCACCGACTGGCGGGGCATCTTCGCCGTCCTCACCGTCGTCGGCGTCGTGCTCACCCTTGTCGTCTGGAAGTGGCTGCACGAGACGCTGCCGCCGGAGGAACGGCACACCGGCGGGATCGGCGACGCGCTGCGCACCATGCGCGGGCTCCTCGGCGACCGGGTCTTCACCGGCTACATGATCGCGGGCAGCCTCGCCTTCGCCGCGCTCTTCGCCTACGTGAGCGCCTCGCCATTCGTGGTCCAGGAGATCTACGGTGCCTCGCCGCAGACCTTCAGCCTGCTCTTCGGCATCAACTCGATCGGCCTGATCACCGTCGGCCAGATCAACGGCAAGCTGCTGATGGGCCGGATCAGCCTGGACAAGGCGCTCGGCTTCGGGCTCGGCGTCATCGTCCTCGCCGCGGTCGCGCTGCTGCTGATGACGTCCGGGGTCTTCGGCGAGGTCGGTCTGGTGCCGGTCGCCGCCGGGCTCTTCGTCCTGATGTCGGCGATGGGGATCGCGACGCCGAACACCAACGCCCAGGCGCTGATGCGGACCAAGCACGCAGCGGGTTCCGCCTCGGCGCTGCTCGGAGCGTCGTCGTTCCTGATCGGGGCCGCCGCCTCACCGCTCGTCGGAATCGCGGGGGACGAGACGGCCGTCCCGATGGCGGTCGTCCAGGTGGTGTGCGCGGTCGGCGCGATGGCCTGTTTCCTGGGCCTGTGCCGGCCCTGGCAACGGCAGTCGTAGCAGCTCGGGAACGACCCGGGGGTGTCCGGCGGATCACGGCCGGGGCCGCGACGCCAGGCACTCCCCGCGTTCTCGTCCCCGGTCAAGGCAGCAGAGGCCCTAGTGGGGCGCGCGCGGGTAGCCGAGCAGATGCAGCCGGTCCAGCTCGTCCGTCCACCGGAACACGCCGACCCCTGCCTCCGCCTCCGCGCCCGGCAGCCGCACATTGGACGGCAGCCCTTCCGGGGTCCCCGTCACGACCTCGACGGCGACCGGGCGGCCGCCGCCGTTCAGGGCGTCCGTCGCGTTGCGCACGTTCGTCGCGCCGTACGCGATGCCCTCGTCCGTGACGGAGGCCAGCGTCAGCCGCTTCGAACCGTCCGGCGCCTCAAGACAGAAACCCTTTCTCGCCGTCAGGTCGAAGGCGAGGTTGCCGGCCACCAGATAGCCACCCGAGGGCGACATGACGGCCAGCGGGTACTGGCCCGGCTTGATGGCCACCTTGTTGCACACGACGGTGGCCACCGGTTGCCCCGTCTCCGCGTCGTGCACCGCCCACAGGTCATGGGTCTGCGCCAGCTTCTGCCCCTTGGCGAGCTGCCACTTGGCCAGCACCCAGCCGGGGGCCACGGTGGTCGGGATCCCGCTGGTGCGGTCGGTGTCCTTCGGGGCGACGTTCCGGCTGAACCAGCCGCCCTGCACCCAGAACTCCCGCGCCCCGCTCACCAGCAGGCCCTTCTTCGTCAGTCCGAACACCTCGGTGAGCTGCTTGCAGGACGGACAGTCCTTCGGGTACTTCAGCGCCGAGGGAGTGATCTTCGAGAACTGTCCGGTCGCCGGGTCGACCACCACACTGGTCGTCCGGCCGTCGCTGATCAGGATGTCGGGGCCGGAGGCGATGACGCTCGGTGCGGAGGACCACGGCACCTCGATGCGCCGCCGGGCGCCGTCCTTCACGTCGTACACGTCGAGGGAGACGATGGTGTCGGCCGGGGTCAGCGCGTTCACGCCGACCTTTCCGTACGTCCAGGTGACGAAGTACTCCACGTCGTTCTTGGTGACCAGGAGCAGCTTCGGGGAGTGCTTCGAGGCCGGCGGCCGCCAGTTCTCGCCCTTCCAGCCCGCCCTCCCGGTGTCCGAGTCGATGGTCTCCAGCCGGTACTGGCTGTCGGCGACCCGCAGCAGATAGCCGAGGCGTCCGGTCGTCCGGGAGATCACGTAGTCGGGGGAGGTGTTGACGAGCTCCCAGCCGCTTCGGGTGGTGTACGCGGGAGGAACTGTGAGCTGCGTCGCCGGGCCCGGGCCCGTGGGCGTCGGTACGGGTTTCGTCGGCTTGTCGGCGCTCTTCCTGTCCTGGCTGCCCCCGGCACCGCACGTGGCCAGCAGAAGCAGCAGGGCGAGTACGAGCACCCCGGCGACCAGAGTCAGGCGCACGATCTTCTGTCTCATGGTCCCCTCCGATGAGCAATCCTGGCGTCGCGCCGGTCAGCGTAGCAACTGGCCGGGGTTTACCAGCAGTTCGGATCCGGCGCTGTTCCACGAAGGTCCCGCGCCGGGCGCCGGGGCGCGGGACGGGACAGGCGCCGGCCGGGGAGCGGCCGGGGACAACCGGTCGTATCCGCCTACAATTCGTCGGTGAACGTCACCCTCTCCACCGCGGAAGCCCTGCGCACGGCGCTGGCCGGACTCCTCGACGGGCTGCCGCCCAAGCAGGCCGCGCAGGCAGTCGACCGGCTCATCGCCAACTACCGGGGGACCACCCCCACCGATGCCCCGGTGCTCCGCGACCGCTCGGACGTCGCCGCGTACGCCGCGTACCGCATGCCCGCGACCTTCGAAGCGGTACGGTCCGCCCTCGCCGCCCTTTGTGAGGCCGCTCCGGAGTGGACTCCCGTCACGCACACCGACATCGGCGGCGGCACGGGTGCGGCGAGCTGGGCCGTCGCCGGTGCCTGGGAGGGGCAGCGGACCACCGTCCTGGACTGGGCCGAGCCCGCCCTCACCCTCGGCCGCGAGCTCGCCGGGGCCTCCGGTATCGAGGCCCTGCGCACCGCCGAGTGGCGGCGGGCCCGGATCGACGCAGGACTGGAGCTCGACCCCACGGACCTGGTGACCATCAGCTACGTGCTCAAGGAACTGACGGCGCGGGCGCGCACCGGCCTGGTCGACGCCGCGGCGGCCGCCGCACAGGCCGTCGTCATGGTCGAGCCCGGCACCCCGGACGGCTACGCCCGCATCATCGAGGCCCGCGACCGGCTGATCGCCGCCGGACTGACCGTCGCCGCCCCGTGCCCGCACAGCGACGCGTGCCCCATCGAGCCGGGCACCGACTGGTGCCACTTCTCCGCCCGGGTCAGCCGCTCGTCGCTGCACCGGCAGGTGAAGGGCGGCTCGCTTCCGTACGAGGACGAGAAGTTCAGCTATGTCGTGGCGACCCGCTTCGCCACCGAACCGGTACGCGCCCGGGTCACCCGCAAGCCGCAGATCCGCAAGGGGCAGGTGCTGCTGGACCTGTGCACCCGCGACGAGGCCCTGCAGCGCTCCACGGTCACCAAGCGGCACGGCGAGCTGTACCGGGCCGCCCGGGACATCGCGTGGGGCGACGCCTGGCCGCCGCCCCACGACGAGGGCGCCTGCTAGGGCGCGTGCCGGAAGTCCCGCCCGCCCCGCGACGCCCGGCGCGCACGCTGGTGCCGCGACACCGGCCCCGGTCACTCGCTGCGTTACCGAAATGCCCTGGTGGCTCCTTCCCCAAGCTCTCAGCTTCGTTCGAGCAGGGGAGACCCCATCCGAGGACCTCCCGGCGCCTTGCGGTCGCACGCACCGGACGCCGCGCGGCCGCTCTTCGGACGACGACGGCAGTTCGACGACGGGACCTGGCTCGTGCCCCTCCCGGCAAGCTTCGCCCCGTCGCGCCGCCCGGCACGCACGCTCGCCGCGTTGGCCAAAAGCCCTGGTAGTTCCTTCCCCAAGCTCTCAACTCCGTTCGAGCAGGGGAGACCCCATCCAAGGACTTCCGGCCGCCTTGCGACCGCACGCACCGGACGACGCTCCTTCCGGGCAAACATTGCCGGTCACGGCACTAGGGAGTGTCCCCCTGGCTCCTCAGCTCCTGGGTGCAGCACTTCACGCTGCCGCCGCCCTTGAGCAGCTCGCTCAGGTCCATCGGGACCGGTTCGAAGCCGCGCGCCCGGAGCGGGTCGAAGAGGCCCGCGGCGCCCTGCGGCACCAGCACATGGAGCCCGTCGCTGACCGAGTTCAGGCCGAACGCGGCGGCGTCCGCCTCCGTGGCGATCAGTGCGTCGGGGAAGAGCCGCCGCAGCACCGACCGGCTGCCCGGCGAGAACGCACCCGGGTAATACATGATCTCGTCGCTCGCCTCGTCGAGCACGCAGAGGGCCGTGTCCAGGTGGTAGTAGCGCGGGTCCACCAGATCGAGGCCGATCACCGGCCGGCCGAAGAACTCCTGCGCCTCGTCGTGCGAGAGCGGACTGGACCGGAAGCCGCGCCCGGCCAGGAGGTACGAGGAGGTGACCGCGAAGTCGCCCTCGCCCTCGTTGACGTGGTCCGGCTCATGGATCTCGGTGAAACCGTGGTCCCGGAACCAGTCCCGATGTGCCTCCGCCTCCGCGTACCGCTCCTGGTACGCGAACCTGGCGCCCAGCACCCGCCCGTCGACGACGGTGGCGCCATTCGCGGCGAAGACCATGTCGGGCAGCTCGGGGCGCGGGGTGAGCAGCTCGACGGTGTGGCCGAGCGCGCGGTAACGGTCGCGCAGATCCTCCCACTGGGCCTGGGCTAGCGGCAGATCGACGGGCTTGGTCGGGTCCATCCACGGGTTGATGGAGTACGTGACCTTGAAGTGGGCCGGGGCGCACATCAGGTAGCGGCGCGGGGTGGCTTCACGGGGCGTCGGAGCAGTGGCTTCGCGGGGCGCGGGGGTGGCGGCTTCACGAAGCGATGAGGGTGTGGCTTCACGAGGCAATGAGGGCTCCTCACGGACGGCAGGGGTTGCCTGCGGTGTGCCGGGGCTCGCACGGGTGTGCGCGTGAGCTCATGGTGCGCCGTTCGGAGCTACCGCGCAGTGAACCGATCGGGTGGTTCTGCGGGATGCTCCGTAACGTCTACGGAGAGGCGCGGAGACGATACGTCTCGCCTCGCCCCGCTGCTACCGTGACGGGCATGGCAGAGAACAGGCCGCCCGATCCCGGTCGGCGCAGCGAGCGCTCCCGCCGGGCGATCTACGACGCGGCACTCGGCCTCGTCGGCGAGGCCGGCTACCCGAGGACGACGATCGAGGCCATCGCCGCCCGCGCCGGTGTCGGCAAGCAGACGATCTATCGCTGGTGGCCCTCCAAGGCCGCTGTCCTGCTGGAGGCCTTCGTCGACCTCGGCAACCGGGCCGCCGAGCAGGCCGGGGAGGCGGAGTACGCCATCCCGGACACCGGCGACCTGGCGGCCGACCTGAGGACCGTCCTGCGGGCCACCGTCGACGAGCTGAACGACCCGGTGACCGAGGCACCCACCAGGGCGCTGGCCGCCGAGGGGATCGTCGACGCCGCGCTCGGCGCCGAATTCGTCGAGAAGCTGCTCGAACCGCAGCTGCAGCTCTACGTCACCAGGTTGCGCGCCGCCCAGGAGGCGGGCGACGTGCGCGCCGACATCGATCCGCGCATCGCCCTCGAGCTCCTCGTCGCCCCGCTCACCCACCGCTGGCTGCTGCGGACCCGGCCGCTCACCCACGCGTACGCGGATGCGCTCGTCGACTACGCCCTGCACGGTCTGGCCGCCCGCTGAGTCGCGCCGCGCCACACCGTCACGCCGAGCCATCCACAGCCACGCCTGTCATTTCCGGACAAGGGAGGGCAAAATTCCCTGCTCGGTGGATCGCTCGACGCCCCCGCTTCAGGACTCCGGCCACCCGGGGCGCAGGATGGTGGGACCATAGGGCAGGGGCAACGCTGAGGTAAGGGGATTGATGGGCGCCGATTTCGGCCGTTCTCGCGGCACAGAGAGCAAGTTTTCCCAATGGCTGCGCCGGCGACCCAAACCGCAGCAGCGCGCGGTCGACGACACCGCCCGGGAGGCGCTGCTCCTGGCTGTCGCCGAGGCCGGAATGCCGATCGCGCCCGCCGCCCACCCGATCGGCTACCGATGTTCGTGCGAACGCATCGGCTGTCCCACTCCCGCCAGGCACCCCGTCTCCTTCGCCTGGCAGACGCAGTCCACCACCGACAGCGCCCAGATCGAGCGCTGGGCCCGCAGTCAGCCGCAGGCCAACTTCATCACCGCGACCGGCATGATCCATGACGTCCTCGACGTGCCGTCGACCGCGGGCAGCCAGGCACTGGAGCGGCTCCTTGCCGCAGATATCGACGTCGGCCCGGTGGCCGTGTCCGGCGACGACCGGATGCTTTTCTTCACCGCAACCCGCGGCACCCCCGAGGACGAGGACGAGTGGTGGCCCTGTGAGCTCGACTGCCACCCCGAGACCATGGACGAGCATCCGGGACTGCGCTGGCACTGCCGCGGCAGCTACGTACTCCTGCCGCCCGCCCTGCTCCCCGGTGAGTTGGACGTGCACTGGATCCGCGGTCCGGAGAACCCGCTGCCGGACCCGCTGACGCTGCTGGAGACGCTCACCGACGCCTGCGCGCAGTACGCCGACACGGCGGACCAGAGTGATCTCGACCACGGATCGGTGGCCTGGCCGCTCAGCCGCTGACACCGGAGCGCGGGGCCTCACGAGCCCCGCGCCGCCGGGTCACGGATCCCGAGCGTGACGGCGTTACGAACCCTTCGCCGCCGTGAGCCCCGGCAGCCGGTTCAGAATGATCACCTCGGCGCCGTTCGCGGCGCCCTTCTTCGGGACGTACACCAGCTGGCTGGAGACACGCTCCTTGGTGAGGGTGGTCTTCACCTCACCGGTCAGCAGCGCCTGCACATCCGCGTTGACCGGCGGACGCAGCCCCTTCGCCGCGGTCTGCTGCTCGAAGTGCTTGCTGCTGAAGAAGACCAGCGCCCCGCCGTCCTCGGTCTCCAGCCCGAGCGGACCGAACGTACCGCCGTCCAGCGGCTGGTCGATGTACTGGTACGAGAAGCCCGCCCGTCGCGTGTTCCTGCGCGTGTCCCGCCAGCCCGTGGTGGCGACCCCGGGGGCGAACACGTCCGGCTCACCCTTCTGCAGATACTCGGTGTACTGGGTGCTCAAGTCCTCGGGCGCCACGGAGAGTTCACTGCTGTCCGCCGCGACCGGCCGGGCCAGCCCGTCGCCGTCCTTCGCGAACGTGGGCACCTCGGCGGGCGCCACGACCGACAGATAGGCGGCCTGCCACCCTGCGTCGGGCCCGGACCGCAGGAAGACGATCAGCCAGCGGGTGTCCTGCTCGCTGTCCTGGTCGCGGTTGGAGTCGGTGTCCGCGACGAACCAGCGCGGCCAGCCCGCCTTCTTCGGGATGACATAGGTGGCGTCGGTCAGCTCCAGCGGCCTGTGGTTGGCATTGCCGCCGGGGTTGTTCTTCTGCCGCGCCTTCAGACCGGCCTGGTTGATCGCGCCGAGCGAACCGGTCACCCGGTCCGCGTCGAGCGCGGGATCGTAGGCCTTGTCCGCCGCGTTGTACGCGGTGGTGAAGTCCGCGAGGGCCTTCGCGGACTCAGACTTCGTCGCCGCCGGTACGACTTCCAGCTCGCCGTGCACCGTCACGCACCCGCTCGCCGTCACGCTCAGCACTGTCGCCGCCGCGAGCCCCGTCGCCAGCCGAATCGGCCTCAGGCTTCTCATCCGTTGCTTTCTGCGCCTTCTGATCCGTCGCCCCCACTGACCGTCCGAACCCTACCGGGGCCAGGAACAGTGCGAGCGTGGGGATCAGATACAGCGCCCACACCGTGACCTGAAGGACGGTCGGGTCGGGCTGGAAGTTGAAGGTGCCCTTCAGCAGCGTGCCGTACCAGCTGTCCGGCGGGATCGTGGCACTGATGTCGAACGCCCGGTTGTGGATGCCGCCCAGGAACTCGGCCTCCTGCAGGTCGTGGACACCGTACGCGAGCACGCCCGCCGCGACGATCACCAGCATGCCGCCGGTCCAGGTGAAGAACTTCGCCAGGTTGATCTTCAGCGCACCGCGGTAGAACAGCCAGCCCAGCACCACGGCGGCGGCGATCCCGAGGAACGCGCCGATCATCGGATGCCAGCCGTCGTCCGCGGCGTGCACCGCGCGCCAGACGAACAGCGAGGTCTCGAGCCCCTCCCGGCCGACCGCGAGCAGCGCCGTCGCGACGAGCGCCCCGGTGCCCATCGCGAGTGCCGCGTCCAGCTTGCCGTGCAGCTCCTTCTTCAGATGCCGCGCGGTGCGCCGCATCCAGAACACCATCCAGGTGACCAGGCCCACGGAGATGATCGACAGCGAACCGCCGAGCGCCTCCTGCGCCTTGAACGTCATCTCCTGCGAGCCGAATTCGAGACCGGCACCGAACGCCAGGCTGACGACGACCGCGATGCCGACACCGATCCAGATCGGCAGCAGTTTGCCCTTGTTGCCGGTCTTCACCAGATAGGCGACGAGGATGCAGACGACCAGGCTCGCCTCAAGACCTTCGCGCAGACCGATCAGAAAGTTGCTGAACACGTTTGGGTTCTCCTTTGTCCGCTTCGGGTCCGTTACGAGAACAGCGCCCGGCCCCACCAGTCGTCCTTGTCGCGGACGCCCGGCGGGACGGCGAAGTGCGCCGAACCCACGTGCTGGATGTACTCGTTGAGTGCGTCGTGTGCCGCGAGGCGGCGCTGCAGCGGGACGAACGCCTTACGGACGTCTCGCTGGTAGGCGAGGAAGAACAGCCCGGCGTCGAGCCGGCCCAGACCGTCCGTACCGTCCGTGAAGGAGTAGCCGCGGCGCAGGATCGTCGCACCGTCGTTGCTGTCCGGGTGGGCGAGCCGCACATGGGCGGTCGGCAGCATCGCCTTCAGGAACGGCTCGTCGCGCTCCTTCGCCTTGCCCACCGGGGCGCCCTCGCCCTTGTCCCGGCCGAAGACGTCCTCCTGCTCCTGGAGCCCGGCCCGGTCCCAGGTCTCGATGTGCATGCGGATGCGCCGGGCCACCAGGTACGAACCCCCGGTCATCCAGCCCGCCCTGTCCTTCTCGCCGACCCACACATGCTTGTCCAGGGCCGCGGTGTCGGTGCCGGAGATGTTCCGGGTGCCGTCCTTGAAGCCCATCATGTTGCGCGGGGTCTGGGCGTCGGGCGTCGTCGACGACGTCTTGCCGAAGCCCAGCTGGGACCAGCGGATCGCGGTGCGGCCCATGCCGATCCTGGCGAGGTTGCGGATGGCGTGCACCGCGACCTGTGGGTCGTCCGCGCATGCCTGGATGCACAGGTCGCCGCCGCTGCGGGCCGTGTCGAGGTTGTCGCCGGGGAACTTCGGCAGATCGACGAGCGCCTCCGGACGCCGGTCCTCAAGACCGAACCGCCCCTTGGCGAACAGCGAGGGGCCGAAGCCGATGGTGAGGGTGAGCCGGGACGGCTTGAGCCCGAGCGCCTCGCCGGTGTCGTCCGGCGGCGCCTCGGCGAGACCGCCGTACGCCCCGTCACCGACCGCGTGACCGGCCGTCATCCGCTCCGCCGCCCGCGTCCACTCCTTGAGCAGCGCGATCAGCTCGGCCCGGTCCTTCGTCGTCACGTCGAACGCGGCGAAATGAAGTCTGTCCTGCACGGCGGTGGCGATACCCGCCTGGTGCGCACCGTGGAACGGCACCGCGGCGCCGCTCTCCGCGGCCGGCACCGTGTCGTCGCCCGTACGCACCGCGGCGACCGCACCACCGGCAGAGACCGCGCCGAGCGCCAGCCCGGCACCGCCCCAGCCGAGCAGGGCGCGGCGGGACGGGGCGCGTCCGCCGGCCGCGGCCGTGGTCTCTTCGCCGTCGACGGTGTTCTGCGTCTTCTCGGACATGCCCAAAGCCTCCCGGCTCGTTACTTCGTGACCGCGGCGGCGAGCCGGGACAGCGGCTCGGCCAGGGCGTTGACGGCGTCCGACAGTTCCTTGCGGTCCGCCTTGCCGACCTTCTCGTACGAGGTGAACTCGTACGAGGTCCTGTCCGCGCGGTACTTGTCCAGCAGCGTGTTCAACGACGCGAACTGCTTGTCCAGGGAGGCGGTCAGCGCCGGGTCGTTCTTCGACGCGATCGGCTTCAGCAGCTCGTACGACTTCTGCGCACCTTCGACGTTGCCCTTGAAGTCGACCAGGTCGGTGTGGCTGTAGCGTTCCTCCTCACCGGTGACCTTGCCGGTGGCGACCTCGTCGAGGAGCTCCTTGGCGCCGTTGGCCATCGAGGTCGGGCTGATGTCGGCCGTGCCGACCCGCTTCTGCCAGTCGAGCAGGTCCTTGTAGAGGACCGGGGCGAGAGCCTTCTCCTCGGCGCCGAGCTTCTTGTCGTGCCACAGCGCCTTTTCCAGCCGGTGCCAGCCGGTCCACTTCTGGCCGGCCTCCAGGCCGTCCTCGCGGAGGTCGACCTTCGGGTCGATGTCACCGAAGGACTCGGCGACGGGCTCGGTGCGTTCCCAGCCGATGCGGGACTCGGCGTACGCCTTCTTCGCGGCCTCGACGTCACCGGCGGCGACGGCGTCCGTGAAGACCTTGGCCTTCGGCAGGGTCTCGTCGGCCTGCGCCTGCACATAGCTGCGGAACTCGGCGACGGCCCTGTCCATCTCGGGGCTGCGCTTGGTCACGGCGCCGCCGGTGATCTCGATCTTCTGCCGGTAGCCGGCGCCCTTCATCCCGGGCTTGCAGACGATGTCGTAGGAGCCGGCCTTGACCTCGGCCGTGATGGTGGCCTTGGTGCCGGGGCCGATGTTCTCGCGCTCGGCGGCGATGCGGGCATCCGCGAAGAGCAGGTAGACCTCGGTGACCTTGGAGCCCTTGTTCTCGACGGCCAGTTCGACGTGTCCGGCCGGGAGCTTCTTCTTGGACACCGTGCAGGAGTCGTCCTTGGCGACGACGCTCAGAGCGCCCTCACCCTTGCCGTCACTCTTTTCGGCGCAGCCTGTGACGGCGGTCAGGGCTGCCACGGTGGCGGCAGCGGTGACTACGGAGAGACGAACGGCTCGCATACGGGCTCCACACAGGCTGAAGAGAGGAAGGACCGGGACTGGACAACGGCAGAGTAGGTGAGGCGAACCTAACCTAACCGAGGCTTACCTGACCGATGCCCACTCGTGCAGTGATTCAGCTCTCACCTGGGGCGCGGGGGAGCGGAGTGATCACGGGCGACCCATGGACAGCCCAAGAGAAGGTCAAGCAAAGGTCAAGTCGTCGGGTTCCGGTTCGGTACGCCGGTCGAGGGCGGCGGTCGGGCAACGGCGGTGGGGCGCACTGCGCCGGCCTCCGTGCCGGCGCGACCCGGGTCTGTTCGCCCCGGGCGGCGCGGAGAGCGATCGTCTTCGGCGAGGACGCCGAACTCTCGAATCCGCAGGCGCTTTGAGCTCCTCGGGTGCCTCTGTCCGACAACCCGCCGGTCCGGCCCTGCGCCGCGACAGGCGCCCGCGCGGTGCTTGAATGCGCACGTGAATGACTTCGACGTACCCGCGGGCATCGACGTACTGCGGGTGTTCTGCGGCCCCGACGGCCGGCACGGCAATGCCCTCGGGGTCGTACGCGACGGGAGTGTGTACCCCGACGAGGCGTCCCGGCAGGCGCTCGCCGGTCAACTCGGTTTCAGTGAGACCGTGTTCGTCGACGACCCGGAGCGGGGGCATGTCGACATCTACACGCCGGGGCTCCGGCTGCCCTTTGCCGGGCATCCGCTCGTCGGCGCCGCCTGGCTGCTCGATTTGGAGATTCTGGAACTGCCGGTCGGGGAGATCTTCGCCCGCCAGGACGGCGAGTTCACCTGGATCACCGCACGCCCCGAGTGGGCGCCGCCGCGGACGCTGGAGCGCTACGCATCCGTCACCGAGGTCGAGGCGCTCACCGGCCCGCCGCCCGGGGAGGGCTGGCTCTACGTCTGGGCGTGGGAGGACGAGGCGGCGGGACGGGTCAGGGCGCGGGCGTTCCCGCGGCGCATCGATGAGCGCGGCGTCAGCCGCTCCGGCGCGATCACGGAGGACGAGGCGACGGGCGCCGCGGCGCTGCTGCTCAGCGCGCAGCTGGGTCGCGCCCTCAATATCACCCAGGGGCGCGGCTCCCAGATCCTCACCGCGCCCGCACCGGACGGCACCGTGGAGATCGGGGGCCGCGTCCTGCTGTCCACCCGCGGCCAGGATCTCCGGGTCACCGCGCGCTGAGCGGGAACGCCTCTCCCAGCTCCCGGAACACCGCCGTGTTCAGAGAGAACGCCCGCTTGCACTCGTCGACGATCCGCTGCTTCTCCGGATCGTCGGCGTTCACCGCATCCAGCAGGTCGTGGTAACCCCGCTTGAACGAGGCGGGATCGGGGATCTCCTCGAAGACATAGAACCGCACCCCGTCACCCTTGCGTGCGAACCCCCAGGTCCTCTCCGCCCTGTCGCGGATGACCTGACCTCCGGAGAGGTCCCCGAGGTACCGGGTGTAGTGGTGCGCGATGTACCCGGCGGGCCAGGTGCGCGCGCACTCGGCGACCCGGTCGGCGTACACGGCCGTCGCGGGCAGCGGTTCCATGCCCTCGCGCCAGTCCGCTCCCCGCAGATGGGCCAGGTCGCGCTCCAGTTCGGCGGTGCGCATCAGCTCGGACTGTATGAACGGACCCGCGACCGGATCGGAGCGCAGTGCGTCCGCACCGCCCTCCAGTGCCCGGTAGACGAACCACAGCTGCTCGGTGTAACGCGCGTACGCGTCCACCCGGAGACGCCCGCCCAGCAGATCCCTCATGAAGGTCGAGGTCTCGGCCTCGGTGTGCTCCTCGTGCGACGCCGTGCGGATCATTGTCGAGAAGGGCGCGGCGGTGGCGGGTGCGTCCAAGGCGGCCTCCGGGGGCCGAGGGGACGGGAAGTCCGGAAAGAGACGAAATGTCGACAGCGGCCGCGCGCAGCAGTGACTGGCGACATCCCCGATCCTGCCGCTCGGGCTCACCCGAGACGGCGATTTCCCGACGGCTTGTCGGTAAAAACGATACGCCGGATTCCGCTCCTGTGCCCGGTGGGCAAGATCGCGTACGAGGGCTACGGAACGGTGAGGATCTCCGCGCCCGACTCCGTCACGACCAGCGTGTGCTCGAACTGGGCGGTGCGCTTGCGGTCCTTCGTCACCACGGTCCAGCCGTCGTCCCACATGTCGTAGTCATGCGTCCCGAGCGTCAGCATCGGCTCGATGGTGAACGTCATGCCGGGCTGCATCACGGTGGTCGCGTGCGGGCTGTCGTAGTGCGGAATGATCAGACCGGAGTGGAACGAGGAATTGATCCCGTGCCCGGTGAAGTCCCGGACCACGCCGTACCCGAAGCGCTTCGCGTACGACTCGATGACCCGCCCGATCACATTGACCTGACGGCCCGGGCGTACCGCCTTGATGGCCCGGTTCAGCGACTCCTCGGTGCGCTCCACGAGCAGCCGGGACTCCTCGTCCACGTCGCCGCAGAGATACGTGGCGTTGTTGTCGCCGTGCACGCCGTTGATGTAGGCGGTGACGTCGAGGTTCACGATGTCACCGTCGCGCAGCACCGTGGAGTCCGGGATGCCGTGGCAGATGACCTCGTTGAGCGAGGTGCAGAGCGACTTGGGGAAACCGCGGTAGCCGAGCGTCGACGGATAGGCGCCGTGATCACACAGGAACTCGTGGGCGACCCGGTCGAGTTCGTCCGTCGTCACACCCGGGGCGATGTGCTTCGCGGCCTCCGCCATCGCCTGCGCGGCGATCCGCCCCGCGATGCGCATGCGCTCGACGGTGTCGGCGTCCTGGATCTCCGGGCCGGTGTACGGCGTCGGAGCGGGCTTGCCCACATACTCGGGGCGCCGGATGTTTCCGGGGACGGAACGGATGGGAGTGATCTCCCCTGGTACGAGCAGCGACTGGCCAGACATGTCAGCGAGTCTAACCAGCGCGCCTGGGGCAGCATGGCCCCGAGGAAAGGAGCCGATGATGGCCCTGTTCAAGAAGCGCACGGCCGGCAAGCCGGGCGAGTGGTACTACTGCCTGGAGCACAAGAAGGTCGAGGAAGGCCCGGAGTGCCCGGCGAAGGACCGGTTCGGGCCGTACACCACTCCCGAGGAGGCTCGACACGCCATGGAGACGGCGCAGGAGCGGAACCTGGAGTGGGAGAACGACCCCAAATGGCACGACCGCTCCACGCCTCCGGAGGCCGACGCGTAGACCTGGCCCCGGGGCCCCGCCCCGGACGCCGTTTCTCAGACGCCGGAGGGGCTTGACTGTCCGGACGCCGGGAGGCCGGCTGTTCTCGCCTCCCGTCGGCGCACCGCGTCCTCGTCCGTCCCGGAGTCGTACGTGAGCAGCTTCGGGAGCGCCGCCGCCAGCAGCGCGACCGAGGCCACGCACGCCACTCCGCCCGACCAGATCGCCGAGCGGGTGCCCGTCCAGCCCGCCATCGCGCCCGCCCGCACCTGGCCCAGTTGCGGGCCGACGCTGTACGACAGCACCTCGATGCCCGCCAGCCTTCCGCGCAACTCCTCCGGGATGGTCTGGTTCCAGATCGTGGAGCGGCCGAGCCCGCTGAGCATGTCGCCCGCGCCCGCCACCGCCAGGCAGCCCAGCACCAGCCACACATGGCCCAACCATCCCGCTGCCGCGATCGCCAGTCCCCAGACGGCCGCACCGAGGACCACGAACAGCCCGTGCCGTCGCACCCGTGAGGTCCAGCCGCTCGTCAGCCCCAGCACCAGGGAGCCGACCGATCCCGCCGCGTACATCAGCCCCAGCGACCACTCGGCGTCCAGCTCGTCCGCGAGGAACGGGAAGATCGTGTTCGGGAAGGCGAAGAACATCGCCGCCAGATCGATCGCGTACGTCCCCAGCAGCACCGGCCGGCTCCACGCGTACCGCGCGCCCTCCGCGATGCCCCGCAGCGACGGCTTTTTTGCGTGCTCGGCGGGCGGTGCGGGTGCCAGCCGCAGACACAGCAGTACGGAGACGGTGAACGTGACCACCGTGACCGCGTACGCCGTGGCGTGCCCGGCATAGGCCACCACCAGACCGGCCACCGCCGGGCCCGTGATCGCGCCGAACTGCCAGCGCAGCGAGTTCAGCGCGGCGGCCGCGGTGAGCTGGTCGTGCGGCACGATCCTGGCCAGCAGCGAGTCCAGCGCGGGCCGCTGCAGCCCGGCGAGCGCGGAGACGCCGCCCGCGACGAGATAGAGCGGCCAGAGCACAGGGTCGGGCAGCGCGGCATTCACCAGCAGGACGACGGCGAGCAGCCCCAGCCCCGCCTCGGTGCCCAGGATCACCTTGCGGCGGTCCGCGGAGTCGGCGAGCGCCCCGCCGTACAGACCGAAGACGACCAGCGGCACCAGCTCGACCGCACCCATCGCGCCGACGGCGAGCGGCGAACCGGTGAGCTCCTTGATCTGGAGCGGCAGCGCGATCAGGGCCATGAAGCTGCCGAAGTAGGTGATCAGTCCCTGGACCCACAGCAGCCGGAAGTCGGCCGAGGACCGCCAGGGCGACAGGTCGGGCAGCAGCGCGGAGAGCCTGGCGGGCAGGGGGGAGGCAGAGGTCACGAGAGGTCATGGTCCGGTGCCGTAGGTGCCGCCTGCAACCGGTTTTGGCCGCGGTCCGCGGCCCTTCACCACCTCGGTGGCGGTGGCGCGGTCAGCTGGTCGGCGAGCCGGGACAGCCGGTCCCGGAAGCCGCGGCGACCGCGCGGCGCCGGGACACTGTTCTCGCCGGCCGCCGCGGTCACCAGGTGCTGCACGGTGTCCAGGTCCACATCGTCGGTGCCGGTCACCGCGAGCGTCTCATGGGCCAGCCCCTCCACCTCCGGGTCGCCGGCGTTCAGCGACAGCACCGTCGCCCCGGCCCGGCGCGCATCGTGCACCCGCTCCAGCAGCCCGTCCCCGGGCCGCTCCGGGGCCACCAGGAGCAGCGTCTCGCCCCGCCCGGCCGCCTCGATCCGGCCCAGACCGACGGCCAGATGCGCCGGATCGCCCGGTTGCACCCGGTGCCGTACGAGCGTGGGGGTCAGCTCCGGAAGCCCGGACCAGGTGGACTCGTCGACCAGATGGGCCGCCAGGTGCCACGGCTCGTACGCCGCCGTCCCCACCAGCAGCAGCCCGCCGCCGTGCGGAACGACGGACGAGCGCAGCGTCCCCGCGAAGCGCCGGGCCGTCGCGGGCCACTCGGTCCCGGCGAGCACTTCTCGGAGCAGGGCGACGCGTACGGCATCCATGGCCCGGCATCATGCCGCAGGGCTCGTCCGCCGCACCGGAGAACGGCACCGAACCAGCCGAACGGGGACCGCGGTGACGGATGTCGCAGGAGGCCGACCTGGCCTTCCCTTCCAGGGCGCGCAGTAATGTCGGCGCCATGACTACGAACGACAGTGGCAGCGCGCCCAAGCCCCCCGCCAAGGACCCCTGGGACCTTCCCGACGTATCCGGTCTGATCGTCGGCGTGCTCGGCGGCACCGGTCCGCAGGGACGCGGGCTCGCCTATCGGTTCGCCCGTGCCGGGCAGAAGGTGATCATCGGCTCGCGCGTCGCCGACCGCGCCCGGGCCGCCGCCGGCGAGCTGGGCCTCGGCGTCGAGGGCGCGGACAACGCCGACTGCGCCCGGCGCAGCGACGTCGTGATCGTCGCCGTGCCGTGGGACGGCCACGCCAAGACCCTGGAGTCGCTGCGCGAGGAGCTCGCCGGGAAGCTCGTCATCGACTGCGTCAACCCGCTCGGTTTCGACGACAAGGGTGCGTACGCCCTGAAGCCCGAGGAGGGCAGCGCCGCCGAGCAGGCCGCCGCCCTGCTGCCCGACTCCCGGGTCGCCGCCGCCTTCCACCACCTTTCGGCGGTGCTGCTTCAGAACGAGGCGATCGAGGAGATCGACACCGATGTGCTGGTGCTGGGCGAGGCCCGCGCCGACACCGACCTCGTCCAGGCGCTCGCCGGCCGGATCCCCGGCATGCGCGGCATCTTCGCGGGCCGGCTGCGAGGCGCCCACCAGGTCGAATCGCTCGTCGCCAACCTGATCTCGGTCAACCGCCGCTACAAGGCGCACGCGGGACTGCGTACCACCGACGTGTGAGCCGACGGGCGCCCGCGGCCGCACCCTGCGGAGAGCGGAACGGGGCATGAGGGACACTGGACGGGACCGCGCACCACCCCCGGACAGGAGCTGCCTCCCATGCCCCGCCTCGCTCTCTACGCCCTCGCCGTCTGCGTCCTCGCCGTCGGTGCGGCCGTGGCCTCCTTCGTCCAGGGCAGCTGGCTCGGGATCGTCTGGGTGCTGCTGGCCGGACTCTCCTCCAACATGGCGTGGTACTACCTGCACAAGCAGCGCGCCGGGACCACGGGCTGAGGGTTGTCCCGCCGGGGACGACGGGACAGCCGTCAGGAAGCCGTCCGGCCGGGGAGCCCGTCGGGCTACGGCCTGTCGACGGCGCAGGCCGGATTCGCCGTGCTCCAGAACTGGTAGGCGTCGCGGCCGCAGTAGGTCCTGAATTCACTCACGCCCAGTGACTGCAGCAGGCTGTGGATCGCGTCGAAGAACACGTGGTTGACCTCCGGGATCCACAGCATGCCGAAGACCGCGATCAGTCCGAACTGCGCGAACGGCTCCGCCTGGCGGCGGATCCGGTACGACAACCAGGGCTCGATCACCCCGTACCCGTCCAGGCCGGGGACCGGCAGGAAGTTCAGGATCGCCGCGGTGACCTGGAGCAGTGCCAGGAACGCCAGCGCGTACCGGAACTCCCTCGGGACCCCGTCCAGGGCGTGCAGCCAGAACGGCGCCGTGCAGACGAGCGCGAACAGCACGTTCGTCAGCGGGCCCGCCGCCGAAATCAGACTGTGCCTCCAGCGGCCGCTGATCCGGCCCCGCTCGATGAAGACCGCGCCACCGGGGAGACCGATCCCACCCATGATCACGAAGAGCACCGGCAGCACGATGCTCAGCAGTGCGTGCGTATAGGCGAGCGGGTTGAGCGTGAGATAGCCCTTCTCCCCGACCGAGATGTCCCCGCTGTGCAGCGCCGTGCGGGCGTGCGCGTACTCGTGCAGACAGAGCGAGACGACCCACGCCGCCGTGACGAAGAGGAAGGCCGCGAGCCCCGGGGGATACCCGAAGTCCGTCCACACCGCCCAGCCCGATACCGCCATGACGGCGACGATCCCGAGAAAGACGGGGCTGATCCGCCGGTCGCTCCGGGCTGCTGCAGTGGTCATCAACGGACTCCAGGTGGCTGGGTGCGGGGGAGTGCGTCGGAGCGGGGACGAGCCCCGACCGTACCGGCGCACGGAGGAAACGTCTCGCGGCGACGCGGTGGTTCCGGACAGGATGGGGACATGACGGGCAGCGGTGGGGAGCGGAAGAGACGGGTGCGGCCGGGCGGTTGTCCCTTTCCCGATCCCGGTCGCGGAGAATAGGCGGGTGCGCTACAGCATCCTCGGCACCACACAGGCACTCCATGACGACGGCACGGCCGTCGTCATCGGTGGGGCGCGGCTGCGCGCCCTGCTGACCGTTCTCGCGCTGCGCCCCGCCCGTACCGTCCCGGCCGCCGTGCTCGTCGACGAGGTGTGGGACGGCGATCCGCCCGCCGACGCGGTCGGCGCCCTGCAGGCGCTCGTCGGCCGGCTCCGACGGGTCCTCGGCCACGAGGCGATCACCTCGGCGGAGGGCGGCTACCGGCTCGCCGTCGACCCGGACGCGGTCGACCTGCACCGCTTCGGGCGACTCGCCGGGGACGGTGCGCGCGCACTGGAGGAGGGCGATCCGGCGAAGGCCGTGACGGTCCTCGACGACGCCCTCGCACTCTGGCGCGGACCGGTTCTCGCCGATCTGCCGGACCGGGGCGCCGAGGCCGCCCGCTGGACGGCCCGCCGCCTGGACGCCCGCCGCGCCAGGCTGGCCGCGGCGCTGGCGCTGGGCCGGGCCGACGAGGTCCTGCCCGAGCTGGTCGCGCTCTGCGCGGACCACCCGATGGACGAACCCCTTCAGGCGCTGCGGCTGCGGGCGCTGCGGGACGCCGGACGTACGGCGCAGGCGCTGGCGGCGTACGAGGAGGTGCGCACCGTGCTCGCCGACCGCCTCGGCGCCGACCCGGGTCCCGAACTGCGCGCACTGCACGCGGAGTTGCTCCATCAGGAGCCGGTGCGCAGACCGCCGAATCGGACGCCGGGAAAGGAGCCGGCCCACGCCACGGACCGGATGCCCGCCCCGGGCCGGGCGCCCGCACAGGCCCCCGTGGCGGAACCGGTCCGCACCCCCACCCCCCACGCCCAGGGCAACCTCCGCGCCAGGCTCACCAGCTTCGTCGGGCGCGAGGACGACATCGACGCCCTCCGGGACGACCTCGCACAGGCCCGGCTCGTCACCCTTCTGGGACCCGGCGGCGCGGGCAAGACCCGGCTCTCCCAGGAGGCCGCCGAATCCGTCGCGCCCGCCTGGCCGGACGGTGTCTGGCTGGCCGAGCTCGCCCCCGTCGACGACCCGGAAACCGTGCCCGAAGCCGTACTGACCGCGCTCGGTGCCCGCGAGACCGTGCTGCGCGGCGCCGGCGCCGAAGAGCTCCGGGCCGCCGAGCGCGGCGCGGGCGACCCGCTCGTCCGGCTCACCGAGCACTGCTCCCGGCGCCGCATGCTCCTCCTCCTCGACAACTGCGAGCACGTCATCGAGGCCGCCGCCGCGCTCGCCGACCATCTGCTCACCCGCTGCCCGGACCTCACCGTCCTGGCGACCAGCCGCGAACCCCTCGGCGTACCCGGCGAGTTCGTCCGCCCCGTCGACCCGCTGCCCGGCCCCATGGCGCTGCGTCTGCTCGCCGACCGCGGCGCCGCCGCGAAACCGGGGTTCCGGACCGACACGGACGAGGAGACCGCGTCGGCCGCCGCGGAGATCTGCCGCCGGCTCGACGGACTGCCGCTCGCCATCGAACTCGCCGCCGCCCGGCTGCGCATGCTCAGCCCGCGCCAGATCGCCGACCGGCTCGACGACCGGTTCCGCCTGCTGACCAGCGGGGCCCGTACCGTACTGCCGCGCCAGCAGACGCTGCGTGCCGTCGTCGACTGGTCCTGGGATCTTCTCGACCTGTCCGAACGCGCCGCCCTGCGCAGGCTGTCGGTCTTCGCCGGCGGCTGCACGCTCGCCGCGGCCGAGGCGGTCTGCGCGGACCGGCCGCAGGACGCGCGCGAAGTCGCCGGGCTGCTCGGCTCACTGGTCGACAAGTCCCTCGTCGTCGCCGCACCCGCCGACGACGGCGAAATGCGCTACCGCCTGCTGGAGACCGTCGGCGAGTACGCCGCCGAGCGGCTCGACGAGGCCGGGGAGCGGGCCGCCGTCGAGCGGCGCCACCTGGTGCACTTCCGGGAGCTGGTCCGTACCACCGATCCCGAACTCCGGGGCGCCGGACAGCGGGCCGCCATCGACCTCCTGCAGCGCGAGTACGAGAATCTGCGCACCGCGCTGCGCCACGCCGTCGCCGCCCGCGACGAGCACGAGGCGCTCTGCATGGTGCTCTCGCTCTCCTGGTACTGGCAGATGCGCGACCTGCGGGCGGACGCCCTGCAGTGGGCGGACGCCGCCGCCGCGCTGGGCCCCGACCCCTTCACCTCACCCGCCACTCCCGCACCGTCGATCCACGAACGCTGCACGGCCGCGCCGCCGCCCATGTCGCCGGACCTGCTCCAGGAGGCCAGGCGCGAGGTGGCGCTGGTCCAACTGGTCAGCATGGACCACGCCATGGACGAATGGACCAACGAGGCGAGCATGGCGCGGCTCCGTGTCATCGCCGACACGTATCACCCGGGCCAGCCGCAGACCTGCCGGGCTCCGGCATCACTCTGGTTCTTCGCGGTCCTGCTCACCGGGGACATGGGCGAGCTGCGCGAGCTGCTGGACGAGACGGTCCGTTCCTGCCGCGAGCTGGGCTACGACTGGGAACTGGCCGCCGCGCTCCTCCAGCGTGCCAATATGCTGGCCAACCGCCCCAGTTGGTCGGACGAGGCGCGCATCGATGCCGAGGAGAGCCTGGAGATCTTCAGTCGGCTCGGCGACGACTGGGGCGCCGCCGAATCACTCTCCTCGCGGGGCGAGGCGAACGAGCGGTGCGGCGAATACGCCCGCGCCGCCGAGGACTTCCTGGCCGCGATCGGCTACGCCGAGAAGCTCGGCGCGCAGTCCCAGGTGGCGGTGCTCCGTACCCGCTACGCCTCGGTGCTCACCGAGCTCGACCGCGGCGCGGAGGGCGAACGGATCCTGCGGGACGTGCTCTCCCAGGGACCACAGGCGGGCCACGAGACGATGCCCACAGCCCGGCTCTTTCTCGCGATGTGGCTGGGCCGCTCCGGCCGGACGGCCGAGGCCCGCGAGCATATGGTCACCCTGCTTGACCACTTCCGCTCGGAGACCATGGCCATCTTCGAAGGCTTCGTGCTGGGAGGCATGGCCTGGCTGGACAACCAGGAGGGGCTGTACGCCGACGCGCTGGCCCGCGGCAGGACGGCGCTGGCCCGGTCCGGTGACCCGCTCTCGCAGATGGTCGCGCCGCAGATGACCGTCATCCATCTCGTCACCGTGGCCAGGGCCCTGGCCGGACTCGGCGACGAACGGGCGGCCGGGCTCGCCGCACGGCTGCTGGGCGCGGGCTCGCGACTGCTGCCGGCCGGACATGTGCCGACGTCGATGGAGCGGGACAACCTGGCACGGGCAAAGGCCCTGACCTCGGCGGTCCTCGGCGAGGCCGCGTACGACTCCGCATACGCCGAGGGCGACGGCCTCGCACTGGAGGAGGCCGTCGCCCTGGTCGACGCGTACCGGGAGTGAACCGGAGGGGCGCGTCAGGTCCTCTTGCGGAACTTGGCGACCGCGAGCGGCGCCGTCACCAGGGTGATGGCCGCGGCCCAGCCGAGCGTCAGCCACACCGAGTGCGCCACCGGACCGCCGAGCATCAGGCCGCGCGCCGCGTCCGCGAGATTGGACAGCGGGTTGTAGTCGGTGAAGGCCTGGAGCCAGCCGGGCATCGTGGCCGGAGGGGCGAAGATCGATGAACCGAACTGCAGCGGCATCAGCACGAGGAACCCCATTGCCTGAACCGACTGGGACGTCTTGAGGGACAGCCCGAGCAGGATGAAGATCCACATGATGGAGGCGCCGAACACCGCCGACAGTGCGACCGCCTCCAGCAGGCCGACCACCGAGGTCTTGATCTCCATGCCGAGGGCGAAGCCCATGGCCAACAGGATCACCGTGGCGACCATCATCCGGCCGAGCTCGACCACGATCTTCGCGATGAGTACCGAGGAACGGGCGATCGGCATGGTCCGGAACCGGTCCATGACGCCCTTGCGGAAGTCGTCATTGACACCGGTGCCGACCGCCATGGCGATGTTCATGCCCATCATCGCCATCAGCCCGGGGATCACGTAGTTGATGTACGTCTGCCGGTCCCCGCCCAGGCTCGCGCCGACGGAGCCGCCGAAGACGTACACGAACAGCAGCGTGAAGACGACCGGCATCAGGAGCGCGTCGAACATCGACTCCGGGTCCTGCTTGATCTGGAGCAGATTGCGCCGCACCAGCGCCCCGATGTGCCGCAGATTGCTGCGCAGTCCGATCCGGCCCTCGTCGTGGAGGACCTTGGCCGGTGCGGAGCCGGTCGGGGCGTCGGGGGTCAGAGTCGCCGTGCTCATGCCGGGACCTCCTCGGGGATCGTGTCGGTCACGGACGGCGCGGTCTTCTCACCGGTGATGGCCAGGAATACCTCGTCCAGGCTGGGCAGCGCGGTGGCGATGTGTGCGATGGAGAGACCGCGATCGGCGAACAGGCCGATCACGGCGGTCAGTTGGTCGTCGCTGAGGATCGGCACGTACAACGTGCCCTCGTCCGGGACGGCCTGTGAACCAGCGATCCCGTCGAGACCGGCCTCCGCGAGCGCCCGCGCCATGGCGGGCAGTTGGCCCGGGTCCGTGGGCCGGATCTGCAGGGTGCGGCCGCCGACCTTGGCCTTGAGCTCGTCGACCCCGCCGTTGGCGATGATCCGGCCCTTGTCGATGACGGTGAGCTCGTCGGCGAGCTGCTCGGCCTCTTCCATGTACTGGGTGGTGAGCAGTACGGTCGCTCCCTCCGCGACCATGCGCCGCACCTCGTCCCAGACCTCGTTACGGGTCCGGGGGTCGAGCCCCGTCGTCGGCTCGTCCAGGTACAGCACGGCCGGGCTGCCGATCATCGAGGCGGCCAGGTCGAGTCGGCGCCGCATGCCGCCGGAGTAGTTCATCGCGGGCCGCTTGGCGGCTTCCGTGAGCGAGAACCGTTCCAGCAGCTCCTCGGCGCGGGCCCGCGCGGTCCTGCGGGGCAGGTCGAGGAGGCGCCCGATCATGTAGAGGTTCTCCCAGCCGGAGAGCTTCTCGTCGACCGAGGCGTACTGGCCCGTCAGGCCGATGACGCGGCGCAGCTGCCGGGGCTGCTTCACCACGTCGTAGCCCGCCACGGTGGCGTGTCCGGCATCGGGAACGATCAGCGTGGACAGGCAGCGTACGAGGGTGGTCTTGCCGGCGCCGTTGGGGCCGAGCACACCGAGGACGGTGCCCTCGCGCACATCGAGGTCCACGCCGTCCAGAGCCTTGGTCGAGCCGTAGTGCTTGACCAGCCCCCGCACCTCGACGGCGTTGCCGCCGCTCCTGGGGTTCTTGTCGATTCGCGTCATGTCCACCATGGGACCAGCCGCCACCGACAATCCGCCGACAACCTGCCGACAGGGCCGCCTGCAGAACGCCTGCAGCGGTCGGCACACGCCGACAGCCCGCCGATGGGGGAAGTCGGCGGGCTGTCGGCGTGCGGGCAGTGGCCAGTGATCCCCCGGAGGGGACCGGTCATGTCCTGGGGCCTCTCGTTCGGAAGGCCCTCACTCGATCAAGATCACCCAGCCGTGATCACTGTCACCAACCTCTGTGGACAGAACACCTAGTGGTTCGGAAGGCCCTAATGGAAGGTGTGCTCCGGCTGCGGGAACGTGCCGCCGACGACCTCGTCGGCGAACTCCTTCGCCGCGTCACCGAGCACCTTGCGCATGTTCGCGTACTGCTTGGTGAAGCGCGGCACCTTGCCACCGGTCAGCCCGACCATGTCGGTGTAGACCAGCACCTGGGCGTCGGTGTCCGGCCCGGCGCCGATGCCGACGGTCGGGATGTGCAGACTGCGGGTGATCTCGGCGGCGACCTCGGCCGGCACGAGCTCCAGGACGACGGCGAACGCCCCCGCGTCCTGCGCCGCCTTGGCGTCCCGGATCAGCCGGTGTGCGGCCTCGTCGCTGCGGCCCTGCACCCGGTAGCCCATGGTGTTCACGGACTGCGGGGTCAGACCGAGGTGCGACATGACCGGGATCCCGGCCGAGACCAGCAGCTCGGTCTGGGGGAGCGAACGCTCGCCGCCCTCGAGCTTGACCGCCCCGACGCCGGACTCCTTGACCAGCCGGGTGGCGTTGCGCAGGGCCTGGACGGGCCCTTCCTGGTACGCCCCGAAGGGCAGGTCGCCGACGATGAGGGCGCGCTTGGTGCCCCGTACGACGGCGGCGGAGAGGATGGCGATCTCGTCCATCGTGACGGGCACCGTGGTCTCGTAGCCGAGATGACAGTTGCCCATGGAGTCGCCGACGAGCATGACCGGGATTCCGGCCTCGTCGAAGACGGACGCGGTCATCGCGTCGTAGGCGGTGAGCATGGGCCACTTCTCGCCGCGCTCGGTGGCGGCGGCGATGTCATGGACGGTGATGCGGCGAGTGCTCTTGCCTCCGTACAGCGCCTTGCTGCTGTCGGTGGGGGCCCCCGCGGGGGTTGCGGGCTGGTTCTGCGCAGCCTGAAGCGACATGGCCAACGGCTCCTTCATCATCTCGAGGCGCCCTGACGGCGTCCCCGGATCCTGTCCATGGTGGCATCCCGGGGCCGTTCGCGGGAAGTGGGCACGACCGGGCAAAGGCTTTCCGATACGAGACGGTCCCGTGTCGAAAGGGGATACTCCGCCGCGATGTCCGGTTCGCCCGGCGGACTTCGGGCGGACCCGGACATGGAGCTGATGGACGACCTGTTCGTCGGCCCCATGCTCGAACGGACCATTCACCGGACCGACGCGCCGCTCCCGGATGATCTCGTCGACCGAATCATCCGGACGCCGGTCGAGGGCCCTGGTGCCGCGCAGGGCTCCCGACACCACCCCGGTCCCCGCCCGGGCAACCGCCCCCGCCACCCTTCCGTCCGGCAAAAGCGCAGGCCAGGCCTGACACGCCCGGCCCTGCCCGAGTGTGAGCGTTGCGTCACAACGCCCCACAAGATCCGTCCGGCCGGAACCCGCCGGACCGCGTCCTTCGTCCTCGTGGCAGTACGGCCGTCGTGGACGGCAGGAAAGGCGTTGCTCATCGCCTAGGGTCGGGGAGCGCGGCGATGGGTACGGCTAAGCAGTGAGGACAGCGCAATGGTGCAGGCGTACAGGGCGGACACCGGGAACGGCAGCGCGGGACCGCAGCGCACCGGGTCCCGCTTCCGAGACCTGCGCGACAGATGGACCAGTGGTAAGGGCATGTGGCGGCGCGGCATCGTCCTCGCCGCCTGCGCTGTACTCCTCACCCTCGTGATGGTGCTCCACGCCGAGATCCCGAACACCATCGGCAACCTCGGCAGCCTCAGCGAGACGTTCCTGCCATGGATCGGCGTGTTCGTCCCGCTGCTGCTGATCCTGGGCCTGGTGCGTCGCTCGGCGACCGCGCTGGTCGCCCTGCTGCTGCCGGTCGTGGTCTGGCTCAACCTTTTCGGCGGGCTGCTCACCGACAAGTCGGGCAGCGGCGGCGACCTCACCGTGGCCACCCACAACGTCAACGCCGGCAACCCCGACCCCACGGGCACCGCCCGGAAGGTCGCGGGATCCGGCGCCGACGTCATCGCCCTGGAGGAGCTGCCGAGCGGCCAGGTGCCGACGTACGAGGCGGCGCTCGCCGACCGCTTCCCGTACCACTCGGTGCAGGGGACCGTCGGCCTGTGGAGCAAGTACCCGATGAGCAACACCCGGCCGGTCGACATCAAGATGGGCTGGACCCGGGCGATGCGTTCCACGGTGACGACGCCCAACGGCGAGGTCGCCGTCTATGTGGCCCATATGCCGTCCGTACGGGTCAAGCTGCACGCCGGATTCACCGCCAACCAGCGCGACAACAGCGCGGACGCCCTGGGTGAGGCCATCGCCCACGAACGCCTCGGCAAGGTGATCCTGCTCGGTGACCTCAACGGCACGATGAACGACCGCTCGCTCAACGAGGTCACCTCGCAGATGAGGTCCACCCAGGGCGCGGCCGGCGACGGCTTCGGCTTCAGCTGGCCGGCGTCGTCCCCGATGGCGCGGATCGACCAGATCATGGTGAAGGGGGTCGAGCCGATGTCGTCGTGGACGCTCCCGGCGACGGACAGCGACCACCTCCCGATCGCCGCCCGCGTCGAACTCTGAGATCTGCCCCTTCGGGGGCTTGTGCAGGGGGTCGTGGAGATCGCGGATATTATTGCCCCCTGTGTCCATAAATACTGCACTCATCGAGTGGAGCTTCTCTGTCGTCGAACGGCGTGCGGATCAGCTGAGCAAGTACTTCTACGCTCACCTGTTTCACCACAACCCTGGCGTCCGCCACATGTTCCCGGAGCAGATGGACGAGCAGCAGGACCGGCTCTTCGCCGCCCTCACTGCGGCAGCCATGAAGACCGCCGACCCCGAAGCCCTCGTGGCGTACCTGCGCCCCCTCGGCTTCGACCACCGCAAGTTCGATACCCGTCCCGAGCACTACCCGGCCGTGGGCGCCAGCCTCATCGCGGCGCTGAAGGTGTTTGCCGGCGACGCCTGGACGCAGGAGATCGAGGAGTCGTGGGTCGCGGCCTACGGCCTCATCTCGCAAGTGATGATCGCTGCGGCCGAAGAGGTCCCCGCGTCGACGCCCCGCTGGTGGGACGCGGAGGTCGTCCACCACGAGCGGCGCACCGATGACATCGCGGTTCTCACGGTGCGCCCGCACCTTCCCTATCCCTTCGAGGCCGGTCAGCACGCCGCGCTGACCGTGCCCGAGGCGCCCCAGGTCTGGCGCCCGTACTCGATCGCCAACGCTCCGCGCGTCGACGGCACCCTGGAATTCCATGTGCGCCGCATCGAGCGCGGCCGACTGAGCACCGCACTGGTGGACCGGGTCCGCTCCGGAGGCAGCGTCCGTCTCGGCCCCGCGAACGGCAGCATGACCCTGCCGCCCGATTCCGGTCACGGTCTGCTGTGCGTGGCCGGGGGTACCGGCTGGGCGCCGGTGAAGGCGATCATCGAGGCGGCCGCGGCCCTGCCCCGGCCGGGCGAAGTGAGGCTCATCCTCGGCGCCCGCACCGAGTGCGAGGTCTACGACCTCGACGGCCTGGAGCGGCTGGTCAAGACGTACGACTGGCTGGACGTCACAGCGGCGCTGCCACCGGAGGGCGGGGAACCGGAGGACGCCGACGCCGAACTGCTGCAACAGGTCGCTGAGTACGCCCGTAACCGACCTGGCCGCCAGGTCTACGTCAGCGGACCCTCGGGCATGGTGCGCGCTGTCGAGAAGCAGCTCGGGGCGCTCGGCTTCGATCCTGACCACATACGCCGCGACGCCTGCATCCACCAGCACGGCACCGACGGGCCCACGTCCCCCACGTCCCCGGCGGAGTGGTTCCTGAGTAAACGCGACATCCCATGGATTCACTCCCGGTAGACACGCGAGGGATGTCGCCGCTCACCCCGACTCGCGCCACCGATTGGTGATCGGCAGCCGCCGGTCCTTGCCGAAGCCCTTCGGGGAGATCTTCGTGCCCGGCGGGTACTGCCGCCGCTTGTACTCCGCCGTGTCCACCATCCGCAGCGTCCTCGTCACCAGCGTCTCGTCGAACCCGGCTGCCACGATCGACTCCAGCCCCAGGTCCCGGTCGACGTACAGCTCCAGGATCCGGTCCAGCACGTCGTAGTCGGGCAGCGAGTCCGTGTCGACCTGGTCGGGCCGCAGCTCGGCGCTGGGCGGCTTGGTGATGGAGGCCTCCGGAATCGGCGGCGTCTGGCCGCGTTCCTCCGCGGCCCGGTTGCGCCACTTCGCCAGCCGGAAGACCGACGTCTTGTAGACGTCCTTGATCGGCCCGTACGCGCCGACGGAGTCCCCGTACAGCGTCGAGTACCCGACCGCCAGCTCCGACTTGTTGCCCGGTGCGAGGACGATCTGGCCCTCCTGGTTGGAGACGGCCATCAGCGTCGTGCCGCGCAGCCGCGACTGGAGGTTCTCCTCGGCGAGACCGGTGAGCCCCAGCGATTTCATGTACGCGTCGAACATCGGCTCGATCGGTACGGTGCGGAAGTTCAGCCCGGTACGCCGCGCCAGCTCCGCCGCGTCGCCCTTGGAGTGGTCCGAGGAGTACTTGGACGGCATCGAGATGCCGTACACGTTCTGCGCGCCCAGCGCATCGCACGCGATGGCCGCGACGAGCGCCGAGTCGATCCCGCCGGAGAGCCCGATCAGCACACTGCGGAAGCCGTTCTTCGCGGCGTACGCACGCAGACCCACGACCAGCGCCGAGTACAGCTCCTCGTCGTCGTCGAGCCGCTCGGCGTAGCCGCCGGTCAGCTCCGCCTCGTACACGGGGAGAGGCTTGTCGGAAAGGACCACATGGTCGATCCGCAGCCCGTCGTTCACCACCCCGGACGGCGCCTCGGGCGCCGCGGCGGGCAACTCCAGATCGAGGACGACGCAGCCCTCGGCGAACTGCGGGGCACGGGCGATCACGTCGCCGTCCTTGTCGACGACGATCGAGTCGCCGTCGAAGACCAGTTCGTCCTGGCCGCCGATCATCGCCAGATAGGCGGTGGTGCAGCCGGCCTCCTGGGCCCGCTTGCGGACCAGGTCCAGCCGGGTGTCGTCCTTGTCCCGCTCGTACGGCGAGGCATTGATCGACAGCAGCAGCCCGGCCCCGGCGGCCCGCGCGGCCGGCACCCGGCCGCCGTCCTGCCAGAGGTCCTCGCAGATCGCGAGCGCCACATCGACACCGTGGACCCGCACGACGGGCATCGAGTCGCCCGGCACGAAGTACCGGAACTCGTCGAAGACCCCGTAGTTGGGCAGGTGATGCTTGGCGAAGGACAACGCGACCTGCCCGTGGTGCAGCACCGCGGCGGCGTTCTGCGGAGAACCGGCAGGCTGGCCGTAGCGCGGCTGGACCTTCTCGGAACGGTCGAGATATCCGACGACGACCGGCAGCTCCCCGAAGCCCTCCGCGTCGAGGCGGGCGGCGAGCGCACGCAGCGCGTTCCGCGACGCCTCGACGAAGGACGACCGCAGGGCCAGGTCCTCGACGGGGTAACCGGTCAGCACCATCTCGGGGAACGCCACCAGGTGGGCGCCCTGTTCGGCGGAGTGCCGGGTCCAGTGGATGATCGCCTCGGCGTTGCCGGCGAGGTCACCGACGGTCGAGTCGATCTGATTCAGTGCGAGGCGTAGTTGAGGCACGCGCCTCAGTGTAATCGTCTTTCTGACGCGATGTCCTGGCGGGCCGCACTTCCGCCGCCGCGGCCGGCGCACCCCCTGCCGAGGCCCGCCAGGACCGGGTCAGCGGCGGTAGCCGAGGACCGTCATCATGTTCGCGTTCGAGTGGTAGACGTTGTGGCAGTGGAGCATCCACAGCCCCGGGTTGTCCGCGTCGAACTCCACGGCCACCGACCTGTTGGGCAGGACGATCGCGGTGTCCTTGCGCGCCCCGGGAGCCCTGCCCAGCACCGAACGCGGCCCCGCACGTCCGGCGAGGGCGAACGTGTGCCCGTGCAGATGGATCGGGTGCCACATCTCCGTGATGTTGTAGAACTCCAGCCGGACCCGCTCGCCCGCCTTGACCGGATGGCGCTGATCGGGGTCGTATTTCTTGTGGTCGAAGCCCCAGTCGAACGACCTCATGCTGCCGGTCAGCTTGATCCGGATCGTCCGGTCGGGCTCGCGGGCGGCCAGCGCCACGGACTGGTCGGCCTTCAGCTCGTCGGCCGACACCAGCCGGCCGTCCAGCTCCTGCGGCCGCACGGAGGCGGTCGGCGCCGCGCCACCGCCGGTACGGAGCAGGGCCAGCGCCGACGCCTTCTTGCCCTCGGCGACCGCCGTCAGCGGGAACACGCCGTCCCCGGCGGTGACCAGCACGTCGTACCGCTCACCCATGCCCAGCAGCAGTGCGTCCGTCGTGGTGTGCCGGACCGGGAAGCCGTCCGCGTGCGTGATGGTCATCCGGTGGCCGCCGAGCGCGACGCGGAAGGGGGTGTCGCCGCCCCCGTTGATGATGCGCACCCGGATCCGGTCGCCGGGCTTCGCGGTGAACGTGGTCGGGTCCTTCGCGACGCGGCCGTTGATCAGGTAGTACGGGTAGTCGACGTCACCCGCGTCACCGCCGAGCAGGTCGCTCGTGGCGCCCCTCAGCACCCGCGAGGGCCCGGACCCGGAACCGGGCTTGTCATCGGCCCCGGAGGACCCGTGATCCATGCCCTCCATGCCGCCCATGCCGTGGTTGAGCTCGACGAGCACCGCGTCCGGCGTGGAACCCTCCACCCCGTCGAGCCAGTCGTCGAGCACGACGACCCACTCCTTGTCGTACGACAGGGGCTCCTTCGGGTTCTCGATGATCAGTGGTGCGTACAGACCGCGGTCCTGCTGGACGCCCTGGTGCGGATGGAACCAGTACGTCCCCGGCTGCGGCGCCGAGAAGCGGTACGTGAACTCCGCGCCCGGCCTGATGGCCGGCTGGGTCAGGCCGGGAACACCGTCCATGTCGTTGCGTACATGGAGGCCGTGCCAGTGCACGGTGGTCGGCTCCGGCAGGTGGTTGGCGAGGCTGACTGCCAAGGTGTCGCCCGCGGTGATCCGGACTTCCCTGCCGGGCAGCCGGTCCCCGTAGGCCCAGGAACTGAAGGTGAGGCCGCCGCCCAGATCGAGGTGGGCCGCAGTGGCGGTGAGGTTGATCTTCCGTACGGGGCCGGAGCCCCGCTTCGCCTCGACCGCCGCGACCTCCGCGTCGCCGGGGGAAATGTACTCACCCCGGCTCCTCGACGCGGGCGCCGGGCTGTGATCCATGGCGCCGTGATGCGTGGGGCCAGGGTTCGCGGCGTGCCGTTCCGGGTCCGTACCGCTGGAGCAGGCGGCCAGAACTCCCGTGCCGACCGCGGCGATTCCGGCGCCGAGCACGGCGCGACGAGTGTGTTGAGTGGGCATGGCTGGGTGCACCTCTGCTGCTGTCGGTGTGGGCTGAAGGAGGGATGCGGAGCGACCCGCTCCTATATCCGAAGCACCGACAACCGGGCGAGAGCCGTCATCTCGGGCCGGGGGCCGGACCGCACCCCACGCGACAGCGGCGCTCCGGCGCCCACGCGGAGATGCTCCGTCGGCCGGAGCGCTGTCAGCCGGCCGGCGAGCAGAGCGAGAACCCAGGCGCCCAGCACGGCGAGACAGGTCGCCATCGGGTCCATGCCGTCGCCCATCGGCGTGGGCGGGACGGAGGTGTGTTCCACCGAGGGCTCCGTCATGGAGCTCGCCGGGTGTACCCCCTGGGCTCCCCGGTCCTGCGCGTGGTCCATCGTCACCACGGCCTCGTGGCCGCCGTGCTCCGCCGGATGCCCGACGGTGTGCAGGGTGACGATCCCGAAGAGCAGCGCGGCAAACAGCAGCAACTGTCCGTACATCGCACTCCATTTCGGGCCCATGTCAGGCACCCTAACCCCGCCGGGTACGCCGCGCACGCGGGCCCGGCACCCCCCGTTGTCATGGGTGCCGGGCCCGCTGTGGCCACTGCCGCTCGCCGGTCAGGTGCGGGCGTAGACCTTCTCCGCCCAGCCCGCGATCTGCTCCTCGGAGAGGTGCTGAGCGAGGTCGGCCTCGCTGATCATGCCGATCAGCACCTTGTTCTCGACCACCGGGAGCCGACGGATCCGGTGGCTCTGCATCTCCTCCAGAACCTCGTTCACCTCGGCGTTCGCGTCGATCCAGCGCGGCGTGCCCTGGGCGAGTTCACCCGCGGTCACCTTCGACGGATCGTGGCCCATCGCCACACAGCCGATCACGATGTCCCGGTCCGTGAGGATGCCGACCATCCGGTCCTTCTCGCCGTTGGCCGAGATCGGCAGTGCGCCGACGTTGTGTTCGCGCATCATCTGGGCGGCGCGGTCGAGCGTCTCGTGCGCGGGGATCCACTGGGCCCCGGTGTGCATGATGTCCTTGGCGGTGGTCATGAGGGATTCCTCCTGGTGCCGTTGGGCACTGCGATACGACCCCGAGCGAACCCATCGTCATGGGCCCGTTCGGGGTGCGCGACCGCTCTCACCCATTCGGGTACATCTTGTTCCGTTTCGGGAACCGGTGGAATGCCTCAGGGCCTGGGCTTCGCCCCGCGCGCGGCCAGCATCTGCGCCATCGCGTCCAGCTCGGACCGCTGAGCCTCGACCATGCCGCGAGCGAGCCGCTTCTCCGCCTTCACCGTGCAGAGTTCGGCGCAGCCGCGCGCCATGGCGACGCCGCCCTTGTGGTGGTCGGTCATCAGCTGCAGGAACAGGATCTCGGCCTCTTTGCCGCTCGCCTTCCTGAGCCGGTCGAGTTCGGTCCGGGTGGCCATGCCGGGCATCAGGGCCCCGTCATGTGCGGTGAAGGCGCGGGCCGACCCGCCCGCGTCCCCCATGCCGTCCATGCCGTCCATGCCCTGATCACCGTGCGTGCCGTGTCCGTCGTGTCCACCGCGGGTCGTCATCCACGCCATCGGCTCCTGCCCGGCGGCCACCTTCGGCAGTTCCCACAGGTCCAGCCAGCCGATCAGCATGCCCCGCTGATTGGCCTGGGTATTGGCGATGTCGTACGCGAAACGGCGCACCTCCTCGTCCTGCGTACGGTCACGCACGATGAAGGACATCTCCACGGCCTGCTGATGGTGGACCGCCATGTCGCGGGCGAATCCGGCGTCGGCCGATTCCGGGCCGGGCGCCCGGACGGCCGCGGGGGCCGCTCCGGGCTGTTTCCCGTCCGCCGTGTCGTCCCGCGCGGAGGCAACGGTCGCCACCCCCGCGAGGAGCAGCGCGAGGGCGACGGCGGAACCGGCCACCCACTGTTTCGTACCGGTCACTGGGACCCCAGCCCGCCCGTGCACGCCGCACCCGGCTCCGGGGTCTGTTCCCCCTGAACGAACTTGGCGAGGAACCGGCCGACCCGCGGGTCATCGGCGCTGTCCACGGTGACCTGCTTGCCCCAGGCGCTCAGCATGATCGTGCCTGCCTGATCCTCGTACGGGCTCATCAGCGAGTACGGCGTCTTCCCGACCAGGGCCGCGAGCTCGGCCACGTCGGCGTCCGACGCCTTGTCCGTGTACGTCACCCACACCGACCCGTGCTCCAGCGAGTGCACGGCGTTCATGTCGGGGATGGCCTTTTTGTATACCTCGCCGTCGCAATTCATCCAGACGGGGCTGTGGTCACCGCCGACCGGAGGCTTCATCGGGTATGTGACCGTCTTGGTGACGTGGTTGCGGGTCAGCTTCTTCGCGTCCCACGTCCTGAGCCCCTCGATCGGCTCGGCGGCCAGCGCCTTCTTCTCCGCCGCGGACGCCGTCGCGTCCTCGGCCGCGACGGCGTCCTTCTTGTCCGCGGCCTCGGACCTGTCCAGCAGTGCGTAGGAACCGAAAGCGACCAGACCGGCGACGACAAGGGCGCTCAGCCCTATGGCCAGGGCACGGTTGCGACGATCGTGTGCACGGTCTGCGTTACGCATCTGTTCTATGCGAGTCCTGCGGTCGAAGCTCATGTCGTCTGGTCCTTTGGTCCTTCTGCGAAGGGGTGGGGAGGGACAGGAACGGGTCGGACAACCGGCGGGCACGAGGCAGTCGCGACGCCGCTCCGCCCCTGGGGCCCCTCCTTCGGAGGCCCTGCACGCCATGGCCGCCGATCGTAGTGGGTGGCCGAGTGCTCCATGTCACGTCGAGTGCGTAATCTGGGTGAAATCCCGGGTCGTGATACTGGAGTTTCTCCCCTACCCCGGGCGGTGGTGCACAGACCGTCTGAACTGCAAGGATGTGGCTATGGACAAGCAGCAGGAATTCGTCCTCAGGACACTTGAGGAGCGCGACATCCGCTTCGTGCGCCTGTGGTTCACCGATGTGCTCGGGTATCTCAAGTCCGTTGCCGTGGCCCCTGCCGAGCTGGAACAGGCATTTGACGAGGGGATCGGCTTCGACGGCTCGGCCATCGAGGGCTTCGCCCGGGTGTACGAGTCCGACATGATCGCCAAGCCGGATCCGGGCACCTTCCAGATCCTGCCGTGGCGTGCGGAGGCCCCGGGCACCGCGCGGATGTTCTGCGACATCCTGATGCCCGACGGTTCGCCGTCCTTCGCCGACCCGCGCTATGTGCTCAAGCGCATCCTTGCCAAGACATCCGACCTGGGCTTCACCTTCTACACCCACCCCGAGATCGAGTTCTTCCTGCTGAAGAACAAGCCGGTCGACGGCAGCCGCCCGACCCCCGCCGACAGTTCCGGCTACTTCGACCACACCCCGCAGAACGTCGGCATGGACTTCCGCCGCCAGGCGATCACCATGCTCGAGTCCATGGGCATCTCCGTCGAGTTCAGCCACCACGAGGGCGCCCCCGGGCAGCAGGAGATCGACCTGCGGTACGCGGACGCGCTCTCGACCGCCGACAACATCATGACCTTCCGTCTCGTCATGAAGCAGGTGGCGCTGGAGCAGGGCGTGCAGGCGACGTTCATGCCGAAGCCGTTCTCGGAGCACCCCGGCTCCGGCATGCACACCCACCTCTCCCTCTTCGAGGGCGACCGCAACGCGTTCTACGAGTCGGGCGCCGAGTACCAGCTCTCCAAGGTCGGCCGCTCCTTCATCGCGGGTCTGCTGAAGCACGCCGCGGAGATCTCCGCCGTGACGAACCAGTGGGTCAACTCGTACAAGCGCATCTGGGGAGGCTCCTCGCGCGCCGCGGGCGCCGGCGGCGAAGCCCCCTCGTACATCTGCTGGGGCCACAACAACCGTTCCGCCCTGATCCGCGTCCCGATGTACAAGCCCGGCAAGACCGGTTCGGCCCGCGTCGAGGTCCGCTCCATCGACTCCGGCGCCAACCCCTATCTGACGTACGCGGTGCTGCTCGCCGCGGGCCTCAAGGGCATCGAGGAGGGGTACGAACTCCCGGCGGGCGCCGACGACGACGTGTGGGCGCTGTCCGACGCCGAGCGCCGCGCGATGGGTATCGAGCCGCTGCCGCAGAACCTGGGCGAGGCGATCTCGCTGATGGAGAAGAGCGAACTGGTCGCCGAGACGCTCGGCGAGCACGTCTTCGACTTCTTCCTGCGCAACAAGAAGCAGGAGTGGGAGGAGTACCGCTCCGAGGTCACGGCCTTCGAGCTGAAGGCACTGCTGCCGGTGCTGTAGTACGTACGGGAGAAGGGCCGGCGGTCGCCATGACCGACCGGCCCTTCTCGCTGTCGCGGCCCCGTTGATGTCCTGGTCTCCTCGACCGCCGCCGGGCGGCTCGCTCGGATGCGCTCCTCCTGCTGCGGAAGCGAGGGCAGAACCGGCCCGGGACTCTGGACGAGGTGTGCCCTGTGGGCGACACTGCGGACAGATGGCCGGATCGGACACGGGGGTCTCATGGCAGCCGTGTTCGTGCTGCTCGGTGGGCTGCTGACGGTGATCGTCGCGCTCGTCGTCAAACTGCAGTCGCGGCGCAGGACCGAGAACTTCGAGGGCCAGGAGATCGAGCGGCAGCATCGCGAAGCGATCCGGCACACCCGCGCCAACAACACCTCGGCGGCGGTCCACGGCCGGTTCCACGACAGCGGTGGCGGCCGCCGCCGCTCCTGACCGGCGTCCACGCGTATCGCCCGGCCCCGCCCGTGGCAGGCACCGGGACTCGATTCCGGTAGTGTTGCCGTCCCCGGCACGGGGACAGACCGAGGAGGTGAGACCCATTACCGCTGTATCAGGCTGGGTGCTCACCTCTCGCGATTGCGTGGTCGGACCGGTATAGGCGGACCGCGGAGCACCCATCGGCATTCCGAAAGGCTCCGCTCCATGTCGCTTTCCTCGACACCCCTCCCTCACTCCGCCATCGTCACCAGACTTCGCGCCGCCGGCTGTGTATTCGCCGAGGACGAGGCGGAGTTGATCCTCTCCACAGCCGCGGACCCGGCTGAACTCGCGGCCATGGTCGACCGGCGGGCAGCCGGACTGCCCCTCGAACACGTCCTCGGCTGGGCCGAGTTCCGTGGTCTGCGGATCAGCGTGGACCCCGGCGTCTTCGTCCCCCGGCGCCGTACCGAATTCCTCGTCGACCAGGCCGTCGGCCTCGTCCGTCCCGCGGACGGGCCCGCCGTCGTCGTCGATCTGTGCTGCGGCTCCGGTGCGCTGGGCGCCGCGCTCGCCGCCGCCCTGGACCGGGTCGAGCTGCACTCCAGCGATGTCGAACCCGCCGCGGTGCGGTGCGCGCGCCGCAATGTCGCCGGCGTGGGGGAGGTGTACGAGGGCGACCTCTTCGAACCGCTGCCCGCCTCGCTGCGCGGCCGCGTCGGGATTCTGCTGGCCAATGTGCCGTACGTACCCAGCGAGGACGTCGAACTCCTGCCCGCGGAGGCCCGGGTCCATGAACCGAGGGTGGCGCTCGACGGTGGGGGCGACGGGCTCGACGTGCTGCGCAGAGTGACCGCCGAAGCGCCTCGGTGGCTGGCGCCGGGCGGGCATCTGCTGGTCGAGACGAGCGAACGGCAGGCGGCGCGGGCCGAGGAGACCGTCGCCCGGAGCGGGCTGATGGCGCGGGTGGTCGCCTCCGACGAGCTGTACGCGACCGTCGTCATCGGCACGAAGCCCGTTGCCGGGAACGGCAGGTAGCCGGTCCCGGGGCGCCTGAGCGGTTCTCGCTCAGGCGCCGCGTGATCCGTCGGCGCGCTTCCCCGGGGACGGCGGTGGTATGGGACCGGCGTGGCCCCGCGTCCAGATCCACCGTTCCTGGGCAGTGAGCAGGAGTGAGTCCTGGCTCACCGGCACGCCCCGAACGGTCTTGGGCGCACTGGTCCTCCGCTTTCGCGTCCCGGTCGGCGACGCATATCCCGTATGCGGTCCGTTCCGGGCGGGCGGAATCCCTACGACCCGGCCATATGGGTGTGGCCGGAGGCGACGGGGAGGCCCCGAACCATCTCGCTGGTGATACGGGGCCCCGACTGCTGACGCCACACCCGGCGTCCCGGATCGCACCGAGAACGTTACGCACACCCCGCCGGGCATGCCCGCAGCTCGTCGCGCCGTTCACCCCATCGTGTCCATGCTCGCCACAACGATGTGTCTGCCCAGCAGTTGTGAACCGTCAGCGTTCAGCTCTCAGCGCTCAGCCGAAGAGCCAGCGCGTCTGGCTGTACGGCTCGCCCTTGCCGAAACCGAAAGCCTTGCGCGGGGTCACCCCGAAGACCTCGGCACGGCCGCCCGCGGCGTTCGCGAACGCGCCCGCGTGGACCTCGAAGTGCCAGTCCGCGCCGTACTTCTCCTCCCAGAGTTCCGCCAGCCGGGTCAGCCGGGACTCGTCCGTCACCGGGACCGCCCGGCCCTCGACCACCACGTCCAAGCCCCGGGACAGCGTGTTGGTGCCGGTCGTCAGCACGACCTCCGGGTTGTCCGCCAGGTTCCGGGCCTTGCGCTCCGTCGGGCCGGTGCAGAAGTGCAGCGCGCCGTCCGTCCAGAGCCCGATCAGCGGAGTGACATGCGGGCGGCCGTCCGGGCGGACCGTGGACAGCCAGAACACCCCTGCCCGCGTCAGCACACCCACGGCTTCCGACCACGGGCGGGCGGTGGCCCTCTTGTCGCTGTACTCGTGCTGCAGTTCGGCGACGGGTTCGGGTCCGGACATGGTCGCGCCCTCCTGATACAGGTCCTGCAAGCGATCGTGCCCGCGAAGTACGGACCGCGCACCCGCTACGCATTCATCGGCACAGGGCTAGGCTCGGAATGCTGGGACGGGAACGGGCGGCGAGCAGGAGAGCATGGAATGACGACGGTGCCGGGGCGCAGAAGCAGTACGTTCACCCGACTGCTGCGGCACGGTTTCACCGACCCCGCCGCCGCCGAGCGGCTGCTCGACCTGCCCGCCCTGGCGTCCGTACGCACCGATCCGGTGCTGCTCGACGCGCTCGGGGCGACCGCCGACCCCGATCTGGCGCTGCGCGGACTCGTCCGGCTGGTGGAGGCGGAGGACGCCGACGAGCGGCAGATGCTGCTGGACACGCTCGTCTCCGCCAAGCCGCTGCGGGACCGGCTCCTCGGGGTGCTCGGGGCGTCCGAGGCGCTCGGCGACCATCTGGCCCGGCACCCCCGACACTGGCAGGCGCTCGTCACGTACGAGGCGACGGACCTGCACCCCGGCGTGGCCGAATTCGAGCACGAGCTCGGGGGCGCCCACGACCCGGACACCCTGCGCATCGCCTACCGCCGATGCCTGCTGGCCATAGCGGCCCGGGACGTGTGCGGTACGACGGACGTCGCCGAGACCGCCGCCGAACTCGCCGACCTGGCGACCGCGACCCTGCGGGCCGCGCTCGCCATCGCCCGGACGGCCGCACCCGCCGACGCCGCCCTGTGCCGGCTGGCGGTGATCGCGATGGGCAAGTGCGGCGGACACGAACTCAACTACGTCTCCGACGTCGACGTCATCTTCGTGGCGGAACCCGTCGACAGCTCGGAGGAGAGCAAGGCCGTCCAGGCCGCCACCCGACTGGCCGCGCACATGATGCGGATCTGTTCCGAGACGACCGTCGAGGGCACCATCTGGCCGGTCGACGCCAACCTCCGGCCCGAGGGCCGCAACGGACCGCTGGTACGCACGCTCTCCTCGCATGTCGCGTACTACCAGCGCTGGGCCAAGACCTGGGAGTTCCAGGCACTGCTCAAGGCCCGGCCGGTGGCCGGAGACCCCGAACTGGGTGCGGAGTACGTCGAGGCCGTCTCGCCGATGGTCTGGCAGGCAGCCGACCGGGAGAACTTCGTCGGCGACGTACAGAAGATGCGCCGCCGCGTCGTCGACAACATCCCCGCGGACCGCGTCCACCGTGAGATCAAGCTCGGGCCAGGCGGGCTGCGGGACGTCGAGTTCGCCGTCCAGCTGCTGCAGCTCGTGCACGGCCGCAGCGACGCCTCCCTGCACAGCGGCTCGACCCTCGGCGCCCTGCGGGTGCTCGCCGAAGGCGGTTACGTCGGCCGGGTGGACGCCGCGCAGTTCGACGACGCGTACCGCTTCCTGCGCGCCATGGAGCACCGCATCCAGCTCTACCGGCTGCGCCGCACCCACCTCGTGCCCGTCGACGAATCGGACCTGCGGCGGCTCGGGCGCTCCCTCGGGATGCGTACGGACCCCATCGCCGAGATCAACCAGGCGTGGAAGCGCCACGCGTCCGTGGTGCGGCGGCTGCACGAGAAACTGTTCTACCGGCCGCTGCTGGACGCCGTCGCGCAGCTCGCACCCGGCGAGACCCGGCTCAGTGCGAAGGCCGCAGGGGTCCGGCTCGAAGCGCTCGGGTACGCCGATCCGGCCGCCGCGCTCCGGCACCTGGAGGCGCTGTCGTCCGGGGTGTCCCGCAAGGCCGCGATCCAGCGGACCCTGCTGCCGGTGCTGCTCGGCTGGTTCGCGGACTCCGCCGACCCGGACGCCGGGCTCCTCGGCTTCCGCAAGGTGTCCGACGCGCTCGGCAAGACCCCCTGGTATCTGCGGCTGCTGCGCGACGAGGGCGCGGCGGCGGAGAACCTCGCCCGCGTCCTGTCGGCCGGCCGGCTCGCCCCCGACCTGCTGCTGCGGGCGCCCGAGGCGGTGGCGATCCTCGGCGACCCGCAGGGGCTGAATCCGCGCAGCCGGAATCACCTGGAGCAGGAGGTGCTGGCCGCGGTGGGGCGGGCCGACGACGCCGAGTCCGCGGTCGCGGTGGTCCGCGGTGTGCGACGGCGCGAACTGTTCCGTACGACGGCGGCCGACCTCATCGGCTCGTACGGCACGGAGGAGAACCCGGCGGAACCCGACCACGGCGCACTCGTCGACCGGGTCGGCAACGCGGTCACGGACCTGAACGCGGTCACCATCGCGGGCGCTCTGCGCGCGGCGGTACGCGAACAGTGGGGCGACACCCTTCCCACCCGGTTCGCCGTCATCGGCATGGGCCGCTTCGGCGGTCATGAACTCGGTTACGGCTCCGACGCCGACGTCCTGTTCGTGCACACACCGCGCGAGGGCGTCGACGAGCAGGAGGCGACCCGGGCCGCCAACACCGTCGTCGCCGAGGTGCGCAGACTGCTGCAGCTGCCCACCGCCGACCCACCACTGATCATCGACGCGGATCTGCGGCCGGAGGGCAAGAGCGGACCGCTGGTGCGCACCTTGAAGTCGTACGACGCGTACTACCGGCGCTGGTCGCTGGTCTGGGAGAGCCAGGCCCTGCTGCGCGCCGAACCCATGGCGGGTGACACGGAGCTCGGTCGCGACTTCATCGAACTGATCGATCCCCTGCGCTACCCGATGGAGGGGCTGGGGGAGGACGCGGTCCGCGAGATCCGCCGCCTCAAGGCCCGGATGGAATCCGAACGGATGCCGCGCGGCGCCGACCCGACGCTCCACACGAAGCTGGGGCGGGGCGGGCTGAGCGACGTCGAGTGGACGGTCCAGCTCTTGCAGATGCAGCACGGCTGGGCGGAACCGGGGCTGCGCACGACCCGCACGCGCGAGGCGCTGGCCGCGGCGTGCGCGGCGGAACTGATCTCCAGCGAGGACGCGCAGACGCTGGACGAGGCATGGGTACTGGCGACCCGGGTCCGCAACGCGGTGATGCTGGTGCGCGGACGCCCGGCGGACACCTTCCCTTCGGGGCCGCGGGAGCTGACGGCGGTCGGGCGGTACCTGGGGTACGAGCCGGGGCACGTGGGGGACATGCTGGACGACTACCGGCGGATCACGCGGCGGGCGCGCGCGGTGATGGAGGAGCGGTTCTACGGGGCGTGAGGGGGCGGGTCGAAAAGACGTCCTCACACGCCGGACGGGCTCGTACGGCCGGCACGGTCGATCCTGTCCCGTGACGGAGGACAGAAGCGTTCAGCGGCGTACCGGTGCCTCCGTGGCCGGGTGGCCCGCTCGGATCGGAGCCCCCGCGCCCAGTCCCGCCAACCGTGCCCGCCCCCGCGGCACCGGCACCCGCTTCGGGAGGTGGTGCGGCAGCGCCCCGTACCAGGCGCACGACACCGAGAAACCGAACGCCAGGCAGGTCGTACCGCCCACCGCGTCGAGCCAGAAATGGTTGGCCGTCGACACGATCACGACCAGGGTGACCGCCGGGTACAGCAGGCCCAGGATCCGCGCCCAGGGCGCCGACGCCAGCGCGAAGACGGTCAGCCCGCACCACAGCGACCAGCCGATGTGCATCGACGGCATCGCCGCGTACTGGTTCGACATGTTCTTGAAATTGCCCGAGGCCATCGAACCCCAGGTGTGGTGCACCATCACGGTGTCGATGAAGTGCCCGCCGTTCATCAGACGCGGCGGCGCGAGCGGATACAAGTAGTAACCGAGCAGTGCGACACCGGTTGTTGCGAACAGCACCAGACGCGCTGCCGCGTAACGGCCGGGATGGAAACGGAACAGCCACACCAGCACACCGATGGTGACGATGAAGTGCAGTGTCGCGTAGTAGTAGTTCATCGAGATGATCAGCCATGTCACCGAATTCACCGCGTGGTTGACCGTCTGTTCGACAGCGATCCCCAGGAACTTCTCCACCGACCAGAGCCGGTCGGCATTCGCCAGGGCCGCGGCCTTCTGCTCGGGGACAGCGTTGCGTACCAGCGAGTAGAGCCAGTAACTGACCACGATCAGCAGGACTTCGAACCAGATGCGCGGCCGACGGGGAGACCGCAGCGAGAGCAGCCTCGCCGGCCTGCCGTTCCGGTTCGCTTCGAGGGCCGCCTCGTCCACGACGGGTGACGGGGGGGCCGCCGTTCGGCCTTCCTGTGGCTTCACGCTCAATTCACCCATAGGCGTTGATTCTGTCAGATGCATCCCTTTGCCCGATCATCCTCCGGTCGGGTTCCGGCTGCACATGATGCACCCTACGAGCGCGCGTGCGACCCTGGGACCGTTCCGGAAGCGGAAGCGGAAGCGGAGGCCGGATCCGGGCCGGGACCCGCGGCAGTCGAACCTCGTACGACCAGTTCCGGCATGAAGACGAACTCGCTGTGCGGAGCCGGTGTACCACCGATCTCCTCGAGCAGGGTGCGGACCGCGGCCTGACCCATCGCCGTGACGGGCTGCCGGATCGTCGTCAGCGGCGGATCGGTGAACGCTATGAGCGGCGAATCGTCGTAGCCGACGACCGACAGGTCGCGCGGCACCTCCATCGACAGCCTTCGCGCGGCCCGGATCGCTCCGAGCGCCATCATGTCGCTCGCGCACACGACGGCTGTGCACCCGCGCTCTATCAGTGCGGAGGCGGCCGCCTGTCCGCCCTCCAGCGTGAACAGCGAGTGCTGGATCAGTTCCTCCACCTCGTCCGAGGTGAGGTGCAACTGCTCCTGCACGGTGGCGCGGAAGCCCTCGATCTTCCGGAGTACGGGAACGAAACGCTTGGGCCCGACCGCCAGACCGATCCGCTGATGGCCGAGCGACACCAGATGCGTCACCGCGAGCCGCATCGCCGCCCGGTCGTCGGGCGAGATAAAGGGTGCCTGCACCTTCGGCGAGAAGCCGTTGACGAGGACGAAGGGGACGCCCTGGGCGCGCAGTTGCTCGTACCGCTGCATGTCGGCCGAGGTGTCGGCGTGCAGCCCCGAGACGAAGATGATTCCGGAGACGCCACGGTCGACGAGCATCTCGGTGAGCTCGTCCTCGGTGGAACCGCCGGGCGTCTGCGTGGCCAGCACGGGGGTGTATCCCTGCCGGGTCAGCGCCTGGCCGATCACCTGGGCGAGCGCCGGGAAGATGGGGTTCTCCAGCTCGGGGGTGATCAGCCCGACCAGCCCCGCGCTGCGCCTGCGCAGCCGTACCGGCCGTTCGTAGCCGAGGACGTCGAGCGCGGCGAGTACGGATTCGCGGGTGGCCGCAGCGACACCGGGTTTGCCGTTCAGTACACGGCTGACCGTAGCTTCGCTGACCCCCGCCTGAGTTGCGATATCGGCAAGCCGTGCGGTCATGGAAGTGGACTGTACCGGGCGTATGTCGGATTGCCCACCATGCGCAGGAATCGGGCGACCGGCCCCGTACGGCCACGCGCGGCAACCGCGTGCGCCGGTGAGGGCCTCGTCCCGGAGCATCGTCGCAGCCAGCACTGTCGCAACATCTTGCAAGGACTTGCGAAGGCGTCCGGCCGCCCGCAATCGGATCGTCGCACCGCGGAATCGGCCGCCATTGCCCTCTCCTGTCAGGGCGGAGTGCTCCCGTCAAGAGGCTTGACGGCAACCTTGAGGACACGCGAATGTAACGATCGTCGAAGCTTGCAGAAATCTTCCGCAAGGTCTTTCGGCCTTCTTTCATCCTTGTTACGTTCACGTCGACCCGGCGCCGCGACGGAGCGGTACGGCAGTTGAAGGAGTTCACAGATGCGACGTGGCATAACGGCCACCGCCCTGGTCGCGGCCCTGGCGCTCGCGGCGACCGCCTGCGGCAGTGACGACAAGTCCGACGGCACCGGCAAGAGCTCGGGCGAGCTCTCCGGGACCGTGACGTGGTGGGACACCTCCACCGTGGGCAGCGAGGACAAGGTCTTCAAGCAGATCGCCGAGGACTTCGAGAAGAAGCACCCGAAGGTGGACGTCAAGTACGTCAACGTGCCCTTCGGTGAGGCGCAGAACAAGTTCAAGAACGCTGCCCAGTCCGGCTCCGGCGCCCCCGACGTGATCCGCTCCGAGGTCGCCTGGACCCCTGAGTTCGCGGACCTCGGCTACCTCGCCCCGCTCGACGGCACCCCCGCCCTGCAGAAGGCGGACGATTTCCTGAAGCAGGCCGCGGCCTCCACCAAGTACAACGGCAAGACGTACGCGGTGCCGCAGGTCATCGACTCCATGGGCATCTTCTACAACAAGAAGATCTTCAAGGAGGCCGGCGTCGAGGTCCCCACGACCGTGGACGAGCTGAAGACCGTCTCAAAGAAGATCAAGGACAAGACCGGCAAGACCGGCATGTACCTGCGCGGCGACGACGCGTACTGGTTCCTGTCCTTCCTGTACGGCGAGGGCGGCGACATGGTCGACGCCTCCACCAAGTCCGTCACCATCGACAACCCGGCGGGCGTCAAGGCGATGAAGGTCGTCAAGGACCTCGTCGACTCCGGTGCGGCCAAGACCGATGCCACGGACGGCTGGGAGAACATGCAGTCGTCCTTCAAGGACGGCAAGGTCGCCATGATCATCAACGGCCCGTGGGCCGTCGCCGACACCTACGCCGGCAAGGAGTTCACGGACAAGGCCAACCTGGGCGTCGCCCCGGTCCCGGCCGGCTCCGCCGCGCAGGGTGCCCCGCAGGGTGGTCACAACCTGGCCGTCTACGCGGGCTCCAAGAACCTCGACGCCTCCTACGCCTTCGTCGACTACATGACGTCCGTGGACACCCAGGCCAAGGTCACCAAGGAGCTGAACCTCCTGCCGACCCGTACCTCCGCCTACGCGAAGCAGGAGGTCGTCGACAACGAGATCGTCGGCTTCTTCAAGCCGGTCGTCGAGTCGGCCGTCGAGCGCCCGTGGATCCCGGAGACCGGCAGCCTCTTCGCGCCGCTCGTCACCGAGTACACCAAGGTCCTGACCGACCAGACCACGCCGGAGAAGGCCGCCAAGTCCACCGGTGACTCCTACCGCAAGCTCCTCAAGGGCTGGAAGTAACTCAGGAAGGCAGGCCGACTGATGGCTGTCCACACCAGCCAGTCGGTGGCGAAGGCCGCGGGCGACGACGTCGCCCGCGGCCGGAGCCGCGGTACTGGTAACCCTCCACCACCGAGCAGGTTCCGACGGGCGCTGTCGACCCACTGGTACGCCTGGACCATGGTCGCCCCGGTCGTCGTCGTGATCGGCGTGATCATCGGCTACCCGCTCGTCCGCGGCGTCTACCTGTCCCTGACCGACGCCGACGAGCGCAACGTCGCACGGTCCATCGGCGTCAACCACATGCCGGCCACCTACAAGTTCGTCGGCCTGGACAACTACGCCGACGCGCTCACGGGCAATCAGTTCCTCGGCACGCTCGGGTGGACCCTGGTGTGGACGGTCTCCTGTGTGAGCATCACCTTCACCCTCGGCATGGCCCTCGCCAACATCCTCAACCGCCGGATCGCCGGCCGCTCCGCGTACCGGATGGCGCTCATCCTGCCCTGGGCCATCCCCGGCTTCGTCTCCGTCTTCGCCTGGCGCTTCCTCTACAACAAGGACCGCGGGCTGCTCAACAAGATCCTCTCCGGCGGCGGAATCGACGCCGTACCCTGGCTGAACGACCCCACCTGGGCGAAGTTCGCCGTCATCGCCGTCAACGTCTGGCTCGGCGTGCCGTTCATGATGGTCGCCCTGCTCGGCGGACTGCAGTCGATCCCCAGCGAGCAGTACGAGGCCGCGGAGATGGACGGCGCCACCGCCTGGCAGCGGTTCCGCCACATCACGCTGCCCGGACTGCGGCCGGTCTCCACCACGGTGATCCTGCTCTCCACGATCTGGACCTTCAACATGTTCCCGGTGATCTTCCTGCTGACCCGCGGCGGACCCGGTGAGGCCACCCAGATCCTGGTCACCCAGGCGTACAAGTTCTCCTTCGAGATCAGCCCGCGCGACTTCGCGCAGTCCTCCACCTGGGGTGTGCTGATCCTCGTCCTCCTGATGCTCTTCGCCGCGGTCTACCGGCGAGTCCTCCGCACGCAGGGAGATAACTGGTGACCACCGCCCCCGCACCCACCGCGCGCCACTCGACGCGCAAGGTCCGGCTCCGCGGCGAACGCTCGCCGCTCGCCTCCGTCGGACTGCACCTCACGCTGATCGTGGCGTCCGTGATCGCCGTGTTCCCCGTGCTGTGGGTCCTGCTGACCTCGCTGAAGCCCGCCGCGTACGCGACGACGACGGACTTCTTCAAGGACACGACCTTCGAGAACTACACCGACCTGATCAAGGACACCGAGTTCCTGACCTGGTTCGGCAACTCCCTGGTCATCGCCGGACTCACCACCGTCCTCGGCGTCTTCGTCTCCGCCACCACCGGCTACGCCGTCAGCCGCTTCCGCTTCCCCGGCAAGCGCGGGCTGATGTGGACGCTGCTGATCACGCAGATGTTCCCGGTCGCCGTCCTCATCGTGCCGATCTACAACATCATGTCGGGCCTGGGACTGCTCAACCAGCCCGCCGGGCTGGTCATCACGTACCTCACCATCGCGGTGCCGTTCTGTGCCTGGATGATGAAGGGCTTCTTCGACACCATCCCGCGCGAGATCGACGAGTCGGGGCAGATCGACGGCCTCACCCCGTTCGGCACCTTCTGGCGGCTGATCCTGCCGCTCGCCAAGCCCGGCCTCGCCGTCACCGCGTTCTACTCCTTCATCACCGCATGGGGCGAGGTGGCGTACGCCTCCGCCTTCATGGTCGGCGACGAGAACCTCACGCTCGCCGGCGGGCTGCAGAAGTTCGTCAACCAGTACGGAGCCCAGTGGGGGCCGATGACCGCCGCGTCCGTGCTCATCGCGATACCCGCGGCCCTGGTCTTCCTCTTCGCCCAGCGTCACCTGGTGACCGGCATGTCCGCCGGAGCCGTCAAGGGCTGACGTACGCAGCAGCACGACCGTACGACCGCACGCACCAAGTCACGGCGGCGCCGGACCTCCGACCCGGTCCCGGCGCCGCTCCCCACCCAGACACCCCAGGGACGACATGACCCAGCACCTCGCTGCCCCCTCCACCGGCACGTCCGACGACGCTCCGGGCCACCGCACCGGCTGGTGGCAGGACGCGGTGATCTACCAGGTCTATCCGCGGAGCTTCGCCGACGGCAACGGCGACGGCATGGGCGATCTCGCAGGCGTACGCGGCAGACTCCCGTACCTCAAGGACCTCGGCGTCGACGCGGTGTGGCTCAGCCCGTTCTACGCGTCGCCGCAGGCGGACGCGGGGTACGACGTCTCCGACTACCGCGCCATCGACCCGATGTTCGGCACGCTGCTGGATGCCGACGGGCTGATCCGGGATGCCCACGACCTGGGCCTGCGGATCATCGTCGACCTGGTGCCCAACCACTCCTCCGACCAGCACGAGTGGTTCAAGCGCGCCCTCGCCGAGGGCCCCGGCTCCGCGCTGCGCGAGCGCTACCACTTCCGCCCCGGCAAGGGCGCGCACGGTGAACTGCCGCCCAACGACTGGGAGTCCATCTTCGGCGGACCCGCCTGGACCCGGACCACCGACCCGGACGGCACCCCCGGCGACTGGTACCTCCACCTGTTCGCCCCCGAGCAGCCCGACTTCAACTGGGAACACCCGGCCGTCGCCGACGAGTTCCGTTCCATCCTGAGGTTCTGGCTCGACATGGGCGTCGACGGCTTCCGCGTCGACGTCGCCCACGGCCTCGTCAAGGCCGAGGGGCTGCCCGACCTCGGCACCCACGACCAGCTCAAGCTGCTCGGAAACGATGTCATGCCGTTCTTCGACCAGGACGGGGTGCACGAGATCTACCGCTCGTGGCGCACCATCCTCGACGAGTACCCCGCGAAGAAGGGGCCCGAAGGGTCTTCGCCGGAAGAGCGGTGGTGGGCGACGGGCGGGCGCATCCTCGTCGCCGAGGCATGGACCCCGACCGTCGAGCGCACCGCCAACTACGTGCGCCACGACGAGATGCACCAGGCGTTCAACTTCCAGTACCTCTCCACCGCCTGGGACGCCGCCGAGCTGCGCAAGGTCATCGACGGCTCGCTCGACGCGATGCGTCCGGTCGGCGCCCCCACCACCTGGGTGCTCTCCAACCACGACGTCACCCGGCACGCCACCCGGTTCGCCAACCCGCCCGGCCTCGGCACCCAGATCCGCACCGCCGGCGACCGTGAGACGGGCCTGCGCCGGGCCCGCGCCGCCAGCCTCCTGATGCTGGCGCTGCCCGGATCCGCGTACGTCTACCAGGGCGAGGAACTTGGTTTGCCCGACGTCACCGACCTGCCCGACGAGGCCCGCCAGGACCCGTCGTTCTTCCGCGCCGACGGCCAGGACGGCTTCCGCGACGGCTGCCGGGTGCCGATCCCGTGGACCCGCGACGGCAGCTCGTACGGCTTCGGCACCGGCGGCAGCTGGCTGCCCCAGCCCGACAGCTGGGCCGAGCTGAGTGTCGAGGCACAGACCGGCGAGGAGGGCTCCACCCTGGAGATGTACCGGGCCGCGCTCGCCGCCCGCCGGGTGCACCCGGGGCTCGGCGCCGGGACCGCGGTGGAGTGGCTCCAGGCCCCCGAGGGTCTGCTGGTCTTCGCCCGCCCCGGCTTCATCTGCACCGTCAACACGACGGGCCGTCCGGTACGCATCCCCGTGCGCGGCACCGTCCTGCTGTCCAGCACGCCGGTCGTCACCGACGGCGCCGAGATCGAGCTCCCCGCGGACACCACGGTGTGGTGGACGGTGTGACGGTTCCCCTGCCCAGGGCCGGTCTTTCGGATCAGGCCGGATCAGGGAGCGGGGGCTGGCGCGTGCAGCTGCAAGGCGGAGGAGGGAGCCCACGCGGAGCGTCGGCGACCGACGACAACCCCGCAGACGCGCGTGTCAGCCCCCGCGAGCCCGGCAAGATCCGAAAGACCGGCCCCGGGACCGGTGGTGCGCCGAGGCTCTCGGACATCGCCGGCCAGGCAGCGGTCAGCGAGGCGACAGTCAGCCGGGTGCTCAACGGGAAACCGGGCGTCGCGGACACCACGCGTCAGCGGGTGCTCGCGGCGCTGGACATCCTGGGCTACGAACGCCCCGTACGGCTGCGGCAGCGCAGCGCCGGGCTGATCGGACTGGTGACGCCCGAGCTCACCAACCCGATCTTCCCGGCGTTCGCGCAGTCCGTCGAACAGGCTCTCGCCGGGCACGGCTACACCCCGGTGCTCTGCACCCAGACACCAGGCGGCGCCACCGAGGACGAACTCGTCGAGCAGCTCGTCGAACGGGGCGTCGGCGGGATCGTCTTCCTCTCCGGGCTGCACGCCGATCTGTCGGCCGACCCGGCCCGGTACGCCGCACTCACCGAGCGCGGTGTGCCCTTCGTCCTGATCAACGGCTACAACGAACGGATCAACGCCCCGTTCGTCTCGCCCGACGACTCCGCCGCCGTACGGATGGCCGTCGGCCACCTCGCCGAACTCGGCCACCGCAGGGTCGGCCTGGCCATCGGACCGCAGCGCTACGTGCCGTCCCGCCGTAAACGCGAGAGTTTCCTCGATGCCGCCGTGAACCTCCTCGGTCTGGGCCGGACCGAGGCCGAACTCCTGGTCTGCTCCGCGCTGTTCGGCGTCGAGGGCGGCCAGGTCGCCGCTGGTGCGCTGCTCGACCAGGGGTGCACGGGCATCGTCTGCGGCAGCGACCAGATGGCACTCGGCGTGGTGCGCGCGGCCCGGGGCCGCGGACTCGACGTGCCGCGCGACGTGTCGGTGGTGGGCTTCGACGACTCACAGCTGATCGCGTTCACCGACCCGCCGCTGACGACGGTGCGGCAGCCCGTGCAGGCCATGGCGGCGGCCGCGGTCGGGGCGCTGCTGGAGGAGATCGGCGGCAGCCCCGTGCAGCGTACGGAGTACGTGTTCCAGCCGGAGCTGGTGGTACGGGGGTCCACCGCGGCGGTCCGCGCCGCCTGACGGCGCGTCCGGCACGCGCAGAGGTCCTGGATCCGGAGGGGGATCCAGGACCTCGTCGTCTCTGGGCAGGAGGACAGGCCGAGGGACAGGAGAGGCACCGGGAGCCGGCCCTGAATGGGCCGCGGGGAGTGAGCGACTCCGGGTGCCTCTCCTGTCCGTGACCGGCCCGGCCGGCCGGGCGCGTGGGGCCCGGGTGACCGGGACCCTCGGCCGACCGGACCGGAGTCGGGAGAAACGTAACAGCGCTGCAATGTTTTGCGTAAGTCTTTGCAGAAAGAAAACTGCGGCATTTCGCCGATGTAAGCGGTTGGTGTCCAAAGGGTTGACCGGAACCTGGCGGGCTCGTACGGTCTCCCCGCGGCAAGGTTTGCATTCTTGCAGCAAGAACCTTCAGAAGCCTTGAGGGCAGGGCGCGTTGCCACGTGAGGCTGCACCGTCACCCGCATTTTCCCCCACAGCAGGAGGAAAGACATGGCACGCAGACACCTGTCTGCAGCGCTCGCCCTGATAGCAGGCGCCGCCGCTCTCGTGGCCCCCACCACGACCGCCCAGGCCTCCACGCCGGGCAACAAGGACGTCACCGCAGTCCTCTTCGAGTGGAAGTTCGCCTCCGTCGCCAAGGCGTGCACGGACTCCCTCGGTCCCGCCGGCTACGGCTACGTGCAGGTCTCGCCGCCCCAGGAACACATCCAGGGCAGCCAGTGGTGGACCTCGTACCAGCCCGTCAGCTACAGGATCGCCGGACGGCTCGGCGACCGCACGGCCTTCGCCCACATGGTCAGCACCTGTCACAGCGCGGGCGTCAAGGTCGTCGCCGACTCCGTCATCAACCACATGGCGGCGGGCTCCGGCACCGGCACCGGCGGCTCCTCGTACACGAAGTACAACTACCCCGGCCTGTACTCCTCGTTCGACATGGACGACTGCACCGCGCAGATCAGCAACTACCAGGACCGTGCCAACGTCCAGAACTGCGAACTCGTCGGTCTCGCCGACCTCGACACCGGTGAGGGCTACGTCCGCGGCAAGATCGCCGGATACCTCAACGACCTGCTCTCCCTCGGGGTCGACGGCTTCCGCATCGACGCCGCCAAGCACATGCCCGCGGCCGACCTCGCCAACATCAAGTCGCGGCTGACCAACCCCGGCGTCTACTGGAAGCAGGAGGCGATCTACGGGGCGGGCGAAGCGGTCTCGCCCGACGAGTACGCCGGCACCGGGGACGTCCAGGAGTTCCGCTACGCCCGCAGCCTCAAGCAGGTTTTCAACAACGAGAACCTCGCCTACCTGAAGAACTTCGGCGAGGGCTGGGGCTTCATGTCGTCCTCGAAGACCGCGGTCTTCGTCGACAACCACGACACCGAGCGCGGCGGCGACACGCTGAACTACAAGGACGGTGCCAACTACACCCTCGCCAACGTCTTCATGCTGGCCTGGCCGTACGGTTCGCCCGACGTCCACTCCGGCTACGAGTGGTCCGACAAGGACGCCGGCCCTCCCAACGGCGGCACGGTGAACGCCTGTTACAGCGACGGCTGGAAGTGCCAGCACGCCTGGCGCGAGATCTCCTCCATGGTCGGCTTCCGCAACACCGCCCGCGGCGAGTCCGTCACCAACTGGTGGGACAACGGCGGCGACCAGATCGCGTTCGGCCGCGGGGCCAAGGCGTACGTCGCCATCAACCACGAGAGCTCGTCGCTGACCCGTACCTTCCAGACGTCGCTGCCCGCCGGGGACTACTGTGACATCCAGTCCGGCAAGGGCGTCACCGTCAACGGCTCCGGCCAGTTCACCGCCACGCTCGGTGCCAACACGGCCGTCGCCCTGCAGGTGAACGCCCGCACCTGCACCGGGGGTGGCGTCACCGACCCCGGTACGGGTACCTCCGGCGCCTCGTTCGGCGTCAACGCCGGCACCCAGCCCGGCCAGAACATCTACGTCGTCGGCAACCAGTCCGCGCTCGGCAACTGGAACACCGGCAGCGCGCTCAAGCTGGACCCGGCGACGTACCCGGTCTGGAAGCTCGACGTGAGCATGCCCGCCGGTACGTCGTTCGAGTACAAGTACATCCGCAAGGACGCGAGCGGCGCCGTCACCTGGGAGAGCGGCGCCAACCGCACGGCGACGGTGCCGTCGTCGGGCAAGGTGTCGCTGACGAGCGACGTCTGGCGAAGCTGAACCCGGCGCCCGGGCCGGGGTGTCCGACCACGGTGCCCCGGTCCGGGCGGTGACCCGGGGGTCGGTGCGCCTGGGCCGGGGCGGCCGACCGCGTCGCCCCGGTCCGAACAGTGAACCCGGGGTCGGTGCCGCATCGAGCCGTCTCCTCGGGTGCCGCAGACTCCCCGACACCGTGAGGGAACCGTCCACTTACTGCGTCACCCTGCGGGGATCGCCCCGATACGTCCCCTCCCGGCGCACCGGCCGACGGGCGTGATCACCCGGCACCGAAGCCTCCGGGCGCACCACCGCCGACCCTTGGGCGTCCGGTGCCGGAGGCTTCGGGCGGCGCCCCGGGGCGGGGGCGCACCAGGGCGATCCCCGCAGGACGACGCAGTAAGTGCACGGCTTCCCCGCGGTGTCGGGGAGTCTGCGGCGTCCGAGGAGACGCCCTGGTACACCCCCGACCCCCTGGCCCACCCGACAAGTCCGTCCACCCCGAGAACCCCATAACCCCGCAACCAAGGAGACCCTGCCCCGTGTCCCGTACCTCCCTCAGACGGGGAGCCGTCGCCGCTCTGTGCGCGGCGCTCCTCCCCGTCGTCCCGGCGGCAGCCACCTCCGCCGCGCCGAGACCCCCGAGCCCGCCGTCGGACGCAACGCTCGCCGCCGAACCCGCCCGTCACGACCTGACCCGCGAGCAGTTCTACTTCGTCATGCCCGACCGGTTCGCCAATGGGGACACCTCCAACGACCGCGGCGGGCTCACCGGTTCGCGCCTGGAGACCGGTTACGACCCCACGGACAAGGGGTTCTACCAGGGCGGCGACCTCAAGGGCCTGACCAACCGGCTCGACTACATCAAGGATCTCGGCACCACCGCCATCTGGCTCGCCCCGATCTTCAAGAACCGCCCGGTCCAGGGCACCGGCAAGGACGCCTCGGCCGGTTACCACGGCTACTGGATCACCGACTTCACCCAGGTCGACCCGCACTTCGGCACCAACGCCGACCTGTCGAAACTGATCGACAGGGCCCACGCCAAGGGCATGAAGGTCTTCTTCGACGTCATCACCAACCACACCGCGGACACCGTCGAGTACGCCGAGAAGAAGTACGGCTACAGGCCGAAGGGCGCCTATCCGTACCTCGACAAGGACGGCCGCCCCTTCGACGACAGCAAGGGCCTGGCGAAGGTCGACGCCGACTCGTTCCCGTACACCCCGAAGAACACCGGCACGAAGACCCCGTCGTGGCTCAACGACCCGACGATGTACCACAACCGAGGCGACTCGACGTACGCCGGCGAGTCCACCACGTACGGCGACTTCTTCGGGCTCGACGATCTGTGGACCGAGCGGCCCGAGGTCGTCTCCGGCATGGAGAAGATCTACGAGAAGTGGGTCCGCGACTTCCGTATCGACGGCTTCCGGATCGACACGGTCAAACACGTCGACCTCGACTTCTGGACCCAGTGGGCGACCGCCCTCGACACCTACGCCGCCCGGCACGGACGCGACGACTTCTTCATGTTCGGCGAGGTCTACTCCGCCGACACCGCCATCACGTCCCCGTACGTCACCCGGGGCCGGCTCGACGCGACGCTCGACTTCCCCTTCCAGGAAGCGGCCCGGCAGTACGCCTCGCAGGGCGCTCCGGCCTCGAAGCTCGCCGCCGTCTTCGGTGACGACTACCGGTACACCACCGACAAGGCCAACGCCTATGAGCAGGTGACCTTCCTCGGCAACCACGACATGGGCCGCATCGGCGCGTTCGTGAAGCAGGACAACCCGAAGGCCGACGAAGCCGAACTGGTCGACCGGGCCCGCCTCGCCAATGAGCTGATGTTCCTCAGTCGCGGCAACCCCGTCATCTACTACGGCGACGAGCAGGGCTTCACCGGCGCGGGCGGGGACAAGGACGCCCGCCAGACCATGTTCGCGTCGAAGACCGCCGACTACCTCGACGACGACGAACTGGGCACCGACCGTACGCACGCCTCCGACGCTTACGACACCGGCCACCCGCTGTACCGGAACATCGCCGCACTCTCCGGGCTGACCAAGGAGAACCCGGCCCTGCGTGACGGCGTCCAGACCGAGCGGTACGCGGAAGGCTCCGTCTACGCGTTCTCCCGTACGGACCCCAAGCGCGCCGACGAGTACGTCGTCGCCACCAACAACGGCACCGAGGCGAAGACCGTCGAGCTGTCCACCGAGTCGGCCGCGATGGACTTCCGCACGCTGTACGGCGGTTCCCGTACGGTCCGCAGCGACGCCGACAAGAAGATCACCGTCACCGTGCCCGCCCTCTCCAGCATCGTGCTGCGCGCCGAGAAGCCCCTGGGCGCCCCGGCCGCCAGGCCCTCGATCACGCTGAAGGCGCCCGCCGCCGGAGCCACCGGTACCGTCGAGATCTCCGCGGACACCGACGGCGGATCGCTGAACCGGGTCGTCTTCGCCGCCCAGACCGGCAACGGCAGGTGGGTCACCCTCGGATCCGCCGACCACGCCCCGTACAAGATCACCCAGCACCTGGACGACACCGTGGCGGCGGGAACGCCGCTGCGCTACAAGGCTGTTGTGGTCGACCGTGCCGGCCGCACCGCGAGCGCCTTCGCCTCGACGACCGCAGGTCAGGCCCCGGCGGCCGAGAAGCCCGTCGCCGTCGAGCGCGACTACGCCGTCGTCCACTACCGGCGCGCCGACGGCGACTACGACGGCTGGACGATCGAGTCCGGTGACAAGTCCGCCGAGTTCACCGGGCGCGACGCCTACGGTGCCTTCGCCTGGATCAAGCTCGACGAGGGAACCTCCGCCGTCCCGTACACGGTCGAGAAGGACGGCACGGCCGACGGTCCGCAGCGCACCGTCGAGCTCGCGAAGACCGGACAGGTCTGGATCGAGCAGGGCAAGGACAGCCAGGCCGACGAGGCCCCCGACGGCGCCTACCCGGCGCAGGACAGGACGAAGGCCGTCCTGCACTACCACCGGGCCGACGGCAACTACGACGGCTGGGGACTGCACACCTGGACCGGCGCGAAGGACCCCACCGACTGGGCGAAGCCGCTCCAGCCGGTGAAGAAGGACGCCTACGGCGTCACCTTCGAGGTCCCGCTCACCGACGGGGCGACCTCGCTCAGCTACATCCTCCACAAGGGCGACGAGAAGGACCTCCCCAGCGACCAGTCCCTCGACCTCGCCACGTACGACCACGAGGTGTGGATGATCGCTGGACAGTCCGGCTATCTGCTGCCGCAGACCGGCGGTGTGCCCACCCCCGACCTCACCAGGGCCGAGGCGCAGTGGATCGACTCCGACACCGTCGTCTGGAAGGTGAAGGCCACCGACGCCACCAGCGAGCAGCTCGTCTACGCGAAGGACGGCGGGATCTCCGTCGTCGACGGCGCGCTCTCCGACGAGGGGCAGTGGCTGCGGCTCGGGCCGTCCACGCTGACCGACGCGCAGAAGGCGAAGTACCCCCACCTCAAGGACTACCCGGCCTTCACCGTCGACCCGCGTGACCGGGACAGGGTCCGCGAGGCGCTGCGCGGCCAGCTGATCGCCACCCAGCGCGCCGCCAACGGCGCCCTGCTCGCCGCCACCGGCGTACAGAGCGCGGGTGTGCTCGACGACCTGTACGGGAAGAACGCGAGCACCGCCACGCTCGGCCCGGTCTTCGAGCACGGCCGCCCCGCCCTCTCCGTCTGGGCCCCCACCGCGCAGACCGTCGCCCTGGAACTCGACGGGAAGAGCGTCCCGATGCGGCGCGACGACCGCACCGGCGTCTGGTCCGTCACCGGCACCGCCAAGTGGACCGGCAAGCCGTACCGGTTCGTCGTGAAGGTGTGGGCGCCGACCGTCCAGAAGATCGTCACCAACAAGGTCACCGACCCGTACTCCACCGCCCTGACGACCGACTCCGCCCGCAGCCTCGTCGTCGACCTCGACGCCCCGGGGCTCGCACCGAAGGGCTGGGCCGGGCTGAGGAAGCCCGCCGCCGTCCCGCTGCGCGACGCCCAGATCCAGGAGCTGCAGATCCGCGACTTCTCGATCGCGGACCCCACGTCCCAGCACCCGGGCGAGTACCTCGCCTTCACCGACACCCGCTCCGACGGGATGAAGCACCTCAAGGAGCTCGCCGACTCCGGCACGAGCTACGTCCATCTGCTGCCCGCCTTCGACATCGGCACCATCCCCGAGAAGAAGTCGGCCCAGCAGAAGCCCGCCTGTGACCTGTCCGTGTACGCCCCCGACTCCGAGGAGCAGCAGGCCTGCGTGGCGAAGGCCGCGGCGAACGACGGGTTCAACTGGGGCTACGACCCGCTGCACTACACCGTCCCCGAGGGCTCGTACGCCTCCGACCCGGACGGCACCAGGCGCACCGTCGAGTTCCGGCAGATGGTCCAGGGGCTGAACGGCGCCGGGCTGCGGACCGTCATGGATGTCGTCTACAACCACACCGTCGCCTCCGGCCAGGACGCCAAGTCCGTCCTCGACCGGATCGTGCCCGGCTACTACCAGCGGCTCCTGGACGACGGCACCGTCGCCACGTCCACCTGCTGCGCCAACACCGCGCCCGAGAACACCATGATGGGCAAGCTCGTCGTCGACTCGATTGTCACCTGGGCCAAGGAGTACAAGGTCGACGGCTTCCGCTTCGACCTGATGGGCCACCACCCCAAGGCCAACATCCTCGCCGTCCGCAAGGCGCTCGACGCGCTGACCGTGGCCAAGGACGGCGTCGACGGCAAGAAGATCATCCTGTACGGGGAGGGCTGGAACTTCGGTGAGATCGCCGACGACGCCCGCTTCGTCCAGGCCACCCAGAAGAACATGGCCGGCACCGGTGTGGCCACCTTCTCCGACCGGGCCCGTGACGCCGTCCGCGGCGGCGGCCCGTTCGACGAGGACCCCGGTGTCCAGGGCTTCGCCAGCGGCCTCTACACCGACCCCAACTCCTCGACCGTCAACGGCAGCCGCACCCAGCAGAAGGCCCGGCTGCTCCACTACCAGGACCTGATCAAGGTCGGCCTGACCGGCAACCTCGCCGACTACACCTTCACCGACTCCTCGGGCCGTACGGTCAAGGGCTCGGGCGTCGACTACAACGGGGCTCCCGCCGGATACGCCGCGGTCCCCGGCGACGCCCTCGCCTACGCCGACGCCCACGACAACGAGACGCTGTACGACGCCCTCGCCTTCAAACTCCCGGTGGGCACCTCGGCGGCCGACCGGGCCAGGATGCAGGTCCTGGCGATGGCGACCGCCACCCTCTCGCAGGGCCCGTCGCTCTCCCAGGCGGGCACGGATCTGCTGCGCTCCAAGTCCCTGGATCGCAACTCGTACGACAGCGGCGACTGGTTCAACGCACTGCACTGGGACTGCCGGGACGGCAACGGCTTCGGCCGCGGACTGCCGCCCGCCGCCGACAACCGGTCGAAGTGGTCGTACGCCAAGCCGCTGCTGACCGCCCCTGCGCTCAGCCCCGGCTGCGCGCAGATCGGCGGTGCGTCCGCCGCGTACCAGGACCTGCTCACCATCCGCACGACGGAGAAGGAGTTCGACCTCTCCACCACACAGGAGGTGCAGTCCGCCCTGTCGTTCCCGCTCTCAGGGAAGGACGAGACGCCCGGCGTGATCGCGATGCGGCTCGGAAAGCTGGTGATCGTCCTCAACGCGACCCCCGGCACCGAGCACCAGCAGATCGCGGAGCTGGCCGGGAAGGATTACACCCTGCACCCCGTCCAGGCCGCGGGGGCGGATTCCACTGTCAAGAAGGCCTCCTACGAGAGGAGTTCGGGAAGCTTCACCGTCCCGGGACGCACGGTGGCCGTGTTCTCCCTGCGGTGACCCGTACAGGGCTACGTTGAGGACAGCCGCCGGGGAGTGAGTCGCATCACACACTCCCGGGCGCGTCCCTCCCGCCACCTCGGCCGGTTCCGGTCCCCCTTCCCGTGCGTATGCGCCGTTCGGGAAAGGGGACCGGCCCAGTTCGTCACGGCCGACCGCGAGAAGAGCGGGCCCGGCGGCCACGCGAGCCCCGACGAGTCCAGGGGGAGCATTACCTTGTGCGGGCGTGCCGATCAACATATAGGTGAGGTCTGACAACGGTCCGTACCGCACCCCGGAGCCCCAGATGCCGCAGATCACCGTCGACTACTCCGCCGAACTCGACGACACCTTCGACCGCCGCGGCTTCGCGCTCGCCCTGCACCCGCTGGTCGCCGGGACGGTCACCACGAAGACCGCCGCCTGCAAGACCCGCTTCCGCCGGGTGGACGAGTCCGTGGTGGGCGACGCCGCCACCGGCGACGCGGTCCTGCACATTTCGATCGGCCTGCTGCCCGGCCGCACGGACGTGATCAAGGCGCAGCTGACCGAGTCCGTACTGGAGCTGCTGGCCGCGCACCTGGGGCCCGCCGACGGCCTCACGGTCCACACCTCGGCCGAGACCCGCGACCTGGACCCGTCCTACCGTAAGCGCTGATCCGAACCGCAGGTCAGGGCAACTGCTGCGAGGGCACAGCCGGCACGGCGGGCGCGAACGCGGAGAGCCGCGCCAGCAGATCTCCGAACGGCCCGTCGACCGGCTCCTCCGCGAGGACCCGCAGTACGATGCCCGCCATCTCCGTGTCGTACGCCGCACTCACCGCGGCCAGCGCCGCGAAGTCGTGCACCAGCTGTATCTCCAGCTCCGCGCGCGGAATCCGCCGCCCGTCCAGCCAGATCAATGCCGTCGACTCGGCCAGCGACACCCACGACCGTACGACCAACTCCAGCCGTGCTGGGGGCACTTCCACCCCCAGGTGGGCGAGGATCTGCTCGTAGGCCGCCTGCCGCACCCCGTCGATCATCGCGTTGGCCGTCGACGACCCGGCCGCCGGTCCGCCCCGCATCAGCGCGGAGAACCCGGGCCCGTGCTCGTCCACGAAGTCGAAGAACCGCCCCATGACCCGCAACAGCCGAGCCCCCAGCGGCCCTTCACGCGGCTCCAGGAACCGCGCAGCCAGCTCGTCGGCCGCCCGCCGCAGCGCCGCTTCGTACAGGCTCTGCTTCCCTGGGAAGTAGTGGTAGACGAGCGGCCGGGAGATCCCGGCCGCGGCTGCGATCTCGTCGATGGAGACCTCGTCGGGGGAGCGGCGGCTGAACAACTCCAGCGCGACGCCGATCAACTGTTGTCTGCGCTCATCGACGCCCATCCTGCGCCGCACCCCGGTCGTCATGCCAACAGCCTAACCGGGCCGGGGCGAACGGGCCGCTACAGGTCCGGCACCAGCCGCTCCCTCCTGCGCCACGACACACAGATCAGCATCGAGTCGTCGCTCTCCGCATCCGTCGGGAGATCGTCGCGGTGGTCGATCTCGCCCTCCAGCACGCGCTGTTGGCACGTTCCGCAGAAGCCCTGCTCGCAGGAGTACGAGACATACGGGAGTTCCTGGCGGACCGCGGCAAGGAACGACTGGCCCGCCGCGACCCGGACCGTACGCCCGGCGCGGTGCAGCTCCACCTCGAAGGCGACGGAGCCGGCCGGTGATGTGGCTGCTGCCGCGAAGCGTTCCAGGTGCAGGGTGCAGGGTGCAGTCGGCCGGGAGCGCTGCGGTGACCGCGCCCATCAGGGGTTCCGGGCCGCAGCTCGAAGAACCGGTCGACCTGCGCGGTGTACGGGGTCGGGTCGAGCCCGAGCTTCTTGAGGTGGGGGAGGACGTCGTCGTGGGCCTGGGACTGCACGGCCTCCTGGCCGATGAACCCGATCGCGTCCTGCGTTTCCCGCAGCCGTTGGCCGGTGGGTAACGGAGGGCGCTTTCCGTTGCGTTCGGTGAGCTTCGGAGGCCGCTGCTCCGCTGCTCCGCCGTTCGCATGTCGAGCGTCTCCATCCTCAGGTCGGTGCGATGTGAACCTATCCGGGCGCGCCGGCCGTCGGCTCAGGTGCGGGCGCCGCGAAGGCCCCAGGAACCACGCCGCCGACGCTCGGGAGCACAGGGAAACGCAGCAGCACCAAGGAGCGTGGCCCAGCGACTGCCGTCAGTTCGCCCCCGGGCCGCGCCCCGCCCGGCGGCTCGGCCGAGCCGGGGCGCACGTGGCGGGCCCGTGGCGGCCTCCTCGGTGGAGGGCGCCACGGGCCCAGTTCATACTGCGGTTCCGATCGGATCAGCGGGAACGGTAATCCCGGTACCGGTCATGGTCGTGGCCCCAGCGTCCGTTGTCACGGCATTCGCGGCCCCAGCGTCCCTGGCCCCAGCGTCCGTGGTCACGGCATTCGTGGCCCCAGCGTCCGTGGTCACGGTGGTGGCCCCAGCTTCCGTTGTCGCGGCGGTCGTGGCCCCAGCGTCCGTTGTCACGGCGGTCGTGGCCCCAGCGCCCGTCGTCCCAGCGGTCGCCATCCCCGTGCCGACCGTCATTGACCTGGAGGGAGTGGGCACCGACGGCGGCGCCGGGGGCGGCGGCCTGAGCTACGCCGCCGCCGCCCAGCGCGACGACGGCGGCCACACAGACTGCGGCAGCGAAGCGGGAAACATGCATGGAAATCTCCTGTCGCAGCAGGCGCCGAAGCGCCTGCTCGGATTGGACACCACAACCGTCGCCCCCCGACGACCGTCGACGACCGCGCCACGCGCTCCAAGACACCCGATCTGCTGCAATGTCGCCGATCGTGGAACCGAGCCCTGTAGGCAATCCGTGAACCTCCTTCCGTCTTCCCTCGTCCCCTCCCGCGACCGCCGCCATCCGCCCCTCGGTGCCCCGTCCCACCTGCAGGTTCCCCGCCGAGGCATCGGGGGCACGCACGTCCGGCAGCGACTGCGCATCCTGATTCCGCGGGCATGCCGGAGGTCCGCCGCCGGCCACCATGACCCGGCCGAGTGGAGGATCACGGCGTGCACCACGGGAAACGGCACGGCGGCATGGTCAGCGCAGGGCGCCCACCCGGGTGCCGTTCATCAGCACACCGTTCAGCTCCGCCCGGTCGCCCGCCCGCGCCCGCACCGCGAGCAGATGCCCCCGCGCCCTGCCCCTCACCCCACCCGACGTGGTCAGCGAGGCGAACTGTTCGCTGCCCGCCGCCAGTACGTACCAGCGGCCGCCGCGCGACTTCCACAACACGCCCGCCAGCACCTGCGGATCGCGCCCCCCGCAGGCCGTCGAGTTCTCGGCACGCGCCGCGACGGTGCCCGGCGCGCTCGCCCCGCGCGACGGTGACGACGGGGCCTGGAACTGGGCGAGGACCCTGCTCCCCCTGCCCCGCCAGGTCTCCGCCCGGGTGCACAGCCACTGCGCGAAACCGTTGTCCTCGGGCAGCCACTGTCGTGCGTACGGCCAGGAGTTCACCGAACGCACGCCGCGCGAACGCACCGCGGTCAGCAGGCAGGCGGTCCGTGCCCAGCTCTCCCGCTCGGCCCGCCCGGACACGTCGTGCGGCGCCGACGGCGGTCCGGAGGTCAGCCGGGCCGGGGCGAGTTCGCCGAGGTCCGTCAGCAGACGTGTCGCCGTGACGTCATGCATTTCGACGGCGGGCCAGGACCGGCAGTCACCGGCCGGCTGCGGGCTCGCCAGCACATCGGTCACGCCGTTCCGGTCGCGGTGCAGCGGCCGCGCGGCCCGGCCGGGGGCGAGCAGATCCCGTACGGACACCTGCCGCACCCAGGGCGCCGTCAGATAGCGGACCGTTCCGCCGCCACGGCTCACGATCAGAGCGTCGGCGGAGGACGCGTCCGCACCGTCGACACGGGCGAAGTCGAGCGCCGCGCCCTGTGCCGGATCGGCGTCGCGGGCCTCCGCGTACCGCACGATGCGCAGCCCGTCGTAGAACAACACCACCGCGGCCTCGCCCACCTCGCCCGCGTACAGCAGCTGCGGGGACCCCATCGGCGGCCCGACCGGCGTCCCGGGCGTCGTGGACGACCGGACGGCGGGGCCCGGACGCGCCCAGACGGCGAGTGCGCGGCGCAGCAGCCGGGTGTCGTCGGCGCGGTCGCCGCGCGTGGGCCAGGCGGTGAAGTCGGTCCGGGGCGAGCGCCGCCAGTACGCCGGGGGAACCCTGATCAATGAGGCTGGTTCCAGGGCCTTTTCGGACGTGGGGTTGCGGGCGTACAGGGGCGCGGACGCCAGGTCCCGGCCCCAGCCGTTGCCCGGCAGTCCCAGCAGCGCCCCGCACACCAGGAGTGCGGCGACCGCCGCGAGCGCCGCCTTCGCGTGCCGGCGGCGGCGCAGCAGATCCGGCGGGCGGGCCTGCAGGGAACAGGGGTCGAACTCCGTGGAGTCCAGGAGCGCGTACGGCGCCGCCACCGCGTCCGCCTCCATCAGCGCCGCATGCGGGTCCGCCACCCCTGCGGCGGCGAGCACCCGCCGCACCTCCCCGTCCGCGAGGTCCTCCAGGCCGCGCAGGACGTGGGCCGCCCGCGCCGGCCCGGAGAGCGCCGACAGCGCCTGGTCCAGGGCGAGTTCGTCCGCACCGCCGGAGTGCGGGAACAGGCGCAGACCCCACACCAGAGGGAGGAGCGGCGGCAGCTGGGACCGGCGCGGCCAGGCCAGGCGGCGCAGGGGGCGGCCCGCTTCCAGGGCGGTGTGCACGACCCGCTGCCGGACGAGCGCATAGCCCGGGTCGACCGCCGGCCCACCCGCGGGGTGGCGGGGGAGAGGGATCCCGTCGTCGGCCGCGAACGGCGTCCGACGCCCCAGTGGCAGGGATCGCTGGGCGAGGGAGTGTGCCGTCAGAACGCGGCGGTTGCGGCCGAGGGAGGGCAGGAGGAGGTAACCGAGCCGGACCAGCCGCGGATAGTGCTCGGCGAGCGCCGCCTCGGCCTGCTCCACATCGACCGGGGCGGTGGCGGGCGGTACTTCTGGCAGTGGGCGCACATTCAGCTGAACGAGCGAATCATGCGATGGTCACTCCGGGCCGCGGGCGGGTTTTTCGGATCCGGCCGTTCGGCCGGGCGACGGAGTGCGAAGGGGCACGACGGCCGGATGGTGACGCAGCTGGAGATGCGACGAGGACGTCGTTCCGGGGTCGGGGCCGCGGCGGTCGTTCTTGCGGGACCGGCTCTTCTGACGGCGTGCGGCGGGGGTGGTGGCGGCGAGGACAAGCCGCACGTCCCGCCGACGGCGACCGGCAGCCTGGAGCAGCCGGCCACGAAGGCGCGTTGCGAGCCGAACATCCAGACCGACGCGCAGGAACTGCGCCGGGCCAACTGCGCGACGGGCGAAGGGCGTTATGTACGGGCCACGGCGAAGCCGGGGCCCGGCGGCACGTCGTACACGATGCGCTGGACCAGCTGGGGAATGGCCTTGAAGCCGTTCGGGCACCGTCCGTCGGCCTGGGCGCTCCATGCGCACAACGGGTCACATGGGTGCAGGGGCGGGCGCGAACGCGGCGAGCTGGGGGTCGACGGGCGCGTCGGTCATCCGGTTGGCGAGCGTCGAGATCGTGTACGCGCCGATGCCCAGGACCACTTCCAGGGCGTTCCGGCGCGTGTAGCCGTGTGCGAGGAAGGCCTGCAGCGTGTCGTCGTCGACCGCGCCCGTCGTGGCGATGACGGCCAGGGTGAACTGTCGTACCGCTTCGAGTCGTTCGTCCGGGAGTGGCAGTGGCTTCTCCTCGCGCAGTGCGGCGACGAGGTCGGCGTCCGCGCCGAGCGCGGTGAGCTTCGCGGTGTGCATCGCCACGCAGACGTGGCAGCTGTTGCCGGTGGCGATCGTCATGATCAGAACCTCGCGGGAGAGCGGGTCCAGGGTGGTCGACTCGAAGATCGCGCTGATCTTCAGGAAGCCGTCGAGCAGCTGCGGAGACGTGGCCAGCCGGCCGACGGCGGCGGGCAGATATCCCTGCTTGTCCGCTACGGCCTCCATGGTGCGGCGGGCGGCGACGGGGGCGGATTCGAGGGTGTGGTCGGGAAACGCGTGTGCGGGCATGGCGTGACCTCTCGCGGTAAACTCGACAACGTGATTGACGAAAACGTAAACCAAGTTGTCGAGCTTCGCAATGGCTGAGTCGACGGGAAGACGGGCTGAAGGGGCGGCGACCGCCGGGGATGGTGCGGGCTTCGAGCTGCCCCTGCTCCTGTTCGCCGGATTCCGGACGATCATCGACGAGCTGCACCGCGAGCTGTCCGAGAGCGGTCACCCCGACGTGCGGCCCGCGTACGGCTTCGCGCTCCAGGCCGTCGGCCGTGACGGCGCGACCGCGACTGAGATCGGCCGACGGCTCGGCGTCTCCAAGCAGGCCGCGGGGAAGACCGTCGACAGGCTGGAGGGTCTCGGTTACGTCGAACGCGTCGACGATCCGCAGGACGGGCGCCGCAAGCTCGTTCGGGTCACCCCGCGCGGTGTCGACGTACTGGTCCGGTCCGCCGAAGGGTTCGACCGGCTGCACGCCGAGTGGTCCCGGGCGCTCGGGGCCGAGCGGCTACGTGCCCTGGAGTCCGACCTGCGCGCGATGGCGCCCGCCGACGCGTTCCGGCTCGACGCGGCGGCATGGTTCAACGGTTGACATGCCGCCGCCGGGCGATTGGTGGGACGCGCTCCACGAGCTGTTCACCCCGTACGGGCCCGTCGAGGAACTCTGGCTGGACGGCGCCAACTCCTGGCCGGGCTCCGGCACAGTCGATGAACCTGTACGAGAAGAGCGTCGGCCGCAACGCCTCGCTCCTGCTGAACGTGCCGCCCGGCCGGGACGGCCGCGTCGCCGTTGCGGACGTCCCGTCACCGACCGCCTTCGGCAGGGCCGTACGCGGCACCTACGGCACCGACGTGCGGAGCACGCAGAGCCCGGGACCGTACACCCTCGACCGGGTCGCCGTCCGCGAGGACATCCGGCACGGTCAGGGCGTCGAGAAGTTCGCCCTGGAGGCCCGGATCGACGGCAGCCGACAGCGGATCGCCGAGGGCACCACCATCGGCAACCGGCGCATTCTGCCGATCGCCTCGCCCGTCACCGCGACGGCGGTACGGGTGAAGGTCCTGGAGTGCCGGGCCGCACCCCACCTGGGGGTGACCACGCTGCACCTGAGTCCGGCCCGGTGAGCGGCTGCCGGTCAGGTCACCCCTGGTCCAGGTAGGCCAGAACGGCCAGAACGCGGCGGTTGTCGTCGTCGGACGGCGGCAGGTCGAGTTTCCCGAAGATGTTCGAGGTGTGCTTGGCCACCGCCCGTTCCGTGATCACCATCTGCGAGGCGATCGCCGCGTTCGAACGGCCCTGCGCCATCAGCGCCATGACCTCCAGCTCGCGCGGGGTCAGACCGCCCATCGGTTTGTCCTGTGCCCGCCGCGACAGCAGCTGCGAGATCACCTGCGGGTCCATCGCGGTGCCGCCCGCCGCGACCCTGCGTACCGCGTCGATGAACTGGTCGGCGTCGAAGACCCGGTCCTTGAGAAGGTACCCGATGCCTCCGTTGCCGTCCGCCAGCAGCTCACGCGCGTACAACTGCTCCACATGCTGGGAGAGGACGAGCACCGGCAGCCCCGGTCGGGCCCTTCGGGCCGCGAGTGCGCACTGCAGTCCCTCGTCCGTGTGGGACGGCGGAAGCCGGACATCGACCACGGCGACATCCGGATCCGACTCCGCGAGCGCACACGTCAGTTCGGGTCCGGTCTCGACGGCTGCCGCGATCTCGAAGTCGTACGCCTCCAGCATGCGGACCAGACCGTCGCGCAGCAGGAAGAGATCTTCGGCTAGGACAACTCGCAAGGGATCTCCATGGTCACCATGGTGGGACCGCCCGCGGGGCTGCTGACGGCCATGATGCCGTCGAATGTACCGAGTCGGCGTTCGATACCGCTCAGACCCGAGCCCGATCCGATCATCGCGCCGCCCCTGCCGTTGTCCGTGACGGAGATCCGCAGCATCGCGTCGGCGTGGTGGATGTCCACCCAGAGGCGGTCCGCCCCGGAGTGCTTGGCGGCGTTCGTCAGGGTCTCGCTGACCGCGAAGTAGGCGGCCGACTCGACCGGCGCCTCGGCGCGCCCGGCCAGCTGCACCTCGACCTCGGACTCGATGGGCAGCCGCAGCGCCAACGCCTTTACGGCGTCCCCGAGTCCGCGTTCGGCCAGAACCGGCGGGTGGATGCCCCGTACGAGATCGCGCAGCTCGGTGAGGGCTTCCGCGGAGGACTCGCGGGCCATCGCGAGAAGCGTCTTGGCCTGCGCCGGGTCCTTCTCGATCAGCGCCTCGATCGTGCCCAGGTTCATGCCCATGGCGACCAGCCGGGCCTGCGCGCCGTCGTGCAGGTCGCGCTCGATACGACGCAGTTCGGACGCTGCGGTGTCCACGGCCTCGTGCCGGGTCTCGGTGAGCCGGTCGATCCGCCGGGCCAGTTCCTGCTCATGGGTGGGCGCCAGTACCGAGCGAGCGATCACGAAGTGAAGCCGCAGCAGCCGTTCGCTCGCTGCGAGACCGATGAGGAAGAGCACCCCACCGAGCGCCGCGGCGGCCAGCGCCGTCGCCTGGCTGTCGACCGGCACGAATCCGTACCAGTAGGTGTCGTCGGTGAAGACCCGCCACAGGCCCGCCGCCAGGACGACCCCCTCCACCGGATAGATCATCAGTCCGGCAGCCACGAGCACCACTACGGAGCCGGCCGTCATGTCCACCAGCAGCCACCGGATGTCCCGCCACGTCGCCGGGTCCTTCAGCATCAGCGTGGTGCGCTCCACCTGGCCCGCGAGCCCGCCGCGCAGATCCTTGGGAAGAGGGCGATAGGGGACCGGGATGCGGAGGTCCGCCCAGGTCGCGGCCAGCAGCCGGCGTTGATTGGCGTGTCTGCGGACCGCGGTCAGCATCTGCGGGGTGGTGAGGAGTCCCAGGCCCAGCGGAATGAGGACGATCGAGAGCACTGTCAGCACGAAGTGGCTGATCGACCCGGCCAGGGTGGCGAACGACAGGACGAGCCCGCGCCCGGCGGCCAGCAGCGCGGGCCGTACTCGGATCCGAATCGCGTTCATGATGGTCCTTCTCCCCTCGCCGGGCCTTCGTGGCAGCGCCGGTCCGAGGACAGTCTCACCCGACGGGCCTCCGCGGCGTGAGCCGTCTCGCCACCCAGGAGGGGGTGTACCCAGCACCACCCTCACGGTCTCGTCCTGCGCCCGGGAGATCGGGGTGGTGAAGCGTGCCGGAGGCCGCCCCTGTTCCGGCCGGTCCGGGGTGTGGCGGCCGACACCTGCACGCCCGCACGGAAAGGGCCCTGCCCGACCGGATGCGTACCGGTCGAGCAGGCCTCCCCGCCTGCGTGCCCGTCAGGGGGTGTACTTGTAGCCGACGCGGCGCACCGTCTGGATCGACCGGCGGTGCTCGGCGCCCAGCTTGCGGCGCAGCCGGGCGATGTGGACGTCGACGGTGCGCCCGTCGCCCACGTGCCCGTAGCCCCAGACGGTCGTCACCAACTGGTCGCGGGTGTGCACCCGGTGCGGGTGCGCCACCAGATGGGCGAGCAGTTCGAACTCGAGGAACGTGAGGTCGAGCGTGCTCCCGTCCACCGTCGCGGTGCGCTGCACACCGTCGATGCGTACCGGCCCCGCCTCCGGCGCCACCAGCGGCTCCGGCACGATCCGCTGCGCCGCGGCGGCCGCGGCTGCGACGGCGGGCTGCTGGTCAGCGGGTACGAGGACCAGGTAGCCGATCATCGGCGGACGGCCCGGCAGCGCCGGAACGGTGTGCTGGGGTGCCGGAAGCCAGGTCGCGCCCGGCGGCAGGAAGCCGGCCGCATCGGCCAGCTGGACGACATCGTCGGTGGCGACGGCACGCAGCCTGTGACGGTTGGGAGGGACGGAGCGGGCGGTTGCAGTGGTCGCCGTGGACGCTGTGGTGACAGCGGCGGCAGAGAAGGTACGAGTGTTCGCCATGAGGGTCAGCTCTTTCGCGCGAAGGAGTCGTCGAGGGACGGACTTGCGTCGTGGCCGCGGACCGAAGGCCGGGGTGAGCGGCTTTAGAGGGCCTGCGCGTTCCACGCGCGGCAACACACCCGGTCGAAGTCATGATGCTGACGGGAGGGCCAGAACGGCTCAAGGTCGCTGCGACCTGATGAGGTGTACGGGAAGCCGACCATGCCCCCATCCCTGATCTTGCGTGGGTATCCCCGGCTTCAGCCGGGGAGGGAAACGCATCCTGAGCGCGGAGGCGCGGAGCGCCGGAGTTCTCTGCGTCTGCGTCGGTGACGGTCGGGTGGGCCGCTTCTGTCCTTCGATGTACTGGCGGATCACGGTGAGCGGTGCGCCGCCGCAGGAGCCGGCGAAGTAGGAGCGGGACCAGAACACCGGTCCCATGCCGGTCCGGTTGATGCGGTCGGTGTACTCGGCCCGCAGGTAGCGGGAGCTGACGCCCTTGAGGCTGTTGATCAGCTTGGAGAGGGCAATCTTCGGCGGGTGGTGCACGAGAAGGTGGACGTGGTCGGCCTCACCGTTGAACTCGCGCAGTTCCGTCTCGAACCCGGCGCAGACCTCGCGCATGATCTCTTCGCACCGTTTCAGCATGGCGTCATCGGACATGCCGCGCTGGTATCTGGTGAGGAACACCAAGTGAGCGTGAAGGTGGTACTCGACGTGGCGGCCGGTGCGAATGTCGGAGTTTGGTTCCCTACGTCGTGACATAAGCCAATTGGAGTATGATCTCCGAAGCTGACCGGGAGGGGGTGGGCCGGGTGATCCGTGCGTACAAGTTCCTCATGCGGCCCACCGTGGGCCGACAGATCGCGCTCGGCGAGATGCTGCTTGATCACTGCTCGCTCTACAACGGGGCGTTGCAGGAACGCCGCGATGCCTACCGGCACACCTCGAAGA